>NZ_LWLS01000059.1:0-98903 GCF_001905095.1 Micromonospora sp. CB01531
CGCTCGGCCCAGCCCCGGGAGAGCGACGGCGGCTCGGCCGGCGAGTCGGCCGGAGCCCAGCCGCGCGACAGCGACGGCGGCTCGCCCGGCCCCCGGTCGGCCCAGCCCCGGGACCCGGGCGGCGGCTCGGCCGGTGACTCCGGCGGGCGCTGGTCGGCCCAGTCCCCGGACGCGGTCGGCGGCCCGGCCGGCGATTCGGGCGGGCGCGGGTCGGCCCAGCCCCGGGAGGGTGACGGGGGCGGCTCCGCGGCGGCCCGCTCGGCGGCCGGGGCGTGGAAGCCGGGCGGGACCTCGAAGCCGGAGGCGGCCGCGCCGACCGGCGGCACCTGAAGGGCCGGCGGCGCGGAGGTGGGGCCCCTGCCCTCCGCCCGGCGCGACACGCGGCCGGGCAGCGCTTCGTCCGATGAATGCCGGGCCGGTGGCTCCGCCTCGGCGGACGGCTGCTCCACCGCGGGGACGGGCCGCTGGGCCGGGACGGCCAGGCGGTCGGCGTCGGTCTCCCGGCGTGGCTCGTCGACGGGCGGGGCACTCACCGGCGCCTGGCGGGTCACGGGCGAATCCTCCCCGGCGTGGTCCACGCCGTTGACGTGGCGGCCGTTGACCCGGCCCGACGGTTCCTCGGCGGGCAGCCCGGGCAGCGGGGCCGGGAGGTCGCCGTGGCGGGGCGACGAGGCGCCCCAGCCGGTGAGATCGGCGCGGGGCCAGGCGGCCGGCGGCTCCGCGCCCCGGGCCCAGCCGGACGCCGGGGGCGCCCACCCGCCGCCGGTGCGGGCCAGGTCGTCGTGCTGACCCCGCCCGTCGCCGTGCTCTCCCGGGGTGGCGGCTCCGGGTTGCCCTGAATCACTCACCGCGCGCTCCTTGGTCGCCCCCGCTGAGGCTACCGTGTGGCGACAGTGGCGATAAGTTACAGCGGCGGGCCAATTCCGCGACGGGCTCACGAGCCCGGACCGGTTCGGGTGATAAGTGCCGGCTCGTACGATGAAACTCGGAGGTTCCCATGACCGCTGTGGGGAACGGTGCACAGACCGCCGGCCGGCCCACCCGCCTGCCCCGCTCGGCGCGCCGCAAGCAACTGCTCGCCGCCGCCCAGGAGGTGTTCGTCGCGCAGGGCTACCACGCTGCCGCGATGGACGACATCGCCGAGCGGGCGGGAGTCTCCAAGCCCGTGCTCTACCAGCACTTCCCGGGCAAGATGGAGCTCTACCTCGCGCTGCTGGACACGCACTGCGACGCCATCGTGGCGAAGGTGCGCGACGCGATGCGCGGCACCAACGACAACAAGGAGCGGGTCAGCGCGTCGGTGCGCGCGTACTTCGACTTCGTCGACCACGAGAGCGAGGCGTTCCGCCTGGTCTTCGAGTCGGACCTGCGCAACGACCCGGCCGTCCGGCAGCGGGTGGAACGGGTCGAGCAGGGCTGCATCGCCGCGATCACCGACACCATCATCTCGGACACCGGCGTGAGCCGGGCGCACGCCGAACTGCTCGCCTCCGGCCTGGTCGGCGCCGCCGAGACGGCCGCCCAGTTCTGGCTGGCCAGCGGCCGGCAGGTGCCCAAGGCGGAGGCCGAGGCGCTGGTCGCCGCCCTCTCCTGGCGGGGCATCGCCAGCTTCCCGCTGCAAGGCGAGTCAGCCTGAACATCGGTACGCCAGATCGGATAGCCTTCTCACGGCGGCTTTTTCGCCCCAGTTGAGGAGGCACCGTGGAGGTCAAGATCGGCGTGCAGTACGCGCCGCGTGAGCTGGTCCTGGAGAGCGGGCAGTCGCCGGCCGAGGTCGAGCAGATCGTGACCGACGCGATCGCCAAGGGGGAGGGCACGCTCTCCCTGACCGACGAGAAGGGCCGGCGGGTCATCGTGCCGGTCGGCAAGGTCGCCTACGTCGAGATCGCCGAGGCCGCACCCCGCGCGGTCGGGTTCACCGTCCGCTGAGTTTCCTGCCGGAGCCGCCGCGGCGGGCACCCCGCCACGGCGGCTCGGGCGTCAGTTGTTCAACCCCGCGGCGGTCATCCGCGCGGTGTGCGCGTCGGTCAGCCGGCGGAACAGCGCCGGCACGTCCACCCCCTCCCGGCGCGCGATCAACGCGGTGAGCGCGCCCCGGTCCGCGGCGGCGACCCGGCCGGCCTGGGACAACGCCTCCCCGACCAGCCGTCGCGCCCACATGGAGAGCCGGTTGGCGACCCGGGGTTCGGCCTCGATGGCCGCCCGGATCTCGGTGGCGGCGAACTCGGCGTACCGCGAGTCGTGCAGCACGTCGAGGATGAGCTGCCGGTCCGGCCCGTCGAGCCCGTCGGCGATCTCCCGCAGGAAGTCGTCGCTGACGGCGTCCCCGACGTACGCCTTGGTCACCGCCTCCAGCCAGTCCTTCGGCTCGGTCGAGTCGTGGTACGCCTGCAACGCCTCGACGTACGGGGTCATCGCCTCGTCGGGCCGTGCGCCCAGCGCCGTGATCCGGTCGGCGATCCACCGGTAGTGCGCGATCTCGGCGGCGGCCATCTCGCTGAGCGCGGCCCGTCGGGGCAGGTCGGGGGCGAGGCGGGCGTCGGCGGCCAGCCGGTCGAAGGCGAGCAGTTCGCCGTACGCCACGAGGCCGAGCAGGTCGACCAGGGCGGGATCGGGGGCGGACACGAGCGCAGGCTACCGCCCCGCCGCCACCCCCGCTGACCCCATTGATCTGTGGCCCAGGTCACGCCCAATGGCCCCGGGACAGCGGCCCAGCAGCGGAATCAGGACGGCCCAGAGGCCGTTCAGGTAGTATGGAGCAGTTGCCGTGGGCACCGATCCGATCAGCAGAGGACATCAACCGAGCTGATCACTGTCCGGCCCCCGGCGCGCGTGCGGCCCGGTCCGGCTCGGCGTACCGCCCCCGACCGTGTGGCCCGCGCCAAACCGACCGCGCCCTGAGGACATGAGGGGCGCACCACGAGAGGGCACCCCCAAATCCATATGAGCGAGCAGATTCAAGGCCAGGAACTGGCCCCCACCGCTCCGGTTCGTCCGGAAGCTCCCACTTTCGCCGAGCTCGGCGCCCGCAAGGAGACCGTCGAGGCGCTCGCCGCCGCCGGCATCACCCGCGCGTTCGCCATCCAGGAGTACGCGCTGCCGATCGCGCTGCGCGGCGTCGACCTGATCGGCCAGGCACCGACCGGCACCGGCAAGACCCTCGGCTTCGGCATCCCGCTGCTGGAGCGGGTGTTCGCCCCGTCCGAGGGCAGCGACGGCGTGCCGCAGGCGCTGGTCGTCGTACCCACCCGCGAGCTGGGCATCCAGGTCGCCAGGGACCTCGACGCCGCCGGCCGCACCCGGGGCGTCCGGGTGCTGCCGATCTACGGCGGCGTGGCCTACGAGCCCCAGATCGAGGCGCTGCGCAAGGGCGTCGAGATCCTGGTCGGCACCCCGGGCCGGCTGCTGGACCTGGCCAAGCAGAAGCACCTGCGGCTCGACCGGGTGCACGCGCTGGTGCTCGACGAGGCCGACCGGATGCTCGACCTGGGCTTCCTCGACGACGTCGAGAAGATCCTCGCGATGCTGCCGGAGGACCGGCAGACCATGCTCTTCTCGGCCACCATGCCGGACCCGATCGTCGCCCTGTCCCGGCGCTTCCTGCGCCGGCCGGTGACGATCCACGCCGGGCACACCGCCGAGACCGGTCCGTCGCCGCAGACCCAGCAGCTGGCCTACCGAACCCACTCGATGAACAAGGTCGAGATCGTCGCCCGCATCCTCCAGGCCGAGGGCCGAGGCCTGACCATGATCTTCACCCGCACCAAGCGGGCCGCCGACCGGGTCGCCGAGGACCTGGACTTCCGCGGCTTCGCGGTGGCCGCCGTGCACGGCGACCTGGGCCAGGGCGCCCGGGAGCGGGCGCTGCGGGCGTTCCGCGCCGGCAAGATCGACACGCTGGTCGCCACCGACGTGGCCGCCCGGGGCATCGACGTCACCGGCGTCACCCACGTGATCAACTACGACTGCCCCGAGGACCAGGACACCTACACCCACCGGATTGGCCGTACCGGCCGGGCCGGGGCGACCGGCGTCGCGGTGACCTTCGTCGACTGGGACGACATGCCGCGCTGGCGGATCATCGACAAGACCCTCGGGCTCGACATGCCCGAGCCGCCGGAGACGTACCACACCTCCGCGCACCTCTACACCGACCTGGACATCTCCCGCGAGATCACCGGCACGCTGCCGACCGCCGAGCGCACCCGCGCCGGGCTGTCGGCGGAGGTCGAGGAGGACCTGGGCGGTGGCCGGTCGCGACGCGGCGAGCGCGGTGCGCGGCGCGGCGAGAGCCGGGGCCGGGAGCGCCGGCGGGGTCGGGGCGGCGACGCCGCCGCGACGCCCGCCGAGGGCGACAGCGGCGCCGAGTCGGCCGCCGAGGAGGGCACCCGCACGCCACGCCGCCGCCGGCGCCGCCGGGCCGGTGAGACCGCCGCCGGCGAGCCCACCGCGGCGGTCACCGCCGAGGGCGGAGCCGAGCCGGCCGTGGCCGCAGCCGCCGAAGGCGAGACGCCGACCAAGCCGCGCCGCCGCCGGCGCCGCCGCAGTGGTGGTTCGGGCAGCGGTACGCCGGCCGAGGCGACCGCCGACTGACAGCGATGGGCGACGGCCCTCGGACCGGGACCGGTCCGAGGGCCGTTCCCGCTTCAGATCAACTCCACGTCCTGCACGTCGCGGTAACCGAGCTCCCTGGCACCCGCACCCCGAGTGGACCAACCGACCGCTGCGTCCATGGCTGCAGAGCGCTCTGCAGCCAGGGGCGCAGTGCGGCAGGGATGGCGACGCGGGACACCCGCGAGACGGGGCGCGGCTGTGACCCGCCCGACAACGAGGAAGATGAGGCCATGCCGGAACCGCTGGACGCCGCCCTGACCGAGGTGCGGGCGCTGCTGCTCGACCCCGCCCTGACCCGGGCGGTCGCCGCCGGGCGGCGCCGCGGCGAGCGTCCCTCGGTGGTCCGCGCCGAGCTGCGCCCGGTCACCCTGAAGGCCGGCCTGCGGCTGCAGATCGCCACCTCGGACGCCGCCCGGCCGTACACCCGCAACGTGGCACCGGGCGCGGAGGCCGGCGCGGCGGTCGACGCGCTGCTCGCCGAGCCCTTCGGCAACTGGCATGTGGAGACGGCCGACACCACGCTCCAGCTCCGGGTGACCAAGTCGGGCGAGGCGCAGGTGCACCGGGCGGCGGCGAGCCGACCGGCGCCAGAACCGGGCGGCCACGACCGGGCCAAGGACTACCTGCTCGACCCGGGCGACCCGATCTTCGCCGAGATCGGCGGCTCGGCGGCCAAGCGCCGCCAGGTGGACGCGTTCCTGCGCGCGCTGGCGGCCACCCTGCCCGACGACCTGACCGGGCCGTTGCGCGTGGTCGACCTCGGCTGCGGCAACGCGTACCTGACGTTCGCGGCGTACCGCTATCTGATCCGGCGTGGGCTGGACGTGACGCTGGTCGGGGTGGACGTCCGCGAGGACCAGCGCCGCCGCAACACCGAGCTGGCCGAGCGGCTGGGCTGGGCCGACCAGGTGAGCTTCGTGGCCGGCACCATCGCCGAGGCGGTGGTCGAGCCGGTACCCGACCTGGTGCTGGCGCTGCACGCCTGCGACACCGCCACCGACGAGGCGCTGGCCCGCGCCGTCCGCTGGAATGCCGGGTGGGTGCTCGCCGCCCCCTGCTGCCACCACGACGTGGCGGCCCAGCTCCGCGCCCGTACGGCCCCGGGGCCGTACGAGCTGCTCACCCGGCAGGGCATCCTGCGCGAGCGGTTCGCGGACGTGCTGACCGACGCGCTGCGGGCCGGCCTGCTCCGGCTGCACGGCTACCGGGCCGACGTGGTGGAGTTCGTCGACTCCCGGCACACCCCGCGCAACCTGCTGATCCGGGCCCGGCACACCGGGAACACGCCGACCGCCGACCAGCGGGCGGAGTATCGGGAGCTGGTCGACCAGTGGGCCGTGACGCCCCGGCTGGAGACCCTGCTGTCCGGATCGCCGGCCTGACGGCGGCCGGTCGCGGTAGTTGATTCGGGGCAACCGATCTGCCGTCCCGGCCGTCCTGCCACCCGACCGATCAGTCAGTTACTTCGACCCTCGTTCGTACTACCCTGTCGGAGGCCGCACCGTCCGGTGCTCGCGCCGGAAAGGGAAGACCCGGAGGGATGGGTTCCGCAGAGGTTTCACCACAGATGGCGTTCGCCCGCTTCGTGCGGCGCGCCATCGACGACGCCCGCGAGGAGCGCGGCTGGACGGTGACCGAGCTGGCCACGCACACGGGTGTGGGGCGGTCCACGGTGTTCCGCTGGCTGGCCGGCGACTGGCAGGACTACCCGGAGCTGGCCAAGGTGCGCGGCTTCTGTGCCGCACTCGACCTGCCGGTGGCGGCCGCCTTCCGCGCTCTCGGCCTGCCCGACGCCGGCCAGGTCCCCCGCCGCCGCGCCGAGGACGCCCCGGTGGAGGCGGACGTCCGGGTGATCTTGGAGCGGCTGGCCGATCCCAACGTCCCGGCCGAGGAGAAGCACCACATCCGGGACCTGCTCCGCTACCTGGCGCGCCGCCCGGTCCGCCGGGCCGGCTGACGCCTCAATCGACCGTCACGGTGAACGCGGCGGTACGCACCACGCCGCCGACCTGGAAGTCGAAGAACATCCGGTAGCGGCCGGGCCCGGGCGCGCTGAGCGAGAACGTGACCGGGTCGCCGTCCCGCCGGGTCTCCGGGTGCACGTGCACGTAGCCGAGGTCGCCCTCGCGGAGCGCGACCAGGTGGCCGTACGCGCCGAGGTAGGGCTCCAGCGCCGCGGCCGGGCCGCCGGGGGTGAGCACCTGGAACCGCAGCGGGGTCGCCGCCCCGACCGTCGGGGTGCCCTCGTATCCGACGGTGAACCCGTCGACCGTGGTCGAGGTGGCCGGCGCCGGCAGCGGCCGGGGCGCGTACCCGCCGGGCGCGGCCAGGTCGGTGCCGAGGGTGACGGCGGTCTGCCGGCCGTCGTCAGCGACCGCGGTGAAGTCGGCGTACGCCCGCCAGACTCCCGCCTCGGGCAGGGTCAGCGGCACCGACCACGAGCCGTCCGCCGCCATCGTCGGGTGCAGGTGCTGATAGCCGGTGAGGTCGCGGCGCACCACGATGAGGTGCATCGGCTTGTCGTGCACGACGGCGAACCGGGTGACCGGTCGCCGCCGCTCGTCCCGGATCTGGAACCGCAGCTCACCAGCCCGGCCGGGGGTGAACTCCACCGTCAGGGGGGTGAGCGTGTAGCCGGCCGAGCTGAGCGAGAGCCCGACCGCGTCCGCTCCGTCGCCCTGGGTGACCGTGGCCCCGCCGTGCGAGTGCGCGCCGGTGCCCGGCGCGTGGCTGTGCGTCGCGGTCGCCGGGGCGGCGCCGGACGCGGTGGTCGGCGGCGGGTTCAGCCGTCCGAGGCCGAAGCCGAGCAGCACGGCGAGCACCAGCCCGCCCACCGTCAGGGCGAGCCGCAACGTGGCCCGGTCCACCATGCCGGGGCCCGCCACGGCCGGCAGGTCGCGGTCGAGCACGGCCGGCAACGCGTCGGGACCGGCCGGGGCGGTCGACGCGTCGGGACCGGCCGCGGCCGGTGCCTCGGGACGGGTGACGGACGGCGGCTCAGGCAACGCCGCCGGCCAGTTCGTAGCCCGCCTCGTCCACGGCGGCCCGGACGGTCTCGACCGGCAGCGCATCGCTGCTGGTGACGGTGGCCGTACCCGCGGCGAGATCGACCCGGACCTCCTCGACACCGGGCAGGGCGGACAGCTCCTCGGTCACCGCCCGCACGCAGTGCTCGCAGGTCATCCCGCTGACGGCGTAGGTCTGGGTGACGGGTCGCTGCTCGGTCATGCGCCCACGGTACCGCCAACCGGGGTACCGCCCGGGGCACCGTCGGTGACGGTGGCGACGCTCGCAATCCGGCCGGCCCGGGAACTTACCCCGGCCGGTGGACGACTACCCCAGATCGAGGGTGAGACCGGCAGCCGTCGACGGATCAGCCGGCGATCGCGAGGGCCAGCGGGAGCACCTCCGGGGCGCCGGCCCGGCGCAGCAGCCGAGCCACCATGGTCATGGTCCAGCCGGAGTCCACCAGATCGTCGACGAGCAGCACCGGCCCGTCCAGCCCGACCAGGGCGTCGGCCAGCTCGTCGGGCAGCGCGAAGGCGTCGTGCAGGGCGCGTACCCGCTGAGCGCTGTTGCCGCGCGGCCCGCCGGCCCCCGACGGGCCGGTCCGGGCGACCCGGCCGAGCAGCGGCAGCCGGCCCACGGTGGCGATCCGCTCGGCGAGCGAGCCGACCAGCGCCGGACGGGTGCGGGAGCCGACCGCCACCACGCCGACCGGCCGGCGCGGCCAGGGGTCGTCGCCGTGCGCCCACGCCTTCAGCACCTCGACCACGGCCGCCGCGACGTCGTCGGGGACCGCGCCGTCCGCCGCGTCCGGCCCGACCAGGCCGCGCAGCCGTCCACCCCAGCCCAGGTCGGAGAGGCGACCCACGGCCCGGCCGGGCAGCGCCTGCTCCGTCGGGGGGATGCGCCCCTTAAGGGGTACGCCCACCGCGTCGAGGCCGGTCGGCCAGAGCTTCTTCGGCGCGATCGCCACGCCGGGGCGGCCGAGGAAGGTCTGCGCGGCGGTGAGCGCGGTGTCGCTGACCTCGGCGCCGACCACCGGGCCCGCGCAGTTGTCGCAGCGGGCGCAGTCGGCCGCCCCGCCGTCGTCCAGGCATTCTCGCAGGTAGCGCATCCGGCAGCCGGTCGTGCTCGCGTACCCGAGCATGGCCTGCTGCTCGGCGGCGCGCGCCTGGGCGACGCGCCGCAACCGGGGCTCGTCATAGACCCAGGGCTCGCCGGTGGCGAGCCAGCCGCCGCGCACCCGGCGGACCGCGCCGTCCACGTCGAGCACCTTGAGCATCAGCTCCAGCCGGGCCCGGCGCAGGTCGACGATCGGTTCGAGGCCCTGGGTGGAGCTGGGCCGGTCCGGGTGCAGCGCGGCGAGCACCGCGCGCACCTGCTGCTCGGGCGGGAAGGCGAGCGAGGCGAAGTACCGCCAGATCGCCGCGTCCTCGGCGCCGGGGAGAAGCAGCACCTCCGCGTGCTCCACGGCCCGGCCGGCGCGGCCGACCTGCTGGTAGTAGGCGATCGGCGAGGGCGGCGCGCCGAGGTGCACCACGAAGCCGAGGTCCGGCTTGTCGAAGCCCATGCCGAGCGCGCTGGTGGCCACCAACGCCTTGATCTTGTTGTCCAGCAGGTCCTGCTCGGCGGCGCGGCGGTCGGCGTCGTCGGCCTGGCCGGTGTACGCGGCCACCTGCCAGCCCCGGGCGCGAAGGAACTCCGCCGTCTCGCCGGCCGCCGCGACGGTGAGCGTGTAGATGATCCCGGAACCGGGAAGCCCGTCGAGGTGGTCGGCGAGCCAGGCCAGCCGGTGGGCCGGGCTCGGCAGGTCGACCACACCCAGCCGCAGCGACTCCCGGTCGAGGGTGCCGCGCAGCACCAAGGCGTCACCGAGCTGCTCGGCGACATCCTCGGTGACCCGGGCGTTGGCGGTGGCGGTGGTGGCGAGCACCGGGGTCCGCTCGGGCAGGTTGCCGAGGAAGGTCCGCAGCCGGCGGTAGTCCGGCCGGAAGTCGTGCCCCCAGTCGGAGACGCAGTGCGCCTCGTCCACCACCAGCAGCCCGGTGGTGGCGGCCAGCTTCGGCAGCACCCCGTCCCGGAAGTCCGGGTTGTTGAGGCGTTCCGGGCTGATCAGCAGCACGTCCACCGTCCCGGCGTGGATCTCGGCGGTGATCTCGTCCCACTCGTCGAGGTTGGCCGAGTTGATGGTGTGGGCCCGGATGCCGGCCCGGGCCGCTGAACCGACCTGGTTGCGCATCAGCGCCAGCAGCGGCGAGACGATCACGGTCGGGCCGGCTGCCTCGCCTCCCACGCCGGCGGCGCCGGCCTGGCGGAGCAGCGCGGTGGCCACGAAGTAGACCGCCGACTTACCCCAGCCGGTCCGCTGCACGCAGAGCACCCGCCGGCGGTCCACCACCAGCGCCTCGATGGCCCGCCACTGGTCCTCGCGGAGCCGGGCGTGCTCACCCGCCAGCCGCCGCAGCACCGCCTCGGCCCGCTCCCGTACGGCCACCCGATCCTGGCTCATCCGGCATTTCTACCAGGCACCCGGGCGGCGTCCGGGATCACGCGGGCAGGTTGGCCGGCGGGGGCGGCAGAAAGAGCAGCACCTCACGGAGAGGGTCGCTCACGGCGGGCGGCAGGAGGCACCGCGCGGCCAACTCCTCCATCGAGGCGTACGCGCCGCGCACGCGCCGGTCCAGCACCAGGTGCTGCGCCTGCGCCGGGCTCAGCCCGGGCAGCCCGATGATCACCTGGTCCGCCACCGCGTTGATGTCGACGAGACCACCGTCGTCGTACGCCCGGGGTAGGTCGGGGCGGCCGATGCGCAGTTCCCCGCGCGCCGTCGGGTAGTGGTAGAGCAGGTAGCGGGCATGCTCTCGGCGCAGCCGACGGTCGTCCGCCGGCGGCCGGCGGCCCCAGTGGGCGCGGAACCAGCCGAGCAGCCGGCCGTTGAGCAACACGGCGTGCACCGCGCCCGCCAGCCAGGTGATCAGCCAGATGGTGATCACTACGCCCTCGAGGTCGGTCACCTCTTCCGTCTCGCTGCGGACGCCGGCCAAGAAGGACACGGCCACCGCCAGGTAGTAGCCCGCCGCGAGCCCGTTGCGCCAGCTCCGTCGCCAGATCGCGTACAGGAGCACCACCAGCCAGGTGAGGAGGCCGAAGGAGGCCAGGGCGGTGAGCGCGGACACGACGGTGGTGCCGATGCTCAGCCAGCGTGGCACGCCGCGGCGCGCGACCACGGGCATCGGCATTGGCGGCGGGCCGCCGGCGGGCCAGCCGGCGGTGTCGGGCGGTAGCCAGCCGACGGACGGCGGAGGGACCGGTCCGGCAGCCGGACCCGACGGCGGCGCCGATCCGGGCGGTGCGGCCGGGAGCTCAGGTGCGGCCGGTGCGGCGGGCGTGGCCGGGTGCTCGGGCACGGCGGGCGCGGCGGGGTGCCCGGATGCGGCAGGCGCTGCCGGCGCGGCCAGGTGCTCGGATGCGACCGGCGCGGCGGGCGCGGCGGCGGTGAGCCTCGCGGCCGGGCGCGCCGACTGGACCGGCACGGCCGGGGTCGGGTCCGGTGCGGTGAGCGCGCCCTGCGGAGGCGTGCGCAGCAGCGTGGCGTCCGAGCGCAGCATCCGTCCGTGCAGCTCCCGCAGCACCTCGCCGGGCTCGATGCCGTACTCCTCGCGAAGCAGGACGGCGAACTCCCGGTACGCGGCGAGCGCCTCCGCCTGCCGGCCGCTGCGGTACAGCGCCAGCATGAGCTGGTACCGCAGCCGTTCCCGGACCGGGAACTCGGCCACCAGCTCCACCAGTTCGCCGACCAGCTCGCGGTGCCGCCCGCTGTCCAGTTCCAGCTCGGCGCGGGTCTCCAGGGCGACGGCCCGCAGCTCCACTAGGCGGTGCCGCGCGGTGTCGAAGTACAGCCCCGGGAACCCGGTGAACGGGTCACCCTGCCACAGGTCCAGCGCGGCGGTCAGCTCCGCCAGCGCCTCGGCGGTACGCCCGGCCGCGTGCTGCTGCCGGGCCCGGTGCACGCCGCGCTCGAAACGGACCGCGTCGACCGACTCCGGCGGGACCCGCAGCAAGTAGCCGGCGTCGGTGAGGGTCAGCACCCGCCCCGGCGTACGCGGGGACCGGTCCGGTTCCAGCACCCGGCGCAGCCCGGCGACGTACTTCTGCACGACGTTGGGGCCGTTCGCGGGCGGGTCCTCCGGCCAGACCGCCTCGACGACCTGGCCGGTGGAGACCGGGCGGCCGGCGGAGAGCAGCAGCACGGCGAGTACCGCCCGCTGCTTGCCGGCGCCGAGATCGAGTGGGCGGTCCGCGTACCAGGCCCGCTGCGGCCCGAGGATCTCGAAGCGCAAGACCTGTGACATGCGAGTTTCCGCTCCTACACCCCGCCCCGTACGCCGACGGCGGCCCGCGGCAGTCGGACCGCAGCATATCGGCAGCGGGACGGCCGTGGTGACCTGCCAAGATCTCCCCGCAACAGCCCCTTGGGAAAGTGAGTCAACGAAATGACGCAGCGTATCGGCACCGCCGCGACGATCCGGCGGGTCGCGGGCATCGCGACGGCCGTGCTGGCCGCCACCACCCTGTCCGCTGGGTGCGGCACGATCAAGGACGGCGCCTCCACCGGCGCCGGATCCACCCCTGCGGCGTCCCCGTCCGTCGACCCGAAGCAGGCGCTCCTCGCAACAGTCCCGGACGAGGCCACGAGCGCGTTCCGGTTCACCGGCAAGGACGCCTCCAGCAGCCTGAGCGGGCGGATCGACCCGGCGTCGAAGGCGCTGGAGATGAACATGGCGATGCCACCCGAGGACGGGATCACCGTGAAGATGTCGTTCCTGGTCATCGAGGACAAGGTCTGGATGAAGGCGAAGTTCAGCGGTAAGCCGGGCCTGCCGAAGCTCCCGGAGAAGTGGATGGCGCTGGACAAGGCCAAGCTGACCGACGCCAGCGGCGTGCCGAGCTACGACGGCGCCGACCAGGGCAACGCCGGCCCGCTGCTCGACGCGGCGACCTCCGTCGAGCAGCAGGGCCCCGGGAAGTACGCCGGGTTCATCGACGTGACCGGCGGCGAGGCGGCCAAGGCGCTGGACGACGGCGAGGCGGCGGCGCTCGGCGAGGCCGGCAAGCACGTGCCGTTCACCGCGCAGGTGGGGCCGGACGGGCACCTCACCTCGCTGGTGCTGGAGATGCCCGCGGCCGGTAAGCAAAAAGCGTATCAGTACGTCGTCGCCTACACCGACTTCGGCAGCACGGAGAAGATCACCGCGCCGACCGGGAGCGCGGTGACGAAGGCACCTTCGCTGGCGTACCAGCTGTTGAACGGCTGACCCACGACGGGAGGGGCGGCGGCCACACGGGGGGCCGCCGCCCCCGCGTCGTTGCCGGCTCAGCTCCCTGCCCGCCGAGCTCCGTTGATCATGAGGTTAGCCTGGTCGGCGCCGGTGTGTCGTGCCGCCAACCTCATGATCAACGAGACGGGAGGGCCGGGGGGTCAGCGGCGGCGGAGGGCGGCCAGCACGGGGGTTAGGCGGGATCGGAGGCTGGCCAGGCCGCCGGGGAAGAAGTAGACGGCCAGGATGAAGACGGTGCCGAGGACGAAGAGCGGCTGGGACAGCGGGTGGCTGAGGAACGCCGGGAGGCTGTTCACCGCGTCGCTGGTGCCGAAGGCGGTGAGCCGGTGGTCCAGGTACATGTAGAGGATGCCGCCCAGCACCGGACCCCACCGGGTGCCCGGACCGCCGAGCACCACCATGACCAGCAGCGACAGGGTCAGCTCGGACGACGTGACGTGCGGGCTCGCACCGCCCACGATCAGGCAGTAGACCACCCCGCCCGCCGTCGCCAGCCCGCCGGCCAGGGCGAACGCGACCAGTTTGAAGCGGTACGGGTCGAGCCCCAGCACCCCGATCCGGCGCTCGTCGTCGCGCAGCCCGGCCAGCACCCGGCCGGTGGGCGAGCCGCTCACCCGGTGCACCACGAAGACCACGAGGGTCAGGTACGCCAGCGCCAGCCAGTACAGGTTCACCGTGTTGGCGACCCCGACCAGCGCGGACGGCAGCCCGGACACGTCCAGCGGCAGCCCCTCCTCGCCGCCGGTGAGGCCGCCGAAGTCGCGAGCCACCAGGATCGCCCCGACCTGGGCGAAGGCCAGCGTCACCATGGCGAACGCGATCCCCACGGTGCGCAGCGCGACCGCGCCGAGCAGCGCGGCGAGGATCGCCCCGCCGACGACGGTGAACAGCGCGGCCTGCCACAGCGGCAGCCCGAACCGGGTGATCAGGATGTCGGTGCCGTACACGCCGGCGGCGAAGTAGAGGGCGTGCCCGAAGGAGAGCATCCCGGTCCGCCCGAAGAGCAGGTCGTAGCCGGCCGCCAGGCCGCCGAACACCAGGCAGATGGCGAGCAGTTGCAGGGTGCCCGGCGAGTTCAACGGCCCCTCGAAGACGCCCGGCAGGTTCAGCGTCGAGTACGGCAGGATCGCCGCCACCACCAGGGCGGCCAGCGGCGCGTACGGGCGCAGCCCGAGCCAGCGGGAGTGCCCGGGGGTCAGTTCGTCGGGCACCGCCTCGGGCGGCGCCGCGACCTCGGGACTCTTCACCTCGGTCATGCGTGAGCCACCTTTCCGGCCAGGCCCTGCGGACGCAGCAGCAGCACCACGGCGAGCAGCCCGACGACGCAGAGGTCGCCCAGCCCGGACGTGCCGTAGTAGTTGACGAACTGTTGCAGCAGCCCGACCGCGACCGCCGCGTACGCGGACCCGACCACCGAGCCCATGCCGCCGATCACCACCACGATGAACGCGAAGATCAGCAGCGAGCCGCCCTGCCCGGGCGAGACGGTGCCGAAGTAGACCCCGCCGAGCGCGCCGGCCAGCGCGGCGGCCGCCCCGCCGATCGCGAAGACCAGGGTGAACGCCTTGCGTACGTCGATGCCGAGCGCGGTCACCATCTCCCGGTTCTCCACGCCGGCCCGGATGATCAGGCCGTACCTGGTGAACCGGAGGAAGGCGAGCAGACCGCCGAGCACCAGCACCGCGGCGATGATCAGCAGCAGCCCGGCGTTCGGCACGTTCGCGCCGAGGATCGAGGTCACCTCGCGGGTCCACGCGGGGCGCGGGAACGGCCGCGGGTCGGCGCCCCAGGTGGCCTGGAGCAGTGCCACCCCGGCCAGCGACAGGCCGACGGTGACCAGCACCTGCTCGATGGTGCGGGAGTAGAGCGGCCGGATCAGCACCAGCTCGACCAGCACCGCCACCAGCGCCCCGGCGAGCACGCCGAAGGCGACCGCCACCACGAACCCGAAGCCGCCCGGCCCGGCACCGGGCAGGTTGCCCGCCGCCCACCAGGTCGCGTACGCGCCGACGCCGAGGAACAGGCCGTGCGCGAAGTTGAGCACGTCGGCCAGGCCGAAGACCAGGGAGAGGCCGGAGGCCACCAGGAAGTAGAGCGCCGCCAGGCCGAGCCCGGTCAGCGCCAGCAGGATCACCGTGCTCACGCGATGCCATCCTTCGTTCGCGACTGCGCGGCTCGCGGGCCCGACTCGCTCCTCGCGCTCTCCGCGACCTCCGAGCCGACGCCCAGCAGCGACTTGGTCAGCGCGGTCTCCAGCAGCAGTTCCTGTGCGTCGCCGGTCCAGGCCACCTTGCCGGTGGAGAGCACCACCGCGTCCCTGGCCAGCCGCCGGACCACCGCCAGGTTCTGCTCGACCAGCAGCACCGGCACGGATTCCGCCACCCGTTCCAGCACCTCGGCCACCTCGGTCACCACCTTCGGCGCCAGCCCCTTGGTCGGCTCGTCGATCAGCAGCAGCCGGTTGTCGTTGAGCAGCACCCGACCGATGGCGAGCATCTGCTGCTGCCCGCCGGAGAGCGAGCCGGCCCGTTGCCGTCCGCGTCGGTCCAGCTCGGGGAAGAGGGCGAAGACCTTGTCGTACGCCGGGGTGGTGCCCCGCCGTTCGGCGAGCCGCAGGTTCTCCGCGACGGTGAGGCCAGCGAAGACGCAGCGGTCCTCCGGCACGTAGCCGAGGCCGTCGCGGACCAGCCGGTGGGTGGGGCGGGCGAGCAGGCTGCGCGCGCCCATCCGGATCGTGCCGCGCACCTCGCCGTTGCGGGGCGTCAGCCCGACGATCGCGCGCAACGTGGTCGTCTTGCCGACGCCGTTGCGGCCGAGCAGCACGGTCACCCCGGTCGGGGCGACCTCGAACGACACCCCCTGGAGGATGTGCAGCCCGGCGATCCGCACCGACAGGTTCTCGACGCTGAGGACAGGTTCACTCATAGCGATTCCCCCAGGTACGCCTCCTGCACGGTGGCGTTGGCCATCACCGTGTCCGGGGTGTCGCAGGCCAGCAGCGCCCCGTGGTGCATCACGGCGATCCGGTCGGCCAGTTCCAGGATCACGTCCATGTGGTGCTCCACCATGAGCACCGACCGCCCGCTGTCGTCGGTCAACGACTTGATGACGGCGACCAGTTCGGGCACGTCCTCGGCGCTGACCCCGGCCATCGGCTCGTCGAGCAGCATCACCCGGGGCTCCCCGGCGAGCAGCAGGGCGATCTCCAGCTTGCGCTTCTCGCCGTGGGCCAGGGCCCCGGCGAGCGCCGTACCCCGGTGGGCGAGGCCGACCCGGTCGAGCGCCGCGTCGGCGGCGGCGGCCACCTCCCGGTCGGCCGCCGCCCGCCGCCACAGCTTCATCGAGCCACCCCGGTGCGCCTGTACGGCGAGCCGGACGTTCTCCCGCACCGTCAGCGAGCCGAACACCGAGGACGCCTGGAAGGTGCGCCCCAGCCCGAGGCGCGCCCGCCGGTGCGGCGGGAGGGCGGTGACGTCCTCCCCGTCCAGC
The DNA here is from genome assembly GCF_001905095.1 of Micromonospora sp. CB01531. GTDB lineage: Bacteria > Actinomycetota > Actinomycetes > Mycobacteriales > Micromonosporaceae > Micromonospora. The sequence continues at coordinate 16,449 of NZ_LWLS01000059.1, forward strand.
AGGATCCGCCCCTCGGTTGGCCGACGCAGGCCGGTGATCAGGTTGAACAATGAGGTCTTGCCGGCGCCGTTCGGCCCGATCACGCCGAGGAACTCGCCCGGCGCGAGGTCGAGGTAGACGCTGTCGACGATGGCGACCTCACCGATCCGCCAGGTCAGACCGCGGGTGGCGAGCACGGATCAGCCCTTCATCTGGGTGACCGGCGGCGCGGTCTCGTCGCCGGTCAGGGTCTTCTGCGCGGTCGCCGTGTACGCGGTGCCGCTGCCCGACAGCTTGGCCTGGTACATCGGCTGGAGCAGCGCATGGTCCTCGGGCCGGATGGTCATCTGGCCCTTGATGCTGTCGAACTGCCAGCCCTCCAGCGCCTTGATCATCTTGTCGACGTCGTCGCCACCCTCCTGCGCGGCGCGGACCACCATCTGGGCGGCGGCGAAGCCGTCCGGGTGGAACAGGTCGAGGGTGCCGCCCGGGATCTTGGCCTTGGCCGCCTTGGCCGCCTCGGTGTCGCTGGCCCCGTCGAAGTAGTGCGACAGGAAGGAGATCTTGCTGCCGGCCGCGCCGAAGGTCGGCCAGGAGGCGCGGATGTCCAGGCCGGTGACGACCGTGGTGGAGGCGAGTACGCCCTGCTGGTCGAGCGTCTGCCACATGGCGGGGGCGGTCGTGCCGGCCCACGCGACGAAGAGCAGGTCCGGCTTGGCGGCCTTGATCTGGCTGGCGAACGGGGTGAACTCGGTGGCGCTCGCCGGGGCCCGGACGCTGCTCACGGTCGCGCCGGCACCGCCGATCACCGCCTTGACGGCGGCCTCGTTCGCGTCACCGAAGGCGCCGTCCTGGGCGAACACGACCACCTTCTTGCCGGTGGCGTCGCCGATGAAGGACTTGGCGGTCACCACGTCCTGGTAGGACTGCCGGCCCGACCGGAACGTGTACTTGTTCGCCCCGGTCACCGCGTCGGTGGCGGCCGGCCCGGAGATGAAGAGCACCTTGTTCTGCGCGGCGATCGGGGCGACCTGGAGGGCCACGCCGGAGGAGGTGGAGCCGGCGATGATCTTCGCACCCTTGCCGATCAGGTCCTTGGCCGCGGAGACCGCCTTCGCCGGGTCACCCGCGTCGTCGACCTCGGTGAGTTCGATCTTCCGGTCGCCGACCTTGCCGGTGCCCTTGGTGGCGAAGTCGAGGCCGGCCTTGAAACCCTCGATGTACTGCTTGCCGTAGCTGGCCAGCGGCCCGGACTGGGAATACACCAGCCCGACCTTGACCGGGGCGGCGTCGCCGCCGCCGGAGGCGGTGTCCTGCGGGCTGCCACACGCCGTGACGGCCACCGCGGCCGCCATCATCGTGGCGGCGGAAAGGAACACCCGTCGCGTGTGCCGGATCGTCATTGCGACTCCAGGTGAGGACAGGGGGGAACGTCAGTTGTCGGCTCACGCTAGAAGTGACGTCACCCACGAGCTATGTGGTCGAAACACACAAGTGATCGGGGTGGGATGGCCCCGCGTAACAACCCCCCGACATCCTCGCGTAACCCCGTCGACTCCGGATGGCCGCCGCCGCCATCGATGCGCCGGCCGGTGTGTCGCACCCCGCCATCGCGGAGCCGCACCCGCGAGCCGGCCTCCTGTCCGGCGCGCCGGACCCGCACTCGCCGTCGTGGTCGGCCGGGCGCGGGCAGTGCTACCGCGGTAGGCCGGGAGCCATTCCGGCCGTGGCACCTACGTCGCCGAGCGCCCCGGGCAGTAGGGTCCGCACTCCCTACAGACTTGATGTCGTAAACGATTCAGGCACGCTGGGCGCGCCTGAATCGTTCGCGCCGTCAGCTCCAAAGGAACCGACGAGCGCAACCTCCGCCCGGTTCGCCGATCCATTCACGTCATCAAGTTCGTAACGTCGAACGGGAGCACTCTCGCCCCGCCCGCCCGCCCGCCCGACCTGCCAGGCCAGGCCGCCCACGACTGCGCCGCGCCCCAGAGAAGCGAAACAGCCGGAGAAACAGCACGTGGGGTGCCCGGACACCGCCGGGCACCCCACGTCGCGGAAGCGCCGCGCCGGGGCCCCGAGCGCCCCGGCGCGGACGTCGTCTAGCGGCCGGCGCGGGCCGCCACGGCGGTGTCCGGCTGGTCGGCGAAGGCGCCGTCCAGGCCGAGGCCGAAGAACAGCTCGTACTCGGACGTGATGTCACCGCGGGCGTTCGGGTCGGTGCCGATCCGGTAGTCGACCGGGAGGAACTGGTTCTCCGCGCGGAACGTCCAGGCGTGCACCAGGAGCTTCACCCGGTGCGCGTCCCGGATCACCGTGGTCGGGGCGAGCAGCTTGCCGGCCGCGTCCCGGGGCACGATCAGGTTCTTGTGCAGGCCGACGCCGTCGGCATACCGGGCCACCCAGGCCAGGCCGGAAGCCGAGGCCAGGTCGGCGTAGCTGCGCGGGTCGCCGGCGGCGGTGAAGTCGTACGGGCGGCCGGCCGCGTCCATCAGCTGGACCAGCCGTACGTCGATCATGCGGTCCAGCTTGCGCAGGTTGGCCGTCTCGAAGCTCTGGATGAAGACCGGGTCGTTGCGGTGGGTCAGCTTGTTGGCTTCGAGCACCGCGACCAGCGGCTCCTCCAGCGGGAGCCCGATCGAGGTGAAGTAGCTGGGGTGCTTGGTCTCCGGGTAGACGCCGATGGTCCGGCCCCGGGCCTTCGACTCGGCCTGGGCCAGGTCGATGACCTCCTGGAAGGTCGGCACCTCGAACTTCCCGTCGAACGCCGTGTTGGCCACCCGCACCTGGGGCAGCCGCTCCTTGGCCCGCAGCGTCTTCAGCTCGGCCAGGGTGAAGTCCTCGGTGAACCAGCCGGTGACCTGCACCCCGTCGATGGTCTTCGTCGCCTTGCGGGCGGCGAACTCGGGGTGGGCGGCCACGTCGGTCGTACCGGAAATCTCGTTCTCATGCCGGGCGACCAGCACGCCGTCCTTCGTCGAGACCAGGTCGGGCTCGATGTAGTCGGCGCCCATCCGGACGGCCAGCCGGTAGGCCTCCAGAGTGTGCTCGGGCCGGTAGCCGCTCGCGCCGCGGTGGGCGATCACGATGGGGCGGTGGGCCGCGCGGGACTGGTCGGCGGCGGCCTCGGGCCGGGCCTGGGCGGCCATGGCCGGCACCGCCACGGCCGCCGCGAGCAGCGTGCCGGCCACGCCGAGGGCGGAAAGGGTACGTCGCAACACCGTCTCCTGTCGTCGATGGGTACGCACAGCAGACCGGTCGCGGTTGGCCGGCAGTTGGTCGTTTCCTGACCTGCCGGTGAATGTCCGGACGGAAGATGACCTGGTGCGCCGTCTGCTCCGTAACCCCGTGCGGCTGGTGCCGTTCGGGTTCCTGGCGGCCATCCTGCTCGGCACCGGCCTGCTGATGCTGCCCTGGGCCACCAGCCACCACCGGTACACCCCGTTCCTCACGGCGCTGTTCACCGCCACCTCGGCGGTGTCGGTCACCGGCATGGCCATCAACGACACCCCGAACTACTGGAACGGCTTCGGCCTGGCGATGATCACCGTGCTGACGCAGCTTGGCGGCCTGGGCATCCTGACCGTCGCGGCGCTGGTGATCCTGGTGGTCTCCCGCCAACTCGGCCTGCGCAACCGGCTGCTGGTGCAGGCCGAGACCGCCGAGTTCGGCGTCGGCGACGTCCGCCGGCTGCTGACCCGGATCGCGGTGACGGTCCTCGTCACCGAGGCGGTGATGACGGCGGTGATCACCGGCCGGCTCTGGCTGACCTACGGCTACCCCCCATGGCGGGCCCTCTGGTACGCCACCTTCCACTCCATCCAGGCGTTCAACAACGCCGGCTTCAGCCTCTACTCCGACGGGCTGGTCGCCTTCTCCCGCGATCCCTGGGTGGCGCTGCCGCTGGGGCTGGGCGCGATCATCGGCGGGCTGGGCTTCCCGGCGATCTTCGAAGCGGTCCGGGAGCGACGGCGGCCGAAGGGCTGGGCGATCGCCACCAAGCTGACGATCTGGGGCAGCCTGACGCTCATCGCGCTCGGCTTCGGCGCTCTGCTGTTCGCCGAGTGGCGCAATCCCGCCACCATCGGCACCTTCGATGCGCGGGGAAAGATCCTGGCGGCGTTCACCCAGATCGCGCTGAGCCGCACCGGCGGCTTCGACGTGATCCACATCGATCGGCTGAGCGAGGAGAGCTACCCGCTGCTGATCGTCCTGATGTTCATCGGCGGCGGCAGCGCCAGCACCGCCGGTGGGATCAAGGTGTCCACCTTCTTCCTGCTCGCCTTCGTCATCTGGGCCGAGCTGCGCGGCGAACCGGACGTGACGGTGGGGGGCCGACGGGTCGCCACCGCCAGCCAGCGGCAGGCGTTGACCGTGGCACTGATCAGCGTGGCGCTGGTCGTCGCCGGCACGGTCGTGGTGATCGCGACGACCAAGCACGTCCGCTACTACACCGCGCTCTTCGACGTCACGTCCGCGTTCAGCACCACCGGCCTGACCACCGGGCTCGCCGCGCAGCTGAAGGAACCCGGGCAGTACCTGTTGACCGCGCTCATGTACATCGGCCGGATCGGCCCGCTCACCCTCGGGTCGGCGATCGCGTTGAACACCCGACGACGCCAGTACCGCTACCCGGAGGAGCAACCCATTGTCGGCTAGGAAGACAGACGACAGCGGCATCACGGTGATCGGCCTCGGCCGGTTCGGCTCGCGGCTGGCCGGCTCGCTGGCCCACCTCGGTCACGACGTGCTGGCCATCGACCGCGGCCCGGAGCGGGTCCAGCGCTGGTCGGCGCGGCTGGACCGGGTGGTGCAGGCGGACTCCACCGAGGAGAACGTGCTGCGCCAGATCGGCGTGGCGGACTTCCGGCGGGTGGTGGTCGCCATCGGCGCCTCGGTGGAGGCGAGCGTGCTGACCGTGCTCGCCCTGACCGAGCTGGACATCCCGCAGATCTGGGCCCGGGCCACCTCGGAGAAGCACGCGAAGATCCTCAACTCGGTGGGGGCGCATCACGTGATCTTTCCGGAGGCGGAGACCGGCGAGCGGGTCGCGCACCTGATCGTCAGCAAGATGCTGGACTTCGTCGAGTTCGGCGACGACTTCGCGATCGCCAAGGTACGCGTACCGCGGACGATGGTCGGGCGGCCGTTGCGGGAGCTGACCCCGGCGGACCGGTACGGGGTGATGGTGGTCGGCGCGAAACTGCCCGGCGAGCCGTTCCGCTACGCCGGCCCGGACACGGTGCTGCAAGCGGACAGCGTGCTCGTCGTGGAGGGCAGCATCAGCCAGGTGCAGCGCTTCGCCGCGCTCGACTGAGCATCACCTCTGCTTGGCCTTGGCCTTGCCCCGGTCCTTGCCCTTGCCGCCGTGGTCCCCCTTTCCCTCGGTCAGTCGCCTTTTCCCTTGCCGTCCCCCTTGCCCTTGCCATGCTTCTCGGGGTTGGCCCGGCTGCCGCTACTCTTCCCCGTGCTCGCTTTCTGGGGCGGTTTCGGGGCCGCCGTCCGGGCCGGAGCGGTGGTCGGCACCGAGCCGGCCACCCCGGAGACCTGCACGCCGCAGGTGCTGTCGCCGACCTTGAACTCCACCGGCAGCAGGTTGCCGCCCGTGTAGCGGCCGGTCAGCGAGATCTTCCGGGACGCGCCCGGCGCCAGCGCCGGGTCGGTGGCCGGTGCCTGGAGCTGCACGGTCCGCCCCTGCTGGTGGACCGCCGGCTGGGCGCTCGTCACGGTCTGCCGGCCCGGGAAGGTGAAGCTCATCGTCCAGCCGCGCAGCTCCCGGTCACCGGTGTTGGTCAGGGTCAGGTCCGCGGTGAAGTCCTTTCCGGAGTCCCGCCGCAGCGTGTAGTCGACCGCGCAGGGGATCGGCTGCGGCAGGGCCATCCGGGCCTGGGCCGGCTCGACGCCGCCGCTGGCCGAGCTCTTCGAGGTCATCCCCCACATGGTGGCGGTGACCGCGACCAGGCCGGCGGCGGCCACCCCGGCCTCCACCCTGCGCCTCCGCGTGGCGGCCCGGGTACGGGTGCGGACGGCGGAGAAGGGCAGCGCGTCGGTCTCCGCCGACCAGGGCAGGATGGTGGTCCCGGCGTTCTCCGCCAGCGTCGGATCGACCTGGCCGACCGCCGGGGAGACCGGCACGATCGCCGAGATGCCGGCCGCCTCGGCGAGCGTACGGGCCACCTCGGCGGTCGCCGGCCGATCCGCGCAGCGCTTGGCGAGGCACTGCCGGACCAGCTGCGCCACCTCGTCGGGGAGTCCCAGCACCGGCGGCATCGGCTCCGGATCGTGATACATGTGCGCCCGGAGCATCTGGGTGGTGGTACTGGCCTGCCAGGGCAGCCCGCCGGTGAGCATCCGATACAGCAGCAGGCCGACCGCGTACACGTCGGTGGCCGGGGAGACTTGGCCGTTGTTCAGCCGCTCCGGAGCCAGGTAGGCGGGCGTGCCGAGCAGGGCGCCGTCCGGGCCGTGCTCACTCTCCCCGGCCAGCGCCGAGATGCCGAAGTCGACGACCTTCACCCCGGTCGAGGTGAGCATGACGTTGCCGGGGGTCACGTCCCGGTGGACCACCCCCCGGGCGTGCGCGGTGGCCAGCGCCGACGCCACCTCCGCGCCGATGGTCACCGCCTCCCGCCAGGGCAGCTGCCCGCCGCGGCCGAGCCGGGCGCTGAGCGGGGCGCCGTCGACCAGTTCCATCACCACGTACGGCACGGTCAGCCCGGCCTGATCCGACTCGCCGTAGTCGTACACGTTGGTGATGTTGGGGTGGCAGAGCCGGGCGGCGGCCTGCGCCTCGATCCGGATCCGGTGCCGGAACGCCTTGTCGCTGGCGAGCCGGGAGGCGAGCACCTTGACCGCGACCTGGCGACCGAGCACCTCGTCGTAGCCGCGCCAGACCACCGACATGCCGCCCGCACCGAGCTGCTCGACCAGCCGGTACCGCTCACCCAGCAGCTGCGCGCCGCCCCTCACCGCTGCACCCATGGTCGGTCCTGTTGCCCGGAGCGGACCGCCGTACACCTGAAGGGTCGGAATCGGTCAGGAAAGTCACCCGTTCAGGCGGTCGCCAGAAGCTGGTCCACCGGGGCGTAGTCGTCGGTCAGCACCAGCGCGTCGCCGACGTACCCGGTCAGCTCGTCCCCGGACAGCAGGCTGGCCGGCTCGGGCAGCATGCCCAGCCGGGACAGGGCGCCGGCCAGCGGCAGCGGCGCGTCCGAGGCGACGATGAGGAAGTTGGCACCGGACCGCCCCTCGATACCCCAGGGCGGGGCGATCAGCGCGACGTGCCGGAACTCGGCCCGGACGGTGGCCAGCTCGGCCCGGATGAACCGGCCCGGCGGCACGTCGATGACGTTCTGCACGTAGATCCCGCCGGGCCGGAGCACCCGGCGGACCTCCGCGGCCATCTCCCGGGTGGCCAGGTGCCAGGGCACGACCAGGTGCCCGAAGGCATCGCCGACGATGAAGTCGCGACTGTCGGTGCGCTCGGCGCCGAGCAGCACCCGGGCGTCCCCGACCCGGGCCTGCAACTGCGGTCCGGTGCGCACGCCCAGCTCCCGCCGATCCAGGTCGACCAGCCCGCCGTCGATCTCGAAGACCAGGTTGTCGGTGCCCGGCCGGGTCGCGGCGAGGTAACGCGGCATGGTGAAGCCGCCGCCGCCGAGGTGCAGGGCGTCGAGCCGCTGCTCGGCCGGCGCGGCCAGGTCGGCGACCAGGCCGATCCACTGGGTGTACGCGTACTTCAGGTGGGTCGGGTCGGCCAGGTCCACGTACGAGTGCTCGGCCGAGTTGAGGTAGAGAACGCGCCCCTGCGTCCACTGCGAGTCGGTCTCCACCTTCGCGCAGTGGTACGCCGTCTCCACGTCGCACGGGTTCGGGGCGACCGCGGACAGGCCCGCCGCGGCCAGGCCGAGCACCGCCAGGGTGGCCTTGACCCGGGTCGGGGCGGGCAGCCCGGTCCCGGCCCGCCGGCGCAGGTACGCCCCGAGCGCCAGCCCGGTCACCCCCAGCACCGCCGCCAGCCCGAGCACGATCACCATGCTGGACAGCGCCGCCACCAGCACGAAGCCGGTGACCAGGGTGGCGGTGATCCCGCCCAGCGTGCCGATGCCGGACAGCCGGCCGACCACCTGCCCGGTCCGTCGCAGGTCGGCGAGCTGGAGCTTGACCACCAGCGGGGTCACCCCGGCCAGCAACGCGGCCGGCACCAGCACCGCCAGCGCGGTCAGCAGGAGCACCCCACTCGCCGCGCCACCGCGCAGCGCCTCGCCGGCGTACCGGACGACGGGGAGGGTGACCGCGGTGGCGATGCCCGCCAGCACCAGCGCCGGGGCGAGCAGGCTGCGCGGGTCCCGCCGGTCGGCCAGCCACCCGCCCATCCACGCCCCGTACGCGATGGCGCCCAGCGCCATGCCGATGACCGAGCTGGTCACCTGGAGGGTCACCCCGACGTACGGGCCGACCAGCCGGAGCGAGACGGTCTCCAGGACCAGCACGGCCCCGCTGGAGAGGAAGACGAGGAACGCGGCGAGCCCGTTCGGCAGGGCCCGGGGCGGGGCCGGCGCGCTCGGGGCCGGCTCCGCCTCGACGTCGGACGATGTGCTGCTCACCGTGGCGATGCTACGCAGCGTTCCGGGCCACCAGGGTCAGTACATCGAGACATGAACATGGTTTGTGTGGTCGGCGGCCGGACTGCCCCCGCCGCTGTACGACCGCCAGCCGGTGTTCGGCATCCAGATCTGCCGATACCAGATCACGTACATGACGCCGAGCTTGCTCGCGTTGTTCTTGAGGTAGCTGGCGAGGCTGTCCCCGTACGCCTTGTCGCCGCCGGTGGCCGAGACGTTCTCGAAGCCGCCGCTGGCGGCGGAGAAGTCGCACGCCCGCCCCTTCGGGTGCTCGCCCCCGCCACCACTGCGGTGGCAGGAGACGTACCGCTTGTAGCCGGCCGCCTTGGCCTGCTGGAGCATGTGCAACGTGCGTGGGGTGATGCAGCCGTCGGCCGGCGTCGGGTCGTTCACCGAGCAGGACTCCGCCGGCCACGAGCCGTCGGGGTTGCGCGGGGCGGGCTTGGCCGACCCGGAGCCGCCGCTGAACCCGCGGCTGCTGCCGGAGCTGACCTTGGCCAGCGCGATCTCGGCGTCCCGCTTCTTCTTCGCCAGGATCGCCAGCTGCTTCTGCTGCTCGCGGACCTCGGCGTCGAGGGCCACCTTGGCCTGGGTGGCCTCGGCCTGCGCCTCGTGCAGGTCCCGCAGCCGCCGGCTGTCCCGCTGGGCCATCACGTCCAGCTCGGCGGCGCGCTGCAGGAACGAATCCGGATCGGTGCTGGCCAGCAGCGCCGACACCGGGGTCAGCCGGCCCACCCGGTACGAATGCGCGGCCACCTCACCCACCTGCGCCTTCAACTCGACCAGGCGCAGCTCGATCTGCTTGAGCTGTCCATTCAGCGCGACCTGCCGGCGCTTGGAGTTGTCGAGGCGGGCCTGGGCCTCGATGTGCCCCTTCGCCGCCGCCTCCAGGGCCGCCCGGAGCTGCTTGCTGCCGCCCTCGTCGGGCGCGCTCGGGCTGGGCGCGGCGGCGGCGGGCCCAGCCGGGGCGAGGCCGGCACCGAGCAGCAGGGCCGCCGCGGCGAGCAGGGCGAGCAACGGCCGGCCGGCGCGCCGCCGGATGAGCCTGGTCCTGGGCACGAGAGCGTCCTTCCGTCGACCGTCGACCCCCGGTTGACCGCTGCGCGGCGGCGGCTCCGCCGGCCACGACGGCGGCCTGCTGGCGGAGCCGCCGGTCACGATACCGGACCACGCGCGCCACGCCAGGCCCCCGACCTCGGGCGACACTGATCGTCGACGCATGGTGCCGACCCTGTCGCGGACCGCGACAGAAGGGGGCTCAGCCACCCAGCAGCGCCGCGCGGACCTCGTCCCAGATCTCCTCGCTGGCCGCGACCAGCAGGCCCCGGCCGCCGTCCGCCGGGTGGTAGTCGGTCCCGTCGAAGCGGCGGGCGACCCCGCCGGCCTCGCGTACCAGCAGGGTGCCGGGCGCGTGGTCCCAGGGCAGGGTGCGCCAGAAGAGGACGAACTGCTGCGCGCCGGTGAGCATGTCGAGGTATTCCCGCCCGGCGCAGTGCTGCCCGGGCAGCAGCTCACCCAGCCGCTCGCCGCCCGCCTCCACAATCCGCCGGGTCTGCGGCGGCAGGAACCGGGTCATCGCGGTGCCCCGCAGGGCACCGACCTTCGGGGCCGACCGGCTGATCCGGACCGGCGTGCCGTCCAGCCGGGTGCCCGCGCCGGCCCGGCCGGCCGCCATCGTGCCGGCCAGCGGGTCGTACACCCAGGAGGCCGCCGGCACGCCGTCGGTCAGCAGCGCCACCATCAGGGCGAACGGGCGCCGGCCGGCGGCGAAGTTGGCGGTGCCGTCGATCGGGTCGACCACCCAGACATCGCCGGTGCCGCGCAGGTGCCGCAGCAGGTCCGGGTCCTCGGCGACGGCCTCCTCGCCGACCACCACCGAGCCGGGGCGCAGCCGCCGCAGCCCGGCGGAGATCAGCTCCTCCGCCTGGCGGTCGGCGACGGTGACCACCTCGCCCGGCGCCTTCTCGGAGATGTCGGCGTCGTCGAGCCGGCGGAACATCGGTACCACGACCTCGGCCGCGGCCTTCCGCAGCAGGTCGCCGACGTCCTCCAGCAGCGGCTCAGCCACGCGGCGGCAGCTTGACCACGCTGACGAAGAACTCGTCGATCTGGCGGACCACCGCGATGAAGCGCTCGAAGTCCACCGGCTTGGTCACGTAGGCGTTGGCGTGCAGTTGGTAGCTGCGCAGGATGTCCTCGTCAGCCTGAGAGGTGGTGAGCACCACGACCGGGATCCGGCAGAGCTGCTCGTCCTTCTTGATCTCCGCCAGCACCTCCCGGCCGTCCCGGCGGGGCAGGTTGAGGTCGAGCAGGATCAGGTCGGGGGTCACCGCGTCCGCGTACCGGCCCTCGCGGCGCAGGTAGGCGAGCGCCTCGGCACCGTCCGAGACCACGGTGAGGCGGTTGCGGAGCTTGTGCTCCTCGAACGCCTCCTGGGTCATCAGCACGTCACCCGGGTCGTCCTCGACCAGCAGGACCTCGATCGGGCTCCTGCCGTCTGCCGGCGCCGTCATCCCACCGTCTCCTTCATGCCACCCGTTGTACCGTCCCGGACCGCGCCCTGGGCCGTCTCCCCCGGTCCCGCGTCCGGCTGCCGGCCGACGGGCGCCTCCGCACCGTCCCCGGTCGCCGCCGGGTCCCCGGTCGACTCCTCACCGGCCGCCGGCTCGTCCCCGTCCGTCGCCGGCGCCGCCTCGACGTCGGCTGGCGGCGCGGGCAGGGTGAACCGGATCGCGGTGCCCTCCTCGGTGCCGGTGTCCACCCAGACCCGGCCGCCGTGGTACTCCGCGATCTTCTTGACGATGGCCAGGCCGATGCCGGTGCCCGGGTACGCGTCCTTGGAGTGCAGCCGCTGGAAGATGACGAAGATCTTGTCGGCGAACTCCGACTCGATCCCGATGCCGTTGTCCTGGCAGCTGATCTCCCACTCGTCGCCGACCAGCCGGGCCGACACGTGCACCTTCGGCGGCGCATCCGGGCGGCGGAACTTGATCGAGTTGCTGACCAGGTTGGCCAGCAGGTTGGTCAGCAACGGCTCCTCGCCGCGGATCACCGGCAGCTCGTCCCAGGTCAGCTCGGCGTCGGCGAACTGGCGGGCGGCCTCGGTCTGGGCGGCCACGTCGCCCATCACCTTGTTCAGGTCGACCTCGGTGAAGCCGGTGGTGAGGCGGCCGATCCGGGAGAACGCGAGCAGGTCGTTGATCAGCCGCTGCATCCGCTGCGCGCCGTCGACGGCGAACGCGATGTACTGGTCGGCGCGCTCGTCGAGCTGGCCCGCGTAGCGCCGCTGGAGGAGCTGGCAGAAACTGGCCACCTTGCGCAGCGGCTCCTGCAGGTCGTGCGAGGCGACGTACGCGAACTGCTCCAGGTCGCGGTTGGACCGGGTCAGCTCCTCGGCCTGCTTCTGCAGCTGGCTGTTGACCCACTCGATGCGCTCCCGGGCCTCGCGTACCTCGTCCAGCTCCCGGGCGATCTTCTGCCGCATGCCGTCGACGTCCTCGGCGAGGCGGCGGAACTCCGGCGGCCCGGACCCCTCGATGTGATGCCGGTAGTCGCCGGCGGCGACCTCGCGTACCTGGCCCGCCAGGGCGGCCAGTGGCCGGATCAGGATCCGGTCGAGCGAGAGCAGCAGCAGTGCGCCGGCCACCGCAACCACCAGGGCCGCGGCGATCAGCAGCACGACCAGCACGTTGCTGGTGCTGCTGACCCGGTCGGCGGTCTGCTGCCGAACCAGGCCGATCTCGTCCTGGAGCTGGTCGACCGCGGCCCGGACGCCGTCGAACTGCTGCCGGGTCTGGTCGGTGACCAGCGCCTGCCCGGCCTCCGGGCCGCTGCGCTCGATCGTGCTGATCACCGGCTCGGCGACGTCCGCCTGCCACCGCGCCGCCCGCTGCTCGACCACCGCCAGCTCGCGCCGCACGTCCGGGTAGTCGGTGGCCAACCGCTGCATCGAGGCGACGGTGTCGCGTTCCCGCTTCCGGCCCGAGTCGTACGGGGCGAGGTCCTTGCGGTCACCGTTCACCGCGTACCCGCGGACAGCTGCCTCCTGGTCGAGCAGGGCGCTCATCAGCTCCTGACTCTGCAACTGGAGCGGAGCGGTCTTGACCAGGACGGCGTCGATGTTCTGCCGGTTCTTCTCGGCGACCAGCGCCTCCGCCGCGGCCAGTCCGAGCAGCAACAGCAGGACCACGCTGAGCAGCACGACCACCCGGCGCCGCAGGGTCCAGCCCTCCCGGTACGCCGTCACCGGCCACCGCCCCGGGTGACCAGCAGCATGGCGACGTCGTCGGCGAGCGGACCGCCGTTGAGCTGCTCGGCCCGGCCGACCAGCCACCCGGGCAACTCGGGCAGGGACACCGCCTGGTTGGCGGGGTCGGCGAGCAGGTCGGTGAGGCCGGGCACGTCGAGCCGATCGTCGCCGGTGCCCACCCGACCCTCGATGAGGCCGTCGGTGTACATCAGCAGAGACCAGTCATCCGTGTTGAACTCCAGGTCGAAGGCCACGGGCGGGCGCGGTCGTACCCCGAGCAGGAGGCCGCCCCGGGCCGGCACGGGGGCGACCTTGCCCTCGCTGAGCAGCAGCGGCGGCGGATGCCCGGCGAGCCGCACGGTGGCCCGGTCGGCCGCCAGGTCGAGCCGGGTGGTCGCCACCGTGGCGAAGATCTCCTGGAGCCGGCGCTCGCTCATCAACACCTGCTCCAGGGCGGGCAGCACCTCGTCGTCCGGCACCCCGGCCAGCACGAGGGCCCGCCAGGCCACCCGGAGCTCGACGCCGAGGGCGGCCTCGTCCACGCCATGGCCGCAGACGTCGCCGACGATCAGGTCGATCCGGTCCGGCCGGGTCTGTACCACGTCGTAGAAGTCACCGCCGATCAGCGCTGCGTGCCGGCCAGGACGGTAGAAGGTGTGCACCGACACCTGGTCGGTGGTCATCAGCGGCTGCGGCAGCAGGCCCCGCTCCAGGCGGGCGGACTCGGCCTGACGCAGCTCCACCTCGCGCAGCCGGCGGGCGTTCTCGTCGGCCCGCTTACGTTCCACCGCGTAGCGCAGGGCACGGGCCAGCAGGACCCCGTCCACCTGGCCCTTGACCAGATAGTCCTGGGCGCCCTCGGCGACCGCCACGATGCCCAGGTGCTCGTCGGAGCGGCCGGTGAGCACGCAGACCGCCGCCCCGCTGGCCATCTCCACCACCCGGCGCAGCCCGTCCAGGCCCTGCGCGTCGGGGAGGCCGAGGTCGAGCAGCACGCAGTCCACCCCGGTCATCCGCTGCCGGGCCTCGCTGAGGCTGGCGGCGACCAGCAGGTCGATGTTGGCGTTGGTCTCGGCAAGCAGCTCGCCGACCAGGAACGCGTCGCCCTCGTCGTCCTCGACCAGCAACACCCGCAGCCGTTCACCGGGCGGCACGTTGGCGTGATGCCCGAAACCACCCTGCGGAACGGCCCGGGGCGCGACGGAGGCTCCGGGCAGGCCGGGCCCCCGGTGCGGCCGGGTCACCGCCGCGAGACGCGGGAGTTCGCTGGTGATGTCGGACTCCTTCCGAGTGCCCTGCTGATCCTGTCTCAGACCACGGTCGCACACAACACGACCGGAGCGCCCACCGGCGGCGGCCCAGGTGGGGAGTGTCGCCACGGTCCGCCGGGGTGCAGGATGATCCCACCCCGACCACCCCGAGGAGTTCCCGTGGGCGTACCCCCCACCCGGGCGGCCGACCGGGCGCTGGCCCGGCCGCGCCGCCGGCTGCTCGCCGCCGCCGCGGCGCTCGCGGCACTGCTGGCCGTCGGCGCGGGCGTCCTCGTCGACCTGGCCACCCCGGCGCCCCGCCCCGCCACCGCACCGGCGGACCAGTTCAGCGCCGACCGGGCGTACGAGCACGTCAAGGTCGTCGCGGCCCGGCCGCACGTGGCCGGCAGCCCGGCCAACGACCAGGTCCGCGAGCACCTGGTGGGGGTGCTGCGCGGCCTCGGCCTGGAGACCACGGTGCAGGACACCGTCGCCCCGGAGGCCGGGCAGCTCAGCGGGGCCGCCGGCGGGGCGACCGTGGCCCGGGTACGCAACGTGGTGGCCCGGCTGCCCGGCACCGCCGCCACCGGGCGGGTGTTCCTGGTGGCCCACTACGACTCGGTGCAGTCCGGCCCGGGCGGCAACGACGACGCCGCCGGCACCGCCAGCATCCTGGAGGTGGCCCGGGCGCTGACCGCCGGCCCGCGCCCGCGCAACGACATCGTGTTCGTGCTCACCGACGCGGAGGAGGCGTGCCTCTGCGGCGCCTCCGCGTTCGCCGGCAGCCACCCGCTGGCCGCCGACGGCGGGGTGGTGCTCAACCTGGAGGCGCGCGGCTCCACCGGTCCGGTGATCATGTTCGAGACGTCCCGGGACAACGCGAAGCTGGTGGACGTCTTCGGCCGGGCCGCCCCGCACCCGGTGGGCACCTCGTTCGCCGTGGAGATCTACCGGGCGCTGCCGAACGACACCGACTTCACCGCCTTCCTCGACCACGACTTCGTCGGGCTGAACTCGGCGTACATCGACGGCGGCGCGATCTACCACACGCCGTTGGACGTCCCGGCGGTGCTGGACCGGGGCAGCCTCCAGATGCACGGCGACAACGCGCTCGGGCTGGCCCGCGAGTTCGGCCGGACCGACCTGACCACACTGCACGCCGACCACGACGCGACCTACTTCCCGGTGCCGGGCGGCCTGGTCCGCTACCCCGGCTGGCTCAGCCTGCCACTGGGGCTGCTCGCCCTGGTCGCGGTCGGCCTGCTCGGCTGGCTGCTGCGCCGGCGCGGCCGAGCCACCACCGGCCGGCTCGCCGCCGGCGTCGGGCTGGCCCTCGTGCCCGTCGTCGTGGCCCCGCTGGGCGCGTGGCTGCTCTGGGCCGCGATCACCAGGATCCGCCCCGGTTACGTCGAACTGCTCGACCCGTACCGGCCGGTCTGGTACCGGCTCGCCGTGGTGGCGCTCGCCGCGGCGGTCCTGCTCACCTGGTACGCGCTGACCCGCCGGTGGGCCGGTCCGGCCGCCCTCGCGTTCGGCGGCCTGACCTGGCTGGCCCTGTTCGGGGTGCTGCTCGCCGTGCTGGTTCCGGGTGGCGCGTACCTGGCCACCCTGCCCGCGCTGGCCGGCGCGCTCGCCGGGCTGGCGGCGCTGGCCACCCGGCTGGACGGTCCCGGGCCGGTGGTCGCGGTGGCGCTGGCCGGCGCGGTGGCCGTGGTGATCCTGCTCCCCACCGTGGTGCTGCTCTTCCCGGCGCTCGGCATGGCGATGGGCGGGGTGGCGGCGCTGTTCGCGGTGCTGCTCGGCCTGGCCACGCTGCCGGTGGTCGACCTGCTGCACCCGCAGGCCGGCGGCCAGCGCGGCCTGCTGGCGCTGCGGGCCCGCCGGCTCGCCCCGCTGCCGGCGGCCGCCGCCGGGCTCGCCGCCGTGGTGCTCGCCGGGGTCGGCCTGGCCGTGGACCCCTTCGACGCCGCCCATCCCGTGCCCACCCACCTGATGTACGCCCTGGACGCCGGTACCGGCGAGGCCCGGTGGCTCAGCCGCGAGGACGAGCCGCAGCCCTGGACCGCCGGGTACGTCGACGGGGCGGTCTCCGCGGCCGACGACTTCCCCGCGCTGGGCGACGCCAGGCTGCGCAGCGGCCCGGCGCGGGCCGTCGACCTGCCCGCGCCCAAGCTGGAGGTGCTCGCCGACGCCGCGCTCATCGAGCAGCGCACCCTGCGGGTCCGGGTGACCCCACAACGGCCGGTCCGCCTGCTCTCCCTGCACGTGGACAGCGGAACGGTGGTGACCTCGGCCCGGGTGGCCGGCCTGGAGCTGGCCGGCGGCCGGTTCACCGAGGAACGGCCCTGGGGCTTCGGCATCGTCTTCCACGCGCCCCCGCCGGAGGGCGTCGAGATAACCCTGGTGATGGCGCCCCGGCATCGACCGACGCTGCGGGTCATGGACGCCAGCGACGGCCTGACCGGCGTACCCGGGTTCCGGCCCCGCCCACCCGATGTCGGCGTGGTCGGCTCGCACAGCTCCGAGATGCTGGCGGTGGCCCGCACGTATCCCCTGTGACCCGGACCGGGCGGCCGGGACCCGGAAGCGCGCCGCCGGGCTCCGGCCGTCCGCCGGCGAACGGCAGGTAAGGGCCGCCTCGGCCGGCCCCCGATCCGATCAGGAATCAAGAAGCGCCAGCGTGTCGTCGTGCCTAGCCTTCCTTATGGCCGGCGCCGCGCCGAGCCTTGAGCGTCGAAAGGCAGTCCCGAAATGCCCACGAAGAACTCCCAGACCGTGTCCGACGGCTTCAGCGCCGAGGAGCGCGCCGCGATGAAGGCGCGCGCCGCCGAGCTGCGCGCCGAGGGCAAGAAGGGTGCCAAGAAGGCCGACGATCTCCAGGCGGCCCTCGACAGCATCGCGAAGATGGCGCCGGAGGATCGTGAGCTCGCCGAGCGCGTGCACATGGCGGTCACCACCGCCGCCCCGGAGCTGTCGCCAAAGACCTGGTACGGGATGCCCGCCTACGCGAACGCGGACGGCAAGGTCGTCGTCGCCTTCAAGAACTCGGGCAAGTTCAACTCCCGGTACTCGACCCTGGAATTCCAGGACGCGGCCAACCTTGACGACGGGGACATGTGGCCGGTGTCGTACGCGATCCAGAAGTGGAGCCCCGTGGTGGAGCAGAAGATCGTCGAGCTGATGAAGGCCGCAGTCTCCTGACCGACACAGCCCGACCTGACCCGCTCGCCGGCGGCACTACTTCCAGCGGAAGTGCACGAAGAGGCGGCCGAAGTTCTTCGAGTCCTTCTCGACCCGGTGGTAGAGCTGCTTGACCTCCTTCTGGTCGAGGAAGCGCAGCACCCGCTTCTTGAGCTGGCCGGAGCCCTTGCCGGGGATGATCTCCACCAGGGTGGCCTTCTTCGCCACCGCCTCGTCCATGATCCCGCGCAGCGCGCGGTCAATGTCGTGCCCCTTGTTGAAGATGTCGTGGAGATCGAGCTTGAGCTTCACCAGCCCATCGTAGGCACGCGGCAGCCGGGCCCGGCGACGGCGAAGGGCAGCCCGCCCGGGCTGCCCTTCGCCGTCTCGTACTGGTGGCGGTCAGCGACCGCCGCTGACCCGGCTCTCCACCCGGCGCAGCGCCTCGGCGTAGTCGGCGTTGGTCGAGTGCATGGCCGCCGCGATGCGCAGGTGCCGCAGGGCGTCGACGGGCCGGTTCAGCCGTTCCAGGGTCCGGCCCAGCACGTGGTGGGCGTAGTGGTCGCTCGGGTCCCGGTCGACCAGCTCCCGGAGCTGCTCCTCGGCCCGGTTGAGCTGGGCCGACTGGAAGTACGCCCGGGCCAGCAGCTGCCGCACCGAGGAGTTGCCGGGCTCCGCCTCGACGATCGGCTCGAGCAGCCGGGCCGCTCCGGTCGGGTCACCCGCTTCGAAGAACATGGTCGCCCGCCGGTACTCCGCCAGAAGATCCACTCGACCCACCTCCTCGTGTCGCACCGCCCTTTGTCCGACGCTGGCACAACATCAGCCGGACCGCGAGTGTTCCCCCGGTCGAAGTTGTGCCTCAGGCCGTCGGGTCGTACCGGTCGCCGACCAGCTCCCAGGCCCGGACACCACCGACGATCCCGGCCGTGTTCGGGACGACCACCACGTCGTCGCCCATCCGGGTGAGTTGTTCCGGCCGGATCAGTCGCGAGTTGCCCCCGCCGAGATAGAGCCGGTCCCAGCGGAAGACCGGCCGCAGCCCCTCCACCACCTGCCGGATCCGCCGCGACCAGAACGCGTCGCCCAGGCGCCGGCGTTCCGGCTCCCCGATGTACGTGTCGTAGGTGGTGTTCCAGCGCACCGGGGCGTGCGACAGCTCCAGGTGCGGGGCGAGCACCCCGCCGTCGAAGAGCGCGCTACCCAGCCCGGTGCCGAGGGTCAGCACCAGCTCACAGCCGGTCCCGGCGACCACGCCCGCGCCGTGCACCTCGGCGTCGTTGAGCACCAGCGCCGGGATGCCGAACGCCTCGGCCAGTGCGCTGCGCGCGTCGTATCCGGACCAGTCGGCCACCAGCGCCGGGTCGATCTTGCTGCGCGGCCCGGACCGGGTGACGTAGTGCGGGGTGGCCACCACCACGCCGTGCCGGATCATGCCGGGCATCCCGACCGTGAGCCGGTCCGCCGCCGGCAGGCTGCCGGCCAGGTCCAGCAGCGTCTTGACGAAGAGCGACGGCGGCAGCGGGTACGGCGTCGGCACCCGTACCGGGCGGGCCCGCATGGTCCCGGCGGCGTCCAGCACGGACGCCTTGATGCCGCCACCGCCACAGTCGATCGCCAGAGTGGTCACCACGGCAGTGAGTCTCCCTCAGCTCGGTCACGTTCCGAGCCCCGGTTCTCCCCATCGGCTGCGGAGTGCCGCGCCGGTAGGCTCGATCTCCTCATGAGCGCCACGTTGATCGCCAAGGACCTCACCGCCGGGCACGGTGACCGCCTGCTCTTCGCCGACCTGGACCTGGTCGTCGCCCCCGGCGACGTGGTCGGGCTGGTCGGGGTGAACGGCGCCGGCAAGTCCACGCTGTTGCGTACCCTCGCCGGGCTCCAGCCACGCGAGCACGGCTCGGTGGCGTTGAACCCACCCACCGCCACGGTCGGCTACCTGCCCCAGGAGCCGGAGCGCCGGCCGGGCGAGACGGTCCGGCACTTCCTGGCCCGGCGTACCGGGGTGGCGGCGGCACAGGCCGCGCTGGACGCGGCCACCGAGGCGCTCACCGCCGGGGCCGAGGGCGCCGACAACGCGTACGCCGAGGCGCTGGAGCGCTGGCTCGACCTCGGCGGCGCGGACCTGGACGAGCGGGCCGAGCAGGCGGCCGCCGAGCTGGGCCTGGCGGTCGACCTGGACCATCCGATGACCGCCCTCTCCGGCGGCCAGGCGGCCCGGGCCGGGCTGGCCTCCCTGCTGCTCAGCCGGTACGACGTCTTCCTGCTCGACGAGCCCACCAACGACCTGGACCTGGCCGGGCTGGACCGGCTGGAGCGGTTCGTCACCGGGCTGCGGGCCGGGACCGTGCTGGTCAGCCACGACCGGGAGTTCCTCACCCGGACCGTGACCCGGGTGGTGGAGCTGGACCTGCCCCAGCGGCAGGTCCGGCACTACGGGGGCGGCTACGCGGCGTACCTGGAGGAGCGGGAGGTGGCCCGCCGGCACGCCCGGGAGGAGTACGAGGAGTACGCCGAGACCCGAGCCGATCTGGAGGCACGGGCCCGGATGCAACGCGCCTGGATGGAGAAGGGCGTGAAGAACGCCCGGCGCAAGGCCACCGACAACGACAAGATCGGCCGCAAGTTCCGCACCGAGTCCACCGAGAAGCAGGCGGCGAAGGCCAAGCAGACGGCGCGGCTGATCGAGCGGCTGGAGGTGGTCGAGGAGCCGCGCAAGGAGTGGGAGCTGCGGATGGAGATCGCCGCCGCGCCCCGCGCCGGTGCCGTGGTGGCCTCGCTCCGGGGTGCCGTCGTACGCCGGGGCGGCTTCGCGCTGGGCCCGGTGAACCTCCAGATCGACTGGGCCGACCGGGTGGCGATCACCGGGGCGAACGGCTCCGGCAAGAGCACCCTGCTCGCCGCGCTGCTGGGCCGGCTGCCGCTCGACGAGGGCCACGCCGCGCTCGGCCCAGGGGTGGTGGTGGGCGAGGTCGACCAGGCCCGGGGGCTGTTCCTCGGCGACCAGCCCATGGTGGACGCCTTCGGCGCCGCCGTACCGGAGTTGAGCCCGGCGGACGTGCGGACCCTGCTGGCGAAGTTCGGCCTGCGCGCGGACCATGTGCTGCGGTCGGCGGCGACTCTCTCCCCCGGCGAGCGGACCCGGGCCGCGCTGGCCCTGCTCCAGGGGCGCGGGGTGAACCTGCTGGTGCTGGACGAGCCGACCAACCATCTCGACCTGCCGGCGATCGAGCAGCTCGAGTCGGCCCTGGCCACGTACCCGGGGACGCTGCTGCTGGTGACCCACGACCGGCGGATGCTGGACGCGGTGAGCGTCAACCGGCGGCTGCGGGTCGACGCCGGACGGATCGCCGAAGACTGATCCGTGCCGACCCGGTCGCGCCGGGTGACAATGACCCCATGCTCAAGTGGGAGTACGCGCTGCTGGTCCGCCGGCGCCAGGCGGCCACCAGCGACATCGGGTGGGAGATCGTGTTCGTCTGGTACGGCCCGGACGGTTCGATGGTCGACGTCACCCCGTACGGTGACACCGCGCTGGCCCACCTCAACCGGGCCGGTGACCAGGGCTGGGAACTGGTCGCGATGAGCGAGGACCCCTCGCTGCCGGGCAACAACGAGCTGCACCGGTACCACCTCAAGCGGCCCAAGCCGGCCGTGGCGCCGCCCCGCCAGCGGATCCGGGGCGCCAACCGAGGCCGCCGCAGCCTCTCCGGCTGATCCGGCCCCCGCCGCTCGGCGGATGCCGGCGTCGCCGCCCTGGGGCCGCTTCCGTGGTTGTCGGTCGGCGATCCGAGGCATACCGGGCGGCGATGCGGGTATCGCGCGCCCGGAGGTGGCGCATGGTCACGATGGGGCAGTCCCCACCCTCGGCCCAGCGGCTGAGGATGATCGACGGGTTCCTCGTCGAGGCGTGGGCCGATCTGACCCGCCACGATGAGCGGCTGCGCCCGCTCACCGTGGAGGTGCGCTTCGACCGGGGCGTCGCGCACCTGAGCGGAGAGGTGGCCGACCCGGGCGAGCTGCGCCTGGTCCGGGACATGGTGGGCCGCCTCGCCGGGGTGCTCGGCGTCTGGTGCCGGGTGGCCGTCGCCGGCCGGGCGCCGGTGGTGGTGGACCTGGGCTGCGGCGCGACCAAGCAGTGGCCGGGCAACCTGGGGCTGGACATCTACCCGGCGCCGGGGGTGGACGCGGTGGCAGACCTCGCTGGCGCGCTGCCGCTCGCCGATGACTCGGTGGACGTGTTCTTCGCGGTGCATATCATGGAGCACCTGATCGACTTCCTGCCGCTGTTCGACGAGTGCCACCGGGCGCTGCGGCCGGGGGGCGTCCTGCACGTGATGAGCCCCTGGTGGCGGCACGTGAACGCGGTCGCCGACCCGACCCACGTACGACTGCTGGACGTGCAGACCTTCAAGGGCATCTGCGGTCAGCGCCCGCCCGGCACCCCGCGCTGGTACCCGCTGCACGTCGGGTGCGACGGCGCCTCCATCTTCGCCGACCTCACTCCCCTCGCCCCCGACGACCCACCCCCACCCCCGTACCACCTGGCCCGCTTCTTCGACTGACCCCACCCTCACCGACGCATGGGTTGATCATGAGGTTGACGGCGGACGTAGTGATCAAGAACGCCACCAACCTCATGATCAACGCAGGGGGTGCGGGCGGCGGGACCACCGGGGCAGGCGTCAGGGGGCGCTTTCGCGGAGGGCCAGGCGGTGGGGAGCCACCAGTTCCCGGGGCGGCGCGCCGCGGTCGGCGTCGAGGCGGTCGGCGAGCAGGTCGACGGCGAGGCGGGCGATCCGCTCCTTGTCCGGGGCGACGGTGCTGAGGGTGGGGATGGAGAAGCGGCCGTCCTCGATGTCGTCGAACCCGGCCACCGCCACGTCCTCGGGCACCCGCAGCCCGGCCTCGTGCAGCGCGCGCAGGGCGCCGAGGGCGAGGGTGTCGTTGAAGCAGAAGACCGCGTCGGGACGTACGCCGGAATCCAGCAGGGCGCGCATGGCAGCCGCGCCGTCGGCGCGGTGCCAGGCGGCCGCGGGGGCCACCAGGCGCTCGTCGTACCCGAGGCCGGCGTCGGCCAGCGCGGCGGCGTAGCCGGCCAGTCGGAGCCGGGCGCTGGCGCCCTCGGGGGTGCGTTGGGCGCCGATCGCGGCGATCCGGCGGCGGCCGAGGCCGACCAGATGTGCGGTGATCTGCCGGGCGGCGCTCACGTTGTCGATCATCACGTGGTCGGCCGGGCCGTGGTCCACCCGCTCGCCGAGCAGCACCATGGGCAGGCCGTCGAGGCCGGCGAGGTCGGCAGCGGTGAGCGCGAGCGGGCTGAAGATCAGCCCGTCGATCAGATGGTCGCCGATCCCGCGGGCCGCCTTCCGTTCCTGCTCGGGGCCGCCGCCGGTCTGGTCGATCAGCACCGTCCAGCCGTGCTCGGCGGCGGCGGTGACCACGTGCCGGGCCAGCTCGGCGAAGTAGGGGATGTCCAGCTCCGGCACGGCCAGGGCGATCACCCCGGTCCGCCCCTTCCGCAGGCTGCGGGCCGACAGGTTCGGGCGGTAGTTGAGCTCGGCGATGGCCTGCTCGACCCGGGCCCGGGTGTCCGGCCGTACGTGCTGGTAGCCGTTTACCACGTTGGACACCGTCTTCACCGACACGCCGGCCCGTTCGGCGACGTCCTTGAGCCTGTGTCGCACTGGCCCGTCCTCCCCTGTCGGCTCTGCCGGCACTGTATCGCGCCGAGACCTCTTTACAACGTTGATTACAACGTTGTAGAAACCTGAGGTACGGGGTGACCGAGGTCACCCCGACCGGTACGAGGAAAGGTGGCACCCGTGCGGAGCGCGCAGCTGACGATCGACCCGTCGTTCACCATCGGAGCGGCCGACCGCCGTCTCTTCGGTTCCTTCGTCGAGCACATGGGGCGCTGCGTCTACGGCGGTGTCTACGAGCCGGGCCACGCCACCGCCGACGCCGGCGGGTTCCGCCGGGACGTCCTGGACCTGACCCGGGAACTGGGCGTCTCCGTGGTGCGCTACCCCGGCGGCAACTTCGTCTCCGGCTACCGCTGGGAGGACGGCGTCGGCCCGGTCGGCGACCGGCCGCGCCGGCTCGACCTGGCCTGGAAGACCATCGAGACCAACGCGTTCGGGCTGGGCGAGTTCATGGCCTGGGCGGCGGAGGCCCGCGTCGAGCCGATGATGGCGGTCAACCTCGGCACCCGGGGTGTGCAAGAGGCCTGCGACCTACTCGAATACGCCAACCACCCGGGCGGCACCCAACTGTCGGACCTGCGCCGCAAGCACGGCGCCGAGGAGCCGTACGGGGTGCGGCTATGGTGCCTCGGCAACGAGCTGGACGGGCCCTGGCAGGTGGGCCACAAGACCGCCGACGAGTACGGCCGGCTCGCGGCCGAGACCGCCCGCGCGATGAAGAAGATCGACCCGTCGATCAGTCTGGTCGCCTGCGGCAGCTCCAACCGGCGGATGCCCACCTTCGCCTCCTGGGAGGCGACCGTCCTGGAGCACACCTACGAGCACGTCGACTACATCTCCGCCCACACCTACTACGACCCGTCCGACGGCGACCGGGCCAGCCTTCTGGCCTCCGCGGTGGACATGGACAACTTCATCCGCGAGGTGGTGGCCACCGCCGACCATGTGGCCGCCCGGCTGCGCCAGCGGCGGAAGCTAAAGATCTCCTTCGACGAGTGGAACGTCTGGTACGAGTCCCGCCTGCAGGCCGACCTGGACCGACGCGGCTGGGTCGAGGCGCCGGCGCTGATCGAGGACGACTTCACCGCGGTCGACGCGGTGGTGGTGGGGGACCTGCTCATCACCCTGCTCCGGCACGCCGACCGCGTCGGGGTGGCCTGCCAGGCACAGCTGGCCAACGTCATCGCCCCGATCCGTACCCGCACCGGCGGGCCGGCCTGGCGGCAGAGCATCTTCCACCCGTTCGCCCTCACCGCCCGCCACGCCCGCGGCACGGTGCTGCGTACCGAGCCGGTCTCGCCCACCTACCCCACCGGGAAGTACGGCGACGTGCCGGTGCTGGACACGGTCGCGGTGCACGACGAGGAGACCGGCGAACTGGCCGTCTTCGCGGTCAACCGCGACCAGGACGACCTCGTCGTCGACCTGGACCTGCGCGCGCTGCCCGGCCTGCGCGCCCGGGAACACCGCGCTCTCGCCGCCGGGATCGACCCGACGGCCACCAACACCGAGGCCGAGCCCGAGCGGGTGACGACCCGCGGGCTCCCCACCCCCACCCTCGACGGCGGCCGGTGCTCCGTGGTGCTGCCCGCCTGCTCCTGGAACCTGCTGCGCTTCGCACCCCAGCCGTGACCAGGAAATACCGCATCCCGTCCCCCAAGGAGTACCCATGATCCAGAACGAGATGAGCCGGCGGCGGCTGCTCAGCCTCGGCGTCGGGCTCGGCGCCGCGGCCACCCTGACCCTGGCCGGCTGCGGCGACGGCGGCAGCATCTCCGACAAGCCGAGCGCCGCCGGCAACGGCGGCAAGGACTACACCGGCCCCAAGGTCGACCTGAAGCTGTGGAACGGTTTCACCGGCGGCGACGGCGAGATCTTCAAGCAGTTGGTCACCCAGTTCAACGGCGAACACCAGAACATCGCGGTCAGCGTGGTGACCTACGAGTGGCAGGACTACTACAGCAAGCTTCCCGGTGCCGTCTCGAGCGGCAACGGCCCCGACATCGCCGTCATGCACATGGACCAGCTCGCCACCTTCGCCGCCCGCGGGGTGATCATGGAGCTGGACGACGTGGCGAAGGCGCTGGAACTCAGCGAGGGGGACTT
The DNA here is from genome assembly GCF_001905095.1 of Micromonospora sp. CB01531. Lineage (GTDB taxonomy): Bacteria > Actinomycetota > Actinomycetes > Mycobacteriales > Micromonosporaceae > Micromonospora. The sequence continues at coordinate 41,539 of NZ_LWLS01000059.1, forward strand.
CGCGCCGACGGTCTGGAAGGGCGGTCTCTACCACGACAAGCGGTACGGCATCCCGCTCGACATGCACCCGCTGGGCCTCTACTACAACAAGGCGGCCATGCAGCGGGCCGGCCTCGACCCGAACAAGCCGCCGACCACCAAGGACGAGTACACGGCGGCGCTGACCGAGCTGAAGAAGGCGGGGATCCAGGGTTTCTGGGTCAGCCCGTTCCAGTTCACCGGCGGAATGACCTACTACTCGCTGCTGCACCAGTGGGGCGGCAGCCTCTTCGACGGGGAGGTCGCCAAGGCCACCTTCAACTCCGATCCGGCGGTCGAGGCGTGCAGTTGGCTGGTGGACATGATCAAGCAAGGGTTCTCGCCGGCCAACGTGGGCCAGGACGCCGACTACCTGGCCCTCAAGAGCGGCAAGAACGCCTTCAACTGGAACGGCATCTGGCAGGTCAACGACCTGAAGAAGAGCCCGGACGTGCAGTGGGGCGTCGCGCCGCTGCCGCAGATCGGCAGCCAGCAGGCGGCCTGGGCCAACTCGCACAACTTCACCATCGTCAAGCAGCGCAGCGCCGACAACAACAAGGTCGCCGGCGCGAAGGTCTTCATCAACTGGCTCAGCCAGCACTCGCTGGACTGGGCCAAGGGCGGCCAGGTGCCCGCCCGCAAGGCGGTCCGGGAGAGCGCCGAGTTCAAGGCGCTGCCGGAGATCAGCTCGCTCGCGCCGGAGCTGGCGTACGCCGCGTTCCCGCCAGCCGCTCCCGGCCTGGGTGAGGTGATGACCACCTTCTACAACGCCTTCAACGAGGCGGCGCTGGGCAAGAAGTCTCCGAAGCAGGCGCTGGACGACGGCGTGGCCAAGGCGAACAAGCAGCTCGAGGACAACCGCAAGAAGTACGGGAGCTGATCCGCCGTGGCGGACGTGATCGAGGTCGGGGCGGCGCGCGGAGACGCGCCGCCTCCGGCGGGCGGAACGCGCCGTCCGGGCGGTGTCACCGCGCGGGGGCACCGGGCCACCCCCTACCTCTTCCTCGCGCCGTACCTGGTCCTGTTCCTGGTGTTCGGGCTGCTGCCGATCCTCTTCGGGGTCTGGATCAGCCTGCACCAGTGGGACCTCCAGCTGCCCAACCGGCCCTTCATCGGGCTGGACAACTACCGGGACCTCTTCTCCAGCGACTCGGCGATCTACGGCGACTGGTGGTCCAGCCTCCGGGCCACCGCGATCTTCACCATGCTGTCGGTACCGCTGCTGGTCGTCGTACCCCTGGGGCTGGCCCTGCTGCTCAACCGTTCCTTCCCCGGGCGGACCTTCTTCCGGGCCGCCTTCTTCGCCCCGTACGTCCTCGGCGTCGCGGTGATCGGCCTGCTCTGGCGCTTCCTGCTCGACGCCAACCTGGGCCTGGTCAACCGGCTGCTCGGGGTGCTCGGCCTGCCCTCCGACACGCCCTGGGTGACCGACGTGCCGTGGGCCTGGGTGTCGCTGGTCGGGGTGACGGTGTGGTGGACCTGCGGCTTCAACGCGGTGATCTACCTGGCCGGGCTGCAGGACATTCCGGCCGAGCTGTACGAGGCGGCCCGGGTGGACGGGGCGAACGGCTGGGACCGGTTCCGGCACGTCACGCTCCCCGGCCTGCGCCCGGTGCTGCTCTTCGTGCTGACCACCACGATCCTCGCCTCGGCGAACGTCTTCGGGCAGTCCTTCCTGATCACCCAGGGTGCGCCGGGCGAGCAGACCCGGACGGTGGTCTGGCGGATCGTGGACGAGGGGCTGCGGGACTACGACGCCGGCCGGGCGGCCGCGATGAGCGTGCTCTTCGCGCTGATGCTCGCGGTGGTCAGCGTTCTGAACTTCCGGCTGTTCCGCTACCGGGAAGACTGAGGGGGCGACGATGACGAGGCTGCGTGGGGTCCTGCGCTACGCCGTCCTGCTGCTGATCACCGCGGTCTTCGTGACCCCGCTGGCCTGGATGGCCCTCACGTCGGTGAAGACCTACGCCGACGCGCAGCAGGACCCACCGAGCTGGCTGCCGAACCCGTTCTCCACCTACGGGTACGACCAGATCATCAACAACACCGCCAATCCGGTGCTGCGCTGGTTCGTCAACAGCATGCTGGCGGCCAGCCTGCACACCCTGCTGGTGCTGGCCACCGCGTCGATGGCCGCGTACGCCCTGGCGCGGATGCGGTTCCGCGGCCGGGCGCTGAGCTTCGCGCTGATCGTGGGGACGCTCTTCCTCCCGCCGACCTCGCTGATCATCCCGAACTTCGTGATCGCCGATCGGCTGGGCTGGCTCGACACGCTGACCGTGGTGGTGGTTCCGGGCGCGGCCAGCGCGTTCGGGGTCTTCTTCCTCCGGCAGTTCTTCCTCTCGATCCCCCGGGAGCTGGAGGAGGCCGCCGTGCTGGACGGGGCGAACCACTGGCAGGTCTTCACCCGGGTGCTGCTGCCGCTGTCGAAGCCGGCGCTGGCCACCCTGGCGGTGCTGTCGTTCCTCACCAACTGGAACGACTTCCTCTGGCCGGTCTACGTGCTGTTCAGTCCGGAGCGGCTCACCCTCCCCGCGGGCCTCGGCCTGCTCCAGGGCGCCTACGTCACCGACTACCCGGTGATCATGGCGGGGGCGGTGCTGGCCAGCGTACCGGTGCTGATCCTCTTCGTGGCCGCCCAACGACACATCATCCAGGGTGTCTCGCGCAGCGGCCTGAAGGGATGATCGGCGGGTGGGCCCGACGGAGCGGCGCGGCCCTGGCCGCCGCGCTGCTCGTCGCCGGTTGCGGCAGCGGACCAACGTTGAGCACGTCGGAGGAGGCGCGTGTGTTCACCAACCCGGTCGTCCGGACCGACGCCCCCGACCCGCAGGCGATCCGGGTCGGCGAGACCTGGTACCTGTTCCACACCAACAGCGGCGGCCGAAACGTTCCGGTGCTCACCTCCCCTGACCTGGTCGACTGGATCCCCGCCGGGGACGCCCTGCCCGAGCTGCCCGACTGGGCCGACACCGGGAAGACCTGGGCGCCGGAGGCGATCCAGCTCGGCCCCGACCGGTTCGTCCTCTACTACACCGTCGCGGACCGGGCCTCCGGGCGGCAGTGCGTGGGCCGCGCGGTGGCGGCTACACCCCTCGGGCCGTACCGGGACGACTCGTCCGGGCCGCTGATCTGCCAGGCCGACCTGGGCGGCTCGATCGACGCCAGCCCCTACCGGGACGCCGACGGCAGCCTCTGGCTGCTGTGGAAGAACGACGGCAACGCGATCGGCGTGGACACCTGGCTCTGGTCGCAACGCCTCTCCCCGGACGGGCTGCGGCTGACGGGCCGGCCGACCAGACTGCTGAAGCAGACCGAGGCGTGGGAGGGCGCGCTGGTGGAAGGACCGTTCCTGCACCGGCACGACGGCAGGCTCTACCTCTTCTTCGCCGCCAACGCCTACGACCGGGACACGTACGCCGAGGGCTACGCGGTCTGCGAGAGCCCGGCCGGGCCGTGCGTGAAGGCCCCGGAGAACCCGATCCTGAAGTCCAACGCGGTCGCCTCCGGCCCCGGGCACGCCTCGTTGGTGGAGCAGGACGGCCGCACCTGGCTGCTCTATCACGCCTGGCCGCCGGGGCAGGAGGGCAGCGTCGACCCCGGCCGCCAGGTCTGGCTGGACGAGCTCGTCTGGCAGGACGGCAGACCCGTTCTCCATGGCCCCACCGCCGAGCCCCAGCCGAGGCCCTGACCGCGCGACCCCGTGCCTCGCGGGGCGCGGGTCAGCGGAGGGCGGGGACGTTCCCACCCCGGCACCGGGAGCGGCATTCCGATACGAAGCGTTCCCGGGAGATCACGATGAGCAGTGGGTGACCGCTCACCCTCGGGCATTCGGCCCGACCTGCGCATCGATCCGTCCTGAGGTCTTGCGCCACCTGGCGATTGATGAAATTTTCCTACCAGCGGCGAATGCTCTGCGGCGAATCTTTCCGGATGCCGCTCGGCACCCGTCGCCACCCGACACCTCCCGGAGCCCAACGAAGGGAACCGCACCGCATGAAGGCAACTCGGCTCAGCGCCGCCGGGCTGGCCGTGGCGCTGCTCGGCGCACTCATCGCCGGCACCCCCGCGCGCGCCGCGGACACCGACGCCACGACCACCCCCTCGACCACCTGCACCACCGACCCGGCCACCCCGAAGCGGCAGTTCCGGGCCATGTGGATCGCCTCGGTGACCAACATCGACTGGCCCAGCAAGGCCTCCTGGACCGCGCCGGACCAGGTCGCCAAGCAGAAGGCCGAGTACCTGGGCTGGCTCGACCTGGCCCAGCAGCTCAACCACAACGCCGTCGTCGTCCAGGTCCGCCCGACGGCGGACGCGTTCTGGCCCTCGCCGGTGGAGCCCTGGTCGGAGTACCTGACCGGGGTACGCGGCCAGGACCCGGGCTGGGACCCGCTGGCCTTCCTCGTCGAGGAGTCGCACAAGCGGAACCTGGAGTTCCACGCCTGGTTCAACCCGTACCGGGTCTCCATGCCGGCGCCGGGCGGCGCCGGCGCCGACCTGTCGAAGCTCGCCCCCAACTCGCCGGCCCGGCAGCACCCCGACTGGGTGTTCGCCTACCCGCCGGCCGGGGTCGCCGGCAGCCGGCTCTACTACAACCCCGGCATCCCCGAGGTCCGCGAGTTCGTCCAGACCGCGATGATGGACGCGGTCAACCGGTACGACATCGACGGCGTGCACTTCGACGACTACTTCTACCCGTACCCGAGCGGCACCTACCAGTACCCGGACGACGCCACCTTCGCGCAGTACAACCGGGGCTTCACCAACCAGGCCGACTGGCGGCGGGACAACATCAACCTGCTCATCCAGGAGATGAACGCCAAGATCAAGGCGGTCAAGCCGTGGGTGAAGTTCGGTGTCAGCCCGTTCGGCATCTGGCGCAACAAGTCGGCCGACCCGAACGGCTCGGACACCACCGGCTCGCAGTCGTACGACATCATCTCCGCCGACACCCGTAAGTGGATCAAGGAGGAGTGGATCGACTACGTGGTGCCGCAGCTCTACTGGTACATCGGCCAGTACCCGGCCGCCGACTACGCCCGGCTGGTGCCGTGGTGGGCCGAGCAGGTGCGCGGCACCAAGGTGCAGCTCTACATCGGCCAGGCCGACTACAAGAGCGGTGACCCCGCGTACGGGTCGTTCTGGATGAACCCGGACGAGCTGTCGAACCACCTGACGCTCAACCGGTCGTACCCGGAGGTGCTCGGCAACGTGCACTTCTCGGCGGTGCAGGTGAAGGCCAACCGGCTCGACGCCACCGACCGCTACGCCGCCGACCACTACTCCCGTCCGGCGCTGGTGCCGGCGATGGCGCAGCTGCCGGCCAAGCCGCTGCTCTTCCCGGTGATCACCGGCGCCGACCGGCAGGCCGACGGGGTGCACCTGACCTGGCGGCAGCCGGCGGACGGCAACGGCCCGTTCGGCACCGCCACCTCGTACGCCGTCTACCGGTTCGACGGCACCGGGAAGGCCGAGGCGTGCGCCTTCGCCGACGCGTCCCACCTGGTGGCGACCGTCCGGGGCACCGGCGGTGCCGTGCAGTCCTGGGTGGACGCCGACGCGGCGGCCGGCCAGAGCTACACGTACTACGTGACCGCGCTCGACCGGGTCTGGAACGAGGGCCCGGCCAGCCCGGCGCGCGTCGTGCGCTGACCCACCTCGGATGCCCCCGGCCGCCCCGGCGACCGGGGGCATTCGTCTGTTTCGACGTATGTCACCAAACCGTAGCCTGGCCGCCGTTGCCCACCCATCGATGAATGTCGACACTTGGTGATCACCCGGCTCCTTGTCCCAAGCCTCGACCCGCGGAGGATCCCGTGTCCCGACGCCTCGTCACCGTCCTCGCTTCCGGCGCGTTCGCACTGCTCACCGCCCTCGGTGTCGCCTCGCCCGCGCAGGCCGCCGTGAGCCGTGAGCAGAAGCTCAGCGTGCTGTCGAGCTGGACCCAGACCAGTGCCACCAGCTACAACGCCTGGAACGCCGGCCGGCTGAACAAGGCCGCCTGGTCCGCGTACGCCTTCGACTGGTCGACCGACTACTGCTCGTCCAGCCCGGACAACCCGCTCGGCTTCAACTTCAGCCTCTCCTGCTACCGGCACGACTTCGGCTACCGGAACCACAAGGCGATGGGTGTCTTCCCGGCCAACAAGGCGCGCCTCGACAGCGCCTTCTACGAGGACCTCAAGCGGGTCTGCGCCACGTACAACGCGGTCGTCCGGCTGGCCTGCTACAGCCTGGCCTGGACCTACTACGAGGCGGTCAGCATCTTCGGCTCCGTGGCCGCCGTCCGGCAGGCCGACCTCGACCGCGCCGCCCGGATCAAGGCCGACGCCGAGCGCCGCGCCGCCCTCCGCTCCTGACCTCCTGACCCCGCCCCGGCGGATCAAGAAGTTCGCGTCGCCGCCCGCCGGACATCCCGACGCGAACTTCTTGATCAACCCGCGGTGGAGCGGCGCGGCGACGGGGAGGAGGAGCGGGTGGGGGCGGTGAAGCGGGGGGAATCGGGGGCGAGGTCGGGGTGGTCGACGCCGAGGGCCAGGGCGGCCGCCTCCTCCAGGGCCAGCTCGCCGCCCGCGCCGTACGCGGTGTCGAACGCCGCGTCGCCGAGCGTCCGGCGCAGCTCCGCCTGCCGGGCCAGCCAGTACGGCCCGTAGATGCCGGGGGTGACCCGCAGGTTCGCCCGGGTGGCCTGGGCCGCACCGAAGAGCCGGGCCGCGGTCACCGGGTCCCCGCCCAGCGCGCAGCGCACCGCGATCGCGTTCACCGTGTCGCAGGCCCGGCCCAGGTAGCCGTGGTTCATCCGGGAGCGGAGCGCCACCAGCAGGTGTTCGTGCGCGGCGACCAGGTCGTCCCGGGCCAGCGCCACCATGCCGAGGAGCATGTCCACCGAGCGGCGCCCCCGCTCGACCGGGCGGGCCGCCTCGACCGGGCGGGCCGCGCCGAGCAACTCGGCCGCCTCGTCCAGCGCGCCCCGGCGCCAGAGCAGCTCGGCGAGGTTGTAGATGGCGTGCAGGGCGTCGGAGACCACGTCCTGCGCGTAGGCCCAGTCGATCACCTCGCGGCAGACCCGTTCCGCCTCCACGAACTGTCCCATGTCGACCAGCGGCGCGGCCCGGCCCGCCAGCACCCGGGCGAGCAGCCCCAGGTCGCCGGCCTGCCGGGCGGCCGCCTCGGCCCGCTGCGAGTAGCGCAGCTCCTCGGCGAACTCACCGTCCGCGCCGCCGTGCAGCGAGTGCAGGTGGTACGCCGCGGCCAGCTCCGCCTCCGGGATCACCTCGCCGGTCTCGGCGATCCGGCCGTACAGCCGGAACAGCCAGAGCCGCCCCTCCCGGGCCAGCCCCCGCTCCCGCCACCACTGGTCCAGCATGCCGGCCAGCCGCAGCCCGGTGCGGGCGCTGCCGCCGGTGGCGCACCAGCGCAGCGCGGCCCGCAGCTCTGCGGCGAGCGGGTCGAGCGCGTACAGGGAGAGGGTGACCGGGTGGCCGTCCGAACCCAGGTGGGCGCGTTGCAGGGTGTGGCTGCACCAGGCGACGTGCCGGTCCCGGGCGGTCTGCTCCTCGCCGGCCTCCACCAGCCGCCGGGCCGCGTACGCCCGGATCGGGTCGAGCATCCGGTAGGTGCTGCCCGAGGCGTGCGGCTCGGCCAGCACCATGGACTTGTCCACCAGCACTGAGAGCGGGTCGAGCGGATCCTCGTCGAGCAGCCACTGCACGGTCGGCAGGTCCACCCGGCCGGCGAAGACCGCCAGCCAGCGCAGCAACCGGGCCGAGCGCGCCCCGAGCGTCCGGTACGACCAGGTGACCGTGGCCTGCATGGTCAGGTGCCGTTCGGCGGCCGAGCGGTGCACCGCGCGGGTCGCCGGTGCGAGCGGATCGCCCCCAGCCGCCACCGGGTCCTGGTTGCCGCTCCAACCGGGCTCCCCCGCCGGGGGCGGCTCCGGCTTCTCCCGCCCGGCGTCCAACGTGGCCAGCATGTCGTCGAGACGCTCGGCGAGCTGCCCGGCGGAGAGCACCCGCAGCCGCGCCGCCGCCAACTCGATGGCGAGCGGCAGTCCGTCCAGCCGGCGTACCACCCGGCGCAGGTCGACCTGCTCGGTGGGATCCGGCGCCCGGCCGCCCCGGGCCGCCGCCGTCCGGTCCAGCAGCAGGGCCACCCCGTCGCTCTCCCCGCCGTCCGGGCGGGGCTCCACCGAGAGCGGCGGGATCCGCCACACCGCCTCACCGGGGAGGCCGAACGACTCCCGGCTGGTGGCGAGCACCCGGACGTCCCGGGCGCCGGCCAGCAGTCGGGAGATCACCGCGGCCGAGGCCGCCGGCTGGGCGTCGCAGGTATCCAGCACGACCAGCATCCGGCGGGCGGCCGCGTACTCCACCAGGGTGTCCACCATCGGGCGGCCGGGCTCCGGGCGGAGCCCGAGCACCGCGGCGATCTCGAACGCGACGAGGCCCGGGTCGGTCACCGCGGCAATGTCGACGAACCACACCCCGTCCGGGTACGCCTCGACGACCCCGCCGGCCAGCTCCACCGCCAGCCGCGTCTTGCCGGCACCGCCCGCGCCCAGCACGGTCACCACGCGGTACGTCTCGACCAGTCGCTTCAGCTCGCCGCGTTCCACCTCCCGCCCGACGAACGAGGTGACCTGGGTGGGCAGGTTGTGCGGCACCGCGTCGGCGGTACGCGGCCGGGGGAAACTCCGCTCCAGGCCGGGCGCCACCAGCTGGAACAGCCGCTCCCGGTCGTCGAAGCCGCGCAGCCGGTGCAGCCCGAGGTCCAACAGGGACGCTCTGTCCGGCAGCGGATCGGCGTGCCGGGCGGTCACCCCCGAGCAGAGAACCTGTCCACCGTGGGCGGCGGCGGCCACCCGGGCGGCCCGGTGCACCTCCGGGCTGGCGTACTCGCCGTCGCGGGGTTCCACGTATCCGGTGTGCAGGCCCATCCGGACCCGCGGCGCGGCTTCGGGGGTGGGCCAGTCGTGGCTGGCCAGGGCCAGTTGCGCGGTCAGGCAGGCGGTGACCGCCGCGGCCGCGTTCGGGAAGGCGAGGAAGAACGAGTCCCCCTCGGTCAGCAGCTCCGCCCCGTCGGCCAGCGTGTGGCGCAGCAGCCGACGGTGTTCCCGCAGCACCGCGGGGTAGCCCGGACCGAGCAGCTGGGCCAGCCGGGTGGAGCCCTCGATGTCGGTGAACACGAAGGTCACCCATCCGCTCGGGAGGTCGATCCGTGGCGACATGCGTGGAACCTCCGCCCCGTGACGTCGGGCTCCATGCTGCCCTATGATCGGGCGATCACGCATCGTGAGAACGGTCGGGCAGCATCCGACCAAGGTCCCACCGAGTGTGGGCCCGGCAGCACGGCCGGATCGACCGGCGAGACGAGGTCGCCGGAGTCAGCAGCCGCAGGCGCCGCCGCAGCAGCCCCCACCGGCCGGGGCGGACGCCCCGCCGACCGGGCCGGCGCCACCGCGGCCGGTGACCGCGACGGTCGACAGCAGCTTCACGGTGTCGGCGTGTCCCTGCGGGCAGGATGCCGGCTGGCCGGCCTCGGCCATCGGCCGGTTGACCTCGAAGGTGTCGCCGCAGGCGCGGCAGCGGAACTCGTACCGGGGCATGCCACCAGCGTACGACCGGGTCTGACGTTCCGGCGGGCATGGGTGATACTCGACGGGTGGTGGACGGCGAGGAGCGATCGAAGGTTCGACCCCTGCGACCGGCCGTACCGCCCGACGGGGCGGCCGGGCCGGTTCCCGTGCCCCGCCCCCGGCCGGCCACGGAGCCGGGTTCCACCGGCACCGCCGCCGGGAGCACCCACCAGCCGGAGTCGCCCCCGGCCGACGCCCCCGACACGAAGCCGCAGTCGACGGCCGACACCGCGGCCAGCACGAAGGCCGGGCCCACCCCGGCGGACGCCCCCGACGTCAAGCCGCAGCCGACCCCGACGGGCGCGAAGCCGGAGTCGGCCTCGGCCGACACCACCGCCACGAAGGCGGAGCCGACCTCGCCCGACGCGGCCACGAAGGCGGAGCCGGCCCCGGCCGACGCCACCACCGCGGGCAGCCCCGACCCGAAGACCGGCGGTCGGCGGCGGATGCCGTTCGCGCACGCGGTCCGGATGCCGCCCCGACGAATCGCCGTCGGCGCGGCCCGGGCCACCCGGGACTGGTCGCGCCGCCCCAGCGGGCGCACCACGGTGCTCGGTATCTTCCTGCTCCTCTTGGTCGCGGGCACCGCGACGGCCGGCGCGCTGCTGGTGCCCGCGGCCGTACGCAAACCGCAGCCGGTCGCCGTCGACGCCACCGCGACCGCGCCGGCCGACGGCGTACCCCAGGGCGGCGTGGCGCCCGGCGGCGCCGGCCTGCCCCCGGGGCTGCCCGGCGCGACCGGCCAGCCGACCGGGGCGCCACCCGGCGTCGGGCAGCCGACCGGACCGGCACTGACCGGCCGCCCGGCCGACGCGCTGGCCGCCTGGGCCCAGCGGGTCAGCCGGACGACCGGCATCCCGGTGGTCGCGTTGCAGGCGTACGGCTACGCCCAGCTGGTGCTCGAACAGACCCACCGGAGCTGCCAGCTCAGCTGGACCACGCTGGCCGCGATCGGCTACGTCGAGTCCCGGCACGGTGCGGCCAACGGCGCCACCCTGCAGCCGGACGGGGTCGCCTCGCCCAACATCCTCGGCGACCTGCTCGACGGGCAGGGCGGGCGGTCCCGGATCACCGACACCGACCGGGGCGTGCTCGACGGCAACACCGTCTACGACCGGGCGCTCGGCCCGATGCAGTTCATCCCGAGCACCTGGCAGGAGGTCGGCGCGGACGCCGACAACGACGGCGTCAAGAACCCGCACGACATCGACGACGCCGCCCTGGCCGCCGGCCAGTACCTGTGCAAGGGCGGCCGGAACATGACCATCCCGGGCGACTGGTGGAACGCCATCCTCTCCTACAACGACGTGCGCCGGTACGCCCAGGACGTCTTCAACAAGGCGAACGAGTACGGACGGCTGAGCGGTACGTGACGTAACCGGTTGCGTACATTTCGAGAACTGGACCCTTCCCCCGGGCAGCCGTTCCCGGCAAGCTAGACGGGTGATGGTGCGCGAGTGGGACCCTCGAACCGCGTCGTCCGCCGAGATCGCGTCGCTGCTGGACACGCTGAACGCGGTCCTGGCGGCCGACCTGCCGCAGGATCCGCCCTGGCGGGAGAGCTCCCTGCGGGAATACCTCTCCGAGGTCATGCCCGGTGAGCGGCGGATCTCCTGGGTCGCTCAGGCCGAACCGGCCCCGGACGGCACCCCGAGCCCGATGCTGGGGCACGTCAACGTGCTGCTGCTCGGTGGTATCGGGGTGCTGGAGGTGCTGGTGCACCCGGTCGTCCGGCGCACCGGGCTGGGCCGCGAGCTGGTGCGGGTGGCCGGCCGCCGGGTCTGGGAGGAGGGCTTCCAGTCGATCGGCGTGGAGGTGGTCGGCGACACCCCGGCGCTGGGGTTCTACGAGTCGCTCGGCTTCACCCGCGAATACGTCGAGACCCGCAGCGTGCTCGACCTGCGCACGGTGGACTGGCCGGCGCTGGCCGAGATGGCCACCGGCGTCGGCGCCGGCTACCACCTCGAGTTCTGCCCGGGCGGCCCGCCGGACGACCTGATCGAGGCGTACGCCCGGGCCAAGGCCGAGGTGCGCGATGTGGACGACGGCGAGCTTCGGCCCAGCTCGTACGACCCGCAGCGGCTGCGGGACAGCCTGGACACGCTGCACCGGCGGGGCATGAAGCCGTACATCGTGCTCGCCCTGCACGAGCAGACCGGCGAGGTGGCCGGGCTGACCGAGGTGGTGGTGCCGGCGCAGCACCCGACCCGGGCCGACCAGTACGACACCATCGTCGTCCGGGACCACCGCGGCTACGGCATCGACCGGGCCATCAAGGCGCGGATGCTGCTGGAGCTGCGCTCGGCCGAGCCGGAGCTGGCCGAGGTGCAGACCTGGAACGCGCAGGCCAACGAGGCGATGTTGAAGGTCAACGCGGAGCTGGGCTACCGCCCGGACCGCGAGTGGTGTGAATACAGCGTGGACGTCGCCGAGCTGGTGCACCGGCTCGACAGCCAGCGCTGACGGAAGTTCACCAACGGGCCACCCCGGGGGATGGACGCCGGACCGGGTCGACTCTTAACGTTCGTTAGTTCCCGCCCACCCATCGTGGAGGCCCCATGCGCCCGCGCCGCACCTTCGCCGCGCTCGCGACGACCGCCGCCGTCACCGCGACGGCCATCGGCGTCGCGCCCCCAGCGGCCAGCGCCGCGCCCACCGACCTGTTCATCTCCGAGTACGTCGAGGGCCTGTCCAACAACAAGGCCATCGAGCTCTACAACGGCACCGGTGTCCCGGTCGACCTGGCCGCCGGCGGCTACCAGCTCCAGTTCTTCTTCAACGGCGCCACCACGTCGACGAACGTCGCGCTGAGCGGCACCGTCGCCCCCGGCGACGTCTTCGTCTTCGCCGCCACCACGGCCGCGCCCGCGATCCTCGCCCAGGCCGACCAGACGTACGGCGGTTCGCTCTACAACGGCGACGACGCGATCGTGCTGCGCAAGGGCGGCACCGTGCTCGACTCGATCGGGCAGGTCGGCGTCGACCCGGGCACCGAGTGGGGCACCGGGCTCATCAGCACGGCCGACAACACCCTGCGCCGGCTGCCCTCGGTCACCTCCGGCGACACCGACCCGTCAGACCCGTTCGAACCGGCTGTGCAGTGGGCCGGCTTCCCCACCGACACCTTCGACGGACTGGGCAGCCACACCATCGACGACGGTGGCCCGGTCGACCAGCCGGCCACGCTGAGCTGCGGCGGCACGCTGACCGTCGAGTCGGGTGCCACGGCGACCCGCCAGGTCACCGCCAGCGACGTTGACGACACCGTCACCGACCTCGCGGTCACCGGGGTCAGCCCGGCGCCGGCGAGCGGCTCGATCAGCCGTACCGCCTTCAGCCCGGCCACCGGGGTCGGCGGCACGGCCACCGCGACGCTGACCGCGACCGGCCTTCCCGCCGGCTCGTACGCGGTCACCGTGACCTCGGCCGACGCCGACGGCGGCACCGCCACCTGCACCCTCACCGTGCAGGCCACCGCCCTGCTGTCGGTCGGCGAGGTGCAGGGCCAGACCCGCGACGACGAGGATGGCGGCACCGACCGGTCACCGCTCGCCCCGGCCAGCGGCAACGGCACCAGCTCCGCTCTCTACGACGTGCGCGGCGTGATCACCCAGAAGTCGCTCACCCGCAGCTCCGCCGGGGCCGACCAGTACGGCTTCTACCTGCAGAGCCGCACGGGCACCGAGGACGGCGACCCGCTCACCTCGGACGGCATCTTCGTCTTCATGGGCTCGTTCACCACGTTGATCGGCGGCTACGCGCCGACCGTCGGCGACGAGGTGGTGCTGCGCGCCCGGGTCTCGGAGTTCTTCAACCAGACCCAGCTCTCCAGCGCCTCGCTGGTCCGCAAGCTCGACTCCGGGCTGGACGTGGACAGCGTCGTGCAGGTCGATGACGCACTGCCGCCGGCCGACGCGGCCGCCGCCGCGCGGTACTGGGAACGCCACGAGGGCACGCGGATGCGGGTCCGTTCCGGCAGCGGCGTGTCCGCGCCGCGGCACATCTTCGCCTCCACCGCGGACTCGGAGATCTACGTGGTGGACCGCGAGGACCCGATCATGCAGCGGACCGATCCGTACGCCCGCCGGGTGTTCCGGGACGCGCACCCGCTGGACGACATCCCGGGCACCCTCTTCGACAACGGCAACAACCAGCGCATCCTGCTGGGTGCCGGCGGCGTGAAGGCGACCGCCGGGGACTCGGCCGCGCTGCTGCCCGAGGCCCGCACGTACGACACGCTCACCGAGGACGCCTACGGGGCCGTCTCGTACGCGTTCAGCAAGTACAGCGTGCAGCCGGAGCAGCTGACGTTGACCGGTGGGGCGGATCCGGCGAAGAACAACCCGCCGCAGCCGGCGGACCGGCACGCCGAGGTCGCGGTCGCCACCTACAACCTGGAGAACCTGTACGACTACCGGGACGACCCGTTCGACGGCTGCGACTTCGCCGGCAACGCGGGCTGCACCGGGGTCAGCCCGCCGTTCGACTATGTGCCGGCCACCGAGGCGGAGTACGCCGCCCGGCTGAACGTGGAGGCCCGGCAGATCGTCGACGCGCTGCACAGCCCGGATCTGATCATGGTGCAGGAGGCGGAGGACCAGGACATCTGCGCGGTGGCCGACGGCAAGCTGGTCTGCGGCGACACGAACAACGCCGACGGCGCGCCGGACACCGTCCAGGAGCTGGCGCTGGCCATCGCGGCCAATGGCGGCCCCGCCTACGCGGCGGCGTACGACCGGACCGGCTCGGACGCCCGGGGCATCACCTCGGCGTTCCTCTACCGCACGGACCGGCTGACCCTGACCCCGGCGTCCGCGGCCGACCCGCTGCTGGGCACCGCCCCGACCGTGCAGTACCGCTCGGCGGGGCTGCCATCCAACGCGGACGTGCAGAACCCGAAGGCGTTCAACGCGGTGCTGCCGGCCGACGTGGACCGCTCCACCGGCGTGGACGGCGCCAACGTCTACACCCGGGCGGCGCAGCTGGCCAAGTTCACCGTGGCGGCGGCGCCGGGCTCGGCCGAGCACTACCCGCTCTACGCGATCAGCAACCACTACTCGTCCGGACCGGACACCCGGGTCGGGCAGCGGCGGGAGCAGGCCGCGTACGGGGCCGCGCTGGTGCGGGCCATCGAGACGAGCGACCCGGACGCCCGGGTCATCTACGGCGGTGACCTGAACGTCTTCCCGCGGCCGGACGACCCGATCGCGACCGGGGAGAACCCGACCCCGTCGGACCAGCTCGCCCCGCTCTACCAGGCCGGGATGCACAACCTCTGGGACGACCTGGCGGCGGACGTGCCGGCGGCGGCCTACTCGTACACCTTCAACGGGCAGGCGCAGACATTGGACAACCTGTTCGCCAACGGCAAGCTTCACGGCGACCTGGTGCAGATCCGCGCGGCGCACATCAACGCCGACTACCCGACCGACGCCGAGGGCCTCGGTGACCGGGGCGCCAGCGACCACGACCCGCAGGTGGCCCGGTTCCGCTCCCGGGCGTCGCTGAGCGTGGCCGACACCTCGGTGGTCGAGGGCAACAAGGGCAACAGCACCCTGGCGTTCACCGTGACCGTGTCCCGGCCGCTATCCGAGCCGGTCCTGATCTGCGCCGCCACCTACGGCACCACCGCGCAGGCCGGGTCGGACTACGACCCGTACGTGGGCTGCCGGACGCTGGCCGCCGGCCAGACTTCGCTCGTCTTCCCGGTGACCGTCCGCGGTGACAAGAAGCGCGAGGCGGACGAGCAGCTCACCCTGTACGTGGCGGGCGTGCCGGGGCTACGGCTCGCCGACCCGGTCGCCGTCGGCACCATCCTGAACGACGACTGACGGTCCGTTCCGCGTGGCGGCCCGCCGTCCGGCTCACCAGCCGGACGGCGGGCCGATCTCGTGGGTGCGCCGTCGTGGCCGGGGCGGGGGCGGTACGCCGCGGTACTTGGCCACCCGCACCTCCCACTGGCTGCGCCGGCGCAGGGCGTCCCGGACCGCCCGGTCGCGGTAGAAGGTCTCCGGTGGCCGGGCGAGGCCGTACCGGTCGGCCCACCACTCCCCCGGCTCCGGATCGGTGACGACGTCGAGGTGGGACGGGTACCTTCGCTCCGCCCCGTCCCGCAGGTCGGCGCGGTCGCGCATGGGCTTGAGCACCCGGCCCGAGTCGTCGACCACGGCAAGGCGGAACCCTGCCACGCTGATGATCCGGCGCAGCATGGCGATGCTCGGCGTCAGAGAGCCCGCCTCGATCCGGCCGATGGTCGTCGGATGCACCCCGGCGAATCGGGCCAGCTCCCGCTGGCCGGCGTCGGCCCGGCGGCGGACCGCCCGGACGATCCCAGCCGCGGGCCATGGAGCGTCGAATGGCTCGGTGAGCATCGTGGGCGGTTCCCCGGCCTCCTCGGTCAGGCTGGGTTGTTCGGGAGTGTCGGGGTCGGTCACGCCGCCACGCTCTCGCCGTGGGCGGCACCGTGACAACCCCGGCCCGCTCGGCTGTGGACAACCAAGGCGCCTGTGGACAACCCGCGACCGCGCCGGTGGCCCGTGCTGGTGCGCTGACCGAGCCGGCCGATGGGCCGATGTGCCAACTGGTCGTCACTCCACGTGAACATGACGCTGGGTGACACCACCCAGGCCGCCAGAGGCCTGAACCACCTCAGCCATCGCCCGCAGAAACTCCAGATCGGACAAATATTCCCGCCGGCGCACCCGCGCCGAACCACCCCATCCACCCTTTGCTCTGCAGCCACCTACGCATCGGACACGGTGCGTTGCTTGCTGCGTGGATGGCTGCAGAGCAAAGTGAGCGAATGGGGGGTCAGGGAGCACGGAGACCAGTACTGAGGGTGACGACCCGCTCGGCCGCGACACCGTCCACTCTCCGGGCCGATTCTCCGAGCCGGGCGGCTCGTGCCACTGACGCGCTGGCCCCGGAGATGGCCCCTCGGGCCCCGGAGACGCCGCCCAGAGCGGCGGTGCCGGCAGCGATGGCGTCCCGCGAAAACGTCCCCGGTCGGGGCGCGCCCGGCCGCCCGGTCGTACCGCGTCGTAACAGCCTGGGAAGAAACCCAGTCGCTTTTCAGTAGCGCTCGCGGAGCAGCTTGGCCGCCTCGACGGCCCAGTAGGTGAGGATGACCTGCGCGCCGGCCCGACGGATCGAGGTGAGCGTCTCCAGCATCACCCGCTCCCGGTCGACCCAGCCGTTCGCGGCGGCCGCCTCGACCATCGCGTACTCGCCGGAGACCTGGTAGGCGGCGACCGGGACGTCCACCGCGGCCCGGACCGCCGACACCACGTCGAGGTACGGCAGGGCTGGCTTGACCATCACCAGGTCGGCGCCCTCGGCCACGTCCAGCTCGACCTCGCGCAGGGACTCCCGCAGGTTCGCCGGGTCCTGCTGGTAAGCGCGCCGGTCGCCCTCCAGCGCCGACTCGACGGCGTCCCGGAACGGGCCGAAGAACGCGGAGGCGTACTTGACCGCGTACGCGAGCACCGCCACGTCCTGGTGGCCGGCGGCGTCCAGGGCCCGGCGGACCACGCCGACCTGGCCGTCCATCATCCCGGACGGACCGACCATGTGGATCCCGGCGTCGGCCTGCGCGACCGCCATCCGGGCGTACGCCTCCAACGTGGCGTCGTTGTCCACGGCGCCGTCCGGAGCGAGCAGGCCGCAGTGCCCGTGCGAGGTGAACTCGTCCAGGCAGAGGTCACTCATCACCACGACGGCGTCGCCGACCTCGGCGACGACGTCCCGGATGGCGACGTTGAGGATGCCGTCGGGGTCGAGGCCGCCCGAGCCGGTGGCGTCCCGCTCGGCGGGCACCCCGAAGAGCATCAGCCCGCCCACGCCGGCCTGGACCGCCTCGACGGCGGCCTTGCGCAGCGAGTCCCGGGAGTGCTGGAGCACCCCCGGGAGGGACGCGACCGCTCGTGGCTCGGTCAGCCCCTCTCGGACGAACATCGGCAGCACCAGCTCGGCCGGGTCGACGCGGGTCTCGGAGACCAGCCGCCGCACGGCTGCGCTACGGCGCAGCCGGCGGGGCCGGATCTCGGGGTACGGCACGGGAGCCTCCTGTCAGCGGAACCTCAGGGCGGTCGGCCCCTGCACCTTCGAGCCCCGGCGCTGCTTGGCCGGCATGGCGGCGAGCTTCTCGCGCAGCTCGACGGCGTAGGCGGCGAGCGCCTCCACCAAATCGGGCACCGAGGCGTGCGCAGGCTGCACGTCCACCCGCAGGCCGAACTCCGTGGCGGTCTCCGCCGTCTTGGGCCCGATGACAGCAACCACGGTACGCGCGTGCGGCTTCCCGGCGATGCCGACCAGATTCCGGACCGTGGAGGACGAGGTGAAGAGCACCGCGTCGAACCCGCCCGACTTGATCGCGTCGCGGATCTCGGCCGGCGGCGGCGCCGCTCGGACGGTCCGGTACGCGGTCACGTCGTCGACCTCCCAGCCGCGCTCGGTGAGCCCCGCGGCGAGGGTCTCGGTGGCGATGTCGGCGCGCGGCAGCAGCACCCGCCCGACCGGGTCGAGGATCTCGTCGTGCGGCGAGAACTCGGCCAGCAGTCCCTCCGAGGACTGCTCGCCCGAGGGCACCAGCTCCGGCTGGATGCCGAACGCCCGTACCGCCTCCGCAGTGGCCTCGCCGATGCAGGCGATCTTGACGCCGCCGAAGTGCCGGGCGTCCAGTCCGTGCTCGGCGAACTTCTCCCAGACCGCCCGGACCGCGTTCACCGAGGTGAAGATCACCCAGGCGTACCGGCCGTCGACCAGGCCCTTGACCGCCCGCTCCATCTGGGCGGGGGTACGCGGCGGCTCGACCGCGATGGTCGGCACCTCGCACGGGATCGCCCCGTACGCGCGCAGCCGCGCGCTCATCACGCCGGCCTGCTCCTTGGTCCGGGGGACGAGCACCTTCCAGCCGTACAGCGGCCGGTTCTCCCACCAGCTCAGCTTGTCCCGCTGGCTGACGCTCTCCCCGACGGTGAGCACGACCCGCCCGGTGAAACCGAGCGCCGCCGCGACGAACGAGTCCACGCTCGACGTGGTGGTGTACTGCGTCTCGCCGGTGCCGTCGCCGGTCACCCCGACGGCGGTGGTGCCGGCCACCCCGGCGGCCAGCAGGCCGTCCCGGATGGCGGCCAGGTCACCGGCGTCCACGGCCAGGGCCAGCGAGCCCCGGCTGACGGCCGCGGCCAGCGCGTCGAAGTCCAGCGCGGTGACGTCCTCGACGTCCGCCACGGTCCGCACCCCCGGCAGCGGCACACCCGCGTAGGTGGCCACCCCCTCGGCCTGGCCGACGCCCGGGACCACCTCGAAGTGCGCGGCGGTACGCGCCACCGCCTGCACCTCCTTGACCACCGAGTCGTGACCGAACGGGTCGCCGGCGACCAGGTGCACCGCGTTCTGCCCGGAGCGGGCCGCGGAGATCAGCACCTTCGCCACATCCCCCGGTACGCCCTCGGTCGGGCTGAACTGGGCGTCGGACTTGGCCTGGGCGCGGACGTGCTCGAGCAGCGACTCGGGGATTCCCCGGTCGTACACCACCTGATCGGCGTCGACCAGGGCGTCGTGCGCCCGGCGGGTCAGCAGGCCCGGGTCGCCGGGTCCGGCCCCGACGAACGCGATACGGCCTGCGGGCTTACGGGTGCGGGTCATTCTGTGCTCCCAATTTGCTGGGTCCCCGGACCGGCGTGTCCTTCTTGGCCGAGGATCGTGTCGGCGCCGAGTTCGAGGAGTTCGGCGGCGAGTGCCTTGCCGATCTCCGCCGCGTCGGCGGGCGTTCCGGTGCGGGACAGCCGGATGTCACGGGAACCGTCCGGGCTGATCACCGCCCCGCGCAGGTAGATCTCCTGGACAACATCGCCCTCGGCGGTTGAGCCGGTTGGCTCGCCTTCGGCGACGACGCCGTAGGCGGCGACGGGCGCGCTGCACCCGGCCTCCAGGGTGGCCAGCAGTGCCCGCTCCGCGACGACCACGGCGCGGGACGGTGCGTGATCGAGCAGTGCGAGCAGCTCGATCAGGTCCTGGTCGTCGACCCGGCACTCCACCGCCAACGCGCCCTGAGCGGGCGCCGGCAGCATCAGCATCGGGTCGAGCGTCTCGGTGATCACGTCGGTCCGGTCCAGCCGGGCGAGCCCGGCCCGCGCCAGGACGACGGCGTCCAGGTCGGCGTCCGGGCCGAGCACCCGGCCCAGCCGAGTGTCCACGTTGCCCCGGATCGAGGTGACCTCGAGCTGCATCCCCAGCGCGTGTAGCTGGGCGATGCGGCGCAGCGCACCGGTGCCGACCCGCGCGCCGGGCGGCAGTTCGGCGAGCGTACGGCCGTCCCGGGCGACCAGCGCGTCGCGCGGGTCCTGCCGGGGCGGCACCGCCGCGATGTGCAGGCCGGGGGCCTCCGCCGTGGGCAGGTCCTTGTACGAGTGAACGGCGAAGTCGATGACGCCGGCGGTCAACGCGTCCCGCAGCGCGGAGACGAAGACCCCGACGCCGAGCCGGTGCACCGGCGCGGCGGAGCGGTCGCCGGCGGTCACCACCTCGACCAGCTCGACCTCACGGCCGGTGGCCGCGGTGAGGGCCGCGGCGACATGGCCCGACTGGGCCATCGCCAGGGCGCTGCCCCGGGTGCCGAGGCGCAGGGGAGCGGTCATCGCGCACCTCCGGTGGGCGGGAAGTCCAGGGCGTCGAACGACGAGCGGCCGTCGGTGTCGGTCGCCACCACGTCGGGCACGTTGTCGACCGGGGAGGTCTGCGGCACCTCCAGGTCGAACAGCTCGCGCAGCAGGGCGGCGTACTGGTCACCGCCCGGCTCGGCGGCGAGCTGGCGCACCCGTACGGTCGGCTGGTGCAGCAGCCGCTGCACCACCCGGTGCACGGTGCGGGCGACCTCGGCGCGCTGGTCGTCGGTGAAGTCGGGGCGGCGCTGGGCGAGCCGGCGCAGCTCGGCGGTGACCACGTCGTCGGCGCGTCCGCGCAGCGCGGCCACGGTGGGCGCCACGTCCGCGCCGCGCAGCCAGCTGAGGAACGCCTCGACCTCGCCGCCGACGATCCGGGTCACCTCGGCGGCGTCGGCGGCGGCGGGACCGTCGGCGAGGATGGCCGCCATCCGGTCGATGTCGATCACCTCGACGCCGGGCAGCGCGGCGACGCCCTCCTCGACGTCGCGCGGGACGGCCAGGTCGAGCAGGACCAGCGGGCACCGGCCGGCGTCCCGCCGGGCCGTCGCCCGGGCCACCACGTCGCGGGTGAGGACCGGTTCGGTGGCCGCCGTGGCGGCCACTACGATGTCCACTGTGGAAAGCGCGTCGACCAGCTCGGCCATCGGCACGGCGTTCGCACCGTACGATTCGGCCAGCCGGACGGCCCGGTCGGCGCCCCGGTTGGTCACGGTCAGCGGTCCGGCGCCCAGCCGGGACAGGGTGGCCACGCCGAGCGAGCCCATCGCACCCGCGCCGACCACCATGGCGGGCCGGCCGGCCAGGTCGCCGTCGAGCACGTCGGCGGCCAGATCCAGGGCGGCGGTGACGACGCTCTGACCGGCCCGGTCGATGTTGGTCTCGGCGTGCGCGCGCTTGCCCACCCGCAGCGCCTGCTGCATCAGCTCGTGCAGCAGCCGGCCGGCCGAGTCGGTGCCGCTGGCCGAGTGGTAGGCGTCCCGGAGCTGGCCGAGGATCTGCGCCTCGCCGACCACCATCGAGTCCAGCCCGGCGGCGACCCGGAAGACGTGGTCGACGGCGGCGGCGTCGTAGTGCACGTAGAGGTGGTTGGCGAGCGCCGCCGGCGGGCAGCCGGCCTGCTCGGCCAGGACCGCACAGATGTCGCTGAGGCCGCCGTGGAAGCCGGAGACGGCTGCGTACACCTCCACCCGGTTGCAGGTGGAGACGAGCACGGCCTCGGCGACGTACGGCTGGGCGACCAGGCGGTCCAGGGTGCGGGTGAGATCGGCGGGCGGGACCGCCAGCTGCTCCAGCGTGGCAACCGGGGCGGTGCGGTAGGACGCGCCGACGACGAGCAGTTTCACGTGCCGATCGCCTCCTGGGTGTCGGTGGCCGCGAGCCCGCCGGGCAGGGCGGTGAGGGCGGACCCGCCGGAGGCGGGGAGTGCGGTCAGCGACGCCTTGCGGTGCTCGTGGAAGGACAGGATCTGCAGCTCGATCGCGAGGTCGACCTTGCGCACGTCGACCCCTTCCGGAACTGAGAGTACGCACGGCGCGAAGTTGAGGATGCTCGTCACGCCGACAGCGACGAGCTGGTCGGCCACCGCCTGCGCGGCGGACGCCGGGGTGGCGATCACGCCGATCGAGATCGACTCCTCGGCGGCGACCCGGGGCAGCTCGTCGACGTGCCGGACGGTCAGGCCACTGATCTCCTCGCCGACCCGGGACGGGTCCGCGTCGAAGAGCGCGGCGATCCGGAAGCCGCGGCTCGCGAAGCCGTCGTAGCCGGCCAGGGCGTGACCGAGATTACCCACGCCGACCAGGGCGACCGCCCGGCGCTGGGTGAGCCCGAGCACGAACTCGATCTGGTCGATCAGCAGCCCGACGTCGTAGCCGACGCCGCGGGTGCCGTACGAGCCGAGGTGGGAGAGGTCCTTGCGCAGCTTCGCCGAATTCACCCCGGCGGCGTTGGCCAGCCCCTCGCTGGACACCGTCTCGTGGCCGGTTTCGGCGAGATTGTGCAGGGCACGGAGGTATTCCGGGAGCCGAGCGACGGTCGCCTCGGGCAGGTCCGGGAGCGCCGGTACGGCACCAGCGCGACCGGGCGCGCCAGGGTGACGGTGCTGACTCATGAGACTCCGTGCGGTGCGATCCTCGACCAGCGTCGGCGGCCGGTCGTTTCGGGACTCCCGCTGGCGACCGATGGTGCCGGCTGTGCTAGCAGGGCGCGTCGGAACTACAGAGTAGGCGCTTGTGAAGGGGTGCACAAATCGCGATCTTGCTGGCCCGCGAGGTGCCTCCACCTGCCCCTCCATTTCACAAGATCGATTGACCGCGCTCGGTAGGCGCCGCACGGCGATTATTGCTCAATCCCGACTTCTCTGACCAATCGCACGCGCCCGGTTGCGCTGTGTCACGGACGACGCGGCGATTTCCCCGCCCGGGGTAGGGACAACCCCACCCCGGAGAGGCCGGTGCGCGGGATGGGTCCTGCGGGCGCCGGCCCATAGCCTCGGGGCATGACCGCCGTACCGCTGGCCACCGCACCCACTCCCACCACACCCGCCCCCGGGCTCGGCCGGCGGCTCCTGCGCGACTCCGGCTACGTGCTGGCCGGCCTGCCGCTGGCGCTGGTCGGCTTCGTGCTGGCCGTGGTGGGCATCTCCCTCACCGCCGGGTTGCTGGTCACCACCCTCGGTCTGCCCGTGCTCGCCGGCACCCTGTACGCGGCCCGCGCGCTGGCCGATCTCGAGCGGCTCCGGCTGCCCGCCGTGCTCCGCCAACCCCGGGTCCGCCCCGTCTACCTGACTCCCGCGCCCGGGGCGGGCTACTGGCGGCGGCTCCTGGTGCCGATGCGCGACGCCCAGTCCTGGCTCGACCTGCTGCACGCCTTCGTCAAGCTGCTGGTGACGCTGCCCACCTTCGTGATCGTGCTGGTCTGGTGGGCGGTGGCGGTCGGCGGCACGCTCTACTTCACGTACGACTGGGCGATCCCGCACGGCCCCGGCCAGCAGGACCTCAGCGAACTGCTCGGGATGGGCGTCGGACCCGTCCCGCGGATCGCGCTGAACACCTCGTTCGGGCTGTTCTGCCTGCTCACCCTGCCGCTGGTGGCCCGGGGCTGCGCCCGGCTCCAGGCCGGACTGGCCCGCTCCCTGCTCACCGGGGTGGCCGAGATGCGACACCGGATCACCACGCTGGAGGAGCAGAAGCGGGCCGCCGCCTCCGCCGAGGCGTCCGCGCTACGCCGGCTGGAACGGGACATCCACGACGGCCCGCAGCAGCGGCTGGTCCGCCTCGCCATGGACCTCAGCCGGGCCCGCCAGCAGCTCGCCGTCGACCCGGAGGCGGCCCGCCGGACCCTGGACGAGGCGGTCACCCAGACCCGGGAGACCCTCGACGAGCTGCGCGCCCTCTCCCGGGGGATCGCCCCGCCGATCCTGGTCGACCGGGGCCTGCCGAGCGCCCTGGCCGCCCTTGCCGCGCGCGCCCTGGTCCCCACCGAGCTGCTGGTCAACGACGACCTGGGTACGCCCGGCGGCCGGCTCGACCCGGCGGTGGAGAGCACCGCGTACTTCGTGGTGGCCGAGGCGCTGACCAACGTCGCCAAGCACAGCCAGGCCACGGCCTGCCGGGTGGAGGTGGCCAGCCGGCTCGGCCGGCTGGAGATCGGCGTGGCGGATGACGGGGTGGGCGGCGCCCACCTGGCCAAGGGGCACGGCCTGAGCGGCATCGCCGACCGGGTGCGGGCGGCCGGCGGAGTGCTCGACGTGTCCAGCCCGGCCGGCGGTCCCACCCTCGTCCACGCCGAACTGCCCCGCTGACGGGGCCCCGGAGGGCGGACCGGTGACCGAGGACGTGATAGACAGCGGACCCATGCGGGTGGTGATCGCGGATGACGCCGTACTGCTCCGGGAGGGGCTGGTCCGGCTGCTGACCGAGTCGGGACACGAGGTGGTGGCGGCCGTCGGCGACGGCGACGCCCTGGTCGAGGCGGTGGTGGCGCACCGACCGGACATCTCGGTGGTGGACGTGCGGATGCCGCCCTCGCACACGGACGAGGGGCTCCGGGCGGCCGTGGAGGCGCGCCGCCGGGTGCCCCGTACGCCGGTCCTGGTGCTCTCCCAGTACGTCGAGGTGTCGTACGCCGACGACCTGCTGGCCACCACCGGCGGCGCCGGTGGCGGCGGGATCGGCTACCTGCTCAAGGACCGGGTGGCCGCAATCGACGAGTTCCTGGAGGCGCTGGGCCGGGTGGCTGCCGGCGGCACGGTGCTCGACCCCGAGGTGATCAGCCAACTGCTGGTCCGGCGGCGGCGCGACGATCCGCTGGCCGCGCTGACGCCGCGCGAGCGGGAGGTGCTCGCCCTGATGGCCGAGGGCCGCTCCAACACCGCGATCGCCCGGACGCTGGTGGTGAGCGACGGCGCGGTGGAGAAGCACGTCCGCAACATCTTCACCAAGCTCGACCTCCCCCAGGACGCGACGAACCACCACCGCCGCGTCCTGGCCGTCCTAACCCACCTCCGCGCCTAACTCGAAAATCGAACCGTACGTAAACGCGCGGCAGCATCCCGCATAGCGAAGCGGAGCGGGATGGGGGCTTGCCTTGCGAGCGGTTGGCTATGCGGCTAGTTCGAGGGCGACTCGGTAGCCGAGGGCTTCGAGCTGGCTGACGTGGTTGCGTTTGCGGCGTTCTGTGTCGGTGCGGCTGAGGTAGAAGTGGACCCCGGGGTCATGGAAGTGGGTTTCGGGGTCGGTCAGCAGGTGCCAGATGATGGTCAGGACGGAACGGCCCACGGCGACGATGGCGCGTTTGGCGCCGCGTCTTCGAGCGATACGCCGGTAGCGTTCGCCGAGGAACGTGTTGGTCCGGGCGGCGGACACGGCGATCTGGCCCAGGACACGGGCCAGGTAGGGGTTGCCGTGGCCGGTCGATCCGCTGCCTTTCTTGCGTCCGGCCGATTCCTTGATGCCGGGGGCGAAGCGGGCCCATCCGGCCAGGTGAGCCGGGGTCGGGAATCGGCTCATGTCCACGCCGATCTCGGCGATGATCGCAGCCGCGGCGGCCGCGCCGACTCCGGGGATCTCACCCAGCCGGGCCGCCGCTTCGGCGAAAGGGGCAAGCTGCGCCTCGATCCGAGCGTCGACCTCGGCGATGTCGGCCTCGATCGCCTCCACCCGGGCGATCATCTTGCCCAACAGGAACGCGTGATGGTCGCTGAAGTGCCCGGTCAGCGCCTCCTCCAAGGCAGGGATCTTGCGGCGCAGGCTGGAGCGCGCCATCTGGGCCAGCGACCTGGGATCACGCCGCCCGGCGATCAGCGCGGCCATCATCGCCCGCCCGGACACCCCGAACAGGTCACTGACCACGACCGACAGCTTGATCTGGGCGTCTTCGAGCAGCTTCTCGACGCGGTTGCGTTCGGCGCCGGCCTGGGCCACCAGATCGACCCGGTAGCGGGTCAGATCCCGCAGCATCCGGATCGGTGGCGGTGGAACGAAACTGGGTCGGATCATCTGCCGCTCGGCGACCTTGCACAGCCACACCGCGTCCAGCTTGTCGGTCTTGGGTCGGCCCGGCAGGCGTTTAACGTCGCGGGCGTTGACCAGCCACACCTCGAACCCGTACGCCTCCAGCAGGTAGAACGCCGGTTTCCAGTAGTCGCTGGTCGCCTCCATCACCACCCGGGTGACCCCAAGTCCCCGCAGCCGCTCGGCCATCCCGGCCAACGAACGAGTCATCGTGGAGTACGTCTGCACCTCCTGCAGCCGCCGTCCCGGCCTGGCCCCGTCCGGCACCCGCACACAGCACACCAGCGACGCCTTGCCGATGTCCAGCGCAGCAACCCGTGCAAGGATCTCTTCCCGGTCTTGCGTCTGCTCCAGCAACACACCCTCCCACCAGCACAAACACCACGGTGGTCGATCGCGGCAGCTACAAAACGGGTGAATCTAACTCGCGTGCTCAAAGCAACAGTGAAGGGCCCATAACGCAGCCACCAGCATCCGACTAACCCACGACCTCGCACGGACCAAGGAGCGACGACGTCAGCGAGCGACCACCGCCGATTTTCAGCCCGGAACGGGCCGCCCGCCAGAGGCGACAAGGACTAACCCCTCCCCCTGCCCCTCCCCCCGCCCGATGCGTTGATCATGGGGTTAGCGGCGGCCACACGGGCGTGTCGCGCCGCCAACGTCATGATCAACAGGGGTCGGCCGGTCCGGGAGGGAGGGGTCGGGTTAGGGGAGGGTGCGGGCGAGGGTTACCGCCTGGGTGAGGGTGTCGGCCACGGGGTGGCCGGAGGCGCGGAGGCGGGCGGGATCGGAGAGGCCGCCGGTGTAGAGGACGCAGCGGGCGCCCACCGAGAGCGCCGCGTCGGCGTCGTCCAGCGAGTCGCCGATCAGCACCACCTCGCGGCCGGCGAGCCCGAGCTCGGCCAGGTGCTTCTCCAGCCACTCGGCCTTGCGGCCCCCGCCCACCGCGGACCGCAGCCCGTCCACCCGGGTGAAGTGCGGGGTCAGCCCGTACGTGTGCACCGTCGGGACCAGCTCGTCGTGGAACCACATGGACAGCAGGGACTGGCTGCCCGGCCAGGCGGCGATCGCGGTGGTGGCGTCGGTGGCCAGCACGCAGCTGGTCAGCCCGGCCCGGTACGCGTCGTGGAAGATTCGGTCGAGCCGGCCGAACGCCTCGTCGTCGATCGCCCGCCCCAGCATCTCGGCGTAGTAGTCGGCGATCGGCCGGCGGAACCGCACCCGGTGCTCGTCCGCGGTGACCGCCCGACCGCCGGCGCTGGCGAAGGCCACGTTGGTGGCCTGGACCACCAGGTCGAGGTCGTCGAGGAGGGTGCCGTTCCAGTCCCACACCAGGTGGCCGCGCGTCGAGGTCATCGCTGCACGATAGGCGGCCGGTCAGAGCTGCGGGGTGGTCAGGTCCCGCAGCAGGCGATCCTCCTCGACCCGCCAGTAGCCGTGCTCCCTGCCGTCGAGCAGCACCACCGGCAGCCGGTCGCCGTACTCGCGTTCCAGCTCGATGTCGTCGGTGACGTCCCTCTCGATCCAGCGGTCGCCGGTGACGGCCACCACCCGGTCGAGCGCCGCCTTCGCGTCCTCGCAGAGGTGGCAGCCAGGCCGGGTGATCAGGGTGAGCCGGGCGTCACGGCTGGACATCGGGTACCTCCGTGCGGATCTCGGTCGGCGGGGCCGGTGACGGCACCGGGGGCGCCGCCGGGCGGAGCTCGGTCTTGCGTACCTTGCCGATCGCCGAGTAAGGCAGGCTGTCGACGAACTCGACGGCGGTCGGGCACTTGAACCGGGCCAGGTTACGCGCGCAGTGGTGGAGCAGCTCCTCCGCCGTCGCCGTCGAGCCGGCCGCCCGCACCACGTACGCCCGGACAGTCTCGCCGGTCCGCGGGTGCGGCACCCCGAGGACGGCCGACTCGGCCACCCCGGGATGCGCCTGGAGTACCGACTCCACCTCGTGGGGGTAGACGTTGAAGCCGTTGACCAGGATCAACTCGCCGAGCCGGTCGACCAGGAACAGGTCCCCGTCGGCGTCGGCGTACGCCACGTCGCCGGTGGCCCACCAGCCGTCCGCGTCCGGCCCGCCCCGCCCGTCCGGCCAGTAGCCGGCGAACAGGTTGTCGCCCCGGACCACGATCTGCCCCGGGTCGGCGCCCTCCGCGTCGTCGGCGAGGTCGAGCTCGTCGGCGTCCTCCTCGACGGTGGGCACGCCGTCCCGCCACAGGTCCGCGCCGTCCGGCCCGACCAGGCGCAGCCCCACGCCGGGCAGCGGGCGGCCGATGGACCCGGCCTTGACCTGGCCGGCGACCAGCGTGGAGGTGAGCACCGGGGCGGTCTCGGTGAGGCCGTACCCGACGTGCACCCGGTGCCCGGTGGTCTCGGTGAAGCGTGCCGCGACCGCCGGCGGCAGCGGGGCCGCCCCGCACACCGCCACCCGCACCGAGGCCAGCGCCGCGGCCCCCGCCGCGCCCGCCTCGGCCCAGGTCAGGAACATCGACGGTACGCCGACCAGCACGCTGACCCGGTGCCGGGCGAGGTCGGCGAGCGCCCCGTCCGGGCCCAGCTCGTCGACCAGCACCCCGGTCGCCCCGTGGTGCAGCACGGCCCCGAGCCCGGAGTTCAGGCCGTACGCGTGGAACAGCGGCAGGGCGAGCAGCACGGTGTCGTCGGGGCCGACCACCGGTGGGTCGATCCGGCCGACCTGCCCGTGGTTGGCGGCCAGGGCGCGGTGCGACAGCATGGCGCCCTTGGGCCGGCCCTCGGTGCCGGAGGTATAGAGCAGGACGGCGAGCTCGTCCCCGCCCCGGGCGGGGAGGTCGACCGGGCCGTCACCGTCGGTGACCGGCGGGGCGGTGTACACGGCGGCCAGCGCGGGCAGGTCGGCGGGGTTCACCCGGTCGCGGACCTCGGCCGCGCAGACCAGCACGGCGGCCCCGGAGTCGGCGAGCACGTACCGCAGTTCCCGGGCGGTGAAGCCCGGGTTGACCGGCACCGCCACCAGGCCGGCCCGGAGCGCGGCGAGGTAGGCGACCACGAAGTCCGGGGTGTTGCCGAAGGCGATCGCGACCCGGGGCGGGTGCTCGTCGCCGGCCGCCGGCCGCGCCGCCCCGACCAGTGCCCGGGCGGTGGCGGTGACCGCCGCGTCCAGTTGGGACCAGGTCAGGGTCCGGTCGCGCCAGTGCAGCGCGGGGCGGTCACCATGAGCGACGGCCGCCCGGCGGAGCCGGTCGGCGAGGTTCGGCGCGGAACTGTCGACTGCGTCCTGCACGGTGGCTGAGTCTGGCACAGCCACGTCCACGCGGCCACGCCCCGAACGCCGGTTGTGCCGCCCCGCCCACCCGGTCCTGCGGACGAGACCGCGCGGTGGCCCGTCCGGCCCGCTCTCCGGGCATGCGGCGGCCGTCCCCTCCGGACGGCCGCCGCGACACGCCGAGGGCGGTATGAAAACCGCTCCGACCAGGACTTTCCACTCAGAACCAGGTTCCGATGCGAAAGTCAACCGCACACGACGGACAACGGGTCCGCCATCGGTGCGACACGAGCGGAAATACTTCCGCCCTGTGTAACGGACTTGCCACGCGTGGGTGACGTTGGCCCTATCATCACTCGGGTCGGCTCACCCGATTTGCCGTGAGTCGACACCCCTCAGCCCGAGGAGGCCCCCGTGCCTGTGAGCGCATTGGACCAGCACCTCAAGGGGATCTGCCGCCCGTCGGCACGTCCCGGGACGGCCCTGCCCGGCCGGGGCGTACCCGGTCCCGCCGCGACGCCGCGGCGGCCGGTGCGGCCGTGCCCCGCCTGGATCGGGGAGGCGCGGTGACCACCTTCGGCTACGCGGAACGGCCGACCGGGGTGACCGGCCCGACCCAGCGGATCCCGGTCAACGAGCGGCTGGAGCCCGACGACGCCCGGTCGCCGCGCGGCGTCCGGCGCGCCGAGCTGGAGTTGTCACAGGCCCCGCGCACCGCGTCCGACGGATGGGGCCTCGCGGTGCGGGGCGAGGGGGCCCGGCGGGTCCGCAACCGCTCCCACCACAACGAGGCGCCGCCGCGCCCGGCGGTGCCCGGCGGCAACGCGAAGCCGGCCGCCAGCCGGCTCGGCGCCCCGTCCCGGCCGACCATGCCGGCGCAGGGCCGGCGCCCGGGCGACGGCCCGGCCACCGCCGACCCGTCGGCCGGGGAGACCGCCATCCTGCCGGCGGTGCCGGCCGCCGACACCGCGGTGCTGCCCGCGGTGCCCGCCACCGCGGCCCCGGCCACCGGCTACCCGAGCCGCCCCGACCCGTCCGACCCGGCCACCGAGGTCTGGGCTTTGGTCGAGCGGGCGCAGGCCGGCGAGGCCGAGGCGTTCGGCCTGATCTACGACCGGTACGTCGACACGGTCTTCCGCTTCGTCTACTTCCGGGTCGGCAACCGCCAGCTCGCCGAGGACCTCACCTCGGACACGTTCCTCCGCGCGCTCAAGCGGATCGGCAGCTTCACCTGGCAGGGGCGCGACCTCGGCGCCTGGCTGGTCACCATCGCCCGCAACCTGGTCGCCGACCACTTCAAGTCCGGCCGCTACCGGCTGGAGGTCACCACCGGGGACGTGCTCGACGCCGACCGGGAGGACCGGGGGCCGGAGGGCAGCCCGGAGGCCGCGGTCGTCGAGCACATCACCAACGTCGCGCTGCTCAGCGCGGTGAAGCAGCTCAACCCGGAGCAGCAGGAGTGCATCGTGCTCCGCTTCCTCCAGGGCTTCTCGGTGGCCGAGACCGCCCGGGCCATGGGCAAGAACGAGGGCGCCATCAAGGCGTTGCAGTACCGGGCGGTGCGCGCCCTGGCCCGGCTGCTGCCCGACGGCTTCCAGCCCTGATCCACACCGCTCCCCCGCTCCGGCGGGACCGCCTCGCCGCGGGCTCCGCTACCCGTGACGACGATCACGCTTTGTGATTTCGCCACCGGCCGCCCCGTAACCGCCGACCGGCGCGGTCCGTTTCTCCGGGTGCGACCAGTGGTTGTCCGGCGTCCCCCGGGCCACCCGGTCCGGTGCGCACGGTCGGCCGTCCGGGCCAGCCGTCAGCGTTCGCTGCCACCGGTCGCTGGTGACGACGACGGCCGTCCGGCCGTGACCAGTGAGAGGGGGTGCCTGCGGTGGACAGCAACCTCTTCTCCCGCCGGCGGGCCGAGCGTTTCGCGCAGCTCCTCGACGAGGCCAACGGCGGCCGGCGGCACCACGTCCGTTCCCGGGCCGACGACGAACTCGCCCCACTCGTCGCGGTGGGCCAGCGGCTCGCCACCGACCGGCCGGCCGTGGCGGTCGACCCGGACTTCCGCGCCGGGCTGCGCGCGATGCTCGTCGCCACCGTCGAGCGGGAGGGCGTGGGCACCCCGGCGCAGGCCGCGACCGCCACGGGAAGCACCGGCGCCCGCGGCTCCCTGCTGCCGGCGGCGACCGGCCGGCGGGTCCGCGCCCGCGGGGCCATCCTGGTCGGCGTGGCCGCCGGGGCGGTCGCCCTCTCGGGCATCTCCTTCGCCAGCGAGAACGCGCTGCCCGGCGACGCCCTCTACGGCATGAAGCGCTCGACCGAGCGCGCTCAGCTCGCCCTGACCAGCTCGGACATCAGCCGCGGACAGCTCTTCCTCGACTTCGCCCGGACCCGGCTCGACGAGGCGGCCACCGTCCACGGTGACCGGTTCGGCTTCGGCACCGTCCTGGACGACATGGACGCCGACACCCGGCAGGGCATCCGCCTGCTGACCACAGTGGCCGCGCAACGCTCCGACCCGGCCCCGCTGGACGCGATCGACGCGTTCCTGACCGGCCAGCGGCACGCGGTCAGTGGCCTGCTCGACCGGGTGGATCACACCTACCAGGACCGCACCCGCCGGTCGCTCGCCCTGCTCGACGTGGTGGGCCGGCGCGCTGACGGGCTCCGCGCGGCGATCGCCTGCGGGCTACCGGCACCGGCCGCCAGCGACGCGCTGGGCCCCGCCCCGGTCAGCTGCCCCGGCGACCGCTGACCGCCGGCCGCCGGGCCGGCGCGGCGGCGGCAACCGTTCGCGCCGCCGCACCGAGCCGTTCGCTCCTCCGCGGAGCCGTCTCGCGCCTACCGCAGCGAGCCGACCGCGCCACCGCGCTGAGCCGACCGCGCCGCGCTGCGCCGTCCGCGCTCCCGTGTGGAGGCCGGAGCCGCTCGCGCCACACTTCGCCAAGCGAACACCCGGCCGTTCCAGCGCGCCGGATAGGCTCGCCGGGGAACACGTTCGCGGTCGCCGACGGGAGGGAGGTCGCCATGGCCCGGACCCGGAAGGTGACGATCAGCACCGACGTCCACGGCCACACCGCCGGCTGGTCGGAGACCCGGGGGGCGCCCCCGGCCACCCCGACGTCCGACCCCACCGCCGCCGCCTTCTTCGACGTGGACAACACGATGATGCAGGGCGCGTCGATCTACTGGTTCGCCCGGGGGCTGGCCGCCCGGAAGTACTTCACCACCGGTGACCTGGCCCGGTTCGCCTGGCAGCAGGCGAAGTTCCGGCTGCTCGCCACCGAACACGCCGGGGACATGTCCCAGGCGAAGGAGGCGGCGCTCGCCTTCGTCCAAGGCTGGCGGGTCGACGACGTGGAACGGCTCGCCGAGGAGATCTTCGACGAGCTGATGGCCCCGCGGATCTGGGCCGGCACCCGCCGGCTGGCCCAGCGGCACCTCGACGCCGGTGAGCGGGTGTGGCTGGTCAGTGCCGCCCCGGTGGAGATCGGCCGGGTGATCGCGGCCCGGCTCGGGCTGACCGGGGCGATCGGCACGGTCGCCGAGGTGGTCGACGGGGCGTACACGGGCCGCCTGGTCGGCGACCTCATGCACGGTCCGGCCAAGGCCGAGGCGATCACGCAACTCGCCGGGGTCGAGGGGCTGGACCTGGACCGCTGTACCGCCTACAGCGACTCCGCCAACGACCTGCCGATGCTGTCCGTCGTGGGGCACCCGGTGGCGGTCAACCCGGACCCGGCGCTGCTGCGGCAGGCCCGCCAGCGTGGTTGGGCCGTCCGCGACTTCCGCACCGGGCGCCGGGCAGTCAAGATCGCCGTACCGTCGACGGCCGCCGCCGGGCTGGTCGCCGGCGCGGTCACGGCCGGCCTGGCGCTGCACCGCCGCCGCCACCGCGCCGGCTGAACCCGCCAGCTCAGGGACCGAACGGATCGGGGCGGCGTTCGAGCAGCTTGTGCAGGGTCTGCTGGATGGTCTCCCGCACCTGGTCGGCGAGGTTGAACACGACCAGCGGGTCGTCGGCCGACTCGCGCAGGTGCGCGGTGGGGATGGGCGGGCAGAACTCGATCAGCCACTTGCTCGGCAGCGGCAGCATGCCCAGCGGACCCAGCCAGGGGAAGGTCGGGGTCACCGGGAAGTACGGCAGCTTGAGCAGCCGGGCGAGCGGCTTGATGTCGGCGAGCATCGGGTAGATCTCCTCGCCGCCGACGATCGCCACCGGCACGATCGGCGTGCCGGTACGCAGCGCCGCCGAGACGAAGCCGCCCCGGCCGAACCGTTGCAGCTTGTAGCGGTCGGCGTAGAGCTTGCCGACCCCCTTGAAGCCCTCCGGAAAGACGCCGACCAACTCGCCGTTGCCGAGCAGCCGTTCGGCGTCCGGGTTGCACGCCACCGTGCCGCCGGTCTTGCGGGCGATCTCGGAGACCACCGGCATCCGGAAGACCAGGTCGGCCCCGAGCAGCCGCAGGTAGCGGTGCGCCGGGTGCCGGTCGTGCAGAGCGGCGGACAGCACCAGCGCGTCCAGCGCCACCGTGCCGGAGTGGTTGCCGACCACCAGGCCGGCGCCGGCGTCCGGCACGTGCTCGACACCGCTGACCTCGGTGCGGAACCAGTCCCGATAGAGCACCCGCAGCAGCGGGTGGAAGACCGCGTCGGTCAGGTGCGGGTCGAAGCCGAACTCGTCCACCTCGTAGTCGCCGGAGAGCCGCCGCCGCAGGAAGGCGAGCCCCTTGGCGACCTTCCGGTCCCAGTGGTCCCCGGGCCGGTCCGCCACGGCCGGCCCCGGCCTCGCGACCGCCCCGGCCCCCTCGCCCGGCCCGGCGGCGGCCGGCTCGTCGGCGGAGGTGTCCGGCTCGTCCAGCGACGCCGGGTCGGTGGCGGCCGTCGTCGAGCGCCGGTGCCCGTTGCGCCGTGCGGGCTCCCCGTCCGGCCTCGGCACGGTCAGCGGTACGTCGTAGCGGGACTCGCCCCGCTCCTCGGCGCCGCTCACGCCGCGGCCTCGCTCTGCTCCGCGGCGGCGCGAGGCGCCGCGCTACTGAGCCTGGCGGTTTGCGCGCTCCGCTCGCTCAACGCGCTGAGCCTGATGGTTCGCTCGCTCATGACCGCTCCCGAACGGCGGACCGGACCTGCCGGATGCTCTCCAGCACCAACTCCTCGGCCGCGGCGAGCTGGGCCCGGGTCACCACGACGCCGCCGTGGTGCGCGCGGATGAAGTCGTCGAAGGCGGCAGCGGTCGAGCGGGGCGTGAAGCCGTACTCGCGCTCCAGGCGGCTGGTGTCCACCACCCGACCGTGCACGAAGAGGTCGACCTGGTCCAACCCGTACCGGCCGAAGCCCAGGCTGCGGGCGATCGCGGCAGCCCCGGAGAGGCCGGGCTCCAGCACCGGTACGGCCACCCGGCCGGCCCGCCGGATGGCCTGGGTGAGGGAGAGCACCCCCGGCCCGGCGACGTTGTAGGTCCCCGGGTGCTCCTCGGCGACCGACCGGTGCAGCACCTCCAGCGCGTCGTCGATGTGGACGAACTGGAGCCGCGGGTCCCGGCCGAAGACCGTGGGCACGACCGGCTGCGCGAAGTAACGGGTGAGGGTGGTGTCCGCGGTGGAGCCGATGAACGGCGCGAACCGCAGCACGGTCGCGGTGACGTCGGGCCGGCGGCGGCGGAACCCGCGGACGTACCCCTCGATGTCGAGGATGTCGCGGCCGAACCCGCCGCGCGGCACCTCACGCGGCTCGGTCTCCTCGGTGAAGACCGCCGGGTCGCGGAACGACGCGCCGTACGCGGCGGTCGACGACCGGACCACCAGCTTGCGCAGCCTGGGCGCCCGCTGGCAGGCGGCGAGCAGCTGCATGGTGCCGATGACGTTCTGTTCCTTCATCGCCGCCCGGCCGCCGTGCTGCGGGTCAGGGGCGGTGGCCAGCGCCAGGTGCACGACCGCGTCCACGTCGAGGTCGGCGAGGAGACCGCCGAGGGAGTCGAGGTCGAGACGGATCCGTTCGACGCCGTCGAGCAGGTCGGCGAACTCGGGGTTGGGGGTTGGGTCGACCCCGATCACGCGGTCGATGCGGGGGTCGGCGGCGAGGCGGGCGGCCACGTGCGCGCCGAGGTAGCGGCCGACCCCGGTCACGACGACGGC
The DNA here is from genome assembly GCF_001905095.1 of Micromonospora sp. CB01531. GTDB lineage: Bacteria > Actinomycetota > Actinomycetes > Mycobacteriales > Micromonosporaceae > Micromonospora. The sequence goes on from NZ_LWLS01000059.1 coordinate 76,746, forward strand.
CCCCGGAGCACCCGAGGTGCCACCGGGGGTCATGTCGTGCGCCTTGCGCGGCAGGCGGGATCGAGCCGGGACATCCACGGCCTGATCACCTGAGCCTCCGAGGGTCGACAGTTGGCAAGTGCTGCCGAGCGCCGGGCCGGGGCCCGGCCCCGGTCACTTGCCGAGACGGCGACGCTGGACGCGGGTCTTGCGCAGCAGCTTGCGGTGCTTCTTCTTAGCCATGCGCTTGCGGCGCTTCTTGACCACCGAGCCCATACGACAGCCTTTCGATGCAACGTGCGGGGCGGACCGGGTGACACCACCGCGGGTGGCGTCGGTGACCGCTTGCGGACAATGGACCGGACCAGCGTGGTGGGCAGGGCACACCAGGGTGCGGTCACGGTCGGGGTCCAGGGTAGCCGGAGTGCGTCAGCAGGACCAACGCGCCCCCGTCGATGCCCGTTACGTCGCACTCGGCGGCACGGCCGGCGCCGCGGTCAGGCGCTCTCCTGGAACGCGCCGCGGAGGTACTCGTGCACCGCGTGCTCGGGCACCCGGAACGACCGGCCGACCCGGACCGCGGTCAGCTCACCGCTGTGCACGAGGCGATAGACCGTCATCTTGGACACCCGCATCACCGTCGCCACCTCGGCGACGGTCAGGAACCTGACATCCGACAGCCGACCGTCGGACTGCGACCCGGCCATGGCTCACCGACCAATCCCATGCCCGGCGCGTGCCGCCGGGCCGGTTGATCCGGCCGGGCGAGCGACGCGCGTGTTACCAGTACGGTAGCGGGACGGCTGTGACCGGCGCGATCCCTTCCTCCGTTTGATCATGGGCCGCTCGCCGTTTTACCGCCGCTGACCTGCCGTTTTCCGCCCGTACGGGTGTCACGTCCGGTTCCTGGCAGCCAGCCCCGCGGCCGGGACGCCGCACGCGTCACTCGGCCCGCAGCGCCACCACCGGATCCAGCCGGCCGGCCCGCTGGGCCGGGACCACCCCGAAGACGATGCCGACCGCCGCCGAGACCCCGAAGGCGAGCGCCAGCGACCACCAGGTGATCGCGGCCGGGATCGGCGAGACCGTGTCGACCAGGAGCGCGGTGCCCACGCCGAGCCCCATCCCGGTCAACCCACCGATGGAGGTGAGCAGCACCGCCTCCAGCAGGAACTGCACCCCGATGTCCCGGGGCCGGGCGCCGACCGCCTTGCGCAGGCCGATCTCGCGGGTCCGCTCGCGTACCGAGACGAGCATGATGTTGGAGACCCCGACGCCGCCGACCAGCAGCGAGATGCCGGCGATGGCGGCCAGTACGCCGGTCAGCACGCCGAGGATGTCGCCGAGCACGCCGAGGATCTGCTGCTGGGTCACGGCGCTGAACTCGGTGTCCGGGTGCCGGCGGGACAGCTCGGCGACGATCCGGTCGCCGAGTTGGTCGATCCGCTCCCGGTCGGGGGCCTTGACCGCGATGCCGTCGACCCGCTGGGTGCCCCAGAGCCGCTGCGCGGCGGTCACCGGGATGTGCACCTCGTCGTCCCGGTCCACCCCGAGGCTCTGGCCGAGCGGGGTGAAGACGCCGATCACCCGGAACCGGACCCCGGCCAGGGCGATCTGCTGGCCGAGCGGGTCCCGGTCAGGGAAGAGCGCGCGGGCCACCGACGCCCCCAGCACCGCGACCCGGCGGCTGGTGTCCACGTCGGCGCCGGTGAGGTAGCGGCCCCGGGCCAGCGAGCGGGTGAAGACGGTCGGGGTGGTCTCCAGCACGCCCTGCACAGTGGTGAAGTCGGAGCGGGCGCCGGCTCGGGCGGTCGCGCCGGAGGCGATGGTGACGGCCACCCGTCCCGGGTCGCCCACCACCCGGGAGACCGCGTCCACGTCCTTGAGGGTCAGCGGCGAGACCACCGGGGCGGTGCCGACGTCGAGCTTGCCGGGGACCACCAGGAGCAGATTCGAGCCGAGCCCCTCCACCTGCTGTTCGACCTTCTGCTTGGTGCCGGTGCCGATGGCCACGAGCAGCACCACCGACGCGACGCCGATGATCACCCCGAGCATGGTCAGCGCGCTGCGCATCCGGTTGGCCCGCAGCGCGTCCAGCGCCACCCGCCACGCCTCGGCGAGCCTCACGACCCGCCCCCAGCCTGGGGTTCGTCGCCGCCGACGCCCTCGGCGGTACGGCCCGAGGGCGGGCGGGAAAGGCGTCCGGTGGCTCCGGCGGCGCCACCGGAGCCACCGGACGGGTGCCCCGGGCCGCTTCCGGACACGGACCGGGGCTCCGCGCTGGGAGCGCCATCCAGTGTCGCAGGTCGACCGACGGCACCGGACAGCGGTCGATCATGAATGGCGTCCGACCGCACCCGGCCGTCGCGTACGGCGATCTGCCGGCGGGCCCGGGCGGCCACCTCCTGGTCGTGGGTCACCATCACCAGAGCCACCCCGGACTCGGCGTTCAACCGTTCGAGCAGCTCCAGCACCGCCTCCCCGGTGGCGCTGTCCAGGTTGCCGGTGGGCTCGTCGGCGAGCAGCACCGCCGGGTCGGTGACCAGGGCGCGGGCGATCGCCACCCGCTGCTGCTCACCGCCCGAGAGCTGGCTGGGCCGGTGGTGCAGCCGGTGCCCGAGCCCGACCCGGCCGAGCGTCGCCGCGGCGCGGTCGCGCCGTTGCCGCGCCCCGATCCCCCGATAGACCAGGGGCAGCGCCACGTTGTCCACCGCGGACGTCCGGGGCAGCAGGTGGAACGCCTGGAAGACGAAGCCGATGGTCTCGTTGCGCAGCGTGGCCAGCTCGGGCGCGGAGAGCGTGGCGACGTCCCGGCCGCCGATCACCAGCCGGCCGTCGGTGGGCCGGTCCAGCCCGCCGAGCAGGTGCATCAGCGTCGACTTGCGCGAGCCGGACGGCCCGACCACCGCCACGTACTCGCCGGAGTCGATGGTGAACGACACCCCGCGCAGCGCGGGCACGGAGACCCCGTCGAGCTGGTACGTCCTGGACACGTCGACCGCCTCGATGGCCGGCACCCCGACGGGCAGGGTCATTTCAGTTCCTGGCCGTCGCGGACCTGGTCGGTCCCGCGTACCACGATCCGGTCGCCGGCCTGCACCCCACGGACAATCTGCACCAGATCCGGCCCCTGCACGCCGACGGTCACCGGCACCCGGTCGGCCCGGCCGTCCCGCAGCACCCAGACCGCGTCCCGGCCGTCGGCGGAGAAGACCGCCGAGGCGGGTACGGCCACCGCGTCGGCGGCCTCGCGGACCCGGAGGTGCACCACGGCGTTCATGCCGGGGCGGGGCGTGGGCGCCGACTCGCCCTCGCCGAGCCGCCCGACGCCGAGGCCGAGGCGGACCCGGTAGGTGACGCCGCCGCGGGCTGAGCTGGTGGGGAGCACATCCACCGATCGGACGGTGGCGTCGTACGTCGCCCCGGTGACCGCGTCCAGCTCCACCGCGGCGGTGAGACCGGCCCGGACCAGCAGCACGTCGGTCTCGTCGACCTCGGCGAGCAGGCCGAGCTGCCCGGTGTCCACGATGGTGAGGACCGGCGTGCCGGCGGTGACCCGGCCGCCCGCCGGCACCGCGTCGTCCACGCCCGCCGGCGGGCCGCCCTGCCCGGCGGACCCGAACGCCGACGGGTCGATCCCCGCCGCGCCGCCTCCGGCCGCCCCGAGCAGGCCGGTGAGGTCGGTCGGGGCCGCCGTCCGGGTGCCGCCCGGCTGCACCACCCCGGCGATCGGGGCACGCAGCGTCAACGCGTCGACGGTCGCCTTCGCCAGGTCGTACGCCTGCTGGGCCTGGAGGCGCTGCGCGGTCGACAGGGCGCCGACGGCGCTGTTCAGCCCAGCCATCCCGCGCTGCACGGCGGCGACCGCCCGGTCGGCGGCGCGGGCGGCCGACTCGTACTGCCGCTGGGCGGACTCGACCTGAAGCAGCAGCGCGGACCGCAGCTGCGGATCGCCGATCTTCCCGGCCGCCCGGCGCGCGGCGTCGAACGCCTCGGCGGCGGCGCGGTCGGTGCCGCGCCGGCTGCCGCCCAGGTCACCGACGCCCACGCCCCGGCCGGCCTGCTTCGCCGCGCGCAGCGCCGCGCGGGCCTGCCGGAGCCGGTCCTGCGCGGACGGCGAGTCGATCACGGCGAGCACCTGGCCGCGGCGGACCCGCTGCCCGGGTTGGACGCGCAGGCTGGCCAGGGTGCCGTCGGCGGGCGCGGTGAGCGTGGCGGCGGCCCGGGCGGTCACGGTGGCCGGCGCGTCGATCACCTCGGCGACCGGGGACCGACCCACCTGGGCCACCGCGATCGGGGAGTTGTCGTCGCCGCACGAGGCGGCGGTGGTGCCGGTCAGGACGACGACGGCGAGCAGGGCGGTGACGAGGCGGGGGCGGGTGGCCGCGGGCAGCCGCGGCGGGTCGGGGCGGGCCACCGGCCCATGCTACGAGCCGACGTCGACCGTCGACCCGCCGCTCAACCCGCCACGGCGCGGACGTAGGCGACGCAGTCGTCGTGCAGGGCGGACCACCGCTCACCGAACACCTGGTCCGCGGCGTCGCCCAGGGAGCGGTGCTCGTGCACCACCGCCCGGAAGAAGTCGAGCACCCGCTGCTCTCCGTACCGGTCGACCAGGTGGCGTACGGCCAGGTAGCCGACGCCGTAGCTGCCGCCGACCCGGTCGTCGGCCGCGTCGTCGGCGGGGGCCAGCGAATCGAGCCGGCCGTTCCACCCACCGTGGACGAGCGTGCGCACCTCGGCCAGGCCCTCGTAGCGGCCCACCGGCTGGCCGTCCGCACCCGCGTACTCGGCCAGCCCCTCCACCAGCCACCAGCGGGACCGGTCGGAGTAGCCGTGGTCGGGCAGGGACGCGGCGTGGGTCAACTCGTGCCGGAGCAGGTCGTCGACCCCGGCCGAGGTGAGGCTCTGCGCGTTCAGCACGACGTCCTGGTGTCCACCGCCGACGCCGACCGCGTACCCGGCGGTCCACTTCGGGCGGCCACCGCCGTACCAGCGCTGCCACTCCGCCCGGCCGGCGTAGAAGACCAGATAGCGGTCCGGTGTGGTGCCGGTGACCGCGTACCGGTCGGCGACCGTCGCGGCGGCCTCGGCCTGGGCGAGCAGCCCGGGAAGCTTGGCCCGCAGCGCCGGCGTGGTGGCGACGACGGTCCGCTTCCCGACCGCCACGGCCAGGTCACTCACCTCCCAGGGCCGGGCACCGGCGGGCTTCGCCCGGGACTCCTCGACGGCGAGCAGTCGGGGCTCCTCCCCGACCAACTGCCACCGGGTGCCGATCTCCACGGTGCTCGGGGTGCAGCCGGGCACCACGAAGCAGTAGCGGACCGTCACCGCCAGCCGCCACTCCCCCGGTCGGCCCTCGACCGCCGCCGGCACCCCGTCCGCCGCCGGCTGCCACACGGTGACCCGCAGCGCGTGCAGCGCGGCGTACCGGCGGCTGAGGTCGGGGCGGGCGGCCGGCTCGGCGACGGCGAGGAAGCCCGTCCGGTCGCCGCCGAGCAGCGCGCTCGCCTGGCGGTCGAGCTGCGCCGTCATCCGCATGCCGAGCTGCCGCGCCGCCGCCGCGGCCGGATCGTCGTCCCGGCCCGCCGCCGGCCGCCCGGCCGCATCCCCCACCAGCCCCAGCAGGAGTACGCCCGGAACACCGCACGCCACCAGGGCGAGCACCAGCGCCAGCGCGGTCCAGAGCGGCCAGCCCCGACGACGACGCGGCGCGCCACCGCTCGCCACGACGGCCGGGTCGGGCTGGTCGCCGCCGCTCGCCGCCGGGCCCGAGCCCTGCTCGTCACCGTCGGTCACCGGCGAAGGGTACGACCAATCGGGCGATCCGGCCAGAGGCCCGTGCGTCGGCAAGGTTCCGCCCCACTCCCGTCCGCCCGAACGAAGTGTCACCGGCACCTACGAACTTGATGTCGCAGACGATTCACCCGCGGCCGGAGTGACCGCGCCCGACGGACCCGCGCGTGAGTCGTTTTCGACATCAACTCTGTAGGCACCCGAAGGTGTCGTCCCGCTCCGCCGGGCATCCGCCGGCTCGGTCACGCCCCGCTCGGCGCGAGCCAGCCACCACGCGAGACCGCGGTGCGGGGCCGATGGTGCTGCCGGGCGCAGGGCCCGCCCGCGAGGCGCGCCGGCAGCGGGCAGCGTGCGGGCCGGCTCAGACCGGGTCGCCGGAGAACGTGAGCAGCGCCTTGTCCGCCGCCCAGAGGGCGACCAGCAGGGCCCCGGGTACCGGCCGCCCGGCCGACGCGAGCAGCAGCCCCCCGGTGCCGAAGCAGGCGGCCTGCACGGTGAGCTTGGCCGCCGCGGGGAGCGACACGGTGGCCTTCGGCGAGCAGAACAGGCCCCACACCACGGCAATCAGCAGCGGCGCGACGAGGCCGGCGAGCAGCCGGGTCGGCCAGCCGGCGTCACGGGTGAAGCCCCACCAGCCGGCGGCGACGAGCAGCGCCAACTCCAGCAGGAAGAGGAGTGCCAGCAGTGGTGCCTTCATCAGGACCGCCAGCCCCGGAACGCGGTGTCCAGCGCGGCCACCATCTGGTCGAAGGAGCGGTCGACGTCCCGGGGCAGGCCGAACCCACCGGCCGCCTCGAGGGTGATGAAGCCGTGCACCGCGGCCCGGAACATCCTGGTGGCGTCGACGGCCGCGTCGCCGGTGAGGTCGTACCCGCGCAGGATCGCGTAGATCGCGCCCACGGCCCGCTCGGCTGCGGCGACATGCTCGGGGTCGGCGGGATCCGGCGCCCGCTGGATGGCCGGGTAGCGGCCGGGGTGCCGGCGGGCGTACCCCCGGTACGCCGTGGCCACCGCGCGGAGCGCGTCGTCGCCGGCCCGGCCCGCGGCGGCGGCGGTCAGCTCGGTGGCGATCTCGGCGGTCGCCAGCACGGCCAGCTTCCGGTGCAGGTCGTCCACGCCCTTGACGTGCTTGTAGAGGCTGGGCAGCGCGACCCCGAGCCGGCCGGCGAGCGCGGCCAGGGTGAGCCGGTCGTAGCCGACCTCGTCGGCGAGCACGGCCGCTTCCCGGACCACGGCCGCCGGAGTGAGGCCGGCCCTAGGCACGGAACGTCACCGCCAGGAACTCGACCAGATCGGCGGCGGTGGCGTCGGGCTGGTCGGCATGCGGGTAGTGACCGGAGTCGGCGATCATGCGCGCCTCGGCGGTGGCGAACAGCCGCCGGGCGGCCCGTGCCTCGGTGCCCGGATCCGGGAAGTCCGGGTCCTTCGTACCCATCAGCACCAGCACCGGCTGCCACACGTCCCGGGCCCGCGCGGTCCAGTGCGGCTCGACCGACGCGATCACGCCGCGCACCGCGGCCATCCGGCCGCGCAGCTTGGCGACCAGTTCCTTCCGGTACGCGGCGTCGTCGTCCGGCCGCCCGCACGGGAAGAGCGTGCGGTGGAACATCCCGAACAGTCGGGGGCTGCGCAGGACGACCGCCTGCGCCAGGCGCATGACCGGGTTAGGGTTCGGCGGGGCGACGAAGGGGCTGACCTGCACGATGCCGTTGACCAGCTCGGGCGCGTCGGCAGCGGCGAAGACGACGGCCGCCGCGCTGGACGAGCTGCCGACCAGGGTGGCCGGGCCGCCGAGCGCCCGGACCACGGCGAGCAGGTCGGCGCCCACCTCCGCCGGGGCGTACGTGGGCCAGCGGGCGCTGGAGTCGCCGTGCCCCCGGACGTCGACCGAGGCCACCCGGTAGCCCGCAGCCACCAGCCGGGGCACCAGGTGCCGGAAGGCCGCCCGGTTCTCCCCCATACCGTGCGAGAGGACCACCAGCGGGCCCTCCCCGTGCACCTCGTACGCGATGGCTCCGCCGTCCCGCGGCACCTGGCTAACAGTCATAGCCAAGAAGCTAATACCATTAGCTTCTACCGTCAAGGGTGCCCAGGAACGAGGAACGGCCGGCGGGACAGGGGTCCCACCGGCCCGTTCCGCCGTCGGTCAGCTCACTTCTTCGAGATCAGTGCGCGCCCGAAGAACATCAGGTTGGCCGGGCGCTCGGCCAGCCGCCGCATCAGGTAGCCGTACCACTCGTCGCCATAGGGCACGTAGGTGCGCACCGTGTAGCCCTCACCGACGAGGCGGGCCTGCTCCTCGGGGCGGATGCCGAACAGCATCTGGAACTCGAAACGCTCCGGCTCGCGGTCGAACCAGCGGGCCCGGTCCGCGCCGATGGCGATCAGCCGCGGATCGTGGGTGGCCAGCATCGGGTAGCCGTCCCCGGACATCAGCACGTTCAGGCACCGCACGTACGACTTGTCCACCTCGCGGGCGGACTGGTAGGCCACCGACTCCGGCTCCTTGTACGCGCCCTTGCAGAGCCGCACCCGCGACCCCGCACCGGCCAGCTCCCGGCAGTCCGACTCGGTACGCCGCAGGTACGCCTGGAGCACCGCGCCGGTCGACGGGTAGTCCTTGCGCAGCTTGGCGAGGATCTCCAGAGTCGAGTCGGTGGTGGTGTGGTCCTCCATGTCCAGGGTGACCGTGGTGCCCGCCGCGTCGGCCGCCGCGCAGATCGCCCGCGCGTTGTCGTACGCGAGCTGCTCGTCGAACTTCTGCCCGAGGGCGGACAGCTTCACGCTCACCTCGGCCGCCGGGGTGAGCTCGGCGGCGGCGAGCAGCCGCAGCAGCTTGAGGTATTCGTCCCGGGTGGCGTTCGCCTGCTCGGGGGTGACGGTGTCCTCGCCGAGATAGTCGAGGGTGACCGCCTGGCCGTCGGTGACGAGTACGCGGGTCGCGCGCAGCGCGTCGTCGGTGCCGGCACCGGCGACGAACCGGCGGACGACGTCCCGGGTGAACGGGGCCGTCGCAACGAGCCGCTCGACCTGGGATGACCGGGAGGCGGCGAGGATGACGGAACGGAGCATGAGCTGAGCGTAACGCCCGCTCGCCGACCCCCGCCCGGGGCCGGCCACCTACGTCACGCTCCGTCCCGGCCAGGGGAAACGAGGGCTCCCGGTCGCCGCCCGGCGTCAAGGGGTCCCTCCGGGCAGACGGGCTGGCGCGGATGGGCTACAAGGATTTTGTGGAACGACACCCCCGACGCCGCCTCCGGTCGGCCACCGTGCAGCTCGGCGCGCTGACCGCCCTGGCGCTCGCCCTCTCCGGCTGCAATCTGACCGACGACGATGACGACTGCGCCCTCGGCCCGGCTGGTGGTGGCGGGGACAACGTTGCGCTGGCACTGCGGGCCCCGGCACCCGCCGCCGCGCGGGACACGTCCCCGCCGGTCGCCGCGGCGCTGCCCGCGCGCGGTGGCTTCGGCACCCACCTCGCCTCCTGCGGCGGCTGAGGTGCGGCGCGAGGCCAGCGTCCCGCGCCCCGGCTGGGACGCCACCATCCGCTCCCAAGGTCTGGTGTACGTCGACACCGAGCTGCCCGACGGCGGGGTGATGTCGTACTGGGATGAGACCGCGGCGTACGCGTTCGGGCTGGACGAGGTGCTCCGGCTGGAGGAGGCGACCGAGGAGCTGCACCGGATGTCGGTGGCCGCCGCCGAGCACGTGGTGGCGCGTAACCGGTACGCGGAGTTCGGCATCCCGGCCTGGGCCGCCGAGGCGGTCGCCCGGTCGCTGCGCGAGGCACCGCCGACCCTCTACGGCCGCTTCGACCTCTGGTACGACGGGTCCTGGCCGCCGAAGCTGCTGGAGTACAACGCCGACACCCCGACCGCGCTGGTCGAGGCGAGCATCGTCCAGTGGTACTGGCTGGAGCACATCCGGCCCGCAGCGGACCAGTGGAACAGCCTGCACGAGCGGCTGGTCGGGGCGTGGGCGAAGATCGGTGCCGGCCTGCACGACCGGCGGGTGCACGTGGTCTGGTCCGCGGAGGAGGAGTCGGGCGAGGACCAGATCACCGCCGGCTACCTCGCCGAGACGGCCCGCCAGGCCGGGCTGGACGTCACGCTCATGCCGATCCAGGAGATCGGCTGGGACGGGCGGCGCTTCGTGGACGCCGCCGACCGGCCGATCACCACCTGTTTCAAGCTCTACCCGTGGGAGTGGATGCTGGCCGAGCCGTACGGGCCGCCGGCGCTGGCACCGGGCACCCCGACCACCTGGATCGAGCCGGCGTGGAAGCTGCTGCTGTCGAACAAGGCGCTGCTGGCGGTGCTCTGGGAGCTGTACCTGGACCACGAGTACCTGCTGCCGGCATACCTGGACTCGCCGCGCGGGATGACCGAGTACGTGGCAAAGCCACTGCTCGGCCGGGAGGGCGCGGCCGTCCGCATCGTCACCCGAGGCACCGAGATCACCAATCCCGGAAGGTACGGCGACGAGGGCTTCTGCTACCAGGAGTTCCGCGCGTTGCCCGATTTCGCCGGCAATCGAACGGTGCTGGGAAGCTGGATCGTCGACGGCGAGTCGGCCGGCGCCGGGGTGCGCGAGAGCGCGAGCCTCATCACCGACAGTTACGCCCGGTTCCTCCCCCACTACATCGACGCGCCGCGAACGCCGTGAGTCGTCTACCGTTGGTCTCGTGAACTTCGACGCGTACGCCCGGACCGGAGTTGATCTCGTCAACACCCGTCTGGACGACCTCGACGACCTGCAGGTCCTTTTCCCGGACGAGAACGCGTGGATGCGCGACGAGGTCACGGAGCGGGACCTGGCGATCCTCCGGCGGGCGCAGAAGCGCCTGCGCGACGTCTTCGAGTACGGCACCTCGGGCCGGGACGCCGAGGCGGTGGCGGAGCTGAACACGCTGCTGGAGGCGTTCCCGGTGCAGCCGCGCATCTCCGGCCACGACTCCAGCGACTGGCACATGCACGTGACCAGCCGGGGTGCCTCGGTCTCGTCGGAATACCTGGCCGGCGCGGTCTGGGGCCTGTCGGTCTGGCTCTGCGAGTACGGCAGCGCCCGGTTCGGCGTCTGCGCCGACGAGCGCTGCGGCAACGTCTACCTGGACACCTCGTCGAACTGCTGCCGGCGGTTCTGCTCGGAACGCTGCGCCACCCGCTCGCATGTGGCCGCCCACCGGGCCCGGAAGCGGGCCGCCGTCGGCGACCAGCTGCCGGTCCCGGCCCAGTCGGAACCGCTCGCCCCGGTCAGCTGACCCGCACCAAGGTCAGGCGTCGACCGGGGACGGGGCGGTGAGGTTGGCGCGGGCGAACTCGAGCGCCGCGCGGAGGTCGGCCTCACGCACCGCGCGGCTCTTCGCGCCCCGGGTGGTGACCTCCACCGCCACCGAGCCGGTGAAGCCCCGGCCGGCCAGCGAACGGAGCAGCTCCGCGCAGGGCTGGCCGCCACGCCCGGGCACCAGGTGCTCGTCGCGCCCCCCGCCGGTGCCGTCGCCCAGGTGCACGTGGGCCAGGCCCGACCCCATCCGGTCGGCCATCGTCAGGGCATCGGTGTGCGAGGCGGCGCAGTGCGAGAGATCCAGGGTGTACGCGGCGTAGCCGGTGTCGGTCGGGTCCCAGCCCGGGACGTACGGGACGAACTGCCGGCCGGCCATCCGCACCGGATACATGTTCTCCACCGCGAAGCGCAGCCCGCCGAACTGCCCGGCGATCGTGTCGAGGCCGTCGGCGAAGTTGCGGGCGTAGTCCCGCTGCCAGGTGAACGGCGGGTGCACCACGACCGTGGGTGCCTCCAGCGTCTCGGCCAGCTCGGCGGCCTTGCGCAGCCGCTCCCACGGATCGGGGCTCCACACCCGCTGGGTGACCAGCAGGCACGGGGCGTGCACCGAGAGGACCGGGACGCCGTAGTGGTCGGCCAGGCCGCGCAGCGCGCCCGGGTCCTGGCTCACCACGTCGGTCCAGACCATCACCTCGACGCCGTCGTACCCGAGCGCCGAGGCCAGCTGGAACGCCGCCGCGGTCCGCTCAGGGAAGACCGAGGAACTGGAGAGGAGCACCGGCACGCGGGTTGTCACACCCTTCAGGGTAACCGCCTCCGCCGCAGCCCATCAGGACGAGCATCCGCAAACCGCCCAGAACGACCCGGATCACATCGGTGCCAGCTGATCAAGCCGGCGGAGGATGACCCCCTCCCGCAGCGCCCACGGGCAGATGTCCAACCGGTCCACGTCGAGCCGGCGCAGCACCGCCTCGGCCACCACGGCGCCGGCCAGCAGCTGGTGGGCCCGCCCCGCGCTCACCCCCTCCAGCTCGGACAGCTGGGCCGGCGGGATGTGCCGGATGAAGCCGAGCACCTGCCGCAGCCCGGTCCGGGTCAGGCTACGCGGGGCCCACAGCCCGGCGCCCGACGGGGCGGCCCCGGCCAGCCGGGCCAGCGTCCGGAACGTCTTCGAGGTGGCGACCGGCCGCTCCCAGCCCACCTCGGCCAACTGCTTCACCACCGGGTCGAGCAGCGTGTGGACGTGCTCCCGCAGCTCCTCCACCGCCTCGGCGGACGGCGGCACGGCCCCGGCCGGGTCCACCCGCAGCCGTTCCCGGCTCAGCCGCCCGGCGCCGAGCGGCAGCGACACCGCCACGTCCGGCTCCTCGTCGATGCCGGCCGCCAGCTCCAGCGAGCCGCCACCGATGTCCAGCACCAGCAGCCGCCCGGCCGACCAGCCGAACCACCGCCGGACCGCGAGGAAGGTCATCCGCGCCTCGTCCGCGCCGGAGAGCACCTCCAGCCGTACGTCGGTCTCGTCGCGGACCCGGGCCAGCACATCGCCGGCGTTGGTGGCCTCCCGGACCGCGGAGGTGGCGAAGGCGAGCAGGTCGTCCACCGCCAGCCCGGCCGCCGCCGCGCGAGCCATGCCGACGGCCTTGACCAGCGCGTCCGCGCCCGCCTCGGTCAGCGCGCCGTCCGGGCCGATCTGCTCGGCCAGCCGGAGCACCACCTTCTCGGAGTGCGCCGGCCAGGGGTGCGCCCCGTGGTGGGCGTCGACCACCAGCAGGTGCACCGTGTTCGAACCGACGTCGAGGACACCCAGTCGCATGCTGACGACCCTAGGGCCAACACGTTTCGGCGGCTCGCCAGCCGGCCGGGCCGACCACGCGTACGCTGGTCCGGGTGACAGGCCAGATCGAGCTGCAGGTGCTGGTGGACGACCCCGACGACCCGCGCAGCCGGGAGGTGGAGCTGGACTTCCCCCGCGAGTGGATCGAGTTCGTCGACCCGGCGGACGAGAAGCACGTGGTCCGCGCCGACCTGACCTGGCTGCTCTCCCGCTGGACGTGCATCTTCGGCAAGGGCTGCCACGGCATCATCGCCGGCCGGGGCGCCGACGGCTGCTGCTCGCACGGGGCGTTCTTCACCGACTCCGACGACGAGAAGCGGGTCCGCGCCGCGGTCAAGCGGCTCACCCCGGAGACCTGGCAGCACTTCCGCAAGGGCTTCAAGAACTGGACCGAGAACGACACCATCGACGGGAAGAACCCGGCCCGGCGTACCGCCACCCGGGACGCCGACTCGCCGTGCGTGTTCCTCAACGACGCTGACTTCCCGGGCGGAGGCGGCTGCGCGCTGCACGCCCAGGCGCTGCGTGACGGGGCGCACCCGCTGGAATACAAGCCGGACGTCTGCTGGCAGCTGCCCATCCGCCGGGACCAGGACTGGCACAAGCGGCCGGACAACACCAAGGTGCTGATCTCCACACTCGCCGAGTTCGACCGGCGGGGCTGGGGCGCCGGCGGGCACGACCTGGACTGGTGGTGCACGTCCTCCACCGACGCGCACGTCGGCGCCGAGCCGATGTACGTCTCGTACGGCCCGGAGCTGACCGCGCTGATCGGCGCAGCCGCGTACGCGAAGCTGGCGGAGCTGTGCGCGGCCCGGCTGCGCCAGGGCCAGGTCGCGCCCCATCCGGCCAGCGAGGGCTGACCCCGGCTACGCCGGCGCGTCGACGGGCAGGACGACCACCCCGTCGTCGTCGCTGTAGACGTGCGCGCCCGGCGCGAAGACGCAGTTGCCGAAGAACACCGGCACGTCCCGCTCGCCCGCGCCGGTCTTGGCGCTCTTGCGCGGGTTCGTGCCGACCGCCTTGATGCCGATCGGGAGGGTACGCAGCGCGGCCACGTCCCGGACCGCGCCGTTGATCACCACGCCGGCCCAACCGTTTTCCGCAGCCGTGCCGGCGATGAGGTCACCCATCAGGGCGGTGTGCACCGAGCCGCCACCGTCCACCACCAGGACGCGACCCTCCCCCGGTTCGGCGACGATCGACTTCACCAGGGCGTTGTCCTCGAAGCAGCGCACCGTCACGGCCGGTCCGCCGAAGGCCGGCACCCCGCCGAACTGGCGCAGCTGGGTGTCGCACGAGCCGAGGGTCTCGCCGTACCGGTCGTAGAGGTCGGCGGTGGTGGGCGTCTCCATGGTGGTCCTTTCAGTCGGGGTTCGGATCAGTACGGTGCAGGCCGGTGGCGGCGACAGCCGCGCCGGCCAGGCCCGCGGCGGTGCAGGCGAGCACGCCGGCCGCCCCAGCGCCGGCCGCCAGCACGCCCGCGGCGCTGGGGATGAGCACCTGGCCGAGCCGGTTGCCGGTGAGTCGGAGCGACATCGCCCGGCCGCGCAGCCCGGCCGGCGCCGACTCGGCCAGGAACGACATGGTGAGTGGCTGCCCGGCGCCGAGCCCGAGGCCGGCGACGGTGACGACCACGGCCATCGCCCAGAACGGCAGCGGCGGTAGCAGCAGCGCCAGCCCGGCGGCGGAGAGGGCGACCGTGCCGATCAGCAGCCAGCGCCGGCCGATCGCGGCGACCAGCCGGCCGAGCCCCAGCCGCGAGACCATCGACGCGACCGCGCGCAGCCCGAGCAGTACGCCGATCTCGCCGGCCGCGATGCTCCGCTCGGCGCCGAGGGCGGGCAGGTAGACCAGGGTGATGTCGACCGCCGCCAGGACCACGCAGCTGACCGTGAGGGCGCGCACCAGCCCGGGCTGGCGGAGCAGGTCCCGCATCCCCCCGGCGTCCGGCCCGGCCGCCGCCTGATGGTGCGCGGACGGGCGGAGGAACGCGGCGGCGGCCAGGAGCGGCACGGCCAGCACGGTGGCGCCGAGGAAGATGGCCCGGGTGTCCGGGATCGGCCGATCCCCACCGAAGACCACGATCAGGCCGGGTCCGAGCGCCTGCCCCAGGGAGGCGGCGAAGGTGTAGTAGCCGAAGGCGGCGTCGTACCGGTTGGCCGGGGTGCGGTTGGCGACCAGCGCCTGCTGGGCCACCACCGCGCAGAGATGCGCGGTGCCGAGCAGCATGCTGGCCAGCACCAGGCCGGCCACCGAGCCGGCGAGCAGCACGAAGCCGAGTCCGGCGGCGGCGAGCAGGGCCGACCCGGCGAGCGCCACCCGACGCTCGCCGAACCGGTCGACCGCGTGGCCGCTGGGCACGGCCAGCACCAGCGGTACGACGGCGAAGCTGGCCCCGAGCACGCCCAGCCAGGCCCCCGGCACGTCCAGTTCCAACGCCCGGTACGCGGACGCTGGCCGGAGCATGAAGGTCACCGCCTGCAGCACGACGGTGTGCGCGAGCAGCAGGCCGGTCTGGGCGCGCCCGGGAGCGGTCACGCTCCCGGGCGCCACTCAGCCGGCCTTCACGGCGAGGACCGGGCAGGGCACCCGGAGCAGGATCTCCTGCGCGGTCGACCCCATGATCAGCTTGCCCACCGGGGTGCGGTGCCGGATGCCGATCACCACCAGCGACACGTCCTCCGCCTCGACGATCTCCTCGATCTCCTCGGCCGCGTCCCGCCCCCGCACGAGTTGCCGCACGTTGTGCGGCACCCCGGCGGCGGTCAGCTCGCGGGTGACCCGCTCCAGATCGGGCTCCTGCGCGAGGCGCGGGTCGGCGTACGCGTCGCCGCGGGAGGTGTTCACCACGAGGATCGGCTCCTCGCGGAACCTCGCCTGCTCGATCGCCGCCCGCAGGGCCGCCTCGCCCAGCGGCGACGGCACGTAGCCCACCAGCACGGTCATCCGGTCACCAACCTTCCACGCAGCGGACGGACCACGAACCGGCCGACCAGCGGCCACAGGAGCACCACGGCGATCGCGGCGTAGATCAGCCAGGACACCCAACCGCCGAGCAGCCCGTGCAGCTCACCGCCGGAGAGCTGCAACGCCCGCCGGCCCTGCAGCTCGGCACGCGGGCCGAGGATGATGCCGACGATCAGCGGCAGGATCGGCAGCCCGAAGCGCCGCATGCCGAAGCCGAGCAGGCCGAGCGCGAGCAGCAGGTACAGGTCGAACGGCTGGGCGTTGACCGCGTACGCGCCCATCGAGGCGAAGAAGAGGATCCCGGCGTAGAGGTAGGGGCGCGGGATCCGCAGCAGCCGCGCCCAGGCCGGGGCGAGCGGCAGGTTGAGCACCAGCAGCAGCAGGTTGCCGATGAAGAGGCTGGCGATCAGCGTCCAGACCAGGCTGGACTCCCGGGTGAAGAGCAGCGGGCCGGGCTGGATGCCGTACCCCTGGAAGGCGGCCAGCATCACCGCGGCGGTGGCGTTGGTCGGCAGGCCGATGGCCAGCATCGGCACCAGGGTGCCGGCGGCCGAAGCGTTGTTGGCCGCCTCCGGCCCGGCGACGCCCTCGATCGCGCCCCGGCCGAACTCCTCCTTGTGCTTCGAGAGCTTCTTCTCGGTGACGTACGACAGGAAGGTGGGGATCTCCGCCCCGCCGGCCGGCACCGCGCCGAACGGGAACCCGAACGCCGTGCCGCGCAGCCACGGCTTCCAGGACCGTTTCCAGTCCTGCTTCCCCATCCACGGCTGGCCCACCGGGATCACCTCGCCGGCCTTGCGACGCAGGTGCGCGGCGATCCAGAGCGCCTCGCCCACGGCGAAGATGCCGACCGCCACCACGACCACGTCGATGCCGTCGGCGAGCTGCGGGATCCCGAAGGTGAGCCGCTGCTGACCGGACTGGTCGATGCCGATCACACCGATCATCAGGCCGAGCACCAGCGACGCGAAGCCGCGTACCCGGGACGCGCCGAGCACCGCCGTGACGGACACGAAGGCCAGCAGCATCAGCGCGAAGTAGTCGGGCGCGCCGAGGCTGATCGCGAACTGCACCACCGGCGGGGTGACCACCACCAACAGCACGGTGGCGATGGTGCCGGCGACGAACGAGCCGATCGCGGCGGTGGCCAGGGCCTGCGCCGCCCGGCCCGCCTTGGCCATCTTGTTGCCCTCGATCGCGGTCACCACCGACGAGGACTCGCCGGGGGTGTTCAGCAGGATCGAGGTGGTCGATCCGCCGTACATGCCGCCGTAGAAGATGCCGGCGAACATGATGAAGGCCTGAGCCGGCTCCATCCCGTAGGTGACCGGCAGCAGCAGCGCCACGGTCATCGCCGGACCGATGCCGGGCAGCACGCCCACGGCGGTGCCGACGGTCACGCCGAGCAGCGCGAACAGCAGGTTCATCGGGGTCAGCACATTGGCGAACCCGTCGAGCAGGTTGGCGAGGTTGTCCATCTACAGGATCCCTTGCAGCACGCCGGCGGGCAGGTCGACGCCGAGCCCGATGGCGAAGGTGTAGAACGTGATCAGCGACATCGCGACGGCGATCAGCAGGTTCCGGACGTAGTGGCGGTTGCCGAGCGCGAACGCCGAGCCCCAGAAGAGGATCGTCCCGCTGATCACCCAGCCGAGCCGGTCGATGAGCACGGCGTTGACCAGGAACGCGCCGATCAGCAGCAGCACCGTGCGCCAGTCGATCGGGGTGCTCAGGTCGACGTCCTCGCCGGCCTCCGGCTCGCCGGCGCCGCCGCGGGCCACGTCCACCCCGTAGATGGCCGCGATGATCAGCAGCAGCACGCCGAGCAGGATCGGCACCGCCTTGGGGCCGATGGGGTCGGCCGTGTTGATCGCGTTCCCGATCCGGGTCGTCGCGTCGAAGATGACCAGCCCGCCGACCAGTGCCAGGAAGGCGCACACGCCGTACTGCGCTCGGTCCCGCTTGGGCGCTGGGCTCTCCGCCGCCGTCCCGTCGGCGTCCGATCCGGTGTCCGCAGGTGGTGCCGCCGACCCGGCGGGTTGCCCCGCCGGGTCGGCGGCCGGCGGGTCCGCGACCGGGGCGGGCGCGGGGGGCAGCGCGCCCGTCTCCCGGTCCGGCGGCGCCGCCTGGTCCGGCACGATGGGTACGGCCGGCCGGGACGGCGGGTCGCCGCCCCGGTCCGGTCGGGTCGTCATGCCGGTCATGCCAGCCCGAGCTGCTTGAGCACGTCGGCCACGGCCTTGTCCTGCTCGGTCAGGAAGGTGCCGAACTCGTCACCGGTGATGAACGCGTCGGTCCAGCCACGCTTCTTCAGCTCGGCCTTCCACTCCTCCGAGTCGTGCATCTTGGTCAGCACGTCGATCCAGACCTTCTTGTCGGCGTCGCTGATGCCAGGCGGCGCGACGATGCCCCGCCAGTTGGTGAAGACCAGGTCGATGCCGGAGGACTTCAGGGTCGGCACGTCCTTGAGCGCCTCGATCGGCGCCTCGCTGGTCACCGCGAGGACCCGGATCTGACCGGCCTCGACCTGGTCGAGGAACTCGCCGAAGCCGCTGGCGCCGAAGGCCACCTTGCCACCGAGCACGGCCGGCAGCAGCTCGCCGCCGCCGTCGTACGAGACGAAGTTGACCTGGCGCGGGTCGATGCCGACGGTCTTGGCGAGCTGCATGGGCAGCAGGTGGTCAGGGCCACCGGGCGAGGAGCCGCCGCCGACGGCGATGCCCTTCGGGTTGGCCTTCCACGCCGCGACCAGGTCGTTGATGGTCTTGTACGGGGAGTCCTTCGGCACCACGATGGCGCCGGCCTCCTCGATCATCTTGGCCAGCGGCGTGGTCTGGGTCAGCGTCGCCGCCGACTTCGACGTGTACGAGGCACCGACCACGCCCAGCCCCATCTGCATGGCGAGCTTGCCGTTGCCCTTCTCGTTCACGGTCCGCTGGAGGCCGACCGTGCCGCCCGCGCCCGGCAGGTTGAACACCTGCACGCCGGTGGCAATCTTGGCGTCCTCCATCACCTTCGCGGCGGTACGGGCCGTGGTGTCGTATCCGCCACCGGGGGTGTTCGGGACCATGATCCGCAGCCCGCTGACCGGCTTGCCGTCGTCGGCGGCACCGGCCCCACCCTTGTCGGCGGTGGCACCGCATGCCCCCAGGGCGAGCGCCGTAGCGGCGGCCACGCCCATGACCAGCACGTTTCTCCTAGTTGCCATCATGTTTCTCTTCCGTTTCGAATGAGTCCGGCGGCAAGATGGTGGCCTCCGAGCAGGCAAGCTGTCTGCGTTGTGTCACCAGCGGAAGTTGAGGTCTTTGTGGTCGCGGTCACGTCCCGGCGCCGTACGCTCGCCGGGCAGTTGCTCGTCCTCCAGCTCGCGATCATCGTCGTGGTGCTGGTGGCGGTGGCCGCTGTCTCGCTGGCCCAGTCCGCGGCCACCTTCAACCGGGTCGAGGGGCGCCGGGTCGCCGCGCTCGGCGAAGAGCTGGCCGGCAACACCCTGCTCCGGGGCTGGCTCAACCAGCCCGCACCCGGCGAGGCGATCGCGCCGCTGCTGCAGAACACGCTGATCCGGTCCGGGGTGACCCACGTGACCGTGGCCAACGAGCGGGGCCGGGTGGTCAGCTCGACGGACCCGACGCTGGTCGGCAGCCCCGTGGTGCTCGGCGACCCCCGGGTGGCACAGGAGGGGCGTAGCTGGTTCGGCGAACTGGAGGTCGACGGCACGCGGCAGCTGGTGGCCCAGGTGCCGGTGCTCGGGGACCGGAAGCAGGAAAACCTCGGGCGGTACCTGGGCGTGGTGGTCGTCGGTGAGAAGTCGCCGAGCTGGTCCGAACGACTGGTCGGGGCCTCCTCGTACCTGCTCACCTACCTGGGCATCGCCTGTGGGCTCGGGGTGATCGGGTCGTGGCTGCTGGCCCGGCGGATCAAGCGGCAGACCCTCGGCCTGGAGCCCCGGGAGATCGCCGGGCTGGCCGAGCACCGGGAGGCGCTGCTGCACGGCATCGCCGAGGGGGTGATCGCGCTGGACCCGCAGCAGCGCGTCACCCTGGTGAACGCGGTGGGCCGGCGGCTGCTCGACCTACCCGAGGAGTGCCTCGGCCGCAGCCTCCGCGAGCTGCGCATCAACGGCCGGCTGCGGGACGTGCTGGCCGGACCCGGCAGCGGCCCGGACGCCCGGGACCAGGTGGTGGTCCGGCGCGGCCGGGTGCTGGTGATGAACCGGATGACGGTCCGCAAGGACGGCCGCCGGCTGGGCTCGGTCACCACGCTGCGGGACCGTACCGAGCTGGCCCGGCTTGAGCAGGAGCTCGGCTCGTTCCGCAGCACCACCGAGCTGCTGCGGGCGCAGACCCACGAGTTCGCCAACCAGTTGCACACCATCTCCGGGCTGATCCAGATCGGCGAGCACGACGAGGTGGTCCGGTACGTGGACGCGCTGAGCCGTCACCGGGCGTCACTCGACCTGACGGTCACCAGCCGGATCCACGACACGGCGATCGCGGCGCTGCTCATGGCGAAGTCGGCGGTGGCCGCGGAACGCCGGGTGGAGCTGCGGATCTCCGAGCAGACCGGGCTGGACCGGCTGCCGGCGGAACTGTCGGCGGACGTCGCCACGGTGCTCGGCAACCTGGTCGACAACGCGGTCGAGGCGGTGGCGGGCGGCCGGGAGGCGGCCGGCGACCCGGCGGAGCAGCCCGCCTGGGTGGAGGTCGAGCTGCGGCAGGACGCCTCCTCGGTGGAGATCGTCGTCCGCGACTGCGGCCCCGGCGTCGCGCCGGAACTGGCGCAGGAGGTCTTCACCCACGGCTTCACCACCAAGGCGGCCCACAGCGGCGAGCGGGGCATCGGCCTGGCGCTCACCCGCCTGGTGTGCCACCGTCGCGGCGGCGAGGTGGCGGTGACGAACACCGCCGAGGGCGCCATGTTCACCGCGCGGATGTCGGTGCTGGCCAGCATGTTGGAGGAGGCGCGATGATCGACGTGCTCGTCGTCGACGACGACTTCATGGTGGCCCGGATCCATCGCGGGTTCGTCGAACGGATCGACGGCTTCCGGGTGGTCGGCACCGCCAGCACCGGCGAGCAGGCGGTGGCGGCGGTCGAGGAGCTCCGGCCCGACCTGGTCCTGCTCGACCTCTACCTGCCCGACATGTTCGGCCTCGACGTGGTGACCCGGATCCGGGCCGCCCGGCACGACTGCGACGTCCTGGTGATCAGCGCCGCCCGCGAGGCCGAGGCGGTACGCCGGGCCGTCCGCTACGGCGCGGTTAACTACCTGCTCAAGCCGTTCGGCTTCGACGAGCTGCGCACCCGGCTGGCGCAGTACGCCGCCCGCCGCGCCGCCCTGCGTACGGCGGTGGTCGCCGACCAGGCCGACGTCGACCGGGTACTCTCCCGCAGCGGCTCGACGGCCACCACTCCGGCGCTGCCGCGCGGACTCAGCCCGGAAACCGCCGAGCTGGTGGAACGCGCCCTCCGCGGGCACACCGGGACCCTCTCCGCCAGCGAGTGCGCCGACCGGGTCGGCATCTCCCGGGTCAGCGCCCGTCGCTACCTGGAGCACTTCTCCGGGACGGGGCGGGCCGAGGTGACCCTGAAGTACGGCGCGGCCGGCCGGCCTGAACGCCGCTACGCCTGGGTGGCCTGAGCCGGCCGCTGAGGGCTGCGGTTGACGGCTGTGGGCGGCCCCATGTTCCGGTTGTGGGCTGGGGGCGAGCGTGCCCGGCTCCGGGGTTTGATCCGTGCTTCCGGTTGGGGGCTGGGGGGCGACCGTGCCCGGCTCCGGGCGGTCAGGCTTGATCCCTCCGCCGGGCACGGTCGCCCCCAGCCCCGTCGTGCGCCCTGGCCGCCCGTGCGTCGCGGTCTTCCTTTGGTACGCACCGCAGTGAATGCTGATCTTGGGCAGTGTTCTGTTCTGCTGCTGACGGCAACAGTCCAAGATCCGGAGACACCAGCATGCAGAGACGCTGCTGGCCGGCACCCGTCTTGGGGTGCCGGCCAGCGGCGTTGGTGCTTGTTCGGTTGTCAGCTGTGGTGCTCGGCTGTTTGGGTCAGCTGTTCCAGTGCTGGGCGACCAGGTCAGCGGCCTGCTGCTCCCACTGGGCGTAGGCGTCCGGGTAGGCCGACACCTGCACCGTCTGCGCGGCCTTGGTCAGCGGCATGTCCTGCCACCCGTCGACCTGCTTCAGACCCTTCTCAAACGCCAGGGTCGCGTACTCCGGGTCCGTGATCTGCTCCGGCGTACCCCAACCCGAGCTCGGGCGCTGCTGGAACAGGCCCAGCGAGTCATGGTCATTCTTGTCG
>NZ_LWLS01000059.1:99021-147338 GCF_001905095.1 Micromonospora sp. CB01531
CGTTCAGGGTGATCTTCGACTGGGCGCCCTGCACACCATGCGGGATCAACTTGCCCATGTCGACGGTCGGCTTGTCGGCCTGCACGGCCGCCACCGGCTTGGCAGCGGTGACCGGGGCATCCGCGTGGGCGGCGATCGGACCGGCGAACACACCACCGGTGAAAGCCAGACCAGCAACACCAAGAACACTCTTACGCAGCATCGAATTCATGACGAAAGCTCCATTCGGGGGTTGGCGCACACACCGATGGGGGGTCGGCTACAAGTGCGCAAGCACCGTCAGGCGCTCAAAAGAGGGGGAAAGTCTTTCGACCGGCTAGCTCGCGGGGCAACGGGGGTTCGCCTCTTCGCGGCGCCGGGACCATATCCAACGACCGGCGGGCCACCATCATTCCGGGCCCGACCACCCCACCACACGGGGGCTCGGTCGCGAGTCATGTGCAACGACCGGCAGCCCGCCATCATTCCGGGCCTGGCCACCCCGGCTCGCGGGGTGCCTTCCTCGGCCGTGCACCCGTGTCCAACGACCCCCGGCCGCCAGAGATTCCAGGCCGAGGATGCCGACCGTCACCCGCAAACCGGACATCGCCGGCCACAACGCCCGGGGCGGGCGGCCGGCAACCCCCGTAGATCCACTCCAGGTACCGCACGAGGCGGTATCCGGCACCCACGACACCCCCACATACCGCACACCGAGTCGATCCCTGGCCCAGCACAACGAACGAGGCGACACTTTCGGGGAAGTAGCCCCTCGCGGCCGCCGGAAGGCCTCACTTTCGGCGAAAGCGCGCCCCTGAACACACCCGTAGCGGACCGAGGACAGGCCAGCCAGGACCGGCCTCCAGCCGTACCCGGGGCACGAGTCACGCAGGTCGCACAACCCGGACGGCGCACGACCCGGACGGCGCAGGACCACGACGCGGGTGGGGCCCGCCGGGACCGGCGCAGGGATCAAGCCTGACCGCCGGAGCCGGCGCACGGCGGGTCACCCGAACCGCAACCGAAGACGACACCGCATGCCCGGAGACCGTCACCGAAGGCGGACGATCACGGCTCGAACTTGTAGCCCAGGCCCCGGACGGTGACGATGTAGCGCGGCGCCGAGGGCTCCGGCTCGATCTTCGAGCGCAGCCGCTTGACGTGCACATCCAGCGTCTTGGTGTCGCCCACGTAGTCGGCGCCCCAGACCCGGTCGATCAGCTGCCCCCGGGTGAGCACCCGGCCCGCGTTGCGCAGTAGCAGCTCCAGCAGCTCGAACTCCTTGAGCGGCAGCTGCACGGGGCCGCCGTCGACGGTCACCACGTGGCGCTCGATGTCCATCCGGACCGGCCCGGCGGCCAGGGTCGGCGCACCCGACTCGGTCGCCTCCGCGCTCTGCCGGCGCAGCACCGCCCGGATCCGGGCCACCAGTTCGCGCGGCGAGTACGGCTTGGTCACGTAGTCGTCGGCCCCGATTTCCAGGCCGACCACCTTGTCGATCTCACTGTCCCGGGCGGTGACCATGATGATCGGGACGTGCGAGCGCTGACGGAGCTGCCGGCAGACCTCGGTGCCCGACATCTCCGGCAGCATCAGGTCGAGCAGCACGATGTCGGCGCCGGTCCGGTCGAACTCGGTGAGGGCGGAGGTGCCCGTCGCGGCGACGGACACCTCGAAGCCCTCCTTGCGCAGCATGTAGGACAGGGCGTCGGAGAACGATTCCTCGTCCTCGACCACCAGTACGCGGCTCAACGGGGTGTTTCCTTTCCTGTCGGTCAGGCCTACCGAAGCTCGGCCGGGCCGGCCTCGATCCCAGCGGACGAGAGTGTCGCCTCCAGGTCGTCCGGGGGGCGCGCGGGCAGCCGGAGGGTGAACGTCGACCCTCCACCAAGAGTGCTCGACACGTCCACCCGACCGCCATGGTTGCTGGCGATGTGTTTGACGATGGCCAGGCCCAGGCCAGTGCCACCGGTGGCCCGGGAGCGCGCCTGGTCGGCCCGGTAGAACCGCTCGAAGATCCGGTCGACCTCGTTCGGGGCGATACCGATGCCCTGGTCGGCCACGGCGATCTCGACGTACTCGTCGGTGGCCCGCGCGGTCACGCGGACCGTGGTGTCCTCGCCCGAGTAGTTGATCGCGTTCTCCACCAGGTTCGCCAACGCGGTGGCGAGCTGGCTGTCGCTACCGTACACGGTCAGACCGCGCTGTCCATCGACGGCGATCTCCACGCGGCGGGCCGTGGCGCCGGTCCGGGTCCGGTCGATCACCTCGGCGATCACCCAGTCCACGGAGACCGGCTCCGGCGCGGGTTGCGGCTCGGCGCCCTGGAGCCGGGTCAGCTCCAGCAGTTCCTGGACGAGCCGGCCCAGCCGGGTCGACTCGTGCTGGATCCGCTCGGCGAACCGCCGGGCGGCAATCATGTCCTCGGAGAGGTCCGCCGCGCCCTCAGCGGCCGGCTCGGTGGCGTCGACCAGCGCCTCGGCGAGGAGTTGGAGGGCCCCGATCGGGGTCTTCAGCTCGTGGCTCACGTTGGCCACGAAGTCCCGCCGGACCCGGGCCAGCCGGTGCGACTCTGTGACGTCGGCCGCCTCGACGGAGATGTAGCCGGCGCCGAGCCCCATCGCGCGCAGGTGCACGCCGAGCGGGTTGTCGCCCGCGCTGTCGCGACCACGCGGCAGGTCCAGCTCGATCTCGCGGCGCACGCCGGTGCGGCGGACCTGCCCGGCGAGGGTACGGATCAGCGGGTGCGCCACCATGGTGCCGGGCATCCCGCCGGTGCGGAGCAGGCCCATCGCCCGCGCGGCCGGGTTCACCAGCACCGGCTGGTCGTCCGGGTCGAGCACCACCACGCCGGCGCGGAGCGAGTCGATCGTCTTCCGGCCGAGCCCGGAGAGCCCACCCTGCTGCTCGTCGGGAATCGCGGGCCTCCCTGCCTGCCAACGGGAGCGCTCGCTCCCCGATGACGCCGATCGGCGCCGCCACTGCTGGACGCGTCGGGACAGCAGCAGCCCGGCGACCAGTCCGGCCACCAGTGCCACGGCCACCACGACCGCCACCGCCCAATCCACCCGGCGATCGTAGGGTCAATGTTCACCTGACGATCGGGCGGAATGGGACGAACCACTCTCACTTCCGGGAAAGTTCACTCACGGGCCCCGCGTCGTTCACCCGGGTTCACCTTGGCGCCGGCACCCCCGGCCTACGGTGGGTCGCGCACCTGCTCACGCCGTACGCGGCCGGCCCCGGCCGCCCGCGGCCACCGACCTCAGGAAGTGACGATGCGCGACGAGTTCCGGGCCGACCTGCAGATTGTCAGCCAACTGCTGGTGGACATGGCGGAGGGGGTGCGCGCCGCTCTGCGCCAGGCCACCAGGGGCCTGCTCACCGCCGACCGCGCGGCGTCCGAGACGGTGGTCGCGCGGGACGCCGAGATCGACGACCTTTACCGGCACGTGGAGGAGCGGGTCTGCGACCTGCTGGCCCGGCAGGCGCCGGTCGCCTCCGACCTGCGGGCGATGATCACGGCCCTGCACGTGGCGGCCGACCTGGAGCGGATGGGCGACCTGGCCGACCACGTGGCCAAGACGGCGCTGCGCCGGCACCCCTCCCCGGCGGTGCCGGCCGAGCTGCGTCCGGTCTTCACCGACATGGCCGCCATCGCCGACCGGATGGCCGAGAAGATCGCCACGCTGCTGGCCCGGCCCGACGCCGCGCTCGCGGCCGAGCTGGACAGCGACGACGACGCCATGGACGACCTGCACAAGAGCCTCTTCGGCGTGCTGCTCGGCGACGACTGGCCGTACGGGGTGGAGACCGCGATCGACGCCACCCTGCTGGGGCGCTTCTACGAGCGCTTCGCCGACCACGCGGTGAACGTCGGCGAGCACGTGATCTACCTGATCACCGGCGAGGCCGCCGCCTCGGCGAGCTGAGCCCGGACGCGACGAAGGGGCCCCGATCGCCCGGGGCCCCTTCGTCGTCCGGTCAGCGGCCCTGGTTGGCGACTGCGGCGGCGGCCTCCTTGGCCGCCGTCGGGTCCAGGTACGTCCCGCCCAGCGTCTGCGGGCGCAGCTGCGGGTCGAGGTCGTAGCGCAGCGGGATGCCGGTCGGGATGTTCAGCTTGGCGATCGCCTCGTCGGAGATCTGGTCGAGGTGCTTGACCAGGGCGCGCAGCGAGTTGCCGTGCGCCGCGACCAGCACCGTACGGCCGGCCAGGATGTCCGGCACGATCGAGTCGTACCAGTAGGGCAGCATCCGCTCGACGACGTCCTTCAGGCACTCCGTCCGCGGCATCAGCTCGGTCGGCAGCAGCGCGTACCGGGGGTCGCCGACCTGGGACCACTGGTCGTTGTCGTCGATCGGCGGCGGCGGCGTGTCGTACGACCGGCGCCAGAGCATGAACTGCTCCTCGCCGTACTCGTCCAGGGTCTGCTTCTTGTTCTTGCCCTGCAGGGCGCCGTAGTGCCGCTCGTTGAGCCGCCACGACCGGCGCACCGCGATCCAGTGCCGGTCGGCCGCGTCCAGCGCCAGCTCGGCGGTGCGGATCGCGCGGCGCAGCACGCTCGTGTGCACCACGTCGGGCAGCAGGCTGTGCTCGCGGAGCAGCTCGCCGCCGCGCCGCGCCTCGCTCTCGCCCTTGGTCGTCAGGTCGACGTCGACCCAGCCGGTGAAGAGGTTCTTGGCGTTCCAGTCGCTCTCGCCGTGCCGCAGCAGGACCAGCGTCCCGACGGTGGGCCCCTCGCTCGCAGTCATGCGGATCATCCTGCCGTACCTCGTCGGCGGACACGCGGCGACCGGTCGTGACGACCACCACGTGGAAAAGCTGATGACCGGCGTTCCGGCCCGACACTAGGTTGTAAGGCGCTGATGATTCGTCAGTCATTACCAAATCGGGGGCGTCGGAATGCGGACGGTGCAGGGCTGGTTCCGGGACACCACGGGCGGGCTGCCGAGGTCCTTCTGGTACCTCTGGACCGGCACGCTGATCAATCGGCTCGGCTCGTTCGTCCTGGTCTTCCTGGCCATCTACCTCACCCGCGAGCGCGGCTTCTCGGCCTCCCAGGCCGGCCTGGTGATCGGCCTGTGGGGCGTCGGCGGCGCGGTCGGCACCACGATCGGCGGCACCCTCACCGACCGCTGGGGCCGCCGCCCCACCCTGCTCACCGCGCACCTCGGCGCGGCCGTCATGATGGTCGGGCTCGGCCTGGCCCGGCCGCTCTGGGCGGTGGCCCTGGGCGCGCTGCTGCTGGGCCTGTTCGCCGAGGCGGCCCGCCCGGCGTTCGGCGCCATGATGGTCGACGTGGTGCCGGAGAAGGACCGGCTGCGCGCCTTCTCGCTGAACTACTGGGCGATCAACCTCGGCTTCGCCTGCGCCGCGGTGCTCGCCGGCGTCGCCGCCCAGGCCGGCTACCTGCTGCTCTTCCTGGTCGACGCGGTGACCACAGCGGTCACCGCCCTGATCATCTTCAGCCGGGTCGGGGAGACTCGGACGACCCCGACCGGCCCGGTCGCCAAGGGACCCGCGGTCCCCGCCGGCGCCCTGCGGACCATCCTCACCGACCGGGTCTTCCTCGGGTTCGTGGCGCTCAACCTGTTCGCCGCGCTGGTCTTCCTCCAGCACATCTCGATGCTGCCGATCGCCATGGGCGACTCGGGCCTGAGCCCCGCCACGTACGGCTCGGTGATCGCGCTCAACGGGGTGCTGATCGTGGTCGGCCAGCTTTTCGTACCCCGGCTGATCAAGGGTCGGAGCCGCTCGCACGTGCTGGCGCTCGCCTCGGTGGTGACGGGTGTCGGCTTCGGCCTCACCGCGTTCGCCGACGCCGCCTGGTTCTACGGGCTCACCGTGCTGATCTGGACCATTGGCGAGATGCTCAACTCGCCGTCCAACGCCACCCTCATCGCCGAGCTCTCCCCCGCCGCGCTGCGCGGCCGCTACCAGGGCGTCTTCTCGCTCTCCTGGCAGTTGGCCGGGGCGGCCGCCCCGATCCTGGGCGGCCTGGTCCGGGAGCACGCCGGCAATACCACGCTCTGGGTCGGCTGCGCCGCGATCGGCGGCGTGACGGCGGTGGCCCACCTCGTCTCCGGCCCGGCCCGGGAACGGCGCGCGGTCCAGCTCCGGACCTCTGCCACGCCGGTCCGGCCGGTCACCGTGGTTCGGTCGCCGGCCCCGGAGGTGGCCGAGGCCGCGGCCACCGCTCCCACCGAGCCGGTCCGGGCCGGTTCCTGAGGTACGCCCGTCCGGGTGGTGATCAGGGCCACCCTGGCGCGGCCCGGACCGGCTCCCTACGGTCTGAGGCGGACCGGTTAACAAACCTTCATGGAGGACCCGTGCGCGGCCTGCGGCGCTGGTGGGACGACACGGCTGGCGGGCTCCCCGCCACCTTCTGGTACCTCTGGTCCGGCCTGCTGATCAACCGGGCCGGCGCCTTCGCGATGCTCTTCCTGTCGCTCTACCTGACCGCCGCGCGAGGCGCCTCCTGGTCCCTCGCCGGGCTCGTGGTCGGGGCGTACGGGGCCGGCGGGGCGGTCGGCACGCTGCTCGGCGGAGTGCTGGCCGACCGGTGGGGTCGCCGGGCCACCCTGCTCGCCGGCCACCTGGGCGCCGCCGGGCTGATGCTGGCCCTGGCGTTCAGCCGGGAGTTGGCGGTGATCGGGGTGCTCGCCGCGCTGGTCGGGGTGGCGCACTCGATGCCCGGCCCGGCCTTCGTGGCGGCCATCGTCGACGTGGTGCCCGAGGAACGCCGCTCGCGGGCGTTCAACCTCCAGTTCTGGGCGTTCAACCTCGGCATGGCGGTGGCCTCGCTGCTGGCCGGCGTGCTCGCCGAGGCCAGCTTCCTCGCGCTCTTCCTGGTCGACGCCGCCGCGACGCTGGCCGCCGCGGCCGTCGTCGCACTGAAGGTCCCCGAGACGCTGGCCCGCCGAACGGCGGCCCCCCGCGTCGTGGCGGGCCGGTCGCGGCGGCCGGGGCTGCACACCGCGCTGACCGACCGGACCTTCCTCGTCTTCGTCGGGCTGACCTTCCTGCTGGCCGTGCTCACCATGCAGACCTCGACGATCATGCCGCTGGCCATGCGGGCCGACGGGCTGGGCCCCTCGGCGTACGGCGTGGTGGTGGCGGTCGGCGGCGCTCTCATCGTGGTGGGTCAACTCTTCGTGCCCCGGCTGATCGAGCCGTTCCGGAAGTCCACCGTGCTCGCGGTCTCCACCGGGCTGATGGCGCTCGGCTTCGGTTGGCTCGCCGTCGCCGACCACCTGCCGTTCTACCTCGGCGCGGCGGTGGTGTGGACGGTCGGGCAGATGCTCGCCGCACCCCCGAACGCGCAGATCAACGCGGATCTCGCGCCTCCGGAGCTGCGCGCCCACTACCAGTCGGTGTTCTACCTGACCTTCCCGGCGGCGTCCTTCGTGGCGCCGGCGCTGGGCGGGCTCAGCCTGCAGCACCTCGGCGAGCGGCATTGGCTCGTGGTGGGCGGGCTGGGCCTGGTGGCGGCGGTCGGTCACCTGCTCGCCGGCCCGCCCCGGGAACGCCGGGTCGCCGCGCTGCGGGTGGCGCCGGCGGACCGGGCGGAAGCGCTGGCTGGCGGCCGCTGAGGCGGTCCGGCTCCGGACGGCGTCGAGCGCCCACCTCGACCCCCGTCGTGGTGGGCGCTCGCACCGTACACCCGGCGGCGGCGGGCGACACTCACCCCCGTAAGCGTCGCCCGCTCGCGCCGCCGGTTCCACGGGTGGCACCGTCCCCCAACGATGTGCTCCACCCGATCCCTCGCGCCTCGCCTGCGCGGATCTGTTCGATCCGCCGCTCCCCCGAACGATTACAAGCGTGGCGCGGTGCAATAAAGTTAGTTCGCCCGGGATTCCGGATTCAACTCAGATCGCTGTCTTGCCCGTCACAGCACCCGTGTCGGAAATCCGGCTGTCCTTGCTCCGGGCCATGTGTTGGCCAACAGCGGCTTCCCACCAGCCATTCCCGCAAACCTCAGGCGTCCTCCCGGTTGGGATTCTCCGTGCGGAAGAAGTTGCTCTGCCGGCCGTCCCGCATCTGCTCCTGGTAGATCAGGTTCAGGCCGCGCAGGTCGAAGGTCCGGAACCAGTCGTCCCAGGTGATCTCCCGGATCCGGCTGCTCTCCCGGTATCCCGGGATGTTGAACGTCAGCACGCCCGGCCGGCCCTCCCGCTCGGTGCCGGCGATGGTGGCCGGCTTGGCGCCACGGTCCCGCGCCCAGCGCTGGATCACCTCGTGGTTGGCGGTAACAAGGCTCCGGCCGGGACGCTCCGGACGATCCTGCAGTGAGGTGATCTGCTGGGACGACCGCACCGAACGGGCTGACGACCGGCCGGTCCGGACCGGCGTCGTCGCCGTACCACCGGTGGAGACCGCCGTCGGCCGACCCGCACCGGCGGCCGTCGTCGCGCCGCGCGCCCGGGACGCCGCCGCCTTCTTCGTGGGAGCCGCCCGCTTCGCGGCAGGTGCCTTCTTCGCTGCCACCTTCTTCGCGGGAGCCGCCCGCCTGACGGCGGGTGCCTTCTTCGCCGCGGCCCGCTTGGCGGGGGCGGCCTTCTTCGCCCGCGCACCGGTGACCTTCGCGGCTGGCGCCGCCTTGGCCGCGGCGGTCCGCTTCGCCGGTGCCTTCTTGGCGGCCGCCTTCTTCGTGGCGGCGGCGCGCCCGGCCGGCCCGGTCGGCCGACGTGCCGCGCCACCGCCCCGGCTCTCCGCCCGCAGGGTCTTTGCCAGCGTCTTCACCAGTTCCGGCTTGCGCAGCGCGGAGATCCCGGAGACCCCGCGCCGGCGAAGCTGGTTACGCAGGTCATCGACCCGCATCCGGGAAATCTCGGATTCGGAGATCCGTGGCGTGTTCGGAGTCTGGTTACCGGGTTGCCGGTTGGTCCTGGTCGCAGTCGTGCCGCGACCTGAG
Organism: Micromonospora sp. CB01531; assembly: GCF_001905095.1. Lineage (GTDB taxonomy): Bacteria > Actinomycetota > Actinomycetes > Mycobacteriales > Micromonosporaceae > Micromonospora. The sequence goes on from NZ_LWLS01000059.1 coordinate 107,916, forward strand.
CTGATGCGCTGAGCCATGGGACACGCTCCTCGACAGTTCCGTCCTCGGCCCGCGGTGGGTCCCAAGTGCCGCACCGCGCGGTGCCGCATACCCCTCAGGACGGGTCCGAACCTCCGGCGGCCGAGCGGGTACTGGTCGACGGCTCGAAAAGGTGGGCGAACGCGGCCAGATTGGCCGTCGACTCGCCCCGCTTGACCCGCCACTCCCACTCCCGACGGATCGCGGTGCCGAAGCCGATCTCCAGCATGCTGTCGAAGGATTCGTCGGCGTACGTCAGGACGGCCCCGAGCAGCCGGTCCAACTCGTCGTCGTCCAGCCCGGCCAGGTTGACCCGGCCGGTCAGGTAGACGTCGCCGACCGTGTCGATGGAGAAGGCCACCCCGTACATCCGGGCGTTGCGCTGGAGCAGCCAGGACCAGAGCTCCTCGCGGCGCTCGTCCGGCTGGCGCATCACGAACGCCTCGATCCGCAGCGCGTGCTCGCCGACGATCAGGTTGCAGATCGTCTTGAGCTTGTGCGTCCCCGGCAGGGTGACCGCGTACGACGCCTCGCCGGTGGACTCCCACTCCAGCTCGCGCTCGGCGCAGACGGACTCGATCAGCGCGGCGACCTCACTCCGGCGGCTCACCGCTCCCACTGTACGGGCGGGCCACGGACCCCGCCGGGCGGCGGCCGGTCACCAGGAGCAGGAGAGGGCGGGGTCGCCGGAGAGCTGGCCGGCGAGCCTCGCACGGTGCTCGGTGATCGCCTCGCCGTACACGGCGAGCAGGCCGGAGACCGTGCGATGCCAGGAGAAGTTGCGGGCGTGCTGCTGTGCACCCTGGCCGAGGGTGGCCCGGCGCAGCCGGTCCGGCAGCAGCCGGGCCAGCGTACGGGCCCAGTCGACCGGGTGGTGACCGTCGATGAGGACCCCGCTGACCCCGTCGCGGACGGCGGTGACCAGGCCGCCGACGGCGGCGGCCAGGACGGGTGTGCCACACGCCTGAGCCTCCAGCGCGACCAGCCCGAACGACTCGTTGTACGACGGCACCGCGACCAGGTCGGCGGCCCGGTAGAGGGCGGGCAGGTCGTCACCGGTCTGCGGCGGCAGGAAACGCACCCGGTCGGCCACGCCGAGCGCGCCGGCCAACTCGATCAGCGCCGTGGGCCGGTCGAGGCCGCTGCCGCTGGGGCCGCCGCAGATCACCACGGTCAGCTCATCGACCAGCGCGGGCTCCCGTTCGCGCAGCGCGGCGACCGCCCGGATCAGCACGTCCGGGGCCTTGAGCGGCTGGATCCGGCCGACGAAGGCCACCACGTACCCGGTGGTGGGCAGGCCGAGACGGCGGCGGGCGGTGTGCACGGCGGCGTCCCGATCCCCGGCGACGGGGCGGAACCGGTCCAGGTCGACGCCGGGCTCCACCACGGCCACCCGGTCCGGCTCGGCGTCATACCGGGCGATCAGGTCGCGCGCCTCCACCCGGGTGTTCGCGACCAGCCGGTCGGCCTCGGCGACCACCTGCTCCTCGCCGATGACCCGTGCCTTCGGCTCCGGCCGGTCGCCGGCGGCGAGCTGCGCGTTCTTGACCTTGGCCAGGGTGTGCGCGGTGTGCACCAGCGGCACGCCCCAGCGCTCCTTGGCCAGCCAGCCGACCTGCCCGGAGAGCCAGTAGTGCGAGTGGATCAGGTCGTAGTGGCCCGGCGGGCGGGCCGCCTCGGCGCGGAGCACGCCGGCGGTGAAGGCGCAGAGCTGCCCGGGCAGCTCCTCCTTGGTCAGCCCTTCGAGCGGGCCGGCGGTAACGTGCCGGACGTGCACGCCGGGCGCCATCTCCACCACCGGTGGCAGGTCGCCGGAGGTGGCCCGGGTGAAGATCTCCACCTCGACGTCGGCCTCGGCCAGCCGTCGGGCGACCTCCAGGATGTAGACGTTCATGCCGCCCGCGTCGCCCGTGCCGGGCTGGTGCAGCGGCGAGGTGTGTACGGAGATGGTGGCGATGCGGCGCGGCCGCGGCCACGGCAGGGCACCTCGCTGACGACCGACACCGGTGTGCAACTCCGCCACGTCCGCTCCTTTTGTCACGGTTGATGCCGTCCCGCACGACCGGCGCTTCTTCGGTCAACCTCCGCGCCGGATGTCATCTTCCCCATCGGGCATCGGAAATGCCTGCCGGTGGTCCCCGGCGTGACGGACCTCATCGCGCCATGACCGCCGGGGCGGGGAGACAATGATCGGATGACCTCTGTCGCCATCGTCACCGGGGCGTCCAGCGGGATCGGCGCGGCCACCGCCCGCCGGCTGGCCGCCGAGGGCTTCCACGTGCTCGCCGCCGCGCGGCGTACCGACCGGCTGGCCGGCCTGGTCGCCGAGATCGAGGCGACCGGCGGCGCGGCCACCGCGGTGGCGTGCGACGTCACCTCGGACGCGTCGGTGGCCGCCCTGGCCGCGGCGGCCGCCGCCGCGCCCGGTCCGGTGACCCTGCTGGTCAACAACGCCGGCGGGGCGCGCGGCCTGGACCCGGTGGAGTCCGGCTCGATCGACGACTGGCAGTGGATGTACGACGTGAACGTGCTGGGCACGCTCCGGGTCACCCAGGCGCTGCTGCCCGCGCTGGAGGCGTCCGGCGCCGGCACCATCGTGGTCGTCAGCTCCACCGCGGGACACGTCGTCTACGAGGGCGGCGGCGGTTACACCGCCGCCAAGCACGCGCAGACGGCGATCGCCGGTACGCTCCGGCTGGAGCTGTGCGGCCGGCCGGTGCGGGTGATCGAGATCGACCCGGGCATGGTGCAGACCGAGGAGTTCGGCCTGGTCCGATTCGGTGGCGACGCCGAGCGGGCCGCCGCCGTCTACGCCGGGGTGGCGGAGCCGCTGGTCGCCGAGGACGTCGCCGACTGCGTCGCCTGGTGCGCCACCCGCCCGCAGCACGTGAACATCGACCAGTTGGTGGTCCGTCCGCTGGCCCAGGCCGCCCAGCACAAGGTGCACCGGGTCGCGGTGAAGCGCGAGGAGTGAGCCGGGTTGCGAGTCCCGCAGTCGCGAACGGAGGGTGCGCTGATGCGGCAGCGCCCGCTCGGCGTGGTGACCCGGGGGACGACCAACCCGAACCGGCTCCGGCGGGTCGACAACTGGCTCGTGGAGACCTGCGGCGACGCGCTGCGCGCCGCTGCCGACCCGCTGGTGGTCGACCTGGGCTACGGCGCCACCCCGGTCACCGCCGTCGAGTTGCGGGCCCGGCTCGCGACCGGGGTACGCGCCGACGTCCGGGTTGTCGGCCTCGAGATCGATCCGGTACGCGTGGCCGCCGCCCAGCCCGCCGCCGACCCACCCGGGCTGGCCTTCGCCCGGGGCGGATTCGAGCTGGCCGGGCTCCGGCCCGCCCTGGTCCGGGCGTTCAACGTGCTGCGCCAGTACGACGAGAGCGAGGTGGCCGACGCCTGGCGTACGGTCATCGAGCGGCTGGCCCCGGGCGGGCTCCTGGTCGAGGGGACCTGCGACGAGCTGGGCCGGCTGGGCAGCTGGGTGCTGCTCGACGCGACCGGCCCCCGCACGTTGACCCTGGCCGCGAAGCTGACCACCCTGGACAGCCCGGCCCAGCTCGCCGAGCGGCTGCCGAAGGCGCTGATCCACCGCAACGTCCCCGGCGAGCGGATCCACGATCTGATCCGGGCTCTGGACGATGCCTGGCACGCTGCCGCCGGCTACGCCCCCTTCGGCCCGCGTCAGCGCTGGCTCCGGACAGTCACCGCGGTCAAACAGGCGGGCTGGCCAGTCCTCGACCGCCCCCGCCGCTGGCGCCACGGCGAACTCACCCTCCCCTGGCCCACCATCTCCCCCACCTGAGCCCGCTTTCCTCCCTCCGACCTCGTTGATCATGAGGTTAGCGGTGCCTGGTGTCCGATTTGTCGCCGCCAACCTCATGATCACCGAGGCCGGCGGGGGTGCTGGGGTGGGTCAGATGGTGCAGTTGATTAGGACGGGTTCGGGGTGGAGGGTTACGCCGAAGCGGTCGTGGACGCCGTCGCGGATCTCCCGGGCCAGGGCCACCAGGGCCGAGGTGCTGGCCGTGCCGCTGCGGTTAGTGAGCGCGAGGGTGTGCTTGCTGGAGATGGCCACCCCCTCCGGGCCGGGATACCCCTTGCCGAAGCCGGCCTTGTCGATCAGCCAGGCGGCGCTGACCTTGACCACGTCCCCCGCGCCCGGCCAGGACGGCGGCTCGCCGAGATCCGCGGCGCGCTCGCGGAACATCTCGTACGCCTCGCGCTCGAGGACCGGGTTGGTGAAGAACGAGCCCACCGACCAGGTGTCCGGATCGTCCGCGTCCAGCACCATGCCCTTGCCGGCGCGCAGCCGCAGCACGGCGGCCCGGGCGTCGGCCAGCGGCACCCGGTCGCCCACCTCGACGCCGAGTGCCCGGGCCAGCTCGGCGTAGCGCACCGGGCCGGAGAGCGGGGAGCGGGCCAGCCGGAAGTCGACCGACAGCACCACCCAGCGGTCGCTGTACTTGAAGATGCTGCCCCGGTACACGAACCCGCAGTCGCCCGCCTCGATCCGCACCACCTCGTGGTGGGTGCGGTCGTACGCCTGGACGCCGGTGATGGTCTCGGCCACCTCCTGGCCGTACGCGCCGACGTTCTGGATCGGGGTGGCGCCGGCCGAGCCGGGGATGCCGGAGAGGCACTCCAGCCCCGACCAGCCCCGCGCCACGGTGGCGGCGACCAGATCGTCCCAGGGCTCACCGGCCTCGACCCGTACGGTGACCGTGTCGGCGTCCTCGGCGACCACCCGGAACCCCCGGGCCCGGACCAGCACCACCGTGCCGGGGAAGCCCTGGTCGCCGATCACCACGTTGCTGCCGCCGGCCAGGATGAGGACCGGCTCGTCCCGCGCCTCCGCATCCTGCACCTTTTGTACGATTTCTTCGGCGCTGCCTGCGGTCTCCAGCCGCCTGGCCGCGCCGCCGAGGCGAAGCGTGGTGTATCTCGCCAGGGTGGCCGGGTCGGTCGGGTCGGCTCCGGTCGTCGGTTCGGCGTAGACGTCTGACACGCCTTTCACCCTAGGCTGAGGGGTAGCCGCGGCACCCACTGGTGGCCGGGTCACACCCGGGAGGATTGCGATGGGCAGACTGCACGGCACGAAGGATTTCTGGATCGGCGCGTTGCGGACGGAGGGTCCCGCCTTCGCCGCTGCCGTCGCGGAGGCGCCGCTGGAGACTCCGGTGCTCTCCTGCCCCGGCTGGACGGTCTCCGACCTCGCCCACCACCTCTGTGGGGTCTACCGCTGGGCCCGCACGGTGGTGACCGCCGGGACCACCACCAGGCCGGTACGCGAACCGGTGACCCCGCCGGCGGACCTCACCCCGGCGCAGTGGTACCGACAGGAGTACGACCAGCTCATGCGGCTGTTCGAGGGGCTGGACCCGGAGGCGCCGGCGTGGAACTTCGCGCCGCAGCCGAAGAAGGCGGGCTTCTGGCCGCGCCGGATGGCGCACGAGACGGCGGTGCACCGCTGGGACGCCCAGGTCGCCGTCGCCGCCGGTGAGCCGATCGAGGCGAAGCTCGCGGCCGACGGGGTGAGCGAGGTGCTGGACACCTGGCTGCCGGCGGGCCGGCGGATCCAGCCCGGCCAGTGGCACGGCGTGGTGCAGCTGACCGCGACCGACGCCGCCCAGGAGTGGTACCTGCGGCTACGCGGCGAGGGGGTGGCCCTGCTGGACACCACCACCATCCTCGACCACGACGAGCACCACGCCCGGGCGCAGGTCACCGGGACGGCGAGCGACCTGCTGCTGGCCCTGATGGGCCGGATCAGCCTCGACGCCCTCGGGGTGGCCGGCGACCGCCGGCTGCTCGACGGGCTGCGGGTGGGCTGACCCTGCCCCGGGCGGCACCTGGGCTCGCGCGGGGAGCCCGCACCAGGGCATTGCCCGCGGGGAGTCGACCTGTTCGGCCATCTCGTATGGTCGCTCTGGCGGTGACGAGGTGGGGGTGACGGGGATGACGACGGCCCAGCGTCCGACCCTGGAGGCGGTGGCCCGGCGGGCCGGCGTGTCCCGGGCCACGGTCTCCCGGGTGGTCAACGGCTCCACCACGGTCGCCGAGTCGATCCAGCGGGCGGTCCGCCAGGCGGTCGAGGAACTCGGGTACGTCCCGAACCTCGCCGCCCGCAGCCTGGTCACCCAGCGCACCGACTCGATCGCGCTGGTGCTGCCCGAGGCGGCCACCCGGGTCTTCTCCGACGACCAGGTCTTCCCGGGGATCATCCGCGGCGCCGCGCAGGAGCTGGAGGCGGCGGACAAGCAGCTCGTGCTCATGCTGGCCGGCTCGCCCGCCGGCCACGAACGGGTAGAGCGCTACACCACCGGCCGGCACGTGGACGGCGTGCTCTTCGCCTCGCTGCACGGCGAGGATCCGCTGCCCGGCAAGCTGGCCCGGCTCGGCATCCCGGTGGTGTGCAGCGGCCGGCCGCTGGACGGCGCCGAGGTGCCCTACGTCGACGTCGACCACGTCGGCGGGGTCGCCCGGGCGGTGCGGCACCTGATCGAGGGCGGCCGGCGGCGGATCGCCACCATCGCCGGCCCGCAGGACATGGTCGCCGGCATCGAGCGGCTGGTCGGCTACCGGGAGACGGTCGCCGCCGCCGGCCTGCCGGAGCTGGTCGCGTACGGCGACTTCACCCGGGAGTCCGGCGCCGCGGCGACGCGGCAGCTGCTCGCCGCACAACCGGACCTGGACGCGCTGTTCGCCGCGTCGGACCTGATGGCGCACGCCGCCCTGCGGACCCTGCGGGAGGCGGGGCGGCGGGTGCCGGACGACGTGGCGGTGGTCGGGTTCGACGACATCGAGACGGCGGCGTATACGGAGCCGCCGCTCACCACGATCCGGCAGCCGATAGTGGAGCTGGGCCGGGCGATGACCCGGCAACTGCTGCGCATCGCGGCCGGCGAGAGAGTGGAGCAGGCGCTGCTGCTCCCCACCGAACTGCTGGTGCGCGAGTCGGCGTAGCCGGGACGCACCAGACCGGGGCCGGGGGGTGTGACACCCCCGGCCCCGGCCGTCTCGGCTCGTCGATCTACTTCCCGGACAACCGCTCGATCATCACGTCCGCGTCGCGGACCAGGACGGCGCGCACCTCGGCGTTCGGCACGACCTTCGGATCGCCCGCCAGGTCCCGGAACGGTCGGAGCTCCCGCACCGCCTGCTTGTTGAGCCCCTTGGCCGCGAACTTGCCGGCCTGGTCCAACGGTTTGTGCAGCTGGCTGGCACTCTCGGCAGAGAGCCAGCCGGTGGCCCGGAACCGGTCCACCAGGTTGCCCATGTCCTCGATCGAGGTCGTCACGGTGAACGTGATCGACCGGGTCGACCGGTTGCCCGCCGTGTCGGTCGCCACCACCGCCAGCGTGTGCTCGCCGAGCGACAGCCCGTAGAGCGGCAGCAGGGTGTCGTCGAGGATCGGCTTCCCGTCGAGCGTGCCGACCAGCGAGGTGACCCCCGACGTGCCGTCGGTCGCCGAGTAGGTGATCCGCACGTCCTGGCTGTCGCCGTACGTCGCGCCGGCCGCCACCCCGGAGAGCAGGACCGCCGGGGCCGTGCCGTCGATCTTCAGTACGGCGGACTTCACGTCCTCCACGTTCCCCGCCCGGTCCGTGGCGCGGTACCGGAGGGTGTGGTTGCCGTCGCCACGCACCTCGACCGAGTCGGCGTACGGCGTCCAGGCGCCGCCGTCGAGCGAGTACTCGATCCTCGCCGCCCCGGACGTCTGGTCGGTGGCCGTGATGGTGACCGGCACCGCACCGTTGTGCCACCCCGAGTCGCCCGGCGGGGCGAACGTCGCGGCGGAGACGGGCGCGGTCCCGTCGAGCTTGAGCACCAGTTTCCGCGGCGCCTCGGCGTTGCCCGCGAGGTCCACCGAGCGGTACTCGACGGTGTGCTCGCCGTCGCCGGCCACCGGGATCGGCCCGCTGTAGCGGGTCCACCCGCCGTCGGTCCGGTACTCGGTCCGCGCCACGCCGCTGTCGTCGTCGGTGGCCTGCAGGGTCACCGTGACGTCGGAGCGGAACCAGCCGGCGTTACCGTCCGGCTCGGCCGGCGAGGTGGTCGCCCGGGTGGTGGGCGCGACGGTGTCCGACGGCAGTTGCTTGAGCCGGATGTTGCGGAAGTAGACGTCGTCACCGTCGCCGTGGTTCTGGATGCCGACGTAGCTGGGCTGCCGCATCCGGGCCGGATCGGTGTTGACGTACTCGTTGATCTTCACGCCGTTCAGGTGGACCACGATGCTCTGGCCCCGGACGACGATCTCGTACGAGTTCCACTGCCCCGGCGGCTTGAGCGCGGCGTCCCGGGCGGCCAGGTCGGCCGACTGGAAGTTGTAGATCGCCCCGGTCGTCTTCTCCGGCGCGTCCGTGGCGTCGATCTGGATCTCGTGCCCCTGGTTGACCGCCAGCCACGGGTCGTTGCCCGGGTTCGGGAACCCGACGAAGACCCCGGAGTTGTCGTCCCCGGCCATCTTCCAGTCCAGCTTCAGGCTGTAGTCGCGGAAGCTCTGGTCATACCAGTGCAGGCCCAGCCCGCCGTACGACAGCAGGGTGCAGTCGGCGGCGTGCAGGAACCCGCCCGGCCCGGCCTGCTTCCACTTGGCCAGGCTCGCCGAGGTGCCGTCGAACAGGCTGGTGTAGCCGGCCTCCGGAGCGGTCGGCGTGCAGGCGTTCTGCGGCGCGTCGTCGAGCCGGAAGAAGTCGAACGACGCCGGGTTGCCGGTGCCGTTGAAGGCGGCGACGCCCACCTTCGGGTTCGGCACGGCGGACAGGTCCCGCGGCCGGCCGACGCTCGTCCACTGCTCACCGTCGGTCGAGTACGCCGCCGTCAGCGCCCGCCCGTCGCTGGTGATCTTCATCCACACCGTGTGCGGGAAGTCCACGGCCAGGTTGGGCGAACGGTCGACGGCACCGCCGTCGATCGGCGACCCGCCCTGCTGCTGGATGAACTCGAAGTTGCGCACCCCGCTGTCGGTCCTGATGAACGAGAACTTGACGAAGTTCGGGTCGTCGCCGTGGACGATGAGGCCCGCCTGCTCCCACGCGTCCGTGTGGTCGATGGTCACCTTCGTCACGGCCTGCCACGCCCCGGCCGGGGCGTCCTGGAGCAGGATGTTCTTCGCGTCGGTGGCGCCGCCGTACATGTCACCCGGGAGGGCGTCGATCTGCAGCGACCCGCCGACGAGCCGGTAGCGCGCGGGGTCTTCGCGCAGCACCGACCACCGGCACCGGTCGATGACCTCGCCGGTGAACTCGTCGTCCGGTTTCACCTCGGCGGACGGGTCTGCGCACGGCGGTGCCACCCGATAAGTGTTCACCGTGACGGTGGCCGACGCGGCCAGCCCGGACGGATCACGCGCGGTGACCTTGGCCGTGTGGATGCCGGCCTTGGTGTAGGTGTGCGTCGGGTTCTGCTCCGTCGACGTCGCTCCGTCACCGAACTCCCATGCGTAGCTGAGCGGGTCCCCGTCCCGGTCGGTGCCGGCGGCGGTGAACCTGACGGTCGCCGGGATCTGCGCCTGGGCGACGTCGGCCGACGCGGTCACCTCCGGTCGGGTGCTCGACGCCACGCCCTTGCCGTGGAAGGTGAACTCGTCGACGTCGAAGAGCCCACCGCCGAAACCCTTGAACACCAGGTAGAGCCGGTGGGTGCCACCGGGGTCGGTGACCGGGACGACCGGGCTGTTGACGTAGTTGTCCCAGCCGCCGGTGTTCGCCACGGCCATGCTGGCGACCAGGGGCCCGTCCGGCCGGTCCGTCCGGAACTCGAGGGTGCCGCCCCCGCCCCCGGAGGAGAGCCGGGCCTGGACGCCGGTGATGCCGGTCAGGTTGTACGTGTCGAACGCGATCCAGTCGCCGTTGTCGATGTACCCGACGCGCTTCCCGCCGTGCGCGCCGCCCGCGTCGACGACCTGGATCCCGTTTGCCTCGGTGAAGTGCTCACTCTGCCGGATCCGGGGCTGGAGGACCAGCCGGGTCTGCCCGGTGAGCGGCGGCACGCCCGCTGCGCCCTGGTCGGTGTAGGTCGCGGCGAGCACGCCGTAGAGGTTGGCGTCGGCGCTGTGGCCGTCCTCGGCGACGGTGTCGAGCACCCCCTCGCAGGCGTGCGTCTGGACCAGCCCGTGGCTGTGTGTGTCGTGGCCCAGGGCGTAGTCGATCTGCACGGTCCCGCAGTCGATCTCGCCGTCCTCCGGGTCGGTGACCCGCGCGGTGAACGGCACCCGGTCACCGAACTGGAACACGCCACCAGCGGGCGGGGCGGCGAACTCGACCCGCGGCGCGGTGTTGCCGACCGTGATCTGCACGGTCGCCGTTCCGGTCGTACCGGCCTGGTCGGTCAGGGTGAGCCGGGCGGTGAACTGCCCGTTCGTGGTGTAGGTGAAGGTGGGGTCCGGCTCGGTCGAGTCGACGGTGCCGTCGTCGGTGAAGTCCCAGGCGTAGGTGAACGAGTCGCCCGGATCGGGATCCCGGGACCCGGCGGAGGAGAAGGCCACGGTGAGCGGGGCCGGCCCGGAGGTCGGGCTGGCGCTCACCGCCGGGATCGGGGCGCGCTTGCCCTTGACGTAGTCGATCCGGTAGACGGCAGAGTCCGGTGCGCCACCGAAGTAGCCGCTGCCGTAGTCGAGGACGTAGAGGGAGCCGTCCGGGCCGAACTCGATGTCCATCGGCCGCACGACCTGCTCGGGGAACGGGTTGATGCTGAGCGGCTGGCCGGCGTCGTCCAGGACGATGTTCTTGATCCAGCCGCGTCCCCATTCGGCCGCGAAGAACGTGCCGTCGAAGTACTCGGGGAACTTCGTGTCCGACCTCAGGTCGGGGTCGTACCGGTAGACCGGGCCGCCCATCGGCGACTCGCTGCCGTCGCCGAACTCCGGCACCGAGGCGCCGTCGTACGTGATCCACGCCGGCTGCGCGGCGGGCAGGTCCTGCTTGCCGGTGTTGCGGGGCGAGGTGTTCCGCGGGGCGGTGCAGTCGAACTTCGGCCCGGAGGTCCCGGTGGCGAAGTCGTAGTCGTTGTACGCGACGTTCGGGCCGACACAGTACGGCCACCCGAAGTTGCCGGGGCCGCGGATCTGGTTGAACTCCACCATCCCGGCCGGACCGCGGTTCGGGTCGGCGGCGCCGGCGTCCGGGCCGTACTCGCCGAGGTAGAGCCAGCCGGTCTCCGGGTCGACGGTGAACCGGAACGGGTTGCGGAAGCCCATCGCGTAGATCTCGGGCCGGGTGCCGGCGGTGCCGGCCGGGAAGAGGTTGCCCGCCGGCGACTGGTAGCTGCCGTCAGCGGCCACCTTGATGCGAAGCACCTTGCCGCGCAGGTCGTTCGGGTTGGCCGACGAGCGCTGCGCGTCGTACGCCGGGTTGCGGCTGGCCCGCTCGTCGATCGGGATGTAGCCGTTGGAGGCGAACGGGTTGGAGTCGTCGCCGGTGGAGAGGTAGAGGTTGCCCGCGGCGTCGAAGGCGATGTCGCCGCCGGCGTGGCAGCAGATGCCCCGGTTGGCCGGCACCTCGAGGATCTTCTGCTCACTGGCCAGGTCGAGGGTGCCGCCGGTGAGTTTGAACCGGGACAGCCGGTTCACCCCGTCGAAGCGGGCGAAGTCCGCGCTGGTGCCGTCGTTCGGCGCGTCCCCCTCCGGGGTGTCCAGCGGGGGCGCGAAGTAGAGGTAGATCCAGCCGTTGCTGGCGAAGCCGGGGTCCACCCCGATGCCCTGCAACCCGTCCTCGTCGTGGTTGTAGACCGGGAGCCGGCCGGCGAGGCTGGTCACGCCCTGCGGCGTGGTGAGGAAGACGCGGCCGTCGCGGGAGGTGTGCAGCACCCGCCGGTCGGGCAGCACGGCGAGGTTCATCGGTTCGCCCGTGGTGTCCGCGCCCTTGGCGAGGGTCACCTGCGCGAAGTTGCCGTCGACGGTCGCCCCGCAGTCCGCCGGCACGGCCCCGGCGGCCGTCTTGATCCCGCCGAGCAGGTGTCGCAGGAACTCCGGCTCGCGGTACGAGGCGTCGGTGTGGCCGCCGCCGGTGTACCAGGACCGCCCGCCGTCGTACTGCTGGCACCAGGCGATCGGGTGGCTCGTGCCCATCGCGCCCGCCCCGGCGCCGTACGTCCGCTCGTCGAGGGCCGCGAGCACGTGCACCTCGCCGCGCGGGTCGGCGCGGTAGTTGTACCACTCGTCGGTGCGGACCCACCGGTCCGGCAGCGACTCGGTGGACGGGTGGACGTGGTCGTCCACCTTGACCGTGGCCTGCTGGATGGCCGGGTGGCTGTTGAAGTACGCGCCGACGAGCTTGCCGTACCACGGCCACTCGTACTCGGTGTCCGAGGCGGCGTGCACCCCGGCGTACCCGCCGCCCTGGCGGATGTACCGCTCGAAGGCCGCCTGCTGGTCGGCGTTGAGCACGTCGCCGGTGGTCGAGAGCCAGACCACCACGTCGTACTGGGCCAGGTTCGCGTCGGTGAACGCCCCGGCGTCCTCGGTCGCGTCGACGGCGAAGTTGTTCTCCTGCCCGAGCTTCTGGATCGCCGCGATCCCGGCGGGGATCGAGTCATGCCGGAATCCCGCGGTCTTCGAGAAGACCAGTGCCCGGAAGCCCGGTTCGGCCGCCGCGGCCGGCGTCGAGAGGCTCCCGGCTATCGGCAGCGCCAGCAGCGCACCGAGCGCTACCGACAACAGACGGCGTAACGGCTTGCGAGACACGGCGCCTCCTCACCTGATCGACCAGCTTCTACGCGGGACCTTAACGGTCGCGAAACACAAAGGACAGATTCGCGAGACGAAAGTTTTGCTGGCAACCGCACGACTTTTTCCATCTACAGGCGAAAGTGGCCGCCATTAACCCGTCGCGCGTTCCGGAGGCTGCGGCTACCGTCGGCCCGTGCCTGTGATCCGTCCCGCCCGCCCCGACGACGCGCCGGGCGTCGTGGCCCTCCGAACGGTCGTGCACCCGTACCTGGTACGCGGCGTCGAGTCGACCCGGCGCATGATCGCCCAGCCGCCGCCCGAGGAGGACTGGACCGCCTGGGTGGCCGAGGCGGACGGGCAGGTGGTCGGCTGGGCGTCGGCGTACCGGAACACCCAGACCTCGGAGCCGGGCGTGGGGGAGATCTCCACCCTGCACGTACACCCGGCGTACCAGGGTCAGGGTGCCGGCACCGCACTCCTGGAGGCCGCGCTCGGTCACCTGCGCCTCATCGGCGCACGGCGGGTGCTCACCTGGTCCCAGCCCGAGTCGCTGCCGTTCGCCCGCCGGCACGGCTTCACGCCCAGCCGGGAGCTGCGCTACTCCGCGCTCGACCTACAGCCGGCCCCGCCGATGCCCGAGCCGCCGCCAGGCGTCCGGCTGCTCCCGGCCGTCGAGCTGGACCCGCGCCGGATTCATCAGGTGGACGCCGAGTCGTCGCTGGACGAACCGGGCGACGTCCCGACAGACGCCATGGGCTACGACATCTGGCACCACGAGGTCTGGGACAACCCAGGGCTGGACCGGGCCGCCAGCACGGTGGCCGAGGTGGACGGCACGCTGGCCGCGGTCAGCCTGGTCAAGCGGGACGGCGACCGGATGTGGTCGGCATTCACCGGCACGGTGCCCGGACACCGGGGCCGCGGCCTGGCCAGGCTGGTCAAGCGGGCCGCGCTGCACCGGGCCGCGCTCGGGGGCGTCCGTGTCGCGTACACCTCGAACGACGGGGCGAACGCACCGATGCTGGCGGTCAACGCCCGGCTCGGCTACCGGCCGGTGGCCACCCAGTGGTCCTGCCTACGCGAACTCACCTGAGGCCGGCAGCGACCCGACGGCCCCCTGACACCGCCCGGGAGAGCTACTCGACGGACTGGCCGAGCGACCGGCGGGCGAGCAGGGTGGCGCCGGCGACGGCGGCCGGCATGACCAGCACCGCGCCGAGCGGGATCAGGAAGCACACGAAGACGGCCACGCCGAAGCCCAGGGTGGTCGGTCGGTCCGCCTTGAGCAGCGACCGACGCTCCGGCAGCCCCATTCCCCGGCGGTAGAAGGCCGCGCCGACCAGCTCCAGGGCGAGGAACCAGCCACCCACCGCCGCGCCGATCACGGGGACGACCGTCTGCCCGACCACCGGGATGAAGCCAGCCGCGAAGAGCGGTACGCCGACCAGCACGGAGACCGCCAGCAGCCGCAGCGAGTCGATGATGCTGCGGCGCACCGAGGCCCAGAAGGGCACCTCGACCGCGCCCGGGGTGCCGCCGAGCCGGTCCTCGACCCGCTCGGAGATCTTCTCGTAGAACGGGTCGCCGACGGCCAGGGTGACCGCGGTGAAGGTGAGCACCCCGAGCAGGCCGGCCAGGCCCACGATCGCCAGCCCGGCGATCACCCGGACCAGGCCCCGCCAGGCCCCCGACCAGTCGTCCGCGAACGGGGTGACCAGCGCGGCGAGGTCGTCCACGAAGTACAGCAGGCTGGCGAACGCGGCGACGAAGAGCACGCCGGAGATGAGCGCCGGGACGACGCCGAGCAGCATGAGCCCGGGGCTGCGGACGTAGAGGCCGATGCCGCGCAGCAGCAGGCCGGCGCCGGAGAGGAAGCGGGTGGCGGCGCCGGTCACGGGCGCGAGGCTGGTGGCGTCCACGAACGGACAGCGTAGTCCGGCGGGTCAGCCGTTCAGATATGCGAGCACGGCGCGTACCCGGCGGTGTGCGTCGTCGGCGGGCGGCAGGTCGAGCTTGACGAAGATGTTGGTGATGTGCTTCTCCACACTCACCGGGGCGAGCACCAGGGCCGCGCAGATCGCGGAGTTCGACATCCCCTGCGCCATCAGCCCCAGCACCTCGCGTTCGCGCGGGGTGAGCGCGTCCACCCCGGAGCGGCGGCTGTTGCGGGTGAAGAGCTGCCGCACCACCTCCGGATCCATCACCGTGCCGCCGGCCGCCACCCGATCCACCGCGTCCAGGAAGTCGTCGAGCGCGGTGACCCGATCCTTGAGCAGATAACCGACTCCGCCCCGGCCGTCGGCGAGAAGGTCCGCCGCGTACGCCCGTTCGACGTACTGGGACAGGATCAGCACGCGGGCGTCCCGTCCGTCCGCCCGTAGCCGGAGCGCGGCGCGCAACCCCTCGTCGCGGAAGCCGGGCGGCAGCCGGACGTCCACCAGGGACAGGTCGGGTCGGTGCCGCTCGACGGCGTCGAGCAGGTCGTCCGCGTTGTCCACCGCGGCCACCACCTCGTGGCCGGTGTCGGTGAGCAGCCGCACCAACCCGTCGCGCAGGAGCAGCAGGTCTTCGGCGATCACGATTCGCATGGCAGCTCCGCGTGCAGGACGGTCGGGCCGCCCGGTGGACTGGTGAGGGTCATCCTGCCGTCCAGCGCCTCGACCCGGCGGCGGAGCCCGTCCAGTCCGCCTCCGGTGGGGTCGGCGCCACCCCGGCCGTCATCGGTCAGGGTCACCTCCAGGGCGCCCGTCGTGCGGGCCAGGACGATGGTGCACTCGGACGCCTCGGCATGCTTGCCCGCGTTCGCCAGCCCTTCGGCGACCACGAAGTAGGCCGCCGACTCCACCGCCGCGGGATAGCGCCCGGCCGGATCGCCTTGCAGGTGCACGGCGAGCGGGCTGTCCGCGGCCAGCGCGGCGAGGGCTGCGTGCAGGCCCCGGTCGGTGAGGATCGGCGGGTGGATGCCGCGGACGAGCCGGCGCAGCTCGGCCAGCGCGTCGTCGAGCTGCCGACGGGCCAGGTCCACGTCGGGCAGCACGGCGCCGCCGTCGGCACGGAGTTTCCGGGCCGCGAGCGCCAGGGTCATGCCGGCGGCCACGATCCGGGCCTGGGCGCCGTCGTGCAGGTCGCGCTCGATCCGGCGCAGCTCGGCGGCCTGCGCGTCGACCACCCGGGAGCGGGTCTCCGCGAGCCGGGCGGCCTCCCGTACCAGCCGCAGGTGCGAGCCGGGGGCCAGCAGGGCATTCGCGGCGGCGGCCACCGCGCGGGCCAGCCACAGGACCAGCGCGGCCCCGACCGGCAGCAACAGCAGCCCGAGGGCGGTGAGGGCGAACCGGCCCGGGGTGGTGGTGAGCAGCGGTCGCAGCGGCCACGGCGCCCTGTCGTTGGGCACCGCCCAGAGCCAGGCGGGCGCTGCCACCGCGCCCAGCAGGACGGCGGTGACCACCAGGCCGGCTACCCCGCTCGCCAGGCCCAGCGGGAAGGACACCACCAGCCAGACCAGGTCCCGCCAGGTGGCCGGCTGCCGGGCCACCTGGGCGACCCGTTCGCGCACCGTGCCCGGGGCGGCCGGCTCGTACGGCTCATCCAGCGGCCGGCCAAGGACCCAGCCGACCCGACGGCGCTCGACGGCGGCGAGCCGGCGGGTAACCCAGGCGGCCCCGAGGAACGCCGGGCCGCCGAGCTGGGTCACCGCGAGCAGGCCAACGGCGAGCAGCGCGGCCACCGTCCAGGCGAACCCGGCGGCGCCGGCCAGGATCCCGGCCGCCAGGTAAGCGAGGCTCCGGGTGGTCGCCGTCGTCACGCGGCGGATCGTAGCGGCCCGGGCCGCCGCCGGCGTACGGGCGGCGGCCCGGCAGTGGAAGGTCACCGGTCCTCCAGGGCCGGCAGGCCACGGCGCCGCTGCACGAGTCGGACCGGTAGGGCGCCGGCGAGCAGCCCGAGCCCGGCCACCCCGCCGAGCAGCAGCAGGTACGTCCCGGGTGCCACCACCAGCCGGAGGACGCCGTCCTGGGCGATGCTGAACGGGACGACCACTGCGCTGGTGACGGCGACGCCCAGGACCAGCGCGGCCATCACGGTGATCAGCCTCTCCCGGTCCACCAGGCGGTGCACCTGCCGGGCGGTCGCGCCGGCCAGCCGCAGGTCCGTGAACTCCCGTCGGCGGGCGGCGGCCGAGATGGCGAACGTGTTCACCACCGCGATCGCTGTGAAGCCCAGCGACACCACCACCAGCAGCTCCCACGCGCCCTGCTGGTTGCCGTCATCGGTACGGGTCGCCGCCGCGGTCGGCACCACTCGCAGCTCGGGCCAGCGCTGCCGGATCCGCTCGGCGACCGCGCCGTCGGAGTCCCGCAGGGCGACCATGGTGACCAGACCGCGCGGGTCGTGCGCGGCGACCAGCCCGGCCGGCAGGGTTAGCTCGCCGAACCCACGGTGCCAGCTGTAGCGGGCGGAGAGCCGCAGGACGACCTGTTCCCCGTCGGCGAGCCAGATCGGTACCTCGTCGCCGAGCCGCCAGCCGTACGCGTCAGCGAGGTCGCTGCTCGCCGCGAACGTGCCGTCCCCGGCCAGGGCACCGTCGTCGACGGCCAGGTCGAGAGCGCCGTCCACCCCGGTACGTAGCAGGCCCTGTGCGGCGTAGTCCTGGGGCTTGCCGCCATCGGCGAGCACCACGCGGGTGGGCACGGTTGCCACCGCCCCGGTGACGCCGGGCAGCGCGGTCACCCGCTTCGCGGTGTCGAGCGGCAGGCCGACCGCGCCGGTGACCAGGGTGGTCGCCCCGGCCAGCCGCTGCGCCTGCTGGTCGCCTGCCAGCCGGGTCAGCAACTCGCCGTTGAGCAGCAGCGGCGCGTTGATCGCGAACATGAGCACCAGGGGAACGGCCACCGCCGCGGTACGACGGACCTCCACGCGGGTGGTGGCAGCGGCCAGCCAGCCCGCCGCACCGGTGCCGGCACTGAGCCGTCCCGGCACGGCGGAGACCAGCCGAACCAGCAGTGGGCCGAGCGCGGCGACCGCGCATAGCAGCAGCGCGGACGAGATGAAGGTCATACCCATCCCGAACGGGCCACCGAGCGGCACGAACGTCAGCACGGCGACCGCGCCGGCCGCGGCGACCAGGGCGACGGCGGCCCGGGCCAGCATCCCGCCGCGCGGCGCGACCACGGTCTCGACGAGCGCCTGAGCCGGGGCGACCCGCACCGCGCGGCGACCGGCGAACCGGGCGGCGACCAAGGTGACCAGGGCCCCGGCGAACCCGGCGAGCATCAGCACCACCGGGTTGACCCGGACGGTGAACTGGGCCGGCACCACCCCTAGGTGCCGGAACCGGGCCGCCACCAGATGCGCGACCAGCACCCCGAGCGGCAGCCCTGGCAGCGCGGCGACGGCGGCGAGCACCAGGCTCTCCACGCCGAGCAGCCGCCGCAGCTGGCGCGGGGTCGCCCCGATGGTGCGCAGCAGCGCCAGCTCACGCAGCCGCTGCCGGACCCCCAACGCCACCGTGCCGGTGAGCACGAAGATCGCCGCGAAGGCGGTGATCCCAATGGTGAAACCGAAGACGGAGATCGGTCCGATGTAGTCGGGCAGCGCCCCCGGCAGGTCGGCCCGTACCCGGTCGGCCCCGGTCAGTACCGGCATGCCCCCGGCGCGGGCCCGGACCGCCGCGAGCAGGGCCCTCCGGTCGGCTCCCGGCCCGGCGAGGACCGCGACCGCGGTGGGGCCGGCCAGTCCGGAGACCGCGGCCACCTCGCGGTCGGCGAAGAAGAGCGCGCCCTGGGCGGGCAGCGCGTCCCGGCCGATGGGAGCGGCGACGCCGGCCAGCCGCAGGATCCGTACCCCCGTGCGGGTGGTGATCCGGAGGTGGTCGCCGACGGCGAGGTTGCCCCGGGCGGCGAGGTCGGCGTCCACGACCACCTCGCCCGCCGCCGGCGCGTCGCCGACGCGCAACCGGTACGGGGTGAGCGCGGCCGACGACCAGCCGTGGCCGATCACCGGGGCGGCGTCGGCGCCGCGCACCGGCCGCCCGGCGGCGGTGGTCAGCTCGACGGGAAAGGCCGCGTCGGGTACGGCACGCGCCACCCCGGGCAGCCCGGCGAGCCGGGTCGCCAGGTCCCCGGGCAGGGTTCCCGCTCCGCTGAGCCGTTCGGTCTTGACCTTCGTCTTGGTCTTGGTCTTGCCCTTCTTGTGCTTCTCCTTCGTCGTGGTGAGGCTGACCTCGCGGGCACCGGACACCACCGCCGCGGCGGAGGCAAACCGGTTGGCCGGCGGGGCCGCGGTGAGCACCGAGAAGAGCAGCAGGCCGGCCCCAGCCAGCAGGGCCACGGCAAGCAGCGCGGCGAGGAAGGTGCCGAGGTAGGCGCCCCGGTGGCGGCGCAGCGTACCGATCGCCAGGCGGATCATGCGGCCGTCACCGCCGTCATCCGCGCGGCCACCGTCTCAACCGTCGGGTCGGCCAGCTCGTCGACGACCCGGCCGTCGGCGAGGAAGACGACCCGGTCGGCCCAGGCGGCTGCCGCCGGGTCGTGGGTCACCATCACCACCGCGGTACGCAGCTCGTCCACCGCCTCGCGCAGCAGCGTGAGCACCTCCCGGCCGGCACCGAGGTCGAGGGCTCCGGTCGGCTCGTCGGCGAAGATGACCTCCGGTCGGGCGGCGAGCGCCCGGGCGAGCGCGACACGCTGCCGCTGGCCGCCGGAGAGCTGCCCGGGCCGGTCCTTCTCCCGCCCGGCGAGACCCACCCGGTGCAGCACCTCGCGGGCCCACGCCCGGTCGGGCCGGGCGCCGGCGAGCCGCTGCGGCAGCAGCACGTTCTGCCACACCGTCAGCGACTCCATCAGGTTGTACGACTGGAACACGAAGCCCACCCGGCGGCGGCGGGCCTGGGTGAGCTTCGGCTCGCGCAGCGTCCCGAGTTCCTGCCCGGCGAGCCGGACCTGGCCCCCGTCCGGCCGGTCCAGCCCGGCGGCGCACTGCAGCAGGGTGGACTTCCCCGACCCGGACGGTCCCATGACCGCGTTGAACGTCCCGGCCGCGAAGGCGACCGTTACCCCGGCCAGCGCGGGCGCCCCACTGCCGCCGGCATATCTCCGCACCACATCGACCAGTTCGACGACCGGCCCGCCAGTTCCCTGAATTCGCATGTCCTCAGCCTCGTCATCCGGCGGCCCGGGCGACACACGGTCACCTCGTATCCGCGGGGTGGGGACAGCCCTACCGTGGCCGGCACGAGGCAGGGTGGGCGGATGCGCGCATCCCGGCTCATCTCGTTGGTCCTGCTGCTGCAGTCGCGGGAGACGATGACCGCGGCCGAGCTGGCCCGCGAGCTGGAGGTCTCCGAGCGCACCGTCTACCGGGACGTGCTGGCGCTCTCCGCCGCCGGGGTGCCGGTCTACGCGGACCGGGGCCGGGCCGGCGGGTACCGCCTGCTCGGCGGCTACCGGACCCGGCTGACCGGGCTGACCAGGGACGAGGCGGAGGTGCTCTTCCTGGCCGGGCTGCCCGGACCGGCCGGCGACATGGGGCTGGCCGACGCGGTCGCCGCCGCCGAGCTGAAGGTGCTCGCCGCGCTCCCGCCGAGCCTCCGCGACGCGCCGGCCCGGACCGGGCAGCGGTTCCACCTCGACGTGCCAGGCTGGTTCCGGCAGAGCGAGCCACCCGCATGGCTGACCGAGCTGGCCCGGGCCGTCTGGCGGGACCGGGTGGTCGAGCTGCGCTACCGCCGGGGCGAGCGGGAGGTGACCCGCACCGTCCAGCCGTACGGGCTGGTGCTGAAGAGCGGGATCTGGTATCTGGTCGGCCGGGTCGGCGACGGGTACCGGACGTACCGGGTGGACCGGGTGGTCGGCGTCGAGGTGGGCGGGGCGACCTTCGACCGGGACGAGGGCTTCGACCTGGGGGCGTACTGGCGGGAGCAGGCCGAGGCGTTCCTGCGGGACATGCTCCGGGCCGAGGTGAAGGTCCGGCTCAGCCCCGCCGGCCTGCGCGCGCTCCGGCACCTCGCCGACGCCCCCTTCGTGTACGACGAGGCGGTCGGCGCCGCCGAGGGGCCCGACGGGCAGGGTCGGATGGTGCTCCGGCTGCCCGTCGAGTCCGTCGAGGTGGCGTACGCCCAACTGCTCTCGCTCGGCCCGGAGGTGGAGGTGCTCGACCCGCCGGAGCTGCGGGAGCGGTTCGCCGAGGCGGCCCGTCGCGCGGCCGCGCTCTACCTCGAGCCGAACCTGGCGGCGCCGGCAGGGCTCGGCACCGCCGCGCCGGCGGTCAGCGGTAACCGGTGACGTCGGCCGGCTTCCCCGGGTCCTGCACCTCGACCAGGTAGCGCCAGGCATCGGGACGGCTGCCGTCGAGGTCGGTGAAGCCGTACACCTGGGCCAGCTCGCCGCTGGAGACGGACCTTCCGTTCCACCGGGCCCGGTCCGGATCGGCGGCGAGGGCCGCAACCGCGCGTCCGACGAACGCGGGCGTCTCCGAGATGGCGAAGTGCGGTTGCTTCTCCAGTGCGTCCTGCCAGTTCTCCTCGGTGACGCCGAACAGCTCCAGCATGTTCTCGGAACGCAGCCATCCGGGGGTGAGCGCGACCGCGGTTGCGCCGTGCTGGCGCAGCTCATGGGCCTGGGCGAACGCCAGCCGGTTCACCGCGGTCTTCGCCAGGTCGTAGAAGAACGAGACCCGGTAGTTCGACGCGTTGTACTCGGTGGTGCCGTCGCCGACCTCCACGACCAGGCCGCCGGGGTTGCGCACCAGCAGCTTCAGCGCGAAGTGACTGGTGATGATGTGCGTGTCGATGGCGAGCCGGAGCGCGTGCAGACCGTCATCGAGCGGCTGCTCCCAGAGCGGCGTCTCCCAGGTGATGAACGGCTCGGCGCCCCAGATGTCGTTGACCAGCACGTCGAGCCGGCCCTGCTCGGCGTCGATCCGGTCGACCAGGCGGCGTACCTGGTCGGGGTCGAGGTGGTCGACGGGGACCGCGATGCCGGTGCCGCCGGCGGCCGTGACCAGCTCGGCCGTCTCCTCGATGGTCTCCGGCCGGTCCATCTCGGAGCGGCGCTCCCGGGTGCTGCGGCCGGTGGCGTAGACGGTCGCCCCGGCGGCACCGAGCTGGACGGCGATCTGCCGGCCGGCGCCCCGGGTCGCCCCGGCGACGAGTGCGATCTTCCCTGTCAGCGGTTGGCTCATGCCGACGACGATGGCAGCAATACCTGACAGCGGAAGTCCGGTTTCCGGTGTGATCCGGATTCGCCCGACCTGCCAAGGCGCTGAGCCCCGATATCCGGGTGCCGTCCCGGCGCCCGGCCGGTAGGCTCGCCGGGCGTCCTCGACGACCAGAGGGAGGTGAGCACCGTGTCCGTAACGACATTCCTGTGCTCCCACCCGGTCACGAGGACGCGGGCATCCTGACGGGAGCACGCGCATCCCGGAAGGAAACCATGACCGACCTGGTCATCCGCCCGATCAACGCGGGCGAGGAGAAGCTGTTCGATGCCCTGTCCGACCCCGGTCTCGTCGGGCGCGCCGCGTTCGGCGAGCGTTACCTCGACATGGTCGCCGACGGCCAGTACCGCCCCGAGTGGAGCTGGATCGCGCTACGCGACGACGTCGTCGTGGCGCGCGCCGCCTGGTGGGGCGGGCCGGACGACGACCAACCCCTGGCGCTCGACTGGTTCGACTTCACCGACGCCGACGCGGCGGTCCGGCTGCTCCGGACCGTGCCGCTGCGGGCCGAGTACTCGATCTCGCTGCCGGTCGGCTGGCGTACGGAGCCGGCGGCCCGGGCCCAGGCCGAGGCGCGGATCGCGGCCGCCACCGAGGCCGGCATGTCGGTGCTGGTGTGGCGGTACCGGTACCGCTGGAGCCTGGACCGCGGGCTGCCCGACCGGCCCGGCCGGCTGGAGTTCCGCCCGGAGCCGGACGACGGAATCGTGCTGGATGTGCTCCGCCGCATCGTCGAGGGCAGCCTGGACGCGCACGCCCGGCACACCGCCGCGACGTCCGGACCGGACGCCGCGGCGCAGGAGGAGCTGGACCTGTTGCGCTGGCTGCCCAGCCCGCGCGACTGGTGGCGGCTCGCCTGGACGCCGGACGGTGAGCTGGTCGGCCTGACCGTGCCGGCCCGCAACCACAGCACCGCGATCGTCGGCTTCGTCGGCGTGGTGCCCGAGCAGCGGGGGCACGGCTACGCGTACGACCTGCTGGTCGAGGCGACCCACCTGCTGGTCGAGGCCGGTGAGACGGTGGTGGTCGCGGCCACCGACCAGACCAACCACCCGATGGCCGCCGCCTTCGCCCGGGCCGGCTACCCGGTCGAACGCGAGCGCGTCGACCTGGTCTGATCCACGGCTCCCGGCGCGCAGCACGCGCGCCGGGAGTCGCGTCAGTCCACCAGACGCACGCGGACCCGGCGGTTGGCCCGGCCCTTGCTCTCCACCTTGACCACCTGGACCTTGCCGATCTGGGCGGTGGAGGCGACGTGGGTGCCCCCGTCGGCCTGCACGTCCAGCCCGACGATGTCGACGATCCGGACCTCCTGCTCGTCCGCCGGGATCAGATTGGACTGGGTACGGATGATGTCCGGCAGGGCCAGCGCCTCCGCCCGGGGCAGCACCCGCACGGCGACCGACCGGTCGGCGGCCACCTCGGCGTTGACCAGCTCCTCGATCCGCGACTTGAAGTCCGGCGGCACCTCGGGGAGGTTGAAATCCATCCGCGCCTCGCCGGGTTCCATGTTGCCGCCGGTGACCAGCGCGCCGAAGTCCCGGAACACCACCCCGCAGAGCACGTGCAGGCCGGAGTGGGTACGCATCAGCATGGTCCGCCGGACCTCCTCGACCGCGCCGGTGACGGCGGTGCCGACCGGCGGCAGCGGGTCACCCTCGGCCGGGATGAGCCAGAGGTCGTCGCCCTTGCGGGTGCCCACGATCCGGGTCTGCACCCCCTGCCAGAGCAGCACCCCGTGGTCCGGCGGCTGCCCGCCGCCGCCCGGATAGAAGGCCGACCGCTCCAGCACGATGCCCTGCTCGGGATCGGCCGCCAGCACCGTGCACGTCCACTCCCGCAGGGTGGGGTCGGCAAGGTCGAGGCGGTGCGTACGGCCGTGGTGTGTGACGCCCATGCCGGGCAGGTTACCCGTTGAGGAACGTCGAGATCCGGTCCCGCAGGTCGGCGCGTTCCGACCAGAGGACGCCCGGCCGGTCGTACACGTGCAGGGTGGCCTGCGGGAGCGCGGCGGCCAACTGCTCGGCGACCGTCACCGGGTGCAGGTCGTCGCCGGCGCAGCCGATCACCAGCGCCGGAGCGGTGACCCCGGCGAGCGCGTCGGCGGTCCGCAGCGGGGCCTGATCCGGCAGGCTGGCCAGCCCCGGCGCGAGCCCGTCCCGGAGCAGCTGATCCAGCCGTTGCCGCAGGTACGCCCAGCCGGCCGGGCTGTTGCGAACGGCCGGCGGCAGTTCCAGCGACACCACGTCGGCCAGGGCGGAGGCGTCCCCCTCCGCCACCGCGTCGAGCAGGTCGGTCAGCCGGGCCCGGGCCACCTCGCCGCGCGGGCTGTCCAGCACGGCGGGGAGGAAGAAGACCAGCTTCTCGAAGCGTTCGGGGCTCTCGGCGAGCAGCCGGCACAGCGCGCCGGCGCCCAGGCTCGCCCCGAAGGCCCGGGCGGCGCCGCCGAGGTCGGCGATCGCCCGCAGGTCGCGGGCCAGGTCCAGGTAGTTCCACGGCCCGGGCGGCGAGTCGGAGCGGCCGTGCCCGCGGAACTGGAAGAAGATCTTGCGGCCGGTGACCCCGCTGCCGAACGGGCGGGTGGTGGCGATCCCGTTGCCGAGCCCGTGGGCGAACACCGTCACCGGGTCACCGGTGCCGGTGACCAGCCGCTCCAGCCGTACGCCGTGCGGGGTGGCGACCAGCTCGGTCTCCGGTTCGGGTAGCGCCGGCCGGCCGGTGCGGGGCGCGCCGGGCCCCGGCCCCCAGGTGCGGGGACCGCCGTCCGGCGGCGGGGGCCAGCGGAAACTCCTCACCAGGAACCTCGGCCGTCGTGCAGGTCACGCAAGCCGACCCGGACATCCAGCAGATAGATCAGACCCGCCGCGATGCCGATCAGGGTGAAGATGCTCAGCACCCCGCCCCCGACCCCGAGCAGGGTGAGCACCAGGCAGACCGCCAGGATGGCGATCCAGCCGCCCTTGGGCAGGGTGCCGATCGCGGCGAACGCGTCGGACCGCTGGGTGATCGCATGGACCAGGGCGACAGCCTCGATGACCAGGGCGAAGACGAGCAGGATCAGCTCGATCACGTAGCGGACTTCGAACGCGAAGATCGGCGCGGCGTAGGCCATGCCGGCAAGCTTATGCCGAGACCCCGGAAAACGTCCTACAGGACGCTGTCCGGGGTCTCGGCCCAGGTTCGACTCACTCGGCCGCGGGGCGGGTCCGCTTCGTGGTCTTCGGCAGCTTCGCCGACGGGGTCGCCGGCTTCGCCGCGGTGGCCCTGGTGGCGGTGACCTTGGTGGCCCGGGTGCGCTTCACGGCGGCCGGCTTGGCCTCGGCGGCCTCGGCCACCTCGGTCGGGGTCGGCACCTCGGCCGGCTTGGCGGCCGGCGTGGTGGCGGCCCCGGTCGCCTCGATGTCGGCGTTCACGGTGTCCGCGGCCTCCAGCACCCCCGCGCCGACGACCCGCTCACCGCGGGCGACCAGCTCGGCGTACGCGGCCACGGCCCGGGCCGACGCGGCCTGGGCCCGCTCCTGGGCGCCGGTCAGGACGGCGGCGGCGTTGCGGCCAGCGGCCTCGCGGAGCTTGTCCAGGTCGAGGTCGGTCGGGACGGCCTTCTCCCGCAGCCCGGTCGCGGTTGCGGTCTTCAGCGTCTCGTTGGCGCTCTTCAGCGTCTCGGTGGCCTTCTGGCGCAGCTCGACGCCGGTCACGACAGCCTTGCCGCCGAATTCGGCGACGACCCGGGTGCCGAGGTCGCTGACCACGGTGGGCAGCTTGCGGAGCTGCTCGAGGGCCAGCTCGCCGGCGCCGGCGGCGGCGTAGAGCGGGGCCGGAATTCGGTTGGTCTTCGGCTGGGTCATGACTTCTCCTCCTCGGCCGCACCGGCGGCCTTCCGGACCACCCCGTGGGCGGTCTTCTTCTCAGGATCGGCGGCGGTCGGGGCGGGCGCGGGACCCGCCTCGGTGACGGCGACCGACTCGAGGACGCCCTCGGTCGGCGTGCCGTCCAGCGTCGCGGGGCCAGCGGTGGCCGGCGTGATGGTGGCCGCGGTCGGCGGCGCCTCTCCCGGCGCGCCGGCCGACGAGGTCGGTTCGGTGGCCGGGGCCGGCTCGGCGGCGCCCTGCGCCGCGGCGGTCGCCTCGGCGAGCCGGGCGTTCTCCCGGCGGAACGTCTCGTAGATCTGGGTGAGGGACTGTTTCTGGGCCATGGTCAGCTCGGGGTCGACGGCGATCGCCGCGAGCACGCCCTGCCCCTCCTTGGCGTCCAGCAGCCCGGCGCGTAGGTACATCGCCGGGGTCGAGACGCGCAGCGCGCTGGCGAGCTGCTGGAGCACCTCGGCGCTCGGCTTGCGCAGTCCGCGCTCGATCTGGCTGAGGTACGGATTGCTGACGCCGGCCTGCTCGGCGAGCTGCCGCAGGGAGATCTTCGCGTTGCGGCGCAGATCGCGAATGAACCCGCCGACGTCGGGTAGGTCCTTTCCGGTGGCCATGACTCCACGCTAGCGCGGGGTGCTAGCTACTGCAAGCAGAATGCTTGCCAGAGTTAGCAGGGTCTCAGATAGCCGGTTGCGCCCCGGCTGTCGGGTCCGTACGGTTCCCCCGTGCCCAAGATCGACGTGAATGGTGCGGTGCTCGCGTACGACGAGGCCGGCAGCGGCAGCCCGGTGGTGCTGCTCCACGCCGGCATCGCCGACCGGCGGATGTGGCGGGGCCAAGTGCCCGCGCTCGCCGCCCAGCACCGGGTGCTCGTCCCCGACCTGCGCGGCTACGGCGACTCCGAGCTGCCGCCGAGCCCGTTCGCCCACCACGACGACGTGATCGGGCTGCTGGACGCCCTGGGCGTCGCGCGGGCCGCCCTGGTGGGCTGCTCGTTCGGCGGCAAGGTGGCGGTGGACACCGCGCTGGCGTATCCGGACCGGGTCTCCGCGCTCGCCCTCTTCGGCGCCCCGGTCTCCGGCAACGAGTGGTCCGAGGAGACCGAACAGCTCTGGGACGAGCTGGTCGGCGAGGTGGACCCGGAGGACTTCGCCGCGACCGCGGCCGGCGAGGTGCGGTTCTGGGTGGTCGGCCCGACCCGCCGCCCGGAGGACGTCGATCCGGAGCTGATCCGGTTCGCCGACGAGATGGACCGGCGGGCACTCGCCGCCGAGCTGGCGCTCAGCGCCGTCGAGGTGTGCGAACTCGACCCGCCGGCGATCGACCGGCTGGGTGAGCTGGCCATGCCGGTGCTGGTCGGCACCGGCGCGGACGACCTCGCGGACCTCCGCCGGCTCGCCGACCGGATCGCCGCCGAGGCCCCGCACGGGGTGCGCCTACCGGACGTCCCGGACGCCGCCCACCTGCTGCCGCTCGAACGCCCCGAACCGGTCAACGCCGCCCTGCTCGACTTCCTGCCCTGAGCCGCCGCCGCGGGGGCCGGCGAGGCCGGCCGCTGCGGCGTAGCGGTTGTGGGTCACCAGACGGCGCGGACCGCACCGACCGGCAGGCCGCCTCCGAGCAGCGGCAGCTCGGCGTACTCGGCCAGCACCGGGGCCTCGACGCCGAGCCGGCGCAGCGCGCTCACCAGCACCGGCATCCGGGCCCGCCCGGCGCCATCGTCGATCTTGAGAGCCACCGCACCGACCCCCGGGACCGCCGCCGCGATGACGCCCTCCGCGCCGACCTTCGCCAGCAGCCCGGGTACGCCGCGCATCAGCCGGGTGTCGTCCGCCTGGGTGCCGCCCACCAGCTCCGGGTACGTCCGCATGGCGTCGGCCACGGTCCGCTCGACGGTGCCGGGCTCGGCGGAGACCAGCCGCAGGTACGCCCGGGCCAGCCCGGTCAGCGAGACGGCGAGCACCGGCGCGCCGCAGCCGTCCACCCCGACGGCCGCCACCGTCTCCCCGGTGCACTCCTCGACGGCGGCCGTCAGCCGCTGCTGGAGCGGGTGCTCGGGCCGCCAGTAGCCGTCTAGTGGCCAGCCGGCGGCGAGGCAGGTCAGCAGCATCCCGGTGTGCTTGCCGGAGCAGTTCATCCGGGTCCGCGTCGGCCCGCCCCCGGCCCGCAGCACCGCCTCCCGGGCGGCCTCGCCGACCGGCAGGTCCGGCGGGCAGTGCAGCGCCTCTTCGGTCAGGCCCGCGCCGCGCAGCAGCGCGGTGACCCGCTCCACATGGAACTCCTCGCCGGCGTGGCTGGCCGAGACCAGCGCCACGTCGGCCGGTTCGGTCAGCGGCAGGCCGGCCCGGAGCATCCCGATCGCCTGCATCGGCTTGCTGGCCGAGCGGGGGAAGATCGGCGAGGTCGGGTCCCCCGCCCCGGCCACCGGCGCGCCGGCGGCGTCGAGCACCGCCACGGAACCACGGTGGACGCCCTCCACGAACCCGGACCGGACCACCTCGGCGAGCGGCACGCCGCCCTCGTACGTCTCTCCCACGACGTGGACGGTACCGACGGGTCCGGCGGGCCCGTCACCGGGGTGACCAGCGGCGTCGACTGCAGGCGGACAGGGGTGTGAGGCTTGCCGCGGCTTACATGCCGAGGAGCTGCCGGGCCTCGGTGGTGGTCAGCGGCGGGCGCTGGGCGAGCTGGGCGAAGCCGACCGCGCGGGCGACCAGTTGCATGTTGGACTCGACCGGCCGGCCCTTGGCGTAGGTGACCGTGTCCTCCATGCCGACCCGCAGGTGACCACCGGCCGAGAGGGAGGCGAGCAGCACCGGGATGGTGCTGCGGCCGATCCCGGTGGCCGAGAAGGTGGTGCCCTCTGGCAGGTCGCGCAGCATCTGCTCGGCCGCGACCAGGGTCGCGGTGGTGCCCGGCATGCCACCCGGCACGCCCATCACGAAGTCGACGTGCACGTGCCCGCCGTGCGGCAGGCCGTACTTGCCGAGCAGGCGCTGGAGGGCGGTGAGGTGGCCGAGGTCGAAGATCTCGTACTCGGGGACGATGCCCTTCTCCTGCATCCGGGTGTGCAGGGCGACGATGAACTCCCAGCGGTTGAGGAAGACGTCATCACCGAAGTTGACCGTGCCCATGGTGCAGGAGGCCATTTCCGGGCCGGCGTCCAGCACGGCCAGCCGGTCGGCCTCCGGGTCGGTCACCGCACCGCCGGAGGAGAGCTGCACGATCAGGTCCGTGGTCTCGCGCAGCGCCGCGACGGTCTCGCGCAGCCGCCCCTGGTCGAGGGTGGGCTTCGCCTCGTCGTCGCGGATGTGGACATGGATCACGGCGGCGCCGAGGGCCTCGCACTCCTTGGCGGTCAACAGCAGCTCGTCGAGAGTCACCGGCAGCGCCGGCACGTCCGCCTTGGCCGACTCCGCACCGGTGGGGGCAACCGTGATCAACGTCCCAGTGGTCATGCTGGCGATCCTAGACGGCCCACCCGCCTCCGGTCGATGGCCGGGAGGCGGCCGGGCGGAAGAATCGTGCCTGTCGAGCCATAGAACCGAAGGATTTCCGGCTTGCGGCGCCCAGTAAGGCAGGCTTACGACACGTCGATGGCGGCGGCCGTCTCGCCGACCAGCAGTCTGGCGTCGTCGGCGACGTTGCGCTTCAGCACGGCGAGGGCGATCTGGCCCAGCTCATAATGCTGCACCGCGGTGCCGACGAAACCGACCGTCCGGCCGTCCAGGGTCACCGGAGCACCGACGGCCGGCAGCTGGTCCGTGGTCACCCCGTCCAGGTGCAGCAGGACGAGCCGGCGCGGCGGCCTACCCAGGTTGTGCACCCGGGCCACCGTCTCCTGCCCCCGGTAGCAGCCCTTGTCGAGGTGTACGGCCGGCGCGATCAGGTCGACCTCGGCCGGGATGGTGCGGTGGTCGGTGTCCACCCCGGCCCGGGGCTGCCGGGCGGCCACCCGGATCGCCTCGTACGCCCACAGCCCGGCCACCGGCACGCCGGCGCCCCGCAGCTCGTCCACCACCTGGGTCATCGCGTCCCGAGGCACCAGCAGGTCCACGCCGAGCGGCACCCGCCGGGCCCACCCGCCGATCGGCAGCGGCCGGACGTCGTACATCACGGAGGGCCGCGCTGGCAGATCACCGGAGCGGAACTTCGGACCCGGCACCGCGACCACGTCCGGCGCGGCCAGCCCGCTGACGCCGAGGGTCTCGAGCGCGCCGATGGCCTCCGGCCCGACCAGCGACAGCAGCGCGTGGTCGGCGGTGGCGTCGCGCGGCTCGACCTTGCTGAAGAACCGCATCTTCTCCAGGTACGACAGCAGCCCGCTGGTCATCCCCGGTTCGGTGTCCAGCCAGGTGGTCTCGCCGTCCTCGGCGACCATGGCGTGCTGCTCGATGTGCCCGTGCGGGGAGAGGACGAGCAGTTCGGTGCCCTGCCAGGCGCCCAGCCCGGCGAGGTGCTGGCTAGTCAGGGTGTGCAGCCAGCCGATCCGCTCCTCCCCCGGCACCGCCACGACGCCCCGGTGCGACCGGTCGACCAGGCCGACGCCGGTGGCCAGGGTGCGCTGCTCGCGCAACGGGTCGCCGTAGTGGGCGGCCACCGGGCCGACCCCGGCCGCCCGGTGCACCGGCTCCGGCTGCTCCCGGGTCTCCTCGTCGATGGCCTCGGCGGCCACCGCTCCCGCGATGTCGATCATTTGCGTCCCCCGTCCTCGCACTGGCCGCAGACGCCGAAGAGCGCCACGTGCCCGATGTCCACCTGGAACCCCCGCTGCGCGGCCAACTGGTCGGCGAGCGGGCGGAGCAGCTCGGGCTCGATCTCGTCGATCGCGCCGCACTCCCGGCAGACCAGGT
Organism: Micromonospora sp. CB01531; assembly: GCF_001905095.1. GTDB lineage: Bacteria > Actinomycetota > Actinomycetes > Mycobacteriales > Micromonosporaceae > Micromonospora. Next base: position 138,524 of record NZ_LWLS01000059.1, read on the forward strand.
GGACGTGCTGGTGCTCGCCCGCCGCATGGTAGGTCGGCGAGCCGTGGGACAGGTGGGTGTGTGTCACCAGCCCGAGCCGCTCCAGCAGCTCGAGCGTTCGGTAGATGGTGGTGATGTTGACCCCGGCAGCCACCTCCCGGACCGCCGTGTGCACCTGCTCCGGAGTGGCGTGCCCCAGGTCCATGACCGCTTGCAGGACGAGCTGCCGCTGCGCCGTCAGCCGCAGCCCACGGGAGCGGAGCAGTTCCGCGAGGGAGGATTCGGACACCGTCCGATCATAGTTCGGCCGCCGCGCCGGTCCGGCCGGCGCGGTGGTACGCGGCTACCCTCGGCGCTCGTGGAAGCATCGCGGGTGGCCGTGCTGGGTCGGGGCGTCGTACCGGCCGGGGAGGCGGTGCTGCGCGGCGACGACCGGGGCGTGCTGCACGGGGACGGCCTCTTCGAGACCATGCACCTGCGCGGCGGGGAGCCCTGGCTGCGCGACGCCCACCTGGCCCGGCTGCGGGCCGGCGCGGCGGCGATCGCTCTGGCGCTCCCACCCGCCGACGCGCTGGTCGCGTTGCTCGACGAGATCCGGGCCGGCTGGCCGGCCGAGGTGGAGGGGGCGCTGCGGCTGGTCTGCACCCGGGGGCCGGAGGGCGATGGCCGGCCGACCGTGTACGCCACGCTGGGCGAGGTGCCGGCCGAGGCCCGGCGAGCCCGGCGGGACGGGGTGACCGTGGCCACCCTGCCGCTCGGGGTGGCCGCCCGGTCCCGCCCCGAGCTGAGCTGGCTGCCGGTCGGTGTGAAGTCCACCTCGTACGCCGTGAGCACCGCGGCGCGCCGCTGGGCGGCCCGGGCCGGCGTGGACGACGTGCTCTGGGTCTCCACCGACGGCTACGTGCTGGAGGGGCCGAGCGCGAACGTGGTCTGGCTGGCCGGTACGACGCTGTGCACGGTGCCGGCGGCGGCCACCGGGGTACTGCCCGGCGTGACCGCCCGCTGGCTCCTCGACCACGCCGCCGAGCTGGGCCTGACCGCCGAGGAACGCCTGGTCACCCCCGCCGAGCTGGCGACCGCCGACGGCGTCTGGCTCACCTCGTCCCTCCGCGGCCTGGCCGAGATCCGCACCCTCGACCAAACCCCGCTCCCCCACTCCGCCACAACCCCCGCCCTGCTCACTCTCCTAGGCTTCCCCCTCCCTCCCGCCGATCCACAGCGTCGATCATGAGGTTGGCGGCAGGATCGGAGATCGAGACCGCCGCCAACTCATGATCGACGGGAGAAACAGGACGGAGCGGTGGGGTCAGCCGGCTACGCGGAGGAGGCGGGCGGAGAGGTGGGGGCTCAGGGGCTGGCCCATGGCGGCCATTTCCTGGGCGTACAGCAGGGCACCCTCGACGATGCCGAAGAGGCGGGCACCGGCGGTGACCTCCTTGGCGGTGGCCGTCCGGACCACCGCGTCGGTGACGAACTCGATCTGGGTGCCCTTGCGCTTGCCGATGTGCAGCTCCATCACGCCGGTGGGCGTGGTCATCAGGGCTTCCAGCTCGTCGGTGACCCGGTCGCCGTCCATCACCGGGCGCCACCAGCCGACCTCACGGCCCGCCGGACGGACCGGGCGGCTCTGCTCGTCCAGGATCCAGGCGCGGGACTCGTAGAACAGGAACGGCCGGCCGTCGTGGCTGATCCGGATCTCCTGCGCGAAGTCGAAGTCCTCGATGGTCGGGAACCCGCCCCGGCCCCGCCCCCGCCACACCCCGATGTACGGCAGCAGGCCGTCCAGGCTCCGGTGCAGCTTCGGGCCGACGCGCAGGTCGTGGCTCTCCTCGTACGGGTACGAGTCGATCGGCGGCGCGTTCAGCCACGGCGGCGGCGCAAGCGGATTGTCATCCGACGTGTTCGCGCTCACGGGGCCACCTTCGTTCGCGACTGCGGGGCTCGCAAACCCGGCTCACTCCTCGCGCTCACCATTTTCCTCTCGAAATCTTCACGGCCAGATAGACCAGGCCCCCGGCGAGCGCGCCCAGGCCGGCGACCAGCAGGCTGACGAACCCGATCTCGGTAACCATCCGGGCCATCCTATGCTGGGCGCCATGGCCCGTACTCTCGTCGTCAAGGCCACCGCCGGGGCGGACGCTCCCGAGCGCTGCGCCCAGGCCTTCACCGTCGCCGCCACGGCGGCGGCGGCCGGGGTCGACGTGTCGCTCTGGCTGACCGGGGAGTCGACCTGGTTCGCGCTGCCCGGGCGGGCGCAGGAGTTCGAGTTGCCGCACTCCGCGCCGCTGGCCGAGCTGCTGCACGTGATCCTGGCCACCGGCAAGGTCACCGCCTGCACGCAGTGCGCCGCCCGGCGGGACATCGGCCAGGGCGATGTCATCCCCGGCGTACGCATCGCCGGCGCAGCCGTCTTCGTCGAGGAGACGATGGCCGAGGGCGCGCAGGCGTTGGTCTACTGACGGCCTCCCGGCCGACCCGGGGGAATGTCCGTCTTGCGCGGAGAGCCGATACTGGCCCGACATGTCCGGCTGCTGCCTACGATTCGGATGTGGGCCAGGCGACCGAGCAGTTCTTCGCGGCGCTGCCGAGGCGTGCCCCGGCGGTGCTGCGCGGCCCCACCGACGGCACCCTTCAGATCGACCTGACCACCGGCAACCGCACCGAGCACTGGTACGTGGAGCTGGCGCCCGGATCGGCCCAGGTGAGCCGGGAGCAGCGGCCGGCCGAGGCCACCTTCACGGTCGGCGCCGACCTGTTCGAGGAACTGGCCGACGGACGCGAGTCGGCCCTCGCGGCGGTGTTCCGCAACGAGGCCACGCTCAGCGGCAACGTGCTGCTGTTCCTCCTCTTCCGCCGGTTCTTCCCCGACCCGCCCGGCACCCGGGATCCCCGCGAGGTGGCCCGCGAGGTCGTCCGTGAGCAGGCCGGACGGTCGGAATGACGCGGGTCAGCATCCTGGACGGCAACACCTTTCTGGTCAGCGACGAGCGCGGCGACATCGAGCCGTCCTTCGACTTCCCCACCGGGCTGTTCTCCTTCGACACCCGGTTCGTCTCGACCTGGATACTCACTCTCGACGGCCAGCGGCTGCATCCGCTCTCCATCGACGACTCCCTGTCATACGGGACCCGGTTCTTTCTGGTCCCCGGCGAGCCGACGCACTACCTCGACGCCAAGGTCTCGGTGCTCCGCAGCCGGTCGATCGGCGGCAGCTTCGGGGAGGAGCTGACCGTGCTCAACCACGCCGGTCAGGAGCAGGAGTTCAGCCTCCGGCTCGACATCGGCGCCGACTTCGCGGACGTTTTCGAGATCAAGCACCAGCGGCAGAAGAAGGGCCGCACCACCCCGGGCACCCGGACGAACGAGCTCCGGCTCGTGTACCGGCGGGAGAATCTCCACCGGGAGACCGTGATCAGCACGAGCGCCCCGGGCGACATCGACGAGGGCGGCATGACCTTCCGGATCCGGGTCGGTCCGCACGGCGAGTGGACCACCCGGCTGCAGGTCACCACGATCATCTACGGCGCCCGGGGGGAGGACATCCGGACCACCCTGCCGCTGGGCGGGCACCGCACCGCCGCGGCGATCCATGCCGAGCAGAACGAGCTGATCGAGCGGGCCCCAAAACTCGGCTGCGACTGCCAGCCGCTGGCCGGGGCGTACCGGCGCAGCCTCAACGACCTGGCCGCCCTCCGGTACGAGTCGATCGCGCTGGGCGTACGGCTGCTCGCCGCCGGCCTGCCGTGGTTCATGACCCTGTTCGGCCGGGACAGCATCTTCACCTCGCTGCAGGTGCTGCCCTTCCTGCCCGAGCTGGTCCCACCGACCATCCTCATGCTGGCCGGCCTGCAGGGCAGCCGGCTGGACGACTTCCGGGACGAGGAGCCCGGCAAGATCCTGCACGAGCTGCGGTACGGGGAGACCGCCGGCTTCCTCGAGCAGCCGCATTCCCCGTACTACGGCTCGGCCGACTCCACCGCGCTCTTCGTGATCCTGCTCGACGAGTACGAGCGGTGGACCGGGGACACCACGCTGATCCGGCAACTGGAGCACGAGACCCGGGCGGCGCTGAGCTGGATCGACACGTACGGCGACCTGCTCGGCACCGGATACGTCTGGTACATGACCCGCAACCCGGAGACCGGCCTGCAGAACCAGTGCTGGAAGGACTCCTGGAACTCCGTCTCCTACGCCGACGGCCGGCTGCCCGCGTTTCCCCGGGCCACCTGCGAACTCCAGGGGTACGCGTACGACGCCAAGCTGCGCGGCGCCCGGCTGGCCCGGACGTTCTGGAACGATCCCGCGTACGCCGACCAGCTGGAACGCGAGGCGGCGGCGCTCAAGGAGCGGTTCAACCGGGACTTCTGGATCCCCGAGAAGGAGTACTACGCGCTGGCCCTGGACCCGGAGGGGCGGCACGTCGACGCCCTCTCCTCCAACATCGGCCACCTGCTGTGGAGCGGCATCGTGGACGAGTCACGGGCGGCCGCCGTGGCCCGGCACCTGCTCGGGCCGCGCCTCTTCTCCGGGTGGGGGGTGCGTACCCTCGCGGACGACCAGGGCCGGTACAACCCGATCGGGTACCACGTCGGCACGGTCTGGCCGTTCGACAACTCGTTCATCGCTTGGGGCCTGATGAGGTACGGCTTCCGGGAGGAGGCCGGCCGGATCTGCGACGCGATGCTCAGCGCGTCCCGCTACTTCGACGGGCGGCTCCCCGAGGCGTTCGCCGGCTACGAGCGGGACCTCACCGACTACCCGGTGCAGTACCCCACCGCATGCAGCCCGCAGGCCTGGTCCTCCGGCACTCCACTGCTGCTGCTCCGGGTGATGCTCGGCCTGGAGCCGCAGGGTGAGCACCTGATCATCGACCCCGCCCTCCCCGAGGGGATGGGCCGGGTGGAGGTGCTCGACATCCCCGGCCGGTGGGGCCGGGTGGACGCCCTGGGCCGCAGCCGCAGCCCGCACGACGGGAGCCGCGGCCACTGACGGCCGCGCGGCCAGGGCGGCCCGCTCCGGTCGGGGCGGCCCGCAACGGTACGGGTCAGCCGGCGCAGCCGGTCGAGGCGGCCAGCCGGAGCTGGTCACCGGTGGTGTCGGCCAGCACGACGACCCGCCCGGTCCGGTACGCGTACCCGTCGGGACGGTCGACCACGGCGGCGCCGAGCGGGCGCAGTGGCGCCAGCGACGCCGGCGTGGCCCCGGCCACCACGCTGATCGTCTGGGCGGCCTTGCCCGCGGGGCAGGGCACCACGACCACCTCGGGGACCGGCGGCTCGGCGCGCCCCAGCGCCCGCAGCGCCGCCGCCAGCTCGGGCCCGACGGCCTGTCCAGGCAGCAGTTCGGCGTACTCGGTGTCGGCTGGCCGGCAGCCGGTCCCGGCGGAGAGCCGGACCCGCCCGTCGGCCACCACCCGCCCGTCGACCGCCACGAACTCCCCCGCGTCGGCGCGCAACCGGGGGCGGCCCGATTCGACGTGGACCCCGGCCCGCCAGTCGGCCGGCAGCCGCTGCGCCACCCGCTCCAGCAGGGCCTGCTCGCCGCCGGCGGCGACCAGCACGTCCAGACCCTGGGTCAGTGCCGTCCCGTCGGCCAGCGGGGTGACCCGGCAACCCCGGCGCACCTGGGCCGGGGTCAACTCCCAGGCCTCGCCGTCCACGGCGGCCACCAGGCGCCCCACCGCGCCGGCCACCACCGGAATCGCCTGGCCCAGGCTGCGCTGCTCCTTCACGGTCGGCGGGTCATGGCGCACCGACCACCAGGTCAGCCCCGCGAGCAGCACCGCCCACGCCACCGCCGCGGCCACCAACCAACGCAGCCGACGCCGGCCGGGGGCCGGCTGGTCGGGACGGGTCGGCGGGGCGTAGCCCGCCTGGACAGCACCACTCACCGGGCCATCGTGTCATGCGATGGCGACCGCACCGCCACCCGCGTGCGCTCTCCCACGTGCCCAGCACGGCCGGGCGGGCGGTGCCAGGTCGCCGATCTGGCGGTGTCCCACGGCCGCGAACCCCACCACCGCGCCGACCCGCAGTCGATCAATCCCGAACCGACCGGGCCAGGCCGGGCGGGAGCGCCCCGGAACGGCCCGTGGCCCGCCGCCCTGGGGGGTAGGGCGACGGGCCACGGGCCGGTCAGAGCGTGGGTCAGGCGGCAACCGTGACGGTCGCCTCGTTGATCCCGCGGGCGGCGGCGACGGCGGTGTCGCCGTTGCCGTGTCGGGAGAGCGCCCGCAGGGTCCAGTTGCCCGGCGCGGCGAAGAACCGGAACTGGCCGGCCGGGGAGGTCACCACCTCGGCGGTGAACTCGCCGGTCGAGTCGAGCAGCCGGACGTACGCGCCCGGCACGACCTCGCCGGACTCGGCCTTCACCAGACCGGTGATGACGGTCTCCTTCTCCAGGTCCAGGCTGGCCGGCAACGGCGCGGCCTGGTCCGGAGCGGCGCAACCGGCGGCGGTGGGAGCCGTTGCTGCGGTGGGAACAGTCATCTCGATCACGCCTCCCCGGGCTCGTCGCCGAGCGCGACCGGCACGCCGACCAGCGAGCCGTACTCGGTCCACGAACCGTCGTAGTTCTTCACGCTCCGGTGGCCGAGCAGCTCCTGCAGGACGAACCAGGTGTGCGAGGAGCGCTCGCCGATCCGGCAGTACGCGATGGTCTCCCGGCTGTCGTCCAGCCCGGCGTCCGCGTAGATCCTGCGCAGTTCGTCGTCGGACTTGAAGGTGCCGTCCTCGTTGGCCGCCTTGGACCACGGGACGCTGATCGCGGTCGGCACGTGGCCGGCCCGCTGGGCCTGCTCCTGCGGCAGGTGGGCGGGGGCGAGCAGCCGGCCGGCGTACTCGTCGGGGCTGCGCACGTCGACCAGGTTCTTGGTGCCGATCGCGTCGACCACCTCGTCCCGGAAGGCGCGGATCGAGGTGTCCGGCTCGCTCGCGACGTACTGCGTCTTCGGGCGCTCCACCCGGTCGGTGACCAGCGGGCGGGCGTCCAGCTCCCACTTCTTGCGGCCGCCGTCGAGCAGCTTGACGTCGCGGTGGCCGTAGAGCTTGAAGTACCAGTACGCGTACGCGGCGAACCAGTTGTTGTTGCCGCCGTAGAGGATGACGGCGTCGTCGTTGGCGATGCCCCGCTCGGAGAGCAGCGCCTCGAACTGGGCCTTGTTGACGAAGTCCCGGCGCACCGGGTCCTGGAGGTCAGTCCTCCAGTCGAGCTTGATCGCCCCGGCGATGTGGCCGGTGTCGTAGGCCGACGTGTCCTCGTCGACCTCGACGAAGACGACGCCCGGGGCGTCGATGTTCTTCTCGGCCCACTCGGCCGAGACGAGTGCGGTGTCGCGACTCATCAGATCACTCCCTGGTGAGGACGGATGGTGAGCCTGCGCGCGGAGATCGAAGTCGGTAGTTGTCGCACCACGCGCGGGACCCAGAACTAGGAACGGATCACGGGTACGTGCGACGGCGCCGCTGCCGGGCGATCAAGGGAACACCGGAGGGTACGCGGACCCTGCGTGCCGGTGGCCGCTAGGCGGCCGAGGACAGCCCCGCCGTCAGATGACGGGGCGACACAGGCAGGTGGCCACGCGGCACAGGTCGACCGCGCGCCGTTTGGTGAGGAGCGTCCCCATGAGGAGGGAGACTACCAGCCGCTCCGGCCGATGCCACCGGTCCGACCAGCATCCGGGACGCGGCAGGGGCCCGGAGAACGCCGACGGCCCGACCGGTGGTCGGGCCGTGAGCAGGGATTCGTCGGTTGACTGAGGCGCTTACCAGCCGGTCAGCCGGCGGAGTTGATCGGCACGTGCTGCGCGTCGGCGGTGACCACCAGGCCCTCCGGCCTCGGTTCCACCTTGCGGACGCTGAGCTGGAACGGCAGCGCCGGCAGGGGCACCTTGACCGAGATGCTCCTGGCGTAGTTCGCCAGCAACGTCTTCGCCAGCGGCAGGTTCGGCAGGCCCTCGGCGGTCAGTTCGTTGAACCGCAGCGCCACCTTGCCGTTCGCGACCGCCAGGTCGGCGGTGCCGTGGACGGTGAGCTTCACACCGAGGATGTCCGCCGGAGCGGTGACCGTGAGCTTGCCGTCCCGCTCCCCGAGGGTGAGCCCCGGCCGGTCGAGCATCTTCGCCAAGCTGTCGTACGCGACGGTGGCGCGACCGTCGACGCTCTCGGCGATCACGTCGCCCCGCCCCGAGCGGAGGGTGTCCAGCGACGCCGTCACGTTGCGGGCATCCACGTCGAGCCGCGGCACTCTGACCGCGTCGCCCTGCACGGAGCCCTGCACGTCGGTCAGCACGATCGAGATGTGCTGGTACCTGCCGGCGATCACCTGGGTGAGGAACGGGAAGCCGCCCACGTCGACCTTCGGCGGCGCGGACTGCACGTCCTGCTTCGCGACCTGCTGCCGCACCTGGTCGGCGATGGCACGCTCGGCCACCCCGGCGGCCACCCGGTCGGCGACCGCCAGCAGCCCGGCCAGGACCAGCAGCAGGACGACGAAACCGATCAGCACCTTGCGGCCCCGTCGCCGGGGCCGGTCCTCGTACGCCGGGTACGCCTCTGCCACGCCGCCTCCTGTCCTCGCCGGTTCGCCGTCTGGCGGCGCGGGACCCTCGCGGCCGCGCGCCGCCTCGCGGCGCAACGGTACTTACCCGAGGCGTGGAATCCCCAATCGCACGCTGTGAAGAGAATCGACCGTGGCTGTGAAGAGAATCGACCGTGGCTGTGAAGAGAATCGACCGTGGCTTGTCTACGCGGCCTTGTCGAGGGTGACGGTGTAGCCCAGGCTGTGGAGTTGTTTGATGAGCCGGTCGCGTTGTCGGTCGGGGTTGCGGCGGGTGAAG
>NZ_LWLS01000060.1:0-70399 GCF_001905095.1 Micromonospora sp. CB01531
CAACCAGCTCTTACGTTGGTGCTTGGAGGTGTTCCGGGCGGGGACGGTGACCACGGCGATCCCGTGCTCGGCGGCGAGGTGCCGCATCCGGTCGCTGATTCTTCCGCGGACCTGCTGGGACAGGCGCGTGTTCAGGCTGTGCCCCATGCCCCGCGCTTCCATCGACCGCAGGTCTTCCAGACAGATCGCCGTCGCCCGGGCGGCGATCGCCTGGTCGACGGTCCAGCGGGCGGCAGCCCACGCGAGCGCATCGTTCAAGTTTTGGCGGCGGGCGGACACGTGGCGGATCTCGCCGGCCAGCACCTCACGTTTCGCCCTCAGCTGCTCGTCGGGGCGGCCGCCGAGCAGCCGCGCGTACTGGTCGGCCTTCGCATGCAGCCGCTCGCTGTGGCGGCGCAGGCGGTGCTGCTTGGCCAGGACCCCAGCGGCGCGGAACTGGCCACCCGCCCCCAACGCCGTGATCCGGCCATCCTTTCCCAGTCGTAGGGCACCCGCGCTGAGGAGAGTGTTGAGACCCCAGTCCACGCCAAGCGCCACCGAGTGACCGGTGGCCCGGGCCTTCGGCACGGCATGCGTGTACGCCATGTCGGCACGCACCGTCCCGTCGGTGACGCGGAGGGTCGGCAGGTGCAGCACCGCCGAGGCGGGAACCGTGGACGGCAGGCTGATCCGGCACTCGACCCACGTCCAGTCCCGATACCCTCGCGGATCCGGACGGGTGGGCAACTGCAGCCGCAGCAGCGCCTTCGCCGGGCCAGTGTCGCAGCGCTCGATGGTGGCCTGCTGCCGGTCACACGCGGCCAGCAGCAACATCCGCCCGATCCTCGGGGCGCCTTCGAGTTCGAACACGTCCACCGGCAGGCGACCATTGGCCTTGGCGAACGTGACGGCCTGCCGGGTGCGGCCCTTGATGACATTGGATGGCAGGTGCTGCCCGCCTGGGATCGAGGCTCGCACGTGATCCCACTCGGCGGGGGTGCGCTTGCGCGGATCGGCCGGCCAGGCCGCCAGGACCCCGGCGGTCACGTCAGCGCGCCACTTCACCGAACGCAGCGCACGCCCCGCCTGCTCCTGCGCCATCCGCACGACCCGGTCATTAACCCTCACGCCCACCGGCGCGGTCACCGCCCAGCCCAGCCGCCGCAACGCCATCCACGCCTGCGACGGCAACCGCCGCCCACCCGCATCCACCCCGGCCGCCAACACCCCCACATCCACGCGGTTCCAATGCTCACCGACCAGCGCGGCCACCATGCCCGCCACCAGATCAGCACACCAACCAACCCGCCGCGCCAGCACCGCCGGAGACAGCACCTCGCCGGTTGCCTCATCCACCCCCGCGCGCAGCACAGCACGGGCACACGCGGTCCGGGAGGCCTCACCCACGGCCAGCCGCAGCTTCCCGCTCACCAACTCAACGACCCACCATCGATCGAGCAGAACCAACGCTCACGACCGGCCCACGCCACCGGAACCCTCCCCGGGCCAACCCAAACGTGATGCGCCACAGGGTGAACACCGACACGCTTCCAGGCCTTGGAAAGCCGAAAACGTTCCACACAGGCCAATCTATGATCACTGATCATCGATAATCAAATCGGTTAGCCTCGGCGGCGGACGTGTAGTCCAACTGCGACCACACGCAGAGCACAAACACTTCCCTTTCCGCCCTGCGTAACCGACGTAATGCGGCCGCGGCTGCGGCCAACTGCCGCGCATCGTGCATCCGGCCGACGACCTCCTCGGCGACGTCTGGGGCAGCGGCAGCCGGCGGGATCCGCAGCAGGGCCGCCCGACGCCGTCGGGTCGCACGGCGTCGGTTGCGCAGTACATTCGTCGCGATGCCCAGCAGCCAAGGAAGCAGACTGTCACCGTCGGGCCGCAGCGTGGCGCGGAGCCGCCACGCTTCCAGGAACGTCAGCGACACGACGTCCTCCGCGCCCGAGGTGTGACCGTCGGCCCGCACGGCATGCCGGTATACGGCTGCCGCATGCTCGTCGAATACCTGTCCGAAGGCGGCAGCGTCCCCCGCGCGAATTCGGGCTCGCAATGTTGCGCTCACACCTTCTCCTGTCCGCAGGAAGCTCCCGGTTCCAGCAATTTTCGTGAACCGTTCGGCATGCTGAATGCCACTGGTTCGACACACGGGTCCCATCAGTCAAGGTGTGGGCGCAAGAGGTAGGGACATCCTGCGCGGGCGCAACGATGCCGTGGCCTGGCCACCACGGCTTCCGGCCCGAACTCGTTCTGGACCCGGCCTGCCATCGCAGCTCGGCGCGATTGGAAACGTTTTCGTAACGAGCCCTTGACCTGATCGCCGGCTCGGCGCAGACTCCCGGAAACGTTTACAGCAGACAGGTGGAGGTGCGGGGCGTGGGTCGTAAACGTTTACAGGAGTCGGCCGACGGCCGTCCCACCGTCCACACCGTCGCCGCCCGCGCCGGTGTCTCCATCGCGTCCGCCTCCCGCGTGCTCAACGGCGTCGGCGGCAGCCCGGAGACCATCCGCAAGGTGCGCGAGGCGGCGGCCGAGGTCGGCTACGTGCCCAACGCCATCGGCCGCTCACTCCAGTCGCAGCGCACCGGTCTGGTCGCGCTCGCCGTCGAGGACATCGGCAACCCGGTCTACGTCGAGATGATGCGGGCCATCGAGTCGGTGGTCGCCGCCTCCGGCCGGCAACTGCTGGTGCACGCCACCGGCGGGCAGATCGCCAACGAGACCGCGCTGCTGCGCCGGCTCGCCCACCGCTACGTCGACGGGATGATCGTCTCGCCGATCCGGGTCACCGACGACCACCTCGCCGCGCTGGTCGACAGCCCCGTGCCGGTGGTCGTGGTCGGCCAGCTCGGCGCCGACGCGCCGGTGGACAACGTGCGCACCGACTCGCGTACCGGTGTGGGGCTGGCGGTCGGCCACCTGGTCGCGGCCGGGCGGCGGCGGATCGGGTTCGTCAACGGCCCGCTCGACACCGTCCCCGGCGCCGCCCGCGACGCCGGCTTCCGGGCCGCCCTGGCCGCCCACGGCATCGACCTCGACGAGCGCCTCGTCGAGGTCGGCGACTTCCGGTACGCCGCCGGCCGCGCGGCCACCGAACGGCTGCTCGCCCGGGCCCGCCCCGACGCGCTGGTCTGCGCCAACGACCTGATCGCCGTCGGCGCGCTGCACGCCCTGCTCGCCGCCGGCCACCGCGTCCCGCAGGACGTCGCGCTGGTCGGCATGGACGACACCGAGCTGGCCCGGATGATGTTCCCGCAGCTGTCCAGCGTCTCCCTCGGCTCCGCCGAACGTGGTCGGCGCGCCGCCGAGCTGCTGCTGCAACGCATCGCCGATCCGACCCTGCCGCCGCGGCGGGAACAGGTCGCGCCCAGCCTCGCCGTCCGCGCCTCCAGCGCCACCGGGCCCGCGACCGGCGTAACTCTGCCCGCACCGCGTACCCCGGAGGTGACGGCATGACCACCCTGGCCGAGCGGCCCGACGTCGCCCCCACCGACGGGCCGCGGGTGGCCCGGTCCCGGTCCGACCGGATGGGCATCTACCTGCTGCTGCTCCCGTCGCTGCTGCCGATCGTGGTGCTGTCGGTGTTCCCGCTGCTGCGCGGCATCTACCTCGGCTTCACTGACGCCCGCGCCGGACGCCACGTCGAGATCAGCTTCACCGGGCTGGCCAACTACCGCGAACTCCTCGGCGACGACCTGTTCTGGAACTCCTTCAAGATCGGCCTGCTCTGGGCAGTCGGCGTGACCGTGCTGCAGTTCCTGCTTGCCCTCGGCCTGGCCCTGCTGCTCAACCAGCAACTGCGCTTCCGCGGCGTGGCCCGGGTGCTGTCCGTGGTGCCGTGGGCGATGCCGCCGGTGGTGGTCGGCATCCTGTGGAAGCTCGTCTACCACCCGGACGCCGGCCTGCTGAACGAGTTCTTCCACCGCATCGACGCCGACGGGCTGCGCACCAACTGGCTCGGCGACTTCAACACCGCGCTGCCCGCCGTCATCCTCGTGGGTGTCTGGGCCGGCATGCCGCAGACCACCGTCGTACTCCTGGCCGGGCTGCAGGGTGTACCACGCGAACTGCACGAGGCGGCCGCGGTCGACGGCGCCAGCACCTGGCACCGCTTCCGCAACGTCACCCTGCCCGCCATCACCCCGGTGATCGTGGCGATCACCTCGCTGGACTTCATCTGGAACTTCAACTCGTTCGGCCTGGTCTACGTGCTCACCGCGGGCGGCCCGGGCGGCAAGACCATGCTGCCGATGCTCTTCGCCTACGAGGAGGCGTTCCGCTACGGCAACTACGGATACGCCGCCGCCCTCGGCAACGTCATGGTCGTGATCATCGTCGCGCTGCTGGCCGTCTATCTGCGCCGCCGGTTGAGGGAGGCGAACTGACATGTTCGGAAAGCCGAGCCGCACCGGGCGCACGCTGCAGTACCTTGCGCTGACCGGCTACCTGGTCTTCCTCGGGTTCCCGCTGGTCTGGCTGCTCTCCACCGCGTTCAAGCCGCCCCGGGAACTGGTCCAGCTGCACCCCACACTGATCCCCAGCAACCCGACCGTGCAGAACTTCGTGCAGGCCTTCACCGAGCAGCAACTCGGCCGGGCCGCGCTGAACAGCCTCCAGGTGTCGCTCGCCTCGGCGGTGCTCACCGTGCTGGTCGCGCTGCCCGCCTCGTACGCCCTCGCCCGGTTCCGCACGAGGCTCGGCACCATCGCGCTCGGCTGGGTGCTGCTGTCGCAGCTCTTCCCGTTCGTACTGCTGATCATCCCGATCTTCCTGATTCTGCGGCAGGTCGGGCTGGCCAACACGCACGCCGGGCTGGTGCTGATCTACGTGGTCTGGGCGCTGCCGTTCGCCCTGTGGATGCTGCAGGGCTTCGTCCGCAACATCCCCCGCGACCTGGAGGAAGCGGCCGCCGTCGACGGCGCCAGCCGACTCCAGGTGCTGCGCCGGGTGGTCTTCCCGCTGCTCGCGCCGGGCATCGTGGCGACCGCGCTGTTCTCCTTCATCTCCGCCTGGAATGAGTTCTTCTTCGCCCTGGTGCTGGTCAAGACGCCCGAGCTGGCGACCCTGCCGGTCGCCCTGGCCCGGTTCGTCGGCATCGAGGGCACCGCCCGGCTCGGCCCCCTCGCGGCCGGATCGCTGCTCGCCACCCTGCCCAGCCTGATCTTCTTCGCGTTCATGCAACGCCGGCTCTCGTCCGGGTCGCTCGCCGGCGCGGTCAAGGGCTGAACCGCGTCCCCCACCCACCACCAAGGAGGAAACCCCCATGCCCCGAAGCAGATTCCGTCGGCTCGCCGCGGCCACCGCGGTCGCGGTCGTCGGCCTCGGCGCCCTCACCGCCTGCGGTGACGGCGGCGGCGAGGACGAACCGTCGTCCGGCCCGGTCAAGCTGCGCTTCCTCAGCCTGGCCTGGCAGAAGGAGTCGCTGCAGGCCAACAAGGACCTGGTCGCCAAGTGGAACAGCGAACACCCGGACATCCAGGTGGAGTACGTCCAGGGCGACTGGAACTCGATCCACGACCAGCTGGTCACCTCGTTCGAGGGCGGCGACGCCGCCGACATCGTGCACTACGAGGCGTCCGCCATCGGCGAGTTCAGCAAGCAGGGCTACCTGGCCGACGTCTCGAAGCTGCTCAGCGACGACTTCAAGGGCCAGATCGACCAGGGCGTCTGGGACACCGTCACGTTCGACGGCAAGGTCACCGGGGTGCCGTTCCTGCTGGAGTCGCAGGTCGTCATCGCCAACAAGAAGCTGCTCGACGCCGCCGGCGTCGCCGTCCCGCCGGCCGACGGCGGCTGGACCTGGGACGAGTTCCAGGCCAACGCGCAGAAGCTCACCAAGCCCGGCCAGTACGGCGTGGCCTGGGCGCTGAAGTCGCCGACCAACCGGGTGATGAACCTGGCGTTGAACTACGACGGCAAGTTCTTCTACACCGACGGCGGCAAGACCGAGGTCAAGGTCGGCGACCCGGAGAAGGAGGTGCCCAAGCGGATCCACGACATGCTCTACACCGCCAAGTCCGCCTCCCCGGAGGCGCTCGGCATGAGCGGCGCGGACACCCTGCCCGGCTTCTTCGGCGGCAAGTACGCCATGCTCCCCGGCTCGGTCTCGCTGCGCCAGCAGATGGTCGAGCAGGCCCCCGCCGGCTTCGAGTGGGTGACCCTCCCGCCGATCAAGGGGCTGTCCAGCAAGCAGGCCGCCAACCCGCAGACGCTGTCCATCTCCGAGGACAGCAAGCACAAGAAGCAGGCCGCGCAGTTCCTGGAGTGGTTCCTCAACCCCACCAACATGGCCACCCTCGCCAAGGGTGACTGGCTGGTGCCCACCGGCAAGCAGGCCAACCAGGAGCTGGTCAAGGCCACCGACGGCAAGCAGGGCTGGGACGTCGCCGCGGACAGCGCCGCCGACCTGACCGTCGCCCCGTTCCAGAAGGTCGACGGCTACCCGGAGTGGAAGACCAAGTACGCCACCCCGGCGCTGCAGCAGTACTTCGCCAACAAGATCACCCTGGACCAGCTCGGCACGCAGCTGGTCGACGGGGGCAAGCAGGTGCTGAGGTAACCATGTCACTCTTGCTCGACAAGTCGGTCGGCTGCCTGGTCGGCGCCGCGGTGGGCGACGCCCTCGGCGGGGCCACCGAGACAGCCCTGCCGGAGCAGATCCGCGCCCGCTTCGGCGGCTGGGTCGAGGGGATCGTCCCCCCGTACCACGCCGACTGGGCCACCGCGCGGCCACTCGCGCCGTACCACAAGGGCGACGGGCACATCACCGACGACACTCTGATGACCCACGCCCTGGTCCGCGCGTACGCGGCCAAACGGGACCACCTCGACGCGTACGACGTGGCGGAACTGCTCGTCCCCGACCTGATCGAGCGGGTGGTCTATCTCCCGGACCTGGAGCGGGAGGGGGTGACCTTCCACCGGCTAGCCGCGGCCGAACGGTGGCTGGTCACCCGCCTGCACCACGCGCACGTCGACCCCCGCGAGGCCGGCGTGGGCAACATCGTCAACTGCGGCGCCGCCATGTACATGGCCCCGGTCGGCATCGTCAACGCCGGCGACCCGGCCGGGGCGTACGCCGAGGCGGTGGAGCTCACCGGGGCACACCAGCACAGCTACGGGCGGGAGGCCGCGGCGGTCTTCGCCGCCGCGGTCGCCGCCGCCGCGGCACCCGGCGCGGGCGTCGACGACGTGCTCGCCGCGGCCCTCGACCTGGCCCGCGACGGCACCCGCGCCGCCGTCGACGCGGTGGTCAAGGAGGCCCGCGGGTACGACGACTGGAAGGCGGCGATCCCCGCGCTGCGCGCCGCCGTCGCGCCCTACGACACGGTGGGCGAGGAGTACCGCACCCCGGGCCTGGGCGCCCGCCGGCCCAGCCGGCTGCACGCCATCGAGGAACTGCCGGTGGCGCTGGGCATGCTGGTGGTGGCCGGCGGCGACTACCGGGCGGCGGTGCTGGGTGCGGTCAACTACGGCCGCGACGCCGACTCCACGGCCACCATGGCCGGTGCGATCGCCGGGGCGCTCGGCGGCGCCGCGGCCGTGCCGGCCGAGTGGTCGCAGGCGGTCGCCTCCGCGTCCCGAACCGACCTGGTCGAGCCCGCCCGGGTCCTCGCCCAGGTGGCCACCGAGGTCTTCGACCGTGACCGGGAGCGGTTCGCCCGCCGCGCCGAACGCTTCGGCGGTCTGGCATGAGCGAGCGCAGCCAGCGAATCATCAAGCTCGGTTCGGCATGAGCGCTGCGGACGGCCCGGCCGCCGGTGCGGCCCACGGGCTCCGGCTGACCTGGGTGCAGCCGGAGGACCTGCTGCCGCACGAGCTGGCCGCGAGCCGCGACGAGGGCCGCGACGTCACCGACCTCGCCGAGCGGTGGGCGGCGGCCGGTGGTGACGTCACCGCCCCGGTCAGCGGCGCGTCGCCCGTGCCGGCATCGCCGCGGCTGCGCGCCCTCGCCGTCGAACTGCTCGACGCCGCCGATGCGCGGCCCGGACCGGACACCGCGCACGAGCCCGACGACCTCGACGCGGTCCGCGCGACCTGGCCGAGCGCCTGGCACCTGCCGACCACCGTCGAGCGGGACCGGCTGCACGGCGCCTGGCTCGGCCGGGCCGCCGGCTGCCTGCTCGGCAAGCCGGTGGAGAAGATCCCCCGTCACGGGATCCGGGAGATCCTCTCCGCCACCGGCCGGTGGCCCCTGCGCGGGTGGTTCACCGCGCAGGGGCTGCCAGCCGACGTCGCCGCCCGTTGGCCGTGGAACCGGCGCAGCGCCCCCACCAGCCTGGCCGAGAACATCGCCGGCATGCCCGAGGACGACGACCTCAACTTCGCGCTGCTCGCGCTGCGCATCCTGGAGACGTACGGGCCGGACTTCACCAGCGCCGACGTGGCGCAGGCCTGGCTGGACTGGCTGCCCGCCGGGCGGGTCTTCACCGCCGAACGGGTCGCCTACCGCAACCTGCTGCTCGGCCTCACCCCGCCGCGGACCGCCCGCCGGCACAACCCGTTCCGGGAGTGGATCGGCGCGCAGATCCGCACCGACGTGTACGGCTGGACCAACCCCGGCCGCCCCGACCGTGCCGCCGAGGCGGCCTGGCGGGACGCCGCCGTCAGCCACGTCCGGGCCGGGGCGTACGGGGCGATCTGGGTGGCCGCCCTCGCCGCGGCGGCACCGGTCGCCACCAGCGTCGACGAGGTGCTGGACGCGGGCGAGTCGGTGCTGCCCCCGGACAGCCGGTTCACCGCCGCGATCCGGGAGGCACGTGCCCTCGGCACGGGCACCGACGACTGGGAGAGCATCGTGGACACCCTCTACGCCCGGCACGGGCACCTGCACTGGGTGCACGTCCGCAACAACGCCGCCCTGGTCGCCGCGGCCCTCGCGTACGGGCGCGGCGACCTGGAACGGTCCATCTGCGCCGTGGTCTCCGGCGGTTGGGACACCGACTCCACCGGCGCCACCGTCGGGGCCGTCACCGGGGCGCTCACCGGCGCGTCCGCCCTGCCCGGGCGCTGGGTCGCTCCGCTGCGCAATCGCCTGGCCAGCAGCATCGCCGGCTTCGACGGCGTCCGCTTCGACGAGCTGGCCGGCCGCACGCTCGCCCTGGCCCACCGGGGTGCGGCGTGACCGCGCGGGTGGTCGTGGTGGGCAGCGCCAACCTGGATCTGGTGGTGACCGCGCCGCAGCTGCCCAGGCCCGGCGAGACGGTTCTCGGTGACGGCTTCCGCACCGTGCCCGGCGGCAAGGGCGCCAACCAGGCGGTCGCCGCCGCCCGGGCCGGCGCGGACTGCGCCTTCGTCGGCGCGGTCGGCGCCGACGACTTCGGGGCGCAGCTGCGGGACAACTTGACCGCCGCCGGCGTGGACGTGCGCGGCCTGCGCACCGTCGACGCGCCCTCGGGCGTCGCGCTGATCGCCGTCGACCACGCCGCGGAGAACTGCATCGTCGTCGCGCCCGGCGCCAACGCCACCCTGACCGACCTGCACCCCGCCGACCGGGCGGCGGTGGGCGCGGCCGACGTGCTGCTGCTCCAGCTCGAGGTGCCGCTGGCGGCCGTCACCCAGGCCGCCGACCGGGCCCGCGCCGACGCCACCACCGTGGTGCTCAACGCCGCCCCGGCCCGCCCGCTCCCCGACGAGCTGCTCGACCTCGTCGACGTGCTGGTGGTGAACGAACACGAGGCCGCCGTCGTCGCCGAGATGTTCATCGACGAGCCCGCCGCCCTGCTCGACGCGCTGGTGACCCTGGTACCCCGGGTGGTGCTGACCCTCGGCGCCCGGGGCGCCGCCTACGCCGACCGGCACGGCACCCGCCTGCAGGTGCCCGCGCCGGCGATCGAGGCGGTCGACACCACCGCGGCCGGCGACGCGTTCACCGGTGCCCTCGCGGTCGCCCTCGCCGAATGCGGCGGCACCCTCACCGCCGCCACCGCGCCGGCCGTCCTGCGCTGGGCCTGCGCCGCCGGGGCGGCCTGCGCCCAACGCCCCGGCGCGTCCACCGCGCTGCCCGACCGGGCCGCCATCGACACCCTGCAAGCCGCGACCTACGGAGCGGAAGAGTGAACGAGCGTAGCGAGCGAACCATCAGATTCAGTGCCGTGGAGCCGCATGCCGGCGCGGACCGCAGAGAGGCGACGGCGTGAGCTTCAACCCGTACCTCCCGCGCCCCATCGACCGGCCCACCGAGGTGCCGCTCGGGGCGCACGCCGACCTGACCACCCTGGACGAGGCGAAGATCTTCGCCGCCCCGGGCGACCCCGCCGACTGGCCCGCCTGGCGCGACCAGCTCACCCGCTGGCGGGCCGACGCCCGGGCCCGGCTCGCCTACACCGGCGAGCACTACGACGACATCACCGGGGACTGCTTCACCGTGTGCCTCGCCTGGCTGTGGGACGAGACCCTCTACGACCACGACCGGGGCGGGTTCACCGTGGACGCGTTTCTCGACGCGGCGCGGCGCGACTTCGGCGGCTTCGACGGAGTGGTCCTCTGGCACGCGTACCCGGTGATCGGGCTGGACGCGCGCAACCAGTTCGACTGGTACCGGGACGTCCCCGAACTGCCCGACGTGGTCCGCCAGTTCCAGGCCCACGGCGTCCGGGTGTTCGTCGACTACAACCCCTGGGACACCGGCACCAGGCGGGAGCCCGGCGCCGACGCCGAGGAGGTCGCCGCGCTGGCCGCCGCCCTCGGCGTCGACGGGGTCTTCCTGGACACCCTCAAGGAGGGCGCCGGCGAGCTGCGCAAGACCCTCGACGGGGTTCGCCCCGGCCTGGTCCTGGAGGGTGAGAGCCGGGTGCCGCTGGCCCGGATCGCCGACCACGCCATGTCCTGGGCGCAGTGGTTCGCCGACTCCGACGTGCCCGGCGTGCTGCGGGCAAAGTGGTTCGAGCGGCGGCACATCCTGCACCACACCCGCCGCTGGCACCGCAGCCACCTCGACGAGCTGCACTCCGCCTGGCTCAACGGCTGCGGCGTGCTGGTCTGGGAGAGCGTCTTCGGCGTCTGGGTCGGCTGGAACGACCGGGACAAGGCCGTGCTGCGCGCCATGCGGCGGGTGCAGGCCAGCCACGCGGCGTGGCTGCGCGCCGAGGACTGGGTCCCGCTCGCCGATCACCCCGGCACCGGCCAGGTGTACGCGTCCCGCTGGACCCACGACGGCCAACCCCTGTGGACGGTGGTCAACCGGGGCGCCGACCACGACGGCCTCTGGCTGCTCACCGAGCCCCGTCCCGGCCGCTTCGTCGACCTGGTCACCGGCGCCGAGCTGACCGTCACCGAACTCGAGGACGGGCGGGTCGCCGTCGGCGGGCCGCTGCCCGCCGGGGCGATCGCCGCGGTGGTCGCCACCGACACCCCCGTCGACCGGCACGAACCGCCGACCGGTGACCCGTCCTTCCCGGCCCGCGCCGCCGTGCGTACCCGCACCCCGTGGTCGCCCCTCGCGGCCCTGCCCGACGGCATGGTCTCCGTCGACGACGGGCACCACGAGCTGACCGTCCGCCACCGCGTCCGAGAGACCGGCCTGTACGGCGAAGCCCCCTACGTCGACGAGTGGAAGCCCCTGCCGCCCCGACTGCACCACACCGGCACCCTGCGCCGCCCGGTCCGGCTCGGCCGCTTCGCCATCGACACCCACGAGGTCACCCACGGCCAGTACGCCCGCTTCCTCGCCGCCACCGGCTACCGGCCGGTCCGGCCGGAACGGTTCACCGCTGGGCAGGGGCCCGCCGACGCCCCGGTCACCGGCGTCGACCTCGCCGACGCCCGCGCGTACGCCGACTGGGCCGGGCTGCGGCTGCCCACCGAGGACGAATGGCAGGTCGCCGCCGAGGCGGGACTGCTCGCGCGCCGGGCACCGCTGGTGTGGAACCTGACCGAAAGTGAACACTCCGACGGGCGTACCCGGTTCGTCATCCTCAAGGGCGGCTGCGCGTACCGCGCGGAAGGCTCCGACTGGTATCTCGACGGCGGCCCGCAACCGCCCGAGGTGTCGGTGAAGCTGCTGCTCACCGGCGCCGGCCTCACCCGCTCCGACTCGATCGGCTTCCGCTGCGCCGCCGACCTGCCCGCCGAAGGAGCCCCCCGATGAGCAGAACGTGGCGCACCGGCGCCATCCTCGTCGCCCTGCTGACCGCCGTCGGGCTCACCGTCCTGGCGCCGGAGACCGCCGTCGCCGCCAAGGATCCCGCCGGCACGCTCGGCACCGCCACCGCACCCTCGCCGGCCCTCGGCGGCAGCATCGACTACACCGTCTACCTCCCGTACGGCTACCGCGACCCCGCGCAGGCCGCCACCCGCTACCCGGTGCTGTACCTGCTGCACGGGCGTGGCGACACCATGCAGGCGTGGACCCGCATCAAGTCGGACCTCGACCGGCTGATCGCCGATCGGCGGGTGCCGCCGGTGATCGCCGTGCTGCCCGACGCCCCGTGGAGCAGCCGCGGCAGCTGGTACGTCGACTCCGCGTACACCGGCGCCGACAACCCGGGCCGCCCCGTGGAGACCGCGCTCACCCGCGACCTCGTCACCCACGTCGACGCCACCTACCGCACCGCCGCGCACCGGAACGCCCGGCTCATCGGCGGCTACTCGATGGGCGGCGCGGGCGCGCTGCGCTACGCCCTCGCCCACCAGGACCTCTTCGCCAACGCGCTGGTGCTCAGCCCCGCCGTCTACCGGCCGCTGCCGCCGGCCGACTCCTCGGCCCGCGAGTTCGGCGCCTTCGGCACCGGCGACCAGCTCTTCTCCGACGACGTCTACCGGCGCCTGAACTACCCGGCCCTGCTCCCCGGCGTCGACCCGGAGTCCCCGGTCCGGATGTTCGTCGCCGTCGGCGACGACGAATGGCCCAACCCGGACCCGGCCGACGCCGTCCACGACCTCGACTACGAGGCCGCCACCCTCTACAACACCGTCCGGCGCACCGACGGCATCGCCGCCGAGTTCCGCGTCCTCGACGGCGGGCACGACTGGGACGTCTGGCGCCCCGCCTTCGTCGCCGGTCTCACGCATCTCGCCGCCACCCTCAGCGTCACCCCGCCCGCCGGGCTGCCCGCGCCGCTGCACGGCACCCCCGGCGCGGACTGGGCCGGCGGGGTCGCCGCCCACCCCGACGGCGACGTCACCCTCGGCTACGCGGCGTCCGGCAGCGTCGTCGGCCAGCCGTACGCCGGCGGCCTCGACGCCGTGGTCACCCGGCTCGCCGCGGACCGCACCACCGCCCGCTGGACCGCCCAGTTCGGCACCGCCGCCAACGACCGGCTCTACGGGACCGTGCCGCTACCCGACGGCAGCGTGCTCACCGCCGGCTACACCCGCGGCGACCTCGACGGCCGGCACCCGGCCAGCCCGGCGGACGACGGTTTCGTGGCGAAACTGACCGCCACCGGGCAGCGCGCCTGGCTCACCCAGGCCGGAGACCCGGCCAAGGCCGACCGCTTCTACGCCCTCGCCGCCGCACCGGACGGTGGCGCGTACGTCGCCGGCTACACCAGTGGCGCGTTCGGCGGCGCCAACGCCGGCGACAAGGACGCCGTGCTCGCCCGGATCGCCCCGGACGGCACGCTCGCCTGGACCCGCCAGTTCGGCGGCTCCGGCGAGGACAAGGCGTACGCCGTCGCCGTCGGCCCCGATGGCGTCTACGTCGCCGGCGGCACCTCCGCCGCACTGCCCGGCACCACCCCGCTCGGCGGCGCCGACGGCTGGCTCGCCCGGTTCACCCCGGACGGCACCCGCGACTGGCTCACCGTCGCCGGCGGCGACGGGGACGACCTGCTCGGCGGCGTCACCGTCACCGGCGCGGGGCAGGTCGTGGCCACCGGCGCCACCTCCGGCGACGTGCTGACCGTCGCGTACACCAGCAAGGGCGCACAGCGCTGGCGGACCGTCACCGGCGGGCGCGGCGCGGACGCCGGCACCGACGTCCTGGCCCTGGCCGACGGCTCGCTCGCGGTGGTCGGCTTCACCGGCAGCACGCTCGGTGTGCCGGCCGGCGGGGCGGACGTGTTCACCCTGCGCCTCGACGCCCGCGGCCGGCAGCTCGCCGTCGCGCAGTACGGCACCGCGCGCGACGACGCGGCCGACCCGTTCGGCGAGGAGAACGTCTACGCCACCCTCGCCCCCGACGGCCGGCTGCTGGTCAGCGGCCGCACCGCCGGCACGCCCACCGGTGGCGCCGCCCTCGGCAACGGCGACGTGTTCCTCGCCGCCGTCGACCCGGCGAAGGGAACGCCATGACCGCGCCCGCCCCGCTGCACGGCGTTCGGGTGGTCGACCTGGCCACCCTCTTCGCCGGCCCGCTCGCCGCCGCCTTCCTCGGCGACTTCGGCGCCGACGTGGTCAAGGTCGAGCACCCGGCCAAGCCCGACCCGTCCCGCGGGCACGGCCCCGCCAAGGACGGCGTCGGCCTCTGGTGGAAGGTGCTCGGCCGCAACAAGCGCACCGTCACGCTCAACCTGTCCGACCCGCAGGGCGCCGAACTGCTGCGCCGGCTGCTCGCCGACGCCGACGTGCTGGTGGAGAACTTCCGCCCCGGCACCCTGGAACGCTGGGGCCTCGGCCCGGACGCCCTGCACGCGGTCAACCCACGCCTGGTGATCGCCCGGATCAGCGGCTTCGGCCAGGTCGGCCCCTACGCACCCCGGCCCGGGTTCGGCACGCTCGCCGAGGCGATGAGCGGCTTCGCCGCGGCCACCGGGGAACCCGACGGGCCGCCCACCCTGCCCCCGTTCGGCCTGGCCGACTCGGTCACCGCGCTCGCCGCCGCGTACGCGGTCATGCTGGCCCTGCGTGGCCGCGACCTGACCGGCCGGGGCCAGGTGGTCGACCTGGCCATCATCGAACCGATCATGGCGATGCTCGGCCCGCAGATCACCTGGTACGACCAGCTCGGCTACGTGCAGCCCCGGCTCGGCAACCGGTCCAACAACAACGCCCCGCGCAACACCTACCGGTGCGCGGACGGCCGCTGGGTGGCCGTCTCCACCAGCGCGCAGAGCATCGCCGAGCGGGTGATCCGCCTCGTCGGCCACCCCGAGCTGGTCGACGAGCCCTGGTTCGCCACGGGCAGCGGCCGGGCCGCGCACGCCGACGAACTCGACGCCGTCGTCGCCGGCTGGGTGGCACAGCGGGACCGGGACGAGGTGGTGGCCGCGTTCGAGGCGGCCCAGGCGGCTGTCGCGCCCGTCTACGACGTCCGGGACGTCCTCGCCGACCCGCAGTACGCGGCGCTCGGCACCGTCGTCACGGTCCCCGACGAGGAACTCGGCGAGGTCCGCATGCAGAACGTGCCGTTCCGGATGTCCGCCACCCCCGGCGAGATCCGGCACGCCGGCCGGCGGCACGGCCAGGACACCGACGAGGTGTTCCGGGCGCTCGGCCTGACCGACGCGGACCTGGCCGCGCTGCGCGAGCGGGGCGTGATCTGATGCGGCTGACCTGGCTCTACGTGCCCGGTGATCGGCCGGACCGGTTCGCCAAGGCGGTCGCCTCCGGCGCCGACGCGGTCATCCTCGACCTGGAGGACGCCGTCGTCGCCGGCCGCAAGGCGTACGCCCGGGATGCTGTCGCCGAGTTCCTCGCCGAACCGTCGCCGGTGCCGGTCCAGGTGCGGGTCAACGAGCTGACCGGCCCGGACGTCGACGCCGACCTGGCTGCCGTCGCCGGTAAACCGGGGCTGGCCGGCCTGCGCCTGCCCAAGGTGGAGTCCCCGGCGGCCGTCGCCGCCGTCGCCGACCGGGTCGACACCCCGCTGCACCCGCTGATCGAGTCCGCCGTCGGGCTGGAGTCCGCGTACCGGATCGCCACCGCCCACCCGGCGGTGGCCTCGCTCGGCCTCGGCGAGGCCGACCTCCGCTCCGACCTGGGCGTCGGCGATGACGACGGCCTGCTCTGGGCCCGCGGCCGGATCATCGTCGCGGCCCGCGCCGCCGGCCTGCCTCCGCCGGCCATGTCGGTGTACGCGAACGTCGCCGACCTCGACGGGCTGGCCGCCTCCTGCGCCGCCGGCCGACGGCTCGGCTTCCTCGGCCGGACGGCCATCCACCCACGACAGCTCCCCGTCATCGCCGCGGCGTTCCGTCCGGCCGAGCGCGAGGTGGCCCGGGCCCGGGAACTGCTCGCCGCCGTCGCCGAGGCGCAGACCCGCGACTCCGGCACCGTGGTGCTGCCCGACGGGCGGTTCGCCGACCGGGCGATGGTGGCCGCCGCCCGCCGGGTCGTCGACCTCGCCGCCCTCTACGCCGCCTGAGCGCAGCTCACTCCGCTCGGCCGCCCTGGCCGATGTCCGCCGGCCGGGTGGCGGCGGGTCAACCTCGCCTGGTCGGGCTGGGGAGGTGCGGGGTGAGCCCGTCCGCGACCGCCTCGATGAACTGGGTGAGGTAGTCGAAGTCGGGCACGGCGACCCGCTCGGCCCGTTCGTGCAGGGTGTCCGGGGTGACCGTGTCGTCGATCCGGGCGACCTCGTGGTGTCCGTCGCGGTCCATGGCGTGCCTCCCGTCACTGGTCGTGACGATGGTGCGTGCTGTCACAGTATCGCTTGCATACAGCCATCATTGCACTGTGCCAGCATCTCGGCCAGTGCTTGACGCACGCCCGGTGGACGGAACGGTCAGGCCTCGGCCTCCGCGGGGCTGTCCGCCGCGGTGAAGCCCAGCCACCACTCCTGCTCGGGCAGCTCACCCGCCGCGGTGGCGAACGCGGTCAGCGCCTCGGTCACCGTCGGCTGCCAGTACGCCGAGGTCGCGGCGACGATCCGAGACAGCTCCGCGCGCCGCCGACGGATCACCTCCCGCACCAGGGCCAGCCCGGCGGGGGTGAGTCGCAGCCGCACCACCCGGCGGTCGCTGGTGGAGCGGGACCGGCGGACCAGGCCCTTGCGGATCAGGCGGTCACACATCCGCGTGCCGGTCGACGGGGCGACCTGGAGTTCGGCGGAGACGTCGACGGCGCGCTGGGGTCCCCGGGTGGCCAGCACGACCAACGCCCGAAACTGCGGCAGGGTGACCTCGGCGTCGAGGTCGGCCAGCGAGCGGGCGGCGAGGCCGACGAACGCGCGGCTGGCCGCCATCAGCGCCTCGACGGCCGCCGTTTCGCTGTCGCCGGCGGGTGATTGCATACTGCCATCATTCCAGCCAACCGGTAGCCCGTCGGACGACGCCGGCGCGGGCGCCGGCGGGTTTGCCTCCGGCGATCCGCGGTATCTCCGATCCATGCAGCGCATCACCTCCGCAATCGTGGCCTCCCGGCGCGTGGACCGAGGTCCTACCGCCCCAGCATGTCCAGAGGCCCGCCGTGCGGGGTGACTCCGTGGTCGACCGGGTGACCGCCGGGGCATACCGGATCCCCACCGACGCCCCGGAGGGGGACGGCACCGCGGCCTGGAGCGCCACCACGCTGGTGCTGGTCCAGGTCAGCGCGGGCGGCGAGGTGGGCACCGGCTGGACGTACGCGGCGGCCGCCGCCGGCGAGCTGGTCACCGAGCTGTTGGCCGGGGTGGTGACCGGGCGTGACGCGCTCGACGTCCCCGGCAGCTACCAGGCCATGCAGGCGGCCGTGCGCAACGTGGGCCGCCCCGGAGTCGCCGCCTACGCCATCTCCGCAGTGGACGTGGCGCTGTGGGATGTCAAGGCGCGACTGCTGGGGATCCGGCTGGCCCGGCTGCTCGGCCTGACGCGGGAGGCGGTGCCGATCTACGGCAGCGGTGGCTTCACCACCTACGACGAGGCGCAACTGCGCGCCCAGCTCACCCACTGGGTGCACGAGCAGGGCATCCCGCGGGTGAAGATGAAGATCGGCGAGTCGTGGGGAACCCGCGTCGAACGCGACCTGGCCCGGGTCGGCACGGCCCGGCAGATCATCGGTCCGGACGCCGAGCTCTACGTCGACGCCAACGGCGGCTACCAGCGCAAACAGGCGATCCGGGTGGGGCAGGCCCTGGCCGACCAGGACGTGCGGTGGTACGAGGAGCCGGTCTCCTCCGACGACCTGGCCGGCCTGCGGCAAGTGCGCGACGCCGTCCTGCCCGACGTGGCGGCCGGGGAGTACGGCTATAACCTGCCGTACTTCGCCGCGATGGTGCGGGCCGGCGCGGTGGACTGCCTGCAGGCGGACGTGTCCCGGTGCGGCGGCATCACCGAGTGGCAGCGGGTGGCCGCGGTGACCGCCGCGGACAACCTCCAGCTCTCCGGCCACTGCGGCCCGCACCTGCACCTCGACGTCGCCGCCGCGACGCCCAACCTGCGGCACCTGGAGTGGTTCCACGACCACGTCCGCATCGAGTCGATGTTGTTCCAGGGCACGGTCACGCCCGAGCCGGGCGGCCTGCTGCGGCCCGACCTGTCCGTGCCCGGGCACGGGCTGCGGTTCGACGAGTCGGCGGCGGCGTCGTACCGGATCGGGTGAATCCGGCGCGCCCGGGCGCCCGACCGGCAGGACTGAACGGCGCCGGAACGGGTAGGCCCGGCGCCGGGAGGCGGGCGCCTCCGGGATCGAGGGGGACCATGGCAGTCGCCGCCATCGTCGCAGTGGTGATCGTCGTCGTGATCGCGCTGATCGTGCTGTCGCTGAGCGTCCGGCTGGTGCAGCAGTACCAGCGCGGTGTCGTGTTCCGCTTCGGCCGGGTGCTGGACCGCATCCGCCAGCCCGGCTTCCACCTGATCATCCCGGTCGCGGAGCGGATGGTGCGGGTCAGCATGCAGACCACGGTGATCGGGGTGCCGGCACAGGGCGTCATCACCCGCGACAACGTCACGCTCACCGTCGACGCAGTCGTCTACTACCGCGTGGTCGACCCGGTCAAGGCCTTGATCAACGTTCGGGACTATCCCGCCGCCGTGCTCCAGGTGGCGCAGACCGCGCTGCGCTCGGTGATCGGCAAGGCCGACCTCGACACCCTGCTGCGGGACCGGGACAAGATCAACGCCGAACTGAAGGCCGTCATCGACGCGCCCACCGAGAAGCCATGGGGCCTGCTCATCGAGCGGGTCGAGGTCAAGGACGTGGCGCTGCCCGAGGGGATGAAGCGGTCGATGTCCCGGCAGGCCGAGGCGGAGCGGGAACGGCGCGCGCGGGTGATCGCCGCCGACGGTGAGTTCCAGGCCTCCCGCCGGCTCGCCGACGCCTCGCGGGCGATGGCGAACACGCCTGGTGCGTACCAGTTGCGGTTGCTGCAGACGGTGGTGGACGTGGCCGCGGAGAAGAACAGCACCCTGGTCATGCCGTTCCCCGTGGAGTTGCTGCAGTTCTTCCAGGAGTACGGGCGGCGCACCCGCGAGCAGGCGGCGCCCGGTGGGCCGGGGCGGACAGAACCGGCCGAGGCGCTCGGCCCGACCACGGAGGGCGTCGCCGCGGCAGCCGAGGGAGACGGGCACCGACCGCAGCGCTGACGGGACAGCGCATATACCGATAACCTGTATATGCTTGTCGCCATGAACGACAGTCCACTGCGGGAACCCACGTTCCTGGTACTCACC
Source organism: Micromonospora sp. CB01531 (assembly GCF_001905095.1). GTDB lineage: Bacteria > Actinomycetota > Actinomycetes > Mycobacteriales > Micromonosporaceae > Micromonospora. The sequence goes on from NZ_LWLS01000060.1 coordinate 19,467, forward strand.
GCGCTGGCCGAGACACCCCAGCACGGGTACGCCGTCATCGAGGACGTACGGCGCATCTCCGAGGGCCGCGTCCGGCTGCGGGCCGGCACCCTCTACGCCGTCCTCGACCGGCTGCGCGCCGACGGCCTCATCGAGGTCGACCGCGAGGAGGTGGTGCAGTCCCGGCTGCGCCGCTACTACCGGCTCACCGCGCTGGGCGCGACCCGGCTCGCCGACGAGGTCGCCCGGCTGCGCCGCAACGCCGACGCCGCGGGCCGGCGGCTGCGCCGCGCCGGCCTGCTGCCCGAGGGAGGCGCCGCATGAGTAACACGCGGACCGTCAGGCTCGGCAGCGGGACGCCTCGCGCCGCCGCGGAGCGAAGCGGAGCGACGGCGTGAGCGCCGGCGGGCTGGAGCGCCGCTACCGCCGGCTGCTCGCCGTCTACCCGTGGGAACACCGCCGGGCGTACGAGGAGGAGATGCTCGCCGTCCTCCTGGAGGGCGCGCGGCCCGGTCAGACCCGCCCGAGCGCCGGGGACGCGGTCAACCTGATCGGCGCCGGCCTGCGGGCCCGGCTGCGGGTGAGCGCACGGGGGCTCACCGAGCCGGCCTGGGCTGATGCTGCCGCCGTGACCGGCGTCCTGGTGGCGTTGCTGCTGCTCGCGGCCGCCGGCAAGAGCCTGCTCGACCAGGTGGTATCGGACCCGTCACTGCCGCCGCGGCTCGCGCCGGGCGGTCCCGATCTGGTCGACTGGCTGCGCGTGGCGGGTTGGGCGGCGGTCGGCCTCGCCGCCCTGATCGGGCTGCGTCGGGTCGCGGCCGGACTCGCCTGGGCCGGGGTCGTCGGCTGGCTGGTGCTGGTGGGGCCGGGCGTCACCGGCCAACCCAGCTATGTGATCGACACCCTGCCTCAGTTCGCGCTCGCCCTGGTGGCGGCCGCCGCGCTCACCGTGCCCGCGCCGCCCCGCCGGGCGTTGGCGGTGCTCGGCACGCGCCGGCTGGCGGTGCTGGTGCTCGCGCCGCTGGCGGCGGTGGCCCTCCTGGAGCTGAACCGCGCGACCCGCCCGGCCTTCACCTCCGGGCCGGTGTCCTACCAGCGTCTCTACGGAATTGAGGCGAGCAGTTCGACCGTCTTCTGGCTCTACGCGGCCGGGTTCGCCGTCGCCGGGCTGGCCGTCCTGGTCAGCCTGGCCACGCTCGCCCCGGAGGTACGGCGGCGCGTCGTCGTCATGCTGGCACCGGTCGCCGCGCTGGCCCTGTTCATCGACACCGCGCTGGCCGGCTGGGCGGCATCCACGATGCACATGGGGCACGCCATCCCGCTGGTGCCGGCGCAGTGGGCGATGGTGGTCCTCGCCCCAGCGGTGACCTTCCTCGCCGGGGTGCTGCTGGTGCGCCGCCGCGAGGAGACGCTGCGCATGGTGGCCCTGGGCCGGGCCGCCGACCGGGAAGGGCCCGCCGCCTGAGCCGCCGCCGGTGGCCCCGCAGCTAAGGCCGGGGCCACCGGCGGCCGTTCGCCGGACTCGGTCAGTCGATCAGGCCACCGGTGGGTAGCGGCAGCCCGGGCAGCCCAGGCAACAGGGGCGAGAGGCTGGGCGAGGGCGGCCGCGGCGGCTTGGGCAGCGGCAGCAGACCACCGCCGTCGCTCACGGCGCCGCCCGGCGTTCTCGAGGCCGGCGGCTGGGACGGCCCGGGCGGCGGAGCCACCGGGCCGGTGCTGGGGCGAGTGGCCGGGGTGGTCGGGACGACGCCGGGCGTGGGGGAGATCGGCACGGCGGTGGGCAGGAGCTTTGCCCGCTCCGCGGTGAGGTCCCGCCCGAGCACGTCGAGGTCGCCGCGCAGTCGGGCCGCGCTCGCCGGGTCGGTGACCTGGTCGAGTTCGCCGTGTGCCTGGTCGACGAGTTCCTGGGCCTCGTCGAACCGCCGCTCGGTCAGGGCCGCGCGGGCCCGCGTAATTGTGTCCTCGACGTCCCGTACCTCCGCCTGCTGTGGGTAGAGCAGCCTGGTCAGCGACCACAGCGGACTGCCCGGCTCGGCGGTGCGACTGCTGATCCCGAGCCCGGACGCCAGGGCCAGCAGCGCGACCGCGGCCGCCGCGAGACGCACCGCCCGAGGGCGGGATCGCCTGGTCCGGGCCGGACGGACCGGAAGTGGCGTGGGCTCGACCGGGTCCTCGGCCGGCGCCGCCGGACGGACCTCGGCCCGTTCGGGGACGCCGTCGGCGACGTCGGCCCGCCAGGCGACGAGCAACTCGGCCAACTCGTCTCCGGCCGGCACCAACTCGCCCCGTCCCAGCGCGTCGAGCAGCGCGTCGTCGCGGGCCAGGACGTCCAGATCCACCGCCTCGCCGCCGTCCGGCGTTCGCCCGCTCATGCCGCCACCTCGTCCAGGGAGCCCCCGGCAAGGGTACGGAGCCGGGCGAGCGCGCGAGACTGGGCCATCCGTACCGCCGCCGCCGTCATCCCGACGATGGTGCCCACCTCGTCGGCGGACAGGCCCACCGCGACCCGCAGCAGGATGATCTCCCGCTGGACGTCGGGCAGCCGGTCCAGCAGGGCGGACAGCCGCCGGGCCAGGTCGCTGGCCATCACCTGCTGCTCCGGCCCGGGCGCGGCGTCGGGCTGGTCCAGCGGGGCGTCGGTGGGGGTGACGGCTGCGTCCCGGATCGCCGCGCGTTGGGCGTCGGCGACCTTGTGCGCGGCGATCCCGTAGACGAAGGCGGCGAACGGGACACCCTGCTCGCGGTAGCGGGGGAGCGCCCGCAGCACCGCCACGCACACCTCCTGGGCCACGTCGTCCGCGGTGGTGTACGCCCCGCCGACCCTCCCCAGGCGGGCCCGGCAGTAACGGACCAGCCCGGGGCGTACGTCGGTGAGCAGCGTCGCGGTCGCCGCCGGGTCGCCCGCGGCGGCCCGGCGGACGAGATCTGGCTGCTGGATCACTGTCATGAGCTCGCGAGGCACCTTCATTACCGGCGGGTTACCGGCACGCTATCGAGCCTTGCTCAATTTTCCTAGCTCACGGTTTGTGACGAACCCACGCCGGAAAGAAGTTTGTTGCGTTCTCCACGGTCGCGCCGATGTGTCAGGCAGCGACGGAGAGGGGAGGGACCAGTGGGCGTCGAGGTCGCCGTGCAAGGGCTGACCAAGTCGTTCGGCGGGCAGCCGGTCTGGTCGGACATCACCCTGACCCTGCCCGCCGGGGAAATCTCCGTCCTGTTGGGACCCTCCGGCACGGGAAAGTCGGTCTTCCTCAAGACACTGGTCGGGCTGCTGCGGCCCGACCGGGGTGCCATCCTGATCGAGGGGAAGGACCTGCCGCGGCTGTCCGAACGCGAGCTGTACGAGGTACGCAAGCTGTTCGGCGTGCTGTTCCAGGACGGCGCCCTGTTCGGCTCGATGAACATCTACGACAACGTGGCGTTCCCGCTACGCGAGCACACCCGCATGTCCGAGTCCCAGATCCGGGCCGTCGTCACCGAGAAGCTGGACATGGTGGGCCTGGTCGGAGCCGAGAAGAAGCTGCCCGGCGAGATCTCCGGCGGCATGCGCAAACGGGCCGGCCTGGCCCGCGCGCTCGTGCTCGACCCGCAGATCATCCTCTTCGACGAGCCGGACTCCGGGCTGGACCCGGTGCGTACCGCCTACCTCAACCAGCTCATCATCGACCTCAACCAGCGCACCGGGGCGACCTTCCTGATCGTCACCCACGACATCAACACCGCCCGCACCGTGCCCGACAACATCGGCCTGATCTACCACGGGCACCTGGCCATGTTCGGGCCGCGGGAGATGCTGCTGTCCAGCACCGAACCGGTGGTCCGGCAGTTCCTCAACGCCCAGCGGATCGGGCCGATCGGCATGGCCGAGGAGAAGGACGCCGACGAACTGGCCGCCGAGGCGGAGTCCGGGGTGGAACTGCCGCCGCTGCCGCCGATCCCACTGCAACTGCAGCCGTCGGACGGGCTGCCCCGCCGAGCCGAGCGCCCACCCGGGCAGTGGTGCCGCGAGCACGCCGTCACCCCGCCGCCCGGCTCGTTCGAGGGCCTCCGGCAGGTGGAGCGACCGACCATCGACCTGGCGGAACACCTCACCGACGACCCGGGCAGGCACGGCCGGGAGGTGGCCCGATGAGCGCCCCGACCGCGGCCGTCCGCCGCTCCGGTGAGTTCTTCGCGTTCTGCCTGGACACCCTGCGCGGGCTCGGCCGGCGGCCGGTGCAGGTACGCGAGTTCGTCCAGCAGGCGTGGTTCATCAGCTCGGTGTCCATCCTCCCGGCCGCCCTGGTCTCCATCCCGTTCGGTGCGGTCATCGCCCTCCAACTCGGCTCGCTGGTCCGCCAGCTCGGCGCGCAGTCGTTCACCGGCGCCGCCTCGGTGCTCGCCGTGGTCCGCGAAGCCGGCCCGATCGTCACCGCCCTGATCATCGCCGGCGCCGGCGGCTCGGCGATCTGCGCCGACCTGGGCTCCCGGAAGATCCGCGAGGAACTCGACGCCATGCAGGTCCTCGGGATCGACCCGATCCACCGCCTCGTGGTGCCCCGGGTGCTCGCCTCGATGCTGGTCGCCGTCCTGCTCAACGGCCTGGTCAGCGTCGTCGGCGTCACCGGCGGGTACGCGTTCAACGTCGTCCTGCAGGGCGGCACCCCGGGGGCGTACCTGGCCAGCTTCCAGGCCCTCGGGCAACTGCCCGACCTGCTGGTCGGCGAGGTCAAGGCGCTGCTGTTCGGGGCCACCGCCGCGCTGGTCGCCTCCTACAAGGGGATGACCGCCAAAGGTGGCCCGAAGGGCGTCGGCGACGCGGTCAACCAGAGCGTCGTCATCACCTTCATGCTGCTGTTCGCGCTGAACTTCGTCGTCACGGCCGTGTACTTCCAGGTCGTACCGCAGAAGGGAAGCTGACGTGGCAGTGCTGCGCTACCTGGACGACCTCGGCGGGCAGCTCGCCTTCCACCTGCGCGCCCTCGCCTGGGCGCCACGCACCCTGCGCCGCTACAAGCGCGAGGTGATCCGCCTGCTGGCCGAGGTCAGCTTCGGCACCGGCGCACTCGCCGTGCTCGGCGGCACCGTCGGCGTGATCTGCTTCCTCACCTTCTTCACCGGCACCGAGGTCGGGCTGCAGGGCTACCAGGCGCTCGACCAGATCGGCAGCAGCGCATTCACCGGGTTCGTCTCCGCGTACTTCAACACCCGGGAGATCTCGCCGCTGGTGGCCGCGCTGGCCCTGTCCGCCACCGTGGGCTGCGGGTTCACCGCCCAACTCGGCGCGATGCGGATCTCCGAGGAGGTCGACGCGCTCGAGGTGATGGGGGTGCCGTCCCTGCCGTTCCTGGTCACCACCCGGATGATCGCCGGCTTCATCGCGGTCATCCCGCTGTACGTGATCGGCCTGCTCTCCAGCTACCTGGCCACCCGCACCATCGCGGTCGTCTACTTCGACCAGTCGGCCGGCACCTACGACTACTACTTCCACCTCTTCCTGCCCCCCGGGGACGTGCTCTGGTCCTTCGGCAAGGTGCTGGTGTTCAGCGTGATCGTGGTGCTCGTGCACTGCTGGTACGGCTACACCGCCCAGGGCGGGCCGGCCGGCGTCGGCGTCGCGGTCGGACGGGCCGTGCGTACCGCCATCGTCGCCGTCAACGTCGTGGACTTCTTCCTGTCCCTGGCCATCTGGGGCGCCACCACCACCGTCCGGATCGCGGGGTGACCATGCGACACCGTGTCCTCGGCATCGTCTTCATCGCCCTGCTTACCGCGGCGCTGACCGGTTCCGTGCTGCAGTACCGCAAGGCGTTCACCCCGGTCGACCGGGTCACCCTGCACGCCGACCGTGCCGGCCTGCACCTCCTCGAGGGCGCCGACGTCAAGGTACGCGGGGTGGTCGTCGGCGACGTCCGCTCGGTCCGCAGCGACGGCGGCGGCGCCGTCATCGGTCTCGCGCTCGACCCGGCCACCACCGGCCGGATCCCCGCCGACGTGACCGCCCGGCTGCTGCCCAAGACCCTCTTCGGGGAGCGGTACGTCGAACTGGTCCCGCCTGCCGGCAGCACCGCCGGACCGATCCGCGACGGCGCGGTCATCAGCCAGGACCGCAGCCGCACCGCCGTCGAGCTGGAACGCGTGCTCGACCAGGCGCTGCCGCTGCTGCAGTCGATCCACCCCGACCAGCTCGCCGCCACCCTCGGCGCGATCTCCACCGCCCTGCAGGGACGCGGCGACCAGCTCGGGGCGAACCTCACCCGGCTCGGCGCGTACCTGCGGCAGCTCAACCCGGAACTGCCCACCATCGCCGAGGACCTCCGCAAGCTCGCCGTCGTGCTGGACAGCTACGACGCCGCGCTGCCCGATCTGCTAGCCCTGCTGCGCGACGTCACCGTCACCGCCGGCACCGTCAGTGACCAGCGCACCCAGCTCGCCGCGTTCCTCGCCGACACCACCGACACCGCCGACACCGCCCGGGGCTTCCTGGACCGGCACGGCGACCAGCTCATCCGCCTCGGCGAGGTCAGCCGGCCGGTGCTGGAACTGCTCGCCACCTACGCCCCCGAGTACCCCTGCCTGGTCAGCGGGCTGGTCGCCCTGCAACCCCGGGTCGAGGAGGTCTTCTCCGGCGGGCGGATGCACATCACCCTCGAGGTCACCCGCGACGGCGGCCCCTACGAACGGGGCCGCGACGAGCCGGTCTACGGCGCCCAAAACGGCCCGAACTGCCGGCACCTGCCCGATCCGCCGATGCCCGCCCCGCAGGTGCCGATCGCCGACGGCTACGACTACCGGGGCACCCGTACCCCGCCGCTGCTGCCCGTCGGGCTGCCCGCCGCGTCCGGCGGCGCAGCCCCGGCCGCCGCCTCCCCGGCCATGGGCCAGGCCGGCACCGATGCGGAACAGGCCCTGGTCAAACCCCTCGTCGGTGGGCTCACCGGCACCCCGCCGGCCGAGGTGCCGGACATCGCGGTGCTGCTCTGGGGGCCGCTGCTGCGTGGAGCGGTGGTGAACGCGCGATGACCGGGAAGACGACGCCCGCACTGGTCAAACTGGTGATCTTCGCGGCGGTGACGCTGCTGGCCACCGCGCTGCTCGCACAGACCCTCGGCGCGTTCCCGCCCGGCGGGGCGCCCTACCGGGCCCGGTTCACCGACGTCACCGGCCTGCTGCCCGGCGACGACGTCCGCATCGCCGGAGTACGGGTCGGCAAGGTCAGCGACATCGCCGTGGTCGACAACAGCGTCGCCGAGGTCACCTTCACCGTCGACCGGGACGTACCGGTGGCCACCAGCGTCCGCGCCGCCATCCGCTACCGAAACCTGGTCGGCCAGCGCTACCTGGCGTTGACCGAGGGACCGGGCGACGGCCGGCCGCTACGGGCCGACGGGCTGATCCCGCTCACCCAGACCAAACCGGCGCTGGACCTGACCGTGCTGTTCAACGGGTTCCGGCCGCTGTTCACCGCGCTCAACCCCGACGACGTCAACAAGCTCGCATACGAGATCATCCAGGTGCTGCAGGGCGAGGGCGGCACCGTCGCCAGCCTGCTGCGCCGCACCGCCTCGCTGACCAACACCCTGGCCGACCGGGACGCCGTGATCGGCCGGGTCGTCACCAACCTCAACCAGGTCCTGGAGACCCTGGCCAGCCACGACCAGCAACTGGACGAGAGCGTCACCCAGCTCCAGCAGTTCGTCTCCGGGCTGTCCGCCGACCGTACCGCCATCGGCGAGGCGCTGGTCAGCCTCGGCGAGCTCACCGACACCACCGCGGGGCTGCTGCGCCAGACCCGGCCGCCGCTGGCCGCCGACGTCCGCGCCCTCGGCGACCTCGCCGGCACCCTCGACCGCAACTCCGCCGTCATCGACGCCACCCTCGGCCGGCTGCCGCAGCGCTACGAGTCGCTGACCCGAGTCGCCTCGTACGGCTCCTGGTTCAACTTCTACCTCTGCGACTTCGACGGCCGGGTGGCCGTCGCCGGCCAGCCGCCGCTGACCACGCCCGGCGTCAGCGCCACCGCCGCCCGCTGCGCCACCGGAGGCAGCCAGTGAAACCCTTCCGCGAACGCAACCCGGTCGTCGTCGGCACCGTCGGCCTGACCGTGATCCTCGCCGCCCTGCTCGGCGCCTTCCAGCTCGACCGCCTCGCCGCGCTCACCGGCCGCAGCTACCAGGCCGCGTTCCACGACGCCAGCGGACTCGCCACCGGCAACGAGGTCCGGGTGGCCGGAGTGCGCGCCGGCGTGGTGACCGCCGTGGAACTCGCCCGCGAGAGCCAGCCGTACGTCCGGGTCCGCTTCCGCGTCGACGACGACGGCGTACGCCTGGGCCGGGACACCGGCGCCACCATCCGGATCAAGACCGTGCTCGGCCAGAAGTACCTCGCCCTGTCCCCGGCCGGACCGGGCAAGCTGCCCGAGCACGCCCAGATCCCGCTCGACCGCACCGCCGCCCCGTTCGACGTGGTCCAGGCCGTCACCGGGCTCGCCGACACCCTCGACAAGGTCGACACCGACCAGCTCGCGCAGGCGTTCACCACCCTGTCGCAGACCTTCGCCGACACCCCGGCCAGCGTCAGCACCTCCCTGACCGGGCTGTCCCGGCTGTCCCGCACCGTCGCCAGCCGCGACGCCGAGCTGCGCACCCTGCTCGCCCGCGCCCGGGACGTCACCGGCGTGCTCGCCCAACGCGACGAGGAGTTCCGCAAGCTCGTCACCGACGGGGAGAAGCTGCTCACCGAGGTCACCCGCCGCCGGGACGCCATCCACCAGCTCCTCGTCGGCACCGACCAGCTCGCCACCCAGCTGTCCGGGCTGGTCGCCGACAACCGCACCCAGCTCGAACCGGCCCTGCGCAAGCTGCGCGACGTGGTCGCCGTCCTGCAACGCAACCGCGACGACCTGGAGCAGACCATCAAGCGGATGGGGCCGTTCGTCACCGCGTTCGCCAACGTGGTCGGCAACGGCCGATGGTTCGACTCGTACGTCGACGGCCTGCTCCAGCCGTACCTGCCCACGACGGGAGGACGCTGATGCCCGGTCCGGTCCAGCGCTGGCGGCGCCCGCTCGCCGCGGCCACCGTGCTGCTTCTCGCCGGCGCCGTCGGCGCCGTGGTGTGGCGGCACGAGACACCCCAACGGCGGGTCGTCGCCTACTTCACCCGCGCGGTCGGCGTGTATCCCGGCTCGGACGTCCGGGTGCTCGGCGTCCGCGTCGGCGAGGTCGAGAAGGTCGTCCCGCAGGGCCGCACCGTCCGGGTCGAGATGCGCTACGACCCGGCGTTGCGGTTCCCCGCCGACGCCCAGGCCCTGATCGTCCCGCCCAGCGTGGTCAGCGACCGGTACGTGCAGCTCACCCCGGCGTTCACCGGCGGCTCCGCGCTCGCCGACGGCGCCGAGATCCCGGTCGGGCGGACCGCCGCGCCGATGGAGATCGACGACATCTACCAGGCGCTCGACGAGTTCAACCGCACCCTCGGTCCGACGGGCGCCAACGCTGACGGTGCCCTGTCCGACCTGGTCACCACCGGCCGGGCCAACCTGGAGGGCAACGGCGCCAACCTGCACGACACCCTCGACGGGCTGTCCCGCGCGCTGACCACCCTCTCCGACGGCCGCGGCGACCTGTTCGGCGCGGTGGCCAACCTGCAACGCTTCACCACCACCCTGGCCCGCAGCGACGAGCAGGTACGCCGCTTCCAGCAGCAGCTCGCCGACGTCGCCGAGCAGCTCGCGGGGGAGAAGGAGGAGCTGGCCGCCGCGCTGCGCAACCTGGCTGCCGCGCTGGCCGACGTGACCACCTTCGTCCGGCAGAACCGGACCGCGCTCACCTCCAACGTCACCGCGCTGGCCGACATCACCCGCATCCTGGTCCGCCAGCAGCAGGCCGTCGTCCAGATCCTCGACGTGGCTCCGCTGGCACTGAGCAACCTCAACCTCGCGTACAACGCGCGCTCGGGGACGCTGGACACCCGCGACAACCCGCTCGGCCCGTACGACCCGGCCAGCTTCGTCTGCTCGCTGATCGTGGACCAACTCCCCGCCGCCGAGGTGCCAGCGAAGTGCACCGCACTCGCACAGACCCTCCACTCCCGCAACCTGCCCCTGACCGACCAGCTGCGCAAGCTGCTCAAGCTGCCGCCCGGCGCCCCGGTGGCCGGCGGGTCCCCACCGGGCTCCATCAGCTCCCCCGGTGCGCCGACCGCCGACGAGGCGCCGGGCGGCTTCCCACCCACCACCACGAGCGACCCGACGCTCGGCGGCATCCTGCGAGGCACGGCGTGACCGCCCGGGTCCGCCTGCTGGCCGGCGCGCTCGCGGTGGCGCTGCTGCCCGCCGGCTGCGGCCTGCCCGAGGTCGCGGACCTGCCGCTGCCCGGCGGCAAGCCGGCCGGGGACGGCTACACCATCACCGCCGAGTTCGCCGACGTGCTCGACCTGGTGCCGCAGGCCGCCGTCAAGGTCGACGACGTCACCGTCGGCAGCGTGGAGAAGATCTCCCTGTCCGGCTGGCACGCCCGGGTCCGGCTGCGCATCGACCGCGGCGTGCGGCTGCCCGCCAATGCCACCGCCGCCGTACGGCAGAGCAGCCTGCTCGGTGAGAAGTACGTGACGGTGGCCCCGCCGCCCACCGAGCCCGCCCGCGGCCGGCTCGCCGACGGCGACCTCATCCCGCTGTCCCGCACCACCCGCGGCGCCGAGGTGGAGGAGGTCCTCGCCGCCCTCGGCCTGCTGCTCAACGGCGGTGGCCTGGCCCAGCTTCGGACCATCAACGAGGAACTCGGCAAGGCGCTCGCCGGCCGCGAACCCGCCCTGCGGGACACCCTCACCCAGCTCGACACCTTCCTCGCCGGGCTCGACCGGCAGAAGGCCGACATCGTCCGCGCCATCGACGCGCTGGACCGGCTGACCGGCCGCCTCGCCCGGCAACGGCAGGTCGTGGGCGACGCGCTGGACTCCCTGGCGCCCGGGCTGACCGTCCTGGCCCAGCAACGCGTCCAGCTCACCAAGGCGCTGACCGCCCTCGGCCAGCTCGGTACGGTCGGCACCCGGGTGATCGAGCGCAGCCGGGCGGACACCATCGCCGCCGTACGCTCCCTGCAACCGATCCTGGAGCAGCTCGCCCGGGCCGGCGACGACCTGCCAAAGTCACTGGACTTCATGCTGTCGTACCCGTTCCCGCCGAACGTCACCGGCGCCATCGTGGGCGACTTCGTGAACCTCTCCGTCACCGCCGACCTGGACGCCGCCAGCATCCTGGCCAACCTGGTGGCCGCCGCACCCGCCCCGGCCCAGCCGAACCGCCCCGCCCCGGGCGCCAAGGCACCGACCGCGCCCCGGTCACCCGGCACCGGCCCGAACCGGCCCGGCGGCAAACCCGGCGGCGGCATCCTCCCCGAGCTACCGCTGACCGGGTGTCTGCCGGATCTGAAGAACTTCCCGGCCATCTTCACTCCGCCCAAGGAGTGCGGGCTGCCGGAGGGCTGCCAGCTGCTCAAGCCCGGCTCGACGGTGCCGCTCGGCGGGCTGCTCCTGCCCAAGGGCCTCGTGCCGCCCGGCACGGCGTTCCCCGCCGGCACCGAGCTGCCCGACGGCACCGTGCTCACCGCCCAGTGCGTGCTCCCGGTGACCGGGGCCGTCATCGGCCAGCTCGGTGGCCTCACCGACCTCCTCGGAGGAGGGCTGATCAAGTGATCGGACGCACCGCGAAACTCCAGGTCCTCGCCTTCGTGCTGGTGAGCCTCCTCGGCGTCAGCTACGTCGGGATCCGCTACGTCGGCCTCGGGGACCGGCTGTTCGGCACCGGCTACGTCGTCCACGTCGACCTCGCCCGGGCCGGCGGCCTGTTCGCCAACGCCCCGGTCACCTATCGCGGCGTGCCCGTCGGCCGGGTCACCGCCGTCGCGCTGCGCGCCGACGGGGTCCGCGCCGACCTGCGGATCGACCGGGGCGTACGCGTGCCCGACGCGCTGCGGGCCGTGGTCACCCAGCGGTCCGCCGTCGGCGAGCAGTACCTCGACCTGCGCCCCGACCGCGACGGCGGGCCCTACCTCGCCGACGGGGCGGTGATCCCGGCCGACCGGACCGGCCTCCCGCTCGCCCCGGAGACCCTGCTGACCAACCTCGACGCCCTGGTCCGCTCGGTCGACCCGGACGACCTGAGCGTGCTGATCACCGAACTCGGCACCGCGTTCGAGGGCAACGAGCAGGCCCTCGCCCGGATCCTCGACGCGGGTGACGCCCTGCTCACCGAGGCGGACACCCGGCTGCCCGAGACGCTCACCCTGATCCGCGACGCCCGGACCGTGCTCACCACCCAGGCCGAGTCCGCCGAGGCGCTGCGCCGCTGGTCAGCCGGCCTGGCCGAGCTGGCCGCCGCCATCCGCGCCGCCGACCCGGACCTGCGCCGGCTGCTCGCCACCGGACCGCCGGCCGGCACCGAGCTGCGGGCGCTGCTGCGCGGCCTGGAACCCGACATCGGGGCGCTGCTCGGCAACCTGGTCACCGTCAACGGCATCGCCGCCCGGCGGCTGCCCGGCATCGAGCAGCTGCTCGTGACGTACCCGATCGCGGTGGCCGGCGGCTTCACCGTCACCCCCGGCGACGGCACCGCCCACCTGGGCCTCGTGGTCAACGCCGGCGATCCGCCGTCCTGCGTCTACCGGGGCGGCAGCACCAAATGCAGCGGCAACGAGCGCGCCGCCGGCGCCAGCGTACGCGGGGCACAGAACACCCCCCGACCGTCCGGCCGGGAGCCGGCGCCGCCGCCGTCCGACCCGGGGGCGAACGCCGGCTACGACCCGGCGACCGGCCTGGTGCTCGGCTCGGACGGACGACCGCTGCAGTTCGGCGGGACCGGCGGCCAGTACCGGACGGCCGGTGACCAGTCCTGGAAACAGCTGTTGCTCACCGGGGTGACCCCGTGACCGGCGTACCCGAGGAGGTGGCGGTGACCAGCCGCAGGAACACCACGCTGAAAGTCATCAAGGGAGCGTTGGCCGGTGGCCCGTCCCCGGCGCGACGCCGCCTGGTCACCCGTCCCGTGCCCCGGCCGGCCGAGCCGATCGAGCAGGTGCTGGAACGCCTCGACCGGGAGCCGGTGGCGGAGCCCGCGGCGGCCGGCGACCTGAAGGTCGTCGGCGACCCCGTCGGGGTCGAAGACCCGCCCGACCCCGACGACAAGGCGGCCGGCACCGACACCGAGGCCGACCCGAAGGCGAAGGATGCCGACGCCACCGCGGCGGGCGACGGCGGGCGGGCCGAGGCGGCGCCGGGCACGCCGGGCCGCGGCCGGGCGCTGACCGCGCTGCTCGTCGTGCTGCTCGCGGCCGCCCTCGCCGCCGCCGGCGTCTACGGCCACCGCTGGTACGTCGACCGGGCCACCGACCAGGCCCGCGGCGACGCCGTCGCCGCCGCCCGGCAGGCCGCCGTCAACTTCGTCTCGGTCAGCGCCGCCAGCGTCGACCGCGACCTGCAGCGCATCACCGCCGGCGCGACCGGCGACTTCAAGGACGAGTTCACCCGCGGCCAGGCGCAGGTCCGCACGGCCGTGGTGGAGAACAAGGTCCAGTCGCAGGGCATGGTGCTGCGCGCCGGCCTGGTCTCCGGAGACCGCCGGCACGCGGTGGTGCTGGTGGCGGTCGACGCCACGGTGAAGAACGTGAAGGCACCCGACGGGCGGCCGTCGCACTACCGGATCCAGCTCGACCTGGTCCGGGACAAGGACTCGGGCGACTGGCTGGTGTCCAAGCTCCAGTTCGTCGGCTGATCGGAGGAGGAGACCCCGATGCGTGTCCCGACCGTCCTGCGTCGCCCGCCGCGGCTGCGCCCCGTGCCCACCCTGGTCGTCGCGCTGGTCCTGGTGGCGGCGGTGGCCCTCGCCGCCTGGTACGGCGACCGCCGCGCCGGCCAGCGCGACCAGGCCGTACGCCAGGCCCTGGCCACCGCGCCCGCCGCGGCGAAGGCCCTCTTCTCGTACGACTACCGCACCTTCGACGACAGCATCGCCAACGGCCGCACCTTCGCCACCGGCGCGTTCGCCGACGAGTACGCACAGACCACCGCCGCGCTCAAGCAGACCGCCACCAAGCAGCAGGCGGTCGTGCTGGCCGAAGTGTCCGCCACCGGTGTGGTCAGCGCCGACCGCGACCGGGTGGAGCTGCTGCTCTTCCTCAACCAGTACCGGCGGAACGTGACCACGGCGGGGGAGAAGGTCGACCAGAACCGGGTCGTGCTCACCATGGTCCCGGTCGACGGGGAGTGGAAGGTCGTCAAGGCCACCGCGATCTGACCGGCGGGCTCCCGTCATCGGCGCCGGCGGGACAGCATCGTCGAGCCGTCGCCGGCACAGGCCGGCGCGCAGGTCTGACCGCTGCCGGCGGGGCTGACCGCGTTTTCCGCCGGTGTGACCGGGGTAGGTCCTCACGGGACTGACCCGAACACATGCGTGGAGGCCCTTCGATGAGAGACAACTTCGGCAACGCGGTGGGAGACGCGTTCCGTTCGGTGATGCTGTTCCTACCCAAGGCGGTCGCCTTCATCGCGATCCTGGTGGTCGGCTGGCTGATCGCCAAGGCCGTGCTGAAGCTCGTGGACAAGGTCCTGGAGCGGGTGCACTTCGACCGGGCCGTTGAGCGTGGCGGCATCAAGACCGCGCTGGCCCGCTCGAAGTACGACGCCAGCGACATCGTCGCCAAGCTGGCCTACTACGCGGTGCTGCTGGTCACCCTGCAGCTCGCGTTCGGTATCTGGGGCCCGAATCCGATCTCGGACCTGATCCGCGGCGTGGTGGCGTGGCTGCCCAAGGCGTTCGTCGCCATCGTGATCGTGGTGGTGGCCGCGGCGATCGCCAAGGCGGTCAAGGACATCATCGCCAGCGCCCTCGGTGGCCTCTCCTACGGCCGGGTGCTGGCGAACATCGTCTCGGTGTTCATCCTCGGCCTGGGCGTCATCGCCGCGCTCAACCAGATCGGCGTCGCCACCACGGTCACCACCCCGGTGCTGATCGCCGTGCTCGCCACGATCGGCGGCATCCTGGTCGTCGGCGTCGGCGGCGGGCTGGTCCGGCCGATGCAGGCCCGCTGGGAGAGCTGGCTGGCCCGCGCCGAGGAGGAGCGCCGGACCATCGCCGAGCACGCCCGGGCTTACCAGGCCGGGCGGCGGGACGTGGCGGCCCAGCTGGGCAGCCCGTATGCCGAGGCGGAGCGGACCCAGCCGGTCGGCCCGCACGGTGCGGCGGAGCCCACCCAGCCGATGCCGCACGCCGGCGCGGCGGCCACCCCGCGGCAGCCCACGGCCGGGCAGGCGGTGGACAACGACGCCACGATGGTGATCCCGCAGGCAAACGCGGAGAAGTTCCGCCGCTGACCGCCCGCGTCGTGACCGGGGTGGGGCCCAGTCGGGCCCCACCCCGGTTTCGCGTCCGGCGGGGCGGCGGGGACGACCCGCGCCGACTACCATCGGCGCATGACCTGGCGATGTTGATCCCATCCTGAGGGTTCTGAGGGCCGAGGCCCCGGGCCGCCACGGACACCGCATGTCCGGTGTCCGTGACGTCCCCGTGGGAAGGCCCTCATGCTCATTGTCTCCGCGCGCCGATCCGACGTCCGCCCGCTGGCGGCGGCGCTCTACGCGTACGCGTTCCTCACCGACCTCGTCCTGCTCTACCCGGTCTACGCGTTGCTCTTCGCCGACACCGGGCTGTCGGTCGGGCAGATCTCCTCGCTGTTCGTTATCTGGTCGGCCACCGGCATTCTGCTGGAGGTGCCCTCCGGCGCCTGGGCCGACGCGGTCTCCCGGCGGTTGCTGCTCTGCCTCGCGCCGCTGCTGCCCGCCACCGGCTTCGCCCTCTGGGTGCTCGTCCCGTCCTACCCGGCGTTCGCCGTCGGCTTCCTGCTCTGGGGCGCCGGCGGGGCACTGCGCTCCGGCGCCTTGGAGGCGCTGGTATTCACCGAACTCGACCGGCTCGACGCCACCGGCCGGTACGCCCGCCTGATGGGCCGGGCGAAGACCGCCGAGAGCCTGGGTGTGCTCGCCGCGATGGGACTCGCCGGCCCGGTCCTCGCCCTTGGCGGCTACCGGGCCGTCGGCGCGGCCAGCGTCGTCGCCTGCCTGCTCGCCGCGGCGGTCGCGACCCGGTTCCCCGAGCACCGCCCGGCCGGCGGCGCAGGCCCGGCCGACGACGGCGGGTCGGACGACGACGGGTCGGACGCCGATCCGGGGTGGCTGGCGAGTCTGCGCGGCGGGCTGGCCGAGGCCCGCGCCGATCGGTCGGTCCGGGCCGCGTTGCTGCTGGTCCCGGCCGTCGCCGCGATCTGGGGCGCGCTGGAGGAGTACACGCCGCTGCTGGCCCGGGACACCGGCGTCGCGCTGGACCGGGTGCCGCTGCTGCTTGTGCTGGTGTGGGCGGGCACGACGCTCGGCGGGCTGCTCACCCCGGTGGGGGAGCGGTTGACCACCCGCGGGTATGCGGCCCTGCTCGTGGTCGCGGCGGTGGCCCTGGCCGCCGGTGCCCTGGTTCGCAATCCGGCCGGGTTCGTGCTGATCGGGGCGGCATTCGGCGCGTTCCAACTCGCCACGGTACTCGCCGACGTCCGGCTGCAGTCCCAGATCACCGGGCCGAGCCGGGCGACGGTCAGCTCGGCCGCGGGGATGGCCACCGACCTGAGCATCATCGCGGTCTACGCCGGTTACGGCGCGGTCGCCACCGCCGCCGGCAACGCCCTGGCGTTCGCGGTGGCCCTGGTGCCGTACCTGGTGGTGGCGGTCTGGCTGGCCGTCCGCCGGACCTGACCGGCCGGGCGGGGGCCGCAGGCCGGTCCCCGCCCGGCCCGTCCGGGCGGGGCCGGGTCGAGATCGGGCAGCGGATGGTGAGAAACGGGCGAGCCAAAAGAGAGGTATACCGGATACGTCCGGTCTCCGCTGCCCGTTCGGGCGGCATCCCGGGCGGCAAACCCAAGTCATTACCCGAGATGTGACCGTCGTCATGCCCGTTTCGCGGTGTTAGAAACAGAGGCACGAGCCGAGGAGGTGCTAAGTGGACGCAGCGCAACGGAGACACCACATCCTCACGCTGGCCCGCCGGCACGGCGAGGTCGACGTGCAGAAGCTGGCCGCCGACCTGGGCGTCGCCCCGGAGACCGTCCGGCGCGACCTGAGCATGCTGGCCCAGCAGGGCGTGGTGCGGCGCACGCACGGTGGCGCCTACCCGGTGGAGACGGCCCGCTTCGAGACCACCCTGGAAACCCGCACCACCCGGATGGTCGCGGAGAAGCGGCGGATCGCCGCCGCCGCGGTCGAACACGTCGGCGACGCGGAGTCGATCTTCATCGACGAGGGCTACACCCCGCAGCTGATCGCCGAGGCGCTACCCACCCACCGACCGCTGACCGTCGTCACGGCCTCGCTGCACACCGCCGCGGCGCTGGCCCACTCACCCACCCTCACGGTCCTCCTGCTCGGCGGCCGCGTCCGCGGCCGCACGCTCGCCACCGTCGACCACTGGGCCACCGCCATGCTCGCCGGCTTCGTCATCGACCTCGCCTTCGTCGGCGCGAACGGGATCTCCCGGGAACACGGGCTGACCACGCCCGACCCGGCCGTGGCCGCGGTCAAGGCGCAGGCGATCGGGGTGGCCCGGCGGGTGGTCTTCGCCGGCGTGCACACCAAGTTCGGCGGCCACAGCTTCTGTCGCTTCGCCGACGTCGCCGACGTCGACACCATCGTCACGGACACGGCGCTACCGGCGTCCGAGGCACACCGCTACTCGCTGCTCGGCCCCGTTGTGCTGCGCGTCTGAGCGCCCGGCCGACCCGCCTCCACCACAACCCCACCACCACCCATGGAGGTTCACTGTGTCCAGAACACGGTCTCCTGGCCGATGGCGCGGCGCGTTCGCGGTCGCCGTCGTGGCCGGCCTGACTCTGACCGCCTGCTCCGGAGCCGGTGGCCGCTCCTCGTCCGGCTCCGGGGGTGGCAAGACCATCACCGTGCTGATGGTCGGCAACCCGCAGATGGAGGACCTGGCGAAGGTAACCGCCGACAATTTCACCAAGCAGACCGGGATCACGGTGCGGTTCACGATCCTGCCGGAGAACGAACTGCGCGACAAGGTCACCCAGGACGTCGCCACCCAGGGCGGACAGTACGACGTGGCGACGATCGGCGCGTACGAGGCACCGATCTGGGCCAAGAACGGCTGGTTGCACGAACTGAGCTCGTACGCCGACGCCGACGGCGGCTATGACGAGGCCGACCTGCTCAAGCCGATGGTCGCCTCGCTCTCCGGCGAGGACGGCAAGCTCTACGCGGCGCCGTTCTACGGCGAGTCGTCCTTTCTCATGTACAACAAGGAACTCTTCGCGGCCAAGGGCCTGACCATGCCCGAGCGGCCGACCTGGCAGCAGGTGGCACAGTTCGCCGCGACGCTGGACGACAAGAAGGCCGGCGTCGCCGGCATCTGCCTGCGCGGCCTGCCCGGCTGGGGCGAGCTCTTCGCGCCACTGACCACCGTCGTCAACACCTTCGGCGGCACCTGGTTCGAGAAGGACTGGACGCCGAAGGTGAACGCGCCCGAGTTCACCGAGGCGACGAAGTTCTACGTCGACCTGATCCGCGCCCACGGTGAGCCCGGCGCCCCGCAGGCCGGCTTCACCGAGTGCCTGAACACCTTCGGCCAGGGCAAGGCCGCGATGTGGTACGACGCTACCTCCGCCGCTGGCACGCTGGAGGACGCCAGCGCCAGCAAGGTCGCCGGCAAGGTCGGCTACGCGTACGCGCCGGTCAACCGGACGACGTCGTCGGGCTGGCTGTGGGCCTGGGCCCTCGCGATGCCGAAGACCACCAAGAACGCCGACGCCGCCTGGAAGTTCATCGCCTGGGCCACCGGCAAGGAGTACGAGAAGCTGGTCGGCTCCTCCCTCGGCTGGTCCCGGGTGCCGGCCGGCAAGCGCCAGTCCACCTACGAGATCCCGGAGTACCGGCAGTCCGCCACCGCCTTCGCCGACCTCACCCTGAAGTCGATCCAGGAGGCCGACCCGGTCAACCCCGGCCGGCAGCCCCGTCCCGCGCTCGGGGTGCAGTTCGTCGGCATCCCCGAGTTCGCCGACCTCGGTACCAAGGTCTCGCAGGAGGTCTCCGCCGCCATCGCCGGCAGCACCACGGTGGAGAAGGCGCTCGCCGACGGCCAGCGACTGGCCGACGACGTCGCCAAGGAATACCGGTAGCCGCCGCCGGGGCCGGCCACCGCACGGCCGGCCCCGGCCACCCCACGAGGTGAACCGATGACCCGGACCATCACCGCCGGTGCCGGCGCACCGCCCCGCCGTGCCGTCCGACCCGTCCCGCTCGGCGCACGGCAACGCTGGACCCGCCGCGCCCCGCTGCTGCCCGCACTGACCTTCGCGATCGTGGTGACCCAGATCCCGTTCCTGGTCACCCTCTACCTGTCCACCCTGGACTGGAACGCGCTCCGACCCGGCCGCCGCGCGTTCATCGGCCTCGCCAACTACGGCGAGGTGCTCACCGACGCCCGGCTGCGCGCCGCCCTGCTGAACACGGTGCTGCTCACCGCCGCCTCCGTCGTCGTCTCCGTTCTGCTCGGCCTCGGCCTGGCCATCCTGCTCGACCGCCGATTCCCCGGACGCGGCGTCGTCCGCACCCTGCTCATCACACCGTTCCTGGTGATGCCCATGGCGGCGGCGCTGCTGTGGAAGCACGCCATCTACAACCCGTCGTACGGCCTGATCAACGGCATCGCCGGAGGCAGCACCGACTGGGTGTCGCAGTACCCGATGATCTCCGTGGTGACCACGCTGGTCTGGCAGTGGACCCCCTTCATGATGCTGATCATCCTGGCCGGGCTGCAGGGCCAGTCGCTGGAAACCCTGGAGGCCGCCCGGGTTGACGGGGCCGGGCCGTGGCAGACCTTCACCCGGGTGACGCTGCCCTACCTGCGCCCCTACCTGGAGCTGGGCGCCCTGCTCGGCTCCATCTATCTGGTGCAGACCTTCGACGCCGTCTTCACCATCACCCAGGGCGGTCCGGGCACCGCCACCACCAACCTGCCGTACGAGATCTACCTGACCACCTTCCGCAAGTTCGAGTACGGCGAGGCCGCCGCGGCCGGCGTCGTGGTGGTGATCGGCACGATCGTGGTCGCCACCTTCGCGCTGCGGGTGATCTCCAGCCTCTTCCGGATGGAGGGCGCGCGATGACCACACTGACCCGGCACGGGTCCCGGCGCCGGCCCACCAGCCCCGCCCGGCGGGCCAACGGCGTGCGTGGGGCGGCCTGGACCACCCTGGCCTGGCTCGCCGGACTGCTGTTCTTCCTGCCGGTGCTGTGGATGGTGCTCACCGGATTCAAGCGGGAGGTCGACGCGGCCAGCAACCCGCCGACCTGGTTCTTCACCCCGGTGCTCGACGGCTATCGGCAGGTCTTCGACCGGGACCTCACCCCGTACCTGCTCAACTCGGTGACCGCCAGCCTGGTCTCCACCCTGCTGGTGCTCCTGCTGGCCACCCCCGCGGCGTACGCGTTGTCGATCCGGCCGGTCGCCAAGTGGCGGGACGTGCTGTTCTTCTTCATCAGCACCAAGATGCTGCCCGCGGTCGCCGCGCTGCTGCCGATCTACCTGCTGGTCAAGCAGCTCGGCATGCTCGACAACGTCTGGACCATGGTCGTCCTCTACACGTCGATGAACCTGCCGCTCGCGGTCTGGATGATGCGCTCGTTCCTGCTGGAGGTCCCGTCGGCGCTGATCGAGGCGGCGGCTATGGACGGCGCCAGCCTGACCGTCACGATCCGGCGGATCCTCCTGCCGATCGTCGCGCCGGGCCTGGCCGCCACCGCGCTGATCTGCTTCATCTTCAGCTGGAACGAGTTCTTCTTCGCGGTCAACCTCACCGCGACCCGGGCCGGCACCTCACCGATCTTCCTGGTCGGCTTCGTCACGTCCGAAGGGTTGTTCCTCGCCCGGCTCTGCGCGGCGGCGACCATCGTGTCGCTGCCGGTCGTGCTGGCCGGCTGGATCGCCCAGAAGCAGCTCGTCCGAGGACTCTCCATGGGGGCGGTCAAATGAAGGCAGCGGTCATCGTCACGCCGGGACAGATCTCGCTGGAGTCCGTGCCGGATCCCACGCCGGGGCCACGGGAGGTGGTCGTCGAGGTCGCCGGGTGCGGGATCTGCGGTACCGACCTGCACATCATGGACGGCGAGTTCGCACCCGCGTACCCGATCGTGCCCGGCCACGAGTTCGCCGGCATGGTGATCGCCACCGGGCGGGACGTCACCGAGGTGCGACCGGGCGACGCGGTCGCGGTGGACCCGTCGCTGCACTGCGGCGAGTGCTACCAGTGCCGGCGCGGCCGGGGCAACCTCTGCGAACGCTGGGCGGCCATCGGCGTCACCGTCTCCGGCGGCGCGGCCGAGTACGCGGTGGCGCCGGTGCGGAACTGTTTCCTGCTCCCCGAGAGCATCGCGCCGGCGGACGCCGCGCTGATCGAACCGCTCTCCTGCGCGGTACGCGGCTTCGACGTGCTGCCCCGCCGTCTCGCCGACCACTACCTGATCTACGGCGCCGGCACCATGGGCCTGATGATGCTGGAGCTGGCGAAACGCTGCGGCGCGGCCAGCGTCAGCTTGGTGGACCCGAACCCGGACCGGCTCGCCACCGCGGCGCGGCTGGGCTGCTCGGCCAGTGCCGCGAGCGCCGACGAGGTGCTCCGCCCCCGGGGGTGGGACGTGGTCATCGACTGTACGGGCGTGCGGGCGGCGATCGACGACGGGCTGGGTCGGGTCGCCCCGGCCGGGACGTTCCTGCAGTTCGGCGTCTCGGAGTACCGCACCCGGGCCACGGTCGAGCCGTACCGGATCTACAACCGGGAGATCACCGTCACCGGCTCGATGGCGGTGCTGCACAGTTTCGAACGGGCCGGGGAACTGTTCGCCGCCGGCGTGCTCGACCCGGAGGTGTTCATCAGCCACCGCTTCCCGCTCCACCGGTACGCCGAGGCGATGGCCCAGTTCCGGGCCGGCGTCGGTCGCAAGATCCAGGTGACCGGTCCGGCTGGCGATGCCGACAGTCGGACCGGCAAATCAGGCGTTACCGGATGATGTTTTGCCTTTCGGACTACCGTTGGCGGGAGGCGGTCAGCCGCCCGCGCGGGCCGAGGACCGGCCGAGCAGGGCGGACCTCGGGAGGCGATACCGGTGACCATGGAAGCAGAGCGCACCCTGCGCGCAGAGGAGATCAGCCAGCTGGATGAACTCGCCGCCCAGCTACGGGTGGACTCGATCCGCTGCAGCACCCAGGCCGGCTCCGGGCACCCCACCTCCAGCCTGTCGGCCGCCGACCTGATGGCGGTCCTGATCTCCCGGCACCTGCACTACGACTGGCTGAACGCCCGCAACCGCAACAACGACCACCTGATCTTCTCCAAGGGCCACGCCTCCCCCCTGCTGTACGCGGTCCTCAAGGCGACCGGCGCGATCAGCGACCAGGAACTGATGGACACCTACCGCCAGCTCGGATCGCGCCTGCAGGGCCACCCCACCCCGGCGCTGCCCTGGGTGGACGTCGCCACCGGCTCGCTCGGCCAGGGGCTGCCGGTCGGCGTCGGCATCGCGCTGGCCGGCCAGTACCTCGACCAGCTGCCGTACCACGTCTGGGTGCTCTGCGGCGACAGCGAGACCGCCGAGGGCTCCATCTGGGAGGCCCTGGACAAGGCCGGGCACTACGGGCTGCGCAACCTCACCGCGATCGTGGACGTGAACCGGTTCGGGCAGCGGGGGCCGACCGAGCTGGAATGGGACCTGGACACCTACCGGCGGCGGGTCGAGGCGTTCGGCTGCCATCCCCTGGTCGTCGACGGCCACGACCTGGCGGCGATCGACGCGACGTTCAGCCGCGCCCGGCAGGCGACCGGGCCGACGGTGGTGCTCGCCCGCACGGTCAAGGGCAAGGGGGTGGCCGAGGTCGAGAACAAGCCGGGCTGGCACGGCAAACCCCTGAAACCCGACATGGCCGAACGGGCCGTCCAGGCGCTCGGCGGCGTCCGGCAGATCCGGGTCGCCGGCCCGAAGCCCGAGCCCGCCAAGCCCGCCGCGAAGCCTGAAGCCAAACCGCCCGAGCTGCCCCGGTACGACAAGGGGGCGAAGGTGGCCACCCGGAACGCGTACGGTGAGGCGCTGCGCGCGCTGGGCTCCCGGCCGGACGTGGTCGCCTTGGACGGCGAGGTGAGCGACTCCACGCGGTCCGACAAGTTCGGCGAGGCGTACCCGGACCGGTTCTTCGAGATGTTCATCTCCGAACAGCAACTCGTGGCCGCCGCGGTCGGCCTGCAGGTGCGTGGCTACCGGCCGTTCGCCGCGACCTTCGCGGCGTTCCTCTCCCGTGCCTACGACTTCATCCGCATGGCCGCCATCTCCCGGGCCGACATCGCCCTGTCTGGCTCGCACGCCGGGGTGGAGATCGGGGCGGACGGGCCCTCGCAGATGGGGCTGGAGGACCTGGCCGCGCTGCGCGCCGTCCAGGGCTCGACCGTCCTCTATCCCAGCGACGCCGTGTCCTGCGCCGCCCTCGTCGCGCAGCTGGCCGACCGGAAGGGCGTCAGCTACCTGCGCACCACCCGGGGCAAGTACCCGGTCCTCTACGACAACGGCGACGCGTTCCCCATCGGGGGCAGCAAGCTGCTCCGCCCCGGTGACGACGTCGCGCTGATCGGCGCCGGGGTGACCGTGCACAACTGCCTCGCCGCCGCCGACGAGCTGGCACGCGAGGGGATCGACGCGCGGGTCATCGACCTCTACTCGGTCAAGCCGCTGGACCGGCAGCGGCTGCTCGACGCGGTGCGGGACACCGGCGGCCGGCTGGTGGTGGTCGAGGACCACTACCCGGAGGGCGGGCTGGGGTCGGCCGTGCTGGAGTCGCTGGCCGACCTCGCCGAGCCGGTGCGGGTGACCCACCTGGCGGTACGCGGGCTGCCCACCTCCGGCACGTCGACCCAGCTGATGGACCAGGCAGGGATCGGGGTGACCGCCATCGTCTCGGCGGCCCGCGCCCTCGGGTGAGGGCACCCGAGTCGTTTCACCCCCGCAGGCGCGGGTACCCGCAGGTCCGGTCCGAGAGGGGGATCCAGGTGAACTACACCGAGTTCATCCAGTCGGTGGCGGCGAAACCGCTGGCGGCACCGGCGCAGGCCGAGCCGATCACCCGCGCCACGCTCGTGACGCTGGCGGAACGGATCACCGGCGGGCAGGCGCGGGACCTCGCCACCCAGCTTCCCGAGGAACTGCGGTCGTGTGTCGACAAGCCCGACGAGCACCCCGAACCGTTCGGGCTGACGGAGTTCCTCGAGCGGGTGCAGAACCGGGCCGCGGTCGGTCGGCAGGAGGCCACCGACGGTGCGCGCGCCGTGCTGGACACCCTGCGGGAGAAGATCAGCGCCAAGGAGTACGGGGACGTCGTCGACCAGTTGCCGCAGGAGTTCTGGCAGCTGACCGGACCATCGGTCAACCGGTTCGAAACCCGCCGGGTCGGCACCTAGGGCGGTCGCGGGGTCACCCCTGCAGCCGGATCTCAGCCGGCTCGCGATCGCTGCGCAGCCCCTTCCAGGACGGGTGCCGCAGCCGCCGGTCCGGGGTCCAGGACCGGAAGGTGACGTCACCGACCAGGGCCGGGTCGACCCAGACGGCGTGGCGGGCGTGCTCGCGCGGCACCGGGGAGTCGAACGGCGAGTCCGGCCGGCCCAGCGGCTTCAGGCGCCGCTGCAGGTCGCGCAGCACGGTCTGGGTGAAGCCGGTGCCGACGTGACCGATGTAGATCAGCTTGTCGTCCGCGTCGTACATGCCGAGCAGCAGCGAACCGATGGTGCCGGCCCGCCGGCCGGACCCCGGCTTCCAGCCACCGACGATCACCTCGACCGTGTCGTTGAGCGGCACCTTGACCCACGCCGGTGCCCGGCGGCCGGGCTGGTACGGCGCACCCAGCTGCTTGGCGACGACCCCCTCCAGGCCGAGTTCGGCCGCCGCCGTGGCCAGGTCCCGGCCGGCCTCGCCGGTCCAGTACGGCGGCGTGTCGACGCTCTCGCCGCTGACGCCCAGCTCCTCCAGCGTCGCGCGACGCTCGGTGTACGGCAGCGCGGTGAGGTCCCGCCCGTCCAGGTGCAGGAGGTCGAACAGGTACAGCCGCACCGGGGTCGCCTCGACCAGCGCGGCGGCCGGCGCCCGGACGTGCATCCGGTGCTGCAACGCCGAGAAGCTGGGCCGCCCCTGGCCGTCGAGCGCCACGATCTCCCCGTCGAGCACCGCCCGCCGCCCCGCCAGCAGCCGCGCCAGCTCGCCCAGCTCCGGATACGCCCGGGTGACGTCCCGGTCGTTGCGGCTGAGCAGCCGGAACCCGCCGTCGACGTAGGCGATCGCGCGGACGCCGTCCCACTTGAACTCGTAGCCCCAACCCGACCCGGTGGGCAGCGCGCCGCTGGAGGCGAGCATCGGCGGCACGAGCTTCGGCATCCTGGCACCCACGCCTCGATCATGGCCAACGCCGCCGCCGGGCAACGCCGGTTTCCGGCCTTTCGCCCGGTGGCCGGACCGCCGTCGTTTGTGGCAGGCGGCGGCGGGTAGCCACCCGGTCTCCGGGACGGGAAGGACGGGGCATGGCTGAGCTGGAGTTCGTCGAGAAGGTGGCGGCGGGGGCCGGGGTCCCGGCGGAGACGGCGCGGGCGCTGACCGAGGCCACCCTGCGTACCCTCGCGGAGCGGATCAGCGGCGGCGAGGCGGCCGACCTGGCCGACCACGTGGCGCACCAGCTGCGTCCGCTGCTGGCCCGGGCCCGCCCCGAGGAGCCGGAGGCATTCGGGTACGACGAGTTCCTGCGCCGGGTGGCGGAGCGCGCGGGAGTGGAACGTGCGGTCGCCGAGCGGGGCGCCCGGGCCGTCCTGCGGACCCTGGACCCCGTGGTCGGGCACCAGGAATTCACGAACGCGCTGTCGCAACTGCCGGCGGACATCCGGGGCCTGGCCCAGCCGGTGCCCCGCGGGCGCTGACCGCCCGGGTCGGGCGGCCAGCCGGGGCGGACGAACCCCCAGCGACGATGTCCCAGGACGCGGCCGGGGCAGGCATCACTGTGGTCCCGGCGGTCGCCCGTGGACCGCCGGGACCATCCGGTCAGCCGGGCAGGTACAGGAACGACCACTGGTGGCCGTCGAGGTCCCGGAACCCGCGCATGTACATGAATCCGAGGTCCTGGCCCGGGCCCAGCGACTGCCCGCCCGCGACGGCGGCCAGGTCGACCAGCTCGTCGACCCGTTCCCGCCGGTCGACGCCGAGGCCGACGATGACCTCCCGGCTGGTCGCGGTGTCGCACACCGCGGTGCCGGCGAACGCGGCGAAGGCCGTCGGGGTGTGCAGGATCAGGTGGGTGCTGCCGCCGAGGGTGAGCTGGGCGCTCTCCCCGCCGGGCTGCCGGGGCCCGGCGGTGAAGCCGAGGGCGGTGAAGAACTCGACCGCCCGGTCGAGGTCGCGTACCGGCAGGTTGACGAACGTTCCGCTGCTCATCGGGTCTCCTCCGGCGACTCCAGGAGTTGCTTGAGGGCGGCCAGCCGGTCTCGCCAGTACGCCCGGAGCCGGTCCGCCTCGTCGGCGTCGGCCAGCTTCTCGTGCAGGACGGCCACTCGCGCCTTTGCCTCGCCCGCCGGGGTGAAGCCGACGGCGATCCGGGTGGGCCCGCCGGCCCAGTCCGCCCGGAAGGTCCTCGGCGCGGTGGCGGTACGGACCCGGACCGGCACGTCCGGCAGCCACCGCCGGCGTACGGCCTCGTCGGCGAACGCGGCGAACAGCACCGCCACCGGCACCGCCACGGTCCGGCTGCCGGTGGCCTCGAAGCCGCCGCCTCGGCGCTGCCCCGGCTCGCGCAGCCCGCGCGCCTGCTCGTACCCGACGGTGACCGTCTGCGCCCACCAGCCGGGCACGTCGTGCGTCGTGACCAGCCAGCGCGCGATCTCGGTGTGGCCGCGCTCGGCGGCGCCCCACTCGTCGAGCAGCCGGAACCAGTCATCCCAGGCGCGTCCGGTCCGCTCGCGCAACACAGCATCCGAGACCCGGTCCCGCTGCCCCCGGCCGCCAGCGGCGGCCGGAACGGGGTCGGGCGTGCCGGCGGTCGGGGCGTCGGTGGTGGCCTTGGCGAGCAGCTGGCGACGGGCGGTCGTGTAGCTCTCGCCGGTCTTCGCCATCCGGGCCCGCACCCGGGTCTTGAACGACTTCTGAGTCGTCATCACATGCTCCCGTCGGCGGCACGGTCGCAGGGACTCACGCTCCCGTCGACCTCGCCGCACTGGAGTGCATGTGGCGTGTCGAGGTGGGCCAAGCGGCACCGCGCCCCGAGAACGCAAGATCCCCTTTGCCTCCGCGAGGCCGGCGGCGTGAGCACCGGGGAAGGAGGTGAGGCGCAGGACTACGCCGGGGCCAGCATACGCCTCCGAACGCCCGGGTGGGGGAGGTCAGCTCACCGGGCCGGTTCGGCGGTCTGCTCCCAGATCGACTTCATCTCGTCGAAGGCCTGTTCCATGAGCTGCACCATCGCCTCCCGGGCACGCTCGCCGTCGTGCCGCTGGATCGCCTGAGCGACCTCGGCGTGCAGCTGCAGCGCCTGCTCGTGCGGGTGGTGTGGCATCAGGTGGTGCTTGTGTCGACCGGTGAGCACCTCCGCGACCAGATCCTGCAACCGGACGAACATCTCGTTGCCGGAGGCGAGCAGCACCCGCCGATGGAACTCGATGTCGAGGCGCAGGAAGCGCTCCTCGTCGCCGGCCTTGCCGGCGGCCCACATCTTCGCCGCGAGTCCGACCAGATCGCTCGCCTCGTCGTGGCCGGCCCGGTTGGCGGCCAGCAGGGCGGCGTGCGGCTCGATCGCGGTGCGCAGCTCGGTGATCGACCGGAGCTGGGTGATCCGGCTGTCCGAGGCGAGCCGCCAGCGGATCACCTGCGGGTCGAAGACGTTCCAGTCGTGCGCCGGCCGGATCGTCACCCCGACCCGTCGCCGGGTCTCGATGAACCCGATCGACGCCAGGACCCGCAGCACCTCGCGGACCACCGAGCGGGACACCTCGTAGCGGTCCACCAGATCGTCGATGTTGAGGACCGCCCCGGGGGCGAATTCGCCGCCGCAGATGGCGGTGCCGAGGTGCTCAAGGACACGTGCGTGCAGCCCGGCTTCGGCTGGGGCGTGCTGGGCGGTGGTGCCCCCGGAGGAGTACGGTTCCACGCCAAGGATCATATCAGTTGGGTCTACCCCTTGAATAAGTCAGCTTTTTCGGCCTAGCATCCCGACGTTAAGCGGATGTAAACCCCGAGGTAGCGCCCCATCAGGGGCCGCGACCGGGACCGAAGGAGAGATAAGCGTGCGACGTCGATCGATAATCGGCACTTCTCTGGCCGTCGTCGCCGCCATGGGCCTGTCCGCCTGCGGCGGCGGGGCCGACGGCGGCAGCGGGTCGAAAACCCTGCGCGTGACGCTGGTGAACCACGTCTGGACGGAGAACATCAAGAAGGCTCTGCCGGAGTTCGAGAAGCAGACGGGCCTCAAGGTCGAGGTCACCCAGCTCGGTGAGGACCAGCTCTCCGACCAGTACAACGTCAAGCTGAACGCCGGGTCCAGCGACCTCGACGTGATGATGTACCGGCCGCTGCAGGAGGGGAAGCTGTTCGCCAAGAACAAGTACCTCGCCGACCTGACGGATCGGACCAAGTCCGATAGCGCCTTCGACTTCAGCGACTTCCAGGCCGGTCCGGTGCAGGCCACCACATACGAGGACAAGATCGTCGGCGTGCCGATCATCACCGAGCAGGAGGTCCTCTACTACCGTAAGGACCTGCTGGAGAAGTCCGGTTTCACGGCCCCGCCGAAGACCCTTGACGAGCTCAAGACGCAGGCGGCGAAGGTCGCGGCCGACAACCCCGGAGTCGCGGGCTTCGTGTCCCGCACCGGCAAGGCGGCCGCCGTCACGCAGTTCTCCAGCTTCCTGTACAGCTTCGGCGGCGACTTCGTCGACGGCAGCGGGAAGGCCTCGGTCAACACCGAGCAGGCCAAGCAGGCGTACGCCTACTACGGCGGGCTGCTCCGCGACCACGGCCCGAAGAACATCAGCACCGACATGAGCTGGTCGGAGGCGATGGCGATCTTCACCCAGGGCAAGGCGGCCTTCTACACCGAGGCCAACTCGCTCTACAAGAACGCCACCGACCCGGCCAAGTCGAAGGTCTCCGACACCGTCGGCTTCGCGACCTTCCCGGCCGGCCCGGCCGGCTCGAAGCCGTACAACATCCCGTCCTGGGCGCTCGGCATCAACGACGCGTCGAAGAACAAGGACAACGCCTGGAAGTTCATCCAATGGGCGGCCGGCAAGGAGCAGTCCCTGACGCAGCAGAAGGCCGGCGTCCCCGGCGCCCGGGCCTCCGTCTGGGACAACCCGGAGGGCACCGCGACCTACCCGAAGGACCTCGCCGAGGCCACCAAGGTCAGCACCGCCAACGGCATCGGCCACGACCGTCCGCTGGTCGTGAAGGTCGCCCAGGCTCGCGAGATCGTCGGCCAGCCGATCGTCGACGCGATCACCGGCAAGGACGCGGCCGCCTCGGCGGACGCGGCGAACGAGGCGTTCCAGAAGTTCCTCGACGACGAGGCGAAGTAGTCCGACCGCGGGGTGGCGGGGCTGACCGGCTCCGCCACCCCGCGCCGGGACCCTGGCCCTGAACACCCGGAGACCTCATGTCAGCCGTCACCACACCCGTCACCAGATCGCCCGACGCCGGGCCGGCACCCTCGGCGGAGTCGGCCTGGTCGCGCTGGGCCAACGCGCACCGCAAGTGGCTCTTCGCGGCACCCGCCATGGCATTCGTCGCCGTGCTGATCATCTTCCCGGTGGCGTGGACCGGATACCTCAGCCTGACCGACGCCGAGGGCTCGGTACGCGCCGAGAGCCAGTTCATCGGGCTCCAGAACTATCTGGACGTGCTCACCGACACCGACCGGTTCTGGCCGGCGGTGTGGCGAACCGTCTTCTTCACCGGCGTCGTGCTCCTCGTCGAGGTCGTGCTCGGCATGGCGATCGCCCTGCTGCTGTGGCGACCGTTCCGCGGTGAGAAGTGGGTCCGGGTCGCCATCCTCCTGCCGCTGGTGGCCACCCCGGTCGCGGTCGGCATGATGTGGCGGCTGATCTTCGACCCCAACATCGGGATGGCGAACCAGCTGCTCAGCTGGGTCGGCATCGGCCCCCAGCCCTGGCTGGCCGGCCAGAGTTCGGCCCTGCCGACGACGATGTTCATCGACATCTGGCAGTGGACCCCGATGGTCGTGCTGATCCTGCTCGCCGGGTTGACGTCGCTCTCCGACGAGCCCCAGGAGGCGGCCCTCATCGACGGCGCCAGCACCTGGCAGCGGTTCCGGCACGTCACCCTGCCGCTGCTGATGCCCACCGTGATCGTCGCGATCCTGCTGCGCGGCATCGATGCGCTGAAGACCTTCGACATCCTCTACGCCACCAAGGGCCGCGGCGGCGGGTCGTTCCACGAGGTGGAAACCCTCAACGTCTACGCGTACGGCCTCAGCTTCGACTACAACGACTACGGCGTCTCATCGACGGTCCTCATCATCTTCTTCCTGATCATCATCGGGGTGATGTGGGCTCTGACCTACCGCAAGAAGGGGCTGCAGCGATGAACCCGGGCAAGCCGTTCAAGGTGTTCAAGGCGCTGGCGCTGGCCGTCGTGGTGATCTCGCTGGTCGCGCCGCTGCTCTGGATGATCGCCGCCTCGTTCAAGACCAACGTCGACATCTACGACACCAGCAAGGCGTTCTCCTTCTCGCCCACGCTGGACAACTACCACAACGTGCTCCAGCAGGCGAACTACGTCCAGTTCATCGGCAACAGCCTCTGGGTGGCATTCGCCGCCACGGTGCTCTCCCTCATCCTCGGGGTGCCCGCCGCGTACTCGATGAGCCGCTTCAACATGAAGAAGTCCGCGCTCGTCGTGCTCATGGCCCGGGTCATCCCCGGTGTCTCGCTCCTGGTGCCCTGGTACTACGTCTTCTCGAACCTGCAGATGGTCGGCGGCTTCACAGTGCTGATCCTCAGCCACATGTTCGTGTCGCTGCCGCTGATCGTCTACATCATGATGGGCTTCTTCGACAGCCTGCCGGAGGACCTGGAAGAGGCGGCGCTGGTCGACGGGCTGACCCACATCGGCGCGTTCCGCCGGATCACGCTGCCGCTGTCCGTACCGGGCATCGCGACCGCCGGGATTCTGTCCTTCATCTTCTCCTGGAACAACTTCATGTTCGCCCTGGTGCTCTCCGGCGCGGACACGAAGACCCTGCCCGTGGCGATTTTCGACTTCGTCGGCTACGCCAGCATCGACTGGGGCGGCCTGATGGCTGCGGCCGCCGTGGTCACCCTGCCGATCATGGTGATCG
This sequence comes from Micromonospora sp. CB01531, assembly GCF_001905095.1. Classification (GTDB taxonomy): domain Bacteria; phylum Actinomycetota; class Actinomycetes; order Mycobacteriales; family Micromonosporaceae; genus Micromonospora. The sequence continues at coordinate 50,892 of NZ_LWLS01000060.1, forward strand.
CCCTGTTCGTGCAGAAGTACATCGTCTCCGGCCTCACCGCCGGTGCCACGAAGGGCTGAGCAGCATGACCACCATCGCACGCATCGAGACCTTCCTCGTCGCCCCCCGCTGGCTCTTCGTCCGCGTCGAGACCACCGACGGGATCGTCGGCTGGGGCGAGGCGACCTGCGAGGGCCGGTCCGAGACCGTCCGCACCGCCGTCGAGCAGCTCAGCGAACTGCTGATCGGCCAGGACGCGCTGCGCATCGAGGACCACTGGCAGGTCATGACCAAGGGCTCGTTCTACCGCGGTGGGCCGATCCTGGCCAGCGCCGTGGCCGGCCTCGACCAGGCGCTGTGGGACATCGCCGGCAAGCACTACGGCGCCCCGGTGCACCAGCTGCTCGGCGGCCCGGTCCGGGACCGGATCCGGGTTTACGGCTGGGTCGGCGGCGACGAGCCCAGTGAGGTCCGCGACCAGATCAGCGCCGCCGTCGAGACGGGCCTCACCGCGGTGAAGATGAACGCCTCGGGCCGGATGAGCCCGGTGGCCTCGGTGGCCGAACTCGACGGGGTGGTCCAGCGGGTGGCCGCGGCCCGCGAGGTACTCGGTGATCAGCGGGACGTCGCGGTCGACTTCCACGGCCGGTTCAGCCTCGCCACCGCCCGCCGGGTTGCCCCACTGCTCGAGCCCTTCCGGCCGTTCTTCCTTGAGGAGCCGGTGGTTCCGGAGAACTCGCACCTCATCGGCGAGTTGGTCCGCGCCACCACCACGCCGGTGTCCACCGGGGAGCGGCTCTACAACCGGCAGGAGTTCCTGCCGGTGCTCCAGGCCGGCATCGCGGTCGCCCAGCCGGACCTCTCGCACGCGGGTGGCATCACCGAGGTCCGCAAGATCGCCGCGCTGGCCGAGGTGTACGACGTACAGCTCGCGCCGCACTGCCCGCTCGGCCCGATCGCCCTGGCGTCCTGCCTGCAGGTCGGCTTCGCCACGCCGAACTACCTGATCCAGGAGCAGAGCATCGGCATCCACTACAACCTCGGCGCCGAGGTGCTCGACTACTGCCTCGACAAGAAGCCGCTGACCTTCGTCGACGGCCACGTCGAGCGGCTCACGGGACCCGGCCTCGGCATCGAGATCGACGAAGACGCGGTGCGGGCGGCCGACAAGCGCGGCCACGCCTGGCGCAGCCCCACCTGGCGGCACCGCGACGGCTCCTACGCGGAATGGTGACCACATGACCGTCAATCTCACCGCCGAACTCACCGCCGCCCGGATCCTCGCGGTCATCCGGGGCACCGACACCGCCGGTGCGATCGCCGCCGGCACCGCCCTGCTGGAAGAGGGCGTACGCATTGTCGAGGTGGCCCTCACCACGCCGAACGCGGCGTCGGCCGTCGAGGCGCTGCGCGCGGCCGCGCCCGCCGGGTCCCTGGTCGGCGCCGGAACGGTGCTCACCGCCGCCGACGTCGCCGACGTGGCCGCCGCGGGCGCGCAGTTCGTCGTGACGCCGGCCGTGGTCGAGTCGATCCCCGAGGCGGCGCGGCGCGGCCTTCCCGTCGCCGCCGGCGCGTTCACCCCGACCGAGGCGTACACCGCGATGCGGATGGGGGCGTCGGCGATCAAGCTGTTCCCCGTGTCGGTGGGGGGCCCGGCGTACCTGAAGGCGGTGCGCGACCCGTTCCCGGACATCCCGTTCGTCGCGGTCGGCGGGGTCGGTCTGGCCGACCTGCCCGGCTACTTCGCCGCCGGGGCGATCGCCGTCGGCGTGGGCGGGCCGCTGGTCGGCGACGCGGCCTCCGGCGGCGACCTCGACGCCCTGCGGCAGCGGGCCCGCGCCTACCTGGCTGCCACATCGTGACCGCCGTCGACCTGCTCACGTTCGGCGAGGCCCTGGTCTCGCTGCGCTCAGCCGGGCCGCTCGCCGCCAGCAGCCCGCTCACGCCGCACCTCGCCGGAGCGGAGTGCAATGTGACCGTCGGCGTGTCCCGGCTCGGGCACCGCGCGGCCTTCGCCGGCCGGGTCAGCGACGACGAGCTGGGCGGGTTCCTGCTGCGGCAGCTGCGTGCCGAGTGCGTCGACGTGGCGCACGTGACCCGCGATCCGGAGCGCTCGGCCGGACTGATGTTCCTCGAGCGGCGCACCGCCGACCTGACCCGGGTGATCTACCAGCGGGCCGGGTCGGCCGGATCGGCGCTCCGCGTCGACGACCTGCGGGCCGCCCTGGCTGCCGGGGCGCAGGTGCTGCACCTGACCGGGATCACCCCGGCGCTGTCCGACAGTGCCCGGGAGGCCACGACGTGGGCGGCGGAGAGCGCCGCCCGGGCAGGGTCACTGGTCTGCCTCGACGTCAACTACCGGGCCAAGCTGTGGAGCCGGGACGCCGCCCGGGCGGTGCTCGCCCCGCTCGCCGACCACGTCTCGGTCGTCGTGGCCTCCGCCGACGAGCTGGACCTCGTCGGCGCGCCGGGCGCCGACGAGCAGACCGTGGTGGCCGGGTTGCTGGACCGGGGTGTGTCGACCGTGCTGGTGAAGCTCGGCGGCGACGGCGCGCGCGCGTACACCCGGGACGGCTGCCGGCACGCGGCGGCGCTGCCCGTGACGGCGGTCGACACCGTCGGCGCGGGGGACGCCTTCACCGCCGGCTACCTCTCCGGCCACCTGGACGGACTCGACCTGGCCGGGCGGCTGCACCGCGCGGTCACCCTCGGCGCCTTCGCCGTCGCCGGGCACGGCGACTGGGAGGCCCTGCCGCGCCGCGACGAGCTGTCCCTCCTGGACGACCTGCTGCCCGGCAGCACCCTTCGCTGATCCACCCCGAGAAAGGCACCCGCGTGAAGATCGTCGCAGCGGACGTCATCGTCTCCAGCCCCGACCGCAACTTCGTCACCCTCAAGATCACCACCGACGAGGGGCTGACCGGACTGGGAGACGGCACCCTCAACGGGCGCGAACTCTCCGTCGCGTCCTACCTGGCCGATCACGTCGTCCCCCTGCTGATCGGCCGGGACCCGCACCAGATCGAGGACACCTGGCAGTTCCTCTACCGGTCGGCCTACTGGCGGCGCGGCCCGGTCACCATGGCCGCCATCGCAGCCGTGGACGTCGCCCTCTGGGACATCAAGGCCAAGGCCGCCGGGATGCCGCTCTACCAGCTCCTCGGCGGCGCGTCCCGGACCGGCATCATGGCCTACGGGCACGCCTCCGGCCGGGACCTGCCGGAGCTATTCGACTCGATCCGCCACCACCTCGACCTCGGCTTCCGGTCGATCCGGGTGCAGACCTCGGTACCCGGCATCAACGCCGTCTACGGGGTGGCCGCGCAACCCAGCGCCGACGGCAAGCGCTACGACTACGAGCCGGCGCAGCGCACCCCGCTGCCCGCCGAGGAGGACTGGGACACCCGCGCCTACCTGCGCCACCTGCCCGGCGTCTTCGAGGCGGTGCGCAACGAGTTCGGCCCCGAGCTGCCGTTGCTGCACGACGGGCACCACCGGATGACCCCCATCCAGGCCGCCAAGCTCGGCAAGGCCCTCGAACCGTACGACCTGTTCTGGCTGGAGGACTGCACCCCGGCCGAGAACCAGGAGGCGTTGCGGCTGGTCCGCCAGCACACCACCACCCCGCTGGCCATCGGCGAGATCTTCAACACCGTCTGGGACTACCAGACCCTGATCCGGGAACAGCTGATCGACTACGTCCGGTCCGCCGTCACCCACACCGGCGGGATCACGGCCATGCGCAAGCTGCTCGACTTCGCCGCCCAGTACCAGATCAAGTCCGGCATCCACGGCCCCACCGACATCTCGCCGGTCGGCATGGCCGCCGCGCTGCACCTGGACCTGGCCATCCACAACTTCGGCATCCAGGAGTACATGCAGCACGGGGCGCTCACGAACGAGGTGTTCCGCCAGTCGTTCACCTTCGCCGACGGGTACCTGCACCCGGGACAGCAGCCCGGCCTCGGCGTGGAGCTCGATGAGGAGGCCGCCGCCCGGTTCCCGTACCAGCCCGCGTACCTGCCGTACAACCGGCTCAAGGACGGCACCGTCCATGACTGGTGAGCGGCAGCCCACCCGGCACATCGTGGTGATGGGCGTGTCCGGGGCGGGCAAGACGACCGTGGCCCGGGGGATCAGTGAGCTGACCGGGCTGCGGTTCGCCGAGGCGGACGAGTTCCACTCGGCGGCCAATGTGGCGCAGATGCGGGCCGGCATTCCACTCGACGACGCGCAGCGCTGGCCCTGGCTGCGCGCCCTGGCCGGCTGGATGGCCGACCGGCACGCCGAGGGGGTCTCCACCATCCTGGCCTGCTCAGCGCTGAAGCGCGCCTACCGGGACGTGCTGCGGCAGGGGCCGCCGGACGTGGAGTTCCTCCACCTGGAGGGGACGGCGGAGCTGATCCGGGACCGGTTGAGCCGGCGGGTCGGGCACTACATGCCGGCCAGCCTCCTCGACTCGCAACGGGCCACGCTGGAGCAGCTGGACCCGGACGAGTCCGGGGTGGTGCTGCAGGTGACGGCAGCACCCGCCGAACTGGTCACGGCGGCGATCGAGCGGCTCGGCCTGCCGTTGCTGGGCACGGCGGCCGCCGGCCGCTGACCGGCCGCCGCCGGCCCGGGGCGCGGGGCGGCGACGCCGAGACACCGGGCGGGTGGCGGCGCGAGCGGGCGGCGCCGCCGATGATCAGTCGGGCAGCGCGTCGAGATAGACCCAGCGGCCGTCCTCCCGGACGAAACGGCTCTGCTCGTCCAGCGAGCCCGGGCGGCCCGCCTGGCGGTAGTGGGCGCGGAACCGGACTGTGCCGGTGGTGTCGAAGAGGCCACCCCGGTCGGTGCCGAGGATCTCCAGCCGGGTCCACCGCTGCCCCGGATCCAGCCGCAGCCGAACCGGACGGGTGCTGGAGTGCCAGCTGCGCAGCAGGTAGTCCGCGTCTCCGACGGCAAAGGCGCTGTACCGGGAGCGCATCAACGCCTCGGCGGTCGCCGCCGTCGACGCGCCCTGGTGGACCGGGCCGCAACAGTCCGCGTACGGCACACCGGAGCCGCACGGACAGGTTTCGATCGGATCGGCCGCGCTCCGGCGGCCAGCGCGCTTCGCCACCCGGCCATTCTCGTCGACCGGTCAGCGCGGCGGGCGAGTCGCCCTGCCCACCGTCTTGCGGCCGGGCGTGCTCGCCGTGTTCCGTTTGCCGAACGACGCCATGGTGGTGGCCTTCTTCGCCGCCTTCGCCGGGGCCCGGCTCGCGGCGGTGGTGCGGGTCAGCGACGCCTCCGTCGCCCGCTTGGCCGGCGCCTTCGCGGCGACCTTCTTCGCCGTGGCCTTCTTCGGTGCGGCCTTCGTGGCCGGCGCCTTCGTGGCGGGCACCTTCTTCGTCCGGGCGGGGGTCGCCGTGGCCGCAGTGGCCTTCTTCCGGGCGGCTCGGGCCGTCGTCGGGGTCGGCTTGCCACCCGGCGTCTTCGCCTGGGTGGCCCCGGTGGCCCGTTTCGCGACGGTCGCGACCTTCTTCGCCGCGGCCTTGTTCGGCATCGGGGCCTTCCGCGCGCCGGTGGCCTTCCGGGCGCTGCTGGGCCTGGTCGCCGCCTGGGCCATCGTCACTCCTCCTCGGCTGCGTCGTCCGCGCCGGTGGCCCGGGGACGCCCGGGCGTCCGCCGGCCGGCACGCTCGGCGGGCCGGTGTCTTCCCCCGAACCGGGCGACCAAACGCGGAGGTGATCCGGCCCAGCCGCAATTGGCCCAGTGGCGGAGGCATGGATCGGCTCTCCTCCTGGGCCGATCTGCCGCCTAGCGTCAGGGCGCAACGCTTCCGCGGAGGGACCGAGACGACGATGACGACTGCCGACATGTGGTTCGACCCGCGCTGCCCGTGGGCGTGGAACGCCTCCCGCTGGCTGCTGGAGGTGGAGCGGGTACGCGACGTGCGGGTCCGCTTCCACGTGATGAGCCTGGCCGTGCTCAACGAGGGACGCGAAGGGCTGGAGGAGTAGTACCGCGAGTGGCTGAAGCCGGGCATGGGCCCGGTCCGGGTGGCGGTCGCCGTGGAGCAGAAGTTCGGAGGCGAGGTGCTGCGCGACCTCTACACCGCGCTGGGCAACCGGATCCACTACCAGCGGGCCCCGATCGGCCGGGAGCTGTACGTGGCGGCGCTGACCGAGGTGGGCCTGCCCGTCGAACTGGCCGACGCCGCCGACTCCACCGAGCCCGACGCGGCCCTGCTGGCCAGCCACCACGCCGGCCTGGCACCAATCGGCGAGGACCTGGGCACCCCGACCATCCACGTCACCGGCCCCGACGGACGGATGGACGCGTTCTTCGGGCCGGTGGTGGCGCCGATCCCGCGCGGCGAGGACGCCGGCCGGCTCTGGGACGGGGTGCTGCTGGTCTCCGGCACCGACGGGTTCTTCGAGCTGAAGCGAGCCCGGACCCGCCGGCCGATCGAGGTCTGAGCGACGGCCGCTCGCCCGCTCCGCCGCCGGCACCGGCGCGGCCCGCACGGTGGTCGCGGGACACCGCCGGTCCGGCGGAACCGTTAGCGTGGGACGGAACATGGAGCTGACGACGGGGATCCGCAGCGGCCGGACGGGGTGGGCGGCCGGATGAGCCCGACGCAACGCCGCCTCGACCCGGACATGGTCCGCCGGTACGTCGCCGCGTCCCTCGGCCCCGCTCCCCGGGTGACCGGATGCGGGCCGATGACCGGCGGCGGCTTCGCCGCCGTCTGGTGGGTGAACCTGGCCGACGGGCGCGCGGTGGTGCTCAAGGTGGGGCCGCCGGCGCAGGTGCCGCTGTTGCGTTACGAGCACGACATGGTCGGCGCCGAGGCCCGCTACCTGCGGCTGGTCACCGAGCGCGCGCCCGCCGTTCCCGTCCCGCCGCTGATTCACCACGGCAGCGACCCGGTGCTGGGTGACTGGCTGCTCACCGGCCTGCTGCCCGGCCGCAGCCTGTGGGATCTGACCCAGGCCGGCGACGACACCGACGAGGTCCGAGCCGAGTTCGGCGTCGCTCTGGCCGCCGTGCACGGGATCACCGGCGACCGGTACGGCTACGACGGTGGCCGCGCGAGCGCCGACACCTGGCGGGGCGCGTATCTGGCCATGCTGGACGATCTGCTCGCCGACGCGGCGGACTGGCGGGTGTCGTTGCCGGTGCCGGCGGACCGGGTCCGGGAGCTTGTCGACCGGCACGCTCCCGTGCTCGACGCGGTACGCCGCCCGGCGCTGCTGCACTTCGGCGGCTGGGCGGGCAACGTGCTCGCGGTCGCCGGCGCGGACGGTACGCCCCGGCTCAGCGGTCTGGTCGACGGCGAGCGATACCTGTGGGGCGACCCGCTCATGGACCTGGTGTCGCCGCTGTTGTTCCGGCGTACCGAGGACGAGCTGGACGACCCCGTCGTGCGGGCCTACCGGACGATCGCGCCGTGCCCCCTGGACACCGGAGCGCGTCGCCGCCTGAGCCTGTACCGGCTGTACCTGTACCTGCTGATGTCGGTGGAGATGCCCAGTCGCGGCATCACCGGCGAGTCCGATCCGTGGCGGGTGGCCCGCCTCGCCGAACTGCTCGACCAGGAACTGTCCGACCTGGACAGAGCAGAAGCCCTCACAGCCAGCCGGAGCGGCGGAAGAGCCGGTACAGGGTGAACGCGGCCAGCGCCATCACCAGCACGGCGCCCGGGTAGCCGTACCGCCAACCCAGCCCGGGCATGTGGGCGAAGTTCATGCCGTAGATGCCGGCCACCGCGGTCTGGGTCGCGGCGATAGCCGCCCAGGCGGCGATCTTGCGCATGTCGTTGTTCTGGTCCACCGCCAGCTTTGCCAGCCGGGCCTGCAGAAGAGAGTTGAGCAGATCGTCGTACGTGCCGATCTGCTCCACCACCCGGGCGAGCCGGCCCTCCACGTCGGCGAACCAGCGGTGCAGCGCCGGCGGCGGGCCGTCCCGCTGCTCCAGCAGGGCGCGCAGCGGCGCCGGCAACGACAGCACCGCCCGCTTGAACTCCACCACCTCCCGTTTGAGCTGGTAGATCTGCTGGATGTCGGCGTCACGGTCGCGGGCGAAGACACGTTCCTCGATCCGCTCCAGGTCCCGCTCCAGGTGTCCGGCGACCTCCAGATAGAGGTCGACCATCCGGGCGCAGACCGCGTACGCGACCGCCCACGGCCCCTCCGCCAACACGCCCGGCCGGCGTTGGATGTCGTCGCGCACGGGAGTGAGGGTGCCCGCCGCGCCGTGCCGCACCGTGATCACGAACCGGTCGCCGAGGAACACCAGCACGTCCCCGGTGTCGATAACCTCCGAGGTGTCGGTCAGCTCGACGTGTTCGACGTAGCCGGCGGTGCGCAGCACCAGCAGGGTCACCTCGCCGTGCCGCTGCACGGTGGGGCGGTGCCCCTCGGCGAGGGCCTGCGCGACGCTCAGCTCGTCCAGTCCGAACGTACGCCCCACCGCGGCCAGCACGGCGGCTCCCGGTTCGTGCAGCCCGAGCCAGACGAACGACCGCCGGGTGCGGCGGGCCCGCGCGTACGCGTCGGCGTAGTGCGGCCGGCCCGGCTCCCGCCGGCCGGACACGTAGACCGCGCAGTCCACCACCGCGTCCGGATTGGACCGTGGCGCCGCGGCCGCCGCCGGGCCCACCGGGCGCCCCAGCAAGCGGGCGAGCAGGGCGGGCAACCGCCGTCCAGGCTGCCGGGTCCGTGCCGCCGACCGGTCCACCGCGCACCTCCTTCGGCAGCTCCAGCTCGACGCGTTGCCGCGCCGCGACCTGGAGCCGCCGTCCGCCGGGAACTGACGGCCCACGGTACGGCGTGGGGAGGGGCCGGTGGTGTCCGGCTGCCGTCAGCGGGTGGCGGTGGCGAAGACGACGATGTTGTCCGGATAGCTACCGGTACGCGGGTTGAACCGGCCGCCGCAGGTGATCAGGCGCAGCCGGGCGTCCGTGCCGCCGCCGTACACCCGGTCGGTGGGAAAGCGGTCCTTCGGGTACGCCCCGACACCGTCCACGGTGAACGTGGCGACCCGGCCGTCGGCGCGGGTGACCCGGACGGTGTCGCCGGGACGGAGCCGACCCAGGTCGAAGAAGACCGCGGGGCCGTGCTCCGAGTCGACGTGCCCGACCATGACCGCGTTGCCCGCCTCCCCCGGGGTGGGGCCGGGGCGGTACCAGCCGACGATCTCCGGGTACTCCAGCGGCGGCACCTCCAGCGCGCCGTCGGCGTCGGTGGCGACCGGGATGATGCCGGCGTCGACGCCGATGCGGGGGACGGTGATCCGGACCGGCTCGGAGCGGGGGAACACCGGCCCGGGCGGACCGGAACGTTCGGCGGTCGGGGCCACTGCGGCGCCCGGCTGCGGTGGCCGCGGGGAGGTGGTGCCGAGACCGGCGGCGACCATTCCGGCGCCGGTGGCACCGGCAATGGTCACCGCGGCGACGATGGCGGCGGTCCGGGCCTTCGACGGCCCGTCCCCGTGGCTGCTCTGTGCCGACAGGTTCCCACCTCCGTCCAACGTGGGAGCGGTGCCCGCGCCGGTTGACGCCCGGCGCGGGCACCCTCGCTCAGGGATGGTGTGGCGAGGCCGTCAGGCGACGGTGGTCGCGCGCCGCCGTCGGCGCACCAGCACGTACGTCCCGCCGGCGACCGCCGCGGCGGCCAGCGCGCCGCCCGCGACGAGCACTCCGGTGTCGCCGCCCTTGCCGCCGGCCCCGGCCGGGGCGCCGCCGATCGGCGTGGCGCCGATCGCGATGACGGTGAAGGTGGCCGTGCCGCCGTTGCTGCCGTTGCCGCAGGTGGTGGTGACCGTGTACGTGCCGAGGGTGAACCCGGCGGTGAAGAGTTCCGCGCTCAGTCCGCCGCCGGCCGCGGCGGTGGTGGACCGGACGTTCTCGTCCCGGTTGGGCCCGGTGACGTGGAAGATCGCGTCACCGTCCTTCGGGTTGCACTCCGTCGTGGTGAGCACGACCGTCCCGCCGACCGGGGTGGTGGCGGGCGAGACCGTGGTGTCCGCGAGCGCGGCGGCCGGGAGCAGGAGTGTGCCGAGGCCCACGCCGACCGCCGCCGATCCGAGAATTCTCTGTGCCTTCATCCGCGTCTTCCCTCACTTTTCGTCCGCTGACTGCCTGGGACGCCGTTCGGGTGGCCAACTCCGTGACTAGCACCGGTGTGGCCAACACTAGGAGGGTTGCGGCGGTGACTCGGCGTAAATGAGAAATCCTCGTTGCCGTCACGTGTCCTCCCTCCCGCCGGGCAGCGCCGGACATGCCCGCCCACCCGCGCCCGGAGCACCCGGACGCCGCGGCACCCGTTGCGTCACCTGTGCCGTTCCGGTGACGGTGCGCTGTCCCGGTCCGGTCGTCGGGGAGTGAGCGGTCAACCGGCTCGAGGACTCTCCATGCCGTTCCACTGCCACCCGTCCTGCTGGTGGCGGTGGCGAACATTCCGCCCCACCGCACCCGGTTCGGCCGCGTGGCCCGGCCGGCGTTGGATAGCGTCAGGTCATGGGCGGGTGCCCGCCACGGCGGCGGCCTGCGGGAGCAGACCGCAGCCCTCCGGGGCCGGGCCGCTGCCGTGACCAACGGCCCTACCCGCGCCGTCCGACTCGGAGAACGATGGTGGGCGTGAGCGCCACCAGAGCGTCGGCCAGCTGCCCGATCCGCCCGGGCGAGCCGTGCACGCTGTGTCAGCTCGACGTCACCGGGCCGCAGGACTGCCCGCTGGTCTATCTGGTGATGGGCGATGACGAGCTGCGGGCCGGGGTCCACCGGACCCGACCGGCCAGGCCCGGGACGCGGCGGCCCCGGCCGGGCCGGTGACCGTCAGCCAGGGCCGTGCGAGGTGATCGCCGCGACCCACAGCGTCGTCGTAAGGGCGAGGCAGATGCGCGGCGACGGGGTCAACGGGCCGGCGGCTCGGGGCGCACCAGACCCACGTCGTACGCGAAGACCACCGCCTGGATCCGGTCGCGCAGGCCAAGCTTGGTGAGGATGGCGGAGACGTGTGTCTTCACCGTGGCGGTGCTCAGGAACAGCCGGTCCGCGATCTCCGCGTTGGACAGCGCCCGCGCGGTGAGGGTCAGCACCTCCACCTCGCGGGCGGTCAGCGCGGCCAGCCGCGCCGGGGTGGCCGCCGGGCCGGGCAGCCGGTCGGCGAACCGGTCGAGCAGCCGGCGGGTCACCGTGGGGGCGAGCAGCGCCTCGCCGCGCGCCACCACCCGTACCGCCTCGGCCAGGTCCGCCGGGCGGGTGTCCTTGAGGAGGAAGGCGCTGGCTCCGGCGCGCAGCGCCGCGTAGACGTGTTCGTCCAGGTCGAACGTGGTGAGCATGACGACGCGGGCGGGGTTTCCGGCGGCCACCAGCTCCCGGGTGGCGGCGATCCCGTCCTGCCGGGGCATCCGGACGTCCATCAGCACCACGTCGGGCCGGGTTCGGTTCACCACAGCGACCGCCTCGACGCCGTCGGCGGCCTCCCCGACCACCGTCAGGTCGGGCCGCGCGTCGATGATCATCGTGAGGCCGGCGCGGATCAGATCCTGGTCGTCGGCGATCACCACGCGGACGGTCACCTGGCCACCCCCACCGGCAGCCGGGCCTGGACGCGGAACCCACCGGCCGGCAGCGGACCGGCGTCCAGGGTGCCGCCCAGCAGCCGGGCCCGCTCGCGCATGCCGACGATGCCCCGGCCCGCACCCGCGCCGGGCCGCCGGGGCGCCGCCGGGCCGTCGTCGACCACCTCCAGCCGCAGCACCCCGTCGTCGTACCGCACGCTGACGTCGGCCCGGATGGCCTGGCTGTGCCGTAGCGCGTTGGTCAGCGACTCCTGCACGATCCGGTACGCCGACAGCTGCACCCCGCCGGGCAGATCGTCGGCGGTGCCGTCCCGGCTCATGGTCACCTGGAGGCCGACCGCCCGGACGGCATCGGCGAGGGCGTCGAGCTGCGCGAGGCCCGGCTGCGGCCCGTCCGGACCAGACCCGTCATCGGTGGCCAGGGCGTGCAGCATCGCCCGCAGCTCGGTGAGCGCGGACCGGGCGGCCGCACTGATCGAGCCGAGCGCCGCCCGGGCCCGCTCCGGGTGGGCGTCGAAGACGTCCTCGGCGGCGGCGGCCTGCACCGCGATGACGGCGACGTGGTGGGCCACCACGTCGTGCAGCTCGCGGGAGATCCGCTCCCGCTCCCGGGACAGCACCTGCCGCTGCCGGTCGCGCCGCCGGTGGGTGTGACCGCGTTGCAGCTCACCGAGGGCCCAACTCAGACCCAACGCGGTCACTGCGAGCAACAGATCCCGCCACCCACCGGTGACCAGCTTCCACGGCGTGGGGGCGACCAGCAGCGTCAGCGCGACCAGGGAGATCCGGGGCGGACACAGCCGCGCCACGTACGCCAACGGGACGGCGACCAGGCCGAGCCAGCCCAGCTGGGGGCACAGCGCCTCCAGCCCAACCCCGGCGAGCGCGGCCACCGCCAGCGCGTACCCGGGTCGTCGGCGGATCCAGAGCAGGCAGCTGGCCTGTACGACGGCAAGGCCGACCGCGGCAGCGGTCCCGCCCGTCGAGGCGGGGCCGATCCCCGGCGTGACCGCCACGGCCAGTGCCACGCCGAACATCACACTGGCGATGCCGCCGTCGAGCAGCAGCAGGAAACGGGATGAGGACCGGCAGTTCACAACGCGGATGGTAGGCCGCCGGCGCGCCCGGCCTCATCGGTCGCGGGACGGAGATCGGGGGCCGGGCCTGGTTCCCGGGACTGACCGGCGAACCCGTCCGCGGCGCGATCCGCGGCCCGCCCGACCGCGCCTAGCGTGCCCCTGAACGTCGTCGACGGACCCGGCCCCGGGTCCGCACCCAACTGGAGGTACGTGCCGATGAACACTGTGACGAGTCTCCCGGTCGCCGCCGGCCGCCCGGGGCGCCGACGTGGCCGGGTGCTGGCGGTGCTCGCCGCCACCGCCGCCACCCTGGTCGTCTGGGCTGTCGCCGTCCCCGTCGCCGGGGTGGACCTGGTGGCCCGCACGGGCGGGACGGATCAGTCGGTGACCCCGGTCGTGGTCGGCGTCGCCACCCTGCTGGCCGGCCTGGCGGGCTGGGCGCTGCTCGCCCTACTGGAGCGGTTCACCACCCGGGCGCGAACCGTCTGGCTCGGCGTCGCCGTGGTCGTGCTGCTGGTGTCGTTGCTCGGGCCGCTGGGTGGAGGAGTGGGTACGGCGGCGACGGTGACGCTGGTCGCGATGCACCTGGTGGCCGCCGGCGTCCTCGTCCCGCTGCTGCCCCGCACCGCCGGCCGCTGACCCGCGGGTGCCGACCGGTCGGGGATGCCGCGACGGGGGCGGGCATCCCCGATCCGGCCGGGCGTCCGCCGGGTCAGCCGGCCGGGAGCGGCTCCGGCAGCGGCTCGCCGGTCTCCAGCAGACTCTTCAGGCTGGCCAGCAGCTCGGGCCAGCCGCCGCTGCCGTCGAGCTGGCCGCTGATCGCCCGGTGCATCTCGCTGTCGGGGGAGAAGTCGTCGTGGGTCACGGTCAGCCGGACCGCCTCGCCGTACGGCGCGAGGTCGAAGGTCACCTTCGACCGCCGTTCCCGGAGGCGTTCGGCGAGCTCCTCGTCCGACCAGCCGAAGTGGGCCGCATGCTCGGGCTGGAAGCCGTGCCAGCTGTAGGAGAGGAGGCGGTACGGTTCGGCCACCAGCACCCGCTGGCCGATGTCCTTCGGCTCCGTGTCGGGCGCGTCCTGCCAGAGGACCGGCGACCCGACCCGCCAGTCGGAGACCAGCGCCGCCCCGCCCCAGTAGCGGCGGGTGAACTCCGGCTCGACCAGCGCCCGCCAGAGCTGCTCCGGCGTGGTCCGGATGTAGGTGGTGTAGACGAACGTGGGGTTCTCCATGGGCTCCCGCTCCAATGCTCTCTGCAGGTCGGCGAGGGCACGCGCCCGCTCGCGGTGGTACCGGCCGATCCAGCGGTCGGCGACGGCGTTGATCGGGGCCGCGTTGAGGTGGTGCAGCTTCTCGCGCCCTCGTCGCGTCGTGGTCACCAGCCCGGCCGCCTCCAGCACGGCGAGGTGCTTGCTCACCGACTGCCGGGTCATGTCGAGCCCGGCGCACAGCTCGCGCAGGCTCTGCCCGTTGCGGACGTTCAGGCTGTCGAGCAGCCGGCGACGGCTCGGGTCCGCCAGCGCGCGGAACACCTCATCCACCGCTTCTCACCCACCCTCGGTAAAGGCAGCCAGGAGGTTGCCTTTTCTCATCATAGGCAGCCGGATGGCTGCCTGTCCACTGAAACGGTGGCGGCATTGGGAGACAGGAACCCAGCCTCCTAGGACGCCTTAGCGGATGTGACCCGCCCAGCCACCTGAAGGTCTGCCATCAACCAGGGGACGGACGCCTTCCCGATGGCGGTCAGCGGCAAGGCCCGCGCGATCGAGTTGCGCCACGTCGGCGTCGCCGGGTGACCGGGACGCCGGCCCGCCGGTCACTCTCCGGTGCGTCCGTCGTTCAGCTCGCGGACGATGTCGAGGTGCCCGGCGTGCCGGGCGTACTCCTGCAGCACGTGGAAGAGGATCGCGGCCAGCGTCGGCCGGCTGGCCTCATCGGTGAACCGGCCGCCCAGCGTGGCGGGCGTGCTCAGCGGGGTCGCCTCGACGATCTGCCGGGTCCGTGTCCCGCCCCGGCGCAGGGCGGTCACCAGGTCGGCGACCGTCTCGTGCGGGCCGACGTGCCAGCGGTCGTCGGCGCGGTCGCCCCACGGGTCCGGCACCGGTTCGCCGAGGAACCCCCAGACCAGCCAGCGCCGCTCCATGAAGGTCAGGTGCTTGACCAGTTCGACCGGCGTCCAGCCGGACGGCACCCGGGCGGTGCGGGCCTGCGTGTCGGTCAGCCCGGCGAGCCGCTCGGCGACCGTGTCCCGGTAGTAGTCGAGATAGGTGAGGAACAGGGCGGGCACGTCGGACGACGGGCCGGGCTCCGGGAACGGCAGGCGCATGCCGGGCAGTATCCCGCAGGGGGCGGCGGCCATCCGACCTATCGACTCGCGCTGATGCGAGCACCTATAGTCATGTTGCTCAATGCTGTGGCCTCGTGGCACGGGGTGAACTGACGGGTCGGAAACAGCAAGGAGAAACCTCATGACAAGCAGGGTTCGCACCATGCGCAGAGCGGCATCCGCGATCGTCGCCACCGTCCTGGCCGCCGGGTCTTCGCTCGTGATCGCATCGCCGGCCGCGCAGGCCGCAGGGGCGACCGGGTCGGCGCAAGCCGTGCTCACCTGGGATCGCCACGCCGAGACGGCGATCTGGGACACCGCACGGCAGGCGCCGCAGGTGCAGTCGCGCGGTGCCGCGATGGTGCACGGCGCCATCTACGACGCGGTGAACGCCATCGCCGGCACGCCGTACCAGCCGTACCTGACCGCACCGCCGGCCGACGGCTCCGAGTCCGTCGACGCCGCCGTGGCCGCCGCGGCATACCGGGTGCTCGACGCGATCTTCCCCGAGCAGCACGACGCGCTCCGCGCGAATTACGACGAGTCGCTCGCCGCGATCCCGGATGGTCCAGCCCGGCAACGGGGGATCGACATCGGCGCGCGGGCCGCCGCCGCGATGATCGACGCCCGACGCGACGACGGATCCTTCGGTCCGCAGACCTTCCCCGTCGGGACCGAGCCCGGCCAGTGGCGACCCACGCCACCGTCGTTCGCCAACGACGGCGGCTGGGTCGGCCACATGACGCCGTTCGTCCTTCCCCGCGCGTCGGTCTTCCGCACCTCCGGCCCACCCGCGCTCACCAGCGCGCAGTACGCCAGGGACTACAACGAGGTCAAGACGGTGGGCTCGGCCACCAACGCGGTCCGCACCACCGACCAGACCGAGGCGGCGATCTGGTGGCACGACCGGCGCCTGGGCGAGTGGGAGATCAAGCGCCAACTGGTGACCACCCAGCGGCTGAACGCTCTCCAGGCGGCACGCATGTTCGCGATGGTGGACCTCGCCGAGGCGGACGCCGTCATCGCCTGCTTCAACGAGAAGGAAAACTGGAACCGCTGGCGCCCCATCACCGCGATCCGCCTGGGCGACACCGACGGCAACCCGGGTACGGTGGCCGATCCCGCCTGGACACCGCTGCTGGTTACGCCACCGCACCCCGACTACACGTCCGGCCACACCTGCAACACCGGCGCCACCATGTCGGCGTTGGCGTACTTCTTCGGCCGGGACGACATCGCCTTCAGCGCCTACAGCAGCGACTCCGGCACGAGAAGACACTTCAGCAGCTTCTCGCAGGCGCTCACCGAGGTCATCGACGCCCGGGTGTGGGGCGGCATCCACACCCGCAGCGCCGACCTGCAGGGGGCGCGGATCGGCCTGCAGACCACCGCGTACCTGGTCCGGCACCACTTCCGCCCGCTGAGGTGAGCGTCGTCCCGGATGCGCTCCCCAGCGGGGGCGGTGGGACAGGCGTACCCTGACCGTCCGATCCGCGCCGGGATCGGTGGGGGAGGGACCGTGGGACACGTGTTCGTCAGGCTGGCCGGGCACGGCGTCCGGCTGGTGCCGTACTGGCCGTACCGGTTCGCCGTCGGGCCCGTCCCGGCGACCGTGGAGGTCACCGTGTTCGAGCCCGCCGGCGGCCGGCGTGCGGTGGTCGGGCCGGACGCGGTGTCGGTGCCGGGTGTGGTGGACGTCGACCCAGGCCCGCAGGGGGACTGGCGGCTGGAGATCGGGCCGTTCAGTCTCTGCTGGCCGCAGGGTTTCGTCGTGGAATCTCCGTCCGATTCGGCGGACCGCACGCCGTGCTACCTGCTCGGGCCCGACGAAGCGATGATCTTTCCGCAGGGTCCGGTGCCGCTCGAGCGGCTGGCGGCACCAGATGCGCTCGTCGCACCCGGGCAGCGGATCGTCGACCGACGCGTGCTGGACGACGACATCGAGGTGGTGGAGTTGGCGTACGCGCACGACGGCGCGCCGTGGCGGCAGGCGCACTGGCTGATCCCGGTCGGAGCGCAGCGCGCACTGGTCCTCACCGGGCAGACGTTGGAGGCGGCCAGCGGTACCGTCCGGTCCGCCGGTGACCGGATGGCGGTCACGCTCAGCGGCGTGGCGGAGCTCGGTGCGGCCGGATAGTTCCGGCCTCCTACCGTCCGTCGGTCGCCGGGGTGCGAGGCGGTGCCGCCTCCGGCTCAGCCCCGGACGCGGCCTCGGTCTGCCGCAGTCCCCGGGTGAGCGCCACGGTGGCTACCAGGGACAGCCCGGCCATCGCCGCCACGGCCCAGGCGGCCGGCAGCCGGTCGGCGATCACCCCGGCCAGCGCCGCGAACACCGCCTGGCCGGCCAGCATGCCGTTCTGGTGCAGGCCGAGCACCTGTCCCCGCATCTGCTCCGGCGAGTGGGCGATCAGCCGCTCCTGCAACGGCAGCGACGCGGCGAAACCGGCCGAGGCGACCAGCGCCACGAGCATCGCCAGCGGCAGCGCGGGGTGCAGCACGAAGGCGAGGTACGGCAGGGCGAGCAGCAACCGCAGCGGCCGGACGGCCCAGTCCCGCTGGGCCGGCGTGAGGAACCGCCCCACCACCACGTCGCCGGCGAGCATGCCGAGGGCGCCCGCGGCGAACAGGAAGCCGGCCCGCTCCCCGGCGTACGGGATGAACAGCGCCTCGCAGCCCACCACAAGACCGTTGGGCACCCACAGGTTCAGGTAGAGCGACCGGCGGCGCGGGTCGGCCCACAGTTCCCGGTTGATCCGCAGCGTGCGGGCCGTCGACGCCCGTTCGCTCGCGCGGGCCGGCCGTTCGGCCAGGCCGAACCAGCCCAGCGCGGTGGCCACGGCCCGCAGCGCCGCGGCGATCAGGAACACCTGGTACGGGCTGAGCCAGACCAGCAGCACGCCACCCGCCCCGAAACCGGCGATCTGCATGACGCCGACGCTCGTGTTCATCGTCGACCGGCCGAGCACGTACGCGCCGGGCGGCAGCATGTCGCTGATCATCGCCCAGCGCGCGCCACCGGTGATCGAGCCGGCGTACGCGGTGCCGAAGATGATGGCGAACCGGGCCCACAGCGGCAGAGTCGGCACCGCCTGGAAGGCCGCGCCGGCGGTGGCGATCAGCGCGGCGAGGGTCAACGCCCGGCGCGGTGGCAGGCTGTCGGCGGCGGACAGCAGGGTCAGGCTGCCGAGCACGCCGGCGAGCGGCGCGCCGAACACGCTCAGCGCGGTGAGCAGGGCGGAGTCGGTCGCCGCGTAGGTCAGCGAGCCCAGCGCAAGCGCCGAGGTGGTGTGCGCGGCGAGGCCGGCGCAGTTGGCGACGAACAGGTTTCGGAACTCGCGGACCGCGAAGAGATCGGAGTACGTCCTCACGCCGAGGATCCTTCAGGCCGGCGCGCCAGGCCCGTAGAGTTACGCCTGGAGGCGAAACATGGGTGTCTGGCAGGTGCCGGCGGACCTGCTCGCGCGGAGCCGGTTCACGGTCTCCCCGATGACCGACACGGTCGCCGCGTTGCGGGCGCTCAACGATCCGCGCCGACCCTGGCAGCGGGCCTGGCGCCGGCCGTACGCCGAGGCGTTCCAACGGATGGTGGCCGACCGGCCGGTGGTGCGGGCGTTGCTGGCGGCGTCGTTCCAGCCCCGGTGGACGGCCGACTTCCTCACCCTCGCCCCCGAGTCGGCGAACCCGACGTTCGCCGAGGAACTGGCGGCCGTCGAGCGGCGCGGCGACGAGCAGATCCGGGCCGACCTGCGGGCGACCCGCCCCGGGCCACTGGCCGAGGTGCTGCTGGACGACGGACTCACCGACCAGGTGGTGGGCCTGCTGCACTGGGTCTGGACGCACACCGTCCAGCCCGAGTGGCCGGAGCGGGAACGTCGCCTGCGCGCCGACATCGTGGCCCGCACCGCGCGGCTGAGCGCGTACGGCTGGGCGGGCGTCTTCGCGGACCTCAACCGCAACGTGCGGTGGGTGGGTGACGGCTGCCTCCAGGTCAACGACTACCCGGCTCCGCCGCTGCCGCTCGACCAGGCCGAGCAGCTCGTCTTCGTCCCGGCGCACTGCGCCCGGGGCTGGGTGGTGTGGGACCGGCCCACCCGGTTCGGCATGGTCTACGCGGCCAGCGGGGTGCTGGCCGACGCCGGGACGGTGGCGCCGGACGGACTGGCGCGGTTGATCGGTGCCAACCGGGCGGCCATCCTGGCCCGGTTGGACGCTCCGTTGAGCACCTCGCACCTGGTGGCCCTCACCGGCCTCTCCCTCGGCACGGTCGGCGACCACCTGCGGGTGCTGCTGGACGCAGGTGCCGTGACCAGACGACGGTCCGGTCGGGAAGTGCTCTACTGGCGTACTGCGCTGGGCACCGCCCTGGTGGGCGCCGGCCGCACCGGCTGACGGTGCACCGCCTGTCGGCCACTCGCCCCGAGGTCACCCTTCGGCGGTCCGCCAGAACTGGCGCGGCGCGTACCCGTCGCGGCGCAGCCAGTGCTCGGTGTAGACGATCCGCTCCGCCGGCACCACGACCAGCGGCCAGGTCGAGGTGGAAGTAGCGCACCGGGGGGGGGGGGGGGGGGGGGG
>NZ_LWLS01000060.1:70466-145683 GCF_001905095.1 Micromonospora sp. CB01531
GGGGACCGTCCGGGCCGGTGGTGGCCAGCACGCACATGTCTCCGCCCCTACCGGGACTCCTTCGACCACGACGCCATCGTCCGCGACGTGCTGCGCGGGCCGTAATCGGATCGGCGGAAGCCGCGACCACTGGTAGGTTCGCTCGCCGTGACGGGGACTGCGGGGGAACGGCTGGGCGCGCGCTTCGCGCGGCTCTGGGCGGCCAGCACGATGTCGGCGCTGGGCAGCGGGATGGCGACGGTGGCCGCGCCGCTGTACGTCGCGTCGCGGACCGACGATCCGCTGATCGTGTCGGCGGGCGCCGCGGTGGCGTGGCTGCCGTGGCTGCTGTTCGCGCTGCCCGGCGGGGTGCTCGTGGACCGGGTGGACCGGCGCCGGCTCATGGTGGTCATCGACTGGGTGCGGGTGGCCGTGCTGATGGTGCTGGCCGCCGCGATGGTCACCGACCGGGCCGGGGTGGCACTGCTGTACGCGGTGCTGTTCGTGGTCAACACCGGCGAGGTGGTGTTCCGCACCGTCGCCCAGGCGGTCGTGCCGGCGGTGGTGCCCCGGTCGCGGCTGGAACGGGCCAACGGCTGGCTCGGCGGCGGCACCCAGGTGATGCAGAACATGGTCGCCGGCCCGCTCGGCGGCTTCCTGTTCGTGGTGGCCCCCGCCATCCCGTTCGGCGTCAACGCCGGCACGTACGCCCTCAGCGCCGTGCTGGTCGGACTGCTCGCCGGGACGTACCGCGGCTCGCTGGAGCCGGGCCGGCGCCGGTCGGTCCGCGCCGAGGTCGCCGAGGGGTTCCGGTGGCTGCTCTCGCAGCGGCTGCTGCGCACCATGACCCTGCTGATCGGCATGCTCAACATCACCCTCACCGCCGCCCTGGCGGTGCTGGTGCTGCTGGCCACCGATCGGCTGGGCCTCGGCTCGGTCGGCTACGGCACGCTGTTCACCTGCATTGCCGTCGGTGGGCTGCTCGGCTCGGCCGTCGGTGACTGGCTCGTCGCCGCGATCACCGCGACCTGGACGATCCGGGTCGGCCTGCTGATCGAGGCCGGTCTGCACCTGGCCCTGGCCGCCTCGCGCAGCGCCGTGGTCGTCGGGCTGGCGCTGTTCGTCTTCGGGGTGCACAGCGCGCTGTGGAACATGGTGGCGAACTCGCTGCGGCAGCGGCTCACCCCGCCCGCGCTGTTGGGCCGGGTGGGCAGCACGAACCTGTTCCTCGCCGCCGGTGGCAACTGCGTCGGCGCGCTGCTCGGCGGGGTGGTCGCCAACCGGTTCGGGATCACCGCGCCGTACTGGGTGGGTTTCGTGGTCGCGCTGGTGGTGATCGCGGTGACCTGGCGGGTCTTCGACCGGGCGACGGTCGCCGCCGCGTACGCATCCGGCTCGGCCCCGGCGGCGCCGGAAACCCCGGCGAGCGTCGCCTGAGCGGCCTCGCTGCCGGCCCGGTCGGGCGGCGCGTCGTGGGGGTCGCGCCGCACGGGCACGGGGATGTGACAGCGTGGGCGGGTGAACCCGTCCCCGATCGACGTCGACCTCGCGCTGGTGGGCGGTGGCGGCGCCGCCTCGCTGGTGCTGGCCGCCCTGGACCGGCACGACCTGACCGGCCTGCGGGTCGCCGTGGTCGACCCGGTGCACAAGCGGGGACAGGATCGCACCTGGGCGTTCTGGGGCGCCCCGGGCGGCGACGTCGACCCGCTGCTGACCGCCAGCTGGTCACGGGTCGACGTGGTCACGCCCGCCGGCCGCCGGGTCCTGTCGCTCGACCCGCTGCGGTACGCCATGCTCCGCTCCGCCCCGGTCTACGACCGGGCTGCCGCGGCCGAACGCCGCCTCGGCGCCGCACGGATCGGCGCGCCGGCCGGGACGCTGCACGACGACGGCCACCGGGTGACCGTGTACGACCCGGCCGGGCGGGTGCTGGTCCGGGCCGGCTGGGTGCTCGACTCGCGGCCCCGTCCGCCCGAGCGGCCCGGGCGGACCACCTGGTTGCAGCATTTCCGCGGCTGGTGGCTGGCGGCCGACCGGCCCACGTTCGACCCGGACCGGGCGGTGTTGATGGACTTCCGCACCCCGCAGCCCGTGCGGGGCGTCTCCTTCGGCTACGTGCTACCGGTCGACGACCGGTACGCGCTGGTCGAGTACACCGAGTTCTCACCCGCCCAGCTCACCGACGCCGGGTACGACGCGGCGCTGCGCGGGTACGCCGCCCTGCTCGGCCTCGACCTGACCGCGCTGCGGGTACGCGAGCTGGAGAACGGGATCATCCCGATGACCGACGGCCCGTTCCTGCCCCGCCCGTCGCCCCGGGTGGTCCGGCTCGGCACCGCCGGCGGCGCCACCCGACCGTCGACCGGGTTCACCTTCGCCGCCATGCTTCGGCAGGCCGACCAGATCGCCCGGGCGCTCGCCGCCGGCCAGGCGCCGGTGCCGGCGCCCGCGTACCCCCGGCGGCACCGGTGGCTGGACGCGGTGGCGCTGCGCGCCCTGGACCGGGGACACGTCGGCGGGGTCGAGTTCTTCGCCCGGCTGTTCGACCGCAACCCGCCGGAGCGGGTGCTGCGCTTCCTCGACGGCGCCACCTCCCCGGCGGAGGAGCTGGCGGTGATGCGGTCCAGCCCGCTGCTGCCGATGACCGGCGCGGTGCTCGGCGACGCCGTCGACCGGCTCCGCGTTCGGCTGCGCCGCGACCCGACCCCCACGGTGCCCGAGGCCGGGTCGCGCGCGGCCGGTCAGGCCGGCTCGTAGGTGGCGACCACCACGAACAGCGAGTGCCGTCTCGACAGGTCAGCCGGGATCGGGTACCCCTGACCGGCCTTTCCTCATGACGTCATGTCCAGCAGCAACTGCGGTGGGGTGCTGGACTCGCGGCTGCCGTAGCTGCTCGACGAGGCGCCGCTGGAGGTCAGACCAACGGTGAAGGTACCGTTCCCGCTGACCAGGGGCGTGATGTCGAGGGTCACCCAGGTGCCGCTGGTGGTCCGACCGCTGGCGGCGATCGACGTGTCGCCGATGGCGGGTGCGTTGTCCCAGTTCGTCAACGACTCCGACCAGGTGGAGTCGGCCACCGGGCGGACCACGAAGCCGCTGGACGATCCGGCCGCGACCCAGACCGTCAGGCGCGCGCGCAGGACCGCGCCCTGGCCGGACACGGTGAACTTGAGGTACGCGTTCGTGACCGGATCACCGTCCACCCGTACGACGGGCGTGCTTCCGTATCTGCTCGTGGGGCTGGACGCCTTGACGTAGGTGTCCGCCACCGCTGCGATGGGCGTGGCCGCCGGTGTGGTGACGATCGCGGGCGTACTCGGGCCGGACGAGTTTCCGGACGCGTCGAACGCGGAGACCCGGTACGTGTACGAAGTTTCCGACAAGGCGCTGCTGTCGGTGAAGCTCAAGCCTGTGGTGGTCCCGAGGACGGTTCCGTTGCGGTACACCGTGTACCCGGCCACGCCGAAGTCGTCGGTCGCGGGCTCCCACGACAGCAGCACCTGGTTGGGTCCGGCCGCTGCGGCCCGCAGGTTGCTGGGCACCGTGGGTGGGCTGGCGTCCGCGGTGGTGACGGTCACCGTGTTACCTGGTGCGGAGGCGTTCCCCGCGGCGTCGACCGCCGTGACGTGGTACGTGTACGAGGTGCGGGTGTTGCCGACCGTGTCGTCGAGGAACGTCTGGCCCGAGGAGGTTTCCGCGAGCAGGGTGTCGTCGCGGAACACCCGGTACCGCGCGACCCCGACGTTGTCCGTCGACGGATCCCAGGCGAGGCCGACCGCGCCGGGTGCCACGCCGGTGACCCGGAGGTTCGGCGGGGCGGAGGGTGGCAGTGTGTCGCGAACGGCGGTGACCGGGTTGGCAGCAACGCTGACGTTGCCGGCTGCGTCCACCGCGCGCACGGTCCAGACGTGTGACTCGTCCGGCGGTACGGCGCTGTCGGCGTACGTCGTGGCCGGCACGGTCGCCACCACCGTGCCGTCACGGAGCACCTCGTACCCCGTGACGCCGACGTTGTCGCTCGACGGCGACCAGGCGAGGGTCACCGCATCCGGGGAGGCGGTGGCGACGAGGCCGCCCGGAACGGACGGGGGCGTGGTGTCCGGGCCGAGGGTGGTCACGGCGACCGGCTGGCTGCGCACCGACCGGTTGCCGGCCGCGTCCGCGGCGTCGAGCGTGTACTCGTACCGGGTCGCTCCGCCGACGGAGGTGTCCGTCCAGGCGGTCGCGGTCGCCGGCAGGTCGGCCACCGCGGTGCCGTCGCGGTAGACGCGGTAGCCGGTGACACCGTACGTGTCGGTGGCCGGGGTCCAGGCGAGGCTCACCGACGGGGTGGGGTTGACGGTCGCGGTCAGCTCGCCGGGTGCGGTCGGGGCGAGCCGGTCCGCGCCCTTGCAGGAGATGGTCGACGAGTCGACCAGGGTCGTGCCGGTGGCGCCGGCCGCGTGGTAGTGCAGTTCGGCGCGGTTTCCGTAGAGGTCCATGCGCATCGCGCCGTAGCTCTTGTTCGTCTTGACCACCCGTGCGTCCGAGCTCAGGAAGCCCTGACTGGAGTGGCCGCCGCCGCCCACCACGAGCTCGACGATGCCGTCGGCGGCGGGCACGCCACCCGCGCTCATCGGCGTCCAGCGCTGGTAGTTGTGGTCGTGGGCGGTGACGAGCATGGTGACGTGCTGGGCGGCCATGAGGTCCCACATGGCCTGCATCCGCGGCGCCGGGTCCTCCGAGCCGACGCTGAAGAGGGGATGGTGCCAGAACACCATCGTGCACGGGCTGCGGTTGGCGGCGAGGTCCGCCACCAGCCACTCGTACTGCGGTGTGCCGGGCGCGACCTTGTTGTAGTTGCTGGTCGAGTCGATGGCGATGAAGTGCCAGCCGTTGGCGTCGTAGCTGTAGTAGTGCGGGATGTTGTCCCAGAAATTGAAGTAACCGTCCGCCCGGTTGCCGGTGTACTCGTGGTTCCCCACGACCGGGGTGGTGACGTCGCGTAGCCGGCCGAAGAAGGCGGTCGGGTCGCCGTACCAGTTCTTGAACTCCGTCAGGGTGCCGTCCTCGTACACGTCGCCCAGGTACAGAAACAGGTCCGGGTTCCATCCGACGAGCGCGTTGGTGACGTTCACCGCGTTGGTCTCGCCGCCGGCGCCGTCGCCGACGGCGGCCACGACGAAGGGTTCCTGCGGGCCGCTGGCGCGGATGGGTGGGACGGACCATTGCCGGGTGTTCTCCGGAGGGGTGACGTTGCCGTTGGCGAAGGTGACAGTGATGGCCGTCTCCGGGGTGACGTAACCGTCGCGCATCTTCGCCGCGACGCCGATCGTGTGTGCGCCGTCGGCGAAGTCGGCGGAGGAGAGGGTGAACTGGTGCGGCGACTGGAAGTCCGTCAGCAGGTACTGGCCGTCCAGGGACCACTCCGTCTTGCCGACGCCGGGGCTGGTGCCGACCGTCACGTTGACGGTCGCCGTGACCGTGGTGTCGCCCACGAGCGTGCTGCCGGCCGACGGTTGGGTGAGGCAGACCAGCACCGTGTAGGCCCCGCTCGACGCAGTGGACGCGTGGCACGTGGGGGAGGCGCTCTCCGCGCGACCGCTCAGGATCAGGGTCAGTCCGGCGGCCATGAACACGGCGACGACTGTGGACCCGGCGGACGACCGGGTCGCTCTGCGCGGCTTCATCGGGTGGACCTCCAGCTTGTGAGTGTGGGAACCGCCGCGCCTCCCCAGGAGCGGATGGTCGTCAGAGGTCGGCGGGGCCGCCGGGCGGGTCGGCGCCGGTCGGCCGGCCCCGGCGGGCGGCGGTGGGGGAGCGACGTCGCTGGAGGAGCACGCCGAGCGGCAGCAGCACCACCGCCGCGCCCGTGACCAGCAGCGCGCCCCACGCGCTCAGCCCCCGGTGAGGGCCGCCCGGCTCGCTGCTGTCCACCGGTACGTCCACGTCGACGCGCACGCCGAGCAGGTCGGCCAGCACGTTGATGTCGGCCGCGCCGAACCGCTCGCTCGGCTCGATGTGGGTGTTCTCGCTGAACTCGTTCCAGCTGATCACCCCGATCGCGTCGGGTTGAGACAGGCGGGCCGCGGCGAAGGAGGCTCGCAGCGTGTCGCCCTCGCGGCGCGGCACCTCCCGCTTGCCCCCGACCAGGCGGGCGTCGAAGCCGGGGGTCACCGGGGCGATCCACAACCCGCCCCGCTGGTGCACCGCCCGGGACATCTCCGCCAGCTTGCGCCCGCTGGCACCGGCCACCGGGTCCACGGATGACCAGTAGTAGGCCTGGCCGTCGAGCACGCCCTGGCTCGACTCGACGTCCTCGAGGCTCTTGGCGTTGCCGAGGACCAGCAGCTTCCCGCGTACGCCGCCGACGGTGGTCTGGATCTGCGCCGGGGTGAAGCGGTCGCTGCCGGTCCACACCACGACCGGCCGGCCGAAGATGTCGAACACCGGGTCGGTGGCGTAGCGAGTCGCGAAGAACGACAGGTCGGTGCGCACGGTGTCGAAGGCCAGCGGGGTACGGGCGAAGTCGAGCCCCTGGTACACGATGCCCAGGCGGAAGTTCTCCTCCCGGGCCACCTCGACCAGCTTGGCCAGGCGCTCGTCGAGTTGCGGCGTGTGTTTCCACGACACCAGGAACCCGTTGATGCCGGCGGACTTCGCCATCCGCACGTGCCGTCGCATGATCTCGACGTCGTCACTGGAGTAGCGCCCGAGCAGGGGATAGTCGATCTTCGCTCGGTTCCAGGACGTCGGGTTGAACCAGATGTAGTAGTAGGCGAGCACCGGCACGGGAGCCGTCGCCGAGGACGGGTCGGCCCGCCGGTGACCGACGTCGGCGCGGGCGGCGCCGGCCGGCAGCAGCGTGCCGGCCAGCGCGGCGACCAGCAGCAGCAGTGCGATTCCGCCCCGCACCGCTGCCGGCGGGCGGTCCTCGTCGGCCGGGGCATGCGGCGGGCGGCTACCTGCCCGCCGCGTCGGCAACCGCCGGCGGTGCTTCGGTCGCGGGCGCGGGCGGTCCCGCTTTCCGGCCGTCCCGGCGCGGCGTAGCCGAGCGAGCAGATGCGGCCGTCCGAGCAGCACCAGGCCCACCGCGACGACCAGCACCGCGAGCGTCACCAGGGCCAGGTCGGTGCCGCTGATCACGGTGAGGGACACCACCTGGTCCTTGCTGATGCTGACCGGACGCCCGAACGACACGCCGCCGCCGAAGACAGTGATCGTGTAGGTGCCGCGCGGCAGGTCGGGCACCAGCGCCGTGCCGTCCCGGCCGAACGGCAGCCGCTCGACGTCGCCGTCGGCGCGGGTCAGCTCGATGCCGTCGCCGACCTGGCGGGTGAAGAACATGTCCGTCGCCGTGAACGAGACCCGGAAGAAGAGCAACTGCACCACCCACGCCTGCTGCTCCCACGGCACGAACTTCTGTCCGGCGCGGTTCACCACGGACGTGCCGTCGACCATCGCGCTGTCGACCACGTAGTAGAGCTGCTTGGAGGCCAGCCCCTGCGGGCCCTGCTGGGTGCGGCTCTCGGCGACCCAGCGCGGCCGGGCCAGTTCGGGGCCGCTCAGGTCGTGTATCTCCCCGGTGTTGCTGCGCAGTCGCATGGCGGTGACCCGGTCCGGCGGCACGGCCCTGCCAAAGCGGTCGATGAAGCTCCACGAGACCAGCCGGGAGGTACGCACGCCGAGTTCCACGATCTTGCCGCGCCCGCCGGCGTCGACGTTGCCGCGGAAGCGGTCGAAAACGACCTTGCGATCCGGGCTGATCAGGGTCTCCGGAACGACGAGCCGTTTTTCGAGGTCGACGAAGTCACGCACGCGTACCTGGATCCGGCCCTTGGCGTCGGACCGGGCCACCTGCCCGTCCACCTTCACCACCACGCCACCGAGCGGCGGCACCGTCTGCAGGTGCAGTTTTCCCGGCCTTGTCGACGCGGGTCGCGCACTCGCGGCGGTGGGCAGTACGACCACCGCCAGTACGGCCGCGACCAGCGACAGCAGGGCCGCCGGCACGATCCGGCGGGTCATGTCCATCGCCGCCGCCGAAGCGCCGCGACGCCGACCAGCGCCGTCACCAAACTGCCCGTGACGGCGTACGCGGTGTACACCGGGACCGGGTTCGGTCTGTTCACCACCGGGGGTGTGCGTTCGGTGCTGAGGAAGACCGCCGGCCGTGGTGGTCGGTCGAAGTCGAAGGCGTCGAGGAACGTCTTCGCGTTGCGGTCCCGGTCGGCCAGCGGCTTCAGTCGCCAGTTGACCTCGATGAACTTCAGGGCGGAGGTGAAGTCGAGCGTGGTGGAGTCCACGTACCCGCGTCTGGCGTAGGGGCTGACCAGCAGGGCGGGCACCCGGAAGCCGTAGCCGTACCGGTCGACCTGCGGGGGCGCCACGTGGTCGTACCAGCCGCCCCAGTCGTCGTACGACCACAGGAACGCCGACGAGTTCCAGTCGGGTGAGCGCATCAGCTGGGTCAGCAGCGTCCGGACGAGGTTCTGACCGGCCCGGATACTGCCGGGCGGATGTTCGCTGTCACCGGCCGGGGCGATGAAGGAGACGGCGGGCAGTTGGCCCTTGGCGGCGTCGTCGTAGTACTCGTCCAGGCCGACGATCTTGCCGAACAGTCGGGGATCGTCGACGTAGCGCGCGTAGGCGAGCAGTGGCACCCAGATCACCTGCGCCCCCCGGTCGATGTCCTCCTCGCTGGTCCGGGACCGGAACGTGATGGTGGGGTCGTAGTTCTCCACGTAGAACTTCCAGCTGATCCCGGCGGCCTCCAACCGGTCGAAGATGGTCGGGATGTCGCCCCACCCGTTCGCCGGGATGGACTCCGAGGCTCCGGTGGCGCCCGGACCGCCGGTCACCCGGAACATGTGGTTGCGGATGCTGCCCGAGTTGGACGAGCTGAAGAAGCGGTCGAACAGCACGTATTCGTCGGCGATGTTCCAGTAGTACGGCAGGTCGCGGTCGTCGTAGTAGGCCATCGCGAGCTTGCCGTCCTTGCCCTGCGTGCTCACGCCCTCGACGAAGCCGTCCATCCGGCCGTTGTTGTACTGCACCCGGAACGCCTCGGCGGTGTGGTCGAGGTCGAGGCTGCCCAACTCCCCGAGGTGGAACGGTTTGACGCAGGGTTCGGCCTGGCCCCGGCGCACCGGCATGCAGGTGCCCGGAGGGATGCCGTCGACCCCGGGCCGGGTGCCGAAGTAGTTGTCGAAGGTATGGTTCTCCTGCATCAGGAAGACGAAGTGGTCGATCGGGGTGGTGGCGCTCGCCGCGGGCGCCGTCCGAGCTGCGGCGTGCGCGGCTCCGGCCGGGTTCGCGAGGGCCAGGAGGCAGGCGATCAGCAGCGCGCGGATCAACAGCCGACCGGCGTGCCGGCGGCGCGGGTGAGCAGGGTCGGTCACGGACGCACCTCGTAGATGATGATCACCGGGACGGGGACGCGGGCCCCGGTGGAGTCGGTCCGGTCCACGTACTCGGTGTGCACGACGCGGCCGTGGTAGCGGCGGATCAGGACCATCAGCCGCTCGGAGAAGAACGCCGATCGCCCGGCGGAGAACGAATCCCAGACGACGTACTGCAGGTCGTTGTGGCGCAGCCACCAGTCGGGGTTGGGCAGTGGCTCGTACGACGGGTTGCGCCGCAACGGGTTCGGGCTGACCGACAGGCCGTAGCTGCGGCGGTGGCCGTAGTACTGGATGATGTTGGCCATCGACGGGCCGAGGGTGAGCACCACCGACCCCTCCGGGGTGTTCGCGGCGAGCCACCGGCCGGCCTCCCGGCCGCCCGGCACCCCACCGGACCCGGCGAGGAAGGTGGAATTGTCGGCCCGGTTGACCGCGTTCAGGCTGGGCACAAGCAGGCTCAGGGCGACCACGGCGATCACCGAGGTCCGCACCGCCCGTACCGTGCGCGCCGGCTCACCATGCGACACGTGGTGGAATCGGCGGAGCAGCCGGCGGACCGGCTCCGGCACCGGCATCTGCGTCAGTGCCCGCGCGGCCAGTACCGCGACGGGCGCCGCGGCGGGCAGCAGGTACTGGAAGCCCTTGACCGGCCACAGCTGGAAGAACACCACCGGTGCCGCGATCCACGACAGCAGCAGGGTCTCCCGCCAGGAGCGGTGCCGGCGCAGCCACCAGAGGCCGCCGACGGCCGCCGCCACCACGAGCAGCCCCATCGCGGGCGGCACCGTCTCCAGGTAGAACCCCATCGAGTGGTTGGGCCGCCGGAACAGCTGCCACACCAGATAGCTCTTCCCGGTCTGGCTGCGCCCGGCCAGCGCCTGCGAGACCGGGTGGGCCAGGAAGACCGCCACCGTCGCGGTCAGGGCCAGCAACGACATCCGCACCGGCCGGCGCACCATCGGGGTCAGCGCCAGGAACGCGTAGACGCCACCGGCCAGGACGATGCTCGTCTCCTTCGTCAACATCGTCACGCCCAACATGGCGCCGGTCGCGACGTACCAGAGCACCTGCTGGCCTTGCACGAACCGCACCAGGCAGTACAGGGTGAGCGTCGCGAACAGGACCATCGGCCCGTCGAGGAGCACCTGGCGGGTGACGACCACGTGGTACGGCATGACGGCGACGAGCAGCGCCGCGATCAGCCCGACGCGCCGACCGTAGAGCCGGGCGCCCAGCAGGTGGACGGCCAGCACCGTCACCACGCCCAGCACCGCCACGACCAGCCGCCCGGCCAGGTCCACCTCGCCGGTGCGGAAGAACGGCGACAGGATGGTCTGGAAGAGCATCGGATGAGCGCGGAAGACCGGAAAGAACGGCGCGTAGTTCGGGTTCCCGGCCAGCGAGGCGGCCTGTCCGGCGTAGACGGCCTCGTCGCTGTTGAAGCCGAGCGCGTTCAGCTTCCACACCCGCAGGAACAACGCCAGCGCTGCGATGGCGACGAGGGCGCCCGGCACCGCCCACCGGCGCCACCCGCGTCCCTCGCCGCCGTCCCCGGCCCGGGACGTCGCGCCGGGCGCGGGAAGCTTGACGGGGTGGAGCACGACCGTCGTCGCGAGACGGTCGTGCTTCACCTCCTCGACCGGAGATCGAGTAGCGCTCACGCACGAGCTCCGCTCGGGGCCGGCGCCCCGCTCCACTGCGGCCAGGAGGGCAGGACCACCTGTGGCTCGGTCGGCAGGTCTCCCCGTTCGGCATGCAGCAGACGCGGGATCTCGTCGGCCCAGCCGAACCGGTCCGAGGCCACCACCCGACTGCGGACGTGGGACAGGAAGCCGGTCAGGATCTCCCGCTCCCGCTCCCGCAGCTGCGCATACCCCTGCCCGTCGATGGTGATCGCCGGTGCCAGGTAGCGGAACGGCGGGAACCCGTACGCGTCGTCGGTGTTCTGGATCATCCGCTCCAGCGTCTCGTCCTTGCCGAGGTCACCGATCCGGGGCGTGCCGCGCTCGATGATGAACAGCTCCTCCACCTTGGTGCTGGTGCCGATGCGGCAGGGAACCAGCCGGTCGACGCTGTACTTCGGCGGCGGGACGAGCCGCTGGGTGAGGGCGTTGATGCCCATGATCGGCACGTTGAACCGGCTCAGGGTCAGCGCCAGCGAGCGGCCCCCCTTGGAGTGCAGCCGGCTCTGGAACTGCAGGCGGCGCCACTCGGCCGGGGTGAGGTCCCTGGCCTGCACGGCACGCAAGGTGTGGGCGCTGATGGTCAGCGGCTTGGGGAAGCACGTCGCGACGCCGTCGGCGTTGACCAGGGTCATGTCGTCGGAGAGGAAGAGCCCGCCGTGGTCGCGTAGCAGGCGCAGTACGGTGGCCGTCTTGCCCGTGTCGGTGAGGGCGGAGAGCATCACCCCGACGCCGTTCAGGCTGACGCACGCCGAGTGCAGGAGCATGTGGCCCCGCGACACCAGCACGAACCGCAGCAGCGCTTCGACGATGTTGGTGTAGACCACGTGCGGCGAACGGGCGAGCAGCGGACCGACCTGGATGTCGATCGGCGACCCGAGTCGGATCCGGAAGTTCGCGCCCAGCCGACCCAGGTGCTCCTCGTAGCGCAGGACCGACTCGTTGGCGTACTCGGTCATCGCGGCCCGGCGCCGCGGCACTCGGCCGCCCACGTCGCTGACCCGCACCGCGATGTCGACGTCCGAGTCCGCGACCCACTGGGCGCGGAAGAACTCCAGCTCCGGCAGCATGATCTGAGATCCGATGGTGACCACCCCGGCCACGTCGTACCGGTACTTCAGGTACTGGTACCGCTTGCGGGATGGGGTGGCGACGGCTTCGGGGGCGTTCAGGTTGACGAGCATGCGCACCGGATCCCGCCGGCCGATGCCGCCCGGGGCGTAAATGACCCGATCGTTGATCAGGAAGCGGACGAGGAAGAGCGCGACCAGCGTCAGGGCGTTCGCCGCCAGGATTCCGAAGCCGGCCCAGACGAGGGCCTGCAACGCCGGTAGGCGCAACAGCAGCAGCGCATTGTTCAGTAGGAAGAAGCGTGCGGCCCGGCCGGTCCGGGAGCCCTGCCGGTGGCGCCGGTAGATGAGGGCGTCGATGAGGGCGAAGTTCCACGCGGTCGACAGCTGGGTCGCCAGCGTGGCGCCGAGCAGGTGGTGCAGCTTGGCCGGCTCGTAGAAGAACCACAACGCGGCGGTGTTGACCACCATCCCGGACAGACCGACCAGTCCGAAGGCGATCATCCTGGTGAGCTCCCGCAGCCGGTCGCGGGCGGCGGCGGGGCGTTCGCGCATCTGGCCGATCAGTCGCTGGCTGCGCAGCCGCCACAGGTGCCGCAGGAAGGTCAGTCCCTCCCGCAGCGACGCCTTGGAACGGCCGGCGTGCCGGGGCGCCATCTCGTAGGCGACCTCGGCGACCCGGGCGCCGGGGTGGCGGACGAGCAGTTCGAGCAGGACCTTGAAGCCGATGGGGTTCACCCGGTCCAGGTCGACGGCCGCCCGGCGGAAGGCGAACAGGCCGCTCATCGGATCGCTGACGGTGGTCAGGCGGCGCGGGAACAGGCTCTTCGCCAGTCGGGTGGCCCACGACGAGGTCACTTCACGGGCCATGCCGTCGAGGCCTTCGTGGGAGCCCTCGCCGGCGTAGCGGGTGCCAATCACCAGGTCAACGTCGTGCCGCATCGCCACGGCAGCCAGCCTGCCGGCCGATTCCGGCGGGTGCTGCAGGTCCGCGTCCATCACCAGGACCCACTCGCCGCGGGCGTGCCGCGCGCCCAGCAGCACGGCGCCGCCCAGCCCGCCGCTGCGCGCGTGCGGCGGCCGGTGCAGCAGGCGTACGGCGACCGAAGCCTCGGCTGCGTGTCGGGTCAGGACGTCCACAGTGTCGTCGTCGCTGTCGTCGACGACGATGATCTCCGCAGGCAGTGGTGCGAGGGCCGGTCCCAGCCTGGACAGCAGCGCGGGGACGTTCTCCGCCTCGTTGCGGGTCGGCACGACGACGCTCAGCCGTACCTGCTGATCCGCTGCGGGCGAGTGCAGGTCCTGCGGTGCGAGGTCTGCGGTGCGCCGCTTCTGGCGCCGCCGGAGATCGCCGCCCGGACCCCCGGCCTCTTCGTCGTCCTTGCCGGTCGAAGGCGCCTGTGCGACTTCGGTCATTCGACCCTCCATCAGTTGCGCTTCCGGGCAGTGACGAGCCGCCGGAAACCCGGCTCAGAAACAGCGACGGAAGCCAGTCCGAAATTGCGCCGGGCGGGATCTGTTCCCGCCCTGCACCGTGGGCGTTGAGGGATGTCCGCGGGTTCGCCTGAGATTACGGATGGCAAACACGAGGTGTCTAACAGGCAAACAGTCGTGAAGGTGACAGCAGTTCACCCAGCGCTCCGGCCGCTGTGCCACCGCTCCTGACTGCGCCAAGTACGGCTAGGCAACCCTCACGTTGCACTGAGTGATCGCTCGGTGGAGTTGACGGAAGGGTGCCACAGCCGGCTCACAGTAAGCCGGAAAGCCTTTTGATGAACGGCGGACGGCAGTCCACGCGAACAGATCAGTGGCCGACGACGTGATCGTCTTTCTTCACCGCCTGCAATGGCCAGGAATTGTTTCGGGTGACGGCACTGTGGCTGTTCGGCTGAGTCCTTGCTTCGTAAAGTATCTGCCGGCATCCGCCGGGTCATCCGAGGACTTCTCCGAACGGTGTGGCGGGTCTGCCGGTTCGCCGCCGGCCGCGATGCCTGAGCAGACCATCGCCGGCCGGGCCGCTCGTGCGATCCGGGCACCTGACCGACGGGCCGGACCACCTCGTCCGGTCAGCCCAGGCAGCCGAGCGGCCGACCAGACGGCCGCCGAAAGGGTGCGTCGGGTCGCGGCGGCAAGACCGGGCGGAACCTCGTCCACGGCGAGAGGTCAGCCACCACACCGGACGCATCCGGCGCTGCCGGCCCGGTCCGCTCAGGCGGATCCGGCGACCACCGCGTCGCGCACGAGCCTCCGCAGGCCGTCCATCGGGTCGCCGTCGCCCGCCCCGAGCCGGTTGCGCACCGCCGCGACCGTCAGCCCCAACGCCGGGTACGCGAACGCCAGGCTTCCGCCGCTGCCGGCCGTGCCGAACGACCCGTCGCCGTCGACCGCGTACCCGAGGCCGAAGGTCACTTCCTGCCCGAACACCCAGTCCTCGCCGCGGGCCGCCACCGCCGACACCTCCTCCAGGCGCTCCGGCGAGATCAGCCGTACGCCGTCGACCGGGCCGAGCAGGGCCGCGTACATCCGGGCGACCGCGCGGGCGCTCATCGTGCCGACCGCCGGCACGTCGGCGCGCAGCACGTCGGGGCGGCTGCCGATGGCCGCGTCGGGTCGGACGCCGGGCGGGGCCACCGCGTCGAAGTTCGGCAGGTGCGCGCTCGCGTACGCGATCATCGCGGTCAGGCCGGCGTCCTCCAGCCGGGCCAGCCGGGGCAGGTCCGCCTCCGGCACCCCGAGGAACAGCTCCCCGGCCACGCCAAGCGGGCCGGCCACCTCCTCGGCGAGCACCTGCGAGATCGGCCGGCCGGTGACCCGCCGGACCACCTCGCCGACGATCCAGCCGAACGTCCAGGCGTGGTACGCCAGCCGCGCGCCCGGCGCCCACAGCGGCTCGGCGTCGGCGATCACCGCACACATCCGGTCCCAGCCGGTGAAGTCCTCCGGGGTGGTGTCGGCCGGCAGCGCGGGCAGCCCGGCGGTGTGGGTGAGCGCGTGCCGCAGGGTGATCCGGTCCTTGCCCCGCCGGGCGAACTCCGGCCACACGTCGGCGATGCGCAGGTCGTAGTCGAGCAGCCCGCGCTCGGCCAGCACGTGCACCACGGTGGCGGTGAGTCCCTTGCCGGTCGAGACCGCGTGGATCGGGGTGTCGGCGGTCATCGGTCGCCCGGTGGCGAGGTCCGCCAGGCCGGCCTGCTCCTGCACGATCGGCTCGCCGTCCAGGTAGGCGGCCACCTGCACCCCGGCCTCCCGGCCGGAGGTGACCAGCTCGTCGATCGTCGTGCGTACCGCGGCCCGCAGGCCGTCCCAACGTCCGTCCACCACCGGTCACCCTGCCAGGCCGTCGGGCGGGCGTCGCGGGCTTTTCCGGGACCCGGCTCGGCCGGGTCGGATGCTCGCGCCGGCGGGCGTACCGGGTAGGTTGCCGGCATGGCGGACGACGTGAGCGGCAGGGTCGTGGAGATCTGGACCGACGGGGCGTGCAGCGGCAATCCCGGCCCCGGCGGCTGGGGTGTCCTGCTGCGCTGGGGCGACCACGAGCGCGAGCTGTGCGGCGGCGAGGCGACGCCGACGACGAACAACCGGATGGAGCTGACCGCCGCCATCCAGGCGCTGGAGAGCCTGACCCGACCGGTCACCGTGCGCCTGCACACCGACAGCACGTACGTCCGCAACGGCATCACCGGCTGGCTCGCCTCGTGGAAGCGCAACGGCTGGCTGACCGCGGCGAAGCAACCGGTGAAGAACGCCGACCTGTGGCAGCGGTTGGAGGCCGCCTGCGCCCGGCACGACGTGACCTGGCTGTGGGTGAAGGGCCACAACGGACACCCGGAGAACGAGCGGGCCGACGCGTTGGCCAACCGGGGCATGGCCGAGGCACGGGCGGAGGCGGTCGCCGCCCGCTGACGCCGGCGGGTTGTGTCGAACCCCGTCAATGAGTAACGTAACGGATCGATGTCGTCACGGACAGTCGCCCCCGGAGGTGTCTGCGTGACCATTGCGCCGCTCACCGACCTGCCCCTGTGGCCGCCGATCAACCTCGACCGCGACCCGCTCGTCCCGCTCGACGCGGCAGAGCGGCACCGCTTCTCCGGGCCGGTCACCCGGGTCCGGCTCCCCACCGACGAGACCGCCTGGCTGGTCACCCGGCACGCCGACGTCCGGCAACTGCTGCGCCACCCTGGCTTCAGCGCCGACCTCAGCCGACCGGGCTTCCCCCTGCTGCGCCGGGTCGCCCCCGGCACGCCCAGCGACCGGCGGGGCGGCTTCATCCGGATGGACGGAAGCGAGCACTCCCGGCTGCGCCGGATGCTCACCGCGGAGTTCATGATCAAGAACGTGCGGCGGATCGAGCCGCTGATCCAGCAGACCGTCGACCGGGCCCTGGACGGGCTGCGCGACGCCGGCCCGCCCGCCGACCTGGTGGCGCACTTCGCCCTGCCGGTGCCCTCGATGGTGATCTGCCACCTGCTCGGCGTCCCGTACGCCGACCACGACTTCTTCCAGGAACGCAGCCGGACCCTGATCGACCGCGACGCGCCACCGGACCGGGTCCAGCTGCACGTGCGGGAGCTGCGCGACTACCTGCACCGGCTGGTGGAGACGAAAGTGGCCGCCGGGACCCCCACCGACGACCTGCTCAGCCGCCTGGCCCGGGACCGGGTCGACACCGGAGAGCTCGCCGTCGACGAGCTGGTCGGCATGGCGGTGCTGCTGCTCATCGCCGGCCACGAGACCACCGCCAACATGATCGGGCTGAGCACCCTGCTGCTGCTCCGCCACCCCGCCCGGTACGCCGCCCTGCGCGCCGACCCCGGGCACGCCGACGGTCTGGTCGAAGAACTGCTGCGCTACCTGAGCATCGTGCGCACCGGCCTGCCCCGGCTCGCCATGCAGGACGTCGAGATTGGCGGGCAGCTCATCCGGGCGGGGGAGGGTGCGATCGGGGTGCTCTCCCTGGCCAACCGGGACCCGGGGGTCTTCGACGCGGCCGACGAGTTCGACCCGTACCGGCAGGCGTAGCAGCATCTGGCGTTCGGGTTCGGCGTGCACCAGTGCATCGGCCAGCCCCTCGCGCGGGCGGAACTGCGGGTCGCCCTGGTGGAACTGGCCCGACGGTTCCCCCGGCTGCGGGCCGCCACGGAGGCCGGGCGGCTGCCGACCCGGGACACCTCGGTCGTCTTCGGCCTCGACGCGCTGCCGGTGACGTGGTGACCGAGGCGGCGGGCGTGCGGATACGAGTGGACCGGGACCGCTGCTGCGGGTCGGGCAACTGCGTGGTGACCGCGCCGGAGGTCTTCGACCAGGACGATGACGACGGCCTCGTGGTGCTCCGCCGCGCCGAGCCCGCGCCGGACGCGGCCGACCGGGTCCGGCGGGCCGTCGACCTCTGCCCGTCGGGCGCGATCAGCCTCGACCCGCCGACCCGGCCGGATCACTCCACGTTCGGCAGCTCGCCGGTGCCCGAGACCTGGTCGACGTCGTAGCCCGCCCGGCTCGTCTCCCGGGCGGAGCGTCGATCCTCGGCCGGCAGGTCGGCGAAGTCGTCGCCGGTGTCGTCGGTGGTGTGCAGGGATTCGCCCGGCGGTCGCAGCGACGCCTCGTACGCGGTGGCGCCGTCCGGTTCGTCCGTGGGCGCGCGGCCGAAATGCTCCTTCGTCATGTCGAACTCCTGCCCGCGTCGCTCGTGGGTAAACGCCCCCGGTCAGCGGGGCGCATCCGGGTGCGTCGGCATCGACGAGCCGCCGGCGCTGGTGCCCGACGACCCGCCGGCCACCCCGGAGCCGTCGTCCTCGGTGACCACGTCCGGCTTCGGTGTGCCCGGCTCCGGCGCCGGTACGTCCGTGTCCGCGTCGACCTGGACCAGTCGGGCCTGACCGGCCTCGTCCTCGGCGTGCGCCGGATCGACCGGCTGCTCGCCCTGGCGTACCCGATACTTCACCAATCCGCCTCCCGTCGGTGCCGCGTCACCCGCGTCGCCCGAGGTGACGCCAACTCCGGCTACCCCGCTCCGGCGCCCCGAAACGTGCGACACCGCCCGGCCGGCCCCCTTGGCGCAGGGCGAACGCCGTGTCCGGGGCGAGTAGTTCCGACGTCCCGCCTGATCCACCCGGTGTGCGGCAGGGTGCGGGGTCCGCGCTGTGGGACGGCGCGGGATGCCGCATCCGGAGTCGGTCAGCGGCGTGCGGAGCCGGGCCGCCCGCGCGAGGGCTGGGCCGGGGTGACCGCCAGCGACCAGTGCGCGGGCCGGCGCAGGCGGGGCGGCAGGACGGTCTGATGGTCGCCGCGGGCCGCCTCGAGCTGCGACTGATGCACGAAGAGACAGCGCCCGAGGTCGGCGCCGCGCAGGTCGGCGCCGCGCAGGTCCGCCCCGGTCAGATCGGCCGCGCCGAGGTCCACGCCCCGCAGGTCCGCGCCGATGAGGCAGGCCCCGCGCAGGTTCGCCCCGGACAGCCCGGCCCGGCGCAGGTCCGCCCCGATCAGCACCGCCCCGCGCCGGTCCACGCCCTCCCGCCCGGCCCGGGCCTGCGCGCCGGCCCGGGACAGCAGCTGGTTGACCCGGTCCCGCTGGGCGTCGACGTCCAGCGCGAGCAGCTCGTCCGGTGTGCCGTCGGTGAGCCGCCCGGTCTCGGCCAGAGCAGCCGCCAGGTCGTCCCGCAGGGGGCCGGCCGGGGTCAGCGCCAGGGCCTCGGTGAGGTACCAGAGCAGCTCGTGCAGCGGTCGCATCACCGCGAAGGTGTCGAACATCCGCCGGGCGCTCGCCGGGTCCGCCCGCCAGTCCCGCCCGCCGAAGGTCCCCTGCGCCACGTGCTGGCCCGCGCCGAAACAGTCGAAGACCGTGCAGCCGGGGAAACCCCGCTGCCGCAGGTCGCTGTGGATGCCGCAGCGGGAGTCGGGGCGCAGGTTCGGGCAGGGCTGCCCGGCGCGCTTGTCGATGGCGAAGTCGGCGGAGGCGGCGAACGCGGGCGCGACGCAGCAGATTCCGAAGCACCGGGCACAATCGGCCTGCAGCTCACGCCCCGCGCTCGCCACCGCTTGCCGTTCCGCCGCCTCGGACACCCTGCCCGGCCTCCCATCGTCTCGCCACCACCGGCCACCACCGCCGCATCCGGATGCCATTGTCCCGCCCCCGCCGCGGCTGGGCGGCGGGCGGGGCGACACCGTGCCTGTTCTGCCCCGAGATGCGGCGTTGCTCCGTATCGTGGGGTGACGAAGGAGGCGGCGGGATGGACGAGCAGGCGCGGGAGCAGGCGCTGCTCACCGCAGTAACCACCGAGCACTTCGTGCTCCAGACCTCCCGCAGCGCCACCATAACCGAGTCAGTCGGCCGGGCCACGATCTTCATGTCGATGCTCTCCGCCGCGCTGATCGGGCTGGGCTTCGTCTCCAGCAGCGGGCACCTGCTGCGGCCGTACCTCGGCGCCGTGCTGCCGACCCTGGTGATCACCGGGCTGCTGACCTTCGCCCGGCTGGTGCAGAGCATGGTGGAGAACGAGGTGGACCTGCAGCGGATCCAGCGCATCCGCGCCTGGTATCACCGGCGGTTCGCCGACGACCAGGGCTTCTTCGCCGACGCCCTGACCCAGGGTGGCGGCACGCGGGCGGAGTGGGCGGCAGTGGGCAGCCGGCCCGGCCGCCGGCACATGCTGCTGACCGCGGCCGCGTTGGTCGGCGCGGTCAACGCGCTGTTGATCGGGCTCGGCGCCACCCTGCTGAGCGGCCTGTCCGGCGCCGCACCCGGCCTGGCGATCGCGGTCGGCGTGGTGGTGGTGCTGGCGGCCTTCGCCGTCCAGATCGGCTACATCAACCGGGCCTCCATCTCGCTCGGCCGCTGAGCCGGGCGGCGCCCGGGTCCCAGCCAGGGCGTCGAGGGCACCGACGACGCGGGCGGCGAGCCGGCTGGCGGTCGCCGGGCCGGGGCGACGGAGAGCCGGGTGCGGGCGGGCGGGAATGTCCGAACGGGTGACAACCGGAAGGCGGGCCCGTCGCAGCGTATTCGGAAACTGTCGGGAAGATGGCCGAACGGATGACAACCAAATCGGTCCGTTATTGCACCGAGTCATTTCGTAAACCAGATCGTTGTCAATGTCTGACAACCGATCCGGCCGTTACCGTAACGATTCAATTCGCCGTTCCCCAGCGGTTTACCGTCGGGTGGCAGGACGTTTTCGTCGCCGTCGGGAGGGCTCCTCATGAGCGACATGTCCCAGCCACCGTCGTTGACCGCGCACGGTGACCCGGCCGCCCCGGACGTCGCCGTCGAAACCGAATCCCCGCCTGAGGGCGGCCGGCGGGAGATCGTCGGCCGGTCGCCGAATCAGCTCGCCTGGCTGCGGCTCAAGCGGGACCGGACCGCCCGGCTCAGCGCCCTGACGCTGGTCGTCGCCGCCCTTGTCGCCCTCTGCGCGCCGCTGCTCGGCTGGCTCACCGGAATGGACCCGACGGACAAGTTCGTGGATCGGCTCAACGATTTCGGAATGCCGATCGGCTACGCCGGCGGCGTCAGCTCCGAACACTGGCTCGGACTCGAACCGGGCAGCGGACGGGACATCATGCTCCAGTTGGTGTACGGACTGCGGACGTCATTGTTCATCGCCTTCGCCTCGGCCCTGCTGGCGTCGGTCATCGGGGTGACGGTGGGTGTGGTGGCCGGGTGGGCGCGCGGCTGGCTGGAAAGCGTCATCAACTGGCTGGTCGACCTCACGCTGGCATTCCCGTTCCTCATTTTCGCTCTCGCGGTGATCCCGATCCTGCAGGACCGCTTCTACACCGAGCGGGAGGCGCCGCCGCCGGCCTTCCGGGTTGCCCTGATCATCGCCACCTTCGGCCTGTTCAGTTGGACGTACACGGCCCGGCTGGTCCGCGGCCAGGTGATCTCCCTGCGCGAGCGGGAGTTCGTCGAGGCCGCCCGGGCCGCCGGCGCCGGCACCGGGCACATCCTGTTCCGGCAACTGCTGCCGAACATCTGGGCCCCGATCCTGGTCACGGTCTCGCTGAACGTGCCGCAGTTCATCGCCATCGAGGCCGCCCTGGCCTTCGTCAACATCGGCGTCACCGAACCCACGCCTGACCTCGGCCGGATGATCTACAACAGCATCGGCTACGTGGCCAGCGACCCCTGGTACACCCTGTTCCCCGGATTGACGATCTTCCTGCTGGTCCTGGCGTTAAACCTCTTCGGTGACGCCCTGCGCGACTCGCTGGATCCCCGGTCGACCCGGTAACCCCCGACCATCAAACACGCCCGGCCGGCGGGGCCGCCGGGCGGGAAAGGGAGCACACCGTGCGAGCACGAACCCGGACACTGACCACCGGTGTCCTCGCCGCGGCGCTCGTCGCCGCCGGTTGCAGCCCGACCACCGAGAGCGGTGGTGGCGGCGACGACAAGACGAAGACCCAGACCGGCTCGGTCTCCTACGAGCCCGCCGACAACCAGGGCCCGGCGAAGGCGGTCGACGGGGCCGCCCGCGGCGGCACCCTCACCATCATGCAGAACTCCGACTTCGAGCACCTCGACCCGGCCCGCAACTACGTCAACGTGCAGCAGGTCACCGGCGGGCTCCTCTACCGGGCGCTCAACGGCTACAAGGAGGACGGCACCGGCAAGCTGCTGCTCGTCGGCGACCTCGCCACCGATCCGGGCAAGGACGTCAACAAGGACTGCAAGGTGTGGGAGTTCACCCTGCGCGAGGGGGTGAAGTACGAGGACGGCTCTCCGGTGACCAGTAAGGACGTGGCCTACGGCAT
This sequence comes from Micromonospora sp. CB01531, assembly GCF_001905095.1. Classification (GTDB taxonomy): domain Bacteria; phylum Actinomycetota; class Actinomycetes; order Mycobacteriales; family Micromonosporaceae; genus Micromonospora. The sequence goes on from NZ_LWLS01000060.1 coordinate 92,325, forward strand.
CGCCCGCTCGTTCGCGTCCAACCTCAACGAGGGGCCGCACTACATCCAGCAGTGGCTCTACCCGGGTGGGGCGTACAACGCGAAGTACCAGGGGCCGTACGACGGCGGCAAGCCGGCGCCGGACGGCATCGAGACGCCCGACGACCGCACCATCCGGTTCACCTTCCCGGAGGCGCACTGCGACCTGCCGTACGCGGCCGCGCTGCCCACCAGCGCGCCCGTGCCCGCGGCCAAGGACACCCGGGCCAACTACGACCTGCGGCCCTTCTCCTCCGGGCCGTACAAGGTCAAGTCGTACCAGCGGGACGTGGCGCTGGAACTGGAGCGCAACCCGAACTGGGACCCGAAGACCGACCCCATCCGCAACGCGTACCCGGACGCCATCCGGATCACCTTCGGCCTGGAGCAGGCGCAGATCGCCGAGCGGCTCGTCGCCGACGCCCAGGCCGACCAGGCCGCGCTGAGCTGGACCGACGTGCCGCCGGCCGTACTGCCCCGGACCACTGCGGCCGGCGTCGTCGAGCGGGTCGTCAAGGGCCCGACGCAGTACACCTGGGTGCTGAACATCAACACCCAGCGGGTCACCGACCTGAACGTCCGCAAGGCGCTGAACTACGCCGTGGACAAGGACGCCGCGCTCAAGGCGATCGGTGGGCAGGCGGCGGGCTCCCCGGCCACCACGCTGATGTCGCCGACCACGGCCGGTTGGAAGAAGTACGACGTCTTCAACGCCCCGGTCACCGGTGACAAGGCCAAGGTCACCGAGTTGCTCGCCGGCAAGCGCCCGAAGCTGGTCTTCGCCCACTCCAACACGGAGCTGCGGACCCAGCAGGCCGAGGCGATCCGGAAGAACCTCACCGACATGGGCTTCGACATCGTGATGAAGCCCATCGAGAGCAGCAGCTACTACGACGAGATCGGCCGCAAGAACAACCCGTACGACCTCTACATCAGCGGCTGGGGCTCGGACTGGCCGACCGGCTCGACCGTCATCCCGCCGGTGTACGACGGGCGAGAGATCGTCGCCGAGGGGAACAACAACGTCTCGTACCTCAACGAGCCGTCGATCGGCGCCGAGGTCGACCAGGTCCGTAACCTGCCCGCCGCCGAGCAGGACGCCGGGTGGATGGCCCTGGACGAGAAGATCATGCGGGAGTACGTCCCGGTCGTGCCCTGCTACTACGACGCCGCCTACGAGCTGCACGGGTCGAAGGTCGGCAACGCCTTCCTCAGCGACGCCTTCGGGATCATCTCGCTCAACGGCATCTATGTGAAGCAGTGACCGCCGTGGGGGCGGCCCTCGTCCGGGCCGCCCCCACCGTCCATCGGGGAGGTGTTCCCGTGTTCCGTTTCGTCCTCCGGCGGCTCGTCGTCGCCGCGGTGACCCTCGCGGTCATCAGCCTGGTCACCTTCGGTCTCTTCTTCGCGGTGCCGAGCAGCCCGGCCAAGGTGATGTGCGGCAAGAACTGCACCACCGAGGACATCGCGCAGGTCGAGCAGCGGCTCGGCATCGACCAGCCGTTGCCCCGCCAGTACGCGGACTTCGTCAAGGGGGTCTTCGTCGGCCGCACGTACGGCTCGGGGGACTTCCGGCAGGACTGCCCGGCACCCTGCCTGGGCTACTCGTTCCGCAACAACCAGCCGGTCACGGAGATCATCACCCAGCGGCTGCCGGTCACCCTCAGCATCGTCTTCGGTGGCGCGGTGCTCTGGCTGGCGTTGGGCATCTCGCTGGGCATGGTGTCGGCGCTGCGCCGCGGAACGGTCTTCGACCGGGCCGCGATCGGCATCACCCTGGCCGGGGCGTCCATGCAGGTCTACTTCTTCGGGCTGGTCCTGCTCTACCTGCTGGTGTACGCCACCGGCCTGCTGCCGTTCCCCAGCTACACCCCGTTGACCGAGAACCCGGCCCGGTGGGCGGTGGGCCTGCTGCTGCCCTGGATGACGCTCGGCTTCCTCAACTCGGCGCTGTACGCCCGGCTGTCCCGGGCGCAGATGTTGGAGACCCTGTCGGAGGACTTCGTGCGGACCGCCCGGGCCAAGGGGCTCTCCACGCGGCAGGTGCACACCCGGCACGCGCTGCGGGCCGCGATCACGCCCATCGTCACCATCGCCGGCCTGGACATCGGCACCAGCCTCGGCGGGACGTTCATCACCGAGACCATCTTCGGTCTGCAGGGGCTGGGCAAGGCGACCGTGGAGGCGGTGCAGTTCCTCAACCTGCCGGTGGTCATGGCGACCGTGCTGCTGGCGGCGGTGTTCATCGTGGTCGCCAACATCGTGGTCGACGTGCTCTACGCGGTCATCGACCCGCGGGTCCGGCTGAACTGACGGAGGGATCGAGATGGTGAAGCTACCGGCCTCCCGCTCGGGCGAGGGCCCCTATCTGCGGGTCAAGGACCTGCGGGTGCGGTTCGACACCGAGGACGGCGTGGTCCGTGCCGTTGATGGGGTGTCGTTCTCGGTCGAGCGGGGTCGCACCCTCGGCATTGTGGGGGAGTCGGGTTCGGGTAAGAGCGTGACGTCGTTGGCGATCCTGGGTTTGCACAACGCGAAGCGGGCCACGATCAGCGGGGAGATCTCGGTGGGTGGCCGTCAGTTGGTGGGCCTGCCGGAGGAGGAGGTCCGGCGGCTGCGGGGCCGGGACATGGCGATGATCTTCCAGGATCCGTTGTCGGCCCTGCATCCGTATTACACGGTGGGTAGGCAGATCGCTGAGGCGTATCGGGTGCATCATCCGCGGGCCGGCCGGCGGGAGGCCCGCGGCCGGGCGGTGGAGATGTTGGGTCGGGTGGGGATTCCGCAGCCGGGGAAGCGGTTCGATCAGTATCCGCACGAGTTTTCGGGTGGGATGCGGCAGCGGGCGATGATCGCGATGGCGTTGGTGAACGATCCGGATCTGTTGATCGCGGATGAGCCGACGACGGCGTTGGATGTGACGGTGCAGGCGCAGATCCTGGACCTCCTGGAAGACCTCCAGCAGGAGTTCCAGTCGGCGATCATCCTGATCACCCATGACCTTGGGGTCGTCAGCCAGGTGGCGGATGACGTGTTGGTGATGTACGGCGGTCGGGCGGTCGAGCACGGGAGTGTGGAGCAGGTGTTGCGGCGGCCGCAGCATCCGTACACGTGGGGGTTGTTGTCGAGTGTGCCGTCGTTGCACGGTGACGCGGACGCGGACCTGGTGCCGATCAAGGGCAATCCGCCCTCGTTGATCAACCTGCCCTCGGGGTGTGCCTTCCACCCGCGCTGCCGTTACGCGGACCGCAACGGCGACCGTTCCCGCACCGACGTGCCGGAGCTGCGCCAGGTGGTCGAGCGGGGGCATCTGGTCGCCTGCCACCTGCCGGAGGCCGCCCGGCAACGCATCTACCGCGACGAGATCGCCCAGGTGGGGGTGGCGAGATGAGCACGGTCAACGGCCGGCTTCCGGCCGCCATCGTCGGCGAACCCGAGCCGCGCGCACCCGAGGCGCTGCTGCGGGTGCGCGGCCTGACCAAGCACTTCCCCGTCCGGGGCGCCCTCGGCGGCCGCGCGCTCGTGCGGGCGGTGGACGGGCTGGACTTCGACGTCCGGCCGGGGGAGACGTTGGGCCTGGTCGGGGAGTCGGGCTGTGGGAAGACCACCACCGGGCGGATGCTGGTCCGACTGCTGGACTCCACCTCCGGGTCGATCGAGTTCGCGGGGCGGGACATCACGCACGCCCGCCGCGGTGAGTTACGGCCGCTGCGGCAGGACCTGCAGATCATCTTCCAGGACCCCTACGCCTCGCTGAACCCCCGCCACACCGTCGGCCGCATCGTCGCCATGCCGCTTCAGGTCAACGGCATCAACCCACCCGGCGGCACCAAGAAACGCGTCCAGGAACTGCTCGAACTCGTCGGCCTCAACCCCGAGCACTACAACCGCTACCCCCACGAATTCTCCGGCGGCCAACGCCAACGCATCGGCATCGCCCGCGCCCTCGCCCTACGCCCCAAACTCATCGTCGCCGACGAACCCGTCTCCGCCCTCGACGTCTCCATCCAGGCCCAGGTCATCAACCTCCTGCGCGACCTGCAACGCGACCTCGACCTGGCCTTCGTCTTCATCGCCCACGACCTCGCCGTCGTCCGCCACTTCTGCCACCGCGTCGCCGTCATGTACCTCGGCAAAATCGTCGAAATCGGCGACCGCAACGACATCTACCAACACCCCCAACACCCCTACACCCGAGCCCTGCTGTCCGCCATCCCCGACGTCACCACCCTCGGCCCAGCCGGGCGGATCCGCCTGGCCGGGGACGTACCCACCCCACTCAACCCACCATCAGGCTGCCGCTTCCGCACCCGCTGCTGGAAAGCCCAGGACCACTGCGCCACCGAAGAACCCGCCCTGATCACCCGCGACGGCGGCACCCAACTCACCGCCTGCCACTACCCCGAACGCGGAGCACTGTCGGAAACCAAAGCTGCTGCGGTGGGTTGAGCCGCCACCAACCCATCGAGCCGAACCACGACGGGAGTGGGGCCGACCCGGCGGAGGGATCAAGCCTGACCGCCCGGAGTCGGGCACGGTCGGCCGCACCCACCATCGAAACCCGCACACCCGCGTGGTGTAACCGCCCCGCAGCGGGGTAGCCGTGCCGCATGGAGCTGGTCGAGGAGTCGCCGTACCGGTTCCGGATCGACCGGCATGATCCGATGCGGGTCCCCGGGGTGATCTTCGCGTCCCGGTCGCTGCTGCCGGACGCCCGGGCCGACAAGTCGCTGGACCAGGTGGCGAACGTGGCCACCCTGCCCGGCATCGTCGGCGCCTCGTACGCCATGCCGGACGTGCACTGGGGGTACGGCTTCCCGATCGGCGGGGTCGCCGCCACCGACGTCGAGGCCGGCGGGGTCGTGTCGCCCGGCGGGGTGGGCTTCGACATCTCCTGCGGGGTACGGCTGCTCGCCGCGCACCTGGACCGCGCCGCGCTGCGGCCCCGCATCGAGGCGCTGATGGACGGCCTGGGGGAGGCCACCCCGCGCGGCATGGGCAAGGGCGCGGTGTGGCACCTGAGCGACCGGGGCGAGCTCGACGCGATGCTGCGCGGCGGCTCCCGGTACGCCGTCGAACGCGGCTACGGCGTCCAGCGGGACCTGGACCGGTGCGAGGACTACGGCGCGGTCGGCGACGCGAACCCGGCCCAGGTGAGCGAGCGGGCGGTGGAGCGAGGCGCCGGCCAGGTCGGCAGCCTCGGCTCCGGCAACCATTTCCTCGAGGTGCAGGCCGTCGAGGAGGTGTACGACGAGGCGGTGGCGGCGGCCTTCGGGCTGCGCGCCGGCCAGATTTGCGTGATGATCCACTGTGGGTCGCGGGGGCTGGGCCATCAGATCTGCACCGACTACGTGCGGGAGATGGAGAAGGCGATGCCCCGGTACGGCATCCACGTGCCCGACCGGCAGCTCGCCTGCGCGCCGGTGTCGTCCCACGAGGGGCGCGCCTATCTCGGTGCGATGGCCGCCGCAGCGAACTACGCCCGGGCCAACCGGCAACTGCTGCACCACTCGGCCCGCACGGTGTTCGCGCGGATCACCGGGGGCGACCTGGATCTGGTGTACGACGTCTCGCACAACCTCGCGAAGATCGAGACCCACGGCGTCGACGGCGACCAGCGGCGGCTCTGCGTACACCGCAAGGGCGCCACCCGGGCATTGCCGCCGGGCCACCCGGACCTGCCGGAGGACCTGCGCCCGGTCGGGCAGCCGGTGCTGATCCCCGGGTCGATGGGCACCGACTCGTACGTGCTCGTCGGGACACCGGGGGCACCCGCGTTCGCCTCCACCTGCCACGGAGCCGGCCGGACGCAGAGCCGAAAGCAGGCCGAGAAGGCGGTCCGGGGGCACGATCCGCGCCGCGAGCTGGAGGCGCAGGACATCGCGGTGCGGGGCAAGTCCCGCAAGGGGCTGGCCGAGGAGATGCCCACCGCGTACAAGGACATCACCGCCGTCATCGAGGCCACCGAGGGGGCCGGGCTGTGCCGGCGGGTGGCCCGGCTCGTCCCGGTCGGCGTGGTGAAGGGCTGACCGTACGCCGGGCCGGCGGTCACACGTCGAGCGTCACCGCGCAGGACCAGCCGTCCTGGTCCGGGCCGAAACGCAACTCGTGCAGCGCCACCGCCTTGGGCACCGCGCCGACCAGTTCCACCGCGTCGGTGTCCACCGTCCACCACCGCACTAGCAGCCCGCCACCGTCGGCCGGGCGTACGTCGGTAGCCAGCGGCAACATGCCCGCGGTCTCCATCCGGAAGATCACCTCGTCGAGGACGGTGACCAGCATGTCCTCGTCGTCGCCGGGCGGCACGGAGAACTCGGTCTCGGTGGTGCCGTCCGCGCCGGCGGTGTCGACGAAGGTGTCGACGAGGGCGCTCACCGCCTCGGCCACGCAGTCCTCCCGGTCGGGCGCCCACGCCTCGATCCGTACGTCGGCGGTGTGCGGCACGTTCCGGTGCCCCCGCGCCGGTCGTCTGCCCATCTCCCGCTCCCATACCGGACGCCCGCGGCCACCGAGCCGTACGCCGTCGCGGCGGGCGCGGTGGTGCCGCTGCCACCGTACGTGACGGCGGCCGCCCGGCGCGGGCGCTTCGACCGACCCGGGGCAACGGACCAGCCTGGGCGAGCCGGCACGGCGTTGACGCCCGTGGATCGCCGAACCTAGGCTGGTCAGGGCCATGACCGTAACCGAGTTGGGCGTTGCCGCTTGGCCGTTTCTGCGGGCCGGATGTGCGGTCCGTCTTTGCTGTGGTGCGCCGAGGCCGCGCTGGTTGGCCTGGCCGCCGCCGCAGTCCCAGTACGCCGTCGACTCGTACGGTCCCGACCTGCCCGGCGCGGATCGGGCCCGGGTGCTGCAGTGACCGGCCACCAGCGGGAGGGCACCCGGAGGCCGTTCGCGGCGGACGACCTGCCACCGGTCACCTTCGACGTCGACGTCCTGGTCGGCCGGTACGCCGACCGACCCGGGCCGGACGGCGACCCGGCCCAGGTACGTGCGGCGCTCGCCGCCAACGGCATCGCGGCGGCGGCCGTGGCCAGCCTGCGGGCGGCCCTGTTCGACGTGCCCAGCGGCAATGACGAGGTGGCCGCGCTCGCCGGGCCGGCCGTGCTGCCCGTGGGCGCGGTGGACCTGCGGGACCCGCTGGGTGCCGAGAGGGAGGTGGTCCGGCTCGCCGAGCGGGGCGTCCGGGCCGTTCGGCTCTTCCCCGACGAGCAGCGGGTGGAGCCGGACTTCCCGTCCGTGCGGCACGTCGCCCGACGCGCCACCGAAGCCGGACTGGTGCTGCTGGCCGGCGGCGACGTACGCCGGTTCTGGCGGCCCCTGCGCGGCACGACCGTGGTCTTCCTCGACACCCACTTCTACCACCTGGGCGACTTCGTCGTGGTCGCCCGCGACGAGCCCGGCTTCCACACCTCGACCCGGCTGCTCAACTCCCCGGACGCCTTGGAGACGGTGGCCGCGCAGGTCGGCCTCGAGCGCCTGCTCTACGGCTCACGCACCCCGTTCCACGAGGCCGTGGTGCCCCGGCTGCGCCTGCGCCACTCCGATCTGGACCCGCCGGCGGTGGCGGCGGTGGCCGGCGGAAACGCCCGACGGATCCTCGGGGTGGCCGCATGAGCTCTCCCGGCTCGACCTCGGCGTGGCCTGAGCGGCCCGGCGAGGAGTGCGCGGGCCGGCGGGACTGTCGCACCGGCCGGCTACCGTGCCGGACATGATCGCCGACGACTCCGACGCCGTGACCGTCCTCTTTCATCGGATGATGCGCGCCGAGCTGCGTGCCGAGAAGGTGGGTGAGGACACCCTCGGCCGGACGGTCGACCTCGCCCGGTCCTGGGGCACCAGCCCCGCCGCCGACACCCGCCTCGCCGTGGCGCTGCTCGAGCTGCACGGCGAGCCGGTCGACCCCGACGACCCGCGCCAGGTCGCCGGCGAGGCCCGGTCGCTGGCCCCGGCGAGCGGCCTGGCGCCGGAGCCGGAACTCCGGGGCGCGGGGATGGCCCGGTTCGTCGCCAACGTCCGTCGGCTGCGCCGCGGGGAGATCACCCGGGCCGAGTTCGAGGAGATCCTGGGCCCGGACGCCGGGCGGGTCCGCTGGATCGAGGAGCCCGACCCCCGCTGGCCCGACGAGGACTGACGCCCCGTCGGCCGGATGTCACCTCGCCGCCCACTCGTCGGTCGTACCGGGTGCGACGACCGACTCGGGAGGGGACGATGTGGACCCACAGCAACAGATCAGTGAGGTGTACGCCGCCTCGGCGGCCCGCCTGGTGGCCCAGATGTACGCGATGACCGGCGACTACGCGGAGGCGCAGGACGTCGTGCAGGAGGCGTTCGTCCGGGCCCTGGCGCGGCCCGGGCGCTTCCGGCTGGTGGAGAACCCGGAGGCGTGGCTGCGGACGGTGGCGTTGAACGTCGCCCGGTCCCGGCACCGGCGTCGGGTGGTCCTGGGGCGGATCGTCCGCTCCGGGCGGCTCGATCCGGCGCAGCGCACCGCGCCGGCCCTGTCGCCGGACCACGTCGCCCTGGTAGCGGCGTTGCAGCGGCTGCCTCGGCAGGCCCGGGAGACCGTGGTGCTGCACCACCTCGCCGACCTTCCGGTGAGCGAGGTGGCGATCGCCCTGGGCTGCTCCGTGGAGGCCGTGAAGACCCGCCTGGTGCGGGCCCGCCGGGCCTTGGCCGACCACCTCGGCGACACCGGCCCCGGCGACTCGGCGGAGCACGTCCGCGCCGATCAGACGACCTCCCCGACCTGTGCCGAGCGGGAGGTCCGTCATGCCTGACCTGGACTTCGCGGGGCTGAACGTCGCCGCCCAGGCCGGCTTCAAGCCGCACTTCGAGCAGGTGGCCGCGCGTGCCCGGCGGCGGCGCCAGCGACACCGGATCGTCACCGTCGCCGTGGTGGCCCTGTTGGCGACCGGTTCGGGGATCGCCGTCGCGGGCCGCCCCGAGCGTCCGCCAGTGCCGGCTCCCGGCTTCGGCCCGGACCGCACCCCGGACTTCATCCCCACCCCGGGCCCCACGCTCACGCCCGGCCCGGACCGGCAGGTCTCCACCGGGCGCCCGGGAGCCGGTGATCTCAACCACGTGTACCTGCGATACCACGAGTGCCGCAACGGGTGCCCGCCCCGTTGGGCGGGCACCGACGACGGGGGCCGGCACTGGCGTACCGGCGCGCTGCCGGTGCCGGACGACGCGATGGTGGACCTGCGGGTGGTGGCACCGCGCACCCTGATTGCCTGGTATCTCTCCCGCTCCGCTCCCGACAGCCGATCCGCCCGGTGGGCCGCCAGCCGCGACGGCGGGGCCACCTGGCGACAGGTCGAGGCGCGGCGGGTGGACGCGTTGCCGGTCGGGTGGCCGGTGCTGGCCCGGCAACCAGGCCCGGACCGCGAGGCGCTGGTCGCTGTGGACCCGGCCACCGGGGACGTCGCGCAGCTCGCCAAGCGGTCCACGCTGCACAACGCGGTAACCGTGGCGAGCGCGCCGATCGGCGCCGGCCTCTGGGTCAGCGGCCGCACCGGGGAGAAGGTCGGCGACGGCGGTCGCGTGATCTGGACCGGTAGCGCCGTCGAGGTCAGCCGGGACGGCGGCCGAACCTGGCGGCGGCACGAGTTCCCCGACGGGCTCACCGCCTCCGACGATGTCGGCGGACCGGCGGTGGCCACCCAGGACGGTCGCACCGTCTACGCTCTCGGCCGGGTCCGGGGCGTCCTGGTGATCTGGCGCAGCGTGGACGGCGGCCGCACCTGGGCGCGTACCACGGGAACGGCCAAGGTCGGGGAGCGCACGATCCGAGCGGCGGTGCGGCCGGACGGGGTGCTGATGGTCCAGGCCGGTGTCACCGCCCGCGAGGACCCCCTGATGTTCGGCAGTTCCGACGGCGGCGCGACGCTGCGTCCCGCGCCCCTCGGGCCGGGCGCCGACCCGCTGCCGGTGTCCGGCGGGTACGTCCAGACTGGCTGGCCGGACAGCACGGGTGTCTGGCTATCCGCCGACGGCGTCACGTGGCGCTGGCTGGACCCGCCCACGCTGTGACCGGTGGGGGGCTTCCCGGCGACTCCGGTCGCCCGGGAGCCCCCTCAGCTGGCCGCCGGCGCCACCGCGAAGACCGGCGCGTCGGCGGTCAGCACCGCGAACCGGACCGGTGCCCGCCACCGGTCCGCCACGGCCGAGGCCAGCTCGGCGAGCATCCGGGGCACGGTCTCCGTCCCGCCGTCGTGCAGCGCCTCGATCACCACGAGCACCTCCGTGGTGTCCTCGTGGACGGCCGACCAGCCGCTCTGCCGGTGGGTCCAGCGGCGGGAGTGGGCCCGGCCGGCCGAGTCCGCGAAGACCGTCTCGCCGGGCTCGGGGCGTTCGTCGTTCCCGCCGAGGGTCAGGTACGTCTCCGCGCCGGTGGCCGGTCGCACCGCCAGGTCACCGTCGATCCGGTCGACGTCGAGGACGGCCACCGGCACGGCGTACCCGAGGGAGAGGGCGTTGCCCAGGTCGACCAGCGGGTGCAGCCGGGGCAGGCGGTCGTCGCGGCGGAAGCGGCGCAGCAGCGACTCGGCGGCGCACCGGTAGCGGGTCGGTGCCAGCCCCATCCGAGCGAAGGCCCGCCGCCACGCCTGGATCTCCGGGAATCCGCTCTCCGGACCGGCGGCGAGGCGGGCCCGGGCGGCCTCGGCGTGCCGGGCGAGCCACGGGTCGACGTCGGCGGAGGGGGTGATGCCGGTGACGTGCAGGACGCCGCAGGCCAGCTCGGGAAAGGTCGACCAGACCTGCGGATCGTGCCGGAAACGCACGGGAGACTCCTATCGGGCGGTGAGGGCCAGGCCGAGGCCCAGGGCGAGGAAGCTGCCGGCGAAGCCGCGCCGCAGCAGCGCGGTCAGCCGGGGCCGGGCCAGCACCCGGCGCCGGAGCGTGCCGGCCAGCACGCCGTACCCGGCGAAGACCACGAAGGTGGTCAGCATGAAGACCGTGCCGCAGGCCAGCATCCGGGCCGCCGCCGCGGGCGCGTCCGGGGGTACGAACTGCGGCAGGAACGCCACGAAGAACACGGTCACCTTCGGGTTGAGCAGGTTCACCAGCACCCCGTCGAGGATCAGCCGGGCGGTCGGGCGGGGCGGGGCGGTGTCGTCGAGCGGCAGTGGTCCCCGGTCGCGCAGCGCGGACCAGGCCATCCAGAGCAGGTACGCCACGCCCAGCCAGGTCACCACCCGGAACGCTGGGGTGCCGGCGCGGAGCACAGCGGCCAGGCCGGTGACCGCGGCGGCCAGGTGCGGGACGAGGCTGACCGTGCAGCCGGCCGCGGCGACGAGTCCGGCGCGGCGGCCCGCGGCGAGCCCAGCGGAGATCGTGTAGACCACTCCGGTGCCCGGGGTGGCCACCACGACCAGCGTGGTCAGCAGGAAGGTGATGCTCACGCGGTCCACCCTGCGGCCATAATGGTCCGATGGACAGGGCCAAAGCCCCGGTGGTCGAGGGGTCCATAGCGGCCGGCACCGATTTCCTCCAGCTTGACGTCGGCGAGGCCCCGCCAGGCGGGCGCGCCGACTGGCTGGCCGGGCGCCTGCGGGCGGCCATCGCCGATGGCCGGGTGCCGGTGGGGGCTCGCCTGCCGGCCAGCCGGGTGCTCGCCGCCGAGCTGGGTGTGTCCCGGGGCGTGGTGACCGAGGCGTACCAACGGTTGACCGAGGACGGGCACGTGGTGGGACGGGGCCGGGCCGGCACCGTCGTGGTGGCCACCCCCGCCGCGGTGGTCACCCGCGCGCCGGCGGCACCTGCCCGGGCCGAGGTGTTCGCCGACCAGCCCGACACCGACGTCTTCGACGCCCTGCGTACCGCCCCGGCGGAACTGGACCTGACGCCCGGCGTGCCGGATCTGGCGGCCTTTCCGCGGGCGGCCTGGCTGCGCGCGGAACGGGCGGTGCTGCACCGCCTCGCGCCCGCCGCCTTCGGGTACGGCGACCCGACCGGAACTCCCGCGCTGCGGCTCGCGGTCGCCACCTGGCTGGCCCGCAACCGGGGCATCCGGGTCGACCCGGCCGAGGTGGTGATCGTCGCCGGGGTGTCCCAGGCGCTCGGCCTGCTCGCCCAGGTGCTGCACGGCGACGGCGTGCACACCGTCGCCGTGGAGGATCCCGGATCCCTCGGCGTACGCCAGCACCTGCGCAACTGGCGGCTGGACACCCCGCCGGTGCCGGTCGACGCGCACGGGCTGCGGGTGGACCTGCTGGCGACCAGCGGCGCCCCGGCGGTGATGCTCACCCCGGCGCACCAGTTCCCGACCGGGGTGGTGCTCGACGGTGACCGGCGCCGCCGGCTGCTGCGCTGGGCGCAGCGGGGCGGCCTGGTCATCGAGGACGACTACGACGCCGAGCACCGCTACGACCGCCCGCCGGTGCCGGCGCTGCGGAGCATGCTGCCCGAGCAGGTCTGCTACGCCGGCAGCGTCTCCAAGCTGCTCGCTCCGGCGCTGCGGATCGGCTGGGTGCTGGTGCCGCAGCGTTACCACTCGGCGCTGGTGGCGGCCAAGCGGATGGCCGACCTGGGCAACGCCGCGCTGCCCCAACTGGTGCTCGCGGAGCTGATGGACTCCGGCGCGCTGGAGCGGCACCTACGGCTGCTGCGCCGCCGGCACGTCCGCCGCCGGGACGCGATGATCCGGACGGTCCGTGCGAATCTGCCCGGCGCGGTCGTGCACGGCGCCGCGGCTGGCCTGCACCTGCTGGTCACCCTCGACGGCGACGTCGACGACGTCGAACTGGCCGCGGCCGCGCTGCGCCGGGGTGTCAAGGTGCAGCCGCTGTCCTGGCACGGGCAGCGGCCGCAGCCGCCCGGCCTGGTGCTCGGCTACGCCGCGAACGTCGCCAGCGACATCGACCGCGGCCTCGCCACCGTCGCCGCCGCCCTCCGCGACCTCCCCTGACCGCTGGCCGGTCTCCGGTCCGCGAACGCCCCGCCGGGAGCTCCCGTTGATCAAGAGGTTTGCGTCTCCGTAGTGATCAACATCGACGCAGACTCCTTGATCAACTGGATGGGGCGGGGGATGGCGGATGGTAGAGGGTGGCTAGGGCGGTGGCGGTGGTGGCGAGGTGGTCGCGCAGGACGGTGGGGGAGAGGACCTCCACCTCGGCGCCGAGCCGCAGCAGTTCGCCGTGGGCGTGGGTGAGTGACTCGATCGGGATTACCGCCCGGACCCAGCCCGCCGCGTCCGGCGGACCGGCACTGGCGTCCACCGCGGCGATCACCGGGTCACTGGCGATCTCCCGCAGCCGTTCCCGGCCGCGCGGGGAGAGCCGGATGATGGCCTCGTCCCGGTGCAGCCGGGCCCGGAAGTCCGCCACGTGCGTCCGCCACCAGCCGGGCAGGTCGAACTCGGGCCGCTCGAACGGCTCGTCGAGCGGGGTGAGGTCGAGGATCTGGTTGACCCGGTAGGTCGCCGGCTCGGTCCGATCCGGGCGGGCGGCCACCACGTACCAGCGACCGCCCTTGAGCACCAGGCCGTAGGGCTCCAGCACCCGGGTCACCTCGCCGGTCCAACTGCGGTAGCGGACCTCGATCCGGTGCTGCCGCCACACCGCCTCAGCCGCCGGCGCGAGGTACGGCGACGGGTCGCCGTCGGAGTACCAGCCGGGGGTGTCCAGGTGGAAACGCTGTTGCAGCCGGGACGCCCGGTCGGCCAGCGGGGGCGGCAACGCGGCCCGCAGCTTGAGTTGCAGCGTGGCCACCACCGACTGGTAGCCCAGTTCGGCGGCCGGCCCGGGCAGCCCGGCGAAGAGCAGCCGGTCGGCCTCCTCCGCGGTGAGCCCGGTAAGCCGGGTCCGCCAGCCGTCGACCAGGCGGTAGCCGCCGGCGTGGCCGGCCTCGCCGTACAGCGGGATGCCGGCGGCGTGCAGCGACTCGACGTCCCGGTAGATGGTGCGCACCGAGACCTCCAGGCGGCGCGCCAGCTCGGCGGCGGTGAGCCGGTCGTGGGCCTGGAGCAGCAGCAGGATCGACAGGAGGCGGCTGGCTCGCATCCACTGACAGTAGCTGTCAGCGGAGTGGTCCTACCGTCCCGGCATGGCATTCCGAGACAAGGAGCTGACCGTGCCGGGGACCGTCGAGGTCGCCGGCCGGCACGTCAAGCGCTACCACATCGACCAGCCGGACCGCCGGCTCGAACCGGCCGTGATCGAGGCCGCGTACGCGTACCTGCCGAAGCTGCTGCCCGGGTCGGACGGCGGCACCCCGCCGGCGAGCTGGGTGGTGCTGCACCGGGGCGCGGACACCGGGGCCTACCTGCTGGCGTACAGCTGGTTCTTCGACAACGTGGTGGAGTGCCGGATCGCGATCGCCGGCCAGCCCGCCCTGGACTGCCCGGACGACGACCCCGCACACTTCGTCCCGCTCGACCGCCCGGGGGTGGGCTGCGTCTGGGAACTGGGCGTGCTGGAGCACGAGCGGGCCGCCTGGGTCCGCCACCTGCTCGTGCCCGACCGGCCCGACCTGGCCGGATACCTGGCCGACTTCCGGGCCGAGGGGCCGGTGGGCCACTGATGGGCGACTTCGACTTCTTCGTGGGCAGCTGGGACGTGGTCAGCCGGCGGCTGCACAAGCGGCACGTCGGCAGCGACGACTGGGACGAGTTCCCCGGCACGACGGTCGCGCACCGGTTCTTCGACGGCGCAGGCAGCTTCGACGAGATCCGCTTCCCGGCCCGGGGCTTCTCCGGGTCCACGGTGCGGATCCTCGACCCGTCGACCGGGCTCTGGTCGATCTACTGGATGAACAGCCGCCGAGGCGTCCTCGAACTGCCGCCCGTGGTGGGCCGGTTCGTCGACGGCGTCGGCACCTTCTACGCCGACGACACCGACGAGGGGCGCCCGGTCCGCTGCCGGTTCATCTGGTCCGGCATCACCCCCACGTCCTGCCGCTGGGAGCAGGCGTTCTCCACCGACGGCGAGCGCACCTGGGAGACGAACTGGATCATGGAGTTCGCCCGCACCGGCTAGGGTGAGGCCGTGCGGCGATGGCGGCGGGTCGATCCCTTGGGGCTGCGGCAGAGGGTCTTCGGGCTTTTCGTTCTCTGTGGCGCGTCGATGGCATCGGTGGTGGCGACGAGCATCCTCCGCGTGGTGGCCCACGGCACCGACCTGAGGACGGCAGCGGGAATGCTCGGTGCGGTCGCCTTTCTGGCGGTCTGGCTGACCTTCGCGGTCCGGCTCTACCTGGTCGGCATCTACCGCAACGAGCGTGGCCTGTTGCTCCGGTACGTGCATCGATCTCGACTGCTGCCCTGGTCGCAGGTGACGGGGTTCGACGTCCGGACGGCGCGGTTCCTCGGATCGGCGACCGTCCGGAACGCTGCCTGGGTGCTCACTAGGGACGGTGCGTGGGAGACGCCGGTGCAGCAGCGTTCGAGGCTGGTGGGCTGGCGGAAGAACACCGGGCCGGTGCTGTCCGCCGCGGACTTCGACCTGATGATGGCGCGGCTGCGCGAGGCGCACGCCGCCGTTCAGGCCGGCGGGGGAGTCGTGGTGCGGTAGATCCCGGTCAGCCAGACGTCGAGCAGCACGTCGACCACGTCCCGCTCGGCCACGGCCGGCCCGTCGCCGGCGATGGTGGCGTACCAGACCCGCTCGTTCATGGAGTTGAGCGCGATGGCGAGGTCCCGGGCGGGCAGTCCGTCCGGGGCCGCGCCGCGCCGACGCTCGCTATGGCCGCCTCGACCGGGCGTACCCAACGCTCCAGGACCTCGGTCCAGAGCCGGCGCACCTCGGCGTTGGTGCCGGGACCTGGGCGCCACCCCGGCTCGTAAACCCCTCACAGTCTTCGATCGGCCGTTGGTGGGTAGTGTCCGGATCACTGCCGCCCCCGAACCGGAGACACCATGGCTTCCGACCACGTCGACGTCCTCATCGTCGGTGCCGGGCTCTCCGGCGTCGGCGCCGCCGTCCACCTGTGGCGCAACTGCCCGGGGAAGACCTACGCGGTCCTCGAGGCCCGCGGCGCCATCGGCGGCACCTGGGACCTGTTCCGCTACCCCGGCATCCGGTCCGACTCCGACATGTACACCCTCGGCTACTCGTTCAAGCCGTGGACGAAACCGAAGGCGATCGCCGACGGCGACGCCATCCGGGAGTACGTCCGCGAGACCGCCCGGGAGTACGGCGTGCAGGAGCACATCCGCTTCCACCACCGGGTGGTGCGCGCCGAGTGGGACAGCGGCACCGCCCGCTGGACGGTGCACGCCCACCGTGACGACACCGGCGAGGACGTCGTCCTCAGCTGCGCGTTCCTGTTCACCTGCGCCGGCTACTACCGCTACGACGAGGGCTACACCCCCGAGTTCCCCGGGATCGAGCGGTACGCCGGCCGGCTGGTGCACCCGCAGCACTGGCCCGAGGACCTCGACCACACCGGCAAGCGGGTGGTGGTGATCGGCAGCGGCGCCACCGCGGTCACCCTGGTCCCGGCCATGGCGGAGCGGGCCGGCCACGTCACCATGCTCCAGCGCTCACCCACGTACGTCATCGCGCTGCCGTCGCGCGACCCGCTCGCCGACGCGCTGCGGCGCCGCCTCCCGGCAAAGGTCGCGTACGCCGTGGTGCGCTGGAAGAACGTGCTGCTCGGGGTGGTCAACTTCCAGCTCAGCCGGCGCGCCCCCAACCTGGTCAAGAGGTTCCTGCGCCGGGCCGCCCAGGGGCGGCTGCCGGTCGGGTACGACATGGACCGGCACTTCGCGCCCCGCTACAACCCCTGGGACCAGCGGCTCTGCGTGGTGCCCGACGGGAACCTCTTCGTCGCGGTCAGCGACGGGCGGGCCGCGGTGGTCACCGACACCATCGAGACCTTCACCGAGCACGGCATCCGGCTGGCCTCCGGCGCGGAACTGCCCGCCGACATCGTGGTCACCGCCACCGGCCTCAACCTGCTCGCCCTGGGCGGCATGACCCTCGCCGTGGACGGCGCCGAGGTCGACCTGGCGCAGACCGTCGCCTACAAGGGCATGATGCTCTCCGGCGTGCCGAATTTCGCCCTGACGATCGGCTACACCAACGCCTCCTGGACCCTCAAGGCGGACCTGGTCGCCACGTACGTCTGCCGGCTGCTGCGCCACCTGGACGGCACCAGCCAGCAGGTCGTCACCCCGGTCGCCCCCGCCTCCGGCGAGCTGGTGCCGCTCATCGACCTGAAGTCCGGGTACGTGCTGCGCGCCGTCGACCGGCTGCCCAAGCAGGGCCCGACGGCGCCGTGGCGGCTGCACCAGAACTATCCCCGGGACGTGCTGCTGATGCGGCACGGCCGGCTCACCGACGAGGGGGTCCGCTTCTCCCGTGCCGGTGCGCCCGCCCCCGCCGAACCGGCCGCGCCCGTCACCTGACCGAGAGGAACACGATGCGTGACTTCGTCTTTCCCGGCGGCACCGCGGTGGTCACCGGCGCGGCCAGCGGCATCGGCGAGGCCCTGGCGCACGCGCTGGCCCGGCGCGGCGCCGATCTGGTCCTGCTCGACCGGGACGCCGAGCGGCTCGACGCCGTGGTCGCCGCGATCCGCGCCGCCCACCCCGACCGGCGGATCGACACCCACCTCGTCGACCTCGCCGACGCCGACGCCACCGACCGGGTGGCTGCCGAGCTCCGCCGGCGGTATCCCCGGATCCGGCTGCTGGTCAACAATGCGGGAGTCGCGCTGGGCGGTCGGTTCGACCAGGTCACCCTGGCGGAGTTCCTCTGGGTGATCGAGGTCAACTTCCGGGCCGTGGTCCGGCTGACCCACGCGCTGCTGCCCGCGCTCAAGGCGGAGCCGGGCGCCCACCTGGTGAACGTCTCCAGCCTGTTCGGGCTGATCGCGCCGGCCGGGCAGGCGGCGTACTCGGCCAGCAAGTTCGCCGTTCGCGGCTTCACCGAGGCGCTGCGGCACGAGCTGGTCGAGGACGGGGTGGGCGTCACCTCCGTGCACCCGGGCGGCATCCGCACCCGGATCGCGGCCAGCGCCCGGGTGGGCACTGGCGTCTCCCGCGAGGAGTACGAGGCCGGCCGGAAGGAGTTCGAGAAGCTGCTCTCCATCGACCCGGCGAAGGCCGCCGAGGTGATCCTGCGCGGCGTCGAGCGCCGCCGGGGCCGGGTGCTGATCGGCTGGTCGGCGAAGCTGCCCGACCTGCTGGCCCGGCTCGCCCCCGCCTCGTACGGGAAGGTCCTGGCGCTGGGGATGAACCGACGCGCCGCCCGAGTGCCGGCGCCGCGGCCCGCCCCCGAGCCGGTCACGTCGGAGACGGAGGGCTCGTCGTGACCGTCGCCCTACCGCCCGCCGACAGCGTGACCGTGGCCGGCCGCCCGGTCCGCTGCCGCATCGCCGGTGCCGGCCCGCCCGTGGTGCTGCTGCACGGCATCGGGCGCACCCTCGAGGACTTCACCGCCCAGCACGAACTGCTGGCGCGCGACCACCGGGCGATCAGCGTCGACCTGGCCGGCCACGGTGGCAGCGCGCCGCTGGACGCGCCGCACACCCTGCCCGCCCTCGCCCGGGCGGTCGCCGAGTTCCTGGACGCCGCCGGGGTCACCGGTCCGGCGCACCTGGTCGGCAACTCCCTCGGCGGGGCGGTGGCCATGCGGCTCGCCGCCGACCAGCCGGCCCGAGCGGCGAGCCTGGTGCTGGTCAACAGCGCCGGCTTTGGCCCGGAGGTCACCGTCGCGCTGCGGCTGCTCGCCCTGCGCCCGCTGGCCCGGCTAATGCTGCGCCCGCACCCGGCGATCGCCCGGCGCACCGAGCGGGCCATCTTCCACGACCCGGCGTACGCCACCGAGGAGCGGATCGCGCTCGCGCTGGCGGTGGCCCGCCAGCCGCACGCCGCGCAGGTGATGCTGGAACTGGTCCGCAACCTCGGCACCTGGCGGGGCGTACGGCCACAGTGGCGCGACGAGTTGCTTGCCGCGGTGGCCGCGCTGGACCTGCCCGTGCTGGTGATCTGGGGCGACCGTGACCTGATCCTGCCCGCCCACCACCTGGCGGCGGCCCGGGCCCGACTGCCGAGGGCGCGGACCCACCTGTTCCCCGACACCGGGCACATGCCGCAGATCGAGCAGGCGCAGGCGTTCCACGCCCTGGTCAGCGACTTCTGGTCGCGCCCCGCCGCCAGCTGACGCGTACGGTGCCTCAGCCCGGGAAGTGCTCCTCGATGAGGGCCAGCAGGGTGCGGTGGGTGTCCTGGTCCGCCGCCACCAGCAGCCCGCCCGCGCCGGTGTGCAGCGGCTGTCCCCGCAGGCCGGTGACCACGCAGCCGGCGGCCCGGCACAGGGCGATTCCGCTGGCGAAGTGCACGCTGTCCGCCAGGTGGCCGTCGGTCACGTACGCCGCCCGCCGGCCGGCGGCCACCCAGGCCACCGCCAGGGTCGTGGAGACCACCCGCGGCCGGAACCGCGCCCCGAACTCCGGGTGCGCGAGCAGCCGGGCGGCCTGGAACGCGGGACCGTTCGGAAACGGCGGGTCGAGGTTGACGTCCACCAGCCGGGACTCGGTCGACGGGGTGAGCGGCTCGTCCACCCCGTCCCGGCGTACCTGGGCGGGGCCGCCGTCGGTCCAGAACAGCTCCCCGGCGAACGGGTCGGCCGAGGCGGCCACCGCGATGCCCGTGCCGGTCCGCAGCGCCACGTTCACCGCGACCAGCGGCATCCGCGCCGCGTAGTTCAGGGTGCCGCAGAGCGGATCGACCAGCCAGGTACGGTCGGCGCGCTCGGCCCCGGTGCGTCCGCTCTCCTCGCCGATCACCGTGTCGTCGGGCCGGACGGCCCGCAGCACGTCGAGGATGGCCTGCTCCGCCTCCAGGTCGGCGGCGGTGGCGAAGTCACCCCCGGTCTTCTCCACCCGCGCCAGCTCGGCCCCGTACCGGGACCGCACGGCGGCGGCCCCCGCCTCCGCGGCGGCGATCGCCACGTCCCGATCCATGATCATCATGGCTGGAGCATAGAACGGGTGCGTCCGGCAGGTGCGGGAGCGCCCGGGGTGGGAAGACAACCCTCATGCCCGAGGTGACCCTCTTCCTCGCCGGGGACGTGATGACCGGCCGGGGGGTGGACCAGATCCTGCCCCACCCGGGGCCGCCCGCGCTGCGCGAGCCGGCCGTCACCGACGCCCGCCGCTACGTCGAGCTGGCCGAGTCCGTCACCGGCCCGGTGCCGCGCCCGGCCCCGCCCGACTGGCCGTGGGGCGAGGCGCTGGAACTGCTGAACGCGGCGCGCCCGGACGCCCGGATCATCAACCTGGAGACGTCGGTGACCGGCCGCGGCGAGTACGCCCCCGGCAAGGGCATCCACTACCGGATGCACCCGGCGAACCTGGCCTGCCTCACCGCCGCCCGGCTCGACGTCTGCGCGCTGGCCAACAACCACGTCCTCGACTTCGGCCCCACCGGGCTCACCGACACCCTCGAGGCCCTGCACACGGCGGGCATCCGGACCGCAGGCGCCGGTCGGGACGCCGACGAGGCGTGGCGGCCCGCCGTGGTACGGCTCACCGGGGGCCACCGGCTGCTGGTCTGGTCGGTGGGCACCCCGTCCAGCGGCGTGTACCCCCAGTGGGCGGCGGCCGACGGGCGGCCCGGGGTGGCGTACCTGCCGGACGCCTCGGCGAGGTCGGCCGATGCGCTCACCGAGCGGATCGCCCGGGAGGCCCGGCCCGGGGACCTGCTCCTGGTCTCGGTGCACTGGGGGTCGAACTGGGGCCACGAGGTGCCGGACGAGCACGTCCGCTTCGCGCACACGCTGGTCGACGCCGGAGTGCACGTGGTCCAGGGCCACTCGTCGCACCACCCCCGCCCGATCGAGCGGTACCGGGGGCGGCTCGTCCTGTACGGCTGCGGCGATCTGATCGACGACTACGAGGGGATCGGCGGGCAGGAGTCGTACCGGCCCGAGCTGCGCCTGCTGCACCTGCCTACGCTCGACGCGGAGACCGGGGAGTTGCGCCGACTGCGGCTGGTGCCGGTGCGGATGCGGCGGATGCGGCTGCAGCGGGCCGCCCCGGAGGAGGCCCGCTGGCTGGCGGACCTGCTCGACGGGCTCGGTGCCCCGTACCGGACCCGGTTCAAACTCGGCGACGACGGCCTGATCACCCTGCGCCCCGACTGAGCGCGTGGGACGGGTCACCTTTACGGGGGCGGCAGGGGACTGCCACACGCTCGGCACGCACCATAGATACATGACGCATCCCACCGCCTCGGCGCGTACCGCCGGGCCCTCGGCCGCGGAGCGGGCGTACCGGCACCTCAAGCGGGCCATCCTGGAACAGGTCTATCCGGGCGGGCAGCTGATCAGCGAGGGCGAGATCGCCGAGGCGGCCGGGGTCTCCCGTACCCCCGTCCGGGAGGCGCTGCTGCGCCTGGAGGCCGAGGGCCTGGTCGCCCTCTACCCGAAGCGCGGCGCGCTGATCCGGCCGGTCTCCACCCGGGAGATCACCGACGTGATCGAGGCCCGACGCCTGGTCGAGCTGCACGCCGCCGAGCGGGTCTGGCCCCGCCGCGCCGAGATCAGGGCCGACCTGGCCCGCTGGCTCGACGAGATGCGGCGGGCGCACGCCGCCGGCGACGTCACCGCCCTGATGACCGCCGACCGGGCCTTCCACGCCACCGTGGTGGAGGCGGCCGGCAACGAGATCCTCGCCGAGCTGTACCAGCGGCTGCGCGATCGGCAGCTCCGGATGGGCGAGGCCAGCTTCCGCCTCTCGCCCGGCTGGGCCGAGGTGGTGCTCGCCGAGCACGCCGGCCAGCTCGCCGCGCTCGACGGCGACGACATGCAGGCCTGGCTCGACGCCGTCGGCGCGCACGTCGACAACGCCGCGACCGTGCTGCGGACACTGCGGTGAGCGCCGCCGCCCCTACGGTCGCCCCACGCCGCTCCGCCGCCCTGGTCTACGCGGTCGCCGTCACCGCGTACGTGACCGCCGTCTTCCACCGCAGCTCGCTCGGCGTCACCGGGGTGGACGCGGCGGACCGCTTCCACATCAACGCCGCCGCCCTGGCGACCTTCTCCGTCGCCCAGCTCGCCGTGTACGCGGCCATGCAGGTCCCGGTCGGGGTGCTCCTCGACCGGTTCGGCTCCCGCCGGCTGCTGCTGGCCGGCGGCGCGCTGATGGCCGCCGGCCAGCTCTGCTTCGCCCTCGCCACCGACGTCCGGCTCGCCGTCGCCGCTCGGGTGCTGGTCGGGCTCGGCGACGCGATGACCTTCATCAGCGTGCTGCGGATCGTGGCGTTCTGGTTCCCCGGGCGGCGCAACCCGCTGCTGGTGCAGCTCACCGGCACCGTCGGGCAGCTCGGCGCGGTGCTCGGCGCCGTACCGCTGGTGGCGCTGCTGCACCACGTCGGCTGGACGCCCGCGTTCCTCACCTCGGCGGCGCTCGGCGCGACCGTGCTGCTGCTGGTCCTCGTCGCGGTCCGGGACACCCCGCACGCCGCGCATCCCGCCGCCGTCGCCACCGACCTGGCCACCGTACGTAGGCAGCTCGTCGACTCCTGGGCCCAGCCGGGCACCCGCCTCGGCCTGTGGGCCCACTTCGTCACCCAGTTCTCCGGCTCGGTCTTCGCGCTGCTCTGGGGCTACCCGTTCCTGGTCCAGGGCCAGGGCTTCGCGCCCACCGCGGCGGCGTCCCTGCTCACCCTGATGACCGTGGTGACCCTGATCTGCGGGCCGGTGATCGCGCACCTGTGCGCCCGGCACCCGTTCCACCGGTCGGTGGTGGTCTTCGCCATCACCGCGGCCACCGCCGCCGTGTGGGCGGTCGTGCTGGCCTGGCCGGGACGCGCGCCGCACTGGCTGCTGGTGGCCCTTGTCGTCGTGCTGGCGGTGAACGGTCCCGGCTCGATGATCGGCTTCGACTACGCGCGCACCTTCAACCCGGTACACCGGATCGGCAGCGCCACCGGGATCGTCAACGTCGGCGGGTTCGTCGCCTCGATCCTGCTGATCCTGGCCGTCGGCGTGGTGCTGGACCTGGCCACCCCAGCCGGCCGCGACACCCCGCCGCTAGACGCGTTCCGTTGGGCGTTCGCGGTGCAGTACGTGCTGTGGGGCCTCGGTGCGGTGCAGGTGCTGCGCTACCGCAACGCCACCCGCCGCCGGCAGGCGGCTGAGCGCACCGCCGCCCCAGTGCCCGCGCCGGCCGGCGCCTGACCAGATACGCCGGCGGCGCGGCTTCCGCCCCGCGAGTACCGTCGAGCGCGCGGACTGGCTCAGATGTGCTTGCGGCGGTGGGTCAGCGCGTCCAGCACCAGGGTCAGCCCCGCGCCGACCAGCCAGACGTCCTTGGCCAGGCCGATCCCCGCCTGGGTCGGTCGCAGGCTGTTCTGCTCCCGCATGCCCGGCGTCTTCAGGTAGAGCTGCACCAGGCCGGCGCCGAACGCGGTCAGCCCCGCACCCGCCAGCAACGACGGCACGAACGGGACGAGCAGCGCGGCGCCCAGGGCCAGCTCGGCCCGGGACAGCAGCTTGGCGAACTGGTCCGGCGCGAACTGCTGCAGCTGCGGGATCGCGCCGACCGCCATGCCGTGCATGCCCGCGGCGGCCTCGCCCTCCAGGCTCCGCTTGCTGAGCCCGGAATTCAGGATGAACGCGCCGATGGCGACCCGCAGCGGCGCATGCGTCAGCTTCATGATCACTCCCGTCAGTGCCGGAGAAGCCCGGGCCCCCGCGTACCCCGCGATGCGCGGGATAACCCGCCCCACACCGGTGGGCCGGTTCCTTGGTGATCGGGCGGTAGGTTCGCTCCAGGGACGTGATCGCATACCGACCGCAGGAGGGGCCCGTGAGCCAGGAAGTCCGGGGAGTCGTGTCGCGGCGCAAGGGCGCGCCGGTGGAGGTCACCACGATCGTGGTGCCCGACCCGGGGCCGGGCGAGGCGGTGGTCCGCGTCCAGTCGTGCGGGGTGTGCCACACCGACCTGCACTACCGCGAGGGCGGCATCACCGACGAATACCCGTTCCTGCTCGGGCACGAGGCCGCCGGTGTGGTCGAGCAGGTGGGGGCGGGGGTCACCGGGGTGGCCCCCGGCGACTTGGTGGTGCTCAACTGGCGGGCGGTCTGCGGGGTGTGCCGGGCCTGCCGCCGGGGCCGCCCCTGGTACTGCTTCAACACCCACAACGCCGCCCAGAAGATGACTCTCACCGACGGCACCGAGCTCACTCCCGCCCTCGGCATCGGCGCGTTCGCCGAGAAGACCCTGGTCCACGCCGGGCAGTGCACCAAGGTCGACCCGGCCGCCCGACCCGCCGCCGTCGGCCTGCTCGGCTGCGGCGTGATGGCCGGCCTCGGCGCGGCGATGAACACCGGCCAGGTGACCCGCGGCGACTCGGTCGCGGTGATCGGCTGCGGCGGCGTCGGCGACGCGGCGGTCGCCGGGGCGGCCCTGGCCGGGGCGACCACGATCATCGCGGTGGACACCGACTCCCGCAAGCTCGACTGGGCCCGCAGGTTCGGCGCCACCCACACGGTCAACGCCTCCGAGGACGACCCGGTCGAGGCGATCCGCGCCGCCACCGGCGGGTTCGGCGCCGACGTGGTCATCGACGCGGTGGGCCGCCCGGAGACCTGGAAGCAGGCCTTCTACGCCCGGGACCTGGCCGGCACGGTCGTGCTGGTGGGCGTACCCACCCCGGAGATGAAGATCGAGTTGCCGCTGCTGGACGTCTTCGGCCGCGGCGGGGCACTCAAGTCCAGCTGGTACGGCGACTGCCTGCCCAGCCGGGACTTCCCGATGCTCACCGAGCTGTACCGGCAGGGCCGCCTCGACCTGGACGCGTTCGTCACCGAGGAGATCGCCCTCGACCAGGTCGAGGAGGCGTTCACCCGGATGCACCACGGCGACGTGCTCCGCTCGGTGGTGGTCTTTCCGTGACCGCCCGTATCGACCACACCGTCACCTCCGGCACCTTCTCCCTCGACGGGCAGACCTTCGACGTCGACAACAACGTCTGGGTGATCGGCGATGACGCCGAGTGCGTCGTCATCGACGCCCCGCACGACGTGGCCGCCATCCGCAAGGTCGTCGGCGACCGCCGGGTGGTCGCCATCCTGGCCACCCACGCCCACGACGACCATGTCCGGGTCGCGCCCGAGCTGGCCCGGGTCACCGGCGCTCCGGTGCTGCTGCACCCCGCCGACCGGGTGCTCTGGGACCAGGTCCATCCGGACACGCCACCCGACGGGGAGCTGACCGACGGCCAGACGGTGGCGGTCGGCGGCAGCACGCTGCGGGTGCTGCACACCCCCGGGCACAGCCCGGGCGCGTGCAGCCTGCACGCCCCCGACCTCGGCGCCGTCTTCGCCGGCGACACCCTCTTCGCGGGCGGGCCCGGCGCCACCGGCCGCTCCTACAGCGACTTCGGCACCATCATCGATTCGATCCGAACCCGGCTGCTCACGCTGCCGCCGGAGACCGTGGTCCACACCGGACACGGCGACGACACCACCATCGGCGCCGAGGCACCGCACGTCGCCGAGTGGATCGCCCGGGGCCACTGAACCACCGCCCGGCCGGGTCGCCGACCCGGCCGGGCACCGCCGGGCTCAGCGCTCGCCGTCCAGCACCGGCTTGAGGTCGAGTACCGGGGTGCCGTCCACCGCTTCGAGGTCGGCCACCCGCACTCGCAGGCCGGCCACCTCCCGCACCCGTACCCGGTGCAGTCCGATCGGGTTCGGGCGGTGCGGCGAGCGGGTGCCGAACACCCCGGTTTCCGGCCGGGACCGATCGCCCCGTGGGTGCACCACGAGCACGTCCCGCTGCGCCCGGTCCAACCAGGTCAGCACCAGCAGGTCCGCACCGGGCCCCAGGCCGCGCAACGCCGGGGCGTACGTCTCGTCGAAGACCAGCCACGCCTCCGGCGCCCCCTCGTCGCCCTGCTTCGGCGCCAGCGCCGGATCGGTCAGCGGGGACTCGACCCGGCCGACGGGCCGCAGCGCGTACAACGCGGCCTCAGGGCCGGACGGATGAGTATGCATCCGTACAACGTCGCACAGGGCGGTCCCGATGGCCAGGCGCGCCGCCGGGTCACCGCTACCCGCCGGCGACGGGGCCGCCGGGCCGGTCCGGGTCGGAGCGGACGTCCTCGGCGGAGGACAGGTCGGGGCGCAGCCGGGCGGCGCCGTTCAGATAGACGTGCGACAGGGCCGACGCCGGCCGGGCGGTGACGACGTGAGCCAGCAACCGGACCACCCGCGACATGGCACCGGGCACGGCGATCTCGGTGGCGCACAGCAGCGGCACGTCGGTGAGCCCCAGCCGGCGGGCGGCCACCGCGGGGAAGCAGCTCACCAGGTCGGGCGTCGCGGTGAACAGGATGCTGATGACATCGACGGCGGTCAGGCCGTTGCGGCGTATCACCTCGGTGAGGAGCAACTGCGTCTGCGAGTCGACGACCTTGGGGTCGTCCCGCTCCACCTGGACCGCACCGCGCACCGCCCGGACGACGGCGGGCGGCTCGGCCCGGTGTCGGATCCGCTGTCCCGGTCGCATCTGGGCACCTCCGCTCGGGCGCGGTCGCCGTCGACGACGGCCGCGCGGTCGGTTCGCCGGCTGGTGACCGGCCCTGCCTAGGCCGTCGCGCCGGTGAACTGTCCCGGCTGCCGCCCCGCGCCGGCGGGGCCACGGTAGGCCTGGGCGATATCGAGCCAGCGGTCCGCCTCGGCGCCGATCGCGGTGAGCGCCAGGTCGCCCCGGTGGCGACGACGGGTCGCCATGAGGCAGAGGTCCACGGCCGGCCCGGTGATCCGCTCGCCGGAGTCGGCCGGACCGAACGTCCAGGACGCCCCCGAGGGCCCGGTCACCTCGAACCGCAGCTGCACGTCGGGTACGGCCAGGCCGCGGGACTGGTAGCCGAAGTCCCAGGTCCGTACCACGAACTCGACCAGATGCCGGATCCGGTCGCCGTACTGCCGGCGTACGCCGAGCGCGTCGGCGATGTCCTGACCATGGGCGAAGAGTTCCATCATGCCGGCCGCCGCGAGGACCGCCGCCGGCAGCGGGCGGACCAGCCACGGCACCAGCTGCCCGGGCGGCGTCGCGGTCAGCGCGTCGTCCACCGCCGCACGCTCGGCCCGCCAGCGCTTGAGCAGCACCTCCGGCGGCTCGGCCAGGTAGCCGGCCAGGGCGTGCTGGACGTTCGCGTTGAAGTCGGCGCTGAGCCCGGAGGTGAGCCGGGTGAAGGCGTCCGGGTCGCTGACCGCCAGCTCGGCCATCCGGAAGGTGGCCGCCAGGTGGGCGATCTGGTGGGCGATGGTCCAGCCGGGCGCCGGCGTCGGGCGCTCCCACCCGGCGGTGTCCAGGTCGGCCACCAACCTGTCCACGTCCTGGCCCTCGGCCGTCAGCTGGGCGTACACGTCGGGTTGTGCGGTCACGGCTCTTCCTCTCGATCGGTCGGGCGCTGGTCAGGGAACCGGCCGGATGCCGGGTCCGGGATGGGCGGCGGGCGGCCCGGGTGGGGCGGACGGGTCCGGTCCGGCGTGCCGTGGCCGCCGGGTCCGCAGCAGCATCGCCACCGCGCCCAGGACCACCAGGCCGTCGACCACCAACAGCACCGCGCTGACCGGGTCGACGCCGTGCTGGTGTTCCGACACCGCCGCCGCCTCCGCCGGCACCGGCGCGGCCGGGGGTGGTACGCCGGTGCCGACGCTGAAGCGCCGGCTGCCCTGCGCCTCGCCGCCGTCGGCGAACTCGACGTGGTACGCGATGGTGAAGACACCGGGCCGCTGGATCGAGACGGCCTGGACGAGCCGGCGCCCGGCGGCGGTCGGCGTGTCGGACCGGTTGACCCGCCGGCCGTCCTCGGTGACGACGGCCAGGTGTGAGCGGGCCGCGACGGGGACCCGGGAGAAGGTCAGCTCCACGTGCGCCGGCGCGGCGGACAGGGCAGCCCCGTCGGCCGGGACACTGGCAGTGGCGTCGTCCCCGCCCGACGCCGCCGCGGGCGCGGCCGGCACGGCGAGCGCGACGGTGAGCACGGCCGGAACCACTGCCCGGATCAGGTGATGGCCGGCCATCTCAGGCGGGCATCGGCGAGGACGGCATCGGCTCGCGGTACGGGCGGTGGCTCGCTGCGCACGCGCAGGACATGGCCGCGCTCTCGGCCGGGCTAGGCCTCAGGTGCAGGTACATCGCGACCACCATCGGGATGAAGACCACCGAGTTGTAGAACAGGTGCAGCTCCACCCTCGGCAGGACCAGCTGCAGGATGCTGGTCGGCACCTTCGCGCCGAAGAGATAGGCGCCGGTCTGGGCCTGGATGAACAGCAGGGCGTGCTCGATGTGGTGCCAGAATTGCAGGGCGAGTGAGATCGTCCACCAGGTGCGGGCCCGCCCCACGAAGCCCGGTCGCAGCAGGAACAGGCCCACGAGCATGAGCAGCGCGTATCCGTAGTGGAGCCACTCCGAGGTGACCAGCCAGGGGTAGAACTGGCCGAGCACACCGCGGGCCGCCGGCCGGGGTTTGCCGAGCACCCAGATCTGGTAGGCCTGCACCAGGTGCTCGGCCCAGTGCGCCACGACGATGAGCAGGTAGAGCCGGACCGCCGCCTGGTGGTACCGGCCGTTGATCCGGGCGACGAGGCCTCGGCCGCGCTCTGCCTCATGGACGCGCATGACTGTCTCCATCCGTGTGACTGGGCTGCACCAGCCACGCTAGCGGCGTCCGGACCCGCCATGCTCTTCGATGTTGCGCAGTTCGGTGGAGCGCCGACTGAGGTGTCTCACACCGCTCTGAACTGCTCGGTTCTGGTTAGCAACTGGGAAGATGCGGCGTCTGCTCGGCGATCCGGACGATAGGACCGCCCGCACCGGGCCAGCGCCACCCGGCCCGTGCGGAGCCCGACCGGGCGGCCGCTGTCGGTCCGTCCCGGCGCGCGGCGGATCGGGCCGGCGTGCCGCCGGCGCCCCTACGGGTCTCGCAGCTGGGCGGCGTCCGCGGCGGTCGCCCGCTGCCGCCGGACCCAGTGCCGGCTCCCGACCAGTGCTCCTCACCGACGACAGGAGACACGCCAGTGCAACCGAGTACCCCTGATGCCGACTTGGCAGTGACGATGACGTTGGAGGCGTTCGCCGACACGATCCTTCCCGGCGAGAAGCGGTCGCCCGACGATCGCAGCGTCGCCGGGGTCTCCGCCGGCGGCGGCGCGGTCGCGTCGGGCGCGGTGGACGTGCTGCGCACTCCGGAAGGCGGGATGGCCCCCGCCCTGGACGGCCTGGCCGAAGCGCTCAACGGCCACGCCCGCCGGTACGCCCAGGAGCACCGGCTCACGCCCGACGCGGACGTACCGCCGTTCGTGGCGCTCGCCTACCCGGACCGGGTGGCGTTGGTGCAGGAGCTTACCGCCGTGGACCACCCCGAGCGGGAGGCCTGGGTGAGCCTGGCCATGTTCAGCACGATCGCCTTCGACGCCGCCGCGCACCTGCACACCACCGACGCGCTCGCCGCCGGCCACCCCGGTCTGGCCACCCTCGGCTACTACCCACCCGACCGGGACGGGATCTGGCGGTTCCCGGAGTACTCCTACGGCCGGGTGCTCGCCCGTCCACACCCCGACACGACCCCCTCAGGGAGCCCGGCATGACGGTTACCGAGAAGACCGACGTCCTCGTGATCGGCAGCGGCTTCGGCGGCGCGATCACCGCCTACCACCTGGCAGCCGGCGGCGCCCGGGTGGTCGTGCTGGAACGCGGCCCGTGGCTGCAGGGCGAGGAGTTCGACCAGGACTTCAAGTTCGGATCGTCCTCGACCCGGGTGTTCGACTTCGTCATCGGCGACGGGATGAGCGTGCTCAGCGGCAACTGCGTCGGCGGTGGCAGCGTCGTCTACTTCGCCGCCATGCCCCGCGCGCCCCGCTTCGTCTTCGACCGGCAGGGCAGCATCGGCCGTCGCATGTGGCCCGCCGCCATCTCCCGGGACACCCTGGACCCCTGGTACGACCGGGTCGCCGAGGCGTTGCCGGTCAGCCAGCAGACCTGGACCGACGTGCCGTACTCCGGCGGGCTGTTCGGCGCGGCCTGCGCCCACGCCGGTCGGACCGCCAACCCGGTCCCGGTCGCCATCGACCGGGAGCGCTGCACCAATTGCAACTGGATGATGTCCGGGTGCCGCTTCGACGCGAAGCGGTCCCTGCTGCTGAACTACCTCCCGGCCGCCCTGGCCCACGGCGCGCAGATCCGGCCGATGCACGAGGTGCAGTACCTGGCCCGCACCGACGACGGCGGCTACCGGGTGCACTACCGCGTCCTGGACGAGGTCGACTACCGGGCCGAGGTCGGCGCCGGGGCGATCGACGCCCGGATCGTCGTGCTCGCCGCCGGAGCGGGCGCCACCCCGGTGATCCTGCAACGTTCCGAGCCGCACCTCGGGCCGATGCCGTCGGCCGTCGGCCGGTACTTCTCCGGCAACGGGGAACGGCTCAACACCGCGGTCTTCGACGAGGACCGGGTGCGCGACGTGCTCGGCCTGTCCCGAGCCGACGGTGTGCCGTACGAGGGCTACCAGATCGGCAAGGGGCCGTGCGTGGCCAGCTGGGACCGGTTGGACGGATCACTGCCCGAGTACACCCGCTTCTCGCTGGAGCAGCTGTACTTCCCGCCCGGCTTCGGCACCATCCTCGCCCAGGTGCCGGACGCCGTTGGCCCCACCTGGTTCGGCGTGGAGAAGAAGGAACTGCTCCGCCGGTGGCGGTCCTGGCTGACCATCTTCACGATGAGCGAGGACGACAACGAGGGGGTGTTCGGGCCGCCCCCGGAGTCCGGCAACTCGCAGCGGCTGTCCCAGCAGATGCTCGGCCGGGGGGCGCTGCGCTACCGGCCGACGTCCAACACGCTGCGCGGCTGGGCCGAGTCGGACGCGGCGGTGCGGGACATCCTCGAACGCGACGGGCTATCCCGGGTGATGCCGTGGACCAACGAGGTGGTGGGCGCCTACACCGTGCACCCGCTGGCGTCCTGCCGAATCGGGGACGACCCGGCCAGCTCCGCCCTGGACGACCGGCACGAGCTGCGCGACCACCCCGGCATCTTCGTGACCGACGGATCCGCCGTGCCGGGCGCCCTCACCGTCAATCCGGCCATGACCATCGCGGCGCTCGCCGAACGCGCGGTGCCGGCCATCGTGCGGGCCGCCCAGGAGCGGGGTGTGCAGGTCCGCTACGGCGCTCCGTCGCCGGACGGCGGCACCGCGGGTCGGCGCGGGGTCCTGCCCCTGGTGGCCGGCCGCGCCGCGAACTGAGCGGGTGGCGGGCCGTTGCCCGGCCGCCGCGGCGGACCGGCGTCACCGGGGCGGGACATGATCCGGGTTGGGGCGGGTGGTCACCTCCGCGGGGGTGAGTGGCCGTTCGCACTCGACGCAGTGCATCACGGCCTGGGCCGCGCCCCCGCAGCCGTCGTGCTCGGCGATCCGAGGCGCGCCGGCCGGGCCCGCGAAATGCCGGTCTCCCCACTGCATCAGGGCCAGGATCACGGGCACCAGCTCCCGGCCGCGGTCGGTGAGGTGGTACTCGTGCCGCAGCGGGCGTTCCTGGTAGGGCACCCGCTGCAGCACGCCCCCGTCCACCAGGGTGCCGAGCCGGTCGGCCAGCACGTTGCGGGCGATCCCGAGGTTGCGCAGGAACACGTCGAAGCGGGTCGCGCCGACCAGCGCCTCCCGGACGATCAGCAGGCTCCACCGCTCGCCGACCACGTCGAGAGAACGGGCGATCGAGCAGGTCTGGCCTGTGTAGATCCGGTTGTACATCCGGTCATCTTAGTGACCGCGTCGACATCGACCGATGATGACGGACCGCCGGGCGGCGCCGTCCGGGACGAGGGAGTGGACTGTGCGAGGCTGGCTGCTCAGGACGGCCGTGCGCCGGTCGATTGTGGAGATCCGGTACGTGACACCGGTGCTACCGGCGGCGGCCCCGCCGCCGGTGGCCGCGCTCTATGACCAGGTCGAGCGGGACTTCGGTGTACTCGCACCACCGGTGGTGCTGCACTCGCCCGAGCCGGACGCGCTCGCGGCCTGCTGGGCGATGCTGCGCGAGACCCTGGTCGCGGCCGGACGGGTGGACCGGGGGGTCAAGGAGGCGGTGGCGGCGGCTGTCTCCGTCGCCAACCGGTGTCCGTACTGCGTGGAGGTGCACGGCACCGCCCTGGACGCCCTGGCCGGCGGCCCGGACGCCACGGCGGTCGCGCGGGACCGGGTCGACCTCGTCACCGACCCCGAGGTGCGGCGGATGGCGACCTGGGCCCGGCACAGCGGGGTCCGTGAGCCGTCCGACCGTCCCGCGCCCCCGTTCGGGCCGGCGCAGGCGCCGGAGGTGATCGGCGTCGCGGTGACCTTCCACTACATCAACCGCATGGTGAACATCTTCCTGGACGACTCGCCGCTGCCGGCGGCGGCGCCGGTCGCCGTGCAGTCGGCGTTGCGCCGGCTGCTGCGTACGGTGATGCGGCACACCGGCCGGACGGCCCGCGCCGCCGGTACCGCACGGGGCCAACTGCCGCCGGCCGCCCTCCCGGCGGACCTCGCCTGGGCGCGGGGTTCCGCGCCCGTGGCGGACGCCTTCGCCCGCGCCGGCGCGGCCATCGAGGCCGCCGGCGCCCGGGCGCTCGCCCCCGAGGTGCGGGACCGGGTGGTGGCCGAGGTGAGCCGGTGGGACGGCCGGCCGCTCGGCCCGAGCCGGTCCTGGACCCGGGCGACCGTCGCCGACCTGCCGGCGGCGCAGCGGCCGGTCGCCCGGTTGGCTCTGCTCGCGGCCCTCGCCTCCTATCAGGTGGACGCGTCGGTGATCGACGACGCGCGAGGGGCCGGCCTGGACGACCGGGGGCTGATCGCGGCGACCTCCTGGGCCAGCCTCACCGCGGCACGCCGGATCGGCACCTGGATGTGGGCCGGCGCCGGCCCGGCCACCGGGAGCCGGACCCCGGGGCAGCCCGCCGAGCGGTGAGCCGGCGTGTCGGGCCGGCACGGGTCGCGCCGTGGGCCCGCCACGGCGGCTCAGGTTCGCACGCTCGGAGTTCTGCCACCTCGGTGCGGTCGGTCATTCTGGCACCAGTCCCGCCGTTCCGGGGCGGTGGCCGCCGGTCGGGGGCCCGACGGCGCCCACCACGACCGGCCTGCCGGAGGGGACCGACCTCCGCTCCGGCCCTGCCGGGACCCCGTCCCGCCGGAGCCGGGACAAGTCGGACTCCGGTCCCGGCCCACGTCAGCACAACCATGGAGGCGGAGTGCTCGCCAGCCGGGTCGTTTCATCGGTCGTCCAGCGTCAGGTCAAGTACGTCAAGCCCGTCCCACAGGAATCCGCCAAGGGCATCGTCGCCGAGGTGTACGACCAGGTGGCGGGGGAGATGCGCCTGGTGGTCCCACCGGTGCTGCTGCACTCGCCGTCGCCGCCGGCCACCGCCGCGTACTGGATGCTGATGCGGGAGCCGCTGACCACCGGCGGCGTGGTGGACCGGTCGGCGAAGGAGGCCGTGGCCTCCGCCGTGTCGGTGGCGAACATCTGCCCGTACTGCCTCGACATGCACAGCACCAACATGTACGGCCTGGCGGGCCCCGACGACGCGGAGGCGATCGCCACGGACCGGCTGGACGACGTGCGCGACGAGCGCCTCCGGCGGCTGGCCGGCTGGGCTCGCGAGGCGCACCTGCTGGATGCGCCGATGCCGTCGGGAGCCGTGTTCACCGAGGCCGAGCGCCCCGAGCTGGTGGGGGTGATGGTCGCCTTCCACTACCTGACCCGGATGGTCAACGTCTTCCTCGCCAGCTTCCTGCTGCCGCCGCGGTTGTCGCCGGCCGCCCGCCGGCGGGCCAAGCAGGGCATCAGTCACCTGCTCAGCCCCACCCTGCGCGGCGCGTTCCCGCCGGGCCGGTCGCTGTCGCTGCTGCCGCCCGCCGCGCTGCCGGTGGACGCCGGCTGGGCCGCCGGGAACCACGTGGTGGCCGAGGCGGTTTCCCGGGCGTACGCGGCGCTGGAGGCGGCCGGCGAGCGGGCGCTGTCGCCTGAGGTCCGGGCGCTGGTGCACACCCGGCTGGCGGACTGGCGGGGTGAGGAGACCGGGCTGAGCCGGCAGTGGTGCGAGGACCTCGTCGCCGGGCTGCCCGCGGCGGAGCGGGCCGCCGCGCGGTTGGCCCTGCTCACCGCTCTCGCCTCCCATCAGGTGGACGAGAGCGTGGTGGAGGACTTCCGGCGCCACGACCCCGACGACCGGCGCCTGGTCGAGGCGGCGGCCTGGGCCAGCTACACCGTCGCCCGCCGGATCGGTGCCCGCTACGTGCCGGCCCAGTCGGGGCCCGCCGGGGGCTGAACGGCCCGGTGCGACCGCTCCCGGCAGGCCACCACCGAACCCTCCGCCCCGCCCTGCCGCCCCGAGCTTCTGAGGCACCCGCCCCAGACGACCCACACCCTCTGGAGGAACCATGTCGACCCTTCTGGGTGCCCTGCGCCGCCTGGTGCTGGCGCCGTCGCTGGCGGAGGTGGGCTTCGCCCGCCGGGGCTTCCCCGGCCCGCACCTCGCCGCCACCCACTGGCTGGAGGCCGTGCCACAGTCCGTCGTCTGCGGCTTCGAGTGGGGCATCGACGCGCGTGACCAGTGGGAGCTGGAGCGCCGGTTGGAGCTGGTCGAGCCGGCCATGCGGGGCTTCGCCTACGAGGGGGCCACGATGGCCTGCACCGTCCTGGACGCGATGCGCGGTGGGCGCGGCACACGTACCCGGGAACTGCTGCTCGGCCCGGGGCGGCCGCACATCTTCCTCGCCTACATCGGCATCGGCTTCGCGATGGCCCGGCTGCCGCGCCCGCTGTGGCGGACCGTCCTGCCGGACCTGCCCGGCATGCCGTACCACCCGACGATGAGCTGGCTGGCGGTGGACGGGTACGGCTTCGACCGGGCGTACTTCGACACCGGGCGGATCGTGGACGCACAGGAGCGCCCGAAGTCCTATCCCTGGCAGGGGTTCGCCGGCTACTTCCCGCGTGCGGTCGACCAGGGCATCGGCCGAGCGCTCTGGTTCGTCCACTCCGCCCGGCCGGCGGACGTCGACGCCGCGGTGCGTCGCTTCGCCGTCGACCGCCGCCCGGATCTGTGGAGCGGGGTGGGGCTCGCTGCCGTCTTCGCCGGCGGCTGCGGTCGGGAGGAGCTGGTCCGGCTCCGCGAGGCGGCCGGGCAAGAGTGGCCCGAGCTCGCCCTGGGCGCGGTCTTCGCCGCGAAGGCCCGGGCGTTCAGCGGCACCGTGCCGGGGCACTCGGAGGCCGCCACCGAGGTACTGGCCGGCATGTCGGTACGGGACGCGGCGGTCCTCGCCGACGCCGTGGCGGACGACCTGCGCGGCAGCGGCGACGTGCCACCGTACGAGACGTGGCGGCAGCGGATCCGGCAGCGCTGCCGGGACCTACGGTCGACCGGGCCGGTGCGCTGACTCAGCCATTGCGCCGATGGTCGTGAAATTGCGATCAAGCCACCCGCAAATTGTTGATTCGTGCTGCTGGCGGCCCTTCGCATCCTAGAAGAAGAAGTCCCGCCGGGCGGCTGGCAAAATCCATTCAGACCCGTCCGAATGACCGTTGGTGATATCCCCTGGGGGCGCTTTGACCAGTCACACGCGCGCGCTCCGGCGCCGAATTCTCACGCCGAACGTCTCCGAGACCAGGCTTGACGTGCGTGGATTCCATGTGAAGAACCCGGCTTCCCGGGAATTGCTGGAAACCATTGGTCAAACCTTTCTCGCCGGTTACGCATTCGCCGTCGAGGCGGAAAGGCACGACGACGCCGTCCGTCGGCTGGAAGGTATTCCCAATCGTTTTCGGGGGTTCGCCTACGAGGGCGCGACGATGGGCTTCGCCGTTCTCGACGCCCTGCCCTTCGGCGGGTCGACAAACGTGTCGCGCTTCCTCGCCGGCGCCGCCGACAAACACGTCTACATGGCGTACGTCGGGATCGGCTGGGCCATGGCGCGGGTCCCGCGTTTCCGGTTCCGCCGGCTGGCGATGCCCGACCCGCTGCTGCGCTGGCTGGCTCTCGACGGCTACGGATTCCACCAGGCGTACTTCAAGACCGACCGGTACGTCCGGGCCCACTACCAGGAACCCGCGTTCCCGTGGCCCGCCGGCGGGCCACGGTCCTACGTGAACCGGGCCATCGACCAGGGCATCGGCCGGGCCCTGTGGTTCGTCTGCGGCACCGCGGCGGACCGGGTGGCCGACACCATCGACGGCTTCCCCGAGCACCGGCGGGCGGATCTGTGGAGCGGTGCCGGCCTGGCCGCCACCTACGCCGGCGGGGCCGACGAGGACGAGCTGCGCTCCTTCCTGCGCCGTGCCGGCCGCTACCGCCCGCAGGTGGCCCAGGGCAGCGCCTTCGCGGCCGCCGCGCGGGTCCGGGCCGGCCTGGTCGTGCCCCACGTGGCCACCGGCACCGCCGTCCTGTGCGGCATGACGCCTGCGGAAGCAACCGCGCTGACCGACCAGCGCCGTCCGGAGGGACCGGACGGCGACCAGCTACCGGCGTACGAACTCTGGCGACAGCGTGTCGCCAACGACCTCGTGGCCATCGGGAGGAACTGACACATGTCCATGACAGTCGGCTGGCTTCGTCGGCACGTCGCCGGGGTCGTCGCCCTCATCCTCGTGCTGAGCCTGTTCTTCGCGTCCCGCCTGCCCAGCGCGTCGGCGACGGAGCGGGAGCAGTTGGCGGACGGCTTCGCCTTCACCCCCACGGCCATCGCACTGCCGGGTGGCTTCCCCCAGCAGAGCATCCGGAAGGTCAACCAGCGGTACCGCAACATCGACGCCTGGATCTCCTCGGTCGGCTCGGCCATCGCCATGAACGACCTGGACGGCGACGGGCTGGCCAACGACCTCTGCGTGACCGACCCGCGTACCGACCAGGTGACGGTCACCCCGACGCCGGGCGCCCGCAGCGACCGCTACGCCCCGTTCGCGTTGCGGCCGGAGCCGCTGCCGATGAAGAAGGCGATGGCGCCGATGGGCTGCGTCCCGGGCGACTTCAACGAGGACGGCCGGATGGACCTCCTCGTCTACTTCTGGGGCCGGACGCCGATCCTCTACCTCGCCCGCTCCGACGCCCGGACGCTGTCGATGGACGCCTACCAGCCGACCGAGCTGGTGCCCGGGTCGACCACCGAGTACACCGAGCCGCAGTGGAACACCAACGCGGTCGCCGTCGACGACTTCGACGGCGACGGCCACGTGGACATCTTCGTCGCCAATTACTTCCCGCACGGCCCCGTGCTCGACGACACCGTCTTCGGCGGCGTCGAGATGAACCACTCCATGTCCAACGGCCTCAACGGCGGCGAGGACTACTTCTTCCGGTGGACCGGCGCGACCGCCGGGCCTCGGCCGACCGCCACCTTCCAGAAGGTGGACAACGTCCTGCCGCGGGACGTGTCGAAGGGCTGGGCGCTGGCCGCCGGGGCCAACGACGTCGACGGCGACCTGCTGCCGGAGCTGTACCTCGCTCACGACTTCGGCCCGGACCGTTTCCTGCACAACCGCTCGGTACCCGGCAAGATCGCCTTCGAGGTGGTCCAGAGCGCCCGCAGCAGCGCCGTGGTGCCCAAGTCCAAGCGCGTCGGGCTCGACTCGTTCAAGGGCATGGGCATCGACTACGGCGACCTCGACGGCGACGGGCTGTACGACATGTTCGTCAGCAACATCACCACCTCGTTCGGCATCGAGGAGAGCCACTTCGCGTTCATCGGCTCGGCTAAGGACCGGGAGGACCTGCGCCGGCAGTTGACCGCCGGCCGGGCCCCGTTCGACGACCGCAGCGCGCCGCTCGGGCTGGCCTGGTCCGGCTGGGGCTGGGACGTCAAGATGGCCGACTTCAACAACAGCGGACAGCTCGTGGTGGCGCAGGCGACCGGCTTCGTCAAGGGCGATGTCAACCGCTGGCCGCAGCTGCAGGAGCTGGCCACGGCCAACGACGACCTGCTGGACAACCCGCTGTGGTGGCCGCACGTCAAGTCCGGTGACGACATCGGCGGCAGCCAGCGACTGCACTTCTTCGCCAAGGGACGCGACGGCCGGTACGTCGACCTGGCCGGCGAGCTCGGCCTGGCGATCCCCGTGCCGACCCGGGGCATCGCCACCGGGGACGCGGACGGCGACGGCCGGTTGGACTTCGCCGTCGCCCGGCAGTGGGACGAGCCGGTGTTCTACCACAACGACAGCCCGTCCGTCGGGGCGTTCCTCGGGCTGCGCCTGACCCACGAGCCGGCGGCGGGCGCCGGCCAGACCAGCGCCGGCCGGCCGGTCACCGGTTCTCCCGCCGTGGGCGCCCAGGTGAC
Source organism: Micromonospora sp. CB01531 (assembly GCF_001905095.1). Lineage (GTDB taxonomy): Bacteria > Actinomycetota > Actinomycetes > Mycobacteriales > Micromonosporaceae > Micromonospora. The sequence goes on from NZ_LWLS01000060.1 coordinate 130,612, forward strand.
CGTCACCACCTCCGACGGCCGCACCTTCATCACCAGGGTTGACGGCGGCAGCGGGCACTCCGGCAAGCGCAGCAACGAGGCCCACATCGGCCTCGGAAAGGACGCCTCCGGCCCGGTCAGCGTGCAGCTGAACTGGCGCGACCGGGACGGCCGGTCCCACGAACAGAAGCTTCAGTTGTCCCCGGGCTGGCACGACATCCAGCTCGGCTCCCAGGCTCAGGAAAGGTGACGTTGATGGCCGCGACCACGATCGGCGCGCCTCGTCATGACCCGAAGGTCATCAAGGCTCTGCGCAACTTCGCCATCTCGATCACGGTGTTCAACATCGTCGGCTACACCCTGCTGGGATTCGAGCAGCCCTTCCTCTGGCCGTTCGTGGCCCTGGCCACCGGCTACACCCTGGAGATCGTGCTCGAGGTTATCGGCGCCCGCGCCGAGGGCCGCCGGCCCCGGTTCACCGGCAACGGCTTCCGTGGGCTGCTCGAGTTCCTCTACCCGGCCCACATCACCAGCCTCGCGATGAACATGCTGATCTACGTCAACGACCAGATCATCGCGCTCATCTTCGGGGTCGCCGTGGCCATCGGCGCCAAGTGGGTACTCCAGGCACCGGTACGCGGGCGGATGCGGCACTACATGAACCCGTCGAACTTCGGCATCACCGTGATCCTGCTGGTCTTCCCTTGGGCCAGCATCGCCCCGCCGTACCACTTCACCGAGCACATCTCGGGGCCGCTGGACTGGGCGCTACCGCTCCTGATCATCCTCGGCGGCACCATGATCAACGGAAAGCTCACCGGGCGGATGTGGCTGATCCTCGGCTGGGTGTCCGTCTTCGCGCTCCAGGCCGTCGTCCGGGGCCTGATCCTGGACACCTCCATCCCCGGAGCCCTGGCGATGATGACCGGCACCGCGTTCGTCCTCTTCACCAACTACATGGTCACCGACCCGGGCACCAGCCCGTCGAAGCCGTGGCCCCAGTTCATCTTCGGCGCCAGCGTGGCGATCGTGTACGCCTTCCTCACCGGCGCGGGCATCGCCTACGGCATCTTCTTCGCCACCGCGCTGGTGTGCCTCGGTCGGGGCATCTTCCACTGGTCGCTGCACTTCGTGAACAAGGCCCGCGAGCGGGCCGACGTGCCGCCGGCCGCCCTGCGGGACGCGCCGGTCTCGCCCGCGCCGGCGGCGAACGTCAACGGCAGTCGAAGCGAGGTGCTGGCATGAGCAGGATCGCGGTGGTGGGTATGGCGTGTCGCTACCCGGACGCCACCTCACCGAGGGAACTGTGGGAGAACGCGGTCGCCGGTCGCCGGGCGTTCCGCCGCCTGCCCGACGTGCGGATGCGGCTGGACGACTATTGGGATGCCGACCCGGCCACGCCGGACCGGTTCTACGCCCGCAATGCCGCGGTGATCGAGGGGTACGAGTTCGACCGGGTCGCCTACAAGGTGGCCGGCAGCACGTTCCGCTCGACCGACCTGACCCACTGGCTGGCGCTGGACGTCGCGGCCACGGCCCTCGCCGACGCGGGCTTCCCGATGGCCGAGGGGCTGCCCCGGGACCGGACCTGCGTCATCGTCGGCAACAGCCTCACCGGTGAGTTCTCCCGGGCCAACCAGCTGCGGCTGCGCTGGCCGTACGTCCGGCGGATGGTCGCCGCCGCGCTCAAGGAGCAGGACTGGAACGACGACCAGCTCGCCGAGTTCCTCGCCGACTTCGAGACCCGCTACAAGTCGCCGTTCCCGGAGATCGACGAGGATACCCTCGCCGGCGGCCTCTCCAACACCATCGCCGGGCGGATCTGCAACCACTTCGACCTCAAGGGCGGCGGCTACACCGTGGACGGCGCCTGCTCGTCCTCGCTGCTGTCCGTGGCGACCGCCTGCAAGACGTTGCTCGACGGCGAGGTCGACGTCGCCGTGGCCGGTGGGGTGGACCTGTCCATCGACCCGTTCGAGATCGTCGGGTTCGCCAAGACCGGCGCGCTCGCCCGCAACGAGATGCGGGTGTACGACCGCAACTCCAACGGGTTCTGGCCCGGCGAGGGGTGCGGCATGGTCGTGCTGATGCGCGAGCGGGAGGCGCTGGAGGCCGGGCACCGGATCTACGCCACGATCGCCGGTTGGGGCATCTCCTCCGACGGCAAGGGCGGCATCACCCGCCCTGAGGTCAACGGCTACCAGCTGGCGCTGCGCCGGGCGTACGAGCGGGCCGGCTTCGGCATCGAGACGGTCGGCCTCTTCGAGGGGCACGGCACCGGCACCGCGGTCGGCGACGCCACCGAGCTGCGGGCGCTGTCCACCGCCCGGCAGGCCGCCGACTCCGCCGCCGCCCCGGCCGCGATCAGCTCGATCAAGGGCATGATCGGACACACCAAGGCGGCGGCCGGCGTCGCCGGGCTGATCAAGGCCGCCATGGCCGTGCACCACGAGGTGCTGCCGCCGGCGATCGGCTGCGTGGACCCGCACGAGCTGCTCACCAGCGACGACGCGGCGCTGCGGGTGCTGCCGAAGGCGGAGCGCTGGCCCACCGACGTGCCGGTGCGCGCCGGCATCACGGCGATGGGCTTCGGCGGCATCAACACCCACGTGGTGCTGGAGAAGCGCCAGGCGCGCCGCCGTTCCAGCCTGGACAGCCGGACCCGCAGCCTCGCCTCCTCCCGTCAGGACGCGGAGCTGCTGCTGCTGGACGCGTTGTCCGTGGCGGACCTGCGCGAGCGGGTGGCCAAGCTGCTCGAGTTCGTGCCGCACGTGTCGTACGCGCAGCTCGCGGACCTGGCCGCCACCCTGCACGGCGAGCTGCGCGACCTGCCGTACCGGGCCGCCGTGGTCGTCTCCTCGCCCGAGGAGGCCGAGCGGCAGCTCCAGCGGATCGCCGAGGCGCTGGACGCCGGGGAGGCGCGGCTCTTCTCCCCGGACGGGCGCTGCTTCCTCAACCACGCCACCGGCACCGCCCGGATCGGCTACCTCTTCCCCGGCCAGGGCTCCGGCCGGGGCACCAGCGGCGGCGCCCTGCGCCGGCGGTTCCCGGAGGTCGACGAGGTGTACCGGCGGGCAGCCCTGCCCACCTCGGGTGACATGGTGGCCACCGCGGTCGCCCAGCCGCGGATCGTCACCGGCTCGATGGCCGGCCTCACCGCCCTCACCGACCTCGGGCTGGAGGCCGCCGTCGCGGTCGGGCACAGCCTCGGTGAGCTCTCCGCCCTGCACTGGGCCGGTGCCATGGACGGGGAGACCCTGCTGCGGGTCGCCGGCGTACGCGGCGGCACCATGGCCGAGCACAGCGCCTCCGGCACCATGGCCGGCATCGCCGCCTCGGCCGAGACGGTGACCCGGATGATCGACGGCACCGAACTGGTCGTCGCCGGCTACAACGGCCCGGAGCAGACGGTGGTGGCCGGCCCGGTCCAGGCGGTGGAGGAGTTCTGCGACGCGGCCCGCCAGGCGGGCCTCGGCGCGACCCGGCTCAACGTGTCGCACGCCTTCCACTCGCCGCTGGTGGCCCCCGCCGCCGCGGCCTTCGCCGAGCGGCTCGCCGCCGAGGACTTCGGTCCGGTCGGCCGCCCGGTGGTCTCCACCGTGACCGGTGAGGTGCTCGGCCCTGACACCGACATCCCGGCGCTGCTGCACCGCCAGATCACCGACGCCGTGCTGTTCCAGCAGGCGGTGACGGTCGCGGCCAAGGACATCGACCTGTTCGTGGAGGTCGGGCCCGGGCACGTGCTCACCGGTCTGGCGGCCGCGACGACCGAGATTCCCGCGGTGGCCCTGGACACCGACGACGAGTCCCTCGGCGGGCTGCTGCGGGTGGTCGCGGCCGCGTACGTCGTCGGTGCGCCGGAGGTGCACAGCGGGCTGTTCCACGGCCGGCTGGTGCGGCCGCTGGCGGTGGGGCAGACGTTCACCTTCTTCGCCAGCCCCTGCGAACAGGCCCCCGAGGTGATCGTCCGGCAGGCCGCCCGGCCCGCCGAGGCGCGGCCGACCGGGGTGGTCGAGCCGGCCCGCGAGGGCGAGTCCAGCCTGGACCTGCTCCGCCGGCTCGCCGCCGAGCGGGCCGAGCTGCCGATCGAGATGGTGCACGGCGACAGCCGACTCCTCGACGACCTGCACCTCAGCTCCATCACCGTGGGGCAGGTGGTCAACCAGGCGGCCCAGCAGCGCGGGATCGCCGCCTCGGCCACGCCGACCAACTTCGCCACCGCCACCGTCCGCGAGCTGGCCGAGGCGCTGGAGGAGCTGGCGGCAACCGCCCGGCCCGGCGAGACCGGGGCCGCGCCGGTGGTGACCGGCGCGGCCCCCTGGGCGAGGGCGTTTCGTGTCGACCTGGACGTGGCGTCGCTGCCGGTGGTGCACGCCGAGGAGAGCGACGGGCGCTGGCAGGTGTTCGCCCCCGACGACCACCCGCTCGCGGCGCGGCTGCGCCAGGCGTTGCAGCAGCGCGGGGTCGGCTCGGGCGTACTGGTCTGCCTGCCGCCCGACTGTGCCGAGGAGCAACTGGAGCTGGCGCTGCTCGGCGCCCGCGCCGCGCTGGCCGCCGGCCCCGGCACCCGGTTCGTCCTGCTGCAGCACGGGGCCGGAGCGGCCGGGTTGGCCCGTACGCTGCGGCTGGAGGCGCCCCAGCTGCGGGTGACGGTCGTGGACGCCCCGCAGGCCGGGGAGATGGTCGACCGGGTGCTCGACGAGGTCGCCGCGACGGCCGACTACGCCGAGGTCCACTACGACGAGACCGGCGTACGCCGGGTGCCCGTCCTGCGTGCCCTGCCGGTCCGGGCCGGCCGGACCGAACAGCCACTGGGCGCCGACGACGTGCTGCTGGTCACCGGCGGAGGCAAGGGCATCACGGCGGAGTGCGCGCTCGCGCTGGCCGCCGACGCCGGGGCGCGGCTGGCCGTGCTGGGCCGGTCCGACCCGGCCGAGGACGACGAGTTGGCGACCAACCTGCGCCGGATGGCCGACAGCGGGGTCACCGTCCACTACGCCCGCGCCGACGTCACCGACGCCGAGCAGGTCCGCCGGGCCGTGGCCGAGGTGACCGGGGCGCTCGGACCGGTCACCGCGGTGCTGCACGGTGCCGGCCGCAACGAGCCGGCCGCGCTGACCGGCGTCGACATGGCGGCGGTACGGCGTACCTTCGCGCCGAAGGTCGGCGGGCTGCGGGCCGTGCTCGACGCGGTCGACCCGGACCGGCTGCGCCTGCTGGTCACCTTTGGCAGCATCATCGGCCGCGCCGGCCTGCGCGGCGAGGCGCACTACGCCACCGCCAACGAGTGGCTGGCCGGCCTGACCACCGACTTCGGCCGCCAGCACCCGCAGTGCCGCGCCCTCTGCCTGGAGTGGTCGGTCTGGTCGGGCGTGGGCATGGGGGAGCGGCTCTCGGTGGTGGAGAGCCTGGCCCGCGAGGGCGTTTCCCCGATCTCACCCGAGCAGGGCGTGGCGCTGATGCGGCGCCTGGTCGCCGACCCGGACGTGCCGCCGGTGGTGGTGGTCAGCGGGCGGACCCAGGGCATCGACACGGTCCGGTACGACCGGTCCGAGCTGCCGCTGCTCCGGTTCGTCGACAAGCCCCTGGTCAACTACCACGGGGTGGAGCTGGTCTGCGAGACGACGCTCAGCGCCGGATCCGACCTCTACCTCGCCGACCACCTGCTGGACGGCAACCTGCTCTTCCCGGCGGTGTTCGGGATGGAGGCGATGGCCCAGGTGGCCACCGCCCTCACCGGCCGCCGCACCGTGCCCCGCATCGAGCAGGCCGAGTTCAGCCGGCCGATCGTCGTGCCGCCGGACGGTGCCACCACGATCCGGATCGCCGCGGTGGTCACCGACGACGACACCGTGGAGGTGGCCATCCGCAGCGCGGAGACCGGCTTCGCCGCCGAGCAGTTCCGGGCCCGGCTGGTCTTCTCCACCGACCCGACGCCGGCCGGGCCGCCCGACCAGATCGGCGCGGGGCTGCCGGAGGTGCCGCTCGACCCGCAGCGTGACCTGTACGGCGACACGCTGTTTCAGGGCGGCCGGTTCCAGCGGCTGCGCCGCTACCACCGGGCGGCGGCCCGGCACGTCGACGTGGACGTGGCCGTGGTCGGCGCGACCGACTGGTTCGCCGGGTTCCTCCCCGGCGACCTGCTGCTCGGCGACCCCGGCATGCGGGACGCGTTGATGCACGGCAACCAGGTCTGCGTGCCCGACGGGACGCTTCTTCCAGCGGGCATCGAACGGATCCACCCCGGCGGTCCCCGGCTCGCCGCGGACCGGGAACTGCGCTACTGCGCCACCGAGCGCAGCCGGGACGGCGACACCTACGTCTACGACATCGCCGTCCGGGACGGCAGCGGCGAGGTGGTCGAACGCTGGGCGGGCCTGCGCCTGCACGCCGTACGCAAGAAGGGCGGGGCTGGTCCCTGGGTGGTGCCGCTGCTCGGCTCCTACCTGGAACGCGCCCTCGGCGACCTGGTCGGCGCCGCAGTGGCGGTCGCGGTGGAACCGGACGGTCCGGCGGAGGTCGACGGGCGGCGGGCCCGCACCGCGATGGCCGTCGGCCGGGCCGTCGGCGCCCCGGTCCAGGTGCGGTACCGGCCGGACGGGGCACCCGAGATCGACGGTGACCGGGCCGTCTCCGCCGCGCACGGCGCCGGCGTGACGCTCGCGGTGGCCGGAGCCGGGCCGCTGGCCTGCGACGTGGAGGAGGTCCGGCCGCGGGATCGGCAGGCCTGGCGGGATCTGCTCGGCTCGTACGACGACCTGGTGGAGCTGATCGCCCGGGAGGCCGGCGAGAGCGTCGAGGTCGCCGCGAGCCGGGTCTGGACCGCCGTCGAGTGCCTACAGAAGGCGGGCCTGCCGGGCGCCCCGTTGACCCTGACCCCGTCGAGGCGGGACGGCTGGGTGGTGCTCACCGCCGGCACCGTGGCGGTCGCGACCCTGCTGACCCGGCTGCGCGACCGCGCCGAGCCGGTGGTCTTCGCGATCCTGACCGGCAAGGGGGAGCAGCGGTGAGCGACTACTTCGAGTACCCGCACGTCGTGGGATTCGAGGAGACCAACATCGTCGGCAACGTCTACTACGTGAACTACCTGCGCTGGCAGGGACGGTGCCGGGAGATGTTCCTCAAGCGCAACGCCCCCGAGGTGCTGGCCGATCTGCAGGACGACCTCAAGCTGTTCACCCTGAAGGTCGACTGCGAGTTCTTCGCCGAGATCACCGCGTTCGACGAACTGTCGATCCGGATGCGGCTGGTGGACCTGGCGCAGACGCAGATCGAGTTCAGCTTCGACTACGTACGCCTGGACCCGGACGGCGACGGCGAGACCCTGATCGCCCGGGGACGGCAACGGGTGGCGTGCATGCGCGGGCCGAACACCCGCACCGTGCCCACCCGGGTGCCCGAACCGCTGATCCGGGCGCTGGAACCGTACCGGGCCCTGGCCCGGGCCTGACCCGACAGGGACCGCGAGGAGGGGACCAACGTGAGCGTCGACCACCAACCGTCCGGGCAGGTCACCGACACCAAACAGCTACGGGGAGCCTTCGGCACCTTCGCCACCGGGGTCACCGTGGTGACCGTGGGCGGCTCGGCCCCGCACGGCATGACCGCCAACTCGTTCACCTCGGTCTCCCTGGACCCGCCCCTGGTGCTGGTCTGCGTGGAGCGGCGGGCGGTCATGCACGAGGCCCTGCAGGCCGCCGGCACGTTCGGGGTGTCGGTGCTCGCCGCCGACCAGGAGAAGGTCGCCCGCCACTTCGCCGACAAGTGGCGGCCGCTCGGCCGGGCCCAGTTCGACGCCGTCGACTGGGTGCCCGGCCGGGCGACCGGGGCGCCGCTGATCGAGGGCGCCCTGGCCCGCTTCGAGTGCACGCTGTGGCGGGCGTACGACGGCGGCGACCACACCATCTTCATCGGTCGCCTGCTGTCGGTGGAACGGCAGCGGGAGGAGGAACCGGTGCTCTTCCTCCGCGGCCGGTTCCGCCAGGTCGGCGCGGAACACAGCGAGGTGGGGCGGTGACCGTCACCAGGAGCCGGGCCGTGCCGCCGGGCCCCTCCGGCCTCGCCCTGCTGCCGACACTGTGGAAGTTCGGCTTCGACCGGCTGGGGCTGATGACCTCGGCGGCCCGTACGTTCGGCGACGCCGTGCGACTCGCCCCAGAGCCGAAGCCGTTCTACTTCTTCAACCACCCGGACCACGCCAAGCACGTGCTGGCCGACAACAGCCGGAACTACCACAAGGGCATCGGCCTGGTGCACGCCCGGCGGGCGCTCGGCGACGGGCTGCTGACCAGCGAGGGCGAGCTGTGGCGCAAGCAGCGGCGGGCGATCCAGCCGGTCTTCCAGGCCAAGCGGATCGCGCAGCAGGCCGGGGTGGTCGCCGAGGAGGGGGCCCGGTTCGTGGACCGGTTGCGCGCCACCGCGGCCGGACAGCCGGTGGACGTGATCGAGGGACTGACCGACCTGACGCTCGGCGTGCTCGGTCGTACCCTGCTCGACACCGACCTGAGCGCCTACCACTCGGTCGGCCGGTCGTTCGAGGCGATGCAGGACCAGGCGATGTTCGAGCTGGCCACGATGAGCGCCGTGCCGATGTGGGCGCCGCTGCCCAAGCAGGTGCGGTTCCGGCGGGCGCGGCGCAAACTGCAACGGGTGGTGGACCGGCTGGTGGCCGACCGGGTCGCACGGGACGGGGAGAGCGTCGCCGGCGACGACGCCCTGTCCCGGCTCATCCAGTCCACCCGCGAGGAGAGCGACCCCCGGGTCGGCCGGCAGCGGATGCGGGACGAGCTGATCACGTTGCTGCTGGCCGGGCACGAGACCACGGCCAGCACACTGGGCTGGTCGCTGCACCTGGTCGACGAGCACCCCGAGGTGCGGGAGGGGCTGCACGCCGAGGCGGTCGAGGTCCTGGGCGACCGCCTGCCGACATACGAGGACCTGCACCGGTTGCGCTACACCACCATGGTGGTGGAGGAGGTGATGCGCCTGTTCCCGCCGGTGTGGATGCTGTCCCGCAAGGCGCAGGGCCCGGACACGGTGGCCGGCTACAACGTACGGGCCGGCGCGGACGTGCTGATCTGCCCCTACACGTTGCACCGGCACCCGGCCTTCTGGGCGCAACCCGAGCGGTTCGACCCGGGCCGGTTCGACCCGGCGCACCGGCCCGACCGACCGCGCTACGCCTACCTCCCGTTCGGCGCCGGCCCCCGGTTCTGCGTGGGCAACCACCTGGGCATGCTCGAGGCGGTCTTCGTGCTGGCCCTGATCTCCCGCGAACTGCGGCTGACCAAGGTGCCCGGTTACCGGGCCGTACCCGAGCCGATGCTGTCGTTGCGAGTCCGGGGTGGCCTGCCGATGCACGTCCATCCGGTCCGCTGAGGCGGCGACCGACGCCCCCGCACCGACACCGGTGCGGGGGTCGTGTCAGGACGCGCTAGCCGTGGCGCGCGCCGATCGTCCGCCGTCGCGCCCGCTCCCGCCGCAGCGCCGACTGCCGGGCGTCCAGCAACGCGAGCAGTACGGGCGGGTCGACGATCCGCATGGGTTGGAGCGAGAGGTCCACCTCCAGGGATCTGTGCCGGGTGATCAGCAGGGGCCCGATGCTGCCGACCCAGGTGGCATCCGCCGTCGGCACTTTCTCCTCGTCCGGTCCGACCGAGTGGGCCAGCAGGTGCCACGCCCCGACGGGTACCGGGTCGAGGGTGAACTGTCCCGGAGTATCGAGAATGCGGCACTGCACGGGCCGACCCTCGGGAATCCGCTGCGGGAACATCCCCACGAAGACCCGGTTCGCGGGCATCCCCGGAGCTCCGGTGATCCGCCCGCGTACCGTCCCGCCCGCCCGGTCGGCGACCACGTGCCCGTCGGCGATGGGGACGTGGGTGGTGAATCCCCCGAGGCGCCGGAACGTGGTGGGTGACAGTCCGACGCTGCGGGTGAACCGCGAGCTGAACGTCCCGACGCTGGAGTAGCCGACGCGCAGGCTGACGTCCGCGACGCTGAGCGAGGTGGACCTCAGCAGGCGCTTGGCCTGTTGCAGTCGCAGGGCGGAGAGGAACCGCCCAGGCGAGATTCCGGTGGCTCGTTGGAAGATACGGGAAAAGTGGAACTTGCTGAACAGGGCCGTCTTCGCCATGTCGTCAACAGTCAATTGATCTGCAAGATTCTCTTGCATGTATTCAATGACTCGTTCGGCAGCCCTCACGCTCGGATCCTTCAAAGCCTCCCCCTTGCCAAAAACGGCTAGACAGTGGCTCCCGGTGCAATTCGCTCCCATTCCGAATGGCGGAGACGGCGACGCGTCCCCATCGCAGGCCGCCTTGTCTGGTGGTATCAGATGGGCGGGAGCAATTGGCGTCCACCACTGTCCGTGCCGAGATGATGCTAGCTGGGGCCTGCTGGAGGGTGCAACATCCACCGCAATGGAACGGCTACCCTGCGTGATGATCGAGGGGGACTGCAAGGGTGACGCAGTGCGACGACATGGCCGCGTGGCCGTGAAAATGATGATTCACGGTTCCTATTCTTCATCTGGCAACAGCTCGTTGAAGTGTCCTTAATGGTCGCTGGACGCGCTTCGAGGGCGAGGCTGAGCGCTGTCGCAAACTTGTCACAACCTTTGCTATATCAAATAGTCCGACTTCGATGCCTGCCCCTGAAACCCGGCATCGGCCGTGAGTTGTCGATAGCAACCATCAAGCGTCGGGCGGCTGCACTACGCGTAATCAGGCGTCGTACGGCTTGGTCACCTGGTCGCATCGCGAGCCATTCCGGCGCCGGTGCCGTGGTGGTCCGGTTTGCGGCGGGAGGGGGTTCGTCGCGGTCTGAAGCGGCGTCCGCCCGAGGCGGGCTGTCTCGTCACCCAGGTCCGGTCAACCACCTGAGTTGCCGAACGAAACCGGGTGCTCCGCGTCGGCGTCCACCTCGACCGGAGGCCGCCGACGGGCGGTGCCCCGCGTGCCCCGCCAGCCAGGTCACCGAGCTGCCGCTGGCGCCCTGAGAGGTGGCGCTGCCGGTGCGGGTACCGGCGGTGGCCGAACGGGAGACGGCGGTGGGCGAGCCGCGGCGGGCTCGGTGGGTGTGAGATGCGGCGACGATGGCACGCGCCCGACACCGGCATCTCGCCGAGCGTGTTTAACGCCCGGTGGCGACCGTAGGTTACGGCCTGTAGTGACGGTGGTGCGTTTGAGCAACTTTGAAGAAGACCCGCCAACATGGCGCGGGGCCTTGTCCGGACCCCGTCGGATCCCGCGACACGTCTCCGCGGGTCGACGCCGAAGTCGACGGCATGGCCTAGCGGTTCGCCTTTTCGGCGTCGGGCGGGCCCGTCCGGACGTGACTATGATCGGCTGCCATGACCGCAGCGGGAAACGACCGACCACCGACCGTCCGCCAGTTGCGCCTCGTCGTCGAGGCCGACGACTACGACGCCGCGGTCGCGTTCTTCCGGGACGCACTGGGCCTGCCCGAGCGGGCGGCGTACTCGGGCGGTGACGGTGCCCGGGTGGTGATCCTGGAAGCCGGCCGAGCCACCCTGGAGCTGGCCAACCCCGCGCAGAAGCGGATGATCGACGAGGTGGAGGTCGGTAGGCAGGTCGCGCCCCGGCTACGGGTGGCGTTCGAAGTGGACGACAGTCGCGCGGTGACCGAGCGCCTGGTCGCCGCCGGCGCCACGGAGGTCGCCCCGCCGACGGTCACCCCGTGGCAGTCGCTCAACGCCCGGCTCGACGGACCCGCCGGCCTGCACCTCACTGTCTTCCAGGAACTGCTCGAGCCGGAGGAACGCAGCACCCGGGACGGGTTCGGCACCGACGCCTGACGGCCGAAATCCGCCTGCGGTCGGCGTTTCCAGTCGCCATAATCGCGGCCGTGTCCGATCCCGCCACCACACCCGTGCTCACCCCGGCGCAGGCCGCCGCCCTGCGGTACGTCCGCGAGGTGGCGCTGAGGGACCGGCCTGCGGCGCTGGGTGCCATCGCCGGACGGCTCGCCAGCGCGGACACGGCGTACCGGACCGAGGAGGTCATCGCGGCGGTGGCCGCACACGGGCGGTTGACGCTGAACTTCCACCCGGACCGGTTGCTGCCCGACGGCCGCGCGGTGGCCGAGGCGCTCGACCAGGAGGGCGTCTACCGCAGCCAGTTCGAAACCGGCATCTCCAACGGCGGTCTCACCGCGTTCCCCGGCGGGGACCGGGACCGCTGGGAGGAGACGCTCTTCGGCGGGGCGTACCAGCGGCCCGGTGTGCTCCCCGCGGAGCGCCCGAAGTACGGCGGCCTGAACCTGCTGGACCACGCCGACGGCGCCTGCCCGCGGTTCGGCTCCTGCCACCTGCGGCTGCGCCCGGAGGCCCTGGCCAGAGCCACCTTCAGCTTCGGTGACAGCCATACGCAGCCGACGGACTTCGGCACGCTCGACATCTTCGAGCCGGTGCTCGCCGCGCTGCTGTCGGCCACTGCCGGTACCGGCGTCTGCCTCGGCGCGGCCGGCATGGACACCAGCACCCTGCTGCGTGCGCTGCTGCGCAACCGGGCGCGGCGGTCCGGCGTGGCCGGGCGTGCCCTGGACGACTACATCGAGGCCCAGATCCACGGGGAGCTGAGCCTGGCCCGCGACGTCGAGGCCCTGGTGGTCGACCCGTCGTTCCGGGGCACCGAGGTGGGGCGCATCCTCGCCGGCATCGCCCGGCGGCACGGCTTTCCGCTGCGCTGGCACGCCGGCTTCGAGCTGCCGGTCGACGGCATCGACGCCGAATTCCGGGGGCCGGCGATCCCGCCGCTGGCCGCGCGGGTGCACGCCGAGTTCGCCCGCCCGGGGGAGCCTGTCGACGCCGCCCTGATCGGCCGGGCCGCCGCCTCGGTGGTGCGGGAACCGGACCGTTGGGCCGACCGCGGGCCGATCGAGGTCACCCTCCAGCACCTCAAGCAGCTCTGGCACGTCCTCGTCCGGTTCGGCACCCCGACCACCGCCTGAGCGCTGCCGGCCCAATCGAGGCTTTCATCCCGTTGCGGTACGCCTCGGGCCGGCCGGTCCCGCACCCCATGTGACCCGGACCGCAGCCAGGGGCTACTCCGGCATGTCCGGAATGACGGACACGTCAAGCTGGTTGTGTCCCCCGTACGGCCGGAACGTAAACCCGTACCGGTCAGTACTTCCCCCGAGGCTCGCTCACCCCGGAGCGCGTCGTAACGATCGAAAGGGCAACCATCGTGAAGCAGCACTTCACTCGATGGCTCCCCGCCATCGCCAAAACCGCGCAAGGTAAGGCCGAACTCGTCGCCCGCCGGCTCCCCGGCCTCGCGAAGACCGCGCAGGACGAGCTCGTCGCCCGCCGGCTGCCCGCCCTCGCGAAGACCGCGCAGGACAAGGCCGAGCTCGTCAGCCGATCGCTTCCCGACATCGCCAAGAACCCGCGCCGCAAGGCCGCGCTGAGCATCGCCGGCGTGGCCGTCCTGGGCGGGCTGGCCGTCGGCCCCAGCGCCTTCGCCGCGCCGGTCACCACCGGTCCGCACGCCGGCGCCGTCGCCGCCATCGACCTGGCCACCGGCAACAAGACCGCCACGGTCGAGTCCGGCCTCACCACCGCCAGCGACAAGGTGCCCACCAAGGCCGACCAGCCCAGCCGGGACGAACTCGTCCCGCACGGCGTCGAGGGCGCCCAGTCGCGCATCCCGCTCAACGAGGAGCAGGTTTCCAACGCCAAGGCCATCGTCAAGGCGGCCAAGGAGACCGGCGTGGGGGAGCGGGGCGCCGTGATCGGCGTCGCGACCTCCCTCCAGGAGTCGAAGCTGTACAACCTCGGCCACCTGGGCACGTACAACGACCACGACTCGGAGGGCTTGTTCCAGCAGCGCCCGTCGTCCGGTTGGGGTACGTCCGAACAGATCACCGACCCGGACTACGCGTCCAAGGCGTTCTTTGGTGCGCTGAAGAACGTCGGCGACTGGCAGGACCTGCCGCTGACCGCCGCCGCGCAGACCGTGCAGGTGTCCGCCTTCCCGTACGCGTACGCGCAGTGGGAGGAGCAGGCGGCGGACATCGTCCAGCAGGTCTGGTGAGCTCCCGCACCTCGTGAACCGGCCGGCCCTTCTGGGCCGGCCGGTTTCGTCTGCGCTGTCCTTGGTTGCGGTGCGCGGGTGTGGCCCGCCGCGCCCGGCTCCCGGCGGTCAGGCTTGATCCCTGCACCGGTCACGTGGGCCGCGCCTCGCGTCGTGGTCCTGCGCCGTTCGGATGTGCGACCTGCGTGGTTCGCGTCCGGTGTACGTCGTGCGCGCTCGCCGCCCGGATTGTTGGGGCTGCGTACCTCGGGTGCCGGCTGGGGACAAGTTCCCATTTTGGCTCGGTGCTGGCTGGTCTGGCCGTCCTGGTCTTGCCTGTCCTCGGTCCGCCACGTAATGCTCAGGGGCGCACTTTCGCCGAAACTGGGCCCTCGCGGCGTTCTGAGGGGCCACTTTCCGCGAAAGTGTCGCCTCGTTTGTTGTGCCAGGGCGGTGATCGACTTGGTGTGCGGTATGTGGGGGTGTCGTGGGTGATGGATACCGCCTCGTGCGGTACCTGGAGTGGATCAACGGAGGGGGTCGGCCACTTGGCCGGGGGTTGTGGTGGGTGGTGTCCGGTTTGCGGGTGACGGCCGGGGTCCTGGGCCGGGAATGGTGGGCGGCCGGGGGTCGTTGAACACGGGTGCACGGCCGAGTAAGGCGCCCCGCGATCCCGGGTCGCCAGGACCCGGGTCGGAATGTTGGCGGGCCGCCGGTCGTTGTAGATGACTCGCGACCGAGGAAGCCGCCCGGTGTGGTGGGGTGGTCGGGCCCGGAATGTTGGTGGGCCGCCGGTCGTTGGATATGGTCCCGGCGCCGCGAAGAGGCGATCCCCCGTTGCCCCGCGAGCTAGCCGGTCGAAAGACTTTCCCCCTCTTTTGGGCGCCTGACGGTGCTTGCGCACTTGTAGCCGACCCCCCATCGGTGTGTGCGCCAACCCCCGAATGGAGCTTTCGTCATGAACTCGATGCTGCGTAAGAGTGTTCTTGGTGTTGCTGGTCTGGCTTTCACCGGTGGTGTGTTCGCCGGTCCGATCGCCTCCCACGCTGATGCCCCG
>NZ_LWLS01000061.1 GCF_001905095.1 Micromonospora sp. CB01531
CGCGGCGCCGGGACCATATCCAACGACCGGCGGCCCACCAACATTCCGGGCCCGACCACCCCACCACACCGGGCGGCTTCCTCGGTCGCGAGTCATCTACAACGACCGGCGGCCCGCCAACATTCCGGGCCTGGCCGACCCCGCCTCGCGGGGGCATCGGTCGCGTGGTTCACGTGCAACGACCGGCGGCCCATCCGTCATTCCGACCCGGGTCCTGGCGACCCTGATCGCGGGGCACCTTCCTCGGCCGCGCACCCGTGTTCAACGACCCCCGGCCGCCCACCATTCCCGGCCCAGGACCCCGGCCGTCACCCGCAAACCGGACACCACCCACCACAACCCCCGGCCAAGTGACCGATCCCGTCCGTTGATCCACTCCAGATCCCGCAAACGGCGGCATCCAGCACCCACGACACCACCACATACCGCACACGAAGTCGATCACCACGCCCTGCCCAACGAGGCGACCCTTTCGGGGAAAGCGGCCCCTCAGAGCGCCGTGAGGGCCCACCTTCGGCGAAAGCGCGACCTGAGCACACACGGCGGACCGACGACAGGCCAGCCAGGACCGGCCAACCAGGGCGAGCCCCAGCCCACACCCCCGGGCACGAACCACGCAGCCACCACAAGCCGAACGGAAAACCGACGGACACCGGCCGCGAACCACGCAGGCCGCCACATCCGGACGGCGCAGGACCACGACGCGGGTGTGGCCCGCCGTGACCGGCGCAGGGATCAAGCCTGACCGCCCGGAGCCGGGCACGGCGGGCCACACCCGCGCACCGCAACCAAAGTCAGCAGCCACTCACGACGGGTGCACGGTGGGCCACACCCGCACACCGCGACCACAGTCGGCAGCGACCCATGACGGGGCACGGCGGGCCACACCGCGACCACAGCCGGCAGCCACTTACGACGGGTGCACCGCGGGCCGCACCCCAAGAGCGACCAGAAACCGGACCCGCCGCGACCACCCGAGGCGGCGGCTCAGGCGGCGGGCCAGTCCTGGGAGGCCAGACGCGGCGAGACCGCCCCGGGCGGGGCGGCCTCGAGCCAGGAGAGGAAGCCGGTGACCGTGGATCGCGCCATGGCGATCTCCACCGGTGCGTGGTTGCTGGTACAGCGCAGGATCACCCAGTCGGCCGGCATGGAGAACCGTTCCTGCCCCTCGGGCAGCCGGCGGCGCTCCACGGCGAGCCGCTTACGGGAGAGCACCCGCTTGGGCCGCAGGGCGAAGCTGAACATGCGGTACCAGCGAAGTTCGTCACCGACGAAACGGCCGAAGCCGGGTGACCAGCCTCGGCCGTCAAGGATCGTGGAGACCCGGACACTGAGCCGGATGATGCCTCCGCTGCGGGTGAACAGGGCCCGCCGAACGAAGAGGATCAGAAGCGCGGCGAGCACGACCGCGACGCCGATTCCGATCCCTTCCACGATCTCCATCGGCGGGTCGGCTCAGCGCGCCGGGGTGGCGGGGGTTGCGCTCTCGGCGAGGACGGTGACGCCCGCACCGGTCACCGACAGGAAGCCGCCGGCGACGTCGTACGCGAGCTGCTGGCCGCCGGCCTGCTTGATGCGTACCTGGCTGGGCTCCGCGAGCTGGCCGAGCAGGGGCGCGTGCCCCGCCAGCACACCCAGCTCACCTTCGGTCGTCCGGGCGACGACCATCTCGGCCTCGCCGGACCAGACCTTCTCCTCGACGGCTACGAGCTCGACGTGAAGCTGCTGTGCCACGCTGTCTCCTTGCTGCGGCGGCGGATTGCCGAAAGTCTAGTCGCGGCCCGGAGCGCCACCCAACGCGGGTGGCGAGAGCTGCGCCACGTCACGGCAACGGCCCCGGCACCCGCCGGGTCCGTTGGCGCTCAGGTTAGCTGGTCTTCTGCTTGAACTCGGGGTGCTCCAGCATGAACGCGTCGATCTGTTCGTTGCCGAGCGCCGCGAAGAAGTCGTCGGCCGCCGGGAGCAGCCGCTCCCCCTTGTACGCCGAGCCGGTGCCGATGTTCGCGCCCGGCAGCTTGATCATCTGGATGGAGTCCGCGCGGATGTTCTTCAGAGCGAGCGCGAAGTCGACCACGCTGTTGCCGCGACCGTTGAAGATGAGCGACTCCCCGGCGGCACGCAGCACCTTGTCCAGCTTCACCGGGTTGGTCACCACGTCGGCGCTGAACGCCTGGCTCACCATCGCCTTGATGAACTGCTGCTGGTGCCGCTGCCGGCCGTAGTCGGCGTCCGGCACGCCGTTCTTCGGGTAGCGCTGCCGCACGTAGTCCAGCGCCTGCCAGCCCTTGAGGTGGGCGTTGCCCTTCTTGTACTCGGCCTGCGGGCCGAGGTAGCCGCCGCCGCCCGGCTTGAGCTGGCGCATGCTGCCGTCGGGCTGGCGGTGCTCCGACTTCACGTCCCGCTCGATGTACATGTCGACGCCGCCCATCGCGTCAACGATCTTCCGGAAGCCGGTGAAGTTGATGATCGCGCCGGCGTCGAAGCGCTTGATCCCGGTGACCTGCTGGACGGTATTCGCGAGCAGTTCGAAGCCCTGGGCGGGTTCTGGGTTCCGCCCCGACACCACGCTGCCGTGCGACATCGCCGCGTTCAGCCGGTCGGTGCCGCCCGGGTAGTCCGCCTTCGGGAAGGCCGGGATGTCGACCCGCAGGTCGCGCGGCAGCGAGAAGAGATAGGCCCGGTCGAGGCCGGCCGGCACGTGCAGGACCATGATCGAGTCGGACAGCGGCCGGGTCTCCGGATTGCGCGGGTCGATGCCGACCAGCAGGATGTTCAGCGGGCCTTTGATGTTGCTCTTCTTCTCGGTGGCGCCGGCCGCCTGGTCGCCGAAGAGGTCCCCCTTGCCGACCGCGCCCTCGTAGCGGGCCACCAGCGCGTGGTAGCCCACCAGCACGCTGCCGCTGAGCACCATGAGGACCACGCCGAAGATGGTGCACACCCGGGCCCAGCGCGGCACGCCTCGCCACATGGACCGCTTGCCGCCGCGACCGCCGGCCTTAGCCACGAGCTTCTCCAATCGTCGCGCCCACGACTGGTAGACGGGCGGGCGGGTCCGTTTCGTTGCGAGAGATCAACGTTGATGACGTGAAGTCGTGTCACGAACGGTACCGCGCGGTCGAGCGAGCCGCGTGCCGGGCAACTGGACAGCTGGTATGGGCCGGGCCTGAACAGGCGGAGGCCGCCCCGACATCTGTCGGGGCGGCCTCCGTGGACTGTGGCAAGGGTCTCAGCCCTCCATCAGCTCCTTGGCCTTGCGCTCCAGGTCCTCAAGACCGCCGCACATGAAGAAGGCCTGCTCGGGGAAGTGGTCGTACTCGCCCTCGCTGATCTTCTTGAACGCCTCGATGGTCTCCTTGATCGCGACCGTCGAGCCCGGCACGCCGGTGAACTGCTCGGCGGCGTAGGTGTTCTGCGACAGGAAGCGCTCGATCCGCCGGGCCCGCTGCACGGTGATCTTGTCTTCCTCGGAGAGCTCCTCGATACCGAGGATGGCGATGATGTCCTGCAGGTCCTTGTAGCGCTGCAGGATCCGCTTCACCTCGGTGGCCACCTGGAAGTGCTCCTGGCCGACGAACTCCGGGGCGAGGATCCGGGACGAGGACGCCAGCGGGTCCACGGCCGGGTAGATGCCCTTGTCGGAGATCGACCGCTCCAGGTTGGTGGTCGCGTCCAGGTGGGCGAACGTGGTGGCCGGCGCCGGGTCGGTGTAGTCGTCGGCGGGCACGTAGATCGCCTGCATCGAGGTGATGGCCTGGCCCCGGACGGAGGTGATCCGCTCCTGGAGCTCGCCCATCTCGTCGGCCAGGGTCGGCTGGTAACCCACGGCGCTCGGCATGCGGCCGAGCAGCGTGGAGACCTCGGAACCGGCCTGCGTGAAGCGGAAGATGTTGTCGATGAAGAGCAGCACCTCCTGCTTCTGCACGTCGCGGAAGTACTCCGCCATGGTGAGCGCGGAGAGGGCGACCCGCAGCCGGGTGCCCGGCGGCTCGTCCATCTGGCCGTAGACCAGCGCGGTCTTTTCGATGACGCCGGACTCGGTCATCTCGGCGATGAGGTCGTTGCCCTCGCGGGTGCGCTCACCCACGCCGGCGAAGACCGAGGTACCACCGAAGTTCCGGGCAACGCGGGTGATCATCTCCTGGATGAGCACCGTCTTGCCCACGCCGGCGCCGCCGAACAGGCCGATCTTGCCACCCTTGACGTACGGGGCGAGCAGGTCGATGACCTTGATGCCGGTCTCCAGCATCTCGGTCTTCGGCTCCAGGTCCGCGAAGGCCGGGGCCTTGCGGTGGATCTGCCAGTGGTCGTCCGGGTTGAGCGTCTCGCCCTCGGTGAGGTTGAGGCACTCGCCGATCGCGTTGAACACGTGGCCCTTGACCGTGTCGCCGACCGGCACGCTGATCGGCGAGCCGGTGTCCCGCACCTCGGTGCCGCGCACCAGGCCGTCGGTCGGCTGCATCGAGATGGCGCGGACCAGGTTGTCACCCAGGTGCTGGGCGACCTCCAGGGTCAGCGTCTTCTCGCCGCCGGACAGGGTCACGTCGACGTGCAGGGCGTTGAACAGATCCGGCATGGCGTCGCGCGGGAACTCGGCGTCGACGACCGGGCCGATGACCCGGACCACGCGACCCGTGGCCGTCTTGGTCTCTACTGGGGCAGTCATCACACTTCACTTCCCGACGCGGCGAGCGCGTTCGCGCCGCCGACGATCTCACTGATCTCCTGGGTGATCCCGGCCTGGCGGGCCGTGTTCATCTCACGCGTGTACTTCTCGATCATCTCTTCGGCGTTGTCGGTGGCGCTCTTCATCGCCCGCCGCCGAGCCGCCGACTCGCTGGCCGCCGACTCCAGCAACGCCGCGTAGATCCGCGTGTTGATGTACTTCGGCAGCAGCGCGTCGAGCAGCGCCTCCGCCTCCGGCTCGAACTCGTACGCCGGGAGCAGACCCTCGGACCGCGGCCGGTCCTCGACCTGCATCGGGCCGATGATCCGCGTGACCGGCGTCTGGGTCATCAGGGACTTGAACTCGGTGTAGACGATGTGCAGCTCGTCGATGCCGAGGACGCCGTCGGGCCCGGCCCCGCCATCCACGTCGTCCGCGCCGGCCGTGAACGCCTTGATCAGCGTCTCGCCCACCTCGCGGGCGTCGGAGAAGTTCGGCTGCTCCGAGAAGCCGGTCCAGCTCGCCGCGATGTCCCGGTTGCGGAACCGGTAGAAGGTCACGCCCTTGCGACCGATGACGTAGAGCACGGGCTCCTTACCGTCGGCCTTGAGCCGGGCGATCAGCGACTCCGCGGTCCTGATCGCGTTGGAGCTGTACCCACCGGCCAGACCGCGGTCGCTGGTGATCAGCAGGACGCCCGCCCGCCGCACCCGCTCACGCGGGGTGAGCAGCGGGTGGTCGATCCGCGCGTTCGACGCCAGCGCCGTGAGCACGTCCGTGATCGCCTTGGCGTACGGCAGGGACGCCTCCACCCGCGCCTGGGCCTTGGCGATGCGGCTCGTCGCGACGAGCTCCATCGCCTTGGTGATCTTCTTCATCGACTTCGCCGAGCGGATCCGTTGACGAAGAACGCGAACCTGGGCGGCCATCGTCAGCTCTCAGCCGGGCGGTCGGTCGAGCCCTCGCGGAAGCGGGTCACCGTCTCGCGGGTCTCCTCGCCCTCCAGCGGCTTGGCCGGGGCCTCGTTGATCCGGACCTCGTCCTCCTTGCCGAGGAAGAGCTGCTTGAACTCGGTGATGGCCGAGTCCAGCGAGCCGATGATCTCGTCGTCCCACTTGTTGTCGGCGATCGCGGCCAGGACGCCCTCGTGCTTGTGCCGGAGGTACTGCAGGAACTCCGACTCGAAGCGCTTGATCTCGCCGACCGGGATGTCGTCCAGCTTGCCCTCGGTGCCGGCCCACACGGAGACGACCTGCTCCTGCACCGGGTACGGCGAGTAGTTCGCCTGCTTGAGCAGCTCGACCAGGCGGGAGCCGCGCTCGAGCTGGGCGCGGGAGGCCTTGTCCAGGTCGGAGGCGAAGGCGGCGAACGCCTCCAGCTCGCGGAACTGGGCCAGGTTGAGCCGGAGCGAACCGGCGACCTTCTTCATCGGCTTCACCTGGGCGGCGCCACCGACCCGGGAGACCGAGGTGCCGACGTTGATCGCCGGCCGGACGCCCTGGTTGAACAGGTCGGTCTCGAGGAAGATCTGGCCGTCGGTGATCGAGATGACGTTGGTGGGGATGAACGCCGAGATGTCGTTCGCCTTGGTCTCGATGATCGGCAGACCGGTCATCGAGCCGCCACCCAGCTCGTCGGAGAGCTTGGCGCAGCGCTCCAGCAGCCGGGAGTGCAGGTAGAAGACGTCACCCGGGTACGCCTCGCGGCCCGGCGGGCGGCGCAGCAGCAGCGACACGGCCCGGTACGCCTCGGCCTGCTTGCTCAGGTCGTCGAAGACGATCAGGACGTGCTTGCCGCCGTACATCCAGTGCTGGCCGATGGACGAGCCGGTGTACGGGGCGAGGTACTTGAAGCCGGCCGGGTCCGAGGCCGGGGAGGCGACGATGGTGGTGTATTCCATCGCGCCCGCCTCCTCCAGCGTCCCCTTGATCGAGGCGATGGTGGAGGCCTTCTGGCCGACGGCGACGTAGATGCAGCGAACCTGCTTCTTCGGGTCGCCGGAGCGCCAGTTGTCCCGCTGGTTGAGGATGGTGTCCAGGGCGACCGTGGTCTTGCCGGTCTTCCGGTCACCGATGATCAGCTGACGCTGGCCACGGCCGATCGGGGTCATGGCGTCGACGGCCTTGAGGCCGGTCTGCAGCGGCTCGTCGACCGACTTGCGGGACATCACGTTCGGGGCCTGGAGCTCCAGCTCACGGTAGCCCTCGTTCGGGATGTCACCGAGGCCGTCGATCGGCTGGCCGAGCGCGTTGACCACGCGGCCGAGGAAGGCGTCGCCGACCGGGACGGAGAGCACCCGGCCGGTGCGCTTGACGCGCTGCCCTTCCTCGATACCGCCGAAGTCACCGAGGACGACGACACCGATCTCCCGGACGTCGAGGTTCAGCGCCACGCCGAGCGTGCCGTCCTCGAACTCCAGGAGCTCGTTGGTCATGGTCGAGGGCAGACCCTCGACGTGGGCGATGCCGTCGCCGGCGTCGGCGACGGTGCCGACCTCCTCACGGGAGACGTCGGCCGTGTAGGAGGAGACGTAGCGCTCCAGGGCGCCGCGGATCTCCTCCGTCGAGATGGTCAGCTCGGCCATCCTCTGCTTCCTTCAAGTATCAGGGGCCCGGGATACCTAGTACCGACCGGTCCGATGGCGTCGAATCAGGGCTGCGGAGGCGCTGGTCAGCGCTTCGCGAGCGCGTTACGGGTCTCGTTGAGGCGGCGCAGGACGGTGCCGTCGTACAGGTCGGAGCCGACCCGCACGCTCACCCCACCGAGCACCTCCGGGTTAACCGTCTGCTTGACGGAAACCTCTCGACCGTACATCGCGGAGAGGCGGGCACCGAGGCGTCGCTCCTCCTCGTCACTCAGCGGGGCCGCCACGGTCACGTACGCGACCTGACGGTCCCGCCGGTCGGCGGCCAGCTCCACCAGCCGGGTGAGCGCCCCGATGAAGGAGCGCCCCCCGAAGCCGGCCAGCGCGGCCTCGACGAGACGGACGGTGACCGGCCGGGCCTTGCCGGCGAGCAGCTCGCGGGCCAGGGTGGCCCGCCGCTCGGCCGAGGCCATCGGATCGGAGAGCGCGTTGGACAGCTCGGCGGAAGCGGAGACGACCTGGCCGAAACGGAACAGCTCGTCCTCGACCTCGCCCAGCTCGCCGGCCTTGTCGGCGCCCGCCAGGAGCGCCTCGACGCCGAGCCGCTCGGTGCCGTCGAGCAGTTCCGACGGCGCCGACCAGCGGCCGGAGACCAGCGCGGTGAGCAGGTCGAGTGCGTCCGCGCCGACCTTGCCGCTCAGGATGCCCGTGAGCAGGCCGGCGCGGTCCTCACCCGGACGCGCCGGGTCGGACAGCGCCCGGCGCAGCCGCGGCTCGCGCCGCAGCAGGGCGGCGACGGAGAGGATGTCGTCGGCGGTGGAGGCCACCGCCGACGGCTCCGTGCCGCGGGCGTACGCGTCGAGGCGCTCGGCCGCGACCTTGTACGACTCCCGGCTGGCGGCCTGCATCAGCGGGCCCCCGCGCTCTCGAGACCGCTCAGGAACCGGTCGACGGTGCCCTTGCGACGCGCCTCGTCGGCGAGCGACTCACCGACGATCTTGCTGGCCAGGTCCACCGCGATCGTGCCGACCTCGGCGCGGAGCTCGCGCACGATGGTGGCCCGCTCGGCGGCAAGCTGCTCCTTGCCGGCCGCGATGATCCGGTCGGACTCCTCCCGCGCCTTGGCGAGGATGTCCTGGCGGATCCCCTCGGCGTCGGCCCGGGCGTCGTCGCGGATCTTGGCGGCGTCGGTCCGGGCCTCGGCCAGCTGCGCGCGGTACTGCTCGAGCAGCTTGTTGGCCTCGGCCTGGGCGGCCTCGGCCCGCTTGATGCCACCCTCGATCGCGTCGACCCGGGCCTGGAACGTCTGCTCCATGCGGGGGAAGACGAACTTCATCAGCACGACGCAGAGCAGGATGAAGGCGATACCACCGACCACGAGTTCCTGCCAGGCAGGAAGGATCGGGTTGTGGTCCGCCGCACCACCACCCTCAGCGGCGAGGTAGAACATGGGAAACCTCCCGGTCTAAGGGCGGGATCAGGAGAGGGTGCCCTGCCAGATGAAGCCGAAGGCGATGCCCAGCAGCGCGAGCGCCTCGATGACGGCGAAGCCGATCCAGACGTACGGCAGGGTCATCCGGGACGACTCCGGCTGCCGGGCGGTCGACTGGATGTAGGCGCTGAAGACCAGGCCGACGCCGATACCGGGACCGATGGCGGCGAGGCCGTAGCCGATGGCGGCGGTGCTGCCGGAAACCGCGGCGAGAACGTCCATGGGTTTGGTTCCTCCTGGATATCACGCGTGACGATCACGCGGGACGACAACGGTTGGTGCGGTGGATCAGTGCTCTTCGGCGAGCGCGCCCTGCACGTAGCTGGCGGTCAGCACGGTGAAGACGTATGCCTGCAGGACGATCACCAGGAATTCGAGGAAGGTGAGCGCGATGGTCATCACCCAGGACAGCACCGAGACCGGCGCCAGCCAGGCGTTCGCGCTGATCATCGCGAAACCGCCCAGCGTGAAGACCAGCAGGAGCATGTGGCCCGCGAACATGTTCGCGAAAAGACGGACGGCCAGCGAGAAGGGCCGGACCAGGAAAGTCGAGAAGAACTCGATCGGGATCAGCAGCGGCAGGATGTACCAGGGCGCCGGCGGGACGAGCGAGTTCTTGAAGTACTTCACGAAGCCGTGGTGCCGGATGCCGACGTAGTTGAACATCACGTAGGTGATCGCGGCGAGGAGCGCCGGGAACGCGATGTGCGAGTTCGGCGAGATCTGGAAGAACGGGACGATCGCGAAGAAGTTCGTCAGCAGAATGAAGCAGAACAGCGTGGTGAAGTACGGCGCGAACCGGACCCCCGCGTGCCCGATCATGTCGACCGCGATGTTGTTCCGCACGAAGCCGTAGATCGACTCGGCGAACCACTGCTTCTTCGTCGGCACGAGCTGCGGGTTCCGGTAGCTCGCCAGGAAGAAGATGATCAGGATGCCGACGGCGATCCAGACCATCGCGGTGATCTTCGTGAACCAGAAACTGTTCTCCGCACCCCAGGGCAGGATGCTGGGCAGGTAGAAATCCGACACGCTGGGTGGGAATTCCGCCTGGCCCTGAGCCAGGACGTTCGCCTGTCCGAACACCGCGTCCCTTCCTAAGTAGGTGTACCGAGTCGACGGACGACCAGGATGATCCCCCCGGCCATGCCGAGCACGACACCGATCCCGGTGGCGATGCCCCCGGTGTCGAGCCAGTGGTCGACCAGCCAGCCGATGAAACCCCAGACGAGCATGCCCCCGATGAGGTACGAGAGCGCCGTCCAACCCTGACCGGCACCGGACGGATAGTCGCCCGGGCCGCCAGCGCTGGGGGGTTTCTGGTCACCGGCCATGACGGGGCGAACGATATCAGTCGAGAAGACGAGGCTGTGCCTCACCCCCCGCACAACCTGGTTGTGTGGGACACGGGTGGGCGAAGTCGTCTGGAGGCACGCTACTCCCCTTCCGCCACTGAGAGAATGACCGATCGCGGACACGTCGGCGCGCCGTCCGAAAGGTGGGACGGCGCGCCGGACCTCCGCGGGTCAGCGCCGGGACCGCCGGGCGTGGACAGTGGTCAACCACCAGATGTGCACCGCGGTCCAGACCAGCACGCCGGCGGCGATGCCGAGGCAGAACGGGATCAGCCCCGGCCAGCCGGTCGAGGCGACTCCCACCATCACCGCCCCGAGCAGGGTCATCTTGGCGACGTACGCGCCGAGCCCGAAGGGCAGCACGAGCTGGGGGTCGCGGGCGTCGGCCCAGGCCAACGCGACCGTGGTGAGCGTGTAGCTGAGCGCGGTGACGGCCACCCCGGCCGCCGCACCGAGCGCGCCGTCCACGCCCCGGGTCACCCCGCCGACCACCCCGGCCGCCGCGGCCAGCACCGCCGTCGAGATCAGCAGGACCGGGAGGTGGCGCAGTCGCCAGCCGCGGTCCTCGAGCGCCTCCGCCGCGCGGGTCCCCGGCTCAGCCACGGGGGTACGCCGGGAAGGCGGTGACCAGCTCGGTCACGTCGGCGGCGGTCCGGGCCAGCTCGTCCGCGCCGCCCGGGGCCGCCGGATCGGTGCGGACCGCCCGGGCGATCAGCGTGGCGATCCGCCGCATCTCGCCCTCCCGCATGCCCTGGGTGGTGACGCTCGGTGTGCCCACCCGGATGCCGGAGGCCACCATCGGCTTCTGCGGATCGTACGGGACGGCGTTCTTGTTCAATGTGATGTTGGCCGCGTCGCAGCGCGCCTCGGCGTCCGCCCCGGTCACCCCGACCTCGCGCAGGTCGATCAGCGCGAGGTGGGTGTCGGTGCCGCCGGAGACCGGCCGCATCCCCTCGGCGGCCAGCCCGTCGGCCAGCGCCTGGGCGTTGCTCACCACCTGGGCGGCGTACGCCCGGAACTCGGACTGGGCGGCCTCGCGCAGCGCGACCGCCTTGGCGGCGACGGCGTGCATCAGCGGGCCGCCCTGGGTGAACGGGAAGACCGCCTTGTCGATCCGGGCGGCCAGCGACTCCCGGCAGAGGATCATGCCGCCGCGCGGGCCGCGCAGCGTCTTGTGGGTGGTGGCGCAGACGACGTCGGCGTACGGCACCGGGGACGGGACCGCCCGGCCGGCGACCAGCCCGATGAAGTGCGCCGCGTCCACCATCAGGTACGCGTCGACCTCGTCGGCGATCTCCCGGAACCGGACGAAGTCGATCAGCCGCGGGTACGCCGTCGCGCCGCAAATGATCATCTTCGGCCGGTGCGCCCTGGCCAGGTCGCGTACCTCGTCGTAGTCGATCAGCTCGGTGTCCCGCCGGACCGTGTAGCTGACCGGGTGGAACCACTTGCCGGAGAAGTTCACCCGGCTGCCGTGGGTGAGGTGGCCGCCGTGCGGCAGGTCCATCGCCAGCACGGTGTCGCCCGGCTGCACCAGGGCGGCGTACGCGGCCAGGTTGGCGCTGGCCCCGGAGTGCGGCTGGAGGTTGGCGTGCTCGGCCCCGAAGAGCTCCCGGGCCCGGGCGATGCCGATCTCCTCGGCCCGGTCCACCTCGGCGCAGCCGCCGTAGTAGCGCCGGCCCGGGTAACCCTCGGCGTACTTGTTGGTCAGCGTGGAGCCGAGGGCCGCCAGCACCGCCGGGGAGGTGAGGTTCTCGCTGGCGATGAGTTGCAGGCCGCCGCGCAGCCGTGCCAACTCCCCCAGCACCACCCCGGCGATCTCCGGGTCCTCGGTGCTGAGCTGCTGGAAGTCCGGCCCCCAGAACGTGTCTCTGGTGTTCTCCACAGCGTAGGAGTCTACGGAGCCCCGCATCGGGAGCTGTGGCATGCCTCGGCACCGGAGCCACGGGCCACCCGGTCAGTTCCCCGAGCGGGGGCTGGTGCGCTCGAAGGCGACGGTCTGGCTGGGCGGGACGAAGTCGCGCACCGGCTGGTCGCGCAGCGCGTACGCCAGCACCCGGCCCACCGCGGCGATCTGCCGGGTCTGCACCCCACCGCCGACGGCGTCCCGGGGATTGTCCGGGTTCGCCGCGATGGTGGCGACGGCGAGCTGCGGGGTGAAGGCGACCACCGTCTCGGTCTCGTTCCGCTCCGCGCTGCCGGTCTTGCCGGCCACCGGCCGGTTCAGCCCCGGCGCCAGTTCCTCGGCGGTGCCGCCGTCGCAACGGCGGTACATCGACTGGTCGCCGACCGGACAGCGGGCCGCGTCCGCCGCCGCCCGGGCCACCTCCGTGTCGAGCGCCTGCCGGCAGTCCGGGTTCCCGGCGGCCAGCTTCCGTCCCGAGCTGTCGGTGATCGAGGCGACCGGGGTGGGCCGGCACCAGACGCCCTCGGCCGCCACCGTCGCGTACGCGTTGGCCAGGTCCAGCGGGGTGGTGGCGACGACGCCCAGGGTGAACGGACCCCAGCTCTTCGCCCCCTCGCGAGCCAGCCGGGCATCGTCGGCCGCGCGCAGCACGATGCCGAGCCGCTCGGCCATCTCCACCACCCGGTCCGCGCCCACCTGCTCGGTCAGCCAGGCGAAGTACGTGTTCACCGACCGGCCGAACGCGCTCCACATGGTGCGCCGGCCGTCCATCCAGTCCGGGTTGGCGTTGGCCGGGCACCAGTGGCCGCCGCAGGCGGCCGGTCCGGGTCCGGTGGCGTAGCGGGTGACGTAGACCGCCGGGGCGTCGAACTCGGTGTCCAGCGGCAGCCCGGACTCCAGTCCGGCGAGCAGCGTGAAGAGCTTGAACGTCGACCCGGCCTGGTAGCCGACGATGCCGCCGCCACCGGCGATGAGCTGGTTGACGGTGTTCGGGTAGTTCTTCTGCCCGTCCGGGTTCGCGGCCACGCTGTAGTTCCGGTTCACCGCCATGGCCAGCACCCGACCGGTGCCCGGCTGGACCACGGCGGTCGGCGCGGCCCGTTTGTTGGTGACCGGGTAGATCTCCAGCACCTGCTCGGTGGTCTTGCGCTGCACGTTCGGGTCGAGCGAGGAGACGATCGAGAAGCCGCCGCGCCGGAGGGTGCGCTGCCGCTCCTCCGCGGACGCCCCGAAGGACGGCTGGCTGTTCCACCACTGGGTGAACCAGTCGCAGAAGAAGCCCCAGTCGTTGTGGTCCTTCGAGATCGCCGTGCAGTCGTTCGGGGTGGCGCTGGGCTTCAGGGCGAGCTGCTCGGCCTTCGCCCGGGCGGCGTCCTCGGCCGACACCTGGCCGGTCTCCAACATCCGGTCCAGCACGTACGCCCGGCGGTCCAGGGCCGCGTCGGCGTCCCCGTTGATCGGGTCGTCGCTGTCCGGCGAACGGACCAGCCCGGCGAGCAGTGCCGCCTGGGCCAGCGTCAGCTTGGCCGGGGTGGTGGAGAAGTAGCGCTTGCTGGCCGCGCCGACGCCGTACGCCCCGGCGCCGAAGTACGCGATGTTCAGGTAGCGGCTGAGGATCTCGTCCTTGCTCAGCTCCCGCTCCAGGGCCAGCGCGTACCGCATCTCGCGGATCTTGCGGCCCGCGGTGACCTCGGTGGCCCGGGCCCGCTGCGCCTCGGTCAGCCGGGGATCGCTGGCCAGCGCGTTGCGGACGTACTGCATGGTCAGCGTCGAGGCGCCCTGCCGGGTTCCGCCCTCCCGCTGGTTGACGGTGAAGGCCCGCACCACGCCGCGCACGTCGACGCCGTGGTGCTGGTAGAACCGGACGTCCTCGGCGGCCACGATGGCCTGCCGCATCACCGGCGCCACCTCGGCGGCCGGCACGTCCATCCGGTCCTCGACGTAGAACGAGGTGATCAGGGTACGGCCGTCGTTGGCGTAGAGGTTGGAGCGCTGGGCCGGTTCCGGCGTCCGCAGCGACTGCGGCAGCTCGGCGTAGGGCACCAGCCCCTTGAAGCCGAGCCCGAAGACCAGCGCGGCCGGCAGCGCGGCCGCCGCCAGGGCCAACCCGGCGAGCACGCCGGCGAGCAGGATGGTGAACAGCTTGTCGAGATGGACCCGGTTCATCAGCTCTCCCCGCAGGAGCCGGCTGTACGAGACCCATTCAGAATGACGCGAATAGGGCCTTTCGCCGCCACCTTCCTCAAAACACGCAGGAATTTCGCGAGGAAGGATGAAGGTGGACAGAAAGCCCTACATCGAGCGGGCGGGGGGACTCAGGGCAGCAGCGCGGCGGCCAGCGGGTGGACGGTCTCCTCGATCTCGTCGGCCACCCGGCTGAAGCACTGGTCGCCCCGGCCCCACGGGTCGTCGAGGTCGTCGAAGGGCAGCGGAGCCGCGCCCTGCCGGGCCGCCTCCGCCGCCGCCACCAGGGCCACCCCGCGGGCGTACACCGCGTCCGGAGTGGCCGCGGCCGGAGGCAGGACGGACGCGTCCACCCCACCCAGCAGCCGGCCGAACTCCCCCAGCACGAAGGTGCGCGCGGCGGCGTCCGGGCGCAGCGCCACCACGTACTCCTGCTGGTCGGCGGTGGCGGTGAGGACCAGATCGGCGGCGTCGATCAGGTCGGAGCGGAGCTTGCGGGCGGCGAAGCCGGCCACGTCCCCGCCGCGGGAAATCACCTGCCGGGCCGCCGGCGGGTTCATCTCCTCGCCGGCGTGCCAGCCGCCGGTGCCCGCGCTGTGGCTGTGCAGCAGCTCGTCGGAGCGCTCCGGGTCGGCACCGAGCCGGCCCAGCCGCTCGCGGACGGCGAGCACCAGCAGCCGCTCCGCCATCGGCGACCGGCAGATATTGCCCATGCAGACGTGCAGGACGGTGAACGGGGGCACTCAGAACCCCCGCTCGTCGAGCATGTCCGGCACCACGTCGCGCAGCTTCTCCAGCGACACGGCGCCCTGGCGCAGCACCCGGGGCACCTCGCCGGTGAGGTCGACGACAGTGCTCGGCACCGGGTCCAAGGCCGGGCCCGCCTCCAGATAGGCCCGCACGCCGTAGCCGAGCTGGTCGCGGGCCTCCTCGGCGGTGAGCGCGGCCGGCTGGCCGACCTTGTTGGCCGAAGCCACCGCCATCGGGCCGGTCTCCCGCAGCACCTCGAGGGCCACCGGGTGCAGCGGCATGCGTACGGCCACCGTGCCGCTGCTGTCGCCCAGGTCCCAGGACAGGCTCGGCGAGTGCTCCACCACGATGGTCAGCGCGCCCGGCCAGAACGCCTCGACCAGGTCGCGCGCCGCGCGCGGCAGCGAGAAGACCAGGCCGTCGAGGGTGTGCCGGGAGCCGATCAGCACCGGGGGCGCCTGCCGGGCGCCGCCCTTGGCGTCGGCGAGCGCCTTCACCGCGTACGGGGTGAAGGCGTCGGCGCCGATGCCGTAGACCGTGTCGGTCGGCAGGACGACGAGTTCCCCGTTCTTGACCGCCTCGATGGCAGCGGCGATGCCGCGGTCCCGGTCGGCGAGCGACCGACAGTCGTAGAGCATCACGAGGAGCCAGTCTGCCACGCCGCGTCGGGCTCGGCGTGCTGGCCGTCCCCGCGGCGGGACGCGGTGGCGAACCGGGGCCGGCCGACCAGGTCCCGGTGCTCCTCGACCCGCTCGTACCGGCCGTCCGCGGCGAGCAGCGCCGGCACCGCCGCGCCGTGGGTGTCGTCGTGCTCCACGCCGAGCGCGCCGCCGGGCCGGAGCAGCAGCGCGGCGGCCCGGGCGACCACCGGCCGGATCACCGCCAGCCCGTCCGCGCCGCCGAAGACCGCCTCGTCCGGGTCGTACCCGGCCACCTCCGCGGACACGGCCACCGACCGCGGCACGTACGGCGGGTTGCAGAGCAGCACGTCGACCCGGCCCACCAGGTCCGCGAGAAGCTGCGGGTCGGTGACGTCGGCGGCCACCACCTCGATCGGGGTGTCCCCGGCGGCGGCCCGGTCGGCGGCGTTCCGGCGCAGCCAGGCCAGCGCCGCCGGGGACCGCTCCACCGCCACCACCCGGGCCTGCGGCAACTCCTGGGCCACCGCCAGGGCGATCGCGCCAGAGCCGCTGCACAGGTCCACCACCAGCGGCGAGCGGCGTTCCCGGCCCTGGGCCACGCCCCAGCCGGCGAGCAACTCGGTCTCCGGACGCGGTACGAAGACCCCGGGGCCGACCGCCAGCTCCAAATGCCGGAACCCGGCGGTGCCGGTGAGGTGCTGGAGGGGTTCCCGGGCCACCCGGCGCGCCACCAGCGCGTCGAACCGGTCACGTTGCCCGGGGGTGAGGCCCTCGGTCAGGGCCAGCCGGCCGCGCGGCACGTCCAGCACGTACGCGGCCAACTGCTCGGCCTCCGCCCGGGGCGCCTCGACCCCCGCCGCCGCGAGGGTTCGGGCCGCCCGGGCGACCGCCAACGAAGGCCGCTCGCGTTCCGTCCCTTCGGACGGGTGTTGCGGGAGGTGGGTCACGACATAATCATGAAGCGTCGCGGGTCACATCACGAGCGGGTGCGTTCGGGCGCACACCACAGGGAGGTTTCGAGTGGGCTGGCTCGACCGGGTCGACGACCAGGTTGACGCCCTCCGGCGCGCCCGGGCGTTGCAGGAGGCGAGCCGCTCGGCGGAGGCGGTCGCCCTGCTCGACCGGGTCGTCCGCACCACGAACGATCCCTGCACCCGCGCGGACGCGCTGGTCCAGCGCCTCTGCGCGGTGATCAATCTCGGTCGGACGGCGGAATACACCAGGGCCATCGAGGACGCCTCCGCCGCGGTCCGGGACCTCGCGGAGCCGTACCTGCACGGGCACCTCAACGCCCTGGCGGCGCTCGCCGCGCACCACCAGGGGGCGCTGGACCGTTGCGTCACCCACCTGGTCAAGGCCTCCCGCTGGCTGACCGCCGACGACGACCCGGACCGGGACACCGCCTGGGGCTGGCACGACCTGGCGATGGCCTACTCCTACCTCAGCTTCCACGGACACGCCCTCGGCGCGATCGAGCGCGCCCGCCAGGTGGGGATCGCCGCCGGCATCCCCGAGGAGACCTTCGCCGCCCCGGGCATCCGGCTGCGCAACGCGGTGGCCCTGGACCACACCGGCGACAGCGACGGCTGCCTGCGGGTGCTGCGCGACGTGGCCGGGGACTTCAACCGCTTCCTGCACAGCGGTCGGGCCGGCAACATCCGGCCGAGCAGCCTGGCAGCGTACGGCTACGCCGTCGCCCGGCGGGCCGCCCTCGGCGACCAACTGGATCCCGGTGGCGACGCCGACCTCGACCGGCTGCTCGGGCACGGCGGCGACAGTGCCCGCGCGCGGGACATGCGCCAGCTCGGCCAGGTCTGCCTGGCCATCGCCGACGGCCGCCCGATCGAGGCGGTGACCCGGCTGGACACCTCCCGGGTCTCCATCGAGACACTGGGCGCGGCCGAGCCGCCCCGGCTGCGCAGCATCGCGCTGGCGCGGGCCGGCGACCACGCCGCCGCGCACCGGGCCGACCGGTACGCGTTCCGGCTGGCCGCACAGCGCAACGACCGGCTGCGGGACGTCTACATCGAAGGCATCGCAGCCCGGATCGACCACGAAGAGGTGCGCCGCGAGGCCGCCCGGTACGAGGGCGAGGCGCTCACCGACCCGCTGACCGGGCTGCCCAACCGGCGCCGGCTGGAGCGCTACATCGGCGCCGTGGTGTCCCGGGGCGAGCGGGTGGTGATCGGCGTCTGCGACCTGGACGGCTTCAAGGCGGTGAACACCCGGCACGGCCACCACTCCGGGGACCTGGTCCTGCAACGGATCGCCGGGGTGATCAACCGGGTGATGCGCCGTGGGGACTTCGTGGCCCGGTACGGCGGGGACGAGTTCGTCGTGGTGCTGCCCGAGGCGGGCATGTCCGAGGCGGCCGAGGTGGCCCGCCGGATCCAGGCGGCCGTCCGCACCGAGGACTGGGAGTCCCTGGTCCCCGGCACCCCGGTCGGGGTGAGCATCGGCTTCGCCGAGGTGAGCGGGGGCTCCGGGGCGAGCGTCCGGGACGCCCTGGGCGCCGCGTTCGAGCTGGCCGACCGGGAGATGCTGCGCGCCAAGGACCGCCTCCGCGCCTCCTGACTCCACCCGCGCGCCGCCCCCGCGGCGCCGTGCCGGGCCCGTGCACCCGCGCCGGGCCCGTGGGGCCTAGTTCACGGAAAGAGTGGCCATCCGGCGCGGAATGGCCACTCTTTCCGTGAAACTGGCACCAAGTCGGGCGCGCGCGAAGCGGCACGGCGGGGCAGGGCGTCAGCGGCGGGTCAGTTCGGTTTCGCCGGCCAGGCGGGCGGCGCGGTCGGCCTCGGTGAGGGCGTCCAGGACCCCGTCCAGCTCACCGGCCAGGGCCAGATCCAGGTTGTACGCGGTGTAGCCGATCCGGTGATCGGTGATCCGGTTCTGCGGGAAGTTGTAGGTGCGGATCCGCTCCGACCGGTCCACGGTGCGGACCTGCGCCTTCCGGGCGTCCGAGGCGGCCGCGTCAGCCTGCTCCTGGGCGGCGGCGAGCAGCCGGGCGCGCAGGATGCGCATCGCCTGCTCCCGGTTCTGCAGCTGCGACTTCTCGTTCTGGCAGGAGACCACGATCCCGGTGGGCACGTGGGTGATCCGGACCGCCGAGTCGGTGGTGTTGACCGACTGGCCGCCGGGCCCGGACGAGCGGAACACGTCGATCCGGAGGTCGTTCGGGTCGACGGTGAGGTCGACCTCCTCGGCCTCCGGCAGCACCAGCACGCCGGCCGCGCTGGTGTGGATCCGACCCTGCGACTCGGTGACCGGGACGCGCTGCACCCGGTGCACGCCGCCCTCCCACTTGAGCCGGGACCAGACGCCGTTGCCCCCCTCGGGCACGCCCTTGGTCTTGATCGCCAGGGAGACGTCCTTCACGCCGCCGAGGTCGGAGTCCTGCGAGTCGATCACCTCGGTGACCCAGCCGTGCCGCTCGGCGTACCGGGTGTACATCCGGAGCAGGTCGCCGGCGAAGAGGGCCGACTCCTCGCCGCCCTCCCCCGCCTTGATCTCGACGATGACGTCCTTGGCGTCGTGCGGGTCCCGAGGGATCAGCAGCTCCGCCAGCCTCTCCTCCAGCGCCGGCAGGGACGCGGCGATCGCCTCGGCCTCGGCGGTGAACGCCGGGTCCTCGGCGGCCAGCTCGCGGGCGGCGGTCAGGTCGGCCCGGGCCTGCTCCAGCTCGCCGGCGGCCTTGTGCAGCGGGACCAGCTCCGCGTAGCGCCGGCCGACCCGCCGGGCGGTGCCCTGGTCGGCGTGGATCGCGGGGTCGGCCAGCCGCTTCTCCAACTCGGCGTACTCGTCGAGGAGGGCGGCCAGGCGCTCACTGCTCATGCTGCGGATGCTCCTTGAACGACCGGATGGGGACAGGGACAAGCGGGCGGAAACGGACGAACGCCCGCGCCCGGCACGGAGCCGGACACGGGCGTCGTCGGAGGAGCTACTTGGCCTTCTTGGCCTGAACCTTGGCGTACTTCTGCTGGAACTTGGCGACCCGACCGGCGGTGTCGAGGACGCGCTGCTTACCGGTGTAGAACGGGTGGCAGGCGCTGCAGGTCTCGACACTGATCTGACCGCCCTTGGCGGTGCTGCGGGTCGTGAACGTGTTGCCGCAGGAGCAGCGGACCTCGGTGGTCACGTACTCCGGGTGGATGTTGGGCTTCATCTCGCCTCGGTCCTTTCGTGGGTGGTCGCCGGGTCGCCGTCGTCGCTCCCCGCCGTCCGCGAGAGGCTCGGGCGTGAACCGGAACCGGTGGCCGATTGACCAGTGTGCCATGGGCCTCCGCCGACCCGGCGAGCGGGCCGCACCGGAGGTCCGGCAGGCGCAACGCTCACTATCAGGTACGCATTCCCGCGCGGGTCGCGGGCATTCGTGAACCGGTCCGGGGATGGACCGGGACGAACAGGAGGTGCGGGATGTTCTGCCTGATCGCGACCCGTGGGCTGCCCGCCTCCGGCAAGACCACCTTCGCCCGCCGGCTCCAGCCCGGCGTGGTCCGGGTCAACCGGGACGACCTGCGCCGGATGATGCACGGCGAGCGGCTCTTCACCCAGTGGGCCGAGGGGCAGGTCACCCGCGCCCAGCGGGCCCAGGTGGAGGCGCTGCTGGCGGCCCGGGTGAGCGTCTGCGTGGACGACACCAACCTGCGCTCGCGCACGTTGCGGGACTGGGCCGAGCTGGCCGAGCGGTTCGGCGCCGCGTTCGAGGTGCACGACTTCACCGACGTGCCGCTGGAGGAGTGCCTGCGCCGGGACGCGGCCCGGCCGGAGGCCGACCGGGTCGGCGAGGCGGCGATCCGCCGGCTGCACGAGCGCTACCTCGCCAACCGGCCGTTACCGCTGCCGGTGCCGACCGCCCGCACCGGCACCCCGGCCCGGGTCCACCCGCCCCACCCCGAGCCGCCCGCGATCGTGCTGGTGGACATCGACGGCACGGTGGCGTTGACCGTCTCCCGCAGCCCGTACGACATGACCCGGGTCGGCGAGGACGCCCCGAACGAGGCGGTGATCGCGGCGGTCCGGGCGATGCACGCGGCCGGGCACGGGGTGGTCTTCTGCTCCGGCCGGGACGCGACCGCACGGCCGGCCACCGAGACCTGGCTGGACCGGCACGTCAAGGTGCCCTACCTGGCGCTGCACCTGCGGGCGGTCGGCGACCACCGCAAGGACGCCGTGGTCAAGCAGGAGATCTACGAGCGGGAGATCCGGGACCGGTACCGGGTGGTCGGCGTATTCGACGACCGGCAGCAGGTGGTCCGGATGTGGCGCTCGCTCGGCCTGACCGTCTTCCAGGTGGCCGAGGGCGACTTCTGACCGAGCACCCGCCGACGGGCTCCTCCCCCAGGTCACAGGGCCCGTCGGCGGGTGGCGGCCGGCGTCCGGGGACGCAGACCATGGCCGCGCCCCCGGGGCGGGTCAGGCGGCGGGCGCCTCCGCCGCCGTCAGGGTGACCGTCGCCTGGGCGGGTACGCCGTTGACGGTCACCGCGAGCACCACCTGACCGCCGGGGCGCAGCGCGGTCAGCTGCCCCGTCGCCGGGTCGAACCGGGCCACGTGCCAGGGCTTCACCCCGTCGGCCCCACCGACGTGCAGGTTCGGCGAGCCGGACCAGTCGGCACTGACCGGTGCGGCGACCGGGACGGTACGGCCGCCGGGCTGGGTGAGCGTGGCCGTGACGGTCGCCGGGGCGCCCACCGCGACGCTGGCCGGAGCCGCCAGGGCGAGCCGGTCGACGTGGGCGTGGAACTCCGCCTCGACCCAGCGCGGCCCCTCGGCCAGTGGGTCACGCCGGGCCCGCTCCGCCTCCTGCGGGGTCACCGGGTCGACGCCGAACTCGGTCCAGCCGGTGAAGCCGCCGAGCTGCGGCGGGGTGGAGGGGTTCTTGCCCGAGTTGCCGTTGATCACGTACGGGACGCCGTCCACCCGCTCGGCGTGGAACGTGCCGACGTGCCCGTTGACCAGGAGCGCGCCCTTGCCCGTCCGGTGCTGGAAGTCGGCCAGCCACTGCTCCACCAGGGCGGCCTCCTTCCGGTCGCCGAGCTGGCTGGCCTTGGCCGGGCTGGGGTCGCGGGGCGGGTGGTGGAAGAACACCGCGACCGAGCCGACGGCCGGGTCGGCGGCGGCCCGGTCCAGCGTGTCCCGCAGCAGCTTCACCTGGTCGAAGCCGCCGCCGCGCAGTGAGCCGTTGGCGGTGTTCAGCGTGACGAACCGGGTGCCCTGGTGGTCGAAGACCCGCGAGGTGTCGCCGAAGGCGGCCTTGAAGTTGTCGATCGGGGCGCCCATGATCTCGTGATTGCCCGGGACGTAGTAGTAGGGCAGCTCGCCGCCCAGTTCCTCGTCGAGGATCCGCTTGGCCAGCGCGAAGTCCGCCGGGTACGCGGTGTCCACGAGGTCGCCGACGATGATCACGAAGTCGGGCTTCGCCGCCTTGATCTCGCGGAGCGTACGGCGGGCCTGGGCGACCAGGTCGCTGTCCGGGTCGGCGGCGACGAACTGGGCGTCGGACATCACCGCGAAGCGCCAGGACGCGCCGTCCACCGTGCCGTCGCGCAGGACCACCCGGTCGGTCAGCGGTGACTCGGCCGGCGCGTCCAGGGTGGGCGGCACCTTGGCCACCAGGTCGTCGATGACCACCTCGCTCTTGTACTGCTTGGCCGGGTCGGTCTCCGCCACGTAGAACCGGCGCACCCGGACCGGGTACTGCACGCCCGGCGGGACGGCGAACTCGACGTACCGCCACCCGGTCCAGGTGACGTACGGGCCGCGGAGCACGAACTGGGTGTCCTGGGCGTCGTGCAGGTGCAGGCTGGGCCACTCCCCGGTGCCGTTGCCCTTGATCCACATGCCGAAGGCCTGCGGCTGGCCGGGCACCGGGATCCAGGCCGGCGGGTCGGCGTACGCGGCGCGGGTGCCGGTCGACTGGCTGAAGTCGTACGACAGCTTCAGGCCGGTGCCGGTGTGGCCCGGCGTCGGCGCGACCGACCCGCTGGCCCGCGCCTGGCTGAACTTCCAGGAGGCGGCGTCGTCGAAGCCGGCCACCGGCACGTCGGCCAGCCCGACGGTCACCGGCAGCACGGTGGTCTGCGCTCCGACGTGGATGGTGACCAGGGCGGAGCCGGTGCCGCTGAGCGCCTTGACCGAGAGGTTGCCGTCGCCGGTCGGGGTGACCGCGAGGAGGTCGTGGTCGTACTCCAGGCGCAGGTCGGCCGGCTCGATCGGCGCGGTGTTGCCCTCGGCGTCGTAGCCGACCACGCCGAACAGGCCGGTGTCACCCTGCCGGTTGAGGCCGAGCCGGTCCACGGTTGAGTCGATCCGCTCCAGAGGACCGAGCACGGTCAGGTCGAGGGTGCCCCGGGCCGCCTCGCGCCAGGCGGTGATGGTGCTGCGGCCGGGCCGAGCGGCCCGGAACACGCCCTCGTCGTCGACCGTGCCCTGGGCGGCCGGGTTGGCCCGCCACTGCGGCGCGCCGGCCGCCGGCCCATACGTCTCGTCGTAGCCGGCCGCGGTGAGCCGGCGGGTGAGCCCGGGGAAGACCCGGTCCGGCCGCCCGCCGCGGACCGGGGCGACCCCCGGCGCGGCGGTCGGGTCACTCGCCGTCTCCAGCCAGTACCCGGTGAGCCGGCCGCTGCCCGGCGGGGCGTAGATGGCCAGGCCGTTCGGCACCGGCCGCTCGCTGCCGTCCGAGGGGCTGTTCTCCACCTGCACGGTGGCCGCGCCGGGCTCGCGGGCCAGCAGGGTCGAGGAGCCGCCGCCGTCGAGGTTCAGTGCGGTCCACGCGCCGAGCTCGCGCATCATCCGGCCCAGCTCGGTCTGCGTGACGCCCCGGCTGTCCACCTGCCGGCCGTCCACGGTCAGCATGATCATTCTGCGCCCGTCGGCGGAGAAGCCGACCGAGGTACGCGGGGCCAGGCTCTGATCGGCGATCTGCTGCACCACGCCGTCCCGGATCAGCACGTTGCCGCCACCGACCGCAGCCCGCAGGCTGCTCCCGTCGGAGGCCTTCGGCCGCCAGCTCAGGTCGACCGGATCGCCCGGCCGCAGCGCCGCGAGCGCGTCGGCGCCCGCCTCCCGGCCCAGCAGCACAGTGGTGCCGGCCGGAATCGGGCCCTCGCCCGCCGCGGTGGCCACGGCGGCCACCTTGCCGCCGGTCACCGTCACCTCGACCACCCGGGCGGCGCCCTCCACCGGGCGCTTGCGGGAGTACGTCCCCCAGAGCGGGGTGAAGACGCCGACGCCGTCGCGCTGCACCATGTTGTTGAACTGGGTCAGCGGCACCGACCCGGCCGGCAGGGTGACGCTGCCCTCGAAGCCGACCTGGATCACCCGGCCCAGCCCCTCGGCGCTGATCGCGGCGGCGTTGGTGTGCCCGGCGACCGGCGACTGAACCAGTTCGCCGGAGCGGATGCCGATGCCCTGCGCGGCACCGGAGTTGTTGATGTCGAAGAAGTCGCCGTTGACCGCGGCCACCGCCCGGGAGCGGTCCACCGCGGCGCGCAGCGGCTCGTCCCGGGTGACCGCGCCCGAATTGACGTAGTCCACGGTGACACCGCCGGACAGGTCGGCGGTGAGGGCGTCGGCCCGCAGCCAGCCGTCGGCGTCGTACCGGTCGAAGGAGGTCAGCTCGAGTCCGGGGGCGACCGGACGGATGGTCTTCGCGGTCTCCAGGCCGCCGGCCGGTTCCAGACCGGCGGCGTCGCCGGCGAGGGCGACGGCGGAGTCAGGGCGGGAGGAGGCGGCCGGGGCGTCCTCGGCCGCGGTGTGCGGCTCACCTGCGGGCGCCGCGGTGCCGGGTGGGACGGGACCGGCCAGG
Organism: Micromonospora sp. CB01531; assembly: GCF_001905095.1. Classification (GTDB taxonomy): domain Bacteria; phylum Actinomycetota; class Actinomycetes; order Mycobacteriales; family Micromonosporaceae; genus Micromonospora. The sequence goes on from NZ_LWLS01000061.1 coordinate 24,382, forward strand.
GTGAGCAGCGGCGTCAGCAGCAGGACGCCGGCGAGACGGGCAGATCGACTGCGGATACGCATGGACGACAGTCAACCGGAAACTGAATAGAAGTTTCAATACCTCTAGGCTTAACCGTAGAAAAACTTCATACAGGCTGTTCGGCACCCGGCCAGGAACGCGGAAGAGGGGCACGACCCGCAGGCCGTACCCCTCTTCGCTCCGCCCCTGGCGGGATCACTCGCCCGGCGTGGACTTCGCGATCTGCATCAGGAACTCGATGTTCGTCCGGGACTGCTTGAGCCGGTCCAGCAGGAGGTCGAGCGCCGCCTGCGAGTCCAGCGAGTGCAGCACCTTCCGGAGCTTGTGGACGATCGCCAGCTCCTCCGGCGCGAGCAGGACCTCCTCCTTGCGCGTACCGGAGGGGTTGATGTCGATCGCCGGGAAGACCCGCTTGTCGGCGATCTTCCGGTCCAGCTTGAGCTCGGCGTTGCCGGTGCCCTTGAACTCCTCGAAGATGACCGTGTCGGCCATCGATCCGGTCTCCACCAGCGCGGTGGCGAGGATGGTCAGCGAGCCGCCGTTCTCGATGTTCCGCGCCGCGCCCAGGAAGCGCTTCGGCGGGTAGAGCGCGGTGGAGTCGATACCACCCGACATGATCCGGCCGCTGGCCGGCGCCGCCAGGTTGTACGACCGACCGAGCCGGGTCACCGAGTCGAGCAGCACGACCACGTCGTGCCCCAGCTCGACCAGGCGCTTCGCCCGCTCGATCGCCAACTCCGCCACCGTGGTGTGGTCCTGCGGCGGACGGTCGAACGTGGCCGCGATGACCTCGCCCTTCACCGACCGCTGCATGTCGGTGACCTCTTCCGGCCGCTCGTCGACCAGCACCACCATCAGGTGGCACTCCGGGTTGTTGCGGGTGATCGCGTTCGCGATCGCCTGCAGCACCATCGTCTTACCGGCCTTCGGCGGCGAGACGATCAACGCCCGCTGACCCTTGCCGATCGGCATCACCAGGTCGATCACCCGGGTGGTCAGGATGTGCGGCTCGGTCTCCAGCCGCAGCCGCTCCTGCGGGTACAGCGGAGTGAGCTTGTAGAACTCCGGACGGCGCTTCGCCTCGTCCGGCTCCATCCCGTTGATGGTGTCCAGCCGGACCAGCGGGTTGTACTTGTCGCGCCGCTGCTCGCCGTCCCGCGCGGCCCGCACGGCGCCGGTGATGGCGTCACCGCGGCGCAGGCCGTACTTCTTGATCTGGGACATCGAGACGTACACGTCGTTCGGGCCGGCCAGGTAGCCGGTGGTCCGGACGAAGGCGTAGTTGTCGAGCACGTCGATGATGCCGGCGACCGGGACGAGCACGTCGTCCTCGCCGACCTGCGGCTCGCGGCCGCCGCCCTCGCCGCCCTCGGCCCGCTCACCGCGGCCCCGCCGGCGGTCACGGAACCGGCTGCGCCGGCCGCGCCGGCCGCCGCCCTCGCCGTCCTCGTCGCCGTCGTTGTCCCGCTCGGCGCGCTCAGCGCGCTGGCCACGGTCGTTGCGCTCGGCCCGCTCGCCACGCTCGGCACGCTCGGTGCGTTCGCCACGCTCGCCACGCTCGGTGCGTTCGGCCCGCTCGCCACGCTCGGCACGCTCGGTGCGCTCGGTCCGCTCGCCGCGCTCGGCCCGCTCGGCCCGCTCGGTGCGTTCGGCCCGCTCGGTGCGCTCGGCCCGCTCGGTGCGCTCGGCCCGCTCGGTGCGCTCGGCCCGCTCGGCGCCGCGCTCCCGGCCGCGGCCCTCGCCGCGCTCGGCCCGCTCACCGGTCTCGGCCGGGGCCTCCTCGGCACGCGGCTCGGCCGGACGCGCCTCGGCGGTCGCGGCGGCCCGGCCACGCCGGCTCCGGGTGCGACCCTCGGTCACCTCGGCGGCCGGCGCCTGCTCGGCCGGGCGGCGCTCGGTCTCGGCCCGCTCCTCACGGACCTCGGCGTGCACCTCTTCCCGGGCCGGAGCGGCCGCGGCCGCGACCTCGGCCCGCGGTCGAGGGGTGCCGGCGGCGGCGCCGCCCTGCCGCTCTGTGATCGCGCTGATCAGCTCGCCCTTGCGCATGCGAGCCGTACCGGAGATGCCGAGCGACGCGGCCAGGCTCTGAAGCTCAGGCAGCAGCATCGCCGACAGGCCGGTACCGCTGCGCCGACGGCGAGTGGGAGCGGCGGCGGTGGCATCGCCAGCGACGTTGGAAACATCCGACGTCACGTCGGTGGTGTCGCTCAATGGATTCCTTCCCTCGATAGGCCGGGGCTGCCCGGAGTCGAAACCAGGTGGCCGGGCGGCCTCGGTGCACCCGCCTCGCATGGACGCGTCGCGGGAGTCTGTGACACAGCAGCCGGTCGGTTTCCCGACTCACCAGCGTCGGTGAGCAGGTCTCGCCGTCTGCGGCGACCTGTGGAAACTGCGGTGCGGCGTAGGCCTTTGGCAGGGGTGACGGGCTGACCGCCGAGAGCTTCGGGGGTGCGCCGCCCCGCAGGAGATCGCATGCTTCGCGGCTGTGCTGAGTCTAGAGCGTAATCAACTCTTCCGACCTGCGGCAACAGGGTCCCGCTCGGCGTGTCCAAGTCTACCCCGGGTGACCCGGGCACCGCTGACATCTATCGGCAACTCCCAGCGCTGCCAATCTGTTCCCGCGCCGAACCCCGCCGGCACCTCGGTCAACGCCAGAACCGTCGGGCCCGCCCCACTGACCACAGCCGCCACATCCGCCTCACGCAGGGCGACGACCAGGGCTGCCGTCCCCGGCATCTCCTCGGCGCGGTAGTCCTGGTGCAGCCGGTCGACCGTGCCCGGCAGCAGCAGCGCCGGATCGGTGGTCAGCGCGTGCACCAGCAGGGCCGCGCGTCCGGCGGTCAGGGCCGCGTCGGCGTGCGGCACGGTGGCCGGCAGCGCGGCCCGGGCAACGGCGGTCAGGCCGCGCTCCCCGGGCACGAAGACGGTCGGGCGGACGCCTTCCGCCACGGGCAGCGACACCGCCCGGGCACCGGCCGGCTCGGTCCAGGCGACGGTGAAGCCACCGAGCAGGCAGGGCGCGACGTTGTCGGGATGGCCCTCGATCTCGGCGGCCAGCCGGAGCGCGGCGACGTCGTCCAGCAGCGCCGCGCCGTCGTCGGCCAGCGCCCGGGCCAGCAGCACCCCGGCGACGATGGCCGCCGAGGACGAACCGAGGCCCCGGGCCTGCGGGATCCGGTTGACGCACTCCAGGGCCAGCCCCGGCGGCTGCGTGCCCAACACGTCGAAGGTGGCCCGCATGGCCACCACCACCAGGTGCTGGTCCCCGTCCGGCAGCTCGCCGGCGCCCTCGCCGGTCACCGCCACCCGGACCCCGCCGGCGGTCACCTCGGCCGCCACGTCGTCGTACAGCCCGAGGGCCAGCCCGAGCGAGTCGAAGCCCGGCCCCAGGTTCGCGCTGGTCGCGGGCACCCGGACCCGCACGGGACCGGAGGTGAGAGTCATCGGCACCGGCTCATGCTAGGACCCGACACCGACAGCCCGTCGATTCGCCCGGACCATGGGATGCGTTCCCACGCTCGGCGAAGCCGGCGTCGGTCGTGGGCGCCTCGCAGCCCGGATGGCGGGTGGGCGGCGCCGCCGCGCGCACCGTGCGCCGGCGCGGGTCAGGACGCGCGGCTGGCACAGGGCTCCTCCGCCGGATCGGTGAGCGAGAGCCGCCGGGTGGCCAGCCGCCAGCCCAGCGCGTAGACCACGGTGACCAGACCGCAGCCGGCCAGCACGGTCCGCTCGCTCACCGTGTCGACCACCAGGGCGACGGCCAGCTGGCTGACCGAGATGGCCAGCGTCGCCAGCATCATGTCGGTGGCGAAGACCCGCCCCCGCAGGTGGTCCGGCACCTCGCCCTGGAGGGCGTAGTTGGACAGCACCCAGTTGCTGCCGCCGCCGAGGTGGGCCAGGAAGACCAGCACCAGCACCAGCGGGAACCAGGCGACCACCGACGCCCCGAGGTAGGCCAGGCCGTAGAGGGACATGGACAGCGCCAGGCCGGTGAGCAGCCAGGCCCGGTTGGCGAGCACCCGGCGCATCAGGATCGGGCCGACCAGCGCCCCGGCACCCCGGGCGGCGAAGAGCAGTCCGGTGCCGACCGCCCCGACCCCGTACACCCCGGCGAGCAGCGGGAAGACGGTCAGCACGCCGTTGCCCAGGCCGACCGCCGACTTGACGGTGACCAGGCCGAGCACCCGCGGCCGGTGCGCGATGTAGCGCAGCGCCTCGCGGATCGCCGCCCAGGTGCGCGTGGGTGCCAACGCCGGGTCGCGGGGGGCCTGCAACGGCCGGCGGATCAGCGCGGCCAGGCCCGCCGCCACCACCAGGCTCCCCGCCGCCACCCAGAAGCTGACGTACGCGCCGGCGGCCGCGCTGAGCATGCCGCCGAGCGAGGCGCCGACGACCGTCATGGTGCCCCAGGCGGAGCCGGCCACGGCGTTGCCAGCGGCCAGGTCCGCCGGGTCGAGCACGTTGGGCAGGGCAGCCTGGGCGGCCGGCGAGTAGAACGCCTTCGCCACCGCCACGGCCGCGATCGCTACCAGGGCCAGCCAGGCCGTCCGGGGGCTGCGGACGCCGAGCAGCAGCAGGACGCCGGCCAGCGCGGCGAGGTTAGCCGCGATCATGGTCTTCCGCCGGTCGAACCGATCGGCGATGGTGCCGGTATACGGCAGCAGCAGCGCCAGCGTGCCGGTGTCCACGGCGAGCACCAGCGCCCCCCACACCCCGCTGCCGGTCAGCTTCGGCAGGAGCACCAGCAGCGGCACCATGACGAACCAGTCGGCGCCGAACACCACCAGCTCGGCGAGGAAGAGGTTGCGGAAGTCACGATTGCGGACCAGGACCGAGACGGTGGGTGACACGCCGGCACCCTACCGGGCCGGTCAGACCACGGCGGCGTGGCGGAGCAGCTGGGAGACGGTCACGAAGGTGTAGCCGCGGGCCCGCAGCCCGGTGATCATGTCGGGCAGGCCGCGCAGCGCGACCAGCCGCCGTTCCGTGCCCACGTCATGGCCGAGCAGGATGGTGCCGGGCTGCACGTCGGCGACGATTCGTCGGGCGTGCCCAGCCGGGTCGTCGGGAAACTCCCCCTCGACCATCTGCAACGTCCATAGCACCAGCCGGTAGTCCAGCCGGGCGGCGGCGTGCAGCACCGCCCCACCCAGGTGCCCCCAGGGCGGGCGGATCAGGCGGGGCGCGACCCCGGTGGCCTCGGTGATGGCCTCGTGGCTGCGCCGGAGGTCGTCGTACGCGGCGTGGGCGTCCATCCGGGCCAGGTCGTGGTGGGCCCAGCTGTGATTGCCCACCTCGTGCCGCCCCAGCCGGCCCCGGACCAGGACGGCGTGCTCCCGGGCCCGGACACCGACCAGGAAGAAGGTGGCCGGGACGGCGTACTTCTCCAGGGTGTCCAGCACCATCGGCGTCCACTGTGGCAGCGGCCCGTCGTCGAAGGTGAGGGCGAGCAGTCGCTCGGTGGTGCGTACGCCCCAGGCGACCTCGACCGTGCCGGAGCCGACCTCCTGGTGGCGGCTGCCCACGGTGGCGCTGGCCGGCCCGCCGGCGATCGGGAGCCGGCGGTCGGCGATCCAGGTGGTCTGCGAGGTCGCGGCGGCGCCCAGCGCCGCGCCCCCGGCCAGCAGCGCGGTGCGACGCAGCACCGCCCGCCTGTCCCACCGGCCCACGCCGTCCGCCATGGCCCCGCCCCCGCTCCGGCCGGCCATCCACGACAGCGAGCCGACGACGCGCAGTAGGTGTCAACTCACCCACGGTACAGCCTGGCGTCGCCGCCCATGGTCCCCTCGCGCCGCCGTCCGCCGTGAAACGCCCGCTTCCCCGAAAAGATTGGTCCCCCCTCCCTCCGTCGGGGACGTTGGAGGGGCCCCTTCCGCGGAAAGAGTGGCCAGCCGAGGCGGAATGGCCACTCCTTCCGGGAATTTGCCCGCAACCCGCCGGGGCGGGGGGGCGGGTGGGGGTCAGTCGGCGGGTGGGAGGGGGGAACGCCGGCTCTTCGGGAGCCGGAGCACCTCGAACTGGTCCGTACCGTCCAGCAGCGCGGCCGACGGGGCCGGCCGGGCCGGCGCCGGGGCGGCCGGTGCGGCAGGCTCGGCCGGCGACTCGCCATCGCCGACGGTCGCCAGGACCGGCACCGGGACCGGCTCCGGTGCGTCCCGGCGGCGGGCCCCAAGTGCACGCAGCGACTCCTTGGCGCGTTCCACCATGGTGTAGAGGGTCGGCACCAGGATCAGCGTCAGCAGCGTCGAGCTGATCAGGCCGCCGATCACCACGATCGCCAGCGGCCGGGAGATGAAGCCACCCTCGCCGGTGAGGCCGAAGGCCATCGGGAGCAGCGCGAACACCGTGGCGACCGCGGTCATCAGGATCGGGCGCAGCCGCCGGCGGCCGCCCTCGACCACCGCCTCGGTCACGCCCATCCCCCGGGCCCGGTACTGGTTGATCAGGTCGAGCAGCACGATCGCGTTGGTCACCACGATGCCGACCAGCATGAGCACACCGATCAGCGCTGGTACGCCCAGCGGCGTCCCGGTGGCCAGCAGCAGCGCGATCGCCCCGGTGGCCGCGAACGGGACGGAGACCAGCAGGATCAGCGCCTGGGTCAGGCTGCGGAACGTACCAACCATGATCAGGAAGACGATCGCGATCGCGGCCAGCACGGCCAGCCCCAGGTCGGCGAAGGCGTCCTTCTGGTCGGCGCTCACCCCGCCGATGGCGAACGTCGCCCCCGGCACGTCCAGCGCGTCCAGCCGCTTCTGCAACTCCTGGGTGGTGGCGCCGAGGTCGGAGCCGGTAGCCGTGCCGGTGACCGAGACGCTCCGCTCGCCGTCGATCCGGGTCACCTGCTGCGGGCCCTCGACCTGGTTGACGTCGGCGATGTCGTCCAGCTTGACCGGGCCCACCGGAAGCGCCCGCAGGTCGGCCACGCTCAGCGGCGGCCGGGTCCCGGTGCTGAGCACCACGTTCAGGGGCCGGCCGTCCAGCGTGACCTGGCCCAGCGGGGCACCCCGGTACGCCTGCGCGACGAGCTGCCCGACGGCCGCCTCGGTGAGCCCGGCCCGCGCCGCGGCGACCCGGTCCACGGTCACCTCGACCCGGGGCACCCGGGCGGCGAGGCCGGTGGCGACGTCGTCGACACCCGGCGTACCGGCCATCGCGTCCCGGACGGCCTCGGCGGCCCGGGTCAGGGTCTCCTGATCGGCGGCCTGCACGACCACCTCGAGCTGGCTGGCGGAGGCGTCGCTCTGTCCGGCGCCGAAGCTCAGCTCACCCACCTCCGGGCCGAGGCCGTCGAACTCCTCGCGGAGGGTGCGCCGGACCTTCGCGGCGTCGGTGTCCTCGGTGAGCGCCACCGAGTAGGAGGCGGTGTTGTTGCCACCGCCACCCGCCCACGGACTGTCCGTGCCGCCCGCGCTGACCTGGTACGTCTTCACCCCCGGCGTACCCCGGAGCACCTCCTCGACCCGCGCGGCGGCCTGGTCGGTGCCGGTCAGCCCGGTGCCCGCCGGCAGCTCCTGCCGGATGGCCAGGGTGTCCTGGCCGGAGTCGTCCAGGAAGTTGGTCTCCAGCTTCTGGGCCAGGCCGAACGTGCCGAGCAGCACCAGCAGGCCCAGCCCCACGGTCGCCCAGCGGGTGCCCCAGGAGCGGGTGGCGAACCCGATGGCCGGCAGGTACGCCCGCTGCAGTGGGCTGCGCAGCTCCTTCTCCTCGGCCGCCCCCCGGGCTGCGGCGTCGTCCGCCCCGCCGCGGCCCGGCTTCAGGAACCAGTACGCCAGCACCGGGATCACGGTCAGCGAGACCAGCAGCGAGGCGAGCAGGGCCACCGTCACGGTGATCGCGAACGGTGCGAAGAGCTGCCCGACGAAGCCGCCCACCAGCGCGATCGGCGCGAAGACCGCGACCGTGGTGAGCGTCGAGGCGGTCACCGCGCCGGCCACCTCGCGGACCGCGCCGAGGATGGCCTCCCGCTTCGGCTCGCCGTACTCCAGGTGCCGCTTGATGTTCTCGAGCACCACGATGGAGTCGTCGACGACCCGACCGACGGCGATGGTCAGCGCGCCGAGGGTGAGCAGGTTGAGCGAGTGGTCGCCGGCCCAGAGCACGATCAGCGCGACCAGCACCGACAGCGGGATGGAGACCGCGGTGACCACGGTGGAGCGGATCGAGAGCAGGAAGACCAGGATCACCACCACCGCCATCAGCAGCCCGAGCAGGCCCTCGGTGGTGAGGCTCTCGATGGACCGCTCGACGAACGGGGCCTGGTCGAAGACCACGGTGAGCGCGGCGCCGGAGGCGGCCGAGAGCGCGTCGAGCCGGTCCCGGATCTCGTGCGAGATCCGGACCGCGTTGCCGTCCGGGGTGGCGGTGACGGCGATGCCGAGGCTGGGCTTGCCGTTGGTCCGGGTGAACCCGGTGGCCGGGGCGAGCTGCTGCTCCACCCGGGCCACGTCGCCGAGGCGTACCGGGGCGGCGGGGGCGGTGGTGAGCACGATGCCACGCAGGTCGTCCACGGTCCGGATCGGGGTGCCGACCTGGACCGGCAGCGACCGGCTGCCGTCAGCCACCGCGCCGGCCGGCACCGCGACGCCGTTGGTCCTGAGCGCCTGGCCGATGGCGGTGGGGGCCAGCCGCGCCGCGGCCAGCTTCACCGGGTCGGGGGTGACCAGCACGACCTGGTCGCGGGTGCCGGTGACCGCGACCGTCCGGACCCCGTCCAGTCCCTCCAGCTCGGGTACGACGGTGCGGCGCAACTGCTCCGCCAGCGCCTGCTCGTCGTCGCCGCCGGTCGCGGCCACCACCACGGCGGGCAGATCGTCGGTGCTGCCGGCGATGACCTGCGGATCCACCCCCTGGGGCAGCTGCCCGTCGATGCGGTTCAACGCGGTCTGCATCTTGTTGACCACGTCGTCCAGATCAGTGCCGAACGCGTACTGCACCTGGACCGTGGTGGAGCCCTCGCGGGAGGTCGAGGTGACCTTCTCCAGCCCCGGGATGCCCTGCAGGCTGTTCTCGATCGGCTCGGTGACCTGGGACTCGACAATCTCCGGCGCGGCGCCCGGGTACGCCGCCACGATGAACGCGGCGGGGAACTCCAGCGACGGCAGGAGCTGCTGCTTCAGCGATGGTACGGCGAACGCCCCGAACGCCGCGGTCACCAGCGCGATGAGGGCGATCAGCCCTCGGTTGGCGAGGCTGAATCTGGCGAGCAGCGACATCGGCGTGGCTCACTCCTGGAATGGGGTCTGCGGGTGCCCAAAGTCTGCCCCACCCCCTCCGTCCACTCCGCACCCACCCACCCCGTCCGGCACCCTGTTGATCAAGAAGTTTGGCCAGGAACCGGGGCGATCCTGACGCAACCTCTTGGTCAGCGCCGGCGGCCGCGCGCCCGGCGGAGGGGGAAGGGGGGTGGGGTGGGGTGGAGCGTGGGGGTCAGGCCAGGTCCAGGGAGCGGGCGGCGGCCAGGGGGTCGTTGGCGATGGTCACCGGGGCGGGGGCGGTGGAGATAGCCCACTCCGGGTCCTTGAGGCCGTGGCCGGTGACCGTGCAGACCACGGTGGACCCGGCCGGCACCCGGCCCGCGGCGCCCTGCTGGAGCAGCCCGGCCACGCTGGCCGCGCTGCCCAGCTCGACGAACACGCCCACCTCGCGGGCCAGCAGCCGGTACGCCGACAGGATCTCCCGGTCGGTGACCGCCGAGATCAGGCCACCGGAGGCGTCCCGGGCGTCGACCGCCTTGGTCCAGCTCGCCGGGTTGCCGATCCGGATGGCGGTGGCGATGGTCGACGGCTCCGGCACCACCTGCCCGGTGACGATGGGGGCCGCACCGGCCGCCTGGAAGCCGTACATCTTCGGCGCCTTCGTGGCGTTGCCGGCCGCCACGTCCTCCGAGTAGCCCATCCAGTAGGCGGAGATGTTGCCGGCGTTGCCGACCGGCAGGCAGTGGATGTCCGGCGCGTCGCCCAGCGCCTCGACGATCTCGAACGCGGCGGTCTTCTGCCCGTGCAGCCGGTCGATGTTGACCGAGTTGACCAGGGCGACCGGGTAGTCCTGGGCGAGCTTGCCGGCCAGCGCCAGGCAGTCGTCGAAGTTGCCCTGCACCTGGAGCAGCCTGGCGCCGTGCACCAGCGCCTGGGCCAGCTTGCCCAGCGCGATCTTGCCCTGCGGCACCAGCACCGCGCAGGTGATCCCCGCGCGGGCCGCGTACGCCGCGGCGGAGGCGCTGGTGTTGCCGGTGGAGGCGCAGATGATCGCCTTGTCACCGGCCTCGACGGCCTTGGAGACGGCGACCGTCATGCCCCGGTCCTTGAAGGAGCCGGTGGGGTTGGCCCCCTCCACCTTCAACCAGACGTCGGCGCCGATCCGGGCGGAGAGCACCGGTGCCGGCAGCAGCGGAGTGTTCCCCTCGTGCAGGGTGACGACCGGGGTAGCGTCGGTGACGGGCAGCCGGTCCCGGTACGTCTCGATCAGACCCCGCCACATGTCGCTCTCCTCGCCTCGACCGCCCCGGCCACATCGGGGCTTCTACCAGCGTGAGCCAGCCTCCCGGACCGGCCGCTGGCACACCTCCGGTTAACCATCAGGCGGGACGAAAGCTACGCCCCGCCCTCGACCCGCAGCACGCTGGTCACCGAGCGGACGATCGCCAGCCCGCGCAGCTCCCGGACGGTGGCCGCGAGCGCGGCGTCCGGCGCGACGTGGGTGACGATGACCAGTTCGGCGTCCGCGCCCCCGCCGGCCGCGCCGCCACCTGCCGGGCCCTGCCGGACGGTGGCGATGGAGACCTCGTGCCGGGCGAACACCCCGGCCACCGCCGCCAGCACACCCGGCCGGTCGGTCACGTCGAGGCTGATGTGGTAGCGGGTGAGCGCCTCCCCCATCGGCCGCACCGACAGGTCCGCGTACGCCGACTCGCTGGGCGCGTGCACCCCGGCGAGGCGGTTGCGGGCCACCGCCACCACGTCGCCGAGCACTGCGCTGGCGGTCGGCGCGCCGCCGGCGCCCCGGCCGTAGAACATCAACTGCCCGGCCGCCTCGGCCTCGACGAAGACCGCGTTGAACGCGTCGCCGACGCTGGCCAGGGGGTGGGTCAGCGGGATCATCGCCGGGTGCACCCGGACACTGACCGTCTCGCGGCCCTGCGCGTCGGAGCCCCGGGCGGCGATGCAGAGCAGCTTGATGGTGCAGCCCATCGCCCTGGCGCTGGCCACGTCGGCGGCGGTCACCTCGGTGATGCCCTCCCGGTGTACGTCGGCCGCGGTTACCCGGGTGTGGAACGCCAGGGAGGCGAGGATGGCGGCCTTGGCGGCGGCGTCGAAGCCCTCCACGTCGGCCGTCGGGTCCGCCTCCGCGTACCCCAGCTCGGTGGCCTCCTCCAGCGCCTCGGCGAAACCGGCGCCGGTGGCGTCCATGGCGGAGAGGATGAAGTTGGTGGTGCCGTTGACGATGCCGGTGACCCGGTTGATCCGGTCCCCGTGCAGCGACTCGCGCAGCGGGCGCAGCAGCGGGATGGCCCCGGCGACGCTCGCCTCGTAGTAGAGGTCGGCGCCGCCCTCAGCGGCGGCGTCGTGCAGCGCCGCGCCGTCCTCGGCGAGCAGCGCCTTGTTTGCCGTGACCACGCTCTTGCCCGCGCGCAGCGCCTCGACGAGCCAGCTCCGGGCCGGCTCGATGCCGCCGACGACCTCCACCACGACGTCCACGTCGTCCCGCTTGATCAGCCCGAGCGGGTCGGTGGTGAACAGGGCGGGGTCGACCGGCAGGTCGCCCCGGTCCCGACCGAGCCGGCGTACGGCGATGCCGGCGATCTCCAGCGGGGCACCGATCCGGGCGGCGAGGTCGGCCGACTGCTCGTGCAGCAGCCGCACCACGTCGCTGCCGACCGTGCCGCAGCCGAGCAGCGCCAAGCGAACGGGTGAGGTCATCCGACATCCAATGCGAGCAGGTCCGCTTCGGTCTCCCGGCGGACGATCAGCCGGGCCCGACCGTCGCGGACGGCGACGACCGGGGGCCGCGGGACGTGGTTGTAGTTGCTGGCCATGCTCCGGCAGTACGCCCCGGTGCCGGGCACCGCGACAAAATCTCCGGGCTGCACGTCAGCGGGCAGGAATTCATCCTTCACCACGATGTCCCCGGACTCACAATGCTTTCCCACCACGCGGGCGAGCAGCGGTTCCGCAGCTGAGGCCCGGTTCGCCACCGTCGCCGAGTAGGACGCGTCGTAGAGCGCGGTGCGGATATTATCGCTCATCCCGCCGTCCACGCTCACGTAGGCACGATGGCCGTCGCCGCCGCCAGTGCCCAGCGGCACGGACTTGACCGTGCCGACCTCGTAGAGGGTGAACACGGCGGGACCGACGATGGCCCGGCCCGGCTCGATGGACAGGTGCGGCACCCGCAGCTTCTCGGCGAAGCACTCGGCGTCGACAATCTTGCGCAGCCGCTTGGCCAGGTCGCTCGGCGCGGCCGGGTCGTCCTGCGTGGTGTACGCGATGCCGAACCCGCCGCCCAGGTCCAGCTCGGGCAGCTCCACCCCGCGGGCGTCGCGGATCTGCGCCTGCAGGCCGAGCACCCGCCGGGCGGAGACCTCGAAGCCGCTGGCGTCGAAGATCTGCGACCCGATGTGCGAGTGCAGCCCGCGCAGCTCCAGCACGCCCTCGTCGAGGATCTTGAAGGCGGCCGCCGCAGCCGCCCCGCCAGCGAGCGAGAAGCCGAACTTCTGGTCCTCGTGCGCGGTGGCGATGAACTCGTGGGTGTGCGCCTCCACGCCGACGGTGACCCGGACCAGCACCTTGGGGCGTACCCCACGCTCGCGGGCGAGCGCGGTGAGCCGGTCGATCTCGGCGAACGAATCGACGATGATCCGGCCCACCCCGGCGTCCACCGCCCGGGTCAGCTCGGCCACCGACTTGTTGTTGCCGTGGAAGCCGATCCGCGCAGGCTCCATCCCCGCCGACAGCGCGGTGGCCAGCTCGCCGCCGGTGCAGACGTCGAGGAAGAGGCCCTCCTCGGCGACCATGCGGACCACGGCGCGGCAGAGGAAGGCCTTGCCGGCGTAGTAGACGTCGGCGTCCGGGAAGGCGTCCCGGAACTCGCGGCAGCGGGAGCGCAGGTCGTCCTCGTCCAGCACGTACACCGCGGTGCCGAACTCGGCGGCCAGGTCGCGGACGTCCAGCCCGGCGACCTCCAGCGCGCCGCCCGCCCCGCGCGCCACATGGCGCGGCCACAGCTGCGGCACCAGGGCGTTGACGTCGACCGGGGTACGCAGCCAGGCCGGCCCGCGGTTGCCGATGTCGCCGTGCAGGGCACCGGCCTCGTGCGCGCGCATGGGACTACATCCTTTCCGGGGCGGAGACGCCGAGCAGCTGCAGGCCGTTGGCGATGACCACGCGGGTGGCGTCGTTGAGCCAGAGCCGGGCCCGGTGGGTGTCGGTGATCTCCTCGTCGCCCTGCGGGGTGACCCGGCACTGGTCGTAGAACCGGTGGAACGCCGGGGCAACCTCGCGCTCCAGGTAGTGCGCGAGCCGGTGCGGCTGGCGCAGCTCCGCGGCGGTGGCCACCACGGCCGGGAACCCGGCGAGGGCCTTGAGCAGCTCGTGTTCCTTCTCGTGGCTGAGCAGCTCGGGGCGGAAGTCCGCCGCCGCGCCCCGGGTCAGCCCCGCCTCGGCGGCCTGCCGCGAGATGCCGGCGGTCCGCGCGCCCACGTACTGCACGTAGTAGACCGGGTTGTCGTTCTTGGCCCGGGTCCACAGCTCCACGTCGATGTCGATGGGCGAGTCGGCCGAGTAGCGGGCCAGCGCGTACCGGGCGGCATCCACGCCGATCGCGTCGACCAGGTCCTCCAGGGTGACCACGGTGCCGGCCCGCTTGCTCATCCGCACCGGCTGCCCGTCGCGGACCAGGTTGACCAGCTGGCCGATGAGGATCTCGAGGTTGCGGTCCGGGTCGTCGCCGAAGCAGGCGGCCATGGCCTTCATCCGGCCGATGTAGCCGTGGTGGTCGGCGCCCAGCATGATCACCACGCGCTCGAAGCCGCGCTCCCGCTTGTCCAGGTAGTAGGCGCAGTCGGCGGCGAAGTAGGTCCACTCGCCGTTGGACTTGCGCAGCACCCGGTCCTTGTCGTCGCCGAAGTCGGTGGTGCGCAGCCAGGTGGCGCCCTCGGCCTCGTAGACGTGCCCCTGCTCGCGCAGCCGGGCCAGCGCCTTGTCCAGCTCGCCCCGGTCGTGCAGGTCCTTCTCGTTGAAGTAGGTGTCGAACTCGACCCCGAAGTCGCGCAGCGACGCCTTGATCTCCTCGAACATCAGCTGGACGCCCTCGACCCGGAACATCTCCTGGGCGGCGGCGTCGTCCAACTCCCGGACCTCCGGCCGGCGCCGGCACACCTCGTCCGCGATCTCGGCGAGGTACGCGCCGCCGTAACCGTCTTCCGGGGTCGGCTCGCCCTTCGCGGCGGCGAGCAGCGAGCGGGCGAACCGGTCGATCTGGGAGCCGGCGTCGTTGAAGTAGTACTCGGTGCCGACGTCGGCGCCGGTGGCGCGGAGCAGCCGGCTCAGCGCGTCGCCGACGGCCGCCCAGCGGACCCCGCCGATGTGCACCGGGCCGGTCGGGTTCGCCGAGACGAACTCCAGGTTGATCTTCTGGCCGGCAAGGGTCGCACTGCGGCCGTACTCCGGGCCGGCCTCGACGATGACCTTGGCCAGCTGGCCGGCGGCGGCCGAGTCGAGCCGGATGTTCAGGAAGCCCGGGCCGGCGATCTCCACCGACTTGATCCCCGGCGCCCGACCGAGCTGCTCGGCCAGGGCGGCGGCCAGCTCCCGCGGGGGTACGCCGACCTTCTTGCTGAGCTGCAGCGCCAGCGTCGAGGCGTAGTCGCCGTGCTCGGGGTTTCGGGGTCGCTCGACGGTGGTCTGCGCGGGCAGCGCGAAGCCGTCCAGGCCCCGGTCCTCGAAGACGGCGCGGGCTGCGGCAAGGACTACGTCGGCGAGTTCTGCGGGAGTCACCGAACCATGTTATCGGGGGTAGACTCGGGCACCGCGGCGGCGACCAGCATGTGAACCGACCCGCCGGGCTCCCTGACCGACCGACCTGACGAGGCACGATGAGCATCAGCACCCCGGGCGGCCCGGAGCGCCGTCCGACCGTGGTCAGCACCGGCAAGAAGCCGGCCGCCGGCCGGCCGGCCGCTGCCGACAAGCCCGCCGGCGGCAAGGCCGGATCCGGCAAGGGCAACCCGCGGCCGGCCGCGGGCGGCAAGGGCCGCAAGCCGGTCGCCCCGGTGAAGGTCAGCCAGGGTCGGTCCTGGGGCCCGATCGCCCTCTTCGTCGCGGTCGGCGTGCTCGCCGCCGGCATCATCGGCTACGGTGCCTACGCCGCCTTCCAGGGCTCTCAGCCGTGGCAGACGCGGGCCGACGCCATCAAGGGCATGGTCGACTACCGCAAGAAGGACCCGGACCTGGTCAAGGGTGGCAACCACCAGCCGGGCTCGATCAAGTACGACGTCCTCCCGCCGGTCGCCGGCCCGCACAACCAGGCCTGGCAGAACTGCATGGGCGACGTCTACGACGCCCCGATCGCCAACGAGCACGCGGTGCACAGCCTGGAGCACGGCACGGTCTGGATCACCTACCGCCCGGACCTGCCGGCCGACCAGGTGGCCAAGCTCAAGGCCAAGGTCGAGGGCAAGGAGAAGCTGATGCTCAGCCCGTTCGAGGGGCTGGACAAGCCGATCTCGCTGCAGGCCTGGGGCTTCCAGCTCAAGGTCGACAACGCCGACGACAGCCGGATCGACGACTTCATCAAGACGCTGAAGGTCAACGCCTCCATCGAGGGGCCGACCGCGCTCTGCGACCAGGGCGTCACCGCCACCGGCACCACGCCGCGGGACAACCTGGGCAACCAGATGCCCGAGCAGCCGACCCAGTGAGGACGCCGCGATGACCGCCGCCGTGACGACGGACACCGAGCTCGACGAGGCCCCGGCCACCGGTGACGGTGGCCGGGGGGCCGCGCGCCGCTTCGGCGTGCTGGCCCTGGCCGCCGCCGTCGTGGTCGGCCTCCTGCTCGGGTACGCGGGCGGCCTGCTCACCCCGGCTCTCACCCGGCCGGGTGACAACTCCGCCGAGGCGGGCTTCGCCCGGGACATGACCACCCACCACGCGCAGGCGGTGGCGATGGGGCTGCTGGCCTTCCAGCAGGGCCAGGACCCGGAGGTACGGCAGATCGGCGTCGACATCGCGACGGGCCAGCAGGGCGAGATCGGCATCATGCAGACCTGGCTGCGCTCGTGGCACCTGGACCCGACCGGCGACCAGCCGCCGATGGCCTGGATGCCGGACGGCGCCGGGCTGGTCAAGAACGGCCTGATGCCGGGCATGGCCACGCCGGAGGAGATGGCGAAGCTGCGGGCCGCCAAGGGCCGCGAGTTCGACGTGCTCTTCCTCACCATGATGCGGCAGCACCACCTGGGCGGGGTCCACATGATCCAGGGGATCCTCGACCAGGGGCACGACGAGGACGTGCTGGCGGTCGCGCAGACCATGAAGAACACCCAGCAGACGGATCTGACCAACATCCAGGCCGCGCTCAAGCGGCTCGGTGGCTGAGCCGCCGGCACGCCTGCTTCCGGAAGGGCCCGCGTCGTTCCCGACGCAGGCCCTTCCGCATACCCGCCCCTACCAGCCCGTTATGCCCGTTTATAACTTTTTGATGGAGTTCAACCCATAGTGCTCCTTGGAGACTTTTCTACCCACATATCGTGACCAGTTGCGATTCGGGCTCGTTGCGCAAGACGTGGGGGTTGCACTCAGAGACGCAGGCAGGTCGGTGACCAGTTGGTGCCGACGCCACACCATCGGCGGTGACGGGGCGGTGGCAGCCGTCCGTCGCGGACAGCGGCCGGGCGAGTCGGGAACGCTCAGCCGCGAACAGGAACTCGAACTGATCGACGTACTGCGGGGCGTCCACCCCGACGGGTTCGGCCTGGACGAGGAGCTCTGGACGCGACAGAGCCTGACCACCCTCATACAGCGCCGGTTCGACCTGGCGATGGACCCCGGCACGGTCGGGGCGTACCTGCGGGCCTGGGGGTTGGGTCCGCGGGAGCCCCGGGAGCGGGCCTGCGGGCTCTGCGTGGGCGCAGTCGAGCGCTGGGTGCGCAGCGAGTACCCGGCAATCACCGGGGCCGCCCAGGAGCACGCCGCGGAGGTCTACTGGATCGGCCGGATCCGCCTGCGCGGCACCATGCCGGCGGCCGACGTGATCTCCGCGGTCTCCTCCCGGGGCCGGGTCCGCTTCATGATCACCACACCGTCGGTCGACCCGCCGCTCCCGCGCGACTTCGTGCTGCGGCTTAGCGGCGCCGAGGAGCGCAGCGTGCACCTGATCGTCGACGGCTCGTGGCCCCGCAACGAGTGGCCGCGCCGCCTGCCGCGCCGCATCGTCCTGCACCCGCTTCCCAGCTGCGGCCGCCCCCTGGCCGCCGCCTGACCCCCGGCCACCTTTCCGGTGATCATGAGGTTGCCGGCGACAATGATCTCCACGGCTGCCGCCAACCTCATGATCAGGGCAATTGCGGAGACGGGCGGCGCGCGGGGATACCGATTGGGTGATCCGGAGGCGGGTTTGCTACGCTTCTCGGGTCGCTGAGCCCCCGTAGCTCAGGGGATAGAGCACCGCCCTCCGGAGGCGGGGGCGCAGGTTCGAATCCTGCCGGGGGCACCATCCAAGGCCGCTGACCAGGGAAATCCGGTCAGCGGCCTTGATCGTGTATGCGGGCCGTCGGCGGCCCGCGGCCATCAACCGCGAACATCACAACGACCGATAACTCGCCGGTTATCGCCGCGGCACGGTGACGACGCGCCACACCTAACCATGGCGAGCAACCGGCAGCCCCGGGAGCCGCACCCGGACCGGTCAGCCGGCCTCGCGGCGGGCCTTCGCGCGGCGCTTGCCCTCGTGCATGGCCTGCACCCGGGCCACCGGGATGGTCCGCCCCTCCGCGACCAGGTCGGCCGGGAGCCGCTGCGGGGCCGGCAGCGCCGCCGCCCACGGGTCCCGCTCGGCGACCAGCGCCGGCACGGTCCGCACGGTGAAGTCGGCGGGCGTCGCCGACTCCAGGTCGTCCCAGCCGACCGGGTACGACACCGGCGTGCCCGGCCGCACCCGGGGGCTGTACGCCGCCACCACCGTCGCCCCGTACGCCCGGGTCGAGTCGACGAACACCCGGCCGCCGCGGTCCTCGACGATGAACGCGGTGGTGGCCAGTGCCGGGTCGAGGCGTTCGGCGCGGGCGGCGACGGCCCGGGTCGCGGCGGCCGCCTCCTCGGCCGTGGTCTCGGCGGCCACCGGCACGATCACGTGCACGCCCTTGGCGCCGCTGGTCTTCACCGCCCCGGCCAGCCCGACGTCGGTCAGCGCCTGCCGGACCAGCAGCGCGGCCCGGACCGCCATGCCGAACGAGTCACCCGGGGGCGGGTCGAGGTCGAGCACCAGCTGGGTGGGGTGCTCCGGCCGGCCCGCCAGGCCCAGTGTCGGGTGGTACTCCACCGCCCGCTGGTTGGCGAACCAGAGCAGCGTCCGCCGGTCGTCGCAGAGGGCGTACGAGATCCGCCGGCGGGACGCCTCCGCCCAGACCGAGGTGCGGCGCACCCAGTCGGGGGTGTACTTCGGCAGGTTCTTCTGCATGAACGGGTCCTGCCCGGGCCGCACCCGGACGACCGAGAGCGGCCGGTCACGCAGCTCCGGCAGGATCCGCTCGTGGACGGCGTCCAGGTAGTCGACCAGATCGCGCTTGGTCGCCCCGGCCCCGTCGAACAGCGGCTGGTCCAGATTGGTCAGCGAAACCCCGTCCCGGGTCTCGTCAGCGGCACCCATCCGCTCACCTTCCCGGCCCGAAGCCGTGCCGGCAACCCCGACACGACCGCCGAGGGAGTCAGACCCAGAACGTGTCGTGCCGCAGGAAGAACTCCGTCCGCTCCTCCTCGGTCCGGCCGGCCAGGTCCAGCAGGCCCTCGAAGTAGCCCTCCCGGGGCGCGCCGGGCGCGAAGTGCAGCAGCATCGAGGCGGGCTCGCCGGACTCGTTGCGGAACGCGTGGACGCCACCCTCCGGGACGTGCACGAAGTCGCCGGGCACCGTGTCGATCCACCGCCGGCCGTCGTAGATGCGGACCGTCCCGGACAGGATGTAGAACGACTCCGAGATGGACCGGTGGAAGTGCGGATCCGGGCCGCTCGGCTGCGGGCCCATCTCCCAGCGGTAGAGCCCGAACTGCCCGTTGGTCGACGCGCCGGTGGCGAGGTAGTGCGCCGTGCCGCCGCTGGGGTAGACCAGCTCGGGCGGCTGGTCGGCCGGGCGGTAGGTGGCGGTCGGCTCGCCCCAGTCTCCTGAGTAACGCGGTGGTGGGTAGGTCACCGTGCCTCCTCTGCGGTCCGGAACAACTCGTCGCCCGCCCGGATCGCGGCGAGCATCTCGACGGTACGGGCGCGGGCGGCCGCGTACAGCCCCTCACCGAAGCTGACCCGGGCCACGCCGAGCCCGGCCAGCTCGGCCACGGCCGGTGCGCCGGGGCGGGCCAGCACGTTGACCGGGGCGTCCACCTCGGTCACCAGGGTCCGGACGTCGGCCGGGTCGGCGAGGACGATCGGGTAGACGCAGTCCACCCCGGCGGCCCGGTAGCGGCGGGCCCGGCGGACCGCCTCGGCGAGCCGCCCCTCCGCCGGCCCGTACGCCCGCAGGTGGACGTCCACCCGGGCGTTGAGCACCACGTCCACCCCGGCCTCCCGGGCCGCCGCGCGGACCCCGGCGAGCAGGTCGGCCTGCTCCGCCACGTCGCGCAGCTCCCGGGTACGCGGGTCGGAGTCCTCGAGGTTGCAGCCGACCGCGCCGGCGGCGAGCAGCCGCTCGACCAGCTCGGCCGGGCGCAGCCCGTACCCCCGCTCCAGGTCGGCGGTGACCGGGACGGCCACGGCGGCGGCGATCCGGGCGACCGCGTCGAACATCTCGTCCACCGGGGTGGCCTCGTTGTCGGCGTGGCCGAGCGCCTCGGCGACCGCCCCGCTGCTGGTGGCGACGGCCGGGAAGCCGGCCGCGACCACGGCCCGGGCCGACCCGGCGTCCCAGGCGTTGGGCAGGATCAGCGGTACTCCGGGGCGGTGCAGCGCGCGCAGCGTGGCGGCCCGCTGGTTCAGCTCGGTCATGCGGGGATTCTCGCCGGGCCGGTGGCCAACCCCTAAGCTCCAATTCCGTGCCGATGGACTGGGCCGATTTCGGCGTCGACCTGCACCTGGAACTGGACGCGAGCGGCGGCCGGCGGGCCGGGCTGGAACGGGCCCTGCGGGCGGCCATCCGCGACGGCCGGCTACCGCCGTCGGCCCGCCTGCCGGCCACCCGCACCCTCGCCACCGAACTCGGGCTGTCCCGGGGCACGGTCAGCGCCGCCTACGACCAACTGGTCGCCGAAGGCTGGCTGGTGGCCCGGGTCGGCGCCGGCACCGAGGTCAGCCCGCTACGCCGGGCGGCGCCGGCGCCGGTCGCGCCGCCGCCCGGGCCGGCACCCTTCCGGTACGACCTCCGTCCGGGCAGCCCCGACGTCGGGCTCTTCCCGGTCACCGCCTGGCTGCGGGCCACCCGACGGGCGCTGGCCGTGGCCCCCGCCGAGGCGTACGGCTACGGCGACCCGCGCGGCCGACCGGAGCTGCGTACCGCGCTCGCCGGCTACCTGGGACGAGCCCGCGGCGTGCTCGCCGACCCGGAGCGGATCGTGGTCACCACCGGGTACGTCCAGGCGCTGGTGCTGCTCACCACCGTGCTGCGCGACGCCGGTACGCCGGCCGTGGCGATGGAGGATCCGGGGCTCCCCTTCCACCGGGAGGTGGTCCGCCGGCACGGTGGCACCGTGCTGCCGCTGCCGGTGGACGAGCGGGGTGCGCGTACCGACCTGCTCGGCACCGGGCGCCTCGCCCGGGTGGGCGCCGCGGTGGTGACCCCGGCACACCAGTTCCCGATCGGGGTGACGCTGCACCCGGCCCGCCGGCACGCGCTGGCCGACTGGGCCCGGGCGACCGGCGGCCTGGTCGTCGAGGACGACTACGACGGCGAGTTCCGGTACGACCGGCAGCCGGTGGGCGCGGTCCAGGGCACCGCCCCGGAGCAGGTGGCGTACGTGGGCACCGCGGCGAAGACGCTCGGGCCGGCGTTGCGCCTGGCCTGGCTGGTGCTGCCGGCCCGGCTGGTGGATCCGGTGGTGGACGCGAAACGCCACCTCGACCTGCACACGGAGACGATCGGCCAGCTCGCCCTCGCGGACCTGATCGGCACGCACGGCTACGACCGGCAGATCCGTACCGTCCGGCGGCGCTACCGGCAGCGGCGGGACCTGCTGCTGGACCGGCTGGGCCGGTGGCCCGGCCTGGACGGGATCTCGGCCGGCCTGCACGCCACCGTCGACCTGCCGGCGGACGGCCCGACCGAGGCGGAGGTGCTGGCGGCGGCCGGCGCGCGCGGGCTCGCCCTGGGCGGGCTCGGCCCGCACCGGCATCACCCGGCAGGACAACCGGGCGGTCTGGTCGTGGGTTACGCGCACCCGCCGTCGCACGCGTACCCGGCGGCGGTGGATCTCCTGGCCCGGGTGCTGGGCGCCGACGGCCGGAGCTGACCGCCGGCAGTCTGCTGGCCAATCGGAGGCGCCGAGCCCGCTGCGGTCGCCCGCCCTGCCGGGGGCGTCGGGAGGGCTTCCTGGCGACGGGGCCGCCGGGCGGTGCGGAGGGCGACCAGCAGGGCGGCGGCGACCAGCGCGGCGGCCACGGCGAAGGCGTACCGGTAGCCGGCGGCGAGGGCGGCCACCTGGTCCGCGCCGGCGGCGCGCGCCGCGTCGGTGCGGGACGCGGCCAGGGTGGCGAGGGTGGCCAACCCGAGCGCCCCGCCCACCTGCTGGGTGGTGTTGGCCAGCCCGGAGGCGAGCCCTGCGTCGTCGGGCGCGGCACCGGCCATGGCGAGGTTGGTGACCGCCGGCAGGGTCAGCCCGCCCGCGACGCCGAAGACCAGCATGGCCGGGAGCAGGTCCCGCGCGTAACCGGCGTCCACCGGGAGGCGGGCCAGCAGCAGGAAGCCCGCCACGGCGAGCGCCAGCCCGCCGACCAGCACCGCCCGGGCGCCGTACCGGGCCACCAGCCGGCCGGCCAGGCCCAGCGAGACCGCCGCGATCACCAGCGGGGTGGGCAGGAAGGCGAAGCCGGTGGCCGCCGGGTCCAGCCCGAGGACGAGTTGCAGGTGCAGCGCGAGCAGGAACTGGAAGCCGAAGTACGCGGCCACCATGAGGAACTGCGCGGCGTTGGCGGCGACCAGGCCGGGCGCCCGCAGCACCCGGGGTGGCAGCAGCGGGGTCGGGGCGATCCGCTGCCGGGCCGCGAAGCCGGCCAGGAGCGCGATGGCCAGCCCGGCGGCGGTGAGGGTGCGCGCCGAGGTCCAGCCGTGTTCGCCGGCACCGACGATGGCCAGCACGGCGGCCATCAGGCCGGCGGTGGCCAGCACCGCGCCGAGCAGGTCCAGACCGGCCCGCAGGCCGACGCCGGGGTCCGGCGCGATCAGCCGTCCGGCGGCGGCCAGGATCAGCGCGCCGATCGGCAGGTTGATCAGGAAGATCGACCGCCAGCCCGCCAGGTCGGTGAGCACTCCCCCGACCAGCAGGCCGATCGAGGAGCCGGCCGCGCCGGTGAAGCTGAACACGGCGATCGCCCGGGCCCGCTCGGCCGGCTCGGGGAAGAGCCGGACGATCATGCCGAGGCTGACCGCGGTGGTGAGCGCGCCCCCGACGCCCTGCGCGAAGCGGGCGGCGACCAGGATCGCCGGGCTGGCGGCCACGGCGCAGAGCAGCGAGGCGAGGGTGAACAGGGCCACCCCGGCCAGGAAGACCTGGCGCCGGCCGAGCAGGTCGCCGAGCCGCCCGGCCAGCAGGAGCAGGCCGCCGAACGCGACCAGGTAGGCGTTCACCACCCAGGCCAGCCCGGCGCCGTGGAAGCCCAGGTCGGCCTGGACGGCCGGGAGCGCCACGGCGACGATGCTGCCGTCCAGGATGATGATCAGGCTGCCGGCGCAGAGCACGAGCAGCGCCGGCCAGCGGTTGGTCCCCGTCATCGGGTACGACCTCCTTGGTGCATGGTTTGTTACCGAGGCCATCGTCTGTGACCATCAGACCGAGCGGAAGGAGGCACTTTCGTGTCCCAGGGGAACAGCTGTGTGTCCGTGACCGCCCAGCAGGCACGGGCCTGCACCGTCCGGGAGGCGCTGGATCGGGTCGGCGGCAAGTGGAGCATCGGCATCCTGATCGCCGCGTCACAGGGGCCGATCCGGTTCACCGAGCTGGAGCGGCAGGTCGAGGGCATCAGCCGGCGGATGCTCACGCTGACCCTGCGCAACCTGGAGCGGGACGGCCTGCTGCACCGGCACGTCTTTCCGACCGTCCCGCCGAAGGTGGAGTACACCGCCACCCCGATGGCCCTGGAGCTCTACGAATCACTGGTCGCGTTGACCGCGTGGGCGGAGCGGCACCGGACCGCGATCACGGCGGCCCGGGCGGCGTACGACCACGAGCACGGTGTTCCGGTCGGCTGAGGCTGTGGCGAAGACCACGCAATCCGTCTGACCGATCGGTCAGGTGCTGACCGATCGGTCAGGCATCCTGGAGGACATGGCACGGGCGCTACCGGAAACTCACGACGAGATCCTCGCCGCGGCGGCGCGCCGCTTCGCCGTCACCGGCTACAAGGGCACCTCGCTGCAGGACATCGCCCGCGAGGTGGGCTGCTCCAAGGCCACCGTGCTCTACCACTTCGCCAACAAGGAAGCCTTGCTCAGCGAGCTGATGGCACCCGCCATCGCGGTGCTGGAGGCGCTCGACGCCCGGATCGCCGCACACACCGGCGCGGACGCCCAGCGGGTCGCCGGCGAGGGCTTCGTCGACCTCGCGGTCCGCTTCCGGCGGGAGATCGCGCTGCTCCGCGGCGAGTTCCCCGACCTGCTCCAGCAGCCCGCCTTCGCGCACGTCCAACAGATCTCCGAACGACTGATCGGCGCGTTCGCCGGCCGGTCCGACCGCCCGTCCGCGCGGATCGCCGCGCTGGTCGTGCTCGCCGGGATCGCGGAGACGTGCGCCGAGTTCATCGCCATCCCCGACGAGGAGCTGCGGCCCGCGCTGCTGGCCGTCGTCCGGCGGGCCCTCGAGCCCGCCACCTGATCCCAGTTCACGACCCCGAGGACAAGGAAACCTCATGGCGACCCTGCTCTACCGGCTCGGCCGGGCATCCTTGCGCCGCCGGCGACTCGTCGCCGTCGTCTGGCTCGTCGTACTCGTCGGCCTCGGTGCCGCCGCGCTGACCCTCAAGGGCTCGACGGCGAGCAACTTCAGCATGCCGGGCACCGAGTCGCAGCGCGCGATCGACCTGCTCGCCGAGCGGTTCCCGGCAGCCAGCGGGGCCACCGGCACCATCGCTGTCAAGGCACCCCAGGCCGGCCAACTCGGCACGCCCAACGGGCAGGCCGTGGTCAAGCAGGTCACCGAGGAGGCGGCCGCCCTGCCCGGCGTGGTCGGCGCGGTCGACCCGTACCAGGTGCAGGCGCTGAGCCCGGACGGCCGGTACGCACTGATCCAGGTGCAGTTCAAGGGCCGGGCGGACGAGGTGACTGACACCCAGCGCACCGCGTACGAGCAGGTCGGCGCGCAGGCCGAGGCGCAAGGGTGGCAGATCGCCCCGGGCGGCGAGGTGCTCAACGCCGAGCCGGAGGTCGGCTCGACCGAGGCACTCGGTGTGCTGGTCGCGGCAATCGTCCTGATCGTCACCTTCGGCTCGCTGGTGGCGGCCGGCATGACCATGCTGAACGCGCTGATCGGCGTCGGCGTCGGCATGGCCGGCCTGTACGCGCTCAGCGGCGCGGTCGAGCTGACCAGCACCGCGCCGATCCTGGCGCTGATGCTCGGCCTCGCGGTCGGCATCGACTACTCGCTGTTCATCACCTCCCGACACCGGCAGAACCTGCTCGACGGGCTCTCCCCCGAGGAGGCGGTCGGCCGGGCCGTCGGCACCGCCGGCTCCGCCGTGGTCTTCGCTGGCGCCACCGTCGTCATCGCGCTCGCCGGCCTGGCGGTGGTGAACATCCCGTTCCTCACCGTGATGGGTCTGGCCGCCGCCGGCACGGTCACGGTGGCCGTCCTGGTCGCGATCACCCTGGCCCCGGCGCTGCTCGGCTTCGCCGGCCGCAAGGTGCTGCCGCGCAAGCTGCGCAACCGCGAGGCGGTCGCCGCACGTGCCGGCGAGAACCGCTCGGGCTTCGGGTTCCGCTGGGCGCGCTGGGTGACGAAGCTGCGGATCCCGGTCATCCTGGTCGGCCTGATCGGCCTCGGCCTGCTCGCGCTCCCCGCCCAGCACATGCGCCTGTCCCTGCCGGACGCCGCCACCGCGGCCGAGGGCACCCCGGCCCGGGTCAACAACGACCTGATCCAGGAAGGCTTCGGCCCCGGCTTCACCGGGCGCCTCGCGGTGGTCGTCACCGGCGACTCGCCGCAGGCCACCCAGGCCGCCGTGCCGCAGGTCACCGCGCTGGTCCAGAAGACGCGCGGGGTCCTGGCCGTGGCCCCGCCGCAGCTCGACCCGACCGGCCGGACCGCGCTGCTCGGCGTCATCCCGAAGACCGGCCCGACCGACGAGGCCACCGAGACCCTGGTGCACGACATCCGCGACCAGGTCAGCGGCATCCGGAACGCGGACGTGCTACTGACCGGCGCGACCGCGATCGGCATCGACGTGTCCGAGAAGCTCTCCGCCGCGCTCCCGGTCTATCTGCTGCTGGTCGTCGGGCTGTCGGTGCTGCTGCTGATGCTGGTGTTCCGCTCGGTCCTGGTGCCGGTGAAAGCGGCGCTCGGCTTCCTGCTCACCGTGGCGGCCACCTTCGGCATCACGGTCGCGGTGTTCCAGCAGGGCCACCTGGCCGGCCTGCTCGGGCTGGACACCCCCGGTCCACTGGTCAGCTTCCTGCCGATCCTGCTCATCGGCATCCTGTTCGGCCTGGCCATGGACTACGAGGTCTTCCTGGTCTCCCGGATGCGAGAGGACTTCGTGCACGGAGACAGCGCCCGGCAGGCGACCATCAACGGGATGGGCCACGGCGCGCGGGTGGTCACCGCCGCCGCGCTGATCATGATCTCGGTGTTCGGCGGCTTCGTCTTCCTCGACGACCCGGTGATCAAGTCGATGGGCTTCGCGCTCGCGATCGGAGTCGCGATCGACGCGTTCGTGGTCCGGATGGCCGTCGTCCCGGCGGTGATGTCGCTGCTCGACACCGCCGCCTGGTGGATCCCCCGCTGGCTGGACCGGATCCTGCCGAACGTGGACGTCGAGGGCGAGGGCCTGCGCGCCCACCTCGCCGAGCGCGAGCCCGCCGGCGTGTGAGGAACGGGCCCCTGGTTGTCGCCCCGCGACAACCAGGGGCTCCTCCTACTGCCGCCGGCCGCTCAGACCCCGGCCGGGTAGGTCTCCATCTCGCCCGGCGCGCTCAGCGCCGGCAGCGGGTGCAGAGCGGTGGCCTCGTCGCACCAGATGAACGCGTCGTAGCGCTCGCCGAGCCGGGTGGGCACGTAGTTGCCCCAGGACTCGAAGCTCGGGTCGTAGACCACCCCGATGGCCCGGTGGTCGGCCGTCCCGGTCACCCACTCCGGCTCGTCGGGGCCGCCGAAGACCAGCACCGCCCGCTCCGGCATCAGCTCGTGCAGCCGCCGCTCCACCGAGCCCTCCCGGGCCGGCGGCACCACCATCGCCTCCGCCGGGGAACCCCAGCGCGGCGCGGCGATCACGGTGCCCCGGTAGCTGCCGAAGCCGACCAGCGTCACCGCGTCACCGCCGTGCCGCTCGCGGGCGAGCTGGCCGATGTTGACCATCCCGTCCGTCGCCATGTCGGTGGCCCGGGCGTCGCCGATGTGGGTGTTGTGCGCCCAGACGATGCCCCGGGAGTCCGGGCCGTAGTGGTCGAGCAGCCGGTCGAGGGTGTCGGCCATGTGGATGTCGCGGACGTTCCACGACTCCGGGCCGCCGCCGACCATCGCCCGGTAGTAACGCTCCGCGCCGGCCACCACCTCCGCGTTCTGCCAGGCCGAGAAGCGGTCCGCGCCGTCCGCGGCGGCGTGTTCCCGGGTACGCGCCAGCAGCCGGACGACCTCCTCCTCGCAGCGGGCGGAGACGAACCGGCTGGCCGTGCCGTACTCCTCGACCCGCTTGCCGTACGGCTCGAAGCAGCGGTACGCCTCCTGCGCCGCCTCCAGCGAGGCCGGTTCCTCCTCGCCCAGGTAGTCGAAGATCGCCTGCATCGACTCCCACAGGCTGTAGACGTCCAGCCCGTGGAAGCCGGCCCGGTCCCCCTCGGCGCGCTCCAGGTTCCAGGCCCGCAGCCAGCGGCAGAAGCGGGCCACCTCGGCATTGGCCCACATCCAGGTGGGCCAGCGTTCGAAGCGCTCCAGCGCGGTCTGCGGATCGGCCAGCCCGCCCGGGGCGGCCACCACCGAGCGGTGCACCCGGTCGCAGTCGGGCCAGTCCCCCTCCACCGCGACGAAGTCGAAGCCCTGCTCGGCGATGAGCCGCCGGGTCAGTTGCTCACGCAGCCGGTAGTAGTCGTAGCTGCCGTGCGTCGCCTCCCCGATCATGACGATCCGGGCGTCCCGGACGCTGTCCAACAGCGGGTCGAAGTCGCTCGGCGCGCCGAGTCGCTGTACCAGCATGTCCGCGGCTACCCGGGGACCCGGCCGGGCAAACCGGCATGCCTCCCGGTGGAGCGGGTAGCCGCGGACATGACGGTGACCGGGGTGCAGTTGCAGGAGTTCCTGGCCGGGCTCGACTACCCGGTTTCCCGGGAGGACCTGATCCGCTGGTGCCAGGAGAACGGTGCCAGCACCGAGACGTTGCAGCTGATCAAGGCCCTGCCGGCGGAGGAGTTCGACTCCCCCGCCGAGCTGGCCGACGCGCTGAAGACGCTCACCTGAGCCGGGTCAGACCCGCAGCAGCCGGAACAGGGTGAGCCACTGCTCCGGCCAGACCGCCCCGACCAGGGTCTCGGGCGGCAGCCGGAGGGCACGCAGCGCGGCGTCCACCCGGGCCCGGGGGTGGTGCCGGCGCAGCGAGGCGGCCAGCGAGCCGCCCACCCCGCCGAAACCGACCTCCACCAGCCGCCGATAGGCCGGCAGTTCGGCGGGGGACAGCAGCGGCTCCGGTCGCCGCTCAATCCGCAGGATGCCGGCGTCGACCCGCGGCACCGGGCGGAACGCCGTCCGGGGCACCGTGCCGACCGCCCGCCAGGCGTACTCGGGCCAGGTCAGGATGGTCAGCCGGGTCCACCGGCCGCCGTGGCCGGTGCGCCGGCGGGCGTACTCCCGCTGGGTGAGCAGGGTGGCCGCGCGGAGCCGGTCGGCGGCCAGGCACCAGCGGACCACCGCGGCGGTCAGCGACCACGGGATGTTGCCGACCAGGTCGAAAGGCTCGGCGGGCGGCGCGGCGGCGAGGAAGTCGGCCCGGCGCAGCGTCACTCCGGGCAGGCCGGCGCAGGCCGCCGCCAGATCCGCGGCGGCCACCGGGTCGATCTCGTACGCGACCAGCCGCCCGCACCGGACGGCCAGCGGAACGGTCAGCCGGCCCCGGCCGGCGCCCACCTCGACGAGGAGGACGTCCGGGTCGGGCCGGGCCGCCCGGACGATCCGCGCGACGGCGGCCGGGTCGGCGAGGAAGTTCTGGGAGAGCACGCGACGGGACCGGTCGCGTTCGGTGGGTCGGGGCGCCATGGCGTCGTCGTCCTGTCTGTCGCCGGTCGGCGACGGGACGGACAGGCAGCCGGCGATCGGGCCTGTCCGAGCGGATGGGGACTCGGACGGCCCACGGCACGGGCGGTACGCGGTCAGCACCCACCTCCCGACCGGCGGGGCGCCGGGCACGGCGCGGGGCGGGTCGGTACGGCGGGGTGGGGCATCGCCGGGCGGCCCTCGAAGGGTCGCCGGCGAGCGGTCAGCAGCGGATCGCGTTCCAGCCGGCCGGGGCCGGACGCCGGATCCGCGGGCGGGCCACCAGCATCGGGGCCCACGCGGCCGGCGTGCCGGCCACGTCGATCAGGGCGTGCGCCATGCGGGCGAGGGTAGCCAGGGCGAGGGCGCCCGTCGACCGATTTCGCCCCGGCGGCCGGGACGGTAGCGGCGGTCAGGCGGGCAGGTCGACGGTGCGCCCCTCGGTGCGGGCCCGCTCGGCGGCCGCCAGCACCGCCACCACCTCGCGGCCGAACCGGACGTCACAGCGGTGGTCCCGGGTGCCCGCGTCGACCTCCTCCAGCAACTGGTCGATCGCCGTGCCGTACGCCTGCAGCGCGCTCCCGTCGCCGGGCGGGACGGTCTCGGTGCCGTTCTCGCCGAAGAAGACGAAATCCCGGGTCACCGCCTCGGCCGGCGCCTCCAGGGTGAGCGAGAGCGAGCTGGTGGCGCCGCCGTCGTGGGTGAGCAGCAGGTGCACCAGGCCGCTCGGGCCGTCCATCGCGGCGACCCGGGTGACCCGGCCGAGCACCGGCAGGATCAGCGACAACGCGTGCGGTCCGATGTCCCACAGCGCGCCCCGGTCCCGCCGCCACTGCGAGTTCCCGTACGGGTTCCCCGGCTGGTAGATGGACGCGAACATGGTGGCCCGGGCGTGCTGCCAGCCGCCGGCCGCCGCGGTGGCGGCGAGGAAGCCGGTGACGTTCGGGTGGAACCGCTGGGTGAAGAAGACCACCGAGGCCACTCCGGACGCCTGCGCGGCGGCGACCACCCGGTCGGCCTCCGCGAGGCTCAGCGCCAGCGGCTTGTCCAGCAGCAGGTGCCGCCCGGCGGTGGCGGCCCGGACGGCGATCTCGGCCTGGATGTCCGGCGGCAGCGCGACCGCGATCGCGTCGCAGGCGGCGAGCAGCGCGTCCACGTCGTCGAAGGCCGGTACGCCGTGCCGATCGGCCAGCGCCGCGACCTTCGCCGGGTCCCGGCCCCAGACCCCGGCCAGGTCGGCCCGCGGGTGCGCGTCGATGGCCGCGGCGTGCGTCTCCGCCGCCCAGTGACCGGTGCCGAACAAGCCGAACCGCACCACGGATCCCCCTACCCTCGTCGTCCGCCACGGCTTACGCCCGTGGCCGTGATCCACGCTAGTCGTCCGGCGGAGTCGGCGGGCCCGCGACCGGATGGGAGAGCCAGGCGACGGTGGTTACTACGAGGCTTAGTAGTCTGTGCCGGTGACTCGGACTGCGCCGGGAGGGCGCCGATGACCAGCGCCGCTGCGGCCGGCTCGCCGGTGGACGGGATCCTCGCGACGGCCGCGATCGTGCTGTCGCTCGTTGTCGCGGCCTGGGCGCTGGTGGCCGCGCTGCGCCACCGGGCGCCGGACCGGCTCCAGTTCGTCGGCCTGGCCGTGCTGGAGGTGGCGCTGCTCGCGCTCGCCGTGCTGGCGCTGGTGGCGCTCGGCGAAGGCGTACGGCCGGGCGAGCCGGGCGCCTTCTTCGGCTACCTGGTGACGCTGGTCTGCCTGCC
Organism: Micromonospora sp. CB01531; assembly: GCF_001905095.1. Taxonomy (GTDB): domain Bacteria; phylum Actinomycetota; class Actinomycetes; order Mycobacteriales; family Micromonosporaceae; genus Micromonospora. The sequence goes on from NZ_LWLS01000061.1 coordinate 54,957, forward strand.
GCCGCTGGCCTGGGTACTGGCCCGGATGGAGCCGACCCGCTGGGGCTCGGCGATCGTCTGCGCGGTCTGTCTGGTCACCCCGGTGGTCGTGGTCCGGTTGCAGCAGACCTGGGAGGTCATCGGTGGCTGAGACCCAGGTGCCCGAGCGCACCACCAACCGGGGGCCGGGGCGGCTGCTGATCGCCGTCTACATCCTCTTCGCCATCGCCGCGACCTCGCGGGCGGGCCTGCAGATCGCCACCAAATTCGACCAGGCGCCGGTGGCGTACCTGCTCTCCGCAGTGGCCGCGCTGATCTACATCGTGGCCGCGGTCGGGCTGGCCCGGGCCGGGCACGCCGGCCGCCGGGTCGCGCTGGCCTGCTGCTCGGTGGAGCTGGTCGGGGTGGTCGCGGTCGGCATCCTCAGCCTGGCCGACCGGGCACTCTTCCCGGACGAGACGGTCTGGTCGGGGTTCGGCAGCGGCTACGGCTACATCCCGCTGGTCCTGCCGATCCTCGGCCTGTACTGGCTCTGGCGCACCCGCCCCGACGCGTCCCGCCCCTGATCGGGCGGGACGCGTCGGAGGGTCAGTCCTTGGGACCGCCGGCGACGTAGATGACCTGGCCGGAGACGAACGACGCGCCCTCGCTGACCAGGAACGAGATGGTGTGCGCGACGTCCTCCGGCCGGCCAGTGCGGCGCACCGGGATCTCGGCGGCGGCATGCTGCTGCAGCGCCTCGAAGTCGACCTTCATCCGGGCCGCGGTGGCCGCGGTCATGTCGGTGACGATGAAACCGGGCGCGACCGCGTTGACGGTCACCCCGAACGGGCCCAACTCGATGGCGAGGGTCTTGGTGAAGCCCTGCAGGCCCGCCTTGGCCGCGGCGTAGTTCGCCTGGCCCCGGTTGCCCAGGGCCGAGGTGCTGGAGAGGTTGACGATCCGGCCCCACTTCCGCTCGACCATGTGCTGCTGGGCCGCCTGACTGAACAGGAACGCCCCCCGCAGGTGCACGCCCATCACCGTGTCCCAGTCGGCGTCGGTCATCTTGAACAGCAGGTTGTCCCGGAGCACCCCGGCGTTGTTGACCAGTACGGTCGGCGCCCCCATCTCGGCGGCGACCCGCTCGACGGCGGCCTCCACCTGGGCCCGGTCGGAGACGTCGGCGCCCACCCCCAGCGCCCGGCCGCCGGCGGCGACGATGGCGTCCACCGTCTCCTTGGTCGCCGACTCCTCGATGTCGACCACGGCGACGGTCATGCCGTCGGCGGCCAGCCTACGGGCGGTGGCCGCGCCGATGCCGCGCGCGGCTCCGGTCACGATGGCGACGCGGGGCTCCTCCGACATGATTACCTCCCGGTAACTTGGGCTCGATCGAAGGAGCTTAACGCAGGGGTACGCGGCGTCCGGCCGTCACAGGCCCCTGCCGCGGCTGATCCGGATCCACCGGTAGCCGTAGCCGGCGAGCTTGAGCTGGTCCAGCTTGCCGACCTCCTCGTAATTGCGGTCGGTGAACACGTCGATCGGCAGGTCCGCCTCGGGGGCGAGCATGCTCAGGTCGACCTCGACGTCCTCGGTGCCGAGGTTGTGCAGGAACACCATGGTCCCGGTCGGACCGTCGGCGCGGTGCGCGAGCACCCCGGGTGGCATCGGCACGTCGATGTGGGTGGTGCTGCCCGAGCCGATCTCGGGAGCCTCCCGGAGGGTGCGGATCATCCGCTCGAACCAGCCCAGCAGCGACCTCGGGTCCCTGCGCTGGGCGGTCACGTTGACCTTCTGGTAGCCGTACTCGCCCTTGTCGACCACCGGGCGGACCAGCTTCTCCGGGTCGGCCGTGGAGAAACCGGCGTTCTCCTTGTACGACCACTGCATCGGGGTACGGATCGCCTCCCGGCCGGGCAGCGACAGGTCCTCGCCCATGCCGATCTCCTCGCCGTAGCGCAGCACCGGCGTGCCGCGCAGCGAGAACTGGAGCGCGTACGCCAACTCGATGCGCCTGCGGTCGTTACCGAGCATCGAGGCGAGGCGGCGGCGGATGCCCCGGCCGTAGAGGCGCATGTCCTCGTCGGGGCCGAACTGCTCGTACACCTGGTTGCGCTGCTCGGCGGTGAGTCGGGACAGGTCGATCTCGTCGTGGTTGCGCAGGAAGGTCGCCCACTGCCCGCCCTCGGGCAGCGCCGGGGTGTCCCGCAGCGCCTCGATCACCGGCTCCGGGTCCTGCCGGGCCAGGGCGAGCATCAGTCGACCGTTGAGCATGAAGTCGAAGAGCATGTGGATCCGGTTGGCCGAGCCGCCGCTGTCCCCGAAGTACGTCGGCAGCTGGTCGGGCTCGACGTTCGCCTCGGCCAGCAGGATCGCGTCGCCCCGCCGCCACTGCAGGTGCTGGCGCAGCTCGGTGAGGAAGTCCATGTCCTTGGGCGAGTCCGGGTTGCCCGGCTCGGTCAGCTCGATGATGAACGGGACGGCGTCCATCCGGAACCCGGTGACGCCGAGCTGGAGCCAGAACGACACGATCTTCTTGATCTCGGTGCGGACCTCCGGGCTGGCGATGTTGAGGTCCGGCTGGAACTTGTAGAACCGGTGGTAGTACCAGGCCTTGGCGGTCCGGTCGTAGCTCCACGTCTCGTTCTGCTCACCCGGGAAAACCATGCCCTGGTAGCGGTCCGGCGGCTCCTTGTCCGACCAGACGTACCAGTCCCGGTACGGCGAGTCGGGCGACGAGCGGGCGGACTGGAACCAGGGATGTTCGTCCGAGGTGTGGTTGACCACCAGGTCGATGATCACCTGGATGCCCCGGTTCTGCGCCTGGTGCAGCAGTTCGGCGAAGTCGCCCAGGGTGCCCAGGCGCGGGTCCACGTTGTAGAAATCGGTGACGTCGTAGCCGCCGTCCCGCCGCGGGGACGGATGGATCGGATGCAGCCAGAGGCAGGTCACGCCGAGCCGGGCCAGGTAGTCCAGGCGGCCGAGGAGGCCCCGGATGTCGCCCACCCCGTCGCCGTTGGAGTCCGCGAACGTGTCGATGTCGAGGCAGTAGACGACCGCCTCCTGATACCACCTGTCGCCCATGTCCGGCTTACTTCTCCGGTCCGCCGGTCCGGCAAACCCGGGCCCCGCCCGGGTCGCCCCGCCGGTACGGTGCCGGCATGAGCGCCGACACCCACCCCGTCGACTGGTCCGCCGGCACCTGGCTGAATCCGCCCGTCCGGACCGAGGAGTCGGCCGACGGGCTGCTGGTCGAGCCGCGCGCGGGCAGCGACTTCTGGCGGCGGACCAGCTACGGCTTCGTGCACGACGACGGGCCGGCGCTGCTCGCACCGTTCCCGGTGGACAGTGCGGTGGAGGTGAGCTTCCGGCTCGACTACACCGCGCAGTTCGACCAGGCGGGGGTGCTGGTCCGGGTGGACGAGCGGCGGTGGACCAAGGCGGGTGTGGAGGTCAGCGACGGCCAGCCGCAGGTCGGCGCGGTGGTCACCGACGAGCGGTCGGACTGGTCTGTCGCCCCGGTGCCGGAGTGGTCGGGGCGGGAGGTGACGGTCCGGGTCAGCCGGGCCGGGGATGCGCTGACCGTACGGGCCCGGGTGGCGCGGGAGCCGTGGCGGCTGGTCCGGGTGGCCCCGCTGGACCCGGTGGCCGAGGCATCGGCCGGACCGTACTGCTGCTCGCCGAGCCGGGGCGGTCTGGTGGTCCGCTTCACCGGGTGGCGGTGGGGCCCGGCGGACGCCGCCCTGCACCCGGCGGGCTGAGCCCGGCCGGCGGTGGGGCGGGTCACCAGCAGGTGTGACGGGCCGCCGCCGGGGTACCAACCTCGGATCCCCCGGCACCCCGCGAAAGGACGGCGATGGCTCTCGCCCGGAACGTCGACCCGAACCAGTTCACCGGGCTGACGGGGTGGGTGGCGGGCGTGCTCGACTCGATGGGCGCGCTGGAGGTGGCGCTGCTGGTCGCCCTGGAGAACGTCGTCCCGCCGATCCCGAGCGAGATCGTGCTGGCGATGGCCGGCTACCTCTGCGCCGAGGGCCGGTTCAACGTGGTGCTGATCGTGCTCGCCGCGACCGCCGGATCGCTGCTCGGCGCGGTGCTGCTGTACTGGCTCGGCGCGGCGCTCGGCGAGGAACGGCTGAAGCGCTGGCTGGACCACGTCCCGCTGGTGGACCGGGACGACCTGGAGAAGGCCGACCGCTGGTTCGAGCGGTACGGCAGGTGGGCGGTGCTGGTCGGCCGGCTGGTGCTGGTGGTGCGCAGCCTGGTGTCCGTCCCGGCCGGGGCCAACCGGCTGCCGCTGGGCGAGTTCCTGCTGCTCACCGCGCTGGGCAGCGGGGTCTGGAACGCGTTGCTCGTCGGGCTCGGCTTCGCCCTCGGCTCCCGCTGGGAGCAGGTCGACCGGTACAGCAGCTGGTTCAACTACGCGATCTTCGCGGTCTTCGGCATCATGATCGCGAGCTGGGCGACGAAGCGGATCCGTCGCCGCCGCCGCGCGCGGCGCGGCCGGCAGTCGGTGACCGCCGGCCGCTGACCGCGGCTCAGTACCTCGCGGTGATCGAGGTGAACTCCCAGGTGTTCTGGGCGATGCCGGAGCAGTTGGAGACCACGCCGCCGCCCGGGCAGGCCCGGTCCCGGTTCACCGACCAGAAGGTGAACCGGGACAGCCCGCGGGCCTTGGCCCAGTCCCGGATCTGGGTCCAGGTGGCCGGGGAGGTCAGCTCCTGCTGGTCGGAGAGGCCGTTCATGCCGGAGATGCCCATGTGGGCGTACGCGGTGGCGTCAGACCAGCCGAAGGCCGTCTTCAGCGCGTTCTTCAGCCCCTCGGCCGCGTTGACCGTGTTCTGGTACATGTTCGCCCCGCCGCCGAAGTCGAACGGCATGATCGTGAAGGTGTCGATGTTGGCACCGAGCGCGGCGGCCTGGTTGATCAGGCGGGTGCCCCACCAGGACGGCCCGGAGGTGGTGGTGCCGAAGGTGACGATCGTCTTGATGCCGGGGTTGTTCTGCTTGACAATCTTCAGGGCGCCGAGGATCCGGTCCTGCACCACCTCGTTCTCGAACTCGTCGCTGTTCTCGATGTCGATGTCGATCGCCTTCAGCCCGTACGCGTTGATCACCTGCTGGTACGCGCCGGCCAGCGCGCTGGCCGAGGAGCAGTTCGGGCCGAGCTTGTTGCCGCTCCACCCGCCGAAGGACGGGATGACGTCACCGCCGGCCGCCCGGACCGCGGCGATGGTGCTGGCGTGCGTGCCGCCGGTGAGCGGGCCGTTGCCGTCCCAGGCCGGTGTGCAGCCGCCGCCGGAGAGCACGAACGCGATGGTGAACCACTTGATCCCGGTCGCGCCCATCACCGTCGACGGGGCGGGCGGGTCGCCCCAGCCCGGGTAGAGGTAGGGCGCGGCGGCCATCGCGCCGCCCCCGCCGGTGCATCCGGTGGTGCTGGCCGACACGGCCGCCGACTTTGCCGACTCCCCGTTGGCGTTGTAGGCGGTCACCGTGTAGCTGTGCGCCGAGCAGGCGGCCAGGCCGGAGACGGTGGCCGAGGTGCCGGTGACGGTGGCCTTCACGCTGGTGCCCTCGTACACCCGGTAGCCGGTGACCGTGCCGGAGACCGCGTTCCAGGCCAGCGAGACCGACGTGTTGGTGGTGCCGGTGACCCGCAGGCCGCCCGGTGTGGCCGGCGCTCCCGGGTTGCCGCCGCCACCGGTGCACGGACCGCCGTTGACGGTGCAGTTGGTCGGGTCGCCGTTGCCGTTGACGTTGAAGCCGAAGGTGGTGCTGGCCCCCGGGGCGAGGGTGCCGTTCCAGGACTGGTTGACGGCGGTGACGTGCTGACCGGAGGTGGTCAGCAGGGCGTCCCAGAACGCGCCGACGGTGCTGCCGGCGGGCAGGTCGAACTGGACGTTCCACGAGGAGATGCTGGCCGAACTGTCGTTCTTCACGGTGAACTTCGCCTCGTACCCGCTGCCCCAGCTGGTGACGCGGACGAAGGCGGCGGTGGCGGCGGAGGCGGGTGGCGCGGCCACGACGGTGGCCGCCACCAGAGCGGCGGCGAGCGCGGCGGCGAATGTCGCCACCCGGGCGGAACGGAGTCTCACGGCGTCCTCCAGGGACCGTTGTGGTGGGGGGTGCCGGCTTGCGCGGACCGGCGTGGAGGGTATCCATGAACGTCGACGTCTGCGCTCATTATTAAGACTGTTAACTGTTTCTGTCCAGAGGAAATCCGGGGCGTCAGGAGGGGCCCCTTCCGACGCGTGCGCGTGCGGACGGGGCCCCTGCTTCCGGTCAGCGGCGGAAGGTGAACCAGTTGACGTTGACGAAGTCGGCGGGCTGGCCGCTGCTGAACGTCAGGTAGACGGTGTGCCGGCCGGCCACCGGGCTGACGTTGCCCGGCACCGAGCGCCAGCTCTGCCAGCCGCCGGTGTTGGCGACCGCGAAGCTGCCGATCGGCGCGCTGGTCGGGCTGTCCACCCGGACCTCGACGAGTCCGCTGGCCCCGGCCGGCGCGCCGGAGGCGACCCTGGCCACGAAGTCCCGCGGCGGCGTGGCGCCGAAGTCCACGTTGTCGTAGCGGGCCCAGTCACCGTTGCTCAGCCAGCCGATGTCCTGGCCACCCTCGGCGCACACCTCCACCTGCACCCCGTTCTGGGCGTTGAACGCCTCGGCCTGGATGGTCGAGTACGCGTCCACCGTGCCGCCCGGCGGCGGGGTGGTCGGTGGCGGGTTGCCGCCGCCCCGGGTGTAGACGGCCACGTAGTCGACCAGCATCGGCCGGCCGGAGACGGTGGCCGAGGTGGGCGTGGCGTAGCCCGCCACCCCGTTCGGGAAGCCGCCCCCCATCGCCACGTTGAGCAGCAGGAAGTAGCCGCCGTGGTTGGTCATCTGCCCCCAGTACGGTTCGCCCACCTGGGCCTGGGTGACGGTGTGGAAGAGCTGGCCGTCGACGTACCAGCGGAGCTGCTGGGGGCTGACCGAGGCGTCCCACTCGAAGCGGTACGTGTGGAACGCCGACTGGCAGGTGCTGCCCGGGCAGGCCCGGGAGCCGCCGATGCCGTTGAACTCGTTGCACGGCCCGCCGGGGGCGACGCCGCAGTGCAGCACCCCCCAGACCGAGTTGATCCCGTTGACGTTCTCCATCACGTCGAACTCGCCGACACCCGGCCAGTTCTGGTAGTTGCCCCGGTACGGCGAGCCGAGGGCCCAGAACGCGGGCCAGTAGCCGGCCGCCTCCGCGCCGGTGACGTTCGGCATCTGGATCCGCCCCTCGAGGGCGAGGACTCCCCCGGCCGGCGGCTTGAAGTTGGTCCGGACCGTCTCGATCCGGGCCGAGGTCCACCGGCCGGCGCCGTCCCTGAGCGGGGTGATCCGCAGGTTGCCGGCGCCGTCCTGGCTGAGGTTGGCGGTGTTCGAGGTGTAGGTCTGGATCTCGCCGGTGCCCCAGTTGGCCGGACCGCCGGGGTAGCTGGTGCCGGTGTCGATGATCCAGTTGGCGGACGAGGGCAGGGTGCCGGCCGCACCGGTGAAGTCGTCGCTCCACACCAGGCTCCAGCCGGACGGGGGCGGCGGGACGGCGGCCTGGGCGGTCAGCGAGACGGCGGCCAGCGCGGTGGTGGTGGCGAGCACGGCCGCCGCCAGGGCGAGCCGTCGGCGCGACGGGCGCACGGCGGAGGGGGCGGCGGATGCCGCCGGGACTGGGTTCATCGGGGTGCCTCTCTGCGGGGACGGGTGCCAGAGAGCGCTCTCTGAGTGCGATTTCTACGCGCCCGTCCCCGCATTTGTCAATGCATGTCGATGCCAATCGGCTAATGCACGTCGATGCCTGCCGGCTGCGGCCGGCGCAGCACGGCCTGCTCCAGGGCGGTCCAGCCGGTGGTGGTGACCAGGTAGAGCACCGCAGCCAGCGGCACCACCAGCGCCACCAACACCGTCGTGTAGGGCAGCAACGGCAGCAACCGACCCAGCACGGCGGCACCGGGCCCCTCGGTGGGCGTACCGGCGACCGTGGCCGCCCGCCGGGCCCGCCGCGAGGACCACCAGGCCAGCGCGAGCAGCGCCGCCAGTAGCACCCCGAAGACCGCCACCACCGGAGCGGAGAGCCCGTCCCCGAGGTGCCAGCCCATGGGTACGCCGGCCAGTCGCTCGTGGAGCAACGCGGTGCTGCCGTCGCCGGTGGCGAAGAGGCGGTACATCACCAGGAAGAACGGCGCCTGCAACAGCGCCGGGAGGCAGCCCGCGACCGGGCTGGCCCCGGCCCGCCGGTAGAGCGCGAAGAGTTCGCTCTGCAGGCGGGCGGGGTGGTCGGCGTACCGCCGCTGGAGGTCGCGGACCTCGGGGGCGAGCGCCGCGCGGCGCCGCTCCCCGCGGACCTGCGCCACGGTGAGCGGCGAGATCAACAGCCGGACCCCGATGGTAAACAGGACGATCGCGGCCGCCGTGGCGGCCCCACCGGTCAGCGGGACCAGCGTGTCGGCGAGCCAGGTGACGACGGTGGCGGCGGCGGACGCCGCGGTGTGCAGTGGTGCGAAGGCGAGCACGGGGAACCCCTCGGTCCGATTCCGGATGCCCCGACGGGACGACGCGTCCCGGCGGGACGGATGACGACGGAACCGGCCGCGTGGCGGATTTCGTGGCCCGCGCCGGTGTTCCGACGCGGTGACGCGCTACGCGGCCGAGGGGCGCAGGCCGGGCGCGCGGGGTCGGGGCCGCCCGGGCGCGTCCGGGTCGACCTGGCGGGGCACCCGGCGATGCCGGGCGCGGGCCCGCAGGGCGGTGGCGTGCCGTCCGCCGAGCCGGTCGGGCAGCACCCCGACCCGGGCGGCGAGCAGGACGGCCAGCAGCAGCGCGGCGGCCACCGCCGCGCCGGCGAGCAGCGCCGCCGGCCGGTCCGCGAGCACGGTGAGCTGGGCGAGCGCGTACGCCCACGCCCCCGTCACCGCCACCAGAATCCCCGGCACGTCGACCAGGTTAGAACCCGGTGTCACGCCCCCGGCCGAGTCGCCGGCCACCCGGCGCGACCCCACGCCCCGCCAGGTCGGCGAAATGGCGGCAGCCCGCCAGGGCGGCCCCGCCCCGGCATGCCCCCGGCGGGTCAGGTGGAGGGGCGGACCAGGGGGAACGGGAGGGTCTCCCGGATGGAGCGGCCGGTCAGCAGCATGACCAGCCGGTCCACGCCGAGGCCGAGGCCGCCGGTGGGCGGCATGGCGTACTCCAGCGCGGTGAGGAACTCCTCGTCCAGTTCCATCGCCTCCGGGTCGCCGCCCGCCGCCTTCAGCGACTGCTCGGTGAGCCGGCGGCGCTGCTCGGTCGGGTCCACCAGTTCGGTGTACGCCGTACCCAGCTCCAGCCCGAACGCCACCAGGTCCCACCGCGCGGCCAGCCGCGGGTCGTGCCGGTGCTGCCGGGTCAGCGGGGACACCTCGGTCGGGAAGTCCAGGTAGAACGTGGGCAGCTCGGTACGCGCCTCGACCAGCCGCTCGTAGAGCTCCAGCAGCACCGCGCCGCGCCCCCAGCGCGGGTCGTACGACACCCTGGCGGAGTCACAGAGCTTGCGCAGGCCGGCCAGGTCGGTGTCGGCGGTGACCTCCTCGCCCAGCGCGGCGGAGATCGCCTCGTTGACCGTCCGCACCGGCCACTCGCCGCCGATGTCCACCGGTTCGCCGCTGCCGGGCGGGCGGACCACCGGCGTGCCGTGCACCGCCACCGCCGCCGCCACGATCAGCTCCCGGGCCAGCTCCCGCATCACGTGGTAGTCGGCGTACGCCTGATACGCCTCCAGCACGGTGAACTCCGGGTTGTGGCTGTGGTCGACGCCCTCGTTGCGGAACGCCCGGCCCAGCTCGTACACCTGCTCGACACCGCCCACGGCCAGCCGCTTCAGGTACAGCTCGGGCGCGATCCGCAGGCTCAGCCGCAGGTCGTACGCGTTGCTGTGAGTGACGAACGGGCGGGCGTTGGCCCCGCCGTGCACCCGCTGGAGGATCGGCGTCTCCACCTCCAGGAAGCCCCGCCCGGCCAGCGTGGAACGCAGGGCGTGCAGGGTGGTGCCGCGGGCCCGCAGCAGGTCCCGCGCGTCGGGGTTGATGGCGAGGTCGAGGTAGCGCTGCCGGACCCGGGCCTCCGGGTCGGCCAGGCCGTGGTGCTTGTCCGGCAGCGGCCGCAGGCACTTGGCGGCGAGCCGCCAGTCGGCGACCCGCACCGACACCTCGCCGTGCCGGGTGGCGTACACCTCGCCGGTGGCCCCGACGTGGTCGCCGATGTCGACGGTGTCCCGCCACGGGTCCAGGTCGTGCTCGAGCATGAGCTGGAGGTCGCCGCTGCCGTCCCGGACCGTGGCGAAGAGCACCCCGCCGTGGTCGCGGACCAGCATCACCCGGCCGGCCACCGCCACGGTCTCCCCGGTCCCGGTGTCCGGCGCCAGCCCGGCGTGCCGCTCCCGCACCGCCGCGCAGCTCTCCGTGCGGGGATAGCCCACCGGGTACGGGTCGATCCCCTCGGCACGCAGCCGGTCGAGCTTGGCCACGCGCACCCGGACCTGCTCCGGCTGCTGCACCGGGGCCGGCTCCGGCGGGACGGCCCGGACCGTCGCGGCGGCCGGCGGCACGAAGCGGACGCCGCCGCCGGCCGGCGGCACCCCGTACAGCGGGGTGGGTCGACCGCCGGGCAGGGCGAGGAAGCCCTCGGCGGCCACCGCGGCGAGACCCACCCGGGCCAGTTCCCGACGCTCCCCGAAGCAGAGGTAGCGGGGCGTCCAGTGCGGCTGGTACTTGGCGTTCGACAGGTAGAGCGACTCCAGCTGCCACCAGCGGGAGAAGAAGAGCAACGTACGCCGCCAGAGCTGGATGACCGGGCCGGCGCCGATCCGCGCGCCCTGCTCGAACGCCGACCGGAACGCCGCGAAGTTCAGCGACACCCGCTCGACGCCGAGGCGCGGGCCCGCCTCCAGCAGCGCGGCCACCATGAACTCGATGACCCCGTTCTCGGCGGTGCGGTCCCGGCGCATCAGGTCCAGCGACAGCCCGTGCGCGCCCCACGGGCTCAGCGACAGCAGCGCCCGCACCCGGCCGCTGCTGTCCCGGGCCTCGGCCAGCACGGAGTCGCCGTCCGCCGGGTCGCCGAGCCGGCCCAGCGCCATCGAGAAGCCCCGCTCGTGCTCGGTGTCCCGCCAGGTGGTGGCCAGGCGCGCCAGCCCGGCCAGCTCCTCCGGGGGGATCTCCGCGTGCCGGCGTACCTGGGCGGTGTAGCCGGCCCGTTCCACCCGGTGCACCGCCTGGCGGACCGGGCGCATGTCGCGGCCGTTGAGGTCGAACTCGCGGGTCAGCAGGATCGCCTCGTCGCCCAGCTGCAGCACCTTGAGCCCGTGCCGCTGGTATGCCCGCGCCCCGGCCTCGCTGGCGCCGATCACCGCCGGCGTCCAGGCGTACTCGCGGGCCTGGCCGAGCCACGCCTCGATGACCGGGCCCCACGCCTCCGGGTCGCCGATCGGGTCCGCGCTGGCCAGGCTGACCCCGTTGACCACCCGGTAGGTGATCGCCGCCTTGCCGCTGGGCGAGAAGAGCGCCGCCTTGTCCCGCCGGGTGGCGAAGTAGCCGAGCGAGTCCCGCTCGCCGTACCGGGCGAGCAGCTCGCGGATCCGCTCCTCCTCGTCGGGGTGCAGCACCGCGTTCGCCCGTTGGGAGCGGACCAGGGTGAACAGGCCGGAGACGAAGGCGATCGCACCGAACCCGCCGAGCAGCAGGTTGACCCAGCCGGGGGCCTGGCCCTTCCGGGTCACGTCGACCATGACCGCGCCACCGAAGACCTTCTCGACCGCGTACCCGAGCCGGTCCGACCAGGTGTGCAGGCTGCCCGGCTCGAGCAGGAGCAGCAGGTAGCCGAGCCCGACGGAGACCGCCGCCAGGCCGAGGAGGACGCCGAGAGCCCGCCAGACGCTGCCGCTTCGCACCTTGGCGTAGAACTCCCGCCGGGCGGCGAGTAGCAGGGCGAGCGCGCTGGCGGCGAAGGCCAGGCCGACCCACACCCCAACCGTCTCCAGGGTGCCGAAGATCCGCTCACCCGCGTCGTTGGTGAGGTCGTTGCTGCCCACGGTCAGCAGCAGCCCCCCGGCCACCAGGCTGAACGTCAGGGTGAGGCTGAAGTACGCGACCAGCACCCAGTACGCGAGCCGCTTGCGGCGCAGCACCGCGGAGGCCAGGGTGCCGAGGAAGACGGCGTACGCCAGGTTGGCCGGCGCGGGCACCAGCAGGGCGTCGATCGCGGTGCGGACCGGCTGGATGCCGGTGCGGAAGGCACTGCTCACCGCGGCGAGCGCGCAGACCACCGCGACCACCCAGAGCAGGGTGGCGAAGCCCCGCGGCACCTGGCCGCGCCAGTCCCGGCCGGCGCGCCGGGCGTCGGTCACCGTCCGCGACGTCGTGCTCGGGGTCAACTTGGCCTCCCTCGCTGCCGGCGGTGGGCGTCGAGCGGCCTCATCGTAGGCCCCCGAACCCGTTCTCCCGCCCCGCCCACGGCGGCCAGCCGGGCCGGGGATGCGCGCAGATTCCCGGAAAGAGTGCCCATTCCGCCGGCCCAGGCCACGCATTCCGGGAAAGCGGCCGCACCCGCCGGCGCGCACCCCGCGACACGCCGGCGGGTGCGTTTCCGGCCGCCGACACGGTGGGTAACAGAGCGTCGACGGCGCGGCGCCAGGTCGCGGCCGGACGGATGGGCGGTGGTGGCGATGGGTGGGTCGGTGGCGGAGCGGGAACGGAGCACCGCCCCGGGCGGGACCGACCTGCTGACGGTCGGCGTCGAGGAGGAGTTCCTGCTCGTCGACCCGCACACCGGCGCCGCCGTGCCCGCCGTCGACCTGGTCATGGAGCAGGTGCCGCCGGAGCTGCGCGGCCAGGTGGAACGGGAGTTCCAGACCAGCCAGATCGAGATCGGCAGCCCGCCGGGGCTGGAGCTGTCCTCCGTCCGGCACTCCCTCGGGGTGCTCCGCGCCGAACTGGCCGACGCCGCCGAGCGGGCGGGCGTACGGCTGCTCGCCATCGGCACCGGGCCGGTGGACGGGCCGGTGCCGCCGGTGGTGGACAAGCCCCGCTTCGACCGGATGGTCGAGCGGTTCCAGTTGCTGGTGCCCGGCCCCGGCAACAACGGCATGCACGTGCACGTCGGCATCCCCGATCCGGAGGCCGGGGTGCAGGTGCTCAACCACGTCCGCCCCTGGCTGCCGATCCTGCACGCGGTGACCGCCAACTCCCCGTTCGCCAGGGGCGCGGACACCGGGTACGCGAGCTGGCGCTCGGTCGAGTGGGAACGCTGGCCGTCGGTGGCGCCCACTCCGTACCTGGACTCGCACGAGCACTACGAACGGCTGATCCGGCAGCTCATCGCCAGCGGCGTGATGCTGGACGAGGGAATGCTCTACTGGTACGCCCGGCTGTCCGCGAAGTATCCGACGGTGGAGCTGCGGATCGGCGACGTCTGCCCGTCGGTGGACGACGCGGTGCTGGTCGCCGCCCTGGTGCGGGCCCTGGTGGCGACCGCGCTGGCGGCGGTCGCCGAGGGACGGCCGGCCATCCGCACCGACCACCACCTGCTGGTCGCCGCGCACTGGCGGGCGGCCCACGACGGGCTGGAGGGCGACGGCGTCGACCTGACCGACGGCGAGCTGCGCCCGGCCTGGGAACTGCTGGACCGGCTCGTCGACCGGGTCCGCCCGGAGCTGGCGCGGCACGGGGACCTCGACCAGGTGACCGAACTGCTGGGCGGGCTGCGCCACCACGGCAGCGGCGCGGCGCGGCAGCGGGCGGTGTTCGCGCGTACCGGCCAGTTGGTCGACGTGGTGGCGGACGTGGCCCGGCAGACCCGGGGCTGACCGGCCCCGCCCCGGATCTTCGCGTGACAGGATGGGCCCGTGGCGGAACGGCTGATCGTCGTCGGCGGGGACGCGGCCGGGATGGCGGCCGCCTCCCAGGCCCGACGCCGCCGCGACGGGGCCGACCTGGAGATCGTCGCCTTCGAGCGCGGCCACTTCACCTCGTACTCCGCCTGCGGCATCCCGTACTGGATCAGCGGGCTGGTGCCGGACCGGGACGCGCTCATCGCCCGCGATACGGTCACCTTCCGCGAGCAGTTCGACATCGACGTGCGGCTACGGCACGAGGTCACCGCCATCGACCTGGACCGCCGCGAGGTGGTCGCCCGCGACCTGGACGGCGGCGGCGAGGTCCGCGCGGGTTTCGACAGCCTGGTCTACGCCACCGGCGCGGTTCCGGTGCAGCCCGACTGGGCGCGCGGCGGCATCGCCGGGGTCTTCGGCGTGCAGACCCTCGACGACGGCGCGGCCCTGCTGGACTGGCTGGACCGCGAGCCGCGGCCCCGGCGCGCGGTGGTGGTCGGCGGCGGCTACATCGGTGTGGAGATAGCCGAGGCGCTGCTCCAGCACGGGCTCTCGGTCGACCTGGTCGAGCAGGGCGCCCAGCCGATGTCCACGGTGGACCCCGACATGGGCGAGCTGGTCGCCGCCGCCCTGCGCAAGGTGGGCATCGGCATCCGTAGCGGCCTGACGGTCACCGGCCTGCAGGAGCGGGACGGGCGGATCGCCGCGGTGGTCACCGCCGAGGGGCCGATCCCGGCCGACGTCGTGGTGCTGGGTCTCGGCGTACGCCCGAACACGGCCCTCGCCGCAGCGGCCGGCCTGCCGCTCGGCCCGACCGGCGGAATCCGCACCGACCTGCGGATGCGGGTACCCGGGGTGCCGGGCGTCTGGGCCGCCGGCGACTGCGTGGAGACCCTGCACCGGGTCAGCGGCCTGCCGGTGCACATCCCGCTGGGCACCCACGCCAACAAGCAGGGCCGGGTCGCCGGGATCAACATCGGCGGCGGGTACGCGACCTTCCCCGGCGTGGTCGGCACGGCGGTGACCAAGGTCTGCGACCTGGAGGTGGGGCGGACCGGCCTGCGGGAGTCGGACGCCACCGCGGCCGGTTTCGAGTTCGTCACGGTACGGGCCGAGTCGACCAACCGGGCCGGCTACTACCCCGGTGCCCGTCCCATGACGGTGAAGCTGATCGCCGAGCGGCCCGGCGGCCGGCTGCTCGGAGCGCAGATCGTCGGCTGGTCCGAGGCGGCCAAGCGGATCGACGCGCTGGCCGTGGCGTTGTGGAACGGCATGACGGTGGACGAGATGACCGCGCTGGACCTCGGCTACGCCCCGCCGTTCGCGCCGGTCTGGGATCCGGTCCTGATCGCCGCCCGCCGGGCCGTCGACGCCCTCTCCCGCGCCGAACGATAGGGCGCCCGCCGGCTTCGGGTGCAGTTGTTGTCGGGGGGCGCGGTTAGCGTGTGCGCGCTGTCGCGGTGCCGGGTCCGGCGCCTTTTCCCTCGGAGGCATCCCATGTCGCAGGAGACGACCTACCTCGAACTGTCCGAAGTGGACGGAGGAGCGCACAAGTTCTACGAGGTCGTGGTGGCGGACACCGCGCTGACCGTGCGCTACGGCCGGATCGGCGACCTGGGCCAGGTGAAGACGACCACCTTCCCGGACAACGTCCGGGCCCGGGCCGCCGCCGCGAAGAAGATCGGCGAGAAGGTCCGCAAGGGGTACGCCCCGGCGGTGCCGGGCGTACGCCAGAAGCGGGCGGTCACCCGCCGGCAGATCGTGAGCACCCGCTCCACCGCCCGCACCGCCCCGGTCCTCTGGCGGTACGACTCGGGCGCGCCCGCGTTCGGCATCTTCATCGACGGGCAGAGCTGCATGGTGGGCAACGAGCACGGGGTGATCACCACCCTGGGCCACGACGACCGGGTGCTGAACCAGGTCCGGCTCCCCGACGGGGTGAAGTGCATCGTCGCCGACGACGCCTGGATCTACGCGGGTTGCGACGACGGGAACGTCTACGACCTCTCCGGCAAGGTGCCCCGGGTGGCGTACGCGATCGCCCCGGACATCGACATCTACTGGCTGGACATCCATGACGGCGTCCTGGGCGTCTCCGACCGCGAGGGCGGCATCGCCGCGATCGACCACGAGGACGAGTTCCTCTGGCGCCGGCCGGGGCGGGGCCGGTCCGCCTGGATGGTGCGCTGTGACACCGATGCGCTCTACCACGGCCACTCGCAGGGGGTGACCGGCTACGACTGGCGTACCGGACGGGAGCTGTGGCACACCCGGACCGGGGCGGTGCTCTTCGGCTGGCAGGAGCGGGACAGCGTGTTCGCCGGCACCGGCACCCGCGAGGTGGTGCGGCTGCGCAAGGACGGGCGCGCCGAGCGGACGTACCGGTGCGACGCCGCGGTCTTCTCCTGCGCCACCGCCGAGGGCGGCCGGTACGTCTTCGCCGGCGACAGCGCGTCCTCGATCTACTGCTTCGACGCGGCCGGCAACCGGCTGTGGAAGCTCGGCACCGGCTGCGGCTCGGCGTACTCGATGCAGTACCACGAGGAGCGGCTCTACGTGGTCACCACCAGCGGCTACCTGGCTTGCATCGACGCCAGCGAGCCGGCCATCCGGGCCGCCGAGGCGGGCAGCGTGCCCGAGGTGGTCGACGTGAAGGCCCCGACCCGGCTGCCCGAGCCGGCCGCCTGGACCACGGTGGAGGTCACCACCGACGACCGGGCCGGCGTGGTGGTGGAGTGCGTCGAGGAGGGTGGCCGGCTGCGCATCCACGTGCTGTCGAACGGCTACCGCCGGGACTGGCCGGTGCAGTTCCCCAAGGGCATCCGCGAGCCGGGCGCCCGCTACCTGGTCACCGACGTGCGGGTGGCCGGTCGGGGCGGGTTCTACCGGGCGTACGGCGACATCCGCCGCCTCCGCTGAGGGCTCCGGTCCGGGGCGGGGCGGGACCGCTCCCGGACCGGTCACCGGCCGGTCCAACCCACCGCCCGCCTCCGCCCTGCCAACCTGTCCCGGAATCGGCTGTACGCGACCCGCCGACGTGGTCCAGGATGGCCGGATGGCCGGGCACCTGGAGATCCCCGAGGGCCTGGGCTGGGTCCGGCGGCTGCCGGCGGGCCGGGTCTGGCTGGCCGAGCTGCCGGACCTGCTGGCCGAGTGCGTACGGCGGTGGGAGCTGCGGATCGGACCGCCCTACCCGTACGCGTTCGCCTCGCTGGCGATGCCGGCGGAGCTGCCCGACGGCACCGCGGCGGTGCTGAAGCTCCAGTACCCGGACGCGGACAGTGCGCACGAGGCGACCGCGCTGGCCCGCTGGGCCGGTGCCGGCACGATCCGGTTGCTGGCCCACGACCCGCCACGGCGGGCGCTGCTGGTGGAGCGCTGCGTGCCCGGCACCCCGCTGCACGAGCTGCCCCTCGATGCGGCTCTGGACGTGGTGGTCGAACTGCTCCCCCGGCTCGGCGTGCCGGCCGGCCCGCCGTTCACCCCGCTCGCCGAGGAGGCGACCGGCTGGGCGGAGCAGCTACCGGCGAACTGGGAGCGGGCCAACCGCCCGTACGAACGGCGGCTGCTGGACGCGGCGCTCGGGCTGCTCGCCGATCTGGTGCCCAGCAGGGCGAGCAGGTGCTGGTCAACCAGGACCTGCACGCCGGCAACGTGCTCCGGGCGACCCGGGAACCGTGGTTGGTCATCGACCCGAAGCCGCTGGCCGGCGAGCGGGAGTTCGCGCTGGTGCCGATGGTGCGTGGCGCGGAGCTGGGGCACTCGCCCGATGCGGTCCGCTATCGGCTGGATCGGCTCAGCGCCGAGCTGGGCCTCGACCGGGAACGGGTCCGGGGCTGGACGATCGTGCACACCATCGCGTGGAGCATCGGCGGGGACGAGGTCTTCCCGAATCAGGTCGAGGTGGTCCGCTGGCTGCTCGGCGAGGAGTGACCGACCCCGGGAGGCGGCCGGGGTTCGGTCACGTCGAGCGGCTCCGTCACCAGATCCGCGTCCATCGCGCGGTGGGTTGACACGGCCGGCGGCCTGGCGTCAGCCGGCCTGGCAGGTGGGGCACCAGTAGAGGTTGCGGCCGGCCAGCTCGCCCCGGCTGATCGCGGCACCGCAGACGTGGCAGGCCGCGCCGGGGCGGCGGTAGACGTACACCTCCCCGCCGTGCCGGTCGACGCGGGGCGCGCGGCCCATCGCCTGCGGCAGGTGCTCGTCCCGCACGGTGTCGATCCGGCCCCGCTCGACGGCGAGGGTCATCAGCGCCACCAGGTCGGCCCAGAGCTCCGCCCAGCCGGCCGGGGTGAGGTCCCGCCCGGGCAGGGTGGGCGGCAGCCCGGCGCGGAACAGCGCCTCGGTCACGAAGATCAGCCCGGTGCCGGCCACCACCGACTGGTCCAGCAGCAGCGCGGCGAGCGGGGTGGGGCTGCGCCGGATCCGCGCGTACGCCCGGTCGGGGTCGGTGTCGGCGCGCAGCGGGTCCGAGCCGAGCCGGTCGCGCAGGGCCGCCACCTCGGGCGGGGTGAGCAGCTCGCAGGCGGTCGGGCCGGTCAGGTCCAGCCAGTGCCGGTGGTCCTCGCCGGCTGGCGGGACGCCGATGTCGGCCAGATCGAGGCCCACCTCGGCGCGTCTGCCGCCACGCCGAGAGCTGGCGCCGTCGTTGCTGAGTCGCAGCCGCACCTGCCCGACCGGGGGCGGCGGCTCGCCGGGCCCGTCGGCGAACTTGCCGTAGAGGCCGAGGTGCACGTGCAGGGTCAGCTCGCCGGCGTAGTGGTGCAGCAGGTGCTTGCCGTACGCCTCGGTGCCCTCGAGGACGGTGCCGGTGAGCCGGGCCGCGCCCCCGGCGAAGCGGCCCTGCGGGCTGGCGGCGTGCACCCGGTCGCCCGCGAAGAGTTCGGCGTGTCGGGCCGCCAAGCGGTGGATGGTGTGTCCCTCTGGCACGACGGCAACGGTAGCCCGGGGCCCCGGCGGCGCCGCTGGGGAGTCCGGCCACCCGTCGACGGGTGTCGAATTCCCGGCGGCCGGGTACCTCCTGCGTGTCACGCGTGGTCGCCACTGCGCATCACCCGGCCTCCACGCAGCAGATCAGGAGGTGTCGAAATGAAGATTTTGTCCCACCGCAACGCCCCGGCGCGAGATGAGGCCGTCGACGGCGACGGCGTCGTCGACGGCCGCCACACGGCCGCCACCGGCCGTCCGGTCGCTACCGAGGGACGGCACGCCGGGGTCGACCCGGATCCGGCCCTGGAGCGCACCGTCGACCTGGACCGGGACGGCCAGCCGGACCGGCCGTCGGCCCGCCCCGACGCCGATGCCCGGACGGCTCCGGTGGCCCTCGGGCCGAAGCCTCGGGCCAGCCTGCTGGCCACCCTCGGCCTGATCGCCTCCGTGGTCGGCGCGCTGTTCGTGCTGAGCGGCAGCCTCGCCGGATATGGCATCGGGCTCGGCGCGGTCGGCGCGGTGCTCGCCGTGCTCGGCCTGGTCGCCACCCGCCGGCGGCACGTGGCCGGTACGACCGACGCGCTGATCGGCGTGGTGGTCGGCCTCGCCGCCGTGGTGCTCGGCCTCGTCGCGCTGACCGGCCAGTTCGACTGGCCGACGACCGACGGCGAGTGGGTCGGCCGGTTCCGCGAGTGGCTTGATTCACAGTTTGCCGCGATGTTCTGACGGGCACTGATCGGCTCGCCTGGCGGTGCGCCGGCACGCCCGACCAGTCTGGTGGTTCACCAGCCGGGCACATCCTCTTCGGGGGCGGCGATGGCCGCCCCCGAAGTGTGTCCGGGATGGCCAGGGGGTCGACCACGGCGACGCCGGCCCGGATCGCGCCGGCCCGGGCGGGGCGTCGCCCCAGGTGGGCGGACCTGGCGATGGCCCGGCTGGACGAGATCGAGACGTCCCGGCACCCGCCGGCCCACCTCGTTTGGAGCGGGACTGGGCGTCGACGCAACGATCCGACGCCGTCAGAGCGCCAGACGCAACGATCCGACGCCGAACGCAACTTCTCGCGGTGGATGTCGCCGGCCTGCGGCGCATAACGTTGGACCACGGCGCCAGCCCGTGGGCCGACCGTGGCCGGGCGCGCCCGACCCCTGGGAGCACGACATGACGATGGACGCCACCCGCCAGCGCTTTCTGATGTGCCGGCCGACGTACTTCGCGGTCGACTACGCGATCAACCCGTGGATGGATCCGACCGCGCCGGTCGACGCCGACCTGGCGATCCGGCAGTGGGAGCAGCTCCGCCAGACGTACGTCGACCTGGGCCACGAGGTCGAGCTGATCGACCCCGTCGCCGGCCTGCCGGACATGGTCTTCGCCGCCAACGGCGGCACCGTGATCGACGGCAAGGCCATGGCGGTGCAGTTCCGTGACCCGCAGCGCGCCGACGAGGCCCCCGCCTACCGGGCCTGGTTCGAGGCTGCCGGCTTCGAGATGTACGACCCGAAGCACGTCAACGAGGGCGAGGGCGACATCCTGCTGGTCGGCGACCACCTGCTCGCCGGGACCGGGTTCCGCACCGCGCACGCCTCGCACGCCCAGCTCCAGGAGGTCTTCGGCTACCCGGTGATCACCATGCAGCTGGTGGACCCGCGCTTCTACCACCTGGACACCGCGCTCACCGTGCTCGACGAGCGGACCGTCGCGTACCTGCCGGAGGCGTTCTCGCCGGGCAGCCGGGCGGTGCTGCGCCGGCTCTTCCCGGACGCCATCCACGCCACCATGGCCGACGCCGAGGTGCTCGGGCTGAACGCGGTCAGCGACGGCCGGCACGTGGTGCTGCCCGCCCAGGCCACCGACCTCGCCGCCAAGCTGCGCGACCGGGGCTACCAGACCATCGGGATCGACCTGTCCGAGCTGCGCAAGGCCGGCGGCGGACCGAAGTGCTGCACGTTGCGACTCCGTCAGGGAAAGGCAGACAAGTGATCATCGACGACATGCTGCGGACGCCGTCCGCCGTACGGGACGCGGAGCGTCACACGGCGCACAACTACCACCCGCTGCCCGTGGTGATCTCGTCCGCCGAGGGCGCCTGGCTGACCGACGTGGACGGCCGCCGCTACCTGGACTGCCTGGCCGGCTACTCGGCGCTGAACTTCGGCCACCGGCACCCGCAGCTGATCGAGGCCGCGCACGCGCAGCTCGACCGGCTCACGCTGACCAGCCGGGCGTTCATCCACGACCAGTTCGCCGACTTCTGCCGGGAGCTGGCCGAGCTGTGCGGCAAGGACCTGGTCCTGCCGATGAACACCGGCGCGGAGGCGGTGGAAACCGGCATCAAGGTCGCCCGCAAGTGGGGCTACCAGGTCAAGGGCGTGACCCCGGGCCAGGCGAACATCGTGGTTGCCGAGGGGAACTTCCACGGCCGGACCACCACGATCGTCAGCTTCTCCACCGACGAGGACGCGCGCGCCGACTTCGGGCCGTACACCCCGGGCTTCACGGTCGTCCCCTACGGCGACCTGGACGCGCTGACCGCCGCGATCGACGAGAACACGGTCGCCGTGCTGCTCGAGCCGATCCAGGGCGAGCAGGGTGTCGTGGTGCCGGCGGAGGGCTACCTGCCGGGCGTCCGCCGGGTCTGCACCGAGCGGAACGTCCTGTTCATCGCCGACGAGATCCAGTCGGGTCTGGGGCGTACCGGCGCGACGTTCGCCTGCGACCACGAGGGTGTCGTTCCGGACATGTACCTGCTGGGCAAGGCGCTCGGCGGCGGCATCGTGCCGGTCTCCGCGGTGGCCGCGAACACCGACGTGCTCGGCGTGCTCAAGCCGGGCCAGCACGGCTCGACGTTCGGCGGCAACCCGCTGGCCTGCGCCGTCGCCACCGAGGTGGTCCGGCTGCTCGCCACCGGCGAGTTCCAGCGGCGCTCGGCCGAGCTGGGCGAACGGCTGCACGCCGGCCTGCGCGGCCTGATCGGCAAGGGCCTGGTCGCCGTCCGGGGCCGGGGCCTCTGGGCCGGCCTGGACATCGACCCGGCGCTGATGACCGGCCGGCAGGCCTGCGAGCGGCTGATGGAGCGGGGCGTCCTGGCCAAGGACACCCACGGCTCGACCATCCGGCTCGCCCCGCCGCTGGTGATCACCGAGGAGGAGATCGACCACGCGGTGGCCCAGCTCGCCGCCGTGCTGGAGGGCTGACCCCCGTACGCGAAAGGGCGCCGGGACCGCGACGGTCCCGGCGCCCTTCGTCGTGCGCCTCAGGGGCGCGGCAGGCGCATCGCCATGGTGGGGGCCTCCGCCATCACCGAGGTGGGGCTGAACTTCGCGTCGCTGGGCAGCTCGTCGGCGCGGCCGACCTGCACGCCCGGGTAGAGCTCGACGATGTCGCCCTCACCCAGCACCCGGGACTGCTGCGGGGCCAGCGCGATCCGGTCCGACTCGGCCATCGAACCGCCCGGCCGTACGCCCGAGCCGTTGGTGCTGGTGTCGGTGACGACCACCTCGCCTCGACCAGCCCGCAGCTCGAACCGGACGTGGCTGCGGCTGATCCAGCGCCGCGCCTCGTCGTTGAGCCACTGGCCGAGCACGATCCCGCCGGACGAGTCCGGTGCCCGCCCGACCAGCACCGGCTGGGACTCGGTGAGCACGAACCGCCGCCGGACCAGCCCGCCGATGCGTACCGCCAGCAGCTCCGTCCGCGGCCGCGGCCCGGCGTCGCCAAGCCGGACGCCGTGCCGGGGGCAGGTCGGCGCCCCGTTGCGCAGCGTGGGCGGGGGCTGGCCGGCCGGGGCGCGGTCCACCCGGGCCAGGTCGGCGAAGGCGCCGCCGCCCCCACCGCCGCCGAAGAGCGCGCACCCGGGCTCGGGGCAGCGCCACTGCCGGGCCAGCAGCTTCGCGCCCACCGGTGAGCGGCTGCCGGAAGCCGGGCTCTGCCCGCCGCCGACGTGCGCGATGAACACCGGGCCACCTGCGCCGGGCACCGGCGCGAGCACCCTTCCGGCCTGCCCGAGCCACGGGTAGCGGCCGCTCAGCCCGTCGAAGCGCCCCCGGCTGAGCACGGGCAGCCCGAGCAGGTCGGCCACCTCCAGCACCCGGTCGCCGGGGTGGTCCAGCACCTCCACCAGACCGTCGTCCGCCCAGCGCCGGACCACCATCCGCTCGTTGGAGGTCAGGTCCGCGTCGGAGAGCAGGGCCCGGTGCACGATGGCGTAGACCGGGACGCTGTCCTCCCCCAACTGCTGGGACAGGGCGTCGATCACCATGCCGAGCCGCAGCAGGCTGGCCGGCCGGCCGCCGTCCAGGTTCTGCCAGCGGATCACTTCGGCCAGGTCCACCACGGCCCGGGCCAGTGCGGGGTCGGTGCAGACCCGCCCCTCGATGGCGTCGAGCACCTTGCTGATCTCGAATCTCATGCCGCGCTCCGGACGGTGCCGTCGATCCGACGGGTTGGCACCCGCCCGCCCGTCTCGTTCCGCACCGCCGCCGCGCTGCGCACGTCTGTCATGACCCGACCCTACCGGCAGCGCTGATTCAGGCCGATCCACGCACGGCGGAAATCGACCTTCGCCGGTGGGTGGCGGGGGCTAGGCTGACCCGCCGGCCCGGGCGGGGGCCGCCGCCTCCGCCCGGCGCGGTCCCGCTCAGCCGGCCCGCAGCGGGCGGCCGACCTCGTGCAGGTGGCCCAGGGCCTGCCGGTACGACTCGACCAGCCCGGTCTCGACGTACGGGATGCCCTGCTCGGCGCAGTACGCCCGGACGATCGGCTGGGCCCGCCGCAGGTTGGCCCGGGGCATGTTCGGGAAGAGGTGGTGCTCGATCTGGTAGTTGAGCGCCCCCAGCGCCACGTCAACGAACCGGCCGCCCCGCACGTTGCGCGAGGTGAGCACCTGCTTACGCAGGAAGTCGAGGTCGTCGTCGGCGGTGGGCATCGGCATGCCCTTGTGGTTCGGGGCGAACGCGCAGCCCATGTAGAGCCCCCAGAGCCCCTGGTGAACGGCGACGAAGAGCAGCGCCTTACCCGGCGACATCACCGCGAACAGCAGGCCGAGGTAGCCGACGGCGTGCGCGACGAGCAGCAGGCCCTCGACCGCGCGGTGCCGCACCGGGGTGCGCCACCGGCCGTCCGGCTCCCGGCCGACCAGCGCCTGGACGCTGGCCACGTGCAGCGCCAGCCCTTCCAGCAGCAGCAGCGGGAAGAACAGCCACGCCTGCCGCCGGGCCAGCCACCGGCCCAGCCCCCGGGTCGCCAGCGCCTGCTCGTACGTCCAGACCAGCGCGCCCGCCCCGACGTCCGGGTCCTCGTCCTCGTGGTTCGGGTTGGCGTGGTGGCGGTTGTGCTTGTCCACCCACCAGCCGTAGCTCAGCCCGACTGCGAGGTTGCCGGCGATCAGGCCGGCGAACTCGCTCGGGCCGCGCCGGCGGAACATCTGCCGGTGGCCGGCGTCGTGCCCGAGGAACGCCACCTGGGTGGTGGCCACCGCCATCCCGGCCGCCAGCAGCAGCTGCACCCAGGAGTCACCGACCGCGGCCACCACGACCCAACCGGCCACGAAGGCACCCAGGGTGAGCCCGATCCGGGCCGCGTACCAGGCCGGTCGGCGGTCGAACAGCCCCGCCTCGGCAACCCGTCGGGACAGCCGCGCGTATTCGCTGCCCCGCCGGGCCGGTGGCGCCGTCAATGATGAGGTCATGCCGATCCCCGCTCCTCGGTCGGTCCGTCACACCGGGCGGCGCGACTCTCCGTAACCAAGCATGCCTTGATCGACTGCGCTGGGTAATCCAGCCAACCCCCCAGCCATCGGTGGTGCTATCCCTACCCCATCCGGCCCACCGCGGCCCGCAGCCGGGCCAGGTCGCGCCGACGGCGCTCGTACGTCGCGGCGAGGGCGATCAGCGCCAGACCGCCCAGGCCCAGGTAGATCCACCGGGGCAGCAGGTCCCAGCCCCGGGCCAGCTCGTGCAGCGCCAGCGGGACCAGGGTGACCGCGCCGAGCACGACGGGCGCCTGCCAGCGCCGGGCCGCCCCGCCGAGCACCGCGCCGAGCGCGACGACCCCGAGCGCCAGCCGGCGCCACGGCTGCGGGTCCGGCGCGGCCAGCACCGACACCAGGCTGGGCAGCAGCGCCGCCGCCAGCCCCGGGCCGAGCGCCAGCCAACTGTTCAGGCCCGGCCGGGTGCGCAGCGCCACCAGGCCAGCGCCGAGGGCCAGCGCCGCCGCCGGCACGGTGTACGCCTCCAGCACCGCCACCCCGCCGGCGGCGAGCAGCAGCCAGCCGCCGAGCAGTTCGCTGCCGCCCGCGACACCGGCGAGGATCCACCGCCGGCCGGCCGGCTCGTCCCGCCGGAGCACCCGTACCGCCACGACCGCGCCCCACAGCGCGCAGACCGCCGCCGCGTGCCGCAGCGCACCGCTGGTGAGCAGCAGCGCCAGCAGGGCCACCGCGTGCGCCGCCGCCGCCCCCGCCAGCGCGGCCCGTGGGGTTGCCGTCGCGGGGCGGAGCAGCGGGCCGGCGTGCAGGGCCGCCGCCGCCACGACCAGGACCGCGAAGGCGGCGGTACGCAGCGGCAGCCCGCCGGCCAGCGGCGCGGTCACCGCGAACCCGGTGGCCGCCGCCAGGGCCGACAGCCAGCCGGCGAGCTGGATCCCGTCCTCCCGGCCGACCGCGCCCACGACCGCCGCCGCGACGACCAGCGCGCCCAGCCCGGCGAGCGTCCCGGCCCGGGTGGCGAGCAGCCCGCCCAGCCCGGGCACGGTGAGCGCCAGCCCGAGCGGCACGGTGACCGGCAGCAACGCCCAGCGCGGCGCGGCGAGCGCGGCCACCAGCAGCGCGGCCAGCCCCGCCCCGAACGTCAGCGCGGGGACCACCGGCCAGGGCGCGCCGGTCGCCGCCAGCAGCACCGGCAGGGCGACCGCGCCGAACGGGAGCGCGGCCAGCGTGGGCAGCCGACGCCCGCCACTCGGACTCCGGCTCGGCGCGTCCGGGTTGGCGCCGCGATCTGGAGCCGTCGCGACGCGGGCGTACGCGGCGGCGGCCGTACCGAGCAGCAGCAGCGCCAGGCCGGCGGGCACCGCGCCGGGCACCGGCCCGCCGGCGGGCACTCCGGACCAGGGCCGGACCGGCAACTCCAGGAGCACCCGCAGGACCGCCGGGGCGGCCGCGAGCAGCGCCAGGCCGGCCAGCCCGGCGCCGACCACCCGCGGGGCGACCGCCGGCCGGGCCGCCCCACCGGCGGCCACCGCCAGCAGCACACCCGCCGCGGCGTAGAGCGACACCCGCTCGGCGCCCGGTACGACCAGCGGCGCGACCCCGACCGAGCCGAGCGCGACGGCGAAGCCGGCCGAGGCGTACCCGTGCAGGTCGGGCCAGTGTCGGCGGACCGCGAGGACGGCGACCACCAGCAGCACGACGGCGCCGGACACACCGCGCAGCCGCCACCAGGGCGCCGCGCCGAAGCCGAGCAGCGCGACCGCCACCGCCGCTGGTACGGCGAGCAGCGCACCGCCCAGCGCCACCCCGGCGACGGTCGGCTGGGCCCCCTCGCCCCGGCGGCCCCGCGCCGCGACCGCCACGCCGACGATCGCCAGGACCGCAAAGACCGTTCCCGCGCCAGCCGCGTCGGCGCAGCCGACCAGCAGGGCGTGGCCGAGGAGGACCGCCGCCGCCAGGGCGGGGACCAGCACCGTCGGGTACCGGCGGCGCGGCCGGTACACCGCGCCGAGCAGCAGCGCGGTGGCCGCCACCAGATCGAGGGCCACCACCAGCGGCCAGGGGGTGGCCACGGCGGCCGGCCCGGCGAGCACGGCCAGCGCGCCGCCGACGGCCCCCACCACCGGCCGCGCGGACGGGGGCACCAGCAGCGCCACCGCCCCGGCGGTGAGCAGCACGGCCACCGGCAACTGCCAGCCCCACGACGGGGCCGGGACCGGCTCGGCGCCCTGCCATGCCGGCACCGCGGCGAGCACGCCGGCCCCGGCGACGAGCCCGGTGAGGATCGTGGCGACCTGCCCCGCCCCGGCCGCCACCACCAACGCGCCCACCCGCGGCCCGGTACGCAGCCGCTGCGGCACCGCCCGCACGGCACCAGCCAGCCCGGCCGTCACCAGCCCGGCCGCCAGCAGCAGCAGCCCCGGGTGCAGCGCGGCGACCGGCCGGATCAGTGCGGTGGCCAGCACCGGCACCAGCAGCCCGGCGGCGGTCGCCCGGTACGCCCGGCCACCGGCCGCCAGCGCGCCGGTCAGCAGGGCGAGCGCCACCACCAGCAACGGGCCACCGGCCAGCAGCGGAGCGCCGGCCACCCGCCCCAGCCCGAGCGGGACCAGCGCGCAGCCGGCCGCGACGGCCAGCGCGACCCCGTGCCCGATCCAACCCAGCACCCAGCCGGCCGCCACCGTCGCCGAGCCACCGACGGGCACCGGCACGGAACGCGGGCCCACCAGGGAACCGGCCGGCGCCGGGCCGGGCGGAACGGCTCCCGGGGCGACGACGCCGGTGGGCGCGGCGGCCGGCCCCCCGCCGGCCGCCGCCTCCCCGTACGGGCCGAAGTGGACCGGCCCCCCGCCGGCCACCCCGCCCCGCCTCGGGTCACCGCCACTGGCCGACGTCGCGCCGTCCA
Organism: Micromonospora sp. CB01531; assembly: GCF_001905095.1. GTDB lineage: Bacteria > Actinomycetota > Actinomycetes > Mycobacteriales > Micromonosporaceae > Micromonospora. The sequence continues at coordinate 82,338 of NZ_LWLS01000061.1, forward strand.
CCCCCGACGGCAGCGCGACGTGGGCCCGCGGGACCCGGTTCCGCAGGGCGATCACCACCACGAGATCGCCCAGCGCCACCCCGGTGAACACCAGCGCCCAGCCGGCCGCGGACGGCTCGGCGGCCACCGCGGCCAGCGGCAGCACGGGCTGCGCGGTCAGCAGCGCCGCGAACCACGGCACGGTGAGCCGGCTGAGCCGCGCGTACCCGGCCGCGACCGCCGCGCCGATCCCCCCGACCAGCGCCGTGTAGCGGCTTCCGGGCCAGCCCGCCACCCCGAACAGGTCCACCGACCAGGCGGCGTACCCGTCGAGGAGCACCAGCAGCAGCCCCACCGCGGCGAACGTCTCGGCGGTGCCGCGCAGCCCGCGCCACCGGGCCACCAGCGGGGCAGCGAGGGCGAGCGCGGTGCAGCCGAGGAGGATCACCGCCCGCCCGGCAATCCCGAACGCGGCCCAGGCGACCGCCGTGAACACCACCGCCGCGGTGCCGAGCAGCAGTCCACCGAGGACGAACAGCAGTCCCTGCACGGTCCGGGTGGAGGTCTCCGCCCCACCGGGCCGTACCGGGACGGCCGGCGGCGTGGGCACCGGTGGCACCGGCCCGACCGGGCGCGGTGGCGGGATCTCCCGACGGATCCGGGTGGCCAGCTCCGCCCGGTGCTGCCGGGCGGCGCCGAGCCGGGCCGCCAGTTCCTGGTGCGCGACCCGGGCCCGCTCCACCTGCGGCGTCAGCGCGGCGATCTCCCGGTCCAGCCGCACCACCTCGGTGGCCGGCGGGTACGGCGGACGACCGCAGCCGGGGCAGCCGGAGGCGAGATCGGCGGGGGCGCCGCAGCCGGGGCAGGGGTAGCCGGTGTTCTCCACCCGGCCAGCATCGTGACCGGCGGGCCGGCCGGACAGAGTAGGCGTACTCAGGGACGGGTGTGTTGGTGCACCCAGGCCGTGTAGTCCGGGTTGCCGCTCTCCACCCGGGTCACCAGGATCTCCGGCACCTCGTACGGGTGGTTGGCGCGGAGCTGGTCGATCAGCGCGTCCACCCGGTCCGGCGCGGTCTTGAACTGCACCGACCACTCGGCGGTGGTCTGGATCGCGGACTGCCACCAGTAGGTGCTGTCCACCTGTCCGCTCACCTGGGCGCACGCCGCCAGGCGTCCGGCGACGGCCGCGGCCGCCAGGACGTCCGCGACCGCCCGCGCGTCCACCACCGTCGTCACCACGCAGATCTGCTCCACGGGCGCACCATACGTGGCCACCCGCGTCACCGAGGGTTTGCTGGGCCCGCCACCCCGTCCCGGTTGGCCGCGATCCACCGGTCGATCCGCGACCACCAGTCGAAGAGCCAGTCGATGCGTTCCTGCCGCCCCACCGGGATGTCCTCCGGCGGCACCGACCAGAACCGCATCACGATCCGCTTGTCCATCGGCAGTTCCCGCCACACGTCGGTCACGGTGAGCATCCGGTCCAGCCCGGTGTGCGCGACGAAGACGACCCCGGCGTCCGGGGCGGCGTCCAGGGCGGCGAGCAGCCCGCCCGGCTGCGGGGCGAGCACGTGCTGCATCCGTTCGGCGCGCGACGCCATCCGGTCCAGTCCGAGCGCCCGCAGCCGGGAGATGGCCCGCAGCCGCCGGCTCGGGGTGAAGTTGCCGCCCTCCGGGAAGATCACGAACGCGTCGTCGTCGTCCAGGTCGGTGGCGAGGTGGCCGATCTGCTCAAGCATCGTCTCCCGGCCGTCCGCCCCGGGCGCGATGAACCGGTTGGGCAACCGGTTGAGCAGGACGTCGATCGCCGGGTCCCACTGGAGGGCCGCCTTGAGCACGATCCGGGGCTCCCGGTGGAACCAGTTCACCAGCGCGTGGATCAGAATGAACGAGTCGCCGGGCCCGGCGTGCCGGCAGAGCACCAGCTCGGGGCGGCCGGGCAGGGCGGTGTCCGGGTCGGCGCCGACCACGTCGATACGCAACCGCAGCGCCCAGCGGGCCTGCCAGAACAGCACCCGCAGGAAGTGGCCGGCGAGCAGGTAGTGCGCCCGCTGGAAGGCCGGCGAGCGCTTGCGCGCCCCGAAGCCGGCGGCCACCCAGAGCACGAACAGGGCGAGCAGCGCGGCCGCGTCCCAGACCAGGTAGACGGTGACGATCCAGAGCAGCCGCAGCGGTCGCAGCCGCCCCGGCACCAGCGGCGAGGCGGCCAGCGCCAGCAACGCCCAGGCCGGCAGCGTCGTCAGCACCGCGACCGCGAGCAGCACCACGCCGGGGGCCAGCAGCAACCGGCGTACCCACCGCGGGGGCAGCGGCATCAGCGCTCCAGTCGGGTGTCCAGGTAGCGACGGGAGGCGGTGTACGCGCGGCTGATCCGCCGCCCCACCGCCGCCATGTCCCGGTACGCCCACGGGGTGTCGTCGCGCGGCTCCAGCCCGCCGGTGGGCAGCACGTGCACCTCCACCCCTTCGGGCAGCGCCGCCATCTCGCGGGCGAACCGGTGCCGGCGGGCGATCTCGAAGGCCACCTGAGCGATCTCCCAGGGCCGGCGGGGCGGGGTGAGCGCCCGCTCGATCCGACCCACCTGGAGCACGAAGATCTGCTTCGCGCCGAGGGCGACCGCCTCCCCGACCGGGATGGAGTTCACCACCCCGCCGTCGATGTAGTGCTGGCCGTCGATCTCCTTCGGTGGCAGCAGCCCAGGCACCGAGGCGGAGGCGAGCACCGCCGGCACCACCGGCCCGCTGTGGAACCAGTGCTCGGCGGCCCGCTCGATGTTCGCCGCGCAGCAGCGGAAGGGGACCTTGAGGTCGGCGAAGGTGGTGTCCTCGCCGAGTTCGCTCTCCAGCAGCCGGCGCAACGGCCGGGGTGAGTGCAGGTGCCTACGGGCGGCGAAGCGGCGCAGTTGCCGGGCGACGGAGTCTCCGTACACCTCGCTGGCCTCGGGCGAGGCCCAGAGTCGGACCAGCCGGTCGGTGACGGCCTCGCTCGGGTCGGCGGCGACCAGGGCGCCGTTGACCGCGCCGATCGAGGTGCCGAGCACCAGGTCGGGCCGGATCCGGGCCCGGAACAGCGCGCGCAGCATGCCGACCTCGACCGCGCCGAGCACTCCGCCACCGCCGAGCACGAACGCCACCGGACCCCCTGCCATGGCGTTCATCCTGGCACGAGGCGGAAGGGCGGCCGGCCGGAGCCGCCTCGCGTGACCCGCGCGGTCACCCGGCGTGAGAAGGGCCGCGCGCCGCGCGACCCGGGACCGGACAGCCGTTGACACGCCGGGCACATTCCCGCAACCTGATAGCGCTCCCAAGCCTAGGCAGGTGCGAGGTGAAGGCGTCACTGCACGCCGGCACGATGCTGGCCCGCAGGTATCGGCTCATCGACCAGATCGGGGCCGGTGGCATGTCGGTGATCTGGCGGGCCCGGGACGAGGTGCTCGACCGGATCGTCGCGGTGAAGGTGCTCGCCCCGGCGCTCGCGGCCGACGCCCGGTTCCGGGGCCTGGTCCGCGAGGAGGCCCGGTCCGCCGCCCAGCTCGTGCACCCGCACGTCACCGCCGTGCACGACTACGGCGAGACGGTGGCACCCGACGGCACCATCACCTCGTTCGTGGTGATGGAGCTGCTCGGCGGCGAGGGGCTGGAGCACCGGCTCACCGCGGGGCCGCTGCCCTGGGCGGAGGCGGTAGAGGTCGGCGCCCAGGTGGCCGAGGCGCTGGCGGCGGCGCACCGGCTCGGCATCGTCCACCGGGACATCACCCCGGCGAACGTGATGCTGACCCAGGTCGGCGCGAAGGTGCTCGACTTCGGCATCGCCACCCGGGTCGGCGCGCCGGACGAGGACGAGGACGGCGGCACCTTCGGCACCCCCGCGTACGTGGCGCCGGAGCGGCTGGACGGCGCCCCGGCCCAACCGGCCACCGACGTCTACTCGCTGGGCGTGCTGCTCTTCGAGACGCTGAGCGGCCAGGTGCCGTACCCGGCGGACACCTGGGAGCAGCTCGGCGCGGCGCTGGCCGAGGGCGGCCCGTCGGCGCTGGACGTACCCGGTCTGCCGCCCCCGGTCGCGGAGATCTGCCTGCGGTGCCTGGCCCGCGCCCCACGGCGGCGGCCCACCGCGCACCAGGTGGCGGCCGCGCTACGGGACCAGCTCCGGCCCGCTGGCCCGCAGGCCGCCACCGTGCTTGCCTCGGCCATGGCGCTCCCCACCCCGGCGCAGCCGCAGCCCAACCCGGCCCCCGCCGGCCGGCCGGGTGCGAACGCCAGCGACCCGGCCGGGCCCCGCCGGGCGGTCGACCGCCGCCGGTCGAGGAGGCTCCTGGCGGCTGGCGGGATGGTGGTCGGCGGTGCCGCGCTGCTGGTGCCCGCCCTGGTCCCGGACCGGGAACCCATGCCCCGGGTACTGCCGACGGCCGGGCCGGTGGTGCCCTCGGCGGCGCCGTCGACCCGCGGCACGGCGGACGCTCCAGCACCCCCGAGCCCGACCCGGCCGGCCCCCGCGACCAGCACCGTGCCCGTGCTGCCACCGGTCGGTGGCCTGGTCGACGTCGCGGGCCGGGTGGACGGGCTGATCGAGGCCGGGCTGGTGGCCGGCCAGATCCGCGACGACGTCGGCGTCGACCTGCGCAACCTGCTGCGCAACGCCACCGCCACCAGCGGCGAGGGCGCATTGACCGCCGCGGTGGACTGGCTCCGTGCGAAGATCGGCGAGCGTCAGCGCGAGGGCAGCATCAGCCCTGGGTACGCCCGCCAGCTCGACGCCGCCGCGGCGGAGTTGGTCGCGGCCCGCACCTGACGGCGAGCCCGCCGGCCGGGGCGGGTGCGGCGGCCGCTCGCCGCCGACCGACCGGTCATCCCGCGGCGACCCGAGCCGTCTCCGGCTGGCCGGTCCGCACGGCGGCGGCGATGAACCGGCGGTACACCGACTCGTAGCCGAGCGCCATCCGCTCCGCCGAGAAGTTCTCCGCGACGTGCGCCACGCAGTTGGTCGGGTCCAGCAGGATCGAGTCGCGCAGCGCCGCCGGCAGCTCGTCGGCGTGTTCGCAGAGCAGCCCCGTCAGCCCGGGCCGGACCAGTTCCGGCACCGCGCCCCGGCGCAGCGCCACCACCGGCGTACCGGTCGCCATCGCCTCCAGCATGGCCATGCCGAACGGCTCCTCCCACTGGATCGGCATGATCAGGCAGCGGGCGTCCAGCAGCAGTTGCAGGGTGGCCTCCCGGTCGGCGTTCAGCACCAGACTGACGTCGTCGTCCAGCAGCGGCTCCACCACCTGCTCGAAGTAGCGGCGTTCGGCCGGCTCGTTGCACTTGCCGGCCAGGGTGAGCGGCAGCCCGGCCGCCCGGCAGGCGCGAATCGCCACGTCGGGCCCCTTGTCCGGGCTGAACCGGGCCAGCCACAGCACCGGCCCCTCGCCCGGGGTCCGCTTGCGCGGGAAGTCCCGCAGCGGCATCGCGTTGTGCACCGTGCCCACCCAGGGCAGCCCCGGGTTCGCCCGACGCTGCGCGTGCGAGATTGCCACCAGGCCCACCCCCTCGTCGACGATGCCGAGCATGGTGCCGAACTCCCCCACCGGGTTGCCGTGCACGGTGGCCACGGTGGGCACCGACCGCCGGCCGGCGACCAGCGGGCCGATCGTGGTGTGGTCGTGGACGACGTCGAAGCCGGCCGGGTCCACCAGGCGGTTGACCTGAGCGAGGTGGGCCAGTTCGGGCAGCGACTCGCCCAGCCGGTCGTACTGGAGGTCGTCGCAGGTGGAGACGAACTCGGCGGCGGTGCCGTGGTCCCGGCCGGCGCCGAAGACGGTGACCCGGTGCCCCTGGTCGACCAGACCGTTCACCAGCCCGGTCACCACCTGCTCCACGCCGCCGTAGCCGGGCGGCGGCAGCGACAGCCACGGCGGCACCACCATCGCGATCCGCAACGGCCGCCCCCGGGCCAGGTCCGGCTGATGATTCACGGCCACGAGTCCTCCCGATGGTCCCTGGCATCCGTGATCGGCGTCGCTTTCCCACCCCGATCGGCGGCAAACGGGCTCAGGCGGCCACCACGATCCGGTCGTGCACCTCGCGTACGCCGGGCATGGTCCAGGCCGCGCGTTCCGCCTCCTCCCGCTGCCACCAGGAGCGGACCACCCCGTCGAGCACCACGGTGTCCCCGGTGACCCCGACCCTGATCCGTGCCGTGCCGGTCCGTCGGAGCAGCACCCGTTGCAGGTCCCGCCGGTTCTGCTCGTCGCTGGACGGGGCCGGCGGACGGACCTCGATCAGGTTGGTGACCCCGCGTACGCCGCGCAGCCGGCGCAGTTCCCGCTCGGCGGTACGCCGCTGGAAGCCGTACTCCACCTCGCCGCGGAGCATGACCCAGCCGTTGGCGACGGTCACGTCCAGCCGGTCGGCGGGGACGAAGCTGTCCCACTCCAGCGCCCGGCTGGCCGCGATGGCGATGTCGGCGTCGGTACGCTCCTCCGCGGCGGGCAGCCGTACCTCGAGGTCGCTGGCGACCGCCCGGACCCCGCGTACCCGGTGCGCGCAGCGCTCCGCCGCCCAGCGCCGGGCGTAGCTGTCTACCTGGCCGGTGAGCGTCACCACCCCGTCGGCGACGGTCACGCCGATCTCGGTCGGCTGGGTCTGCGCGTCCCAGTCCAGCTCCGCGAGCACGTCCCGCTGGATCTCCTGGTCGGTACGGACGGCGGTCGTGGTCGTCATGACGTCCCCTCCCGTGCGGTTTGCCGTGCGTCGAGGGTGCCGCCGGACGGGGTGAGCCCGGCTCACCCGGGGCGGGTGAGCGCAGGAAAATGGGCGGCGGGTGACGGAGCCAACCCCCTTGACTCCGGCACCCGCCGCCCACGGAGGAGGCAGGTCTGTTGGTTAGGACGACTCGGCGAGCGTCACGGTTGCGTTCTGCGTCGAACCGTTGCGCTTGAACTCCACCTGGACGCGGTCGCCGACCTTGCCCGCCTGGACGGCGCCGACCAGGTCGTTCGAGTCGTTGATCGCCTTGTCGCCGAACTTGGTGATCACGTCACCCCGCTGGATCCCGGCCTTCTCGGCCGCGCTGCCCGGGGTGACCGAGGCGACCATGGCGCCACCGGCCTCGGCGGCGTTCACGCTGACGCCGAGCGACGGGTGGCTGACCTTCTCACCGCGCTGGAGCTTCTCGGCGACGTCCTTGGCCTTGTTGCTCGGGATGGCGAAGCCGACACCGATGTTGCCGTTGCTGCCCTGCCCGGCGGTGGCGATGGCGGTGTTGATGCCGATCACCTCACCCCGGGTGTTGACCAGCGCGCCGCCGGAGTTGCCCGGGTTGATCGGGGCGTCGGTCTGCAGCAGGCCGGAGATCGAGCTGGCGCCCTGCCGCGGGTCCATCTGCTGGCCGCCCTCGCCGGCCTGGATGGTGCGGTCGCGGGCGCTCAGGATGCCGGCGGTCACCGAACCCTGGAGGCCGAGGGGGCTGCCCAGGGCGAGCACCTGGTCACCGACCTGCATGGCGTCGCTGTCGCCGAACTTGGCCGCCTTCAGGTCGCTGACCCCGCTGGCCTTGACCACCGCGAGGTCGGTCTTCGGGTCGGTGCCGACGATCTTCGCCTGCGCGTTCTTGCCGTCGGCGAAGACCACCTTCACCGTGTCGCCACTGGCGGAGGCGACCACGTGGTTGTTGGTCAGCACGTACCCGTCGGCGCTGAGGATCACCCCGGAGCCCTCACCGCTGCCCGTCATGATCGTGACGATGCTGTCCTGGACGGAGGCCGCGATCTTCGGCAGGTCGGCGCTGTTGATCACGGGCGCGGCCGAGTAGGTACGGGTGATGGTGTTCCCGTCGTTCAGGGCGAGCGCGAGCGCCCCACCGGCCACCCCGGAGCCGAGCATCAGCGCCAGGCCCAGGGCGGCGGCACCGATGAACTTCCCGGCCCGGCTCGGCCGCGGCGCCGGCTGGGGCGCGCCCCACGGCAGGCCCGGCTGACCGGCCTGGTGCGGCTGCGCACCCGGGTACGGCTGGTGCGCCTGGCCGGCCTGATGCGGCTGCGCGCCCAGGTACGGCTGGTGCTGCTGGTACGGCGGGACCGGCCCGCCGGCGTGCGGGGAGTAGTGCGGCCCGGCCCAGCCGCCCTGCTGCTGCCCGGCGGCCCACGGGCTGGGCTGCTGCGGCTGCCCGGAGGTGGGGTACGACGGCGCCGACACCGGCGCGTACGGGCTGGCCGGCGGGGCCGGTGGGTCGGTGCGACCGAGGTCGGCGGCCGGCGCGTCAAAACGACCAGCGTCGGCTGCCGGTGCGTCGAAACGACCGGCGTCGACGGTCGGCACGCCGGGGCGACCAGCGTCGGCGGCCGGTGCGTCGGAGCGACCGGCGTCGGCGTCGGCGTCGGCGTCGGCGTCGGCGTCGGCCAGGGTTCCGGCGGCCGGGGAGTCGGCCGGAACCGGCGCGGCGGCCGGGGTGACGGTGGAGTCCGGGTGCCCACTCTCGGCGCGGGGCAGCTCGGCGGTGGGGTGCGACGGCTCGGCGTCGGCGGGAGCCGGCGACCGCTGCGGATCGGTCTCGTGGTCGGTCATGGATCCACCTTCCCCCCTGGCACTGCGACCAGCCTGGAACGTGCCTGAATGTTCTCTGAAAGTCACTCGCCGGACTCGGGTGACTGCGGCAGCAGCGGCAACTTCACCCGGAAGGTGGCCCCGCCGCCCGGCGTCTCGGCCACCTCGACCATGCCGTGGTGCGCCGCCACCAGCGCGGCGACGATGGCCAGCCCGAGCCCGGTGCTGATCGGCCCGCCGGCCCGGCGGGTCCGCGCCGCGTCCACCCGGTAGAACCGCTCGAACACCCGCTCGGCCTGCTCCGGGGTGAGCCCCGGACCGGTGTCCGCCACCTCCACCACGGCCAGGTTGCCCGGCTCGACGCGCAGCCGCAGCGTCACCGAGGCGTCCGTCGGGGTGTGGGTGAGCGCATTGGTCATCAGGTTGCCGATCACCTGCCGCAGCCGGGCGTCGTCGCCCAGCACCACGAGCGGACCGGCGCCGGGCTCGATCTCCAGCTCGATCCGGCGCTCCGGGTCCACCGCCCGGGCCGCCTGCACCGCGTCGGAGGCCAGCACCGGCAGCTCGACCGGGGCGAGGGCGATCGGCCGCTCCCGGTCCATCCGGGCGAGCAGCAGCAGGTCCTCCACCAGCAGCCCCATCCGGGCCGCCTCGTCCTCGATCCGGCGCAGCAGGCCGGCCGTCTCCTCGGGCTGGCGGGCCGCGCCCTGCCGGTACAGCTCGGCGAAGCCCCGGATCGTGGTCAGCGGGGTACGCAGCTCGTGCGAGGCGTCCGCGATGAACTGCCGCATCCGCTCCTCGGAGCGGCGGGCCCGCGCCTCGGACGCCTGCGCCGCCGCGGCGGCGTCCCGGGCGCTGACCTCGGCACTGCGCGCCGCCGCCTCGGACGCGGCCCGGGCCGTGAAGGCGGCCTCGATCTGGGCGAGCATCGCGTTCAGCGCCCGGGAGAGCCGGCCCAGCTCCGAGGTCGGGCAGGCCCGACCCTCCTCCGGGTCGGGCACCCGTCGGGTCAGGTCACCGCCGGCGATGGCCGCCGCGGTCCGCTCGATCTCCACGAGCGGTTTGAGACTGGTACGCACGATCGCCGCACCCACCGACGCCAAAATGATCAGCACCGATCCACCGACCAGCAGGTCGATCCAGATCAGCTGCTTGACGGCCATGTCCACGTCGGTGATGTGCTGCCCGACCGCAATGTAGTGCTCGTCATCGACCTTTTTGATCACTACCCGCCAGCGCAGGTGCTTATCGGCCGCATCGGTGGTGAAGGCACCCTTACCGGCGTGCTCCTGGTACCAGGGGAACTGGTTGAGCGAGCCAGGCAGGTCGTCCTCGGAGAGCCTCTTGTCCCAGAAGACGTTGGCTTTGCCGCTGGTCAGGCTGGCGAAGGCCGCCATATAGTCGCTGGGCAGAGTGTTGTCCTGGGCCGTTTCGCTGGACAGCGGCACCTGCTCGACCCGGTTCAGGTACGTGTTCAGCTCGTCATCGACCCGACTCACCAGGTAGCTCTGCAGGAAGAAGGCGGTAAGCGCGCTGATCACGACCAGAGCCACGGCGACCAGCGCCAGCACCGAGGCGACCAGCTTCACCCGCAGCGGGATGGTGCGCAGCCACCTCTTCGCGTCGTGGACGAGGCTCACGCCGCCGGCTTACGCAGCACGTAGCCGACGCCCCGGAGGGTGTGGATGAGCCGGGGCTCAGTGTTGTCGACCTTGCGCCGCAGGTAGGAGATGTAGGACTCGACGATGTTGTCGTCGCCCCGGAAGTCGTAGTTCCAGACGTGGTCGAGGATCTGCGCCTTGGAGAGCACCCGGTTGGCGTTGAGCATCAGGTAGCGCAGCAGCTTGAACTCGGTCGGCGAGAGCTGCACCCGCTGGCCGGCCCGGTGCACCTCGTGGGTCTCCTCGTCCAGCTCCAGGTCGGCGAAGGTGAGCCGGGAGGGGGCCTGCTCGCCCGTGGCGGTACGCCGCAGCACGGCCCGGATCCGGGCGGTCAACTCCTCCAGGCTGAACGGCTTGGTGACGTAGTCGTCGCCGCCCAGCGTCAGCCCCCGGATCTTGTCGTCGGTCGCGTCCCGCGCGGTCAGGAAGACCACCGGGGTACGCGTGCCGCCCTCACGGAGCATCCGGATCACCTCGAAGCCGTCCAGGTCGGGCAGCATCACGTCGAGCACGACCAGGTCGGGCCGGTGGTCCTTGGCGGCGTTCAGCGCAGCGCTGCCGCTGGTCGCGGTGGCGACGTCGAAGCCCGCGAAGCGCAGGCTCGCGGAGAGCAGTTCGAGGATGTTGGGATCATCCTCGACGACCAGCAGTCGGGCCTCGGTCTGGGTAGCCACCATGGCCCCCATCATCCGCGCTCTGCCTGCGGCGGCGCTGGGTGGATGCTGGAAACAACCTGTGAGCCGACCGGCCCCGGTGACGGCTCAGCGGAGCAGCCGGCGCAGCCCGTCCAGCGCGCCGTCGAGCAGCCGGATCGCCGTCCGCAGCTGGGTGTCGGTGAGCCGCCCGGCGCGGACCAGCGTGCCGACCTCGACGGTGAACTCGGCCAGCCGCTGGTCGAACTCGGCGAGCAGCGGCGACTCGCCGGGCGCGCGCGGGCCACCGTCGGCGGCGGGCCGGGTGGGTGGCGGCTCCCAGTGCGTACGCCGGGTCTGCCGGGCCGCCTCGCGCAGCTCCCGCTTGAGGTCGCGCACCGAGCCGCGCACCTCGGTGCGGATCTCGCCGGCCAGGGCGGAGAGGTCCTCGACGGAGGCGGTGATGTCCGACTCCAGGGTGGCCAGCTCGTCGGCGCGCTGCCGCAGCTCGGCGCGACCCGTCTCGGTGATCTCGTACACCTTCCGGCCGCCCGCGGCGGTGTGGGTGACCAGCCCTTCGACCTCCAGCCGTTGCAGGCGGGGGTAGATAGTGCCGGCGCTGGGCGCGTAGAGGCCGAGGAAGCGGTCCTCCAGCAGGCGGATCAGCTCGTAGCCGTGCTTCGGGCCCTCGTCGAGGAGCTTGAGCAGGTAGAGCCGGAGCCGCCCGTGACTGAACACGGCGGTCACGGCAGCTCCTCCAGGTCGTCGGCGTCCTCGACGGGCCGGGCGAGCAGCGCGATGCTGCCGGAGGTCGCGGACGCCCAGAGCTTACCGCCGCCCGTGCCCAGCACCCCGTGGCTGTCCTTCATCGCGCCGAGCCCCCCGCGACCGCGCACCTGCGGGAAGCCACTGGTGATCCGGCCGGAGACGGTGTGCAGGTCGACGGTGAGGTCGCTGTCCTCCCGAACCCGGACGGTGATGCTGCCGGAGATGGCGCTGAGCCGGATCTCACTGCCCCGGGGGTTGTCCAGGTCGCAGGTGATCGAGCCGGAGACGGTGTGCGCGTGCACCCGGCCGGGCGCGCTCTCGGCGAGGATCACCTCGCCGGAGACCGTCTCCAGGGAGACGTCGCCGGCGACGCCGAGCGCCTCCACCGGCCCGGAGGTGACCTTGGCGGTGGTCCGGCCACGCAGCCCCATCAGGGTGATCTGGCCGGAGGTGACGTCGACCTGGGTGTCCCGGCGCAGGCCGGAGGCGACCAGCGAGCCGTCCACCAGCCGCAGGTCGGCCAGCACGTCGGCCGGTACGGCGACGGAGACCTCGGCCCGGAACCGGCGGCCGAGCTGGCCGAGCCACCAGAGGAACCCGGGCCAACGCGGGTGTCGCTCGTGCCCGACGAACAGGCGACCGTCGCGGTGCTCCACGATGACCGGCCGACGGCTGACCCGGGTGACGTCGATCCGGGCCGGGCCGTCGGTGGCGACCACGTTGAGCCGGCCGGTGACCAGCCGTACGTCGAGCCGGGTGACCGGCCCGTCCAGGGTGAGCCGCTGCGGGCTGTCGACCGTCCAGCTGGCCATGACGTCCTCCCCTCAATGACGTGCCGACCCACGGCACGTCGAGTGACAGGAGGAGCATAACGCGATACATCGCGACTGAACAAGATAGTGTCGCGACTGCGTCAGGCGGCCCGGTCCAGCGCCACCTCCCGGGTGTCGAGCCCCGCAGCGGCCGCCGCCGCTGCCGTCCCGGCCGGGGCGACGAGACCGGGTCTGGCCGGCACCGCGAGACCGCGGCCGGACGGCAGCGCCACCGCTCCGACGGGCACCGGCAGGAGGCCACCCAACGGGGCGGGCCGGCCGAGGGCCACCGGCCGGGCCGGCGTCAGGTGGACCACCGACTCGGCGGCGCGGGCCAGCAGCCGCCGGTCCGCGTCCTGGGCCGGGTGCAACGCGGTGGCCACCACCACCGACACGGTCAGGTCCCGGGCGGCGAGCACCCGGCGCACCGATGCCCAGAGCGTCTCCTCGCCGAGGAACGCGGCCAGGGTGGTCGGGTCGCCGGCGTACCGGTAGTCGATGCGGAGCGGGACGATCGGTGCGCCGGCGTCCACGGCGGCCTGGAACATGGCCGGCCGGAACCCGCCGCGTGGCCGGCAGTCGGCGGCCTCGCCGCACCAGGTCGTGCCCTCTGGGAAGACCGCCACCGGAGTCCCGGTGCGCAGCGCGGCGGCCACCCGGCCGACGGTGGCGGGCAGGTCGCGCGGTCGCGACCGGTCCACGAAGACCGTGCCGGCCGCGGCGGCCAGCGGGCCCACCACCGGCCAGTCCCGGACTTCCCGCTTGGCGAGCATCCCGGCCGGGGCGACCGCGAGCACCGCGAGGATGTCCAGCCAGGAGACGTGGTTGGCGACCAACAGAGCGGGTCGGCGCGGCGCCCGGCCGCGGACCACCAGCCGCACGCCGAGGGCGCGCAGCGTCCCCCGGGCCCAGCCGCGCAGCGCGGCCTGCCGGTCCCGGGCGGGCAGCACCGGCAGCAGCACGGCCACCCCGACCCCGGCCAGGAGCATCCCGACCACGCCGAACAGCCGGGCCACCCGGCGCGGGCGCGACACGGTGGACCCGGTGGCGGCGGGCAGGCACCACGACCCGCAGCCCGAGGTCGGCCGCCACAGCTCCGCGGCGGTCACGAGGTCCCCTCGCCCAGGAAGTGGCGCAGGTAGCGGGGGTTCATCCGGTCCAGCGAGAGCAGTACGTAGAAGTCGGCGCAGTCGAAGTCCGGGTCGTACGCCGGCTCGCCGCAGATCCAGGCGCCGAGCCGCAGGTATCCGCGGAGCAGCGGCGGGACCAGCGCGTGGCGCTCGGCCGACGACAGGGTGGCCGGGTCGACGGCGGCCGGCGCCTCGGCGAACCACGGACGGCGGGGCGCGACCCGCAGCGGCGGCGGGGCGAGGTGGCGGGCGGTGGCCTGGGCCCAGACCTCGGCGACCGCCGTACCGCCGTCGGCCACCGGCACCGAGGCGCAGCCGCCGAGCCAGCGCGACCCGCGCAAATGCAGGTAGCGGGCGATGCCGGCCCACATCAGATTGAGCACGGCGCCGGAGCGGTGGTCCGGGTGCACGCAGGAGCGGCCCGCCTCGACCAGGTCGTCCCGGAGCGGGGCGAGCGCGGCCAGGTCGAACTCGCCCTCGGCGTACCGGCGGTCCGTGCGGCCGGGCGGCAGCAGGCGGTACGTGCCGATCACCTCGTCGGTGCCCTCCCGCAGCACGACCAGGTGGTCGCAGTGGGCGTCGTACTCGTCGGTGTCGAGTCCGGCGGCCCCCGGCCCCAGGGTCGCGCCGAGTTCGGTGGCGAACACCTCGTGACGGAGGCGTTGGGCGGCCGCGACCAGCGCCGGGTCGTCGGCGATCAGCAGGGTGTATCCGCTGGTCGTGAGGGGTGCGCCAGCGGCGTGCAGAACAGCCATGGCTACCTGTGTAAGGGGCCCGGGTTGCCACCCCCGGGGACGAAGGGTGTCGATCCGGTGAACGCCAGCCCACCGCCTGCCACCAGCCGTACCGATCATGGCGTTGGCCGCACGTTTCGTCCGGTTCGTGACCGCCAACCTCATGATCGACGGGATGGGCGGTGGCCCGGGTGGGGCGGCGTGGGAGGCTGCCGGGGCGGGGTTGGCGAGGGGGCCCGCGGGCGGGGCCGGGGGCAGGGTTGGAGGAGTTGCATGATCATCGAGTCCCGCTTCCACGGGCCGGCCGGTTCGGGCAACGGCGGCTGGAGTGCCGGGGTCTTCGCGGCGGCGGTCGACGACCGGGGGCCGGTGGAGGTCACCCTGCGCAAGCCACCTCCGCTGGAGACCCCGCTGACCGCAGTGGACGGCGCGGTACGCGCCCCGGACGGCCAGGTGATCGCGCAGGTACGCCGGGTCGAGGAGTTCACCGCCGTGGTCCCGCCGGTGGACCGGCCGACCGCGGCGGCCGCCGCGAAGGCGTACCCGGGGTTGGTGGAGCACCCCTTCCCCGGCTGCTACGTCTGCGGCCCGGAGAACCCGGACGGGCTCCGGATCTTCCCCGGCCGGTTGCCGGACGGCCGGACCGCGGCGCCGTTCCGGGCCCCGGCCGAGGTCGTGCCCGCGACGGTCTGGGCGGCGCTGGACTGCCCCGGCGGCTGGGCGGTGATCGCGCCCGGCCGCCCGTACGTCCTGGGGCGGATCGCGGCGGTGGTCGCGGCGCTGCCGCGTCCCGGCGACGAATGCGTGGTGACCGGCGCCATGGTCGGCGGGGAGGGCCGCAAGGCCGAGGTCCACTCCAGCCTCTACGGCCCGGACGGCACCCTGCTCGGGTACGCCCGCGCCACCTGGATCGCCCTACCACCGGCCTGACTCCTCCCTGGGGATGATCGCCTCCTGCCCCCGAGGGAGGAGGCCGTACGCATCGCGCCTGATTGACCGGCTTGCACGGGCTTGCCAGGCTGTCCCACGGCGCCCCCGCAACGGCGTCCCCACCGGCGCGCCCGCGCGCCGTGCCAGGAGAGGAGAACGATGTCCGACGGGCAGTGGAGCCCCAGCACCGGGACCGGCCAGATCGTGGTGTCCGGACTGACGAAGCAGTACAAGAACGTCCGGGCGGTCGACAATCTGTCCTTCACCGTCGAGCCGGGGCGGGTGACCGGCTTCCTGGGCCCGAACGGCGCCGGCAAGACGACCACCCTGCGCATGCTGCTCAACCTGGTCACGCCGACCGCCGGCGGGGCCACCATCGGCGGCCACCGGTACGCCGACCTGGCCGACCCGCTGCGCTCGGTCGGCGCGGTGCTGGAGGCGTCCAGCGCGCACAAGGGCCGCACCGGGATCAACCACCTGCGGGTGATCTGCGCGGCGGCCGGCCTGCCCCGACACCGGGCCGACGAGGCGCTCGCGCTGGTCGGGCTCACCCCGGCGGCGAAGCGCAAGTTCAAGGGCTACTCGCTGGGCATGAAGCAGCGGCTCGGGATCGCCGCCGCGATGCTCGGCAACCCGCAGGTGCTGATCCTCGACGAGCCGGCCAACGGCCTCGACCCGGAGGGGATCCGCTGGATGCGCGGCTTCCTCAAGGGGCTGGCCGCCGAGGGCCGGACCGTGCTGGTCTCCAGCCACCTGCTCTCCGAGATGCAGCTGCTCGCCGACGACGTGGTGATCATCGCGGCCGGCAAGCTGGTCCGGCAGGGGCCGGTGGATCAGGTGATCGGCTCGATGACGCACGGCGCGCGGGTGCGGGTACGCACCCCGCAGGCCGAGGAGCTGACCGCGGCGCTGCGCGAGCAGTCGGCCACGGTGGACGCCGACGGCCAGGGCGCGTTGCTGGTCACCGGGGTGGACGCGCCGACCGTGGGCCGGGTGGCCCTGGCCGCCAAGGTGGAGCTGCACGAGCTGACCACCGAGCGCCCCGACCTGGAGGGGGTCTTCCTCGAACTGACGGCCGGAAAGGCGGAGATCCGATGAACCTGGTCCGATCCGAGCTGCTCAAGATCCGTACGACCAGCACCTGGTGGTTGCTGGCGATCGGGGCCTTCCTCGCCACCGCGGTGGCCTTCGCGGTGAACGCCTGGCTCGCGCACACCACGCTGAGCGGCCGGGGCGAGGAGATCGGGGTCACCGGCGAACAGGCGACCGCAGCGGCGCAGGCGGCGAACGTCTACACCTCCGGGCAGTACCTCGGGCTGCTCTTCGTGATGCTCATCGGCATCCTGATGGTCACCAACGAGTTCTTCCACCAGACGGCGACCACCACGTTCCTCACCACGCCACGGCGCACCTCGGTGATCCTCGCCAAGCTCGGCGCGGCATCGCTGCTCGGCTTCGGCTTCTGGCTGGCCACCACGGTGCTCGACCTGCTCGCCGGGGCGGCCTTCCTGTCCCTGGACGGCCACGGCACCCAGCTCGGCGAGTGGGACGTGCAGCGCGCCCTGCTGCTCAACCTGCTGGCGTACGCGATCTGGACCAGCCTCGGGGTGGGCATCGGGACGCTGATCCCCAACCAGCTCGGCGCGGTGATCACCGCGGCGGTGCTCTACCTGGTCGGCACCCAGATCGTGCAACTGCTCTTCTTCCTGGTCTCCAACTGGCTCGACAACGAGGCCGTGATCAAGTGGCAGGTCGTCTGGCCGGCCGTCGCCTCCCAGGTGATGATCAGCGGGGAACCCAGCCAGTTCACTCCGGCGTGGTGGGTGGGTGCCCTGGTGCTGGTCGGCTACGCCCTGGTCAGCGGGGTCAGCGGGGTCCTGATCACCCGACGGCGGGACATCGCCTGAGGCGGGTCCGGGAACGGCCCCGGTGGGTGACCAGGCGTCACCGACCGGGGCCGTTCGTCGCATAGCAGGAGCCGGCGGGACACACAGCGTTTGTCAAACTTCTGGCATCTTCTGTGAAACGGACCACCAGCCGGAGGCGAGAATGCCTGCGCCATTCGTACGGCGTAGCCTTGACCCGTCTTCCGTGCGCCGGCCATTCGGGCACGGAGGACACCGCGTGACATAACGAACCCGCGTGAAAGAGGCGATCAGCGGCCGTGTCGACCCAGCAGACTTCGCAGGAGAACCCACTGGCGGGTTTCGGCCCGAACGAGTGGATCGTCGAGGAGATGTACCAGCGCTACCTCTCCGACCCCTCGAGCGTGGACTCGGCCTGGCACGACTTCTTCGCCGACTACAAGCCGGCCCCCGGTGCCGCCACTCCGCGCCCCGACGGCCAGGCCAAGCCGGCCGCGACGCCGGAGCCCGCCGAGCAGCAGGAGGCGGTGGCCACCGTGGCCCAGCGGCCGGCCGCCGAGCGGGCCGCCGCGAAGCCGGCCGCCGCGGCCAAGGCCGCCCCGGCCCCCGCCAAGCCTGCCGCCGCGCCGGCCGCCAAGGCCGCCCCGGCCAAGCCGGCCGCCAAGGCCCCGACCGCAACCGCCGCCGGCACCACCCCGCTGCGCGGGGTGGCCGCCAAGATCGTGCAGAACATGGACGCCTCGCTGTCCGTGCCGACCGCGACCAGCGTGCGCGCGGTCCCGGCGAAGCTGCTGGTCGACAACCGCATCGTGATCAACAACCACCTGGCCCGCGGCCGCGGCGGCAAGGTGAGCTTCACCCACCTGATCGGGTACGCGCTGGTCCGGGCGCTGATCGAGCACCCGGAGATGAACAACTCCTACGCCGAGGTCGACGGCAAGCCGGCGATGGTCCGCCCGGAGCACGTCAACCTCGGCATCGCCATCGACCTGACCAAGCCGGACGGCTCCCGCAACCTGGTGGTGCCCTCCATCAAGGCCTGCGAGCAGATGGACTTCCGCCAGTTCTGGCAGGCGTACGAGGACGTGGTCCGGCGCGCCCGCCGCAACGAGCTGACCATGGAGGACTACTCGGGCACGACCATCTCGCTGACCAACCCGGGCGGCATCGGCACGGTCCACTCGATCCCGCGCCTGATGCAGGGGCAGAGCGCCATCATCGGCGTCGGCGCCATGGAATACCCGGCGCCCTACCAGGGCATGAGCGAGGCGACCCTGGCCGAGCTGGCGGTCAGCAAGATCATCACGCTGACCAGCACCTACGACCACCGGATCATCCAGGGCGCCCAGTCCGGCGAGTTCCTCAAGGTGATGCACGAGCTGCTGCTCGGCGAGCACGGCTTCTACGACGAGATCTTCACCTCGCTGCGCATCCCGTACGAGCCGGTGCGCTGGGTGCGGGACGTGGCCGTCGACAGCGAGGGCCAGATCAACAAGACCGCGCGGGTGCACGAGCTGATCCACGCGTACCGGGTCCGAGGCCACCTGATGGCCGACACCGACCCGCTGGAGTTCAAGATCCGCAAGCACCCGGACCTGGACGTCCTCCAGCACGGGCTGACCCTGTGGGACCTCGACCGGGTGTTCCCGGTCAACGGGTTCGCCGGCAAGCAGCGGATGAAGCTGCGCTCGATCCTCGGCGTGCTGCGCGACTCGTACTGCCGCCGGGTCGGCATCGAGTACATGCACATCCAGGACCCGGAGGAGCGGCGCTGGCTCCAGGAGCGGGTCGAGCGCAAGTACGAGAAGCCGACCCCGGACGAGCAGAAGCACGTGCTCAACCGGCTCAACGCGGCCGAGGCGTTCGAGACCTTCCTGCAGACCAAGT
The DNA here is from genome assembly GCF_001905095.1 of Micromonospora sp. CB01531. GTDB lineage: Bacteria > Actinomycetota > Actinomycetes > Mycobacteriales > Micromonosporaceae > Micromonospora. The sequence goes on from NZ_LWLS01000061.1 coordinate 101,258, forward strand.
ACGTCGGCCAGAAGCGCTTCTCGCTGGAGGGCGGCGAGTCGCTGATCCCGCTCCTCGGCGAGGTGCTGGAGTGCTCCGCCGAGGCCGGGCTGGACGAGGTCGTCATCGGCATGGCCCACCGCGGCCGGCTCAACGTGCTGGCCAACATCGTCGGCAAGCCATACGAGAAGATCTTCTCCGAGTTCGAGGGGCACCTCGACCCGCGCTCCACCCAGGGCTCGGGCGACGTGAAGTACCACCTCGGCCAGAACGGCAAGTTCACCACCCCGGACGGCGGGCACGCGGTCAAGGTCTCGGTGGTGGCGAACCCGTCGCACCTGGAGGCCGTGGACCCGGTGCTGGAGGGCATCGTCCGGGCCAAGCAGGACCGGATAGACCTCAAGCTGGAGGGCTACACTGTGCTGCCGCTGGCGGTGCACGGTGACGCCGCGTTCGCCGGTCAGGGCGTGGTCGCCGAGACGCTGAACCTGTCCCAGCTGCGCGGCTACCGCACCGGCGGCACCGTGCACGTGGTGGTGAACAACCAGGTCGGCTTCACCACCGCCCCGGAATACAGCCGGTCCAGCCTCTACAGCACCGATGTGGCCCGGATGATCCAGGCGCCGATCTTCCACGTCAACGGCGACGACCCCGAGGCCGTCGTCCGGGTGGCCCGGCTCGCCTTCGAGTACCGCCAGGCGTTCAACAAGGACGTCGTGATCGACATGGTCTGCTACCGCCGGCGCGGGCACAACGAGGGCGACGACCCGTCGATGTCCAACCCGCAGATGTACCAGATCATCGACTCGAAGCGGTCGGTCCGGAAGCTCTACACCGAGGAGCTCATCGGGCGGGGTGACATCACCGTGGAGGACGCGGAGGAGCTGCTGCGCGACTACCAGGCGCAGCTGGAGCGGGTCTTCAAGGCCACCCGGGACGCCGCCACCACGCCGCGCCAGCTCAGCCGGCCGCCCCGGCTGGTGGAGCCGGAGCCGCAGGTCGGGACCGCGACCGACGCGGCCGTCGTCAAGGCGATCGGCGAGGCGCACGTCAACCTGCCGGAGGGCTTCACCCCGCACAAGCGGATCCAGCAGCTGCTGGACCGGCGGGCCCGGATGGCGGTCGAGGGCGGCATCGACTGGGGCTTCGGCGAGATCATCGCGTTCGGCTCGCTGCTGCACGACGCGGTCACCGTCCGGCTCGCCGGGCAGGACTCGCGTCGCGGCACCTTCGTCCAGCGGCACGCCTCGATCGTCGACTCGAAGACCGGCGACGACTACCTGCCGCTGAAGTCGCTCACCGGCGACGGCGAGCGGTCCCGGTTCTTCGTGCACGACTCGCTGCTGTCCGAGTACGCCGCGATGGGCTTCGAGTACGGCTACTCGGTGGAGAACGTCAACGCGCTGGTCTGCTGGGAGGCCCAGTTCGGTGACTTCGTCAACGGCGCCCAGTCGGTGATCGACGAGTTCATCTCCTCCGGCGAGGTGAAGTGGGGCCAGCGCTCCGCGGTGACCCTGCTGCTGCCGCACGGCCACGAGGGCCAGGGCCCGGACCACACCTCCGGCCGCCCGGAGCGGTTCCTCCAGCTCTGCGCCGAGGACAACATGCGGGTGGCCATCCCGAGCACCCCGGCGAGCTACTTCCACCTGCTGCGCCGTCAGGCCCTCTCGCCGAAGCGGAAGCCGCTCGTGGTGTTCACGCCGAAGTCGCTGCTGCGGCACAAGCTCTGCGTGTCGCCGGTGGAGGACTTCACCACGGGCACCTTCCAGCCGGTCCTGCGGGACACCGCCGGCCCGGCGCCGGAGCAGGTGAAGCGGGTGCTGCTCTGCTCGGGCAAGGTCTACTACGACCTGTTCCAGGCCCGGCAGGAGCGGGGCGTCTCGGACACCGCGATCATCCGGATGGAGCAGCTCTACCCGCTGCCGGTCGAGGAGATCCGGGCCGCGCTGGCGCAGTACCCGAACGCCGAGGACTTCGCCTGGGTCCAGGAGGAGCCGGCCAACCAGGGCGCTTGGTCGTTCGTCGCGCTCAACCTGCTGGAGCACCTGGACGGCGTCCGGCTGCGCCGCATCTCCCGCCCGGCCGCCGCCGCCCCGGCGGTCGGCTCGGCGAAGATGCACGAGGTGGAGCAAGGCGCGCTGATCGAGGCGGCCCTCCCCCGCCCGTGACCTGACCGCACCGCCAGCACCGGGGCAGCGACCGTACGACGGCCGCTGCCCCGGTCGCGTGGCGACCCCTTTCTGCTGAGAGGACTGATCATGTACTTCACCGACCGCGGCATCGAGGAACTAGTCGAGCGCCGGAGCGACGAGCAGGTCAGCATGGAGTGGCTGGGCGAACGGCTGCGCGACTTCGTCGACCTGAACCCGGAGTTCGAGACCCCGATCGAGCGCTTCGCCACCTGGCTGGCCCGGCTGGACGACGAGGACGAGGACTGACCGTGACGCATTGACGGCGGGCCGTTCCCTGGCGTCCACTGGAGAGCAGCGCCCAGGGTCCGCCGAGGACCCACGCCCCGCCCGAAGCCAGGGAGGCGGAGATGGATCCCGAACTCCGCAAGCCGCCGCAGGACGCCGTGACCGTACGCCACCTGCGTCTCGGCATCGGCTCCGTCGGCATCGCACTGCCGGTCGTGCTGGTGGTCGGTCACCTGATCGTGGCCCGCCGGCTCACCCTGCTCGACTCGCTCAGCGCCTACTACCACACCGAGATGCGCGACGTCTTCGTCGGCTCGTTGTGCGCCGTCGGGGTGTTCCTGATCGCCTACCGGTACCGCCGGCCCGACGACGCGCTGGGCAGTGTCGCCGGGGTCCTGGCGATCGCGGTGGCGCTCTTTCCCACCACCGTGGGCGCGCCGGCCGGCACCACCAGCCACAGCGATCGAACGTTCGGCGTGGTGCACCAGATCGCCGCCGCAGGGCTCTTTCTGCTCCTCGCGGTCTTCTGTCTCTTCCTGTTCACCCGCCCGGACCGGGTCGGGGTGCCGCCGCGCCCGACGGCCGTCCGGTTCTACCGCGTCTGCGGCGGGCTCATCCTGCTGGCGATCACGTTCGCGCTGGCGAGCACCCGACTGCCCGCGGACCTGCGGCACACGCTCAAGCCGGTGCTGTGGTGCGAGACGGTCGCCGTGTTCGCCTTCGGGGCCGCCTGGGTGGCGAAGAGCGACGCGCTGTTCCTGGCCGCGGAGTCCATCGACGAGAGCGACGTGCGCCAGGACCCCCGGCCGGCCGCGCCAACCTCGTCCTGAGCGGGAAGGGGCCGTCGGCCCCGGGCACAAGGACCCGGGCGGGGGCCACCACGATCTTGTAGCGTGAGGTCGTGGCACGCAGCGTGTACCTGACCAGCGTGGGCTCGGGCGGGGGCAAGTCGACCGTCGCGCTCGGGCTGGCGGAGCTGCTGTCCCGGCAGGTCGAGCGGATCGGCGCGTTCCGGCCGCTGGTCGCGGGCCAGGGCCCGGACCAGATCCTGGCCCTGCTCACCGAGCGCTACCGGGTGGAGCTGCCGATCGACGCGCTGCACGGCTCGACGTACGCCGAGGCCACCGCGCTGGTCGCGGACGGCCGGCGGGAGGAGCTGATCTCCCGGATCGTCGCCCGCTACCGTGAGGTGGAGCGGCGCTGCCCCGCGGTCGTCGTGGTGGGCAGCGACTTCGCCGACGGGGACGGCGCCGGCCCACGCGAGCTGGCGTTCAACGCCCGGCTGGCCACCGAGTTCGGCAGTGTCGTGGTGCCCGTGGTCGACGGGTTCGGCCAGCCGCCCGAGGCGGTCGCGGCGGCGGTACGCGGGGCGTACCACGACCTGGAGGACCTGGGGGCGACCGTCCTGGCGGTGGTCGCCAACCGGGTGCCCGGGCCGATGACCCTGCCCGACCTGCCCGTCCCCGCGTACGCGATCCCGGAGGTGCCGGCCGTGTCGGCGCCGACGGTGGCCGAGGTGGCGGCGGCGCTCGGCGCCACCCTGCTCGCCGGGGACGACGCCGCGCTGGACCGCGACGTGCTCGACTACGTGGTGGGCGCGGCGCACGTGCCCATCCTGCTGGACCACCTGACCGACGGCGCGCTGGTGATCACCCCCGGCGACCGGGCCGACCTGCTGGTGGCGGCGGGCGCCGCGCACGTGGCCGGGCAGGTCTCGCTGGCCGGGCTGGTGCTCACCCTCGGCGAGCAGCCCGACCCTCGGGCGATGCGGCTGGTCGAGCGGCTGAACACCGGGCTGGCCGTGCTGTCGGTGCCCAGCGACAGCTACGCCACGGTCGAGGCGTCCAGCCGGATCGAGGGCCGGCCCAGCGTGGCCAACCCCCGCAAGGTGGAGGCGGCGCTCGGCGCCTTCGAACGCTGCGTGGACACGGTCGACCTGGCCCGGCGGCTCCGGGTCAGCCGCTCCACGCGGGTCACCCCGCTGATGTTCGAGAACGACCTGATCGACCGGGCCCGGGGGCGACGCCGGCGGCTGGTGCTGCCGGAGGGCACCGAGGAGCGCATCCTGCGGGCGGCGGAGATCCTGCTGCACCGGGGCGTCGCCGACCTGACCCTGCTCGGCCGGCCGGCAGAGGTCGCCCGGCGCACCCGCGAGTTGGGCGTCGACATCGGCGGCGCGCAGGTGGTCGACCCGGTCGCCAGCGAGTGGCGGGACGAGTTCGCCGCCGAGTACGCGCGGCTCCGCACGCACCGGGGTGTCACGCCCGAACTGGCCCAGGACATCGTGGCGCAGCCCAACTACTTCGGCACGATGATGGTGCACTCCGGGCGTGCCGACGGCATGGTCTCCGGCGCCACCCACACCACCGCGGCGACCATCCGGCCGGTCTTCGAGATCATCCGGACCGTGCCGGGCGTCTCCGTCGCCTCCAGCGTCTTCTTCATGCTGCTGGCCGACCGGGTGCTGGTGTACGGCGACTGCGCGGTCAACCCGGATCCGGACGCCACCCAGCTCGCCGACATCGCCATCTCCTCGGCCGACACGGCGGCCCGGTTCGGCATCGAGCCCCGGGTGGCGATGCTGTCGTACTCGACCGGCGACTCCGGCTTCGGGGCGGACGTGGAGAAGGTCGCGGCGGCCACCAAGCTGGTCCGGGAGCGCCGGCCGGAGCTGCTGGTGGCGGGCCCGATCCAGTACGACGCGGCCATCGACCCGCAGGTCGCGGCCACCAAGCTGCCGGACAGCCCGGTGGCGGGCCGGGCGACCGTGTTCGTCTTCCCGGACCTGAACACCGGCAACAACACGTACAAGGCGGTGCAGCGTTCGGCCGGAGCGGTGGCGGTCGGCCCGGTCATGCAGGGCCTGCGGCGGCCGGTGAACGACCTGTCCCGGGGTGCCACCGTGCCGGACATCGTCAACACCGTGGCCATCACCGCCATCCAGGCCGCCGCGTCGTCGGAGGGGGTCGCGTGACCGATCGGGTGCTGGTGCTCAACTGCGGTTCCTCGTCGGTCAAGTACCGGCTGTACGACGGCGAGGAGGTCCGGGACAAGGGCAAGATCGAGCGGGTGGGTGAGCCGGGCGGCGGGCCGCCCGACCACGCGAGCGCGGTACGGGAGATCATCGACCGGCTCGACCTCGACGGGCTGGCCGCGGTCGGGCACCGGGTGGTGCACGGCGGCCGGCGGTTCAGCGAGCCGACGCTGATCGACGACCCGGTCCTCGCCGCCATCGAGGACCTGGTGCCGCTCGCCCCGCTGCACAACCCGGTCAACCTGGCCGGCATCCGGGTGGCCCGGGAGGTCCTGCCGGACACCCCGCAGGTCGCCGTCTTCGACACCGCGTTCCACCACACGCTGCCCGAGCCCGCAGCCACCTACGCGATCGACCGGGACACCGCCGAGCGGTACGGCGTCCGCCGGTACGGCTTCCACGGCACCTCGCACTCGTACGTCTCCCGGCGCACCGCCGAACTGCTGGACCGGCCGTACCCGGAGCTCAACACGGTCACCCTGCACCTGGGCAACGGGGCGAGCGCCTGCGCGGTCCAGGGCGGACGGAGCGTGGCCACCTCGATGGGCCTGTCCCCGCTGGAGGGCCTGGTCATGGGTACCCGCAGCGGGGACCTCGACCCGACGGTCATCTTCCACCTGCGCCGCGAAGCGGGGATGGGTGTGGACGAGATCGACGACCTGCTCAACCACCGCAGCGGCCTGCTCGGCCTGGCCGGGGCCAACGACATGCGCGAGGTGCTGGCCCACCGGGACGCCGGGGATCCCGCCGCCGCCCTCGCCTTCGACGTCTACTGCCGCCGGATCACCGAGTACGTCGGCGCGTACTACGCGCTGCTCGGACGGGTGGACGCGGTCACCTTCACCGCCGGCGTCGGCGAGCACGCCGCGCCGGTCCGCGCCGCCGCGCTGGCCGGGCTGGACCGGCTGGGCATCGCCGTCGAACCGGCCAGCAACGACGGCACCGGCGACCGGGTGATCTCCCCCGACGGGGCCGAGGTCACCGTCTGCGTGATCCGGACCGACGAGGAGCGGGAGATCGCCCGGGAGACCCGGGACGTGCTCGGCTCGCGCGGCTGAGGCGGCCGGCTGGCTGCCCGTCTTTCACTGGCCCGGCGACCGGTCCGGGCAGGTGACCCTCGCGACCACCCGCGGCGGAGTGTCGGACGGCTGCTGCCACGGTCGCCGGCGAGGGCTCAGCTCAGCGCCAGCCAGGCCACCACGGCGACCACCACCACGGCGACGCCGATGCCGGCGATCAGCGGCAGCCGGGACGGCGCCTCCGCCACCGCTGCCGTGTCGGGCGACTCGACGAAGGCGCGGAACTGCGCGGTGTTGCCGCTCGGGTCGGTGTAGTTCTCAGCCATGCGCGTGACCCTAGCGAAGCTCGTCCAGCGGAGGCTGTTCCGCCGGGCCGGCGACCACAACACGGTCCGGCCGGTGGAGGCGTGTCGGCCAGGTGGTGACGGTGCTCGGTCCGGACGTCCGGGCCGCACCGGCCACCCGGCCGCCTACCGTGAAGTGGTGAGGGTGCAGCGGCTGGTCGCCGCGCTGGTGACGGCGCTGCTCGCGGGATGTGGTCCGGCCACCGCGACGACCCGCGGTGCGGCCGCACCCGCCATCCCAGCCGCCCCCGAGCCGGCCTACCCGGTCGGCGTGCGGCAGTTCGTCGTCGACGCGGGCGGTCCCCGGCCGCTGCCGGTCACCGTCTGGTACCCGGCGTCCACCGGCCCGCCGTCGACCCCCACCGTCCTGCCGTCGACCTCAACCATCCCGCCGGGCGGCCCGCCATCGACCCCAACCGCCGCGCCCAGCGCCCCGGGGGCGGAGACCGGGCCGAGCGTACGGGCCGGAGCACCGGTGGCCGCCGGGCGGTTCCCGGTGGTGATCTACAGCCACGGGCTGCGCAGCCTTCCCGAGCTGCACGCCCCGCTGACCACCCGCTGGGCCGCCGCCGGCTTCGTGGTGGCGGCGCCGATCTTCCCGCGTACCAACCTGCGGGCGCGGGACTTCACCCGCGCGGACGTCCGCAACCAGCCCGCCGACGGCTGGCGGCTGATCCGCCACCTGGTACGCCTCGACACCCGCCGGGACGACCCGCTCGCCGGGCACCTCGCCGTCAACCGGATCGCCGCGGCCGGACACTCGGCGGGCGGCTTCACCACGGCCGGCATGTTCACCTCGGGGCACCCGGCCCGGCTGCGCTCCGGGATCGTGCTCGCCGGCGGCGGGCTGGCCGGCAGCTTCGCCGGTCCGGTGGCGCCGCTGCTGTTCGTGCACGGGGCCGCCGACCCGATCGTGCCCGAGTCGGTCGGCCGGGCCGCGTACGCCCGCGCGGTCGGGCCGGCCGCCTTCCTGAGCCTTCGCGGTCAGGGCCACGGCGAGTACCTGATCCCGGGAAACCCCGGCTTCCCCCAGGTCCTCGCCACCACCATCGACTTCCTCCGGTGGACCCTCTACGACGACCGGGCCGCCCTGCGCCGCCTCCCCACCGATGCCCGCCTCCCTGGCGTCACCACGCTCACCAGCCGCCTCCCCCGCTGACCCGCCGCTCGCCGGGTGGGTATCGCCTCGGCCCACGCCGGCTCGGCGACACCGTGGTGTCGACCGGCCCCGGCCCCCGCCACATCGCCGAAACTGGCGTCGAGCATGACCAGGCTGAGCGGTCGCGGTCTGCCGCTGGGCGGTAGCGTCACCGCGTGGACGGGGACGGGCTGGCGGAGCGGCAACTCGACGCGATCCGCGAGGTGACGGCGCTGGCCGGACGGGCCGGTATCGCGCTGTGGCTGCGCGGCGGCTGGGCGATGGACTTCCACCTCGGCGTGGTGACCCGGCCGCACGTGGACGTCGACTGGTACTGCTGGCGGCACGACGCCGACGCACTGTCGGCCCTGCTCGCCGGGGAGGGCTGGCGACCCGACCCGCGGATGCCGGCCACCCTCCAGCTCGACGTGGGCCGGGACGACGTCGAGCTGAGCTTCGCGTACCTGGACCGGGACGCCGAGGGCCGGGTGGTGGTCGGCGCCGGGCCGTGGGCCGGCACCCCGCTGCCCGAGGGGATGCTGGACGCCGGACCGGGTCGCATCGGCCTGCTGGCCGCGCCGATCATCAGTGCCGCCGCCCAGATCGAGTTCAAGGAGATGTTCCCGGTGTGGATGCCGGCTCGGCCCCGTCGGGCGAAGGACGCGGCCGACCTGGCCCGCCTCCGGAGCAGCGGACCCCACCCCGGAGGAGTCTGACGCCCGGTCCGGACCTCGCTACATCGCCGAGCCGGCGTTGAGCACGACCGGACCGAGCGGACGCCGAACCCGGTGTCGATCGCGGCCGGCGCGACCGAAGGCCGGCCGGCCGGTCCGGATCGCGAGGCAGAATCGTCTTCATGCTCCGTCGCCGTGCCGCCCTGGTCGCCGCCGCCCTGCTCAGCGCGGGTCTGGCCGGCTGCTCCGGCGGGACCGTCCTGCCCGAGCGCGCCGCACCGACCCCGCCGCCCAAGGCGACCACGCCGGCGCCGCGAGTACCCATCGGGCACGCCCCCACCGAGAGCTTCGCCGTCGGCGTACGCCAGCTCAAGCTGAACCGCGACGGCGACCGTGCTCTGCCGGTGACCGTCTGGTACCCGGCCCGGGGCGCGGCCGGCGGCGCGCCCGAGCGCTCGGCCGCGGCGGCGGCCGGGCGGTTTCCGGTGGTGATGTTCAGCCACGGGCTGGGCGCCCGGCCGGAGGACTACCAGCTTCTGCTCGGCCGCTGGGCGGCGGCCGGGTTCGTGGTGGCCGCGCCGCGGTTCCCACACACCGGGGCGGGCGGCGACGGCAACGTGCTCGACGTGCTCAACCAGCCGGCCGACGTGTCGTACGCGCTGACCCAGGTGCTCGCCCTCGACGCGAAGGCGGACGACCCGCTGCACGGCCGGCTGGACACCGAACGGGTGGCCGCGGCGGGGCACAGCGCGGGCGGGGTGACCACGATCGGGCTGTTCACGGCGGGCCGGGACGACCGGCTCGACGCGGGCATCGTCTTCGCCGGTACGGCTCTCGGCGTCGGCACCGCCTTCGCCGGTGCGGCCGCCCCGCAGCTGTTCGTGCACGGCGAGGCCGACGAGGTGGTGAACTATGCCTCCGGCAAGGCCGCCTACGACGCGGTGCCCTGGCCGAAGGCGCTGCTCAGCCTGCCGAAGGGCGATCACGGCCGGGCCCTGCTCACCGACGGCGCGGCGCTGCGGGTGGTCGCCGACACCACCGTCGAGTTCCTGCGCTGGACGCTCTACGGCGACGCGGCGGCGAAGCAGCGCCTCCCCGCCGACGCCACCCGCGGCGGCCTGGCCACCCTCGACGACCACCTCTGACGCATCCGCGCCGCGCCCCCGTCAGGCGGTGTGGTCGATGACGACCTTGCCGAAGACGTCGCCGGAGGCGAGACGGGCGAAGCCGTCCTCGATCCGGCTGAGCGGCACCACGCTGTCGACCACCGGTCGCACCTCGTGCTCGGCGCAGAACGACAGCAGTTCGGTGAGCTCGTCTGGGGTGCCCATCGAGGTGCCGAGGATCTCCAGCTGCATGGCGAAGACCCGGCGCAGGTTGACCTTGGGCTCGTGCCCGGCGGTGGCGCCGGACACCACGATCCGGGCCATCGGCGCGGCGGACTTCAGCGAGTGGTCGAAGGTGGCCGCGCCGACCGTCTCGATCACCACGTCGACCCGCTCGGGCAGCCGGGCGCCGGGCTCCAGCGCGGTCGCCCCCAGCTCGGTGATCCGTTCCCGCTTGGCGGCGTCGCGGCTGGTCGCGTACACCCGCTTGCCGAGCGCGACGCCGAGCGCGACGGCCGCGGTGGCCACCCCGCCGCCGGCCCCCTGGACCAGCACCGACTCGCCCTCGTCGACCCGCCCCTTGGTGGTGAGCATCCGCCACGCGGTGAGCCAGGCCGTGGGCAGGCAGGCCGCGTCGGTCGCCGACAGGCCCTCCGGCAGCGCCAGCAGGTTCATCCGGGGTACGGCCACCCGCTCGGCGAAGGTGCCGGGGAAGTGCTCGGAGAGGATGGAGACCCCACGCGGGTCACCCGGGGTGGGCACCACCGGGTAGATGACCACCTCGTTGCCGTCCGGGTCGGTGCCGACCGCGTCGCAGCCCAGGATCATCGGGAGCTGGTCACCGCTGAGGCCCACTCCGCGCAGGGACCAGAGGTCGTGGTGGTTGAGCGAGCTGGCCCGTACCTGCACGGTGACCCAGTCCGGCTCGGGTCGGGTCGGCTCGGGACGGTCGCCGACGGTGAGCGCGGCGAGCGGGTTGTCGGCGTCGAAGGCCGAGGCATAGGCGGCACGCATGATCGGCACGGTAACAAGCTGAGCGCCCGTTAAGAAGGGGCCCTTCCTGTGCAAAATGCAATAAGAAGGGCCCCTTCCGTCGACTCAGCGGCGGGCCACCCCGTCCCGGCGGGCCGCCTCGGCGACGGCCTCGGCGACCGCCGGGGCGACCCGCGGGTCCAGCGGGGACGGCACGATCGCCTCCGGGGTCAGCGACTCGGCGACCACCCCGGCGATGGCGTCGGCGGCGGCCACCTTCATCCCGTCGGTGATCCGGGTGGCCCCGGCGTCCAACGCGCCCCGGAACACCCCCGGGAAGGCGAGCACGTTGTTGATCTGGTTGGGGTAGTCGCTGCGCCCCGTGGCGACCACCGCGACGTGCCGGGCCGCCACCTCGGGGTGCACCTCGGGCGTGGGGTTGGCCAGCGCGAAGACGATGCCGCCCGGGGCCATCCCGGCCACCGCCGCCTCGGGGATCTGCCCGCCCGAGACGCCGATCAGCACGTCCGCGTCGCGCAGCGCCTCGGTGATGTCGCCCTGCCGGCCGTCCGCGTTGGTGGTCTCGGCCAGCTCGGCCTTGGTCCCGGTCAGCTCGCGGTGCCGACCGAGGATGCCCTTGGAGTCGCAGACCACCACCTGGTCCGGGTTCACTCCGCCGGCGACCAGCATCCTGGTCACCGCGACGCCGGCCGCACCGGCCCCGCTGACCGCCACCCGCAGGTCGCCGAGCTTGCGGTTGAGCAGGGTGGCCGCGTTGCGCAGCGCGGCCAGCACCACGATCGCGGTGCCGTGCTGGTCGTCGTGGAAGACCGGGATCGGTAGCGCCTCGTCCAGCCGGCGTTCCACCTCGAAGCAACGCGGGGCGCTGATGTCCTCCAGGTTGATCCCGCCGAACGACGGGGCGAGCGCCCGAACCGTCGCCACGATCTCGTCGACGTCCTGGGTGTCCAGGCAGATCGGCACCGCGTCCACGCCCCCGAACTGCTTGAACAGCACCGCCTTGCCCTCCATCACCGGCAGCGCCGCGCGGGGGCCGATGTTGCCCAGGCCCAGCACGGCGGAGCCGTCGGTGACCACGGCGACGGTGTGCGAAACCCAGGTGTAGTCGTCGACCAGGTCGGGGTCGGCGGCGATCGCCTCGCACACCCGGGCCACCCCCGGGGTGTACGCGAGGGAGAGATCCTCCCGGCTGGTGAGCGGGACGGTCGAGGTGACGGCCATCTTGCCGCCGGCGTGCAGCCGGAAGACGGGATCGGCGGGGTCCGGAGGGGCGGAAGACATGGTGACTCCTGGATCTGTCGAGCAGACGGACCGGCCGGCTCGGCGCGCGGTGGTCAGCGGCCAGCGGGGCGGCGGTGCGGGGGTCACCCGGGCACTTTCCGAGCATAGTGGCGCACCCGTCACCGGGGTGTGAGCGGGGTCATATCCATTCTTGCCGACCCTTGACCAGCCCGGGATGCGGCCAGTAACGGACCACCACCCGACCCCGGACGTCCGCCACCCCGTACGCCCGGGAGTCGTCGGCGACCAGGTCGTTGTCGCCGCGTAGCCACCATCCGCCGTCCTGCGGACGGACCGCGCGCTTGACCACGAGCAGGTCGGGGCGGCTCCGGAAGACCGCGACCACCACGTCGCCGGGGCGGACCGGCCGGCCGCCGGTACGCACCAGCACCGCGTCGCCGTGCCGCAGGGTCGGGACCATGGAGGGGCCGGTGACCAGCACCGCCGCCAGTGGGCCGCGCAGCACGGTCGGGTGGGATCCGTTCACCGCTCGCACCGGGTTTCACCTCCCGCCCGCTGGGGAGCATGTCCAGGAGTAATGTCGTCTCGGATCATCGCAAACATCCCATGGAGGACCCTGATGCGCCTTCCCCGCATCCTCACGCCCCGTGTGACCGCCAGCGCCCACTGTGACCTGCCCTGCGGCGTTTACGACCCGGCGCAGGCCCGGATCGAGGCCGAGTCGGTCAAAATGATCTGCGAGAAGTACCAGGCGAACACCGACCCGGAGTTCCGCACTCGGGCGATCATCATCAAGGAGCAGCGGGCCGAGCTGGTCAAGCACCACCTGTGGGTGCTCTGGACCGACTACTTCAAGCCGGCGCACTTCGAGAAGTACCCGCACCTGCACCAACTCTTCAACGAGGCCACCAAGATGGCGGGCGCCGCCGGCGCCAAGGGCGCCACCGACCCGGCCAAGGCCGACGAGCTGCTGTCGAAGATCGACGAGATCTCGAAGATCTTCTGGGAGACCAAGCAGGCGTGACCCCGCCGCCTCCGGCACCGACGATCCGGCCGGCACGTCCCGAGGACGTGCCGGCCGTCGTCGCGATGGTGCACGAACTCGCCGACTACGAGCGGGCGCCCGAGCAGTGCCACCTCACCGAGGAGCAGCTCACCGCGGCTCTTTTCGCCCCCGCGCCCGCGCTCTTCGGCCACGTCGCGGTGGACCGGGCCGACCAGCCCATCGGCTTCGCCCTCTGGTTCCTCAACTTCTCTACCTGGGAGGGCGTGCACGGCATCTACCTGGAGGACCTGTACGTCCGGCCGGCCGCCCGGGGTACCGGCGCGGGTCGCCAACTGCTCGCCACCCTGGCCGCGATCTGTGTCGAGCGCGGCTACCGGCGGCTGGAGTGGTGGATGATCAACTGGAACCCGGCGGCCCGGTTCTACTCGTCCATTGGGGCGAGCCCGATGGACGAGTGGGTCCCCTACCGCCTCGCCGGCACGGCGTTGCACCAACTCGCCGCGCAGGCGACGGCCGTCACATCCCCCGACACCTGACCGGGTAGAGTCCCGCACCAGGGGGATGAGGGTGACTCAACTGACCGGCCAGCCGACGAGCGACGACGTCGTGCACCTCACCGTGCCCGCCGACGGCGGGTATCTCGGCGTGCTCCGCACTGCCACGGCCGGGCTCGCGGCCCGGCTCCAGTTCGCCCTCGACGAGATCGAGGACCTGCGCATCGCGGTCGACGAGGCCTGCGCCATGCTTCTCGCCATCGCCACCCGCAACGCCGAGCTGGAGTGCCGGTTCGCGGTGACCGAGGATGCGCTCACCGTCGAGGTGACCGTGCCGACCGTCCGGGGCGCGGCGCTGCCCGCCGAGTCGTCCTTCGCCTGGAAGGTGCTCACCGCGCTGACCACCGCGGCGTCCGCCCAGGCCGGCGGCGGCCGGGCCACCATCTCCCTGCTCACCCGCCGCGCCTCCGGCTACTGACCGCGTCGCTTGCGGCGGACCGCGCTCAGGTGCGGGGGACCCCGGCGTCAGCCGACGCCGAGGGCCCGGTTGGTCGGCGAGCTGACCAGCAGCCCGGTGACCCCGACACCCAGCGCCATCAGCGGCAGCCCCAGCCAGCCCAGCCCGCCCTGGATCATGTACCAGCCGACCGGTAGCAGCATGAGCTGGAGCACGATGGCAGGTGCCCGGGCACCGGCCTTCCGGCGTACCAGCGCGCCGCCGAGGGCCCAGAGCGCCGCGGCCCCACCGATCGCGAACACCGTCACCAGCAGCGCCGAGGTCAGGTCGGTGGCGGGCGCGGTCAGGTCGGACCAGACCAGCCAGGCGGCGACCAGGCCGAGCGCCACCGCCTCGGCCCGTAGCAGGTGCACCGCCCAGCGGAGCGGGGCGGGGACCGGGTCGGAGTCGATCGTCACGGCGCCACGATACCCGTGGGTAGGCGCGGTACAGTGCCGCCCATGCGGGCCGTCCTGGTGGTCAATCCGAAGGCCACCACCACCAGCGAACGCAGCCGTGACGTCCTGGTCCGGGCGCTGCGCAGCGAAGTCGACCTGTCGGTGCGGTACACCCGCCGGCGGGGGCACGCCGTGGACCTGGCCCGGGAGGCCGCCGAGGAGGGCGTCGACCTGGTGGTCACGCTGGGTGGCGACGGCACGGTCAACGAGGTGGTGAACGGCCTGATGAGCGCCGAGCCGCCGACCTTCCGTACCGGGGACACCTCGGCGGAGCGGCTGCCGGCGCTGGCCACCGTGCCCGGCGGTTCGACCAACGTCTTCGCCCGCGCGCTCGGCCTGCCCCGGGAGTGGCCCGACGGGACCAGCATGATCCTGGAGGGGCTGCGCCTGGGCCGGTCCCGGACGATCGGCCTGGGCCGGGCGGACGACCGCTACTTCACCTTCTGCGCCGGCTTCGGCATCGACGCCGCGGTGATCCACCGGGTGGAGCGGGCCCGCCGGCAGGGCCGGGTCTCCACGCCGGCGCTCTACCTCCGGTCGACGGTCAGCCAGTACTTCCTGGCGTCCGACCGGCGCCACCCCAGCATCACCCTGGAGCGGCCGGGCGAGACCGCGGAGGCCGAGCTGGCCACCGTCATCGTGCAGAACACCGCGCCCTGGACGTATCTGGGCGAGCGGGAGATCAACCCGAACCCGGAGGCGTCCTTCGACCTCGGGCTGGACGTGCTGGCGATGCGGCAGCTGCGAGTCGCCAGCACGGCACGTACCGTGACGCAGTTCTTCACCCAGCAGCCCGACCCGCACGGCCGGCAGGCGCTCCGGCTGCACGACGTGCCGGAGTTCACCCTGCTCTCGGCCCGCCCGCTGGCCTTCCAGCTCGACGGGGACTACCTGGGCGAGCGGGAGAAAGTTAGATTCGCATCCATTCCGGCCGCGCTGAGAGTAATCTGCTAGGCCTCGGGTACTCCCGTCCGTTGACACGGTGACCCACCGCTCCCCCGCGGTGGGCGACGGCTTCAGGTCGCGGCGCGGCGGTCAGACGCGCCGAAGCCGAACTGGAGTTGTCGGAGCCACGCCGACGAAAGGGTGCCGGAAATGTCAGCAATGTCACGCAGACTGTACTATATTGATCCTCGACTGTGGCACGCCGGGTAACCAGAGCGCTCTGAAACCCGGACAAAAGGGTGGTGAGCCTGCTCACTGCTCGGAGTTTTTCCGAGCGTCACCCTTGACATCGCGGCAGTTCGTGAAAGTATTCACAAGCGAACTTGTGTTACCGGGACATTGCCTGGATATGCTCGGCAGGTTGAGCTGTTCCAGCAGGTCCCGGGGCTTGCAGCTTGCTCACGCAGCGCCGAATTGATGGATGCTGACCGTCACCAATCGGCAATGCGGATGCATATAGGAAAAGCAACGAAGCGTTATCTGGCCCCCACGTAAGAATGAGGAGTGTTGCCGCCATGGACTGGCGCCACGATGCCGTCTGCCGCGACGAGGACCCGGAGCTGTTCTTCCCGATCGGGACGTCCGGTCCGGCCCTCCTGCAGGTGGAGCAGGCCAAGGCCGTCTGCCGGCGCTGCCCGGTGACCGACCAGTGCCTGCAGTGGGCGCTGGAGTCCGGTCAGGACGCCGGCGTCTGGGGCGGGATGAGCGAGGAGGAGCGCCGCGCGGTGAAGCGCCGCGGCGGTCTCCGGGTGCTGCGCGCTCACTCCGCCTGATCGCACCGCACAGCACGCCCCGGCCGGGTCCGCCCGCCGGGGCGTCTTGCTGTCCAGCCCCGGCCGGCTCCGTCCCCGGCGATCATGAGGTTGACCGCGACCTGGACCGCGCCGAGCGCCGCCAACCTCATGATCACCTGAGCTGGGCGGGGGCAAGCCAGGGCGGCGTCAGCCGAGCTGGGCGGCGGCGCGGCGGAGGACCAGGTCGGCCAGGTCGCAGACATCGGTGAGCGGCGCGGCGACCGCCGCCGCGCCGGCGTCCCGGGCGGCACCCCGCACGGCGTCGTGGAACAGGCCCGGCGCCAGGAAGTAGGCCGCCACCGCGACCCGGCGGGCGCCGCCCGCCCGCAGCTTCGCCACTGCGGCGCCGGCTGCCGGGGGCGCCGCCGAGGCGTACGACACGCGACACGGGACAGCCAGCTCGGCACCGAGCGCCGCGGCGACCCGGCCCACCGAGCCGCGCGCACGGGGATCCCGGGTGCCAGCCGCGGCCAGCACCAGGGCGTCGTACCCGCCCGGCTCCGCCTCGGCCAGCCGGCGGCACAGCCCGGCCAGCAGCCCGGCGTCCACCCGCCCGTCGGCCGGCCCCAGCACGTCGGCGACCCGTACCTCGATCGGTGGCCCGCCCGCGCGGGCGGCGGCGACGGCCGCCGGGATGTCGACCTTCCGGTGGTACGCGGCGGTCAGTAGCAGCGGCACCAGCACCGCGCGGGAGTGGCCGGCGGTGGCGAGCTCCCGCAGCACGGCGGTCGGCCCGGGCTCGGTGTGGTCCAGCCAGCTCGGCAGCACCGTGACGCCGGGGCGGGCGGCCGCCACGGCCCGGGCCAGCGCCCGGGTCGCCTCGGCCGCCCGCGGGTCACGGCTGCCGTGCGCGACCAGCACCACCGGCGGGTCGGGCGTCAGGTGTGCAGGCCGCACTCGGTCTTCTCGAACATGGCCCACCGGCCCGCCCGCGGATCCTCCCCCGCTGTCGTCCGGCGGGTGCAGGGCCAGCAGCCGATCGAGCCGTAGCCGCGCCCGAACAGCTCGTTGACCGGGATGTCGTACCGGGCGATGTAGGCGTCCACGTCGCGCTGCGTCCAGGCGGCGATCGGGTTCACCTTGACCTTGCCGCGCCGGGCGTCGAAGGCCACCACCGGGGTGTTGGCCCGGGTTGGCGACTCGTCCCGGCGCAGCCCGGCGGCCCAGGCGTCGTACCCGGTCAGCGCCCGCTCCAGGGGCTCGACCTTGCGGAGCTGGCAGCAGTCGTCCGGGGACCGGTTGAACAGCCGTGGCCCGTACTGGCCGTCCTGCTGCCCGACGGTCATCCGCGGCCGGATCGACCGGACGTTCACCGGCAGCCGCCGGGCCACCTCGTCGCGGACCCGGAGCGTCTCCGGGAAGTGCAGACCGGTGTCCAGGAAGACCACGTCGACGCCGGGGGCGACCCGGGAGACCAGGTGGGCCAGCACCCCGTCGGCCATCGAGCTGGTCACGCAGAACCGGTCGCCGAACGTCTCGGCGGCCCAGCGTGCGATCTCCGGCGCGGGGGCGTCCGCCAGCTCCCGGCCGGCCGCCTCGGCCAGCGCGCGCAGCTCCTCGGGGTCGCGCCGGAGCGGATCGGCCGGGACCGGCCCGCCGGCCGGGACCGGCCCGCCGATCCCGACCAGGCCCATGTCAGCGGCGGAACGCAGGCCGCTCACCGGGTCACCGCCCGAGTGAGCAGGCCGGCGAACTTCACGGTGAAGACCCGCGCACACGCGTGGCACTCCCAGGCGCCGTGCCCGGCCTCGCTCGGCCGCAGGTCCTCCTCCCCGCAGTACGGGCAGTAGAGAGGCGCAGAACGGGTTTCGCTCATCGCGCCACCTCGCTTCGCTCGGTGTCACGATGAGTTGCACTGAGCTGCTTGATTCGCTCGCTACGCTCGCTCATCGGAGTTCCTCCTCGTCGACCCTGATCACCCAGTTGGCGAAGGCCTCGCCCTCCGCCCGGCCGGCCAGGTAGCGGCGGGCCAGCCGTTCCACGTACTCCGGAAGCTCCTCGGCGGTGGTCTTCAGGCCGCGCAGCTTGCGGCCGAAGCCGGCGGTCTGCCCCTGCGCCATGCCGAGGCCGCCGCCGAGGTGCACCTGGAAGCCCTCCACCTGCCGGCCGTCCGGACCGACCACCAACTGGCCCTTGAGCCCGATGTCGGCGACCTGCGTCCGGGCGCAGGCGTTCGGGCAGCCGTTGAGGTGGATCGAGATGTCGGCGTCGAAGTCGCGCAGCCGCTCCTCCAGCCGGGTCACCAGCTCCTCGCCGCGCCGCTTGGTCTCGACGATGGCGAGCTTGCAGAACTCGATGCCGGTACAGGCCATGGTGCCGCGCCGCCAGGCGGACGGCCGGGGCTCCAGACCGATCCGGCGCAGCTCCGCCACCAGCGAGTCGGTCCGCTCCGGCGCCACGTCCAGCACCAGCAGCTTCTGGTACGGGGTGAGCCGCACCCGGTCGCTGCCGTGCGCCTCGACCACGTCGGCGAGCCGGGCCAGCTGCGGCCCGGAGACGCGACCCACCATCGGGGCCGCGCCGACGTAGTGGCGGCCGTCGCGCTGCGGGTGCACGCCGATGTGGTCGATCGGCTTGTCCGGCAGCTCCGCGGCCGGGCCGTCGAGCAGCGTCCGGCCCAGGTACTCCTTCTCCAGCACCTCGCGGAACTTCTCCACACCCCAGTCGGCGACCAGGAACTTCAGCCGGGCCCGGTTACGCAACCGGCGGTAGCCGTAGTCGCGGAAGATGCCGACCACGCCGGCCCAGACGTCCGGCACCTCGGCCAGCGGCACCCAGACGCCGAGACGCTTGGCCAGCATCGGGTTGGTGGAGAGGCCACCGCCGACCCAGAGGTCGAAGCCGGGACCATGCTCCGGGTGCTGCACGCCGAGGAAGGCGATGTCGTTCGCCTCGTACGGCGTGTCGACCAACCAGGAGATCGAGGTCTTGAACTTGCGGGGCAGGTTGGAGAACTGCTTGTCACCGACGTACCGGCGGACGATCTCGTCGAGCGCCTGCGTCGGGTCGACCACCTCGTCCCGGGCCACCCCCGCAACCGGGCTGCCCAACACGACGCGGGGGCAGTCGCCGCACGCCTCGGTGGTCTGCAGGCCCACCTCCTCCAGGCGGCGCCAGATCTCCGGCACGTCCTCCACCCGGATCCAGTGGAACTGGATGTTCTGCCGGTCGGTGATGTCGGCGGTGTCCCGGGCGAACTCGCGGGAGATGTCGGCGATGACCCGCAGCTGCGCCAGGTTGAGCTCGCCGCCGTCCACCCGGACCCGGAGCATGAAGAACTCGTCCTCCAGCTCGTGCGGCTCCAGCACCGCCGTACGCCCGCCGTCGATGCCCGCCTTGCGCTGGGTGTAGAGCCCCCACCAGCGGAACCGGCCGCGCAGGTCCTGCGGGTCGATGGAGGCGAAGCCCCGGTGGGCGTAGATGTTCTCGATCCGGGCCCGCACGTTCAGCGGGTCGTCGTCCTTCTTGATCCGCTCGTTCGCGTTGAGCGGCTCGCGGTGCCCGAGCGCCCACTGCCCCTCGCCACGGGCGCGGCGGGGCGCCCGCGCGGCGGGCGGGTTGTCGGCGCGGGTGGGGGTGCTGCTGACCGCCATCGCGGCGTCCTCCGTTGTCTGCTGTGCCTGGGTACGCAAACGCGGCGGCCGGCCCTGCCAAGGGCCGTGGACGGCGATGTCGATGACGGCCGGCGCGGTAGCGCGCCCGAGACGGATGGGTCGGGCGTCGTCAGTGGGCCGGACAGATCGCGCTGCGCACGCGGCCGTAATCGACGTGGCGGCGGGCCACGAAGCGGCGGACGACAGCGGCGGTCATGCGCCATATGCTCCCACAACCCACGACGGCCGGCCAACGGTCGAGTGTGTGATCCCACATCACGGGCATCGACGATGATCCACTGCGACGAGGTATGGCTGGCCGAGGGCGGGCCGGATCGCTCTCGGAGCAGCCGCGCCGCTCACGAGGTGGCCGGCGCCGCTCACGAGGCAGCCGCTCACGTCGTGGCCGCACCGCCCACGGAGTCGCCGCACCGCTCACGGGGTGGCCGGCGCCGCGAATCGGCCGACCCCCGCGCCGGACCTGTGTGACGCTGCGACAGGTGAGCACTCCTGCGTCGCCCACACCGGCCGGGGCGATGGACGACCGCCCGAGGTGGTGGGTCGCGGCGGCGCCGGCGCTGCTCACGCTGGTGGTCACCCTCGCCGGGATCGGGCACGCGCAGCCGTGGCGGGACGAGCTGGCCACCTGGAGCGCCGCCACCCGCCCGGTGGGCGACCTGATCCGGCTGGCCGGCACCATCGACGCCGCGACCGGGCCGTACTACCTGGCCATGCATGCGTGGACGACGCTGGCCGGGACCTCGCCGACCGCGCTGCGGCTGCCGTCCGCGCTCGCCATGGCCGGGGCCGCCGCGCTCACCGCCCGGCTCGGCGAACGGCTGGTCACCGCCCGGGTCGGGTTGATCGCCGGGCTGCTCTTCTCCGCCCTTCCGAGCACCTCCCGGTACGGCCAGGAAGCCCGCCCGTACGCCCTCGCCACCTTCCTCGCCGTGCTCGCCACGCTGCTGCTGGCCGGCGCGCTGCGCCGGCCGACGGGGCGACGCTGGACGGGGTACGCCCTGGCCATCGCCGCCCTCGGGCTGACCCACCTGATCGCCCTCACGCTGCTCGCCGCGCACGGGCTCGTGGTGCTGCTCGCCGCGTGGCGCGGACCGGCGGCAGCCGGCCCCGGCGCGCAGACCTCCGATGCGGCCGGCAGCGGCGCGACCAACCGGGCAAGCAACCGCGGAGCCAGCAACCGGGCGAGCAACCGCGGGGCCGGCAACCGGGAGAGCGACCGCGCGACCGGCGACCGGGCGGGCGATCGCGGGGCCGCCCGGGGCACGACCGGCAACCGCGCCGGCGGCAGCGTCGGTGGCGGCGTCGGTGGCGGCGATCCCAGTCAGGACCGGCGCTGCGGTGAGGGCGGCCGGGCGAACGGGGAGCGGGCGGCGGGCGAACAGCCGGTCAGCGACGGCCCCGCGGGCAGGTGGCGTGGGCCGCTGGGGTGGTGGGTGGTCGCGTTGCTGCCGGCGGCACTGCTGGTCACCCCGCTGGTGCTGATGGCCGACGGGCAGCGGTCCCGACAGCTCGACTGGGTGCACCTGGCCCGCCCCGCCGACCTGACGGCGCTGCCCGGCGGGTTGGCGCAGAGCGGGGTGGTGGGCGGGCTGCTGGTCGGCCTCGCCGCGCTCGGCGCGGGGCGGCTCGGCCGCCGGGCGCTGCTCCCCGGCACCGCCGTCCTGCTGCCCGTACTGCTGCTCTTCGCCGCCGGGACGCTCGTGCCGCTCTGGGTGACCCGGTACCTCGTCTTCACCGTGCCGTTCGCCTGCCTGCTGGCCGGGGCGGCGGTGGCCGGAATACGGCTGGCGCCGGCGCTCGCCGTGGTGGCCCTGGCCGGGGTACTCGGCCTGCCCGACCAGGCGGCGCTGCGCGGTACGCACGAGTGGCCGCGCGCCGCACCCGTCGACTACCGGGGTGCGGCCCGGATCATCGCCGAGCACCAGCAGCCGGGCGACGCGATCGTCTACTCACCCCGGGAGAGTTGGCTCTTCCTCGACCTCGGCATGGCGTACCACCTGGGGGCACGGCGGCCCCGCGACGTGCTGGTGGTCAGCGACCAGCGGCAGCGCGCGGACCTCTGGGCCAGCGAGTGCGACCGGCCTGCGGAATGCCTGGCCGGGGTGGAGCGGCTCTGGCTGGTGGTGTCCGGGCGGCGGACCGATCCGGTGGCCGCGGTGCCGGGACCCAAGGGAGGGGCGTTGCGCGACGGTTTCACCGTGCGACAGGTCTGGCCCCGCCCCGGCATCACCGTCGCCCTCCTCACCCGCTGAAGCCCGCGCCCGCGCCCTCGCCCTCGCCCTCGCCCTCGCCAAGATCCTCACAACTTCCCCGAAGGAGTGCCTCGTTGCGCCAGGAGGCCACTCTTTCCGCGAACTTGTGCGGACCTTGCGCGCCGGACGCGAGACGCGCGGACGCGAGACGAGGCGGGGGCGTCAGGTGGTGAGACGGTCGGTGGTGCCGCGGGCGAGCGGGACGACCAGCACGGCCTCGGTGCCGCCGGTGGCGCCGTTGCGCAGTTCGATGGTGCCGCGCAACTCGCCGGTGACCAGGGCCCGGACGATCTGCAGCCCGAGGTTGCCGCCGCGCTCGGCGTCGAACTGCTCGGGCAGGCCGCGCCCGTTGTCGGTGACGGATACGTGCAGCTGCTTGCGGAACCGGTGCGCGGAGACCACCACCGCGGGCTCCGCCCCGTCCCGCGGGCCGGCGGCACCCTCCTCGCCGGCCGGGAAGCCGTGCTCGACGGCGTTGAGCAGCAGCTCGTTGAGGATCATCACCAGCGAGGTGGCGATCTCGGCCGGCAGTACGCCGAAGCTGCCCTGCCGGCGCATGCCGACGGTCACCTCGGTGGCGGCGACCTCGGTGGCCGCGCTGGCCACCCGGTCCACGATCCCGTCGAACTCGACCGCCTCGTCGCTGGACATGGAGAGGGTCTCGTGGACCAGGGCGATCGAGGCGACCCGGCGTACCGACTCCTCCAGGGCGACCCGGGCCTCGGGCATGGCGACCCGGCGGGCCTGGAGGCGGAGCAGCGCGGCGACGGTCTGCAGGTTGTTCTTCACCCGGTGGTGGATCTCCCGGATGGTGGCGTCCTTGGTGATCAGGGCGCGGTCCCGGCGGCGTACCTCGGTGATGTCGCGGACCAGCACCAGCGCGCCGATCGGCACGCCGGCCGGCATCAGGGGCAGGGCGCGGGTGAGCATGGTGGCGCCGCGGGCGTCGATCTCCCGCCGGGGCGGCGCCTCGCCACGCAGCGCGGCCAGCACCGCGTTGCCCGCGTCGGTGCCTTCGAGGGGGTCGCCGGCCAGCCGGCGGTGCAGCTTGGCCAGGTCCTCCCCGACCAGATGGGAGGCGTAGCCCAGCCGGCGGTACGCGGACTGCGCGTTCGGGCTGGCGTAGGTGACCTTGCCGTTGGCGTCGAGCCGGACCAGTCCGTCGCCGACCCGGGGCGCCGAGGTGGTCTCGCCCGGGTGCCGGGGCGGCGGGAAGGTGCCGTCGGCGATCATCTGGGCCAGGTCGTCGGCCGTGGTCAGGTAGTTCAGTTCGAGCTGGCTGGGCGTACGCGCGGTGGACAGGTTGGTGTCCCGGCCGACCACGGCGATGACCTCGCCGGCCTCCCCGTCGGCGGTCCGCAGCCGCACCGGGATCGCCTCGTGCCGGGCGGGCACGTCGCCGTACCAGACCGGGTCTCCCTCCCGCCAGATCCGGCCCTGCCCGTGGGCCACGTCCAGGTGCGCCACCTCCGGCCCGCCGACGATCCGCCCGACCTGGTCGTCGAGGTACGCGGTCGGCGCGGTCGTGGGCCGGACCTGGGCCACGCAGAGGAACGTGCCGTCGCCGTCCACCGGCACCCAGAGCAGCAGGTCGGCGAAGGACAGGTCGGACAGCAGCTGCCAGTCGCCGGCGATCCGGTGCAGATGGTCGATGTCGCTCGGCCGGAGCTGGGTGTGCTCCTCGGCAAGGTCGCGCAGGGTGGACACGCTGACCAGCGTGCCACGCCGGGCGTCACATCGTCGCGGTGATCTTTTTCAACCCGCGCGGAGCGTCCGGGTCCTCGCCCCGGGCCAGGGCCAGCGCCAGCGCCAGCCGCTGCAGCGGCAGGATGTCCAGCAGCGGGGCGTACCGCTCGTCGACCTCGGGCACGGCCATCCGGGCGGTCACCTCGACGTCGGCGGAGCCGACCACCACCACGTCGGCGCGGCGCTCCCCGAGCCGGGGCAGCACCTCGCGCATCGACTCGCCGCCGGGGCCGGAACCGACCACCGCGAGCACCGGCACGTCCGGGTCGGTCATGGCGAGCGGGCCGTGCAGCAGGTCCGCGCCGGAGAAGGCGAGCGCCGGCAGGTACGACGTCTCCATCAGCTTGAGCGCCGCCTCCCGGGCCGTCGGGTACGCGTACCCCCGGCCGGTGGTGACGAGCTGGCCGGCGAACCGGTAGCGCGGGGCGAGCTGCGCCGGGGTGGCGTCGGACAGGGTGCGTTCGGCCAGCTCGGGCAGGCGGGCGAGGGCGGCCCGCTCCTCGGCGGGGAGTACCCCGTCGCCGGCGCGTACCCCCTCGATCAGCATGAGCAGCGCGAGCAGCTCGGCCGTGTACGTCTTGGTCGCCGCGACCGCCCGCTCGTGCCCGGCGGCGATGTCCACGCTCAGCTCGGCGGTGCCGGCCAGCGGCGAGTCGGGGTTGTTGGTGACGGCGAGGGTGAGCGCGCCCGAGACGCGGGCCACCCGCAGCACCTCGGCCAGGTCCGGCGAGCCGCCGCTCTGGCTCACGCCGACCACGAGGGCGTCGGACAGGTCCGGCCGGGCGCCGAAGACGGTGATCGCGCTCGGCGAGGCGAGACCGGCGGGCAGACCGAGCCGGATCTCGCTCAGGTACGCGGCGTACAGCGCCGCGTGGTCGGAGGTGCCCCGCGCGGTGAAGACCACGTGGCGGGGCCGGCGCTCGGCGATCACCGCCGCGACCCGGGCGATCGCCTCGGCGTGCTCGGCGCAGAGCAGGCGGTCATAGCCGGCCGGCTGCTCCTCGATGTCGGCGGCCATGCCGGCCCCTGGACGCGTCACGGAAGGCCCCCTTCTGCGCGATTGCCGCGCGATCCGTGCTCAGTCTTGCACCTTTCGGCTGTGACGAGCAACGGAACGCGCAGTAGTGCGCAGTAGATCACCACACGGACCGGTGATCGCCTAGGCTTGCCCGGCTGGCGGACCGACCACCGAGAGGACGACGTGCCCGAGGACGACCCCGCGCTCGCCGTTGAGGAGGAGCTGAGGCTGGCCCGGCTGGCGCTGGCCGACGGAAACCTCCCGCACGCCGCGGACCACGTCGCCGCCGCTCTCGTCCGGGCCCCGACGCTGCCCGAGGTGCACGAGACACTCGCCCGGGTGGCCGCGGCCAGCGGCGGTGACCTGGAGCTCTTCCCGCTCGGGCACCACGCCTTCGTCGGCGCGGTGGTGGCCCGCGCCCACCTGCTCGCCGCCGCCGGGCACCCCGCCGAGGGGCTCGACCTGCTGGCCGCCGCGACCGGCTACGCGCCCAATGCCGACTGGGCCGGGGTGCCCTGGGTGACCGCCCCCGACCTGCCCGAACGGCTCGACCCCGAACGCACCGCCCGGATCCTCATGCAGATCTGCGCGGCGGTGCCCGACCCGGTCCCCCGCCGTCTCCGCGACCCGCTGCGGCCGTACCTCGTGCTGGCCCGCAACGCGGTCACCGTGCACCCCGGGCACGCGCTGTTGCTGGGCGCGGCGTCCGCGCTGGCCCGACGCCTCGGCGAGGTCGCCCTCGCCGTCACCTGGGCGGCCCGCGGGGTACGCGCACAGCCGACCAAGCTCGGCGAGGTGTGGCTCGGGTACGCGTACCGCAGCGCCGGCCGGACCCGGGACGCGCTCGCCGCGCTCGGCCGGGCGGTCGCCCTCGACCCCGACGACCTCGCGGTGTACGCCGACATCGCCGGCACCCTGGCGGACAACGGCCGGCTCGACGAGGCGCTGGACTGGATCGACCGGGCACTCGCCAAGGACCCCACGTTCGACTGCGCGGTGCACACCGCGCACCGGCTGCGCTTCCAGCGCGACGGGGACGTCGCCCACCTGGTCGCCCTCGCCGACTTCGTCCGCGACCACCCCGATGACACCCACGAGCACGGCGACCTGGCCGAGTGCTGCCGCAGCCGCCCCTGGCTCGGGCAAGTGACCCCGGCCGGCGGGCCGGTGCTGGACGCGCTGCGGCAGGCCCTCGCCGCCGAGGGCGCCGCCCGGGTCGCCCTACGCCTCGACGCGCTGGAACCGCCGAGCGCCATGCGTACCGCGACGGCGGCCGTGCCGGGGCTGGACGTGGAGGTGCTCGCCGTCGCCGACCCGGACCCGCGGGAACCCCGCCGGGCCACCACCTGGCAGCTGTGGCGGTACGAGGGCACGA
The DNA here is from genome assembly GCF_001905095.1 of Micromonospora sp. CB01531. Taxonomy (GTDB): domain Bacteria; phylum Actinomycetota; class Actinomycetes; order Mycobacteriales; family Micromonosporaceae; genus Micromonospora. The sequence continues at coordinate 127,402 of NZ_LWLS01000061.1, forward strand.
TCGCCGCGCCCACCCTGCCCAGCCCGTCGCCCGAGGCGGCGGAGCGGATCCGGCAGCTCGCCCACCCGGCCTGGCCCCACCCGCCGGCCGCGTACGACGGCGCGGTCGGGCTGGCCACCCTGGAGCTGGCCGACCTGCTCGGCCTGCTGGTGCATCCACCCGAGCCGCCGGTCACCGCACTGGGCCGGGTGCTCGCCGGTCAGGACCCGTCGCTCTGGGTGCGCTGTGTGCAGGTCTGGACCTGCCTCGGTCTGCTGCACCACCGCACCGACGAACCGTGGGCGGAGTCGACCCGCCGGCGGGTGCTGGTGGAGCTGGTCTGGGGGGTGGAGGACTGGATCACCGAGGCGGCGGTGTTCGCCCTCGTCACCGCCGCCTGGGTCGACCCCGCCGTACGCTCCGACGTGGCCGCGGTGGTGGCCGAGCGGATCGCCGACGTGGCGGCCGTGGCCCGCGAACGCCGGGTGCCGATCGCCACCTCGCTGGCCCACCTGGCGCTGGCCACCCCGGATCTCGACCCGGCGGCCCGCGACCTGGCCCGCGTGTTGATCCGCGGCCCCGCCGACGCCCCATCCCGGCCAGGTCCGTTCACGCGCCTCCGCCGCCTCCTCGCCGCCCTCTTCGGCCGCGCCTGATCGGCGACCCGGAGTCGATCAAGGGGCCGGTACGCGGCGCGGCCACGCCGTACCCCGGAAGGGGCCGGCGTGGCCGCGGCGCGTGCGTCAGGCGACGGGGGCCTTGCCGAGGGCGGCCTCGGCCTGGTCCTCGGGGGTGCCGTCCGCCGGCCGGACGTCGTTCGCCGAGCGGAGCGGGACCTCCTTGATGAACCAGGCGAGCACCGGCACCGCGACGGTGAGGAACACCGCCCAGACGAAGACGTGCGAGATGGCGTCGGAGAGCCCGCCGAGGACGACCTCCCGCATCGGCCCGGTGAGCTGCTTGAGCTTCTCCAGGTCCATGGCGCCGCCCTCGCCACCCTGTCCGCCGGCGAACGCGGGACCGGCGGCCGAGTCGGCGAGCCGGTTCGCGAAGATCGCGCCGAACAGCGCGACGCCGAACGAGCCGCCGATCGAGCGGAAGAAGGTCGCCGCGCCGCTCGCCGCACCCAGGTCCTTCTGCTCCACGCTGTTCTGCGCGATAAGCATGGTCGTCTGCATGAGGAAGCCCATGCCGACGCCGAGCACGATCATGTAGAGCGAGGACTCGACCTTGCTGGTGCCGACGTCCAGCAGGGTCAGCAGGCCCATGCCGGCGGCCATCACCACGCCACCGATGATCGGGAAGGCGCGGTAGCGACCGGTCTTGGTGATGACCCGGCCGACCACCAGCGAGACCACGAGCATGCCGAACATCAGCGGGAGCAGCAGCAGGCCGCTGTTGGTGGCCGAGGCGCCCTGCACGGTCTGCTGGTAGAGCGGCAGGAAGTTCATCGAGCCGAACATCGCGAAGCCGAGCAGGAAGCCGATCACCGAGATGACGGCGAAGTTCCGGTTGGTGAAGAGCCCCAGCGGCAGGATCGGCTCGGGCGCCCGCCGCTCGACGAGGCCGAAGATCGCCAGGGTCACCGCGGCCAGCGCGGCGAGGCCGAGGATCTGCGGGGAGGTCCAGTCGTACTCGTTGCCGCCCCAGGTGGCGACGAGGACGATCGCGGTGATGCCGACGGAGAGCAGCGCCGCGCCCAGCCAGTCGATCTTGTGCTCGGTGCGGTACTTCGGCAGGTGCATCGTGGTGGCCAGCAGCAGCAGTGCCACGCCGCCGAGCGGCAGGTTGACGTAGAACGCCCAGCGCCAGGAGAGGTGGTCGGTGATGAAGCCGCCGACCAGCGGGCCGGCCACCATGGCGATGGCCATGATGCCGGCGATCATGCCCTGGTAGCGGCCCCGCTCCCGGGGCGGCACCAGGTCACCGATGATCGCCATCACGCCGACCATCAGGCCACCGGCGCCGAGACCCTGGACGGCCCGGAACGCGATCAGCTCGATCATGCCGTCGTTGACGCCGCCGAGGATGCTCGATCCGGACATGCCGCACAGCGCCGAGCCGATCAGGAAGATGACGACGGAGGTCAGGAAGACGGCCTTGCGGCCGTAGAGGTCACCGAGCTTGCCCCAGATCGGGGTGGAGACGGTGGTGCCCAGCACGTACGCGGTGACCACCCAGGTGAAGTGATCGGCCCCGCCGAACTCGAAGACGATCCGCGGCAGCGCGGTGCTGACGATCATGTTGTCGAGCATCGCGAGCATCATCGCGATCATCAGACCGAACAGCACGACCCGGACATTGGGTCGCGCTATCGCCTCGGCTGATTGACTCATGGGTAAGCTCCCCCGAAGATTTGTGACCGACTTACTTGCCGCCCGGCTAGTTACCTTACTAGCCGCACGGTAAGTTGGTGTCGGAAAGTCGTCAAGCGAGATAGGTGGTCAGGGTGAGGGAGAGCACAGGCGGCACGCGGGAACGCATCCAGGCCGTCGCGCTGGAGCTCTTCACCGAGCAAGGGTACGAGAAGACCTCGCTGCGGGAGATCGCCGAACGGCTCGGGGTGACGAAGGCTGCGCTCTACTACCACTTCAAGAGCAAGGACGAGATCGTCAACAGCTTCGTCGAGGACCGGCTACGCCGGATGGACGAGCTGATCGAGTGGGCGCAGACCCAGCCCGCCACCCTGGCCACCCGCCGCGTCCTGATCGCCCGGTACGCGGACACCATGTTCGCCGGCGAACTGCCGGCGGTCATGCGCTTCTTCGAGCAGAACCAGACCGTGCTGAAGAGCCTCGCCGCCGGCCAGCAGATGCGGGAGCGGATGATGCGGCTGGCCAACGAGCTGTGCCGGGGCGACGAGTCGCCGGCCGCCCAGCTCCGGGCCGCGCTGACCCTGTTCGCGGTGCACAGCAGCTGGTTCGCGGTACGCACGCCGCACATCACCGACGACGACCGCCGGAAGATCTCCCTCGAGGTGGCCGACGAGCTGCTGGCGCGGATCGCCGACGGCGACTGACCGGCGGCGACCCCGGTCAGTCGCCTGCGGTGAGGTCCAGCCGCAGGCCCAGCAGCTGCACGTCGGGCAGCGGCCGCCAGTCCTTCTCCGGCATCCGGACGAAGCCCAGCCGCTCGTACAGCCGGTGCGCGACGGCCGCCATGCCGCTGCGTACGCAGATCACCACAGCCGCGCAGCCGAGCTCGGTGGCCCGCGCCACGCAGGCCCGGACCAGGGCCGCCCCGGCCCCGCGCCCCTGCGCCGCCGGATCGACCGCGAGCATCCGGAACTCGGCCTCACCGGGACCGGAGAGTTCCGCGTACGGGGAGCCGGGCAGCACGAACGTCACCGAGCCGAGCACCTCGCCGGTGGCCTCGTCGACGGCGACCAGCACCTCGCCGGTCTCCGCCCGGGTAGCCACGTCGGCGAGCACCACGCCGTAGCCGTTCTCGCCCTTGAGCTGGCCGTCCGCCTCATAGGCGGCGACCGTCAGGCGGGCCACCGCCGGATGGTCGGCCGGCTCCGCCCGGCGGACCAGGAGGCCGTTCAACCGATCACCGCGATCAGGTCGCCGTCCTGCACCACGTCACCCTCGTTGACCGCGATCTGCTGCACGACGCCGTCGGACTCGGCGACCACCGGGATCTCCATCTTCATCGACTCCAGGATCACCAGCGTGTCCCCTTCGGACACGGTGTCCCCGGCCGACGCGACGACCTTCCAGACGTTCGCCACCATCTCGGCGCGGATCTCCTCGGCCATCTCCAGGCCCTCCCTCTCCACCGGCTTCTGCGAACGGTATCCAATCATGACCGGGCCCGAGAGCGGGGCGACGCGTCGGTTCCGCCCCCACCGGACCCTGGCGACCGCCATCGGCACTAGCATCAGCGGGTCGGTCTCCGGCGCCCGGAGCACCGGTACGCGACCTCCGCCGCGCTCGCCGCGGCCGGACCGTGACCAGCACAAGGAGGCACAGCATGGCGAAGAAGGCCCGCAAGAAGAAGGCCCGCAAGAAGAGCGGCGCGAACCACGGCAAGCGCCCCAACTCCTGATCGTCGGCGTACGCCGGATCAGCGACCGTGCCGGCCGGTGGCCGGACACACCGGTGGCCCGGGTCCGATCGGACCCGGGCCACCGGTGTCTTCAGCTGGTCGCGCTCGCTCAGTCGGCGAGTTCGCGGGACTCGGTGGTCTCGAAGACCACCAGCTCGGTCAGGCGGACCCGCAGTCGCTCGCGCAACTGCTCGGGCGCGGTCTCGTTGCCGCAGCAGCGGGCGACCAGCGCCTTCACCTCCTGCTCGATGCCGTACTCGCGCAGGCACGGCCCACACTCGTCCAGGTGGTGCCGGATCAGCAGGCGCCGCTCTTCGGCGCACTCCAGGTCCAGGTAGAGGTAGACCTCCGCAAGCACTTCCCGGCAGTCCGTCTCGTGCGGATCTCCACAGCTCACGGTCACACCTCCCGGCTGGCGGCGGCGGTCGAACCCTTCGGCGCTGCGCTGAACCCACGCTCCGCCGCGTACTGCTCGAGCAGCTTGCGCAGATTACGACGGCCGCGGTGCAGCCGCGACATCACGGTGCCGATCGGGGTGCCCATGATGTCGGCGACCTCCTTGTAGGAGAAGCCCTCGACGTCGGTCAGGTAGACCGCCAGGCGGAACTCCTCCGGCAACTGCTGGAGGGCCTCCTTGACATCGCTGTCCGGCAGCCGGTCGAGCGCCTCGGTCTCCGCCGAGCGCAGCCCGCTGGAGGTGTGCGACTCGGCCTCGGCGAGCTGCCAGTCGGTGATCTCGTCGGTGGGCGCCTGGACGGGCTGGCGCTGCCGCTTCCGATAGGAGTTGATGTAGGTGTTGGTCAGGATCCGGTAGAGCCAGGCCTTCAGGTTGGTGCCCTGCTCGAACTGGTGGAAGGCGGCGTACGCCTTCAGGTACGTCTCCTGGACCAGATCCTCGGCATCCGCCGGGTTCCGCGTCATCCGCAGCCCGGCAGCGTAGAGCTGATCGACGAAGGGCATCGCGTCCCGCTCGAAGCGGGCCCTGCGCTCGTCCGTCTTCTCGGTGGTCAACCGCACATCCCCTCGCGTCGGATGCTTCCCCGCCGAGGATACGCGTACCCGCCTGCCCACAGATTCACTTCCGGCCGGTGTGCTGGCACTCACCACCGCCGGCACTTCCGCGGGCCACTCCGGCGCGTCGAGCAGCTGCCTGAGCTGCCGCGCGTCCCGTTCGTCCCGCTCCCGGCTCCGCGTCTCGGTCGGCACCGGTCACCCCCCTCGGCTGGAAATGGCGTCCGGTGGTAGTAACGCGCGCCGTGGGTCGCCACATTCCGCCACCCGCCGTTCCTGGCCCCGGCGCCGACCGCGACCGACGCTGGGACCAGGAAGGGCCTGGGAGGACGGCCTCCGACGCCCGAACTGCGGGCGTCCGACACCATCCGATGCAACGACCCGCCGCCACCGACGGTCACGCCCCCGCAGACCCCGCCAATCCGGGAAGTAGTCCCCTCATTCGGACGGGGAGGCCACGTTCGGGCCCGATCCGGATGGCCGGCGACGTCAGGCGGGCGTCCAGCCTCGGGCGCGCAGCCAGTCGCGGACCACCGCGGCGGTGCCCGCCGGATCGACCCGCAGGTCGTGCCGCTCCCCTGGGCGGACCACCACGTCAACGCCGGGCGCCGGGGCGGGCACGCCGAACGGGTCCCGGTCGCCGTTGACCACCAGGGTGGGCAGACCGGTGCGCAGCTCGTCGGCGCGCGAGCGCTCCGGGCGCCCCGGCGGTTGCAGCGGAAACGCCAGCGCGACGATCCCGGCCGCGCCGACGGCACCGGCCGTCCGGCAGGCGACCCGGGCGCCGCTGGAACGGCCACCCACCACCCAGCGGGCCACGTCGGGATGGCGGGCCCGGAGGGCGGCCAGCACGACCGTCCACGCCTCGTCGAGGTGGCCGGCCGGGGCCGGAGCACGCCGCCCGGCGACCCGGTACGGCTGGGTCACCCGGATGACGCCCACCCCGGCCTCGGTCACCGCGTCGCGGACCGCCACCAGGTCGGGGGCGTCGACGTCACCGCCCGCGCCGTGCCCGAGCACCAGCAGGGTGTCCACCGGGCCGGCCGGCACGTCGGTGTCGGCGCGGGCCGGCCCACGGGGCGTCTCGATCTCATCGCTGTGCCGCACCCGCCCATTCTCCGCGCGGCCGACGCCGCCCGCCCCACCCGGCACGTTCTTCGCCGGTCCGGTCCGACCCGTGGCCGTTCGCCGCAGCGGGGTTCGCCGCACCGCGGGCACGGTCTACCCGCGGGCGCCGGCACCCTGCCCGGCGGGTCCGTGGCCGTGAGCCGCCGCTGACGCCGCCGCCCGCGCCCCGACACGGGGAGCGGGCGGCGGTGCACGGCATCAGCGGGACGGCACCAGGGTGAGCAGTTGATCCCGGACCGGCGGGCCGGCCTCGTCGGCCGCGTCCGGATCCGGCTGCACCTCGCTGCGCCAGGCGACGAGCATGGCCCGCCGCTCGCGCGGGGTCGTGCCACCCCAGACGCCGTGGCAGTCGCCCACCTCCAGCGCCCAGGCCAGGCAGGACCCCTGGACGTCACAACTGCGGCAGAGCGCGACGGCCGCGTCGGCCGGTTCGTTGGGTGCCGGAAAGAACGTTTCCGGGTCCACACTCTGGCAGGTTCCTCTGGTCCGCCACGCATCGTCCTGTCGCCGCTCGTGCAGAGCCCGCAGCAGTCGCGGATCTCGTCGTGCGGCGGCGACTTCGTGCGGGCGGGGCATACGCGCCCGTGTCAATACACCCACCTCCCCCGTGGGACCGGCAAATGATCATGGTGGATCGATGGGTGTCATCCGCCCCGTGCGAACAGACGCCCAACACCGGCGCTGTGTTTTATCGCACTTTCGGACACGGGGACAAGACTCTGCCGTAAACACGGTTAAACAACCGGGCGACGTTTCAGGCGCAACCCCGGCAAATCAGCACACGACAATGTGCAGACGATCATCAGAACAAGGTCATTTCCGAGCCGATCTCCTCTCGGCGCGCAGGCACCCGGGCAGTGAGTTCGGGACCGTCGTTGCGCACGTCGCCGACCGCCGGCGAGACCGGGCGGACCTCCAGCCCGGCGAGCCACTCCGGGGCGGGCGGGGCGAGCAGCGCCCCGGTCTCACCGCCTGGAGCGAGCCAGGACGCCCACCGCTCGCGTGGCAGCAGCAACGGCATCCGGTCGTGCACCTCGGCCAGCTCGCCGACCGCCGCGGTGGTCAGCACGCTGAAGGTGAGCAGGTCGCGCCCCGCCGACTCCCAGACCGACCAGATGCCGGCGAAGGCCAGCACCGAGCCGTCCGCCGGGGTCATGTAGTACGGCTGCCGGCGGCCACCCGGCTCGCGCACCCACTCGTACCAGCCGTCGGCCGGGACCAGGCAGCGCCGGCGGGCGAAGGACGGAGCGTAGGCCCGACTGGTGGCGACGGTCTCCGCCCGCGCGTTGATCATGCGGGCGGCGCCGGCGGCGGTGCGGGACCAGTGCGGAATCAGCCCCCAGCGGCCGACGGAGAGCACCCGGTGCCCCTCCGGCGTCAGCCGGATCAGCGGCACCGGGTCGGTGGGGGCGACGTTGAAGTCCGGGCCGACCCCGGCGCCGGTCTCGTCGGACGACTCGAACAGCGCGCTCAGGTCGCCCGCGCTCCGGCTCGTCGCGTACCTCCCGCACATGGCGCACACGCTAACCCGCCGCCCGGGTTCCGGCTGTCCCGCCAACCGGGAGCAGGCAGAACGGGCAGCTCCACCGGTCCCGGGAGTTGGCAGAATGTGAGCGTGGGGAACCTAACCGCGACCCGGCCGCCGCAGCCGTGGACCGCACCGACCGCCACCGACCCGGTCGGCGCCACGCTGCGCCTGCCGGGCTCCAAGTCCATGACCGCTCGGGCGCTGGTGCTCAGCGCGCTGGCCAGCGGCCCGTCGACGCTCGACCGGCCGCTACGCGCCCGAGACACCGAGCTGATGGCCGGCGGGCTGCGCGAGCTGGGCGCGCACGTGTCGACCTCCGACGACGAGCGCTGGCTGGTCCGGCCGCACCGGCTGGTCGGCCCGGCCCACGTCGACGTCGGCCTGGCCGGCACGGTGATGCGCTTCCTGCCCCCGGTGGCCGGACTCGCCGAGGGTCGGGTCACCTTCGACGGCGACCCGCAGGCCCGGACCCGCCCGCTCGGCCCGCTGATCGGGGCGCTGCGCGCGCTCGGCGTACGCATCGACACGCCGGCGGCGGGCAGCCTGCCGCTGGCCGTCCTCGGCGCCGGCCGGGTCGCCGGCGGCGAGGTGGTCATCGACGCCTCCGCCTCCAGCCAGCTCGTCTCCGGGCTGCTGCTGGCCGCGCCCCGCTTCGACCGGGGCGTGGTGGTCCGGCACGAGGGGCCGCCGGTCCCGTCCGCGCCGCACCTGCGGATGACCGTGCAGATGCTCCGGGCCGCCGGGGCCGCGGTCGACGACGCCGTCCCGGACGTCTGGGTGGTCGAGCCCGGCCCGCTGACCGGGCGCGGCTGGGAGATCGAGCCGGACCTCTCCGGGGCCGTGCCGTTCTTCGCCGCCGCGCTGGTCACCGGTGGCGAGGTGACCCTCCAGGGCTGGCCGCGCAGCAGCATGCAGCCGGTCGAGCAGCTCCGCACGCTGCTGACCCGGATGGGCGGCGAGGTGACGTTGACCACCGCCGGGCTGACCGTCCGCGGCACCGGCAGCGTGCACGGCCTGGACGCCGACCTCTCCGACGTCAGCGAGCTGACCCCGGCGCTGACCGCGCTGGCGATGCTCGCCGACTCGCCGTCCCGGCTGACCGGGATCGGGCACATCCGGGGGCACGAGACCGACCGGATCGCCGCCCTGGCCAAGGAGTTCGCCGCACTGGGCGCGGACATCACCGAGTCCGTCGACGGGCTGGAGATCCGGCCCCGCCCGCTGCGTGGCGGGACCTTCCGGACGTACGCCGACCATCGGATGGCGCACGCTGCGGCCGTCGCCGGGCTGGCCGTCCCCGGCATCGAGGTGGACGACGTGACGTGCACCTCGAAGACCATGCCCGAGTTCCCGGCACTATGGTCAGGGATGGTGACCGGCAAGAGCTGACCCGACGGGGGGATGTCCTGGCGACCAGGCGACGGGAGTACGACGAGGACGACGTCCGGGTCCGACCCGGGAAGTCCTCGCGCCCGCGTACCCGGACCCGGCCCCGGCACGAGAACGCGGTCGACGGGTTCGTGATCGCCGTCGACCGGGGGCGTTACACCTGCGTGCTCCCCGACGCCGGGCCGGACGCCCCGACCGTCACCGCGATGCGCGCCCGCGAGCTGGGCCGCAAGTCGGTGGTGGTGGGTGACCGGGTCGGGTTGGTCGGCGACACCTCGGGCGCGGCTGGCGCGCTGGCCCGGATCGTCCGGATCTCCGAGCGCACCTCCGTGCTGCGGCGTACCGCCGAGGACGACGCGACCACCGCCGAGGGGCGGCTGGAGCGGGTCGTGGTGGCCAACGCCGACCAACTCGTGATCGTCAGCGCGCTGGCCGACCCGCCACCGCGTACCGGGTTCATCGACCGCTGCCTGGTGGCCGCGTACGACGCCGACATCGAGCCGCTGCTCTGCCTCACCAAGGCCGACCTGGCCGGCCCCGAGGCGGTCCTCGACTACTACACCGAGCTGGAACTGCCGTACGTGCTGATCCGGCCGGACTCCCCGCTGGACGCGCTGCGCGCGCTGCTAGCCGGGCGGGTCTCGGTGCTGGTCGGGCACTCCGGGGTGGGCAAGTCGACGCTGGTCAACCGCCTGGTGCCGGAGGCCGACCGGGCGGTCGGCACGGTCAGCGCGATCGGCCGGGGCCGGCACACCTCGACCAGCGCGGTGGCGCTGCGACTGCCGGATACCGCCGCGGGCTGGATCATCGACACCCCCGGGGTACGCAGCTTCGGGCTGGCGCACGTCTCCGCGGAGAGCCTGCTGCACGGCTTTCCCGACCTGGTGGAGGCGACCGTCGACTGCCCGGCGAACTGCCCGCACACCGCCGACGAGGCGGACTGCGCACTGGACGCCTGGGTGGCCGCCGGCAAGGCCGACCCGCGCCGGCTGGCCTCGTACCGCCGCCTGCTGGCCTCCCGCAGCGGCGAGGTCGACCCCCGGGAGCCGAACCGGCGGGGCCCCGGCGAGGAGTGAGCCGGCGTGCCGGGGGCCGGCGCGGAGGCCGAGTTATGGCCGCCGGTTCGGCGACCGATAGCGTGTCCGGCATGACCGGGTACGCCGACGACCTCGCCCTCGCCCACCTGCTCGCGGACGCCGCCGACGCCGTCTCCACGGCCCGGTTCCGCGCCCTCGACCTGCGGGTCGAGGCGAAGCCTGACCTGACCCCGGTCTCCGACGCGGACACCGCTGTGGAGCGGAGCATCCGGGCCCTGCTGGCCGAGCACCGGCCGGGCGACGGCCTGCTCGGCGAGGAGTACGGCGAGCAGCCCGCCACCGGCCCGGACGGGCGGCGCTGGGTGATCGACCCGATCGACGGCACCAAGAACTTCGTCCGGGGCGTGCCGGTCTGGGGCACCCTGATCGCCCTGCTGGAGGGGGACCGCCCGGTCCTCGGCCTGGTCTCCGCCCCGGCGCTGGGCCGGCGCTGGTGGGCCGCGCTCGGCGCGGGCGCGTACGCCGGCCCCGACCTGGCCGCCGGCACGCCGATCCGGGTCTCCGCCGTCGGTGAGCTCGCCGACGCCAGCTTCTGCTACTCGTCGCTGACCGGCTGGGAGGAGGCGGACCGGCTGGACGCCATGCTCCAGCTCATGCGGGACGTCTGGCGCAGCCGGGCGTACGGCGACTTCTACGGCTACATGCTGCTGGCCGAGGGGGCGCTGGACGTGATGGTGGAGCCGGAGCTGTCGCTCTGGGACATCGCGGCGCTGGTCCCGATCGTCACCGAGGCGGGCGGGACGTTCACGGACCTGTCCGGGCGGCCGGCGCCGGCGGGCGGCGAGAACAGCGCGATCGCGACGAACGGCGCGCTGCACGATGACATCCTGGCCCGGCTCGGTCGGCCGGCCGCGCGCTGACCCGCCGGTAGCCTCTATCCTCGCCAGGTGGTGTCCTCCGGTTGGTGCTTCCTCGCGGCCATGATCGTCGCGTACGGCTTCGCCAACCTGCTCCAGTCGGTGGCCGCGGCGCGGACCACCGTGCACCACACCTTCGACCCCGGGCTGCTGCTCCGGCTGGCCAGCCACCGCACCTACCTGGTCGGCCTGCTGTGCCAGGTCACCGGCTTCGTGTTCGCCTTCCTGGCCCGCCGCGACCTGCCGCTGTTCCTGGTCCAGGCCAGCGTGGCGGCCGGGCTCGGGGTGACCGCCCTGCTCGGTGTGCTGGTGCTCAAGTGGCGCCTGCCGGCCGCCGAGATCGCGCTGCTCGGGCTGCTCTTCGGCGGGATCACCGCGCTGGTGCTGGCCGCCCAGCCGGCGCCGTCGCGGCAGCTCGGCACCGCCGGGCTGATCGGCCTGGCCGGGGCGCTCGGGCTGATCGCCGTGCTCGGCTTCTTCGCCGCCCGGCTGCACGGCGCGCCCGGCTCGGTGGCGCTCGGCTCGCTGGCCGGGATGGCGTTCTCCGCCGCGGCGGTGGCCGCCCGGCCGCTCGCCTCGGCCGACACCGCGGAGGCGTTCGTCCGCGACCCGCTGCTGTATCTGCTGGTCGCCCACTCGGTGGTCGGGCAGCTGCTGCTCGGCCTGGCGATGCAGCGCGGCTCCACCACCGCCGCGGTGGCCGCGATGGACGCCGCCGGGGCGGTGCCCGCGGCGATCATCGGCCTGCTGCTGCTCAACGACCGGATCTGGCCCGGGCGGGAGTGGCTGGCCGGGATCGGCTTCCTGGCCACGCTGGTGTCGGTGGTCGGCCTGACCCGGTACGCCGAGCCGCAGCACCACCACGCGGTCGCCCGCGACCGGGAGCGCCCGATGATCGGCGCCGGCGCCGCCGCTGAATCAGGCCGCTAGGTCAGGCCGCCTCCACCGGCTTGCGCCGGCCCACCACCCGTTCGTAGAGCCGCTCCAGCGCGCCGGCCGTCCGCTCCCAGGTGTAGCTGCACCGGACCCGGTCCACGGCGGCGTGCCCGTACGCGAACCGTCCGGCGTTGTCGGCGAGCAGCCGGCGCAGGGTGACCCCGAGGACCCGGACGTCGCCGGGCGGGACGAGCCGCCCGGTCACCTCGTCGACCACCGCGTCGGCGATGCCGCCCATCGCGTAACCGACCACCGGCACCCCGCAGGCCATCGCCTCCAGCGACACCCGCCCGGCGGACGAGTAGTGCGGGGTGCAGGCGACCACGTCGGCGGAGCGGTACCAGGTGGCCATCTGGTCGTGCGGTACCGCGCCCACCAGCTTCACCTGCTCGGCCACCCCGGTCTGCTCGGCCAACTCGCGCAGCCGGCGCGCCTCCGCGTGATCGGTGAGCCGCTCGGCGGGTGGGCCGCCGGCGATCACCAGCTCGGCGTCGCCGACCAGCCGCATCGCCCGGATCAGGTCCTCGTGGCCGTGCGCCGGCGAGAGCCCACCGACGGAGAGGATGCGGGAACGCTGGTCCCGGGGCGCCGCCTCGCCGTCCGGGTGGAACTGCTCGGTGTCCACCCCGGTGGGCACCATCGCCACGGAGGTGCGCTGCAGCCCCATCCGGGTCAGCTCGTCGACCTCGTCGTTGCACTGCGCGACCGCGATGTCCACCGCCCGGGTCAGCGCCCGTTCCAGCGGGATCCGCTCCCCCGGCCCGTCGTACCGCCGGCCGAGATGGCGCAACTGCTCGACGCCGAGCGAATGGAAGGTCTGCACGACCGGTATGTCGGTCTCCCGTACGGCGTGCGCGGCGGCCAGGCCGCCGACCCAGTAGTGCCCGTGCACCACCTCGGGCGTCCAGTCACCGTGCCACCGCTGCGCCAGCCAGCGACCGAAGTCGGACACGTGCGGCACAAGCTCGGCGGTGGGCAGCGGACTGGGCGGACCGACCGGCACCCGCTCCAGCCGGTAGCCGTCCACCTCGACGCACTCCGGCTGCCCGGACTCGTCGCGGCGCTCGTAGACACGGACGTCGTGACCCCGTGCGGCGAGCTCGGCCGCCACCCGCGCGATGTGCTGGTGGGTGCCGACGGTGGGACCGTCGACGGACGGGCCGGCGTGCGCACACACAAGGCCGACGCGCATGGTGCACCTCCATGCGTTCTACGGTGGGTCCTCCGGTCAGAGGGTCCCATTAACCCGGCCCTGGTGCGCCGAAACCTGGCAGATCGGGAGCGGCCCGACCGGCGCGGGGTGGGCCGGCCCGTGATCCGGGCGATCCCGGCGGCATGATCGCCCCCGACCGGGGGTACCGGCGAGGAATGCCGCTCACCCGTGACCTCGGCGACGCCACGGTGGTGATCACCGGTGCGTCCAGCGGCATCGGCGCGGCCACCGCGTACGAGCTGGCCCGGCGGGGCGCCGACGTGGTGCTGGCGGCCCGGACCGAGGAGGCGTTGCGCCGGGTCGCCGATCGTTGCCGGGGACTGGGCGGACAGGCGCTGGTCGTGCCCACCGACGTCACCGATCCGGTGGCCGTGGAGCGGCTCGCCGCGCGGGCGGCGGCGGAGTTCGGCCGGATCGACGCCTGGATCAACAACGCGGCGGTGGGCGTGGCGGGGCTCTTCGACGAGATTCCGGTGGAGGAGTTCCGCCGGGTGGTGGCGGTGAACCTCCTCGGCACGGTGTACGGGACGAAGGCGGCGCTGCCCTGGCTCGAGGCGGCGGGCGGCGGGGTCCTGGTCAACAACGCCTCGGTGCTGGCCGAGGTGGCGATGCCCTACCAGTCGGCGTACAACGCGACGAAACACGGCATCCGCGGGCTGGCCGACACGGTCCGGCAGGAGCTGCGGGTCACCGGCCGGGCCAACATCTCCATCTGCACCGTGCTGCCCGCCAGCATCGACACCCCGATCTTCCGGCACGCCGCCAACCACAGCCGGCACGAGCTGACCCCGCCCCCGCCGGTCTACCCGCCGGAGATGGTCGCCGAGACGATCGTGCGACTGCTGCGCCGGCCGCGCCGCGAGGCGTACGCCGGGGGCGCCGCAAGGCTCGTCGGGCTGCAGTGGCGGCTCGCGCCGGCGCTGGCCGAGCGCGCGCTCGGCTGGTACACCGCGCGCACCCAGTTCGGCCCCGGCCTCCGCCTGAACAGCACCGGCAACCTGTTCAACCCGCACGCGGAGGCCGAGCGGACCGGCGGCTGGCACGGCCGGCGCAGGCAGCTGGCCCGGATCACTGCGGCTTTCGGGCTGGCCGCGGCGGGCACCGCCGTGGGCACCCTGGCCGCCCTGACCCGGCGCGCACGGGCGGACCGCTGATGGACCGCACCGACCGGTCGGATGCGTGGGCCGGGCCGGGCATGCACAATGGGACGATCATGCCGATGGACGTGCGCTGCCTGGTGGAGACGGACGAATCCTCTGCGGTCGTCAGGCTGACCGGCGTGCTCGACCTGGCCGGCGTCGATGCCGTCCGGGAGGCGCTGCTCGCCCGGCTCTGGCAGCGGCCGGGGCCGGTGATCGTCGACCTGTCCGAGGTCCGGATCGCCCACCCCGGGGCCCGCGCCGCCATCGACGACGTGTACCGGACGGTGGCCGACTGGCCGGCCGCCGGCGTGCTGGTGCTCGACCCGGTGGGTCGCCCCGGTGAGGCCGCCCCGGTCTATCCGTCCCTCGACGAGGCGCAGGCGGCGCTGGCCGGCGAGCCGCTCGCGGCCGTGCTGGCCACGGACCTGCCCCCGGCGGTGGGAGCGGCCCGCGAGGTCCGGGCGCTGCTCACCGACGGCTGTGCCCGGTGGGGTGTGCCGGAGCTGGCCGAGCCCGGGTGCATCGTGGTCACCGAGCTGGTGAACAACGTGGTCGCCCACGCCGGGACGCCGATGACCGTCCGGGTGGCCCCGCAAGTCAGCGCGCTGCACCTGGCGGTCCGCGACCACTCGGCCCGGTTGCCCGCGTACGCCGGGCTGGGCCCGCTCACCTCGACCGGTGGCCGCGGGTTGCTGCTCATCGACACGGTCGCCCGGCGCTGGGGCAGCACCCCGCTGCCGGACGGCAAGGTCGTTTGGTGCGTCCTGCGCGCCGAGGACGAGGCCGCCGTCCGCGGCTGACCGGCGATCGGGCCCGACACCCCGACCGTCGGCCCTTTTCTCCCCGTTCCTCCCGATCCACGCCGCCGGACCCGGTTAGTGCGGTCAGCTCGGCGGGTAGTGACCGGTTATGCGCGACGACGAGTACCCCACCCCCGTGTCCGACCCGGAGGCGGAGGGTCTGCCCGACACCGCCGACGACGACTCGACGGCCAAGGACGACGTGCTGACCGGGCGGGAGGCGGACGGTCCCGAGCCCGCCCAACTCCCAGGCGACCGCGAGCCGGTCGCCGTGGACCGGTACGGGACCACCGCCGAGGAGCAGCTCGACGGCGAGTCGCTGGACTACAAGCTTCAGCGGGAGGTGTACGAGCGGCCCGCCGACGACCCGCTCGCCGGCCCGGTCGACCCGGACATCGCCGCGGAGGCGGACAGTGACGAGGCGGCCGCGCAGGCCCAGTTCGACGCCGACGTGATCGACCCGGGCCCGACCTCCGACCCGCACTCGGCGGTCTCGATCTACGACCACGGCCAGCTCGGCGCGGTCGCCGACCATCAGGTGGGCCGGCTGGTCGAACCGGACGAGGGCGCGCACACCGACCAGGAGACCGACAACATCGGATACGACGCGGGCGCGGCCGGTGGCGGGGCGACCGCCGAGGAGCTGGCCGTGCACGAGACGCGCCCGCCCGAGGCGACCCCGTGACCGGGCCGGCCGCTCAGGCGTCCAGGCCCCGCTCGATGGCGTAGCGGGTCAGCTCGACCCGGTTGTGCAGCTGGAGCTTGCCGAGCGTGTTCTGCACGTGGTTCTGCACCGTGCGGTGGGAAAGCCCGAGCCGCTCGGCGATCTGCTTGTACGACAGGCCCTTGGCCACCAGCCGCAGCACCTCGGTCTCCCGCTCGGTGAGCCGGGGTGCCGGGTCGTGCGGGGCGGCGGCCAGCCGCCGGTACTCCCCCAGCACCAGCCCGGCCAGGCCCGGCGTGAAGACCGGCTCGCCGGCCGCCGTGCGGCGCACCGCGTCCAGGAACTCGGCTGGCGCGGCCGACTTGACCAGGTAACCGGTGGCGCCCGCCTTGACCGCGTCCAGCACGCTCTGCGGCTCGCCGCTGGCCGACAGCATCAGCACCCGTACCTCCGGCAGCACGGCGCGCAGCCCGCGGATCACCTCGACGCCGGAGACGTCCGGCAGTTGCAGGTCGAGCACCACCACATCGGGGCGGACCGCCGCGGCCACCCGGACCGCCTGCCGCCCCTCCCCGCTGGTCGCCACCACCAGGTGCCCGGCCTCGGTGAGGTCGCGGGCCACCCCTTCCCGCCACATCGGGTGGTCGTCCACCACCATGACCCGTACGCCGGTGCTCATTGGCCGCTCCTCGGCACGCTCAACTCGATCTCCGTGCCGGTCCTCGGGGCGGACACGATGCGTACCTCGCCGCCCAGGTCGGCCACCCGGCCGCGGATGGACTGCGCCACCCCGAGCCGGCCCTGCGCGGCGGCCTCGGCCAGCCGCCCCTCCGGGATCCCCGGCCCCCCGTCACGTACCGAGACGGTCACCGTCTCTCCCTCGTCTTCGATCAGCAACCAGGCCCGCCCGCCGGCGTGCCGGGCCACGTTGTCCAGTGCCGCCCCGACCGCGGCGGCCAGTTCGGCGGCCGTCCGGGCGGGCAGCGGCACCGGGGTGGCAGGCGCGGCGACCTCGACCATCGCCGAGGCGTACCCGTTGAGCAGGTCGCGCAGATCGCGGGTGTGCCCCTCGTCGGCCGGCGGGGTCCCGGCGCGGCCGATCAGGGCGCGCAGGGCGGCCTCCTGCTCACCGGCGAGCCGGGCCAGTTCGCCCGCCTCGCCGTCCAGGTGCGCGCCGCGCCGCTGCACCAGCGCCAGCACCTGGAGCACCGAGTCGTGGATGTCCCGGGCCAGCCGCTCCCGCTCGCGGGTGGCGGCTTCCAGCTCCACCGCCCGTTGCAGCCGCTCCTCGGCGGTGACGGCCAGTCGGGCCACGTGCCCGACCACCACCCCGGCGAGCAGCAACAGGATCACCCCGGTCAGCGAGGACTGGCTGATCCGGGTCCGGGTGGCCAGGTCGACCCCGCCGAGCGCCAGCGCGGCTATCGCGCCGCGCCGCCGGCCGCCGGAGACCGCCCAGGCCAGGACCGGCCCAGCCAGCCAGGCGACGGTCAGGGTGGGCACGCCGGCGGCGAGCGCTGCCCGGCCCACCACCCACGGGGTGGCCAGCATGAGCGCCAGCACCACCCCGAGATCGGCCAGGAGCAGCGGCCAGCGCCGCCCGGCCGGGCGCGCGTAGCCGGCCGCGGTCACTCCGGTCCAGGCCAGCATCCCGAGGAGTACGCCACCCGCGGCGATCGGATGGGCGTACCGGTGGGCGTCACGGAGCACCAGCACCCCGACGTACGCCAGCGAGGCGAACCGGAACACCGCGATGGACCGCCAGAGCGGGACCTCCAGGCCACCCGGGGACGACGGCATGCGCGACACCATGCCACAGTCCGGTACGGGCACGGTGACGGGTGCGGTCCCGGAAACCCTGACGTACGGTGGAAATGCCGCGAAAATCGCCGAGATCGACCGCCGGGACGGGGCCATGACCAACGCAGAAACCCCCGCACCGCGTACGGTTGTGCCCATCGAACCCACCCTCCTCATCGCCGAGGTCTTCGACCAGGCCCGGGTGACCCAGCTACGGCACTCGGTCACCTCCTGCGCGCACGCCTCGGGACTGAGCGGCCAGCGGCTGGACGACTTCGTGCTGGCGGTCAACGAGCTGATCACCAACGCCGTCCGGCACGGCGGCGGCCAGGGCCGGCTGCGGCTGTGGTGCCAGGACGGGGAGCTGGTCTGCGAGGTGGCCGACCACGGCCATGGGATCAGCTCCCAGCGGCTCAGCGATCGGAACCGGCCCGCCCCGGACACCGCCGGCGGCTGGGGTCTGTGGCTGGCCCGGGAGCTGAGCGACACCATGGCGGTCGAGACCGGCGAGGCCGGCACCGTCGTCCGGATCACCGCCGCCGTCGACTGAGCCCAACAGCACCACGGCGGTCAGGCGAACAGGGCGCTCACCGACTCGCCGTTGTGGATCCGCCGCATCGCCTCGGCCAGGGCCGGCGCCACCGAGAGCACCGCCAGCTTCGGCACCCGCTTCTCCGCCGGAATCGGCACGGTGTTGGTGCAGACGATCTCGAGCACCCCGTCCTGCTCGCTCAGCCGGTCGAGCGCCCCGCTGGAGAAGAGACCGTGGGTGCAGGCAAGCCGGATCGAGCGGACGTTCCGCTCGCGCAGATGGGCGATCAGCTCGATGACCGTGCTGCCCTTGGCGATCTCGTCGTCCAGCACGATGACATCCCGGTCCGCCACGTCGCCGATCACCGTACTGATCTTGACCCGGTCGTCGCTGAACCGCTGCTTCGCGCCGGCCGCGACCGGGGTGCCGAGCATCCGGGCGAACGCCGCCGCCTCCTTGGCGTTGCCCAGGTCCGGCGAGACCACCACGGCGTTGCTCAGGTCGCGGTGCCGGAAGTGGGCGGCCAGTTCGCGCAGCGCGTGCAGGTGATCCACCGGGACGCTGAAGAAGCCGTGCACCTGCGGCGAGTGCAGGGTCATCGCCAGCACCCGGTCCGCGCCGGCCGAGGTGAGCAGGTCGGCGACCAGCCGGCCGCCGATGGAGATGCGCGGGGCGTCCTTCTTGTCCGACCGGGCGTACGCGTAATGCGGCAGCACCACGGTGATCCGGCCGGCCGAGGCGCCCCGGGCCGCATCGGTCATGAGCAGCAACTCGACCAGGTGCTCCTGCACCGGCGGCACCAGCGGCTGGATCAGGAAGACGTCCCGTTCCCGGCAGTTCGCCTGCAACTGCACCTCGAGGCAGTCGTTCGCGAACCGGGACACCCGCACGGGATGCAGCGGGACGCCCAGGTGGGCGCAGATCTCGGCGGCGAGCTCGGGGTGGGCGGTCCCACTGAACACGGCAATGTCACGCACGACTGCCGATCGTACGGGCGGCCCAGGGTCGGCGACCTGATGGGCCTGCCGTGCGGCCGGCAGACCAGCGACCTGACAGCGCACCAACCTTCCGGGTCAGCTCCAGGTGTTGCCGGTCAGCCGCTCGTACACCTCGACGTAGCGGGCCCGGGTCGCCTCGACCACCTCGGCCGGCACCTCCGGCGCCGGCGGCTGCCGGTCCCAGCCGCTCTCGGTGGCCCAGTCCCGGACGTACTGCTTGTCGTAGGAGAACTGGGCACGGCCCGGCTGGTAGGACTCGGCCGGCCAGAACCGGGACGAGTCGGAGGTGAGCACCTCGTCGGCGAGGAGCAGGGTGCCGTCCGGCGTCCAGCCCAGCTCGATCTTGGTGTCCGCGATCAGCACGCCCTGCTCGGCGGCGATCTCCGCGCCACGCCGGTAGACGTCGATGGTGATCTGCCGCAGCCGCTCGGCGGTCTCCGCGCCGACCTTGTCGACCACCTGCGCGTACATGATCGGCTCGTCGTGCTCGCCCTTCGGAGCCTTGGTCGACGGGGTGAAGATCGGCTCGGGCAGGATGGACGCCTCCACCAGTCCCCGGGGCAGCTCCACGCCGGAGACCGCACCGGTGCGCTGGTACTCGGCGAAGCCACCGCCGGTGAGGTAGCCGCGGGCCACGCACTCGACCGGGACCATGTCCAGCCGGCGGCAGCGGATCGCCCGGCCGGCGAACTCCGCGGGCACGTCGGTGGCAGAGATCACGTGGTTCGGCACCAGATCGGCGAGCTGCTCGAACCACCACAGCGACAGGGCCGTGAGCAGGCGACCCTTGTCCGGGATCGGGGTCGGCAGCGGCACGTCGTAGATCGAGATGCGGTCGGAGGCGACCAGGATCAGGTCGTCGCCGTCGGCGTAGACGTCCCGGACCTTGCCCGAGTGCAGAAGTTCCACGGCGCCTAGTACACCACGCGCCGGGTTCCCCGCCCGGCGCGGCCACCGGCCACCCGCCGGTACGGCATACGGCCCCGGCGTTGACACCCCCGCGCGGGGCCTGTGTAAATGATCCGTCCGCAGCAGCCGCCCGTCCCCCAGGGAGAACCCGTGCGCGCTCCGCAGTCCGTACCCCGCCCCGGCGTCGACCGGCGGCGGCTGCTCGGCGCGCTGGCGGGGGTGCCGCTGCTCACCGGCGGGCTGGTCGGCTGCGGCCCGGAGGAGCAGCACCCGGTCGACGACGGGCCGGTCGAGCTGTCGGTCTTCTGGTGGGGTGGGACCGCGCGGACCGAGGCCACCGAGCGAGCGCTACGGCTCTACTCGGCCCGGCATCCGAAGGTGCAGTTCCGGGTCACCTGGCAGGGCCTCACCGGCTACTACGACCGGCTGGCCACCCAGGCCACCGGGGGAAACGTGCCCGACCTCTTCCAGATCGACGACACCGTGCTCACCGAGTACGCCCGGCGGGAGATCGTCCTCGACCTCAGCGGGTACGTCGCGGAGCGGCGGCTCGACCTGCGCGGCCTGCCGGAGAACCTGGCCCGGTACGGGCAGGTGGACGGCCACACCGTGGCCGTCCCCGCCGCGCAGACCTACGCCGCGCTGGTCTACAACCGCGACCTGCTGCGCCGACTGGGGTTGCCCGAGCCGCGTCTCGGCATGCCGTGGCCGGAGTACGTGCAGTGGGCCGCCCGGCTCACTCGCGCCTCGGGCAACCGGGTGGCGGGCACCACCGATCCCTCCGGCGACTACCGGGCCCTCTGGCTCTGGCTGCGTGGCCAGGGCGGCGAGCTCTACCGGGAACGGCAGCTCGGCTTCGACTCCGGCGAGCTGCTCCGCTGGTTCGAGTTCTGGGAGGTGGCCCGCAACTCCCGCGCCACCGCGGGCACCGCGTTGATGGAGCTGGCGGACACCGGCGGCCTCGACCGGCAGCTCGTGGTGACCGGGCAGGCGGCCGCCTCCTTCGCCTGGGCACACGAGTTCCCGGAACTCCAGAGCCGCACCCGCGACGAGCTGGGCCTCACCAGCTTCCCCGGCAGCCCGGCCGCGCAGTGGCCCCGGGCGTCGATGTACTGGGCCGCGTTCCGGGGCACCCGGCACCCGGCGGTGGTGGCCGACGTGATCAACTTCCTGACCACCGACACGGAGGCGGGCCGCATCCTCGGCACCGAACGCGGGCTGAACCCGAGCGTCCCGGTCCGGCAGTCAATCGTGGACGGAGTGACCGACCCGGCCGCGAAGCAGTTGGCGACCCTCGGCGTCGACCTGGACAGCGTCA
Organism: Micromonospora sp. CB01531; assembly: GCF_001905095.1. Taxonomy (GTDB): domain Bacteria; phylum Actinomycetota; class Actinomycetes; order Mycobacteriales; family Micromonosporaceae; genus Micromonospora. The sequence continues at coordinate 148,753 of NZ_LWLS01000061.1, forward strand.
CCGGACCGGCGCCGGCGCCGCCACCCCGGGGTCACGCGCAGGTGCGTACCCTGCTCGTCGCCGCGGCGGAGAGCATCCGCGGCAAGCGGTCCGGGGCCCGGGCCGCGACCTCCCGGTTCATGGCGCAGGCGAACGCGGCGCTGGCCGGGTGACCGCCGCCGGCCCGGCCGCGTGACCGCGCCCCCAGGCACGGCGGGCCGAGCACGCGGGGCGGGGCGTGCGGCCGGCGGTCAGCGCGGCGGGCGGTTCCGGCGGCCACGCGTCAGCAACAGCACCAGCAGCACGATCCCGCCGACCACCACGAGGCAGCAGAGCAGCCCGAGAATGCCGAAGCCGCCCCGGGACCGCCGCCGGGCGGCCTCCACCACGAGCTCGCCGGTACCCGTCGACGCCCAGGCCGCGACCGGTACGAACACCGCGAGCACGACCCCACCGAGGACCGCGCCCAGCCGGCCCCACCACCTGTTCCAAGCAGACATGCCCCCATCCTCGCCCAGCAGCGCAACCGGGCAGGACGGCGGGGCCGGGAACGACGAAAGGCCCCGGAGCGAATCCCGGGGCCTTTCGTGACGAGTAGCGGGGACAGGATTTGAACCTGCGACCTCTGGGTTATGAGCCCAGCGAGCTACCGAGCTGCTCCACCCCGCGTCGGCTCGTACAGCCTATCGCATCCCCGCCGTGGAGATCAGCCGGTCCCCGATCGCGGCGTTTCGCCCGTTGGCGGCAGAAGTTTCACCCGTTGGCGGCAGAAAGAGAACGGCCCCGAGGATCGATCCTCGGGGCCGTTCCGGCGTGGTAGCGGGGACAGGATTTGAACCTGCGACCTCTGGGTTATGAGCCCAGCGAGCTACCGAGCTGCTCCACCCCGCGTCGGCCCGTAAACCGTAGCGCACCGACCCCAGGAGGCGCAAAACGGGGTCAGCCCAGCCACCTCCGGACCGCCTCGGTCGCCCGGCGGCTGTCCGCCTCGAACTGCGGCCGATCCGTCGACGTGCCCTCCCAGCCCTGCTCCCAGAGCACGGTGACCACGTCGCCGATCCGTACCGCCCGAACCAGGTGCACCTCGTCGCCGCCGGTCGGGTCGCCGTTGACGTCCCGGTACGGCGTACGGGTCTCGAACAGCACCGACTCGTCGCCGTACCCGGTGCCGGCGAGCAGCCGCTGGGCGACGGTCCCGCCCTGCGCGTCCGGGAGCGGCTGCTCAGGGCAGTCCCGGACCGCCTGCCGCAGCTCGCGCAGCGCGTCGTCGGCCCGGCCGGCCCGGTAGACCGTGACGCTCTGCCGGTAGCTGCCATCCGGCACCGACTCGGCCGGCGCCCCCGCGAGCTTGAACGCCACCGTCCGCGCCCGGCGGGTCGCGATCTGCGCCTCGCCGGGCGTTGCGCCGCAGAGGTCCGGCAGCACCGGGCCGGGGACGAACTGGCTGCCCGTGCCGGCGTCGTTGGCGGCCGGCAGGGTGACGAAGGCCCGGTCCGGGATGCTGGTCGGGGTGGTGGCCGGAGGTCGGGCACTGGTCGTCGGGGCTGCGGGCGTACCGGACGGGGTGGGCGTACTCCGGCTCGGCGACGGCGGGCCGGAGCTGGGCGGCGTCGACAGCCCAGGGGTGGGGGTGGCGGCGGGTGGCCCGGGCGGGGTACCCGGCCCGGCGGCGAGCACGAACTGCGCGCCGACGGCCGTGCCGGCGACCAGCACGGCGACGGCCAACGCGCCCAGGGTGGCCCGGTAGCGCGCCCGGCGATCGGCCCGGCGGCGCACCTGGTCCGGGTCCGGCAGCGCCCGCGGGTCGGAGTCGGCGGCCAGCGCCCGGTAGAGGCGGGTCAGTTCACGCGACATCGTCGACCTCCAGCTCCTCGGTGGTGAGGCCGGGCAGCAACTCGGCGAGGCGGGCCCGGCCGCGGGACAGCCAGGACTTCACCGTGCCGACGGGGACCCCCGCCTCCCCGGCGATCTCCGCCACCGACATGTCGAACAGGTAGTGCAGCGCGAGGGCCTGCCGGTGCCGGACCGGCAGCTGCCGGAGCGCGCCGACCAGCAGCACGCTGTCCTCCCCCGGCGGCCCGACGTCGTCCGGCGGGCCGGTCCGGCTGGCCGCCAGCCGCCAGCCGCGCTGGCGGCGCCACCGGTCGGTGGCCAGCCGGCTGATCACCAACCGCAGCCAGGCCTCGGGGGCCGGGTGGGCGGCCAGCGTCGTCCACTGCCGCCAGGCGCGGGCGTACGCCTCCTGCACGAGGTCCTGGGCCTCGCCGGGATCGTGCGCCACGGCGTAGCCGTACCGCAGCGCCCGCGCCGACGTGCTCCGGTAGAAGTCGTCGAAACCGTTCGTGTCCCTCATCTGGAGATCCCGCCTCCCCTCGGTCCACCTGCACTGATGACGGGCGAAGCGGGTGCCGGGTTGCGAGCGTTCCGTCCGGTATGCGACAAAGCCCGTGGCCGGAGACCACTAAGGATCTCCAAACCACGGGCTTCGCTGGTCGGGCCGGCGTCAGCCGTTCGTTGACGGTGAGGACGACGGCGCGGCTGGCGGCGACGCGGACGGACTGCCGCTGGCCGACGGGGCCGGCGACGGGTTGGCCGCCACCTGCGCCTCCTGGAACGCCGTCATCGCCTCATCCAGCGCCTTCAGGGCCCGCCCGTACCGCTCGAAGTCGCCGGACGCCTGGGCGGCCTTGACCTCGCCGATGGCGCTCTGCACCTTGCCGGCGGCCTCGGCCAGCGCGCCGGTGAGCACCGGCGGGCTGGTGCCGCCACCCGTCGGCGGGGTGCCGCCGGTGCTGGGCGGTGTGGCCCCGGGCGCCCGTTTGCCCTGCTCGACGAGCTGCTTGATGCCGTCCGTGAGGTTGTTCGCCAGCACCACGTACGAGCCGCCGTCGCCGTACGAGAGCAGCACCTTCTGCAGCAGCGGGTACGCGTCCTGGTTGCTGCTCTTCACATAGACCGGCTCGACGTAGAGCATGCCGTCGGCGAACGGCAGCGAGAGCAGGTTGCCGTACTGCACCTGCGCCTGGTTGGAGGAGAGCAGGTTGAGCTGCTGCCGGATGTCGCCGTTGTTGCTCATCTGCTGGTGCACCTGGACCGGGCCGGAGATCCGGGTCTGGTCCGGCAGCTCCAGCATCTCCAGCCTCGGCTGGCCGTCGACGTACGACCCGGAGATCAGCGCGGCCAGGTTCTGCCGGCCGTTCGGGGTGACCGCGGAGGTGAGCTGGAACCGCGGCGCCTCCTGCCCGGGCAACTGGGTGAACAGGTAGTACGGCGGCTGCTTCTGCCCACTGTCCGGCGCGTCCGGCACGTTCGGCACCTGCCAGAAGTCCTGGCCGGAATAGAAGTCGCCCGGGTCGGTGACATGGAACTTGGTGAGCAGGTTCCGCTGCACCTTGAACAGGTCCGCCGGGTAGCGGAAGTGCTCAGCCAGCTCCGCCGGGATGTCGCCCTTCGGCAGCACCAGCTCGCCGCCGAACGCCTTGTTCCACGCCTTGAGCACCGGGTCGGTCTCGTCGAACGCGTAGAGCTTGACCGTGCCGTCGTACGCGTCGACGGTCGCCTTGACCGAGTTGCGGATGTAGTTGACGTTCTCCCGGGCGAGCTGGAACGTGCCCCGGCCGGTCAGCTCGTCCGCCGTCTCGGCCTGCAGGTTGACCCGCTCCGCGTACGGGTAGGTCGCGGCCGTGGTGTAGCCGTCCACGATCCACTGGACCCGGCCGTTCACCACCGCCGGGTACGGGTCGCCGTCGAGGGTGAGGAACGGCGCGACCTTCTCCACCCGGTCCCGCGGGTTGCGGACGTAGAGCAGCTTGGAGTCCTGGTTCACCGCCTCGGAGAGGAGGAAGTTCGACTCCTGCTCCTTGATCGCGTAGAGCAGCCGGCGGGTGAACGAGCCGATCTTGACGCCACCCTCGCCGGTGTAGGTGTAGTACTGCTCGCCCCCGCTCGAGGTCGGGCGGTCGAACTCGACGTTGCGCTCCCCGGTCTGCCCGACGATGGCGTAGTCGTCGGCCTTCATCCGCTCGCCGTAGTAGATCCGCGGCTGCTGGGCCGGGATCTGCTCGGTCGCGGACGCGCAGCCCTGCGCCTCCTTGCCGGAGTCACCGAGGAAGCCGGAGACGAAGTACGGCTGACCGCCGCAGACCACCTGGTTGGCCGGGGCGGCCACCAGTCCGTAGCCGTGGGTGTAGACGGTGTGCCGGTTGATCCAGTTGCTCTGCTGCGGGGTCAGCTCGTCGTAGTTGATCTCTCGGACGCCGACCACGTAGTCCGAGGTCTTGCCGTCCACGGCGTACCGGTCGATGTCCAGCTTCGGGCCGAAGTCGTAGAAGCCACGCACCTGCTGGAGCTGGGTGTACGTCTCGGAGACCAGTTGCGGGTCGAGCAGCCGAGCGTTCCCCACCACCGAGGTGTCGGTGGCCAGGCTGGCCGGCGGGGTGAGGTTGCTCGCCGCGTACCCGGCGGACTTGGTCCCGGTCAGCCCGTACGCGGCCCGGGTCGCCTCGATGCTGCGCTCGATGTAGGGCGCTTCCTTGTCCCGGGCGCTCGGCTTCACCTCGAAGGTCTGCACCGCCCACGGGTAGATGCCGCCGATCGCCACCGCCGAGACGCCGAGCAGGGCGAGCGAGATGCCGGGCCAGACCAGGTTCCGCATCACCGCGTTGGAGAACACGATGATCGCGATGGCCACCACCACCGAGATGTAGGCCAGGATCTCCTTCGCCGGGAGCAGCGCGTTCACGTCGGCGTAGCCGGCGCCGTAGAGCTTGGCGCCCTCGTTGTACTCCAGCAGCATCGCCCGCCGGTCCAGCACGTAAGCGACCGCCTTGAGCAGGACGAAGACCGCGACCAGCGTGCTCAGGTGAGCGCGCGCGCCGTTGGTCATTCGGTCACCGATGCCCTGCAGCCGCACCCCGCCGAAGACGTAGTGCATGGCCAGGGCGCCGAGCAGGGCGAGCACCACCGCGGTGAAGCCGACGCCGAGCAGGTAACGCCAGAACGGCAGCTGGAAGACGTAGAAGCCGACGTCGACGCCGAACTCCGGGTCCTTGACGCCGAAGCTCCCGCCGTTGCGGAACAGCAGCCACTGGCTCCACCGGCTCTGCGCGGACAGCCCGGCGAAGAGCCCGATGACGGCGGAGACCACGGCGATCCAGGTGCCGAGCCGGGGGCTCAGCAGCATCCGGTACCGCTCCAGGGTGGCCTGCTCGGCGGAGTGCGGGCGCAACTGCGGCCGCAGCCGGTATCCCAGCCAGAGGTTGCCGGCGACGATCAACGCCATGCCGAGCCCGATCACCAGGAAGAGCAGCAGCCGGGTAGCCAGCACCCCGGTGAAGATCTGGGTGTAGCGGACCTCCTCGAACCAGAGCCAGTCCGTCCAGGCGTTGACTCCCCACCCGAGCAGGGTGAAGAGCACGAACACCCCGATCAGGACCCCGATGGTGGCGCGTCCGCGCCGGCTCATCCTCGGCAGGGGACTGCTACGCATGACCACTGTTGGCTCCGCACGCTCGATGTGATCGGCTCCGACCAGGCACCCAGAGTACGGGGTGTTTCTGAATACGTCGGGTCAAGGTCACACCACGGTCCCCGCGCGGGCCACCGCAGCCGGGTCAGCAGCGGGTCGGCTGCCCTCCGGCGCGGAGCGTCTCCAGCGCCTTCAGCGCGTCGTCGAGCGACGCCACCCGGAGCAGCGGCAGGTCGGGCTGCGGGTTGCGGACCGCCTCCGCGCAGTTGTCGGCGGGCACCAGGAAGACCTTCGCACCGGCCTCCTTGGCGCCGACCAGCTTCTGTGCGATGCCGCCGATCGGACCGACCCGGCCCTCGTCGTCGATGGTGCCGGTGCCGGCGATGATCTTCCCGCCGGTCAGGTCCGCCGGCTCCAGCTTGTCCACGATGCCCAGGGCGAACATCAGCCCGGCGCTCGGGCCGCCGATGTCCGCGAGGTCGATCTTGAGAGTGAACGGGTGCGGCTGCTGCTGGTCGATCTCGATGCCGATCCGCGGCCGGCCGTCCTGCTCCCGGCTGGTCACGGCAGCGGTGGCGGTCACCCCGTCGCGGACGTACCCGATCTTCAGCGCGCTGCCGGCCGGCTTGGCCCGGATCAGCTCGGTGAGCTTGGCCGCGCTGGTCACCTGCTGGCCGTCGACCGAGGTGAGCACGTCGCCGGGCCGGAGCACGCCGACCGAGGGCCCGCCGGCGGTGACCGCCTTCACCAGCACCTCGATCGGGTAGCCCAGCTTGCGCAGGGCCGCCGTCTCCGCGCTGGTCTGCGAGTTCTGGAAGTCCTCCACGTTGCGCTTCTCGATCTCCTGCTGCGACTCGCCCGGCGGGTAGACCAGCTCGCGCGGCACCACCGCCTCGTCCCTGGAGAACCAGCCGGCCAACGCCGAACGGAGCCGGACGGTGGGCTGCACCCCGACCGTGGTGAGCCGCAACTGCCCGGCGGAGATGGACGTCGGCCGCCCGGTGACCTGGATGATCTCCTTGCCGTCCTCGGCGCCGAGGGTGTTGACCGTCGGGCCGGGACCGAGCACCACGTACGGGATGGGCACGCTCAGCACCCCGACGCTGAGCAGGGCGGTGAGCAGTGCACCGAGGAGTACGGTCACGCCGCGACGTCTCATGCGGCAGAGCGTACCGATCCGGACGCGGGCGTCCGGCGCGACGACCGGCGGACTTCGCCCTCAGCGCAACGCCAGCGGGCGCGACCTGCGGCAAGGCACGCGTACCGTAGACCTCGTGCCTGATATTCCGTTCGGATTCGCGCTCCCGGGTGGGCAACCACCAGACCCCAACGATCCCGCGCAGATGCAGCAGTTCATGGCGCAGTTGCAGCACTTGCTCTCGGCGCCGGGCAGCGGGCCGGTCAACTGGGACCTCGCCCGGCAGGTGGCCGCGAGCCAGCTCGCCGCCACCGGCGACCCGGCGGTCTCGCCGTTCGAACGCAACGCGGTGGAGGAGGCGCTGCGCATCGCCGACCTCTGGCTGGAGCCGGCCACCTCGTGGCCCTCCGGCATCCGGGCGTCGGTCGCCTGGAACCGCAACGAGTGGATCTACAAGACCCTGGACGTGTGGCGCAAGCTCTGCGACCCGGTGGCCAGCCGGATGGTCGGCGCGATGGGCGACCTGGTGCCGCCGGAGGCGCGGGCCCAGCTGGGCCCGATGCAGTCGATGGTCGCCACGCTGGGCGGCGCGCTCTTCGGCGGCCAGCTCGGCCAGGCGCTCGGCTCGCTCGCCGCCGAGGTGCTCTCCGCCGGCGACATCGGCCTGCCGCTCGGCCCGGCCGGCACCGCCGCGCTCATCCCGGCCAACATCCGGGCGTACGGCGAGGGCCTGGAGCTGCCCGAGGACGAGGTACGCCTCTACGTCGCCCTGCGCGAGGCCGCCCACCAGCGGCTGTTCCAGCACGTGCCGTGGCTGCGCGGGCACGTGCTCACCGCGGTGGAGAACTACGCTGCGGGCATCCGGGTCAACCGGGAGGCCATCGAGGAGGCGATGGGTCGGGTCGACCCGACCGACCCGGAGTCGATGCAGGCGATCGCCCTGGAAGGCATCTTCACCCCGGAGGACACCCCGACGCAGAAGGCGTCCCTGGCCCGGCTGGAGACCGTGCTCGCCCTGGTCGAGGGCTGGGTGTGCCACGTGGTCGACACCGCCGCCAGCGAGCGGCTGCCCAACGTCGTACGCCTCGGCGAGGCGTTCCGCCGGCGCCGGGCCGCGGGCGGGCCGGCCGAGCAGACCTTCGCCGCCCTGGTCGGCCTGGAGCTGCGCCCCCGCCGGCTGCGCGAGGCCACCGTGCTCTGGGCGGCGCTCACCGAGCAGCGGGGCATCGCCGGCCGGGACGCGGTCTGGGGTCACCCCGACCTGCTCCCCTCCGACGACGACTTCGCCAACCCGGCGTTCGCCGCGACCAGCACCGACCTGGACGAGGAACTGGCCAGCTTCGACTTCACCGCCCCTGGCGCCCCTGAGGAGCAGCCCCCCACCGAGGGCGACGACAAGTCCTCCTGACCGCACACCGCCAAGATCCGCACAACCTCACCGAAGTTGTGCGGATCTTGCTCGTCCGGGCGGTCAGCCGGGCTGGCCGGAGAGCAGGGCGCGGGTGGCCTCCCAGCCCTCGAACGCCGGGTCGAGGGTGGCCAGGTCGGCCGGGCCGCGCAGCCGGCGCCAGCCGGCCGTGACGGCCACGTCCCCCGGGCGCGGGGCGGCGGCGCGCACCTCGGCCGGCACGGCCGTCGCCAGGTCGATCGCCGGCAGCCATGCCGGTACGGGCAGCCGGGCGGCCACGCCGAGCAGGCCGGGGCCGCTCCCCTCCACCGGGGCCACCGCCACCGGCCGGCTGGAGAGGGGCCGCAGCAGCTTGCCGAGGGTGAGCCCGGGCACGTCGGGCGCGTCGGCGGCCACCACGGCCGCCTGGTCGTACCCGGCGCCGGCCCGCCCGGCATCGGCGGCGGTGGGCCGGTCGGTGCCGGCCAGCGCGGCGAACACCGCGTTGACGGTGGGTTCCGGCACCTCGTGGACGGCAGTGCCGGGCCACACCACGGCGTCGGCCAGCCACCGGTCCGCAGGCGTCACGGCCACCGCGGTCTCCACCTCGTTGAGGGTGGCGAGCAGGTCCACCACGTCCTCGGCGAGCGCAGTACGCCACCGCGTGGGGTCGATCCCCGGCGGCGTCCAGGCCACCGGCGCGAGCAACGCCACCACCACACGTCGAGCCACGCTTCGACCCTAGCCCTCCGCCCGAGCCGCGGCGGGCCCGGCCAGCGCCCGGTCGAGCGGGTCGCGACGCGACCAGGGCGCTTCGGCCCGCGCGGCGCGCCGACCGCGGCTCCGAACCACCGCACTCCAGGTCGCCGGGCGGGAGGCCGACCACCCGTGCGCTCGCCGGGGGCGACCTCGGGAATCAGTCGGTGAGGGGGACGCCGGCGGTGGCGGCCACGCCCTCCAGGTAGCCCCGGGCCCGCTCGGTCTTCGGGTACCGCCCCACCAGGGCCCAGAAATGGGCGTTGTGACTGGGCACGATCAGGTGCGCCAGCTCGTGCAGGAGCACGTAGTCGATCACCCAGTCGGGCATGTCCTGGATCCGGTGGGAGATCCGGATGGTGCGGTCGGCGGGGGTGCAGGAGCCCCAGCGGCCGTTCTGGTTGGTGACCCAGGCGACGCTGGCCGGTGCCGACGCGGCACCGTGCTCGGGCAGGTAGAGGTTGATCAGCCGGATGGCCCGGGCCAGCAGCTCGGCGTCGGAGCGGGCGAGCCGGCCCTCGCGCGCGGCGAGCCGGGCCAGCATCCGGTCGACCCACTCGCTCTCCTCGGCGCGGGAGAACTGATCGGGGATGAGCACCACGACCCGTTCCCCGTCCCGGTACGCGGACACCGTACGTCGCCGGCGCTGACTGCGCCGTACCTCGACGACGGGCTTCCGCGTCCCGGCCATTACCGGTCCGCGCAGCCTCGGATGACTGTCACGACAGCAAGCTAATGCGTACTGACCAGGGGTCCGCAAGAGTCAACACGACGACACGCGCCCGGAAAATGGTGGTTGGTCGGCAGGAGTCCCAAAAAAAATCTTTGCGGCAGCCCGACAAGCGTCCTCGGTCACCCTTCGTGGCGACCCGGGCCGGGCCACGCCCGTCACCTGCCCACCCCCGCACACGTTAAGTGATCTACGGACGGGCGTCGCGCGGGGGCGGCCCCAAGGGTGATCTGAGGGCATTCGCCCGGCGTGTCCCTGCGGAACTGACTTATCGGACGTGACTCGGCATGCACACTCTCGACGTCGACTAGCTCACAGTGTCGATGCTGAGCAGACATGGAACCGCCCAGACCTGGGTAGGGTCCGCCAACCAGCGGTCATGAGCGTGGCCGCGGAGAACGACCCAGCGCCGGTGCCCCGCGTGGCCCGCCGCCGGGGAACCGCCGGGACGGCGTGTCCGGCGGACGAGACGAGGAGGGGCTACCGTGGCCGACCAGGCCCAGACCTACAACGGTTACTGCGTCAAGTGCAAGGAGAAGCGGGACTTCGAGGGGCGTATCGAGGTCTCCAAGACCGGCATGAACATGGCCAAGGGCAAGTGCCCGGTGTGCGGCACAACAGTGAACCGCATCCTGGGCAAGGCCAAGGTCTGACCGGTACGGATCAACGTGGGGAGGGTGGCCGGCCGGCCACCCTCCCCACGTGCGTTCGGCCCCTACTGTCGGCTGCGTGACACCGGTTACCGCCCGGTTGTGGAAAAGCCGGCTTTTTCTGTGGACAGCCCTGGCCACAGCCCGGCGCACCTGTGGACAACGATCGACGGAACGCGCGGACACGGTCACGATTCGTGGCATGCCCGATCCGACGCCCCTCGCCCGCCCGACCCTCCTGCCGGGGCTGGCCCGCCTCTGGCGGGACCGGCACACCTTCCAGCTCGGGGTCGAGCCCGGCCGGGCCGTCCTGCTGGAGGTGGCGAACCCCCGCGCCGCCCGCCTGCTCGACCTGCTGGACGGCACCCGGAGCGAACGTGCCGTCCTCGCGTACGCGGCCACCGCGCGGGTCGCGCCGGACGAGGCGCGCGTCCTGCTCGACACGCTCCGGGCCGCCGGTCTCGTCGTAGCGGCGCAGAGCCTGCTCCCCCGGGACCTCGCCGGGCCGGCCCGGGCCCGGCTCGCCGGCGAGGCCGACGCCCTGGCGCTGGCCACGTCCGCACTGCCCGGCACCCCGGCCCAGGTGCTGCGCCGCCGCCGGGCGGCGCGCGTGCTGGTCACCGGCGCCGGCCGGCTCGGCGCCGCGATCGCGGTCGCGCTGGCGCAGGCCCGGCGTCGGGCACGTCGTACCCGACCTGCCCGGCCCGGTCCGTCCGGGCGACCTGGTCGGGACCGGCCTGGCCGCCGCGGAGGTGGGCCGACCGCTGGCCGCGACGGTCCGCGCGGCGCTGGGCCGCTCCGCCCCGGGTACGGAGACCGGGCCGCTCCGCCGGGGCCGCGTCGACCTGGTGGTCCAGCTCGGCACGGACCGACCGGCGTCCGTGCTGGCCACCGGGCACGCCCAGCGCCGCCAGCCCCACCTCCTGGTCGATCTGCGCGGCGGGGTGCCGGTGGTCGGCCCGCTCGTGCGCCCGCCGGCGGGTCCCTGCCTGAACTGCCTCGACCTGCACCGGGTGGACCGCGACCCGGACTGGCCCACGCTCGCCGCCGACGGCACCGAACGGGCCTGCGCCGCCACCACTCGGCTCGCGGCGGTGGCGTACGCGGCCGCGGAGGCGCTGGCCCACCTCGACGGCGGCACCCCGGAGACCCTCGGCTGCGCCGTCGAGATCGCCGGAGCCGGCCGGTTCCGCCGCCGCCAGTGGCCGCCGCACCCGTCCTGCGGATGTTCAGGGCGTCGCCCGATCCGGGTCAGCCCCACCGGTACCGGCTTCGTAGCAGCAGCGGGGCCGTCGAGTCGGTAACAATGACCGGGTGACCGACATCCCGCGCCGGGCCGTGTCCCGGACCGCCAAGCTCGCCGCCCTGCCACTCGGCTTCGCCGGCCGGACCGTCCTCGGCATGGGCAAGCGAGTCACCGGGCTCGCGTCCGAGGTCATCTCCGCCGAGATCCAGCAACGCACCGCCGAGCAGCTGTTCAGCGTGCTCGGGCAGCTCAAGGGCGGGGCGATGAAGTTCGGCCAGGCCCTGTCGGTCTTCGAGGCGGCGCTGCCGGAGGAGATCGCCGGCCCCTACCGGCAGGCGCTCACCAAGCTCCAGGAGGCCGCCCCGCCGCTCCCCGCGGCCACCGTGCACAAGGTGCTCGCCGAGCAGCTCGGCCCGGGCTGGCGGGAGCGGTTCGTGGAGTTCAACGACACCCCGGCCGCCGCGGCCAGCATCGGCCAGGTGCACCGCGCGGTCTGGCGGGACCCGGGATACGGCCCGAACGGCGCCCCGAACCACCGGGACGTGGCCGTGAAGATCCAATACCCGGGCGCCGGCGACGCCTTGCTCGCCGACCTGAAGCAGCTCTCCCGGCTGGGCGGCATGTTCCGCGCGATCCAGCCCGGGCTGGACGTCAAGCCGCTCCTGGTCGAGCTGCGGGAGCGGATCACCGAGGAGCTGGACTACGAGCTGGAGGCCGAGTCGCAGCGCGCCTTCGCCGCGGCGTACGCCGACGATCCGGACATCTACATCCCGGAGGTGCTGGACGCCTCACCCCGGGTGCTGATCACCGAGTGGGTCGAGGGCACGCCACTGGCGGCGATTATCCGGGAGGGCACCGAGGAACAGCGCGACGAGGCGGGGCGGCTGATGGCCGAGCTGCACCTGTCCGCGCCGATGCGGGCCGGGCTGCTGCACGCCGACCCGCACCCGGGCAACTTCCGCCTGCTCCCCGACGGCCGGCTCGGCGTGATCGACTTCGGCGCGGTGGCCCGGATGCCGGACGGCACCCCCGAGCCGATCGGCCGGATCGCCGCGCTGGCGCTGCGCGGCGACGCCGAGGCGGTGGTGGCCGGGCTGCGGAAGGAGGGCTTCGTCAGCCCGACCGAGCCGATCGACGCCGAAGAGGTGCTCGACTTCCTCCGCCCGATGCTGGAGCCGATCGCCGCCGAGGAGTTCCGGTTCACCCGGGCCTGGCTGCGGTCCGAGGCGGCTCGCCTGGCCAACCCCCGCTCGCCGGCCTACCAGCTCAGTCGCCAGCTCAACCTGCCCCCGTCGTACCTGATGATCCACCGGGTCACGCTGGGCTCGATCGGGGTGCTCTGCCAGTTGGAGGCGAAGGCGCCCTACCGGGCGATCCTGGAGCGCTGGCTGCCCGGCTTCGCCCCGGTGGGCTGAGCGCGGCGGCCGCCCGCAGGCACGGCGCCGCCTGCGCCACCTCGGTGGGCCGAGCGCGGCGGCGTCAGCAGGCACGGCGCCGCTTGTGCCACGGGGGCGGCGGCCATCCGGCCGCCGCCCCGTGCAGGTGGGTAGGGATCTAGAGAACGCCCAGGTCACGAGCCGACTGGCGCCGGCTCTTCATCGCGACGGTACGGGCGGAACGGGCTGCCTCAGTGCTCGTGGTGGTGCGACCGGCCTGAGGCCGGGGCATTCGAGCCCGGGACAACGCTTCGTGAAGTAGTTGCATCTCGGTTCCGTTCGGCAGGTGCAGCATCGGTTTCGACTTTCTCGCGGCCGGTGGGCTCACCGGCGGGACGTGTGGAACGGGGTGTGTCAGGCCGCCAGCCGGACCGCGTTACGCGACTCGGTCAGCCCACTGGCCGCCAGTCGCGCCTCGGCCTCGACCCGGAGCTGCGCGTCGCGGGCGAGGTCCTCCTTGCGCGGACGGCCACGGGGCCGCTTGCGCGGGACGACCGCGCCACGCTCGAAGATCTCGCCGCCCCAGACGCCCCAGGGCTCGGCCCGCTCCACCGCACCCGCGAGGCACTCGACGCGCAGCGGGCAGTCCCCGCAGAGCGACTTGGCCAGCTCGAGCTCGGTGGGCGAGTCGGAGAACCACAGGTCGGGGTCGAACTTCCGGCAGGGCAGGTTCGCCTCCACCTCGACGCTCACGTCGAGCGGGGCCAACGCCAGACTCATCCTCCGGTCACCTCTCTCTCACTTCGATCTCGTGGATCGCATTTCCGACGTACTTCGGCGGTGCAAAAACACTGAGGCCGCGGATCCCTTGTGCGGGTTCCGCGGCCTCGAGGTGAGCCGGTGGTCTGATGGATCAGACCGGTCTACCTCGAGGTGGAACACCGCGGACATCCGTGCGCTTCTTGGCGCCATCGATGCCCATGCCCGTGAAGCCACTGGTCCCCTCGGTCCCCGCGAGCGGCGCAACGGTCAGGTTCAGCTCGGCCTGAACCTGGACCTGGTGCACCTGCGGGACCGACGGTCGAGCGGCAAGGGCCACCCGGACAGCCGACAGCGGAGCGCAGGCAGCTGGCATCGCCAGCGGACGCTCGTAGATGTAGGTCTCCATTGATGCCACCTCCCTGACTTTCCTCGTGCCGACCATGGACTCATCCCCCGTGAGCAGCCGGAATGGCGCCGCTCGCGAGGTGTGTCCTGAGGCTATTCCTCGCCTCGGGGCGAGGGCAAACGATTTACGGCTAGATTTCGAAACTTTTCTGCGGGCAGACGTCGTCCACCGTTGCGCCCCCCACCAGGGCCAGCACCGCATCGCCGTAAAGTCCCAGTTTGCGGGGGCCGATCCCGGCGATCGCGATCAGTTCCTCGCTGCGCCCCGGCCGCCGTTCGGCCAGCGCGGTGAGCGTGGCGTCGGTGAAGACGACGTACGCCGGCACCTTCTGCGCCTCGGCCACCCGCTGCCGCCACTCGCGCAGCCGCTCGTACAGTTCCTGGTCCAGGTCGGATGGGCAGGTGGGGCAGCGGCCCAGCTTGCGGTCCGCCCCGGCGAGCAGGGTGGCGCCGCAGATCCGGCAGGAGACCACCTGGGCGCGCCGCCGCTCGGTGCGTCGGGCCGCGCCGGCGCCGGCCCGCTCGGTACCCCCCGAGCGGTCGAGCTGCGGCAGGAACCGGCAGGGCCGCCGGGCCCGACCGCCCGGCGAGCGGGCGGCGGCGTACGACAACCAGAGCCACTCCCGGGCCCGGGTGATCCCGACGTAGAGCAGCCGCCGCTCCTCCTCGACCTGCTCCGGGGTCTTCGCGTACGTGGTGGGGAGGGTGCCCTCGGCGAGCCCGACCAGGAAAACGGCGTCCCACTCCAGCCCCTTGGCGGAGTGCAGGGAGGCGAGCGTCACCCCGTCCACGGTGGGTACGTGCTGCTGGGCCGCCCGCCGGGCCAGTTCCTCGGTGAAGTCGGCCAGGGTCACCGGGCGCTCGATGGCGGCGGCCTCGCCGATCGGCACCACCTCGGGGGTCGCCGCGTACTCCTCGGCGAGTTGGACCAGGGCGGCGAGCGCCTCCCACCGCTCACGCGCGGCACCGCCGGCCGGGGGCGCGTCGGGCGCCCAGCCCACCGCGGCGAGCCCTTCCACCACGGCGGCCGGCAGCGGGGTCTCCCCCGGGATCGACCGGGTGGCGGCGCGCAGCGCCACCATCGCCTGTCGGACCTCGGGCCGCTCGAAGAACCGCTCGGCCCCCTGCACCACGTACGGCACCTGCGCCTCGGTGAGCGCCTTCTCGTACGCCTCGGACTGCGCGTTGGTGCGGAACAGCACCGCGATCTCCCGGGCCGGGGTGCCGCCGGCGATCAGCGCCCGGCAGCGGGCGGCGACCGCGTTGGCCTCGGCCGGTTCGTCGGTGAAGATCCGCAAGTCGGGTTCGGGGCCCGGCGAGCGCTGGCCGTGCAGTTCCAGCCGCAGCCGGGCCTCGGCACCCCGGGCCTGCGAGATCACCGCGTTGGCCAGCCCGACCACCTGCGGGGTGGAGCGGTAGTCGCGGACCAGCCGGACCACCGTGGCGGTCCGGTGGTGGCGCGGGAAGTCGACCAGGTACGACGAGGTCGCCCCGGTGAACGAGTAGATGGTCTGGCTGGCGTCGCCGACCACGGTGAGGTCGTCCCGGCCGCCGAGCCACGCCTCCAGCAGCCGTTGCTGGAGCGGGTTCACGTCCTGGTACTCGTCGACGACGAAGTGCCGGTACTGGCCGCGGACCTGCTCGGCGACGTCGGCGTGCTCCTCGATCCCCCAGACGGCGGCGCGCAGCAGGTCCTCGAAGTCGATCACCCCGTTGCCGCGCTTGAGCCGCTCGTACGCGGCGAAGACCTCGGCCACCTTCGCCGGCTCGTACGGGGTCTCGCGCAGCGCCTTGGCCGCGGCCACCACGTACTCGCCCGGCTCGACCAGGGACGACTTGGCCCACTCGATCTCGCCGGCGAGGTCGCGGGCGGCGGTCCGGTCGGCGCGCAGGCCGACCTTGGCGGCGGCCAGGGTGACCACCCGGACCTTGCTGTCCAGCAACTCCGGCATGGCCCGGCCCTCTAGCAGCCGGGGCGCGAAGTAGCGGACCTGGCGCAGCGCCGCCGCGTGGAAGGTTCGCGCCTGGACGCCGCCCACGCCCAGGCCGGTGAGCCGGGCCCTCATCTCGGCGGCGGCGCGGGCGGTGAAGGTGACCGCCAGCACGTGCCGGGCGGCGATGTCACCGGTGAGCGCGCGGTGCGCGATCCGGGAGGTCACCGCCCGGGTCTTGCCGGTGCCGGCCCCGGCCAGGATGCAGACCGGGCCGGCCGGGGCGGTCACCGCGGACCGCTGCTCCGGATCCAGCCCGGCCAGCACCCGTTCCGCCGTTGAGTGAACCGCCACAGCCAGGAATCATTCCAGCCTCCGGCGATGTTGCAGCGATTAGCCTGGCCTGACTGGACCGGGCGCGCCACCCCTTGGAGGAGCTGACCATGTTGACGATGTATTCCACCCCGTGGTGCGGCTACTGCCACCGGCTGAAGTCGCAGCTCGACCGGGAGGGCATCGCGTACGAGGTGGTCGACATCGAGCAGGACGCGAAGGCCGCCGAGTTCGTGATGAGCGTCAACGGCGGCAACCAGACCGTCCCGACCCTGCGCTTCGCCGACGGCAGCGCGCTCACCAACCCCTCCATCACCCAGGTCAAGCAGCACCTCGCCACCACCTCCGCCTGACCCACCCAAACGCGGAAGAGCGGCCGCCCCACCCGGGCCGGCCGCTCTTCCGCGTCCGCGCCGAGCGTCGATGATCATGAGGTTAGCGGCCTCGGGATCGGCGTGTCGCCACGGCAACCTCATGATCAACGGACGGCGGCGGGCGGCGCGGGGCGGGGATGCGGGCGGGCGCTGACGGCGGGGGTGGGCTGAGGTGGCGGGCGTGCCAGAGGTAGGCGCCGGCGGCCATGGTGATCATCCCGACCAGGGCGAAGAGCAGGCGGTAGTCGAGGACGCCGACGAGCAGCGCACCGGCCCCGATGGAGACCGCCTGCGGGCCGCTGACCAGCGCCTCCGAGGCGGCGGCGACCCGACCGAGCAGGGCCGGCGGGGTACGTCGCTGGACCAGCGTGTTGAGCCCGACCATGGTCAGCGGCAGCGACAACCCGGCCAGCAGCAGCGCCACCACGCCCAGCCAGAGCCGGGGGTACGCCAGCGCCAGCGCGGCCGGCCCGAAGAGGGTTACCCCGGCGGCGAGCGCCCCCACCTCGCCGGTCCGGCGTACCACGGTCGCCGAGAGGAGCGCGCCGACCAGCCCGCCGACCCCCTGCACGGTGACGAGCACGCCGACGAAGGCGACCTCCCGGCGCAGCCCCTGGTCCACGTACGCGAAGATCAGCGACTCGGTGAAGCCCATCACCAGCGAACCCAGCCCGTAGCCGAGCAGGGCCCGGCGCAGCGCCGGCTCGCCGGCCAGGTGCCGCAGCCCGGCACCCAGCTCGGCCGGCCAACGCAGGTCGGCCCCGGAGGGCGGGGTCTCGGTCACCCGGAGCAGGCCGACGACGGCCGCGGCGGTCAGGAAGCCGGCCATGGCGAGCGCGGCCAGCAGCCAACCGCCGACCGCGGCGTACAGCCCGGCCCCGGCCAGCGGGCCGACCAGCCGGAGGCCCTGCCGGACGGTCTGCAGCACCGCGTTCGCGTCGGCCAGCAGTTCGCTCGGCACAAGGTGCCGGATCAGCCCGCTCAGCACCGCGGTCAACGTGATGTACGACAGGCCGTAGAGCGCCGCAACCACGTAGATGACCCACACGTCGGCCTGGCCCCGGACCGCGAAGAGCGGGGTGAGCAGCACCGCCGCGCCCAGGTTGGCGGCCACGAAGAAGGGCCGGCGACGGTACCGGTCGACGAACCAGCCGACCAGCGGCGCCAGCGTCATCGGGGCGATGATCGCGAAGATGGTCGCGCCGGCCATGCCGTCCGAGCCGGTCAGGTCCTTCACCCAGACGGCGAGGGCCAGCAGCAGGATCGACTCGGCCGCCATGCTGGCCAGCACGGCGACGAAGAGCAGGCGGAAGTCGGGGCGGCCCAGGACGGTGCGCATCAGGTTCCTCCGGCGGGGGTGCGCCCGAAGGCGCGACGGGGGTGGGTGCCGGGCCTTGGACGTCCTCGTCCGGGCCGGTCGGACCACCTCCACGGTCCTCTTTTTGTCGCAAGACACGCCCTCGCCGGAACCTCCGGCACCGGCCGCGGCGTCCATACTGGCCGTGGGGGGCGAATTCCATACAGTTACCGTCGCGCCCCGCGACGGTCGACGGAAAGAGGGCATCGTGCCTCCTGCCGCACCAGGCCCGATCCTGCGCCGTCGCAGGCTCGGCACCGAGTTGCGCCGGCTGCGTGAGCAGGCCGGCCTCACCGGGGACCAGGTCATCGAGCGGATCGACTGGGCCTCCGCGTCCAAGCTGTCCCGCCTGGAGAACGGACGCAGCCGCCCCGACCCGGACGACGTCGACATCCTGCTGGCTCTCTACGGCGCCGATGACGAGTTGCGCGAGGAACTGCTGGGGATCACCCACGAGGCCGGCGACATGCGCGGCTGGCTGCGGAACTTCCCGGTGATGACCCAGCAGCAGCGCGGCTTCGCCGAGCTGGAGGCGGGCTGCGCGGAGATCTCCGAGTACAACCCGGTGCTGGTGCCCGGGCTGCTGCAGACCCCCGGGTACGCCCGGCACCGGATCCTCTCGGCGACCCAGGTGGCGGCGGAGGCCGGCGACCCGGACACCGAGGACCCGGACACCGAGGTACGCGCCCGGCAGGCCCGCCAGTCGCTGCTGACCCGCTCCCCCGATGCGCCCCGCTACACCGCCGTCCTCGAGGAGGCCGCCCTCGGCCGCCGGGCCGGCCCACCCGAGGTGCTGCACGAGCAGATCGTCCACCTCTGCGAGCTGGCCATGCTGCCGAACGTGACGCTGCGTCTGCTGCTGCGCGACACCCGGGTCGGCGACTGGTACCTCCCACCGACCGCCTTCTCGGTCTACCGGTTCGCCGATCCGCTCGATCCGGAGACGCTGGCCATCGAAGGTGGGTTCACCGACGTCATGTCGACCGAGGTAAACACCCTAAATCGCTATAAAGTGGTGTTCGAGTGGCTATGCTCGGCGGCGCTCTCCGCATCGGACACCCTCTCCTGGCTCATCGAGGCGACGGGACGGCTGACCGATACGGCGGCCGAGTCCACAGTGGCGTTCGGGCCGGCAACGGCGCCGGCCCAGCGCCGCCGCGACCCGGGGCGCCTGGCGACGGACCGGTGATCCACGGGGACCGCGCCGTCCGGCCTGCGGCGCCACTCGTCCCCATCGGAGCACTCCAGACCAGGAGCAGAACCATGAACGAGATCCGCAACAACTCGTCCGACCTCGCGCCGCAGCTCGTCGGCGCCGCCTGGCGCAAGAGCACCCGGAGCCAGACCTCGAACTGCGTGGAGGTCGCGCCGCTGCGTACCGGGCCGGCGGCGGTGGCGCTGCGGGACAGCAAGGACCGGAGCGGGCCCGTGCTGCTGTTCAACCGGGCCGGCTGGCTGGGCTTCATCGCCGGCGCGAAGAACGGGCAGTTCTCGTTGAACTGATCCACCGAACACCAGGGGCCGTCGGCGTCGCGCCGGCGGCCCCGCCGCCTGTCCACCCGGCCACGTCACCCCGGGCCGACGTCACCGTCCGCCCGACAACCGTGCTGACCTGGGGTCAGCCGATCGGTCGGCGTGCGCGAACGACAGTCGGGTTTCACTTGCTGAGACGAGCGCCAGGCGTAACATGTCGAATGAGTGACGTGGAAGTTCCATTGCGTATCCGTCCATCCGTATCCGGGGGACACCCATGCGGTTTCTGATCGTCCGCACCGAGATCCGAGCCGCCGCCGACATCGACATCGCGGCCGCCTGGGCCGGCGGTGGCCGGCTGCGGGACGAGACCACCGCGCCGGAGCCGCGCCGCCAGGTCGTCCACGCCGAGGACCGGGACGCCGCCCTGCTGCTGGCCCGGGCACTGGCGTCCGTCGGAGCGGTACGCGCCGGGCGGCACCGGGTGAAGGTGCTCCCGATCGAGGACCCGGCCCCGGCACACCCGTACCGATGGGACACCACGAGCACCTGACCTGACGTCCGTCGTGGTCGGACCGGCTCCCCCGCCGCGTTCCGTGCCTCACCCGGCCACGACGGCCCGTGTTCCCGGCCCGTGACCGCCGCGGCAACGACGGTCACGGGCCGGGGCCGCGTCTGCCGCTGATCAACGCCAGGTCGGCGAAGTGGCGGTATCCCGCTCGCCGCAACCCCGCCACGCCGGCGAGGTG
Source organism: Micromonospora sp. CB01531 (assembly GCF_001905095.1). Classification (GTDB taxonomy): domain Bacteria; phylum Actinomycetota; class Actinomycetes; order Mycobacteriales; family Micromonosporaceae; genus Micromonospora. Next base: position 168,866 of record NZ_LWLS01000061.1, read on the forward strand.
GCGATGCCCCACCGCCACGTCGGTCAGGTCGCGGCGGCCCGACCACTCAGCAGTGGCCCTCGAGCCAGCGGTGGATCAGGAACAGGGCGATGGAGGAGGGTGGCGGGAGGGCCAGCCGGTGGCCGTCGACGTCGACCGCCTCCCCGGCCAGCGCGGCGCCGATCTCCCGCCGGGTGAACCAGCGCGCGTAGGCGATCTCGGCCGGGTCCACCCGGACCGGCTCGTCGGCGTCGGCGCGGGCCAGGAAACCGAGCATCAGCGAGCCCGGGAACGGCCAGGACTGGCTGCCCGCGTACGTGATCTCCTCGACCCCGACGCCGACCTCCTCGCGGACCTCGCGGAGCACGGCGGCCTCGGCCGACTCCCCGGGCTCGACGTAGCCGGCCAGGCAGGAGAAGCGGCGCTCGCCGGGGGTGCGTGCCCAGGCGGCGTTGTTGCCGAGCAGGCATCGCCCCTCCGGGCCGGCCACCCCGTCGTGGACCAGCACGATCATGGCTGGATCGGTACGCGGCCAGACCCGCTCGCCACCCGGGTCCACCCGGGACCAGCCGGCCTCGTCGACCTGCGTCGGCTGCCCGGTGATCGACGAGTGGCCGTGCCGGACGTGCCAGTTCAGCAGGGCGAGGGCGGTGGTGAAGAGGCCCGCGTCCCGGTCGGCCAGGAGGTGCCCCACCTCGCGCAGGTTGACCCGCCGGGTGTCCGGCAGCTCCGGCAGCGGCGCGTCCACCGCGAAGACCGGCACGCCGTCGGGCTCGACGCCGAGGAACATCGGCACCGACCGGGGCACGTCGGGCAGCTCGGCGGGGCCGACCAGCACCAACTCCGGCGCAGCCGACGCGCCGCGGACCAGTGCCCGCCCGTCGTCGGCCGAGTCCAGCACCAGCACCCGGGCCCGCTCCCACGCCTCAGCGAGCCAGTCCGGGTCGGTACGCCGGTGCGCGGCCCGGTCCAGCGTGGACCGGGCCAGCGGCGGGCCGGCCTCGCCGGTCACGCGCGACACGCCCCGGTGCTGAGCCGACTGGTTCGCTCGCCCGGCTCGCTCACGCCGACTCCGTCCGCACCGGCCCGAGCGTGGCCAGCGAATCCGCGATCCGCTCCGCGTCACCGAGCACCACGGTGACCGCCTTCGCCGGGGCGAGGTAGCACGCCGCCACCTCCGCCACGTCGTCCACGGTCGCCTTAGCGAGCCGGGCGGCGTGCTCGGCGAGGAAGTCCAGGCGCAGCCCGTTGCCGGCGTACGCGCTGGTCAGCGACGCCAGTCCGGCCTGGGTGGACATGCCGAGCTGGAGCGTGCCGAGCGCGTACTGGCGGGCCTGCTCCAGCTCCTCGGGCTTCGGCGGCAGCGACGCCAGCCGGCCCAGCTCGTACCCGGTCTCCAGCAGGGCGGGGGCCGTCACCTCGGTGGCCACCTCGGCGGCGGCGATCAGCACCGACCCGGCCACCGAGTGCTCGACCAGCGAGTGCGGCCCGTACGTGTAGCCCTTGTCCTCCCGGATGTTCTCCACCCAGCGGGAGGAGAAGTAGCCGCCGAAGACCAGGTTGGCCAGTTGCAGCGCGGCGTGGTCCGGGTGCGTGCGGGGCACCGCCGGCAGGGCGATCCGGAGCGACGACTGGACCGAGCCGGGGCGGTCGACCAGCAGCAGCGGGCCGGGCTCCAGCGGCGGGGCCGGCGGCAGCTCCTCGGCGCCCCCGTCGCCCCCGGCACCGTTCCACCCGGACAGTGCCTGCTCGGCGGCGTCCAGGGCCCGCTCCGGCTGCACGTCACCGACCAGCACCAGCACCGCACCGGCCGGATGCACCCGGTCCGCGTGCAACCGCCGCAGGGCGGGCGGACGGACCGCGCGCACCTGGTCGGGCTCCGGGGTCTGGACCGCGTACGGGTGCTTGCCGTAGACCCGCTTGAGCAGCGCGGTCCGGGCCAGGTGGGCGGGTTGGCTCTGGGCGACCTGGATCCGGTCGACCAGCCGGTCCCGCTCGGTCTCCACCCAGTCACCCGGGTAGGTGGCCCCGGCCAGCACGTCGGCGAGGATCTCCAGCATCCGGTCCAGGCCGGTGACCAGGCTCGCCCCGGAGAGCATCAGCCGGTCCGGGTCGATCCCGGCGGACAGCCCACCGCCGACCTTCTGCAGCTCGGCGGCGATCTGCGTCGCGGTGAGGGTCGCCGTGCCGGAGAGGATGGTCTGGGCCAGCGTCGCGCCCCGGGCCAGGTGGGTACGCCCGGCCGGCATCCAGAGCCGCAGCTCGACCAGCGGGACCGCGGGGCGGCGTACCGCGATCACGGTGAGCCCGTTGGCGAGCGTGCGCTCGGCCTGCTTCGGCAGCTTGAGCCGGCGGTTCGGTCCGAGCGGCGGCAGCGGCCGGGTCCCGGTCTCCATGGTTGCCGTCACTGGCCTTCCTCCGTTCGCGACTGCGGGGCTCGCAAACCCGGCTCACTCCTCGCGCTCACCGGGCACCTCCGGCGATGACCTCGATGGACGCGCGGCGCTCCGGCCGCAGGGTGGCGGCGGCGGCGAGGAGCTGTTCCTCGGTCACCTCGCCGACCAGCCGGGGCAGCTCGTTGAGCAGGCCCGGCTCGCCGCGTTGCTGTTCGAGGACGGCCATCCGCAGCGCCCGGCCGAGCACCGCGTCGGTGTCCCTTAGCAGATGGGTGGCCATCCGGGCCTGGGTACGCGCCAGCTCTCCCTCGGTCAGCCCGTCGGTGGCGAGCCGGTCCAATTCCTCGTCGATGGTGCGCAGCACCTTGTCCACGTCGCCCCCGGGCGGCAGGTGTGCCTGGAGCAGCAGCGCCGTTGGGTCCCGCACGTCGAACGGGTCGCCCATGAAGCCGAGGTAGCCGCCGAGGCTGGTGACCGTGCGGTCCCGCTGGACCAGCCGTTCGACCAGCCGGGACGCGTCGCCGTCGGTGAGCACCTCGGCCAGCACCACGTACGGCAGGTAGCCGGCGAAGTCGGTCACCGGGTCGGGCACCCGCCAGGCGCCGGCCACCGCCGGCAGCGGGGCCAGCTTGTCGGTGTACGACCGGCGCCGCTCGGCGGTCAGGTCGGGCTCGGCGAAGTCGGGCCGCGCCGGGGCGGGGCGGGCGGGCACGTCCCCGAAGTGCCGCTCGATCAGCTCCGTCGCCTCGGCCACGTCGATGTCCCCGCTGACCGCCAGCACGGCGTTGCCGCTGGCGTAGTAGCGCCGGAAGAAGTCGGCGGCGTCCGCCACGGTGGCCGACTCCAGGTCGTCGAAGGAGCCGTAGCCGTCGTGTGCGTTGGGGAAGGTGTCGAACATCACCGGCGGCAGGGTCAGCCAGGGAAACCCGCCGTACGGCCGGTTGAGCACGTTGACCCGGATCTCCTCCTTGACCACGTCGACCTGGTTGCGCAGGTTCTCCTCGGTCAGCCGGGGGCCGCGCATCCGGTCGGCCTCCAGGAAGAGCGCCCGTTCCAGGGCGTTGCTGGGCAGCGTCTCGAAGTAGTCGGTGTAGTCCAGGTGCGTGGAGCCGTTGAAGGTGCCGCCGGCGCCCTGGACGTGCCGGAAGTGGGCCAGCTTCTCCAGGTTCTCCGAGCCCTGGAACATCAGGTGCTCGAAGAGGTGGGCGAAGCCGGTGCGTCCCTCCGGCTCGGACCGGATGCCGACGTCGTAGACCACCGCCACCCCGATCACCGGGGCGCTGCGGTCGGGGGTGAGCACCACCCGCAGGCCGTTGTCGAGGCTGAACCGCTCGACCGGGTACTTCGTCGCTGGAATTTTCGTTCTCCGCGTCGGCACGAGATCGACCCTAACGCGTCGGCACCGGCCGCACCGCCGGTGTGGCCCCGCGCCCTGGACGGTCGTTCCGGTGGTGGGCCGACCGGCATCGCTTACTCCACCGAACAGGTGGGAATTACCGAGAATATCCAGGTCGCCCGTCCCGGATCGTGGATGGGTCTTGACGCCGACTCCAGCCTGCCCCACTCTTCCTACCAATCAAGTAGGAATACTGTGGATTGGACACACGATGAGACGGCTCCCCTTCCGTCGGCTGGTCTCCCTGGCCACCCTCGCCGTGGTCGGCGCGGCCACCCTGGGCACCACGGCGGCCTGCGGCGGCACCGACGACGCGGCCGGCACGTCCGGTCCGGTGACCCTGCGCCTCGGCTACTTCCCCAACATCACCCACGCGCCCGCCGTGGTCGGCGTGGAAAAGGGGATCTTCAAGGAGAAGCTCGGCAGCGACGTCACGCTGGAGACCAAGACCTTCAACGCCGGCCCGGCGGCCACCGAGGCGGTCTTCTCCGGCGCGCTCGACGCCACGTACATCGGCCCGAACCCGACCGTGAACGCCTTCTCGAAGTCCAAGGGTGAGGCGGTCCGGGTCGTCTCCGGCGCCGCCTCCGGCGGCGTCGCGCTGGTGGTCAAGCCGGACATCACCTCGGTCGAGCAGCTGCGCGGCAAGAAGATCGCCACGCCGCAGCTCGGCAACACCCAGGACGTGGCGCTGCGCTACTGGCTGCGGGAGAAGGGCCTCAACACCACCAAGGAGGGCGGCGGCGACGTCAAGGTGGTCCCCCAGGAGAACGCGCAGACAGTGGACACCTTCGCCAGCGGCGCGATCGACGGTGCCTGGGTGCCGGAGCCGTACGTCTCCCGGCTCGTCAACGCCGGCGGCAAGGTGCTGGTGGACGAGCGCGACCTCTGGCCGGACCGGAAGTTCGTCATCACCAACCTGCTGGTCAGCACCAAGTTCCTCAAGGCCCACCCCGACGTGGTGAAGAAGCTGGTGGAGGGGCAGGTCGCGGCGAACGAGTTCGTCAACGGCAAGCCGGACGAGGCGCAGCAGGCCATCTCCGACCACATCGGCAAGATCACCGGCAAGCCGCTGGACGTCAAGCTGATCAAGCAGGCCTGGCCCACCCTGGAGTTCACCAACGACCCGATCGCCACCTCGCTGAAGACCGGCCTGGACCACGCGGTCGCCGTCGAGCTGACCCAGCCGGTCGACCTCAACGGTCTCTACGACCTGTCCTTCCTCAACGAGGTGCTCAAGGCGCAGGGCAAGCCCGAGGTCACCCAGCCGTGACGTCGACCACGACGACCCCGCGCAGCGCGACCGGCGCGGTCACGCTGCGCGGGGTGACCAAGGTGTACGGCCAGGGCGAGCAGGCCGTCCTGGCGCTGGACGGGGTGTCGCTGGACGTCGCACCCGGCGAGTTCGTCTGCCTGGTCGGTGCGTCCGGATGCGGCAAGAGCACCCTGCTCAACCTGGTCGCCGGGCTGGACCGGGCCAGCGGCGGCCAGATCGAGCTCGGCGAGGCGGTCAACCCGGGCCTGATGTTCCAGGAGCCGGCCCTGTTCCCGTGGCTCACCGTCGAGGCCAACGTCGAGGTGCCGCTCAAGCTGCGCGGGCTGCCCCGGGACGAACGGCGGGCGAAGGTGGCCGACCTGCTGCGTACGGTCCACCTGGCCGAGTTCGGCCGGAAGCGCCCGCACGAGCTCTCCGGCGGCATGCGGCAGCGCGTCGCGCTGGCCCGCACCCTCGCCCTGGACACCCCGGTGCTGCTGATGGACGAGCCGTTCGGCGCGCTCGACGCAATGACCCGGGACATCCTGCACGACGAGCTGGAACGCATCTGGTCCGAGCGCCGGCTGAGCGTGCTCTTCGTGACGCACAACGTCCGGGAGGCGGCCCGGCTCGCCGACCGGATCATCCTGCTCTCCAGCCGGCCCGGCCGGATCATCTGGTCCACCCGGGTCGACGTGCCCCGGCCCCGGCGGATCGACTCTCCGGAGATCGCGACCATCGCCGCCGAGGTCACCGACCGGCTGCGTACGGAGGTGGGCCGCCATGGCCAGTGACACGATCGCCGGATCCGCGCGTACCGACGCGGAAATCTCCGGCCTGGACGCCCTCGAGACCGCCGGCCGCCAGCGCGGGCCGTCCCGGGTACGCCGCGCCTGGTCGGCGCTGTGGCCGAAGCTGGCCGCCCTGGCCCTGGCCATCGCCGTCTGGCAGGTCGTGGTCTGGACCGGGTGGAAGGACCCGTGGGCGCTGCCCGGGCCGGGGACGGTGTTCGAGGACCTCGGCCACTACCTGGTCAGCCCGGCGCTCTGGGACGGCCTGGCCACCACCGGCCGCCGGGCCGCCGTGGGCTTCGCCGCCGCGGTCGCCGTCGGGCTGGTGCTCGGCCTGGCCGTGGCCCGGGTGGCGGTGCTGCGGGCCGCGCTCGGCTCGATGATCACGGCGCTGCAGACCATGCCGTCGATCGCCTGGTTCCCGCTGGCCATCCTGCTCTTCCAGCTCAGCGAGCAGGCGATCTTCTTCGTGGTGGTGCTCGGCGCGGCGCCGTCGGTCGCCAACGGCGTCATCCACGGCGTCGACTACGTACCGCCCCTGCTGGTGCGGGCGGGCCGCAACCTCGGCGCCCGCGGCCTCAACCTCTACCGGTACGTGATCGCGCCGGCCGCGCTGCCCGCCATCGTGGCCGGGCTCAAGCAGGGCTGGGCGTTCGCCTGGCGCAGCCTGATGGCCGGCGAACTGCTGGTGGTCATCGCCACCCGGACGTCGATCGGCGCGCAGCTCACCTACGCCCGGGAGCTCAACGAGGCGCCCCGACTGATGGCGATCATGATCGTCATCCTGGTGGTGGGGCTGCTGGTGGACGCCGCCTTCGGCGCGGCGGACAAGGCGATCCGCCGCCGGTGGGGCGTGCTGGACCAGGCCGGCAACTGACGCCGTGTACGTCTCCGCGCGCGCCGACTACGCGCTCCGGGCCATGCTCGCCGTCGCCGACGCCGCCGGGTCCACAGGCGACGGCGGGCTCAGCGGCAGCGAACTGGTGAAGGCGGCGAGCCTGGCCGAGCGCCAGGACATCCCGCTCAGCTTTCTCCAGGGCATCCTGCTCGACCTACGTCGGGCCGGGCTGCTGCACAGCCATCGCGGCACCGAGGGCGGGTACGCCCTCACCCGGGCCGCGGGCGAGATCAGCGTGGGTGACGTCCTGCGCGCGGTCGGCGGCGCGCTGACCAGCGTCCGGGGCATGCCCGCCGACCGGGCCGGCTACCACGGGGTGGCCACCGGCCTACGGGACGTGTGGCTGGCGGTCGACGGCGCGATCGCCCAGGTGGTGGACCGCACCACACTGGCCGACCTGCTGGCCGACCGCTCCGCCGCGCGCTGACCTCGACTGTCGACCCTTCCGGGGTCAGCTCGCGACGGGATCGGTGTCCCACCCAGCCGGGCTGTGCAACTCGACCAGCCCGGCGCGGGCGGATCCGTCCGACGTCGGGTGCCAGGGACCGAACGCCACCGCCATGGCGAGCAGCAGCCCCGCCCCCGCGACCGCGAGGACCAGCAGCAGCTCGCGCACCTCCGCCGAGCCGGCGTCGCTCGCCATGGTCCCCCCTCCGCGCTCGGCCGGTTCGCCCAGCCGCATTCCCCGAGAGGCGAGTATCGCGGGAACGACGGCTGCACGCAGTCGCCCATCGGACGCAACCACCGCTGATCCCCGACCCAGGGGCGGGCCGTCACCCCGGTGTCTCGACCGCACCGTGGCGGCCTCGGGGGGCACTTTCCGCCGTGGCCTGCTGAGTGATCAGGCGGATCGGGGACGACGCGGACGGCGCGAGCGGCTGGCGGTGCGGTGCGGGGAGCGGGTGCCGTCGGCCCCGCCCGCCCTATGCGGCCGCGAGGTGGGAGCCGGCTGCGGGGCGGTGATCGTCACCGGCACGCCGGACGGCTCGCGGGCACCGGTCACCTCGGCGAGGGCCTCGCCGCCGGGGTGAACCTGCCTCGACTGCGGCCTGATGCCAGCCGCGCTCATCAAGCGGGCCACGTCCCGGCGTTGCTCGGGCAGGACCAGGGTGACCACCGTGCCGGACTCCCCCGCTCGAGCGGTACGCCCACCCCGGTGCAGGTAGTCCTTCGCCTCCGTCGGGGGATCCACGTTGACGACCATGTCGAGCCCGTCGACGTGGATGCCGCGGGCCGCCACATCGGTCGCCACCAGCGCGGTCACCTGACCGGTACGGAACTGCTCGAGGATCCGGGTGCGCTGCGGCTGCGACTTGCCGCCGTGCAGCGCGGCGGCGCGTACCCCCTTGGCCAGCAACTGGCGGGCGAGCCGATCGGCGCGGTGCTTGGTTCCCATGAACAGGATGGTGCGGCCCTCGCGGGCGGCGATCTGGGCCAGCGCGGCCGGCTTGTCGACGGCGTCGACGTGCAGCACGTGGTGCGTCATCCCGGTCACCGTGGCGGTGCCAGGGTCGACCGAATGCGACACCGGGTTGGTCAGGAATCGGCGGACCAGCTTGTCGACACCGCCGTCCAGGGTGGCGGAGAAGAGCATCCGCTGGCCGTCCGGTGCGACCTGCTCCAGCAGCTTGACAACCTGCGGCAGGAAGCCCATGTCGGCCATCTGGTCGGCCTCGTCGAGCACGGTGATCGCGACCTGGTCGAGCCGGGCGTCACCCCGGTTGATCAGGTCGTGCAGCCGGCCCGGGGTGGCCACGACCACCTCGGCACCAGCGCGCAGCGCGTCCGCCTGACGCTGCATGGAGAGGCCACCGACCACGGTGGCGCAGCGCAGCCCGACGGCGCGGGCGTACGGGGCGAGTGCCGTGTTGACCTGCTGGGCGAGCTCACGGGTCGGCACCAGCACCAGGGCGAGTGGACGGCCCGGGCGGGCCCGACGACCGGCGGTGCGGGAGAGCAGCGGAAGCCCGAAGGCGAGCGTCTTGCCGGAGCCGGTACGGCCCCGGCCGAGCACGTCCCGGCCGGCGAGCGAGTCCGGCAACGTCGCCGACTGGATCGGGAACGGCTCGGTGATGCCCTGGGCGGAGAGTTCGGCGAGCAGCGCCGGAGCCAGCCCGGTATGGGCGAACGACGGAATGACGGTGGTCATGCGAAGACCTTCCTCGACGCGGCACGTGTCGAGGGAGGGCGCCGGGAAACGGCGCTGTCCGGGCGGACTCGTCCGCCGGGACTCACAAGCACGAACCGAAGGGGTGCGGACCGGTCCGCCGCAGCGCGCCGCGCCCGCGGTACGGGTGGGCGGCGCGGCGGACCGGTCGGTCACCACACCCGGAGGGCGTGGTGGGTGTTACTGGTCGATCCGAAGATCAGAGCGGGCGGATGTTCTCCGCCTGCGGGCCCTTCTGGCCCTGGGTCACCTCGAACTCGACCCGCTGGTTCTCGTCCAGGCTCCGGTAGCCGGAGGACTGGATCGCCGAGAAGTGGGCGAAGACGTCGGCGCCGCCGCCGTCCGGGGTGATGAAGCCGAAGCCCTTGTCAGCGTTGAACCACTTGACGGTGCCAATAGCCATTTGTTTCGTCTCCTTGACGGAACGTTCGAACCCGCACCTGTTGCGGGCCGAAAGAGGAGCGCCCCACGCGTCGGATGCGTGGACCGCCTGTCGCTTCTGGTCGCCCCGCCCGGAGAACTCCGGACACAACAAAGAGCGCCTGGGGCCACAATCCGCCAGGCGCACACAGAGTCTCTGGAAACCAAAACTGCAACGCGCCTAACCTATCACGGATTGGGCAACGCCGGGACGTCCGGAGAAATTTCCGGCACCCCGGCGACCAGCGCGGTCAGCCCGGCGGCGTCGAGCAGGTCGGCGGGGCGGACGGTGACCCCGTCCCGGACGTAGTGGAAGGCGGCGCCCACCCGCTCGACCGGTACGCCGGCCAGCTCGGCCCAGGCCAACCGGTAGACGGCCAGCTGCACCGCGGCCGCGTCGGCCTCCCGCCCGCCGGGCTGCCGGCCGGTCTTCCAGTCGACCACGTCGTACCGGCCGCCGGGGCGGGCGAAGACGGCGTCCATCCGCCCCCGGACCACCACCCCCGCGATCACCGTGGCGAACGGCACCTCCACCTCCACCGGCACCCGGTCGGCCCACTCGCTGGCCAGGAAACGCTCCTGCAGCTCGGTGAGCGCCTCGTCCGGGGCGGCGTCGTCGTCCGCCGCGCCGGGTAACTCGTCCACGTCGAGCAGTCGATCGGCGCCGAAGCGCTGTTCCAGCCAGGCGTGGAACGCGGTGCCGCGCCGGGCGTACGGGTTGGGCTCGGCGGGCATCGGTCGGCGCAGCGCCCGGGCCAGGGCCTCCGGGTCGCGCCGCAGCGCCACCAGCTGGGTCACCGACAGATGGCCGGGCAGTTCCACCTCGACCGCCTCGGCGCGGCGGGCCAGCTCGGCCCGCTCGGCGAGGAGCAGGTCGGCCTCCCGCCGCCAGCGGACCACCTCGGGGTCCCCGGCGGACGGCTCGCCGGCTCCCCGGGCCGGCTGCTCGGCCACGTCGGCAACCGGGGCGGGCCCCGGCGGCACCGCGGCCTCGCGGCGGGCCGGGGTGGGCCCTGGCGACAGCGCGGCCTCGCGGCGGGCCGCCTCGGGATCGGCGAGGTAGCGACGGACCAGCACGGCGGCCTCGGCCAGCGCCGGGCGGCGGGCACCGAGCGGGTCGGCCGGCCACTCGGCCCGGAGCACCGTCTCGGTGGTGGGGTTCACCGCGTCGCCGGCCGGCTCGGGCGCCCACTCGTCGACCAGGTGCCCGTCCGCGCCGGCCAGGCCGGCGTCGTGCACCTCGCGCAGGAACACCGAGGGACCGCGGAACTTCTTCGTGCCCTCCCCCCACCAGTAGCCGGAGCAGAGCAGCAGCCGCCGAGGCCGGGTCACCGCCACGTACGCCAGCCGGCGCTCCTCCCGCTCGTCGTGCGCCCGCCAGGCGTCGGTGAAGTCCTCCAGCGCCCGGGCCACCCCCCGCTGGTCCTCCGCCCCGGCCAGGCCCAGCTCGGGCAGCCCGTCGGCGTCGCCGCGCAGCGGGAACGGCAGCACGCCCAGCCCGCCCAGCCAGTGGTCGGAGTTGCGGACCGGCCCCGGCCAGACCCCCCGGGTCAGCCCGGCCACCGCCACCACGTCCCACTCCAGGCCCTTGGCGGCGTGCGCCGTGAGGATCTGCACCGCGCCCTCCACCACCTCGACCTCGCCGGGGGTGAGGCCGCGCTCCTCGTCCTCGGCCGCGGCCAGGTAGGCGAGGAAGCCGGCGAGGGTGGCGCCGGGCGTCTCGCCGGAGAACCGGGCCGCCACGTCACCGAGCGCGTCCAGGTGGCCACGGGCCAGTCCGGCGTCGCCGGTGCCGTCCCGGCCGGCCCGGACCGCCACCTCCACGTCCAGGCCGATGGTCCGCTCGATGTCCGCGATCAGCTCCGGCAGGGACTGGTCCAGCCGGTAGCGCAGCAGCGCCAGCTCCATCCCGTACGACCGCAGCCGGGCGTACCCCTCCGCCGAGTACGCTGGCGCGGGCCCGAGATCGGCGAGCGCCTCGACCAGTGTGGCCTCGTCCAGCGCGTCCACGGTGATCTCCGGCCCGTCCTCGCCGGCCAGCTCCCGGCGCGCCTTCGCGATGGCCTTCGCCCGCCGGTGCAGGGCGACCAGGTCACGCGGCCCGATCCGCCAGCGCGCCCCGGTGAGCAGCCGCAGCAGCGCCGCCCCGTCGGTCGGGTCGGCGAGCACCCGCAGCGTGCAGACCACGTCCCGGACCTCGGGGGTGTCCAGCAGGCCGCCGAGCCCGACCACCTCGACCGGCAGACCCCGGGCGCGCAGTGCCGACTCGATGGCGGGGATCTGGCTGCGCAGCCGGACCAGCACGGCGGTGGTGGGCCGCCGGGGCACCGGGATGTGCTCGGGCAGCGCGTCCGGCATCCCGGCCGCCCCGCGCCAGGCGGCGAGCACGCTGTCGGCGATCCACTCGGCCTCGTCGGCGTACGTCTCGAGGAGCGCGCAGTGCACGGTGCCGGCCGCCTGGCCGCGGGGGCTGCGGTGCGGGATCGGTTCGCGGACGCTGAACGCGGCGTGCAGCTCGGGCACCCGGGCGCCGGCCGCGCGCAGCGGCACCGACAGCGCGTTGGCCACGCCGAGGATCTCTGGCCGGTTGCGCCAGCTCGTGGTGAGGCTCAGCACCTGAGCCGGGGTGCCGTCGGTGCGGGCGAACTCGGTGGGGAACCGGTCCAGCGTGCCGGCGCTGGCGCCGCGCCAGCCGTAGATGGACTGGCAGGGGTCGCCGACCGCGGTGACCGGGTGGCCGCCGCCGAAGAGCGCGTTGAGCAGCACCACCTGGGCGTGGCTGGTGTCCTGGTACTCGTCGAGCAGCACCACCCGGAACCGGTCCCGCTCGATCACCCCGACGCCGGGGTGGTCCCGGGCCACCCGGGCGGCCCGGGCGAGCTGGTCGGCGAAGTCCATCGCCTCGAAGTCGTCCTTGCGCCGGGCGTACGCGCGGACCAGCGGCAGCAGCTTCAACCGGGTCCGCTGGAACTGCAACGCCTTCCGTACGTCGGCGTAGACCCGGCCGGGGCGGGACTGCACCTCGGCATAGAACCGGCCGGTCCAGGCGGCCAGCTCGTCCGGGTCGACGAGGTGCTCGTCCAGCTCCCCGGCCAGCGCCAGCACCGCGTCGGTGATGGTGCTGGGCATCCGGTCCACCTCGGACATGTCCCCGTCGTAGTTGCGCACCAGCAGGTCGACGAGCTGCCAGCGGGACGCCTCGGTGAGCAGCCGGGTGGTCGGCTCGTACCCGGCGCGCAGCCCGTGCTCGGTGACGATCCGCCCGGCGTACGAGTGGTAGGTGGAGACCGTCGGCTCGCCCGCGAGCAGGTCGTCGTGCGGGTCCCGGCCCCTCCGGCCGAGCCGGCGGATGAGCTGGTCGAGCCGGGTACGCACCCGGTGCGCCAGCTCGCCGGCGGCCTTGCGGGTGAAGGTGAGGCCGAGGATCTGCTCCGGTCGCACGTACTGGTTGGCGACCAGCCAGACCACCCGGGCGGCCATCGTCTCGGTCTTGCCCGAGCCGGCACCGGCGACCACGAGCAGCGGCTCGACCGGTGCGGCGATGATCGCCGCCTGCTCCCGGGTGGGCGCCGGCAGCCGCAACAACTTCGCCAGCTCGACCGGGGTATAGCGCGGGCCGGAGTCGACGGTCCGCGGCGCCGGGGTGGTGGCGGCGCCGAAGAGCGCGGGCTGGGTCACGGCATCGTCCTCGCGCTCACTCTTCCCGGGGCGCTGGGTCGGTCGGCGGTTCCACTACCTGGCGCCCCTGGCCGGACACCGGGCAGCTCGTCCGGACCGGGCAGACCCGGCACTTCGAGTTGGCGACCGCGGCGAAGGTGGCCGCGGCCATGGTATCCGCGGTACGCCGGACCAGCGCCGTCGCCCAGCCGGCCGCCGGTCCCTCCCCGGCCGCGGCCTGGGTCTGCTCCTTGGCGTCCTTGGCCGACGTGCCGAGCTGCACGAGTGCGGCGCCCCCGGACTCGGCGCCGAACTCACCGAAGCCCCCCGCCTCGACCGCTGCCTGGTACGCCCCGAGCTGCGGGTGCTCGGCCACCTCCCGCTCGGTGACGGCGGTCGACTTGCCGGTCTTCAGGTCGATCACCACGAGCCGCCCCTCGGCGTCGACCTCCAGCCGGTCCACCCGGCCGGCCAGCTCGACGGGCCGGTGCGGGTCGTCGAGGCGTACCGCGAACTCGTGCTCGATGGCGAGCAGCCGGCGCGGGTTGCCGGCCAGCCAGCGGAGCAGTTTGTCCACCATGGCCTCGGCGCGGGCGCGTTCCGGGCCGACCATCCAGCGGGCGGCCAGCTCGATCGCGTCGAACCGGGCGGCCACGTACTCCAGCAGGGTGGTCCGGTCGACGCTGGCGTCCTCGGCCAGCATCGCGGCGGCGTGCACCAGGTTGCCGACACCCTGCGCGGCGCTGGCCGGGGCGCTGCCGCCGTGCCGTTCGAGCAGCCAGCGCAGGCTGCACCGGAGCGCGCTCTCCATCGCCGACGGGGTGACCCGGACCGGCTCGCCCTCGTCGACCAGCGGCCGGTCGTCCGAGAGGCCGCGCAGCCCCCACCAGTCGTCGGGGTGGGCGCCGGGCACCCCGGCGGCGGCCATCCGGGCCAGTTCGGCCGCCGCCGCGTGCCGCCGGGTGGGCGGCGCCGCCGGGTCGGTGACCGCGGTACGCAGCTCCGCCACCAGCGCGGACAGGGTGAGCCCGCGCGGCGGCAGGGTGACCGGCAGGGCCGCCGGCGGCGCCTCCTGCGGGTCCTCGTCGACGGTCGGCACCGGCCCGTCGTCGGGTGGTGCGGTGCCGGGACCGGCCGGCTTCGGCGCCGGGTCGGGGCCGGCGGGGGCCGTGCCGCCACCGGTCGCCGGCGGCTCGGTGGCACCCAGCTCGTGCAGGAAGCGGCTGGGCTGCTCCTCGTGGTCGTCGCCGCCCACCGCCGCGGACGCGACCGCGGTGACCAGCAGTCGACGCCGGGCCCGGCTGACCGCGACGTGGAACAGCCGCCGCTCCTCGTCGAGCAGTGCCGAGGTCTGCCCGACCATGCTGGCCCGGACCCCGGTGTCGTCGGCCCGGCCGGCGAGCACGTCGACCAGCCGTTCCGAGCCGAGCAGGCTGCCCCGCAGCCGCAGGTCCGGCCAGACGCCCTCCTGCACCCCGGCGATCGCGACCAGGTCCCACTCCAGGCCCTTGGCGGCGTGCGCGGTGAGCAGGCGTACCGCCTCGCCCCGGTCGGCGCTGGCGGCCAGGGTGTCGGCCGGCAGGTCCTGCCCGAGCACGTGGTCGAGGAAGACCTCGGTACGCGCACCGGGCAGCCGGTCGGTGAACCGGGCCGCCGCGTCGAAGAGCACCAGCACCGCGTCGAGATCCCGGTCGGCGGCCTCCGCCCGCCAGCGCTGCGCGGTCTCGTGCTCGCCGGTGGCCGCCCGGCCCCGGGTGATCGCGCCGGCCCAGCGCTCGGCCAGCCCGCTCTCCCGCCACACCGCCCAGAGCACGTCCTCTGCCGTGGCCCCGGGCGTGGCCGCGGCCTGCCGGGCGGTCGCCAGCAGGCGCGCCACCGCCTGGGCGGGCGCCGCCCAGCGCCGCTCGATGGTGGCCAGCTCGGCCGGGTCGCCCAGCGCCTCGACGATCAGCTCGCCGGACGGGCGGCGGTCGCCGGCAGCCAGCGCGAGCGCGCGCAGCCCCTGGCGCAGCCGCCGCTCGGCGAGCGGGTCGGCGCCACCGAGCGGCGAGTGCAGCAGGGCGATCGCGGCCTCCTCGTCCAGCCGGTCTGGCTCAAGGGCGCAGCGGAGCAGGAGCAGCAGCGGGGCCACCCCGGGCTGGAGGTGCAGCGGCAGGTCCTCGCCGTGCACCACGGTCGGCACGCCGGCGGTGTGCAGGGCGCGTTGCAGCGACGGCAACTGCCGGCCGGTGGAGCGGACCAGCACCGCCATCCGGGACCAGGGCACCCCGTCGAGCAGGTGCGCCTCGCGCAGGGCGTGGGCCAGCCAGGCGGACTCGCTGGTCGCCGAGCGGAAGGTGCGTACCTCGACCGTGCCGGGCGGCGCGTCGGGCAGCGGACGCAGCCGCCGGTGCCCCGCCGGGCCGCGCAGCCGGCGGGCCAGCCGGGCGGTCGCGGCCAGCAGCTCCGGACCGGCCCGGTAGGACGTGGTCAGCGTGACCTGCGCGGCCGGCGCCCCGGAGGCGGTGCGGAACCGGTGCGGGAAGGTGGTCACGCCGGCCGGGTCGGCGCCCCGGAAGGCGTACGTGGAGGAGTCCGGGTCGGCGAAGGCGACCAGGGACCTGCCCCCGCCGGCGAGGACGGCGAGCAGCTCGAGCTGGGCGGGGTCGGTGTCGGCGAGCTCGTCAACGTAGATGTGGGCCAACCGGCGGCGCTCGGCCGCCAGCAGCTCCGGGTCGTCGCGCAGCATCCCGGTGGCGGCCCGGACCAGCTCCGCCGGGTCGTACGCGATCGAACCCCGGTTGCTCACGTCGCGCAGGGCGAGCACAGCCACGTACTCCCGGAGGAAGCGGGCGGCGGCCGGCCAGTCGGCGCGGCCCAGCTTCTCCCCCAGGCGGGCCAGCTCGACCGGGCCGACGCCCCGCTCGGCGGCGCGCATCAGCAGGTCGCGGAGCTGCTGCGCGAACGCCCGGGTCCGCAGCGCGGGGCGCAGGTCCGCCGGCCAGCCGACGGGGTCGTCCGCGGGCTCCTCGCCGACCACGTCGAGCAGCTCGCGGATGATCAGATCCTGCTCGGGACCGGTGAGCAGCCGGGGCGACGGCTCGCCCCGCTCGGCGGCGGCCCGGCGGAGCAGGCCGAACCCGAACGCCGGGAAGGTGCGGACCAGCGGCTCGCGGACCACCCGGGCGGGCCGGGTCGCGGTGCTGCTCGCCGCGGGCGGACTGCTGGCCGCGCGCCCGCTCTGGTGAGGCTGGCCCGCGCCGGCGATCCGCGCCTCGATGCGGTGGCGCAGGTCGGTGGCGCCCCGCCGGCTGAAGGTGAGCACCAGGATGCGCTCGGGGTCGACGCCCTCCGCCACCCGCGCGGCGACCGCCTCGATGAGCGTGTCGGTCTTGCCGGTGCCCGGGCCGCCGACCACCAGCATCGGCCCGTCGGTGTGCGCGACCACCTCGGCCTGTGCCGGGTCGGACCGGCGCGGCGGCGGGTAGGCGGCATCGTCCGCCGACCCCCCGGATCGCGGCTCCGCCAAGGTCGCCCCAACACCGGGCCGACCGACCCC
The DNA here is from genome assembly GCF_001905095.1 of Micromonospora sp. CB01531. GTDB lineage: Bacteria > Actinomycetota > Actinomycetes > Mycobacteriales > Micromonosporaceae > Micromonospora. Next base: position 185,363 of record NZ_LWLS01000061.1, read on the forward strand.
CTGCCCCGCCCCGCCGGCACGGCCGACCCCCGTCGCCGCCCCGCCAGGCCGGCGCACCAACCGGTACGCCTGCACCGCCTCATCCCACCACGCCGGTACGACACCCCACCGCCCCCACCCGCCCCTTCTGCTTGATCATGAGGTTGGCGGCACCCGCGGAGATCAACTTCACGGTCAACCTCATGATCAACGGGCCTGGAGCGGGCGCGGGGCCGGGTGGAGGTGGGGGTGGGGGGCGGGTCAGGTGAGGTGGGTGTCGAGGAGGTCCAGGGCGGCGGGGACGGTGTCGGCGACCAGGAGGAGGTCGAGGCCCGCCGGCTTGAGGAAGTGGTGGTCGGCGAGGGTGCGCAGCCAGTCGAGCAGCGGTCGGTAGAAGCCGTCCGCGTCCACCAGCACCATCGGCTTGGCGTGCAGGGCGAGGGTGGCCGTGGTCCACACCTCGAACAGTTCGTCGAGGGTGCCGAGCCCGCCGGGCAGGGTGATGAAGGCGTCCGACTTGTCGATCATCAGGTTCTTTCGGCTGGCCATCCCGTCGGTGACCAGCAGCTCGTCGGCGGCCAGGTCGGCGACCTCCAGGTCGACCAGGGCCTGCGGGATCACCCCGAGGGTGTAGCCGCCGGCGGCCCGCGCGCCGTCCGCCACCGCGCCCATCATGCCGACGCAGCCGCCGCCGCTGACCAGGGTGTGCCCGCGCCGGGCCAGCTCCGCGCCGGTCTCGGCCGCCAGGTCAAGCCAGCGCTGGTCGAGGGTACGGGAGGACGCGCAGAACACGCAGATCGCGGCCACGGTCAGCCCCGCCCCGCCGGCCGGTCCCCGGGCTGGTCCCCGGCCGGGCCCTCGGGCGCGGGCTCGGGTGAGAGCCCCGCCGACGGCCCGGCAGCAGACCTGGCCGGATCCTCAGACGCGGGCTCGGGCGCGGCCTCGGCGGCGGCCTGCTGGTCGGCGGCGACCCGGGCGACCGCCTCCTCGCGGATCGCCTCCTGCTCGGCGGAGAGCACCGCCTCGGCCTCCACGATGTGCCGGACCGCCTCCTCGACGTCGTCGGTGAGGCAGATCAGCTCCAGGTCGGTCGGGCCGATCTTGCCCTCGCCGGCCATGCTGTCCCGCAGCCAGTCGATCAGGCCCCGCCAGTAGTCGATGCCCATCAGCACCACGGGGAAGCGGGTGACCTTGCCGGTCTGCACCAGGGTGAGTGCCTCGAACAGCTCGTCCATGGTGCCGAAGCCGCCGGGCAGCACCACGAACGCCTGGGCGTACTTGACGAACATGGTCTTGCGGGCGAAGAAGTAGCGGAAGTCGATGGCCAGGTCGACCCACTCGTTGATGCCCTGCTCGAACGGCAGCTCGATGCCGAGCCCGACGGAGAGCCCACCCGCCTCGCTGGCCCCCCGGTTGGCCGCCTCCATCACGCCCGGGCCGCCGCCGGTGATCACCGCGTAGCCGGCGCGGGCCAGGGCGGCGCCCAACTCCTCGGCGAGCCGGCACTCGGGGCTATCCGGCTTGGCGCGGGCCGAGCCGAAGACACTGACCGCCGGCGGCAGATCGGCGAGGGTGTCGAAGCCCTCGACAAATTCGGAGAGGATCCGCAGCGCCCGCCAGGCGTCCCTGGTCTTCCAGTCTCCCCGGCCCCGGGAGTCCAGCAGCCGCTGGTCGGCTGTGCTGGTCGGGATGGCCCGGTTGCGCAGCGTGACGGCACCACGGTGCCGTTCTCCCCTCGGCCCGCGGCCGGGTTGCCGCCCGTTGCTCTGGCTCATGGAGCCACCGTAGTGGAGCCACCGCAGTGTGGTGCGGAGCCGGGCGAGCCGGAGAAATTCTTGGCGATCTTGGGCAACTAATTCGCTCGCTCGTACGTCTTACTATTCACATACGGGGTATGCCCCGGGCGCGACCTTCGGGGGAGGGAGCCAGCGTTGATCAGCAACACCGAGATGATCCGGATCCGCCGGCAGATGCAGCGGCGGATCCGCGACGTGGTGGCCGAGCGCCGCCGCGCCCGCATGATGGAAGGCCACCACGCCGACCTCACCGGTGAGACCACCGAGCCGGACGCGTCGCTGACGACGGCCGGCTGACCGTCCGCCGGAACGACCCCGGGGGGTCCGCGTCACCGACGCGGACCCCCCGATCGCGTACCCGGGGTCAGGCGGCGAGCCAGCGGTGCAGCGTGGCGGCGCCGTCTCTGATCTTGGTCAGCTCGACGTGCTCGTCGGGGTGGTGGGCCAGGTTCGGGTCACCGGGACCGAAGTTCAGCGCCGGGATGCCCATGGCCGCGAACCGGGCCACGTCGGTCCAGCCGAGCTTGCCGATCGGGGCGGCGCCCACCGCGGCGAGGAACTCCTGCGCGGGGGCGGCCGTCAGGCCGGGCGGCGCACCCGCCGCCGCGTCGGTGATCGCCAGCTCGAAGCCGGCGAAGACCTCGCGCAGATGCGCCTCGGCCTGCTCGGGCGTCCGGTCCGGGGCGAAGCGGTAGTTGACCTCGACCTCGCACCGGTCCGGCACCACGTTGCCGGCCACTCCGCCGTGGATGCGGACCGCGTTCATGCCCTCCCGGTAGTCGCAGCCGTCGATGGTGACCCGCCGCGCCTCGTAGGCCGCCAGGCGCCGCAGCACCTCGCCGGCCGCGTGGATGGCGTTCACCCCGTGCCAGGAGCGCGCCGAGTGGGCGCGTACGCCGGTGGTCGACACGATCGCCCGCATGGTGCCCTGGCAGCCGGCCTCGACGATCCCGTACGTCGGTTCCAGCAGCACCGCGAAGTCGGCCTGGAGCCACTCGGGGTGGGCCTGGGAGACGAGGGTGAGGCCGTTGTACTTCGACTCGATCTCCTCGGCCTCGTAGAAGAAGTAGGTGACGTCGTAGCGCGGGTCGGGCAGGGTCACCGCCAGGTGCAGCGCGAAGGCCACCCCGGACTTCATGTCGGAGGTGCCGCAGCCGTACATCAGGTCGCCGCGCATGGTGGACGGGAAGTTGTTGTTGAGCGGGACGGTGTCCAGGTGGCCCGCGAGCACCACCCGCTGCGCCCGGCCCAGGTCGGTGCGCGCCATCACCGTGTTGCCGTGCCGGAACGTGGTCAGGTGCGGTACACCCCGCAGCACATCCTCGACGCAGTCGGCAATGGCCTTCTCGTTGAGGGAGACGGACTCTATGTCGACCAGGGCGCGGGTCAGCGCCACCGGATCAGCCAAGACCTCGGGGGTCAGCGGGTTCTGCATGGTTGGCACGGTACCGTCATCTGCGGTGAGCACGAGGAGCGAGCGTTCCTGGGCGGCTCGCGTGGGACGCGGTCGCGCGGGAATGGGAGACGAGCTTGCGAGCCCCCAGCCGCGAACGAAAGGTGCAACTGTGACGTCCTCAGAACCAGCCTGGGGCATCGGACTGGCCACCGTCACCGCTGACGACCAGGTGCTCGACACCTGGTACCCGACCGGCAAGCTGGGACTCGGCGAGCTGCCGCTGGTCCCCGGGGAGGACCAGGCCGACGTGCTCGACCTGCCGCCCGGCGCGGTCGGCGCGCGGGCGCTGCCCGGCCTGCGTACGGTCGAGGTGGTCACCGTGATCGGCTCGCTGGACGATCCGATCAAGGACGCGGCCGACGCGTACCTCCGGTTGCACCTGCTCTCCCACCGGTTGGTGCGGCCCAACGAGCTCAACCTCGACGGCATCTTCGGCAAGCTGGCCAACGTGGCCTGGACCTCGGCCGGGCCGTGCCCACCCGAGCGGGTGGACGAGCTGCGCGTCATCGAGCGGGCCGCCGGCCGCCACCTCGCCGTCTACGGCGTGGACAAGTTCCCCCGGATGACCGACTACGTGGTCCCCTCCGGCGTGCGGATCGCCGACGCGGACCGGGTCCGGCTCGGCGCGTACCTGGCCTCCGGCACCACCGTCATGCACGAGGGCTTCGTCAACTTCAACGCCGGCACCCTCGGCACCTCCATGGTCGAGGGGCGGATCGTGCAGGGCGTGCTGGTCGGCGACGGCTCCGACATCGGCGGTGGCGCCTCGATCATGGGCACCCTCTCCGGCGGCGGCACCGACAAGGTGCGGATCGGCGAGCGGAGCCTGATCGGCGCGAACGCCGGGGTGGGCATCTCGCTCGGCGACGACTGTGTGGTGGAGGCCGGCTGCTACATCACCGCCGCCTCGAAGATCACCCTGCCGGACGGCCGGGTGGTCAAGGCCCGCGAGCTCTCCGGGGTGGACGGGCTGCTCTTCTGGCGCAACTCGGTCACCGGAGCGCTGGAGACGAAGCCGCGTACCGGCCGGGGCATCGAGCTGAACGCGGCCCTGCACGCCAACGACTGACGCGGGACGGGCCGGGGCGGTGGCCGCCCCGGCCCGTCCGCCGTCGGGTCCGCGGCGGGGAGACCGCGGACCCGGACGACTCACCGCAGGCGGTACGCCTGGATGATCCGCTGGGACACGGTGTTGCCGGCGCTGTCCCGGGCGGTGGCGCGCAGCGAGACGTACCCCGGGCCGGCCGGGTGCCGGACGGTGGCCGCCCAGCCCGCGCCCGTCCGGTGCAGGTCCGCCTTCCGCCAGGTCTTGCCGCCGTCGTACGAGACGTCGACGGTGAGCGCCGCGACCGTGGCGGCCGGCGCCCCGGGCTGCCGTTCCACCGTCACCGGGATGGTGAAGGGCCGGCCGGCCGGTGCGCTCTGGTCGGTCGACAACGACGGCGCGAAGCGCACCGCCATGGCGGGCAGCCGGGCCCAGTCGTCACCCGGGACGTGCGTCGAGCGGAACGTCCAGGTGGCCGACGTCTCGGTGCTCAGGTCGGTGAAGCTCCGGGCGCCGGAGACCTCCAGCCGGTAGTCCGCCGCCCCCGGCGGGACGGCGAATTCCCCGTACCCGGCGTACGGCTGCTCCCCGACGAGCTTGCCGTTGCGGTACAGCGCGGTCTGCTCGGTGTCGTGCCGGGAACCACCGGGGTGACCGGCGGCGTCGCTGTGCACCGGCAGGTTGACGGCGATCGTGTCGCCGTTGCGCGTGATGCCCTGCGCCGGCCAGCGCGGCTGCGGGAAGGACGGACCGTACGGCGCGGAGCCCCACTCCTCACGGTAGGTCCGGCCGGCCCGGTATCGGGTGTCCACCGACTGCAGCACGGCCTGCACCTCCAGCCAACCGTCCTCGCCGCGGGCGCCGAAGTCCAGCTCGGAGCTCCACTGGGTCCGGGACGTGCTGTAGTGCTCGATCCGCCGGCCGGGCAGGGCGACCGGCACGACGATCGCCGAGCCGCCGATGTTGTAGTCCGACTCGGGGAAGACGATCCGCTCGTTCTCCAGCCCCGGGTAGCCGCCACGGAACTGGTGCACGGCCGTGGCCAGGTCGGCCGTCCGGTAGTGCCGGACGTACCCGGTCGGCCAGCGGCCGGGGAACAGCTCGTTGAGCGCGTAGAAGTACGGGCTGGTCTCCGGGGCCTGCGGCTCGGCCCACTGGCTGGCCAGGGCACCCACGAACTGCGTGTCGGGAACGTCGCGGCCGAGTTGGGCGGTGTACAGCCCGTCGAAGCTGAACGTCCAGAGCCCGAACCCGAAGTAGTAGTCCCCGACGCCCCAGTTCGCGGAGAGGTCGATCAGCAGGGGGGCCGCCCCGCGCTGCGGCACGCTGGTCCGGACCGGCTTCGCCTGCCGGGCGTCGATGGTGAGCCGCAGGTCGCGGTCCACCACCAGCTCGGGCTGGACCAGCATGGACACCTCGGACCAGCCCTCGTCGCCGGGGACGTAGAGCAGGCTGCTCATGCCGTAGCGACCCTTGGGGACGCGGACCCGCGCCTCACCGTCCGGGTCGTACACGTCCCGGTACGCCGAGCCGTCCAGGCCGATCAGGCTGGTGAAGTAGTCCCCGGTGGACGCGCCGGCCCGGTCGCGGTGGACGACCGTCAGGTCGTAGCTCTCCACCTCCCGGTCGACGGCCAGCGGGGTGACCGCCACCGCCTCCCCGGCGCGGGCGACCAGCCGCCCGGTCCAGTAGCCGTCCACTCCGCCGAGCCGGGTGTCCGCGGTGACGGTGACCTGAGCGGTGCCGCCGGCCGGCACGGTGAGCCGGGACGCGCTAAGGGTGAACATTCCGGCCGGCGCGGGGTGCCCCTCCGGCCCGGTGACCTCGGCCTCGAGGTCGAGGGTGAGCGGTACGCTGCCGCCGTTCCGGTAGGTCACCGTCCGCGCGATCGGCTGGTCGTCGCCGTGCGGCCAGGCCGCCACCCCGAACGAGACGCTGACCGGGTCGCTGGTGACCTGCTGGGTGATCGCGTGGGCCACGTCGACCCGCCCGGCGCCCTGCTGGAACGCCGTCTGGTCCGGGTGCGGCTTCGCGGCGGCCATCAGGGTGGCCTTGTACTGCCCGGCCGTCCAGTCCGGGTGCTGCTGGGCCAGCAGCGCCACCGCGCCGACCACGTGCGGAGTGGCCATGGAGGTGCCGGAGAGGGTGACGTACTTCTCCCCCACCGGGTCGCCGATGACGCCATTGGCGGCCCGGGCGGCCACGATGTCGACGCCGGGGCGGTGATGTCCGGCTTGAGGCCGCCGTCGCCGACGCGTGGCCCGCGGCTGGAGAAGTCGGCCAGGGCGTCGTTCCGGTCGACCGCGCCGACGGCCAGCGCGGCGTCGGCGGTGGCCGGCGAGCCTACCGAGCCGTCGAAGCCGTCGTTGCCGGCCGCGACGACGAAGAGGGTGCCGGTCTGCGCGGTCAACGTCCCGACCGCCTGCTCCAGCGGGTCGACCTCGGGGGTGTCCCCGCCACTGAGGCTCATGTTGACCACGTCGGCGTGCTTCTCGGCCGCGGCCCACTGCATGCCGGCGAGGATCGCCGATTCGGTGCAGCCCTGGTTCTCGCAGACCTTGCCGGAGAGCAGGGTGGCGTCGGGGGCGACGCCCCGGTACCTGCCGCCGGAGGCGGCCCCGCTGCCGGCGATGATCGAGGCGACGTGGGTGCCGTGCCCGATCACGTCGTCCGCCTCGGTCGCCTCGCTGAAGTTGCGCGAGTCGGCGACCTTGCCGGCGAGGTCGGGGTGGCTGAGGTCGACGCCGGTGTCGAGCACCGCGACCGTGACGCCCTTGCCGGTCCAGCCGGCGGTCCAGGCGGCCGGAGTGCCGATCTGCGGCACGCTGTGGTCGAGGGTCACCCGCCGCCGGCCGTCCAGCCAGACCCGGTCGACGCCCTCCGCCGTGTCGACCCGGGCACCGGTCCGGCCGGCGGCGACCGCACCCCAGACCGCGCCGGCGTCGGCCTTCGTCGCGACCAGCGCCGCGCCGCCGATCGCCGGCAGCTCGTGGGTCACCCGGGCGCCCGCGACCGGGGTCGCCGCGCGTCGGGCCGCCCCGGGCCGGTACGACACCAGCAGCGGCAGCGTGTCCCGGTGGGCGTCGTCGTAGCCGGCCGCGATCAGCTCGGTGACGTCGAAGAGCCGCCGGTCGACCCGGCCGGCCCGGACCAGCGGCAGGGCGTCCTGCGGCAGCACGGAGAGGTGACCACGGTCCCGCCCGACCAGGAAGCCGATGCCGGCCCGGCCGGCGCCGGGGCGAACCGCGGCCTGTCCGGACGTGGTGACGGTGACCTGGTCGCCGGTGATCAGGGTGACGGTGACCGGCTTGCCGGCGGTCGTCGGGGCGGCGGCGCGGGCGCCCGCGGTGCCCGGGCCCGTCGCGGGAGCGGCGGACGCCGGCACGGGTACGCCGAGCGCGAGGCCCAGGGTGAGGCCGAGCCCGGCCAACTTTCTTCTGTTACGGCGCAACGTTCCTCCTTCGGGAAGCGTCGTCATCGATGAGAGACACATCGACGATCGCCAGAATTACATACCGCGTATGCAACCGAATGTCAGGAACCCGACTGTCGCCGCCCCGGACCGGGCACCCGACCGGGCATGATTTCGTCGTGACCACGATGAAGGAACGCATGCTCGCCGGCGAGCTGTACATCGCGGACGATCTCGAGATCGCCGCCGATCTGGACCGGGCCGCCCGGCTCACCGAACGGTTCAACACCAGCTCGGCCGACGAACCCGAGGGGCGGCTCGCCGCACTGCGCGAACTGCTCGGCACGGTGGGCGAGGGCGCCTGGGTCCGGCCACCGTTCTACTGCGACTACGGCTGGCAGACCCACCTCGGCCCGCGCACCTTCGTCAACTTCAACGCGGTCTTCCTCGACGTCGCCCGGATCACCATCGGCGCGGACGTCCAACTGGGACCGAACGTGCAACTGCTCACCGCCACCCACCCGGTCGAGCCGGAGCCCCGGCGGGCCAAGTGGGAGGCGGCGAAGCCCATCACGATCGGGGACAACGTCTGGCTCGGGGGCGGGGTCATCGTGCTGGCCGGAGTCACCATCGGGGAGAACACCGTGGTCGGCGCGGGTGCCGTGGTGACCCGGGACCTGCCCGCCAACGTGGTGGCCGTGGGTAACCCGGCGCGACCCGTCCGCACCCTCGGCTGAGCGGCGGGCCCGTCACCGCGGCGGCGGTTCGGCCAGCCGGACCACCAGATCGGCGTGCCCGGCGGTCGCGGCGACCAGGGCGGCGTTCAACTCGTCGCTGCCGAGCGCCCAGGCTCGCGCCTGCTCCGGGGTCTTCCCGTAGGCCTCGTGCCGGGCGGTCAGCCGGCGCACCCGCAGCTCGGCGTCCAGGTCGAGGAACCAGACGTCGTGCAGCAGGGTGCGTACCTCCTCCCACGGGTCGTCGCGGAGCAGCAGGTAGTTGCCCTCGGTCACCACCAGCCGGACCTCCGGCGGCACCTCGATCGACCCGGCGATCGGCTCCTCCAGGTCGCGCCGGAACGCCGGCGCCCAGACCGAGGTGGGCTCGATCCGGCGCAGTCGGCGCAGGGTGGTGACGAACCCGTTGACGTCGAACGTGTCCGGTGCCCCCTTGCGCCCGTCCCGGTCCAGCCGGACCAGCGCCGACTGCGCCAGGTGGAAGCCGTCCATCGGCACCAGCCGGGCGAGCGGCCCGACCTCGGCGACGATCCGCTCGGCCAGGGTGGACTTGCCCGCCCCGGGCGCACCGGCGATGCCGAGCAGCTGCCGCGGGCCGGCGTCGGCGAGGGCACGCGCCCGGGCCACCAGCTCCTCGACGGGGAGCACCTGCGCCGGAGCGTCCGCCATGCATCTCACCCTAGTGGCGTGGCGGACGGAAGGTGCGCCGTGTAGGTGACCGCCCCGGCCGCGACCCGGCAGCCCGTCAGGTGGCCGCCGGCCACCCCCAGCTCCCGCAGGTACGCCAGCTCGCCCGCGTGCTCCGCGCCGGCCGGGAACTCGCACCGGTGGGTGGTGAACGAGCGCTCGCCCAGCGCCGCCCGGGCCACCCGTCCCTCGTCGAGCCGGCCGGTGAGCGCCCCGGCGTCCCCGGCCCGCAACGCTTCGGCGAGCTCGTCGAGGACGGCGCGGACCGCATCCAGCTCGGTCAGCACCCGCTCCCGGTTGCCGAGCAGCATGTTCGCGGTCCGCTCGGGCGGGCCGCCGGCCACCCGGGTGCCGTCGGAGAAGCTGCCCGCGGCGAGCGACAGCACCGCGTCACGCAGCACGGCCCGCTGCACCGCCCCGGCCAGCGCGCCGGCGAGCAGGTGCGGCACGTGGGAGGCGAGCGCCGCGGCGGTGTCGTGCTCCGGAGCGGACATCGGCACCACCCGGGCGTGGAAGACGTCGATGACCAGCGCGGCGAGCCGCCGGAACGCGTCCAGCCCGGTCGGCCCCGGGCAGAGCACCCAGGCGGCCCCGTCGAGCAGCGTCGGACTGGCGGCGGCGAGGCCGGCCCGGTCGGCGCCGGCCATCGGGTGGCCGGGCACGAACCGGTGCCCGAGCCCGTGCAGCATGGCGGCGGTGGCGACGTCCGACTTGGTGCTGCCCACGTCGGTGAGCACGCACCGGTCGTCGGTGGCGGCAGCCACCCGGGCCAGCGTCCGGGGCAGCGTGGGCAGCGGGCCACAGAGGAAGACGATGTCCCGGCCGGCGACCGCCTCCTCCAGCGCGTCCGGGGCGAGGACGCCCTGCCGCTGGGTGTACCGCCGGGTCGCCGGGTCCGGGTCCCAGCCGGTCACGTCGAGCCCGGTGTCCCGGAGCCGGAGCAGCACCGAGCCACCGATCAGGCCGGTGCCGACCACCGCCGCCCGCGCCAATCCGCCGGTCCCGCCCGTCATCGGCCCACCTCGGCGTCCCGTCGTACGGGGGCCGGGTCGGCCCCGCTGGAAGTCCCGCCGAGGATAACGTCCGGGCCGCAGCCCCGACCCCCGGTCACGTGCGCTGCCAGCGGCGGCCACCTGCGCCGCCCTCCCCCGTGATCCTCGCCGCGGATCGTAGGGGCCGGTCGGATGGGGACGGAAGGGGGTTGTCCGAGCAGCGCTCACGTCGTACGGTCCCCGGCGACCCGCCCGGCATCGACGGCGGGCGCTTCTCACGGGGAAAGGAAACACATGTCCGCGACGTACCGGGCACTCGCCTCGGTGGTCATGTTGATCGGTTTCTACGTCGTCGCGCTGCTGCAGCTCGCCGCGGTGGCCGCGCTCGGCGTGTGGTTGTTCCACCACACCACCGGCGTGCTGACCGTGAAGCTCCTGCTCCCGCTGCTGCTCGCCCTCGGTGCGGTGGCCGTCGGGTTGTGGAAGGCGATCAGTGTCAAGAGCGAGCCGGCGCCTGGCCTGATCCTGACCGAGCAGGGGGCGCCGCTGCTCTGGGCAACCGTACGGGAGCTGGCGCAGGCGGTCGGCACCCGGGCGCCGGACGAGATCCGCCTGGTGCCGAACGTGAACGCCGCGGTCACCGAGCAGAGCCGCCTGCTCGGTCTGCTCGGCGGCCGGCGCACCCTCTACGTCGGCCTGCCGCTGCTCCAGGGGATGCGGGTCGACCAGCTCCGGGCGGTGCTCGCGCACGAGCTCGGCCACTACTCGGGCAGCCACACCCGTCTGGGTGGGGTCGCCTACCGGGGCCGACTGGCCATCGAGGAGACGATCGAGCGGATCAGGCCGCGCAACCCGATCGGGTGGGTCTTCAAGGGGTACTCGAAGCTCTACCTGCTGGTCGACCGGGCCAACGTACGGCGACAGGAGCTGGAGGCGGACCAGGCGGCCGTACGCCTCGCCGGCCACGAGGCGATGACCTCCGCGCTGCGTACGCTGCCCGCGATCGGCGCGGCCTGGAACTTCTACGAGAGCCGGTACATCGAGCCGGGCTGGGCGGCCGGGCTGGCGCCGGACGACTTCTTCGGCGGTTTCGGCCACCTGCTCCAGGCGCGCCGCGACGAGATCGACGAGGTGCGGGAGAACGCCCCGGACCGGGAGCCGTCCCGCTGGGACACCCACCCGCCGGTCGGGGTCCGGGTGGCCGCGATCGCCCAGATGCCACCGGTGCCGGTGGCGCCGGACGACCGGCCCGCGTGGATCATGCTGGCCGACGTGGCCGCCGCCGGCCGCGCCCTGCAGGGCGCCGTCGTCGCGTACGGATCCCGGCGGCTGCTGCCCTGGGCCGAGTTCACCGCTGAGTCGGTGGCCACCTCGGTGCAGGAGCAGGCGGACCACCTCTACCGGGCGGCCGGCCGGTTCACCGGCACGCCGTCGCCGGGCCTGCCGACCATCCTGGAGCTGGTCCGCGACCGCCGGCTCGGCGAGTTCGCCGAGCAGTTCTTCCCCGATGCCACCCGCAAGGAGGCCGCGGCGGCCTTCGCCGGGCCGATGGAGACGCTGCTCGACAACGCGGCGGTGCGCTCCGGGCAGGCGTACTGGCAGCTCTCCTGGTCCGGTCCGGCCCGGCTGGTCGGCCGCTCCGGCGAGCCCTGGGACCTGGCCGAGATCGCGAAGCTGGCGGTCTCCCCGGAGACCCTGGACGAGGCGCTGGCGCGCCTGGCCGAACGCGGTGTCGACGTACGGCAGTCGACGGTGGTGCAGGCCCGCGCCTCCGCGCGCAACGCCGATCTGATCGGCGCCCTCGCCAACATCAAGATCGACGGCCGGGAGCACGACGTGTTCGTGCTCGACAACGGGCTGGTCCTGGTTCCCGACCCGGGGAAGTCCCACGAGGGTGAGAAGCGGCTCAAGCAGGTGCTCGGCGCGACGCCGATCGCCGAGCTGGCCGCCCGCAACCCCTACCTGCCGTACGAGGAGATCCGCTCGGTCGAGGTGACCAAGCAGGTGCCGCTGAAGGCGACGCTGACCCTGCACGACGGCCGGACGGTGCAGGTGCAGGAGCTGATGGCCAGCGAACTGCTGGAGAAGCACAGCCGGGACACCCTGCTGCGGGTGTTCGCGCAGATCAACGACTGACGCGACGCGGCGGCCGGCCCGCAGGTGCCGGCCGCCGCCCGGATCCCACCTGGCCGGTCGGCACGCGAGGGCGGCCGGCCGCTGTGCGGGCAGGCCCGCGGGCCGGCCGTCGCCCGGCGAGGGTCAGGGTTGGGCGAGCCGGCCGGCGACCGCCGCGATGTGCTCGTCGGACTCGGTCAGCGCCGCCCGGACGTGCCGGGCACCGGCCGGGCCGTAGAAGATCCCGGCGGCGACCAGGATGCCCCGCCGGGCCAACCAGTCGACGGTGTCCCAGCAGTCCTCGTCCCGGGTCATCCACAGGTAGAGCCCGGCCTCCGAGTGCTCGACCGTGAAGCCGGCGCCGGTGAATGCCGCGTACAGCCGCTCGCGCCGGGCGCGGTAGCGCTCCCGCTGCGCGTCGGCGTGCGCCTGGTCGCCCAGCGCGGCCACCATCGCCGCCTGCACCGGGGCCGGCACGATCATTCCGGCGTGCTTACGGATCTTGAGCAGTTCGGCCACCAGCGCCGGGTCACCGGCGACGAACCCGGCGCGGTAGCCGGCGAGGTTGGAGCGCTTGGAGAGCGAGTGCACCGCCAGCACGCCCTCGTACGACCCGCCGCAGACCTCGGGCGAGAGGATCGAGACGGGCTCGGCGTCCCAGCCGAGCGGCAGGTAGCACTCGTCACTGGCGACCACCGCGCCGCGCTCGCGGGCCCAGTCGACCACCTTGCGCAGGTGGGTGGCGGGCAGCACCCGCCCGGTCGGGTTGCCGGGCGAGTTGACCCAGACCAGCCGTACCCGAGGGGTGGGACCGACCGCGGTCAGCGAGTCGGTGCGCATCGTGGTGGCACCGGCCAGCCGAGCCCCGTCCTCGTAGGTCGGGTAGGCGACTGACGGCACCACCACCACGTCACCCGGACCGACGCCGAGCAGCGTGGGCAGCCAGGCGACCAGTTCCTTGGAACCGATCGTCGGCAGCACGCCGAGCCCGTCGACGCCCGCGCCGCAGGCCCGGGCCACCCAGGCCGCGATGGCGTCCCGCAGCGCGGGGGTGCCCGCGGTGAGCGGGTAGCCCGGGGCGTCCGACGCGTCGGCCAGCGCCTGCCGGATCAGCGGCGGCACCGGGTCGACGGGCGTGCCCATCGAGAGGTTGATGAGACCGTCCGGGTGCGCCGCAGCCGTCGCGGCCGCGGCGTCCAGGGTGTCCCAGGTGAAGTCGGGCAGCCGCGACGAGACCGGCGCGGGCCGGTTCAGTGGCCCTCTCCGCGCGGCGGCTGGGCGGCCACGAACGTCGCGTCCTTCTCGACCTTGCCGATCTTGGAGGCACCGCCGGGCGAGCCCAGGTCCTCGAAGAACTCGTAGTTCGCCCCGGTGTAGTCCTTCCACTGCTCCGGGACGTCGTCCTCGTAGAAGATCGCTTCGACCGGGCAGACCGGCTCACAGGCACCGCAGTCGACGCACTCGTCGGGGTGGATGTAGAGCATCCGGTTGCCCTCGTAGATGCAGTCGACCGGGCACTCCTCGATGCATGCCTTGTCGAGCACATCCACGCACGGCTCGGCGATGATGTAGGTCACCGGTCTTCTCCTCCGCAAGACTCATCGCGATCACCCGCGACGGTAAGAGCCTAGTATCTCGCCGGGGAGGGGGTCGATCGTGCTCCGACAGCAGGACGTAGGACACCGGATCGTGGTCCGCCGGATTGTGGGGATTCGCGAGGGCAGACCGCTCTTCTCCGACGCGCTCGGTGACCTGGTCGAGCTGAGCGAGACCCACATCACGCTGGCCACCGACCATGGGCGGTTACGGGTCCCCGTCGGCGAGGTGCACCGAGCCAAGCGGGTCCCGGCGGCCCGCCGGCCCACCGCCACCGCGGTGGCCGCCCTGGAGCTGGCCGCCGACGAGGCCTGGCCCGCCCCGGTACGCGGCCGGCTCGGCGACTGGCTGCTGCGCAGCGCCGCGGGCTGGACCGGCCGGGCCAACTCGGCACTGCCGGTCGGCGACCCGGACCGCCCGCTGCCCGCCGCGCTGGACGCCGTGCAGCGCTGGTACGCCGATCACGGCCAGCCGGCCCTGGTGAACACCCCCATGCCGCTGGCCGCGCCGGTCGGCGCGGAGCTGGACGCCCGGGGCTGGGCCGCCCGGCCACCGGTGCTGGTGCAGACGGCCGCGCTCGCCGCGCTGGCCGCGCCGCCGCCCGGGCGGGCGGGCGCCGACCTGGCCCCGGGGTCGCGGCCCGGGCGGGGCGAGCCGCCGGTCGAGCTCACCCCGGCCCCCTCCGACGATTGGCTGGCGATCGCCGCGGGCCGCAAGGGCGGCCTGCCAGACGCCGCCCGGCACGTGCTCACCGCCGTGGACCGGATCCGCTTCGCCCACCTGTACGCCGACGGCCGGCTGCTCGCCGCCGGCCGGGGCACAGTGACCGGCGGCGGCCGCTGGCTGGGGCTGACGTCGATCGAGGTGCTGCCCGAGGCGCGCCGGCAGGGGCTGGCCGGCCGGGTGATCCGGTCCCTGGTCCACTGGGGCCTGGCGGAGGGCGCCACGCACGCGTTCCTCCAGGTGGAGCAGCGCAACACCCCGGCCGTGAACCTCTACCGGGGGCTCGGCTTCACGACCCACCACACCTATCTGACCCGGGTCGCCCCGGCCTGACCGGGGCGGGGCGGGGCGACGCCAGGATCAGCGACGGACCACCTTGCGCGGCTTGGCCGCCTTCAGCTCGGCGAACCGCTTGAGCTGCTGCGAGCGGTAGTCCCGGCCGAGCGCGGTGAGGCTCAGGTAGCCCACCAGCACGCCGGCCGCGGTGGCCGCCAGGTAGAGCCAGATCTGGGCGAAGAACAGCCCGGCACCGCCGCCGAACGGGTTCTCGCCGACCAGCAGCGGACCGACGAACACGGTCAGCGCCAGCGCCACGGCGACCGCGGCGGCCAGATCACCGGCCAGGCGGCCCAGCGGCCGGTCGGCGCCCCAGCGGAAGGCCAGCACGGCGAGGATCAGCCCGATCACCAGGAACATCGCCAGGGAGACGCGGTCACTGGCGGTGTCGTTGTCCGGAAAAGCGAACTTGATCAGCAGCCGGGCCACCACGTTGACCACGAACAGCGCCGCCGCCAGCACGCCGACCGCGCGCCACCGCTCCCTCATCGCACGCCTCCCGCCATAGCGCCCGCCCCCACGGCGGACTCCTTGGCAGGAATATCTACCACCGCGACCCCTGCGGCGTCTGCACCGTGGCACCGAGACGGGGCGCAACCGGTCCTCGGGCCGGGTCCGAGTCGGGGCGCAGGCCCGTCGTGCCGGCCGGTTCGGCCGCAACGGTCACCATGTTCGACCACGCAGCGCGACCAGGGGTTGATCCCTCAGCGTGCGCGCCCGCAGCGCCGCCGGTGGGACCCTCTCGGCGCTTTGCTCTGCAGCCACGGACGCAGCGTGCCAGCCTCAGTGGGCGGCGTTCGGCGGCACCACGAGCTGCCGGAAGCCCAGCACCGCGAAGGTGATCGCGCCGGCCACCACCAGCCCCAGGCCGAGCACGTTGTCCCCGCTCAGCGCGAGGTCACCCTCGGCTGTCCGGATCCCGCCCGCGACGATCACCAGGAACCAGGGCAGGGCGGGCAGCGCCGCCGCCCAGCGCATACCGACCGCGACGTGGGCGAACCAGCCCACCAGGATCGTCAGCATCACCACCGCGGCGATCCCGCCCACCGCGAGGGAGGTGCCGACCACCGCCTTGACCGCGCCGCCGGGCCGACCCTTGACCACCTCCCAGGCCCAGGTGGCGAAGAGCAGGTCCAGCACCGCGGCCAGCACGCCCGCCCAGACCGCCACCACCCCGCCGGCAACCCGCAGGGCGAGGTCCAGCACCCGCGCCGGCCGCGCGGGCGGCGGAGCGGGCTGCTGCTCGGGGGCGACCGACATCGGTACGGCCGGCACCGTCACCGGAGACCGGCCGCCGCGACCGGGGACCGGTCCGGCCCGTCCAGTGGCAGCCCGGCGAAGAGGTCGTCCTCCCAGCCGTACGGGCCGCCGCCCGGGCCCTTCTCGCCGACCGCGAGGGTGAAATATTCCACGCCCATGAACTCGGCGCCGAAGTTGCCGGCGATCGAGTAGAGCCAGGAGGTGGCCGGGATCTGGGTGGCATGGGCCCGCATCGCCGCCTCCTTGGCGACGTGCCGCTCAGTGGCGTCGATCCGCGCGGCGATCTCCGGGTCCGGCGTGCCGAACGGCAGGTCGTCGACGCCGTCGATGCCGGCGAACGGGTTGTCCGAGGTCTCGGTGAACGCGTCCAGGCCGGCCTCCAGCACGCTGCGCGGCATCGCCGTCCAGTAGACCTTCGCCGGGGCGATCCCCTCGGCGACGGCCAGCTCGTGGGCGCGCATAGCCACGCGGTGGGCCTGGATGTGGTCGGGGTGGCCGTAGAAGCCGTTCGGGTCGTACGTGATCATGACCTGCGGCCGGATCTCCCGCATGATCTCCAGCAGGTGGCCGGCGGCCTCGTCGACGTCGGCCCCCCAGAAGGCCCTTGGGTGCTCGTTGGTGGGCAGGCCCATCATGCCGGAGTCGCGGTAGCGGCCCGCACCGCCGAGGAAGCGGTGGTCGGTGACGCCAAGCGCGGCGCAGGCGGCGGCCAGCTCGCCGATCCGGTACCCGCCGAGCTGATCGGCCGCGGCCGCGGCGAGCTGGGCCAGCTCCGGTACGTGGATCTCGCCCTCCTCCCCCAGGGTGCAGGTGACCAGGGTGACGTGGGCGCCGGTGGCGGCGTAGTGCGCCATCGTCGAGCCGGTGCCGATCGACTCGTCGTCGGGGTGCGCGTGGACCAGCAGGAGGCGTCGATCGGGCAGCTTCGTCACGACCGTCACTCTAACCGGCGGTCCTCTTCCCCCGACGCTCACGCGTCCGCGCAGGTCGGCCACATCACGCACGACACGCCTCTACGATCCGAGGCGTGGACTATCCCGAGCTGGCCGCCCGTACCCGTCGGTTCAGCCACGGGGCGCCGCGCGCCGTCTCCGTCGCGGACGACGGTTCCCGGGTGATCTTCCTGCGCTCCTCCGGACCGGAGGACCCGGCCGACGCGCTCTGGCTGCTGGACGTCACCTCCGGCGAGGAGCGGCTGGTCGCCGACCCGGCGGTGCTGCTCGGCACGGAGGGCGACCCGACCGCGCTGGCCCCGGGCGAGCGGGCGCTGCGCGAGCGGCTGCGGCTCGCCGCCGGCGGCATCGGCTCGTACGCCCTGGACGCCGCCGGCCGGGTGGCCGCGTTCGCGCTGGCCGGCCGGCTGTTCCGGGCCGACCTCGTGCACGGTGACGTGGTCGAGGTGACCGCGATCGGCCCGGTGATCGACCCCCGCCCCGACCCCACCGGCGAACGACTGGCCTACGTCACCGACGCCGCCGAGGGGGTACGCCGGGGCCAGCTCCGGGTGGTCGAACCGGACGGCACCGACAACCTCCTGGCCGGTGAGGACAGCGGCGTGACCTGGGGGCTCGCCGAGCACATCGCGGCGGAGGAGTTCGACCGGTTCCGCGGCTACTGGTGGGCTCCGGACGGGCGCTCGGTGCTGGCCGCCCGGGTGGACGAGTCCCGGCTGCCGCACTGGCACCTGCACGACCCGGCCGACCCGGCGAGCCCGCCGACGACCGTCGCGTACCCCCGGGCGGGCGGGCCGAACGCCGAGGTCAGCCTGCACCTGCTCGACCTCGACGGCGGCTGGGTCGACGTGCACTGGGACCGGGAGACCTACCCCTACCTGACCTCGGTCGACTGGGCGGACGGCGGGCCACTGATCACCGTGCTGCGCCGGTCGCAGCAGCACGGGCTGGTGCTCGCGGTGGACCCGCGTACCGGGGAGACGCAGGTACACGCGGAGCTGGCCGACCCGCGCTGGGTGGAGCCGATCCCGGGTACCCCGGCGCACCTGCCGGACGGCCGGGTGCTGGTCGGCGGCGAGCTGGCCCACGACGGGTACGACGCGCGATGCCTGTTCGCCGACGGCACCCTGCTCACCCCGCCCTCGCTCTACGTACGCCGGGTGGTGGGGCGGCTGCCCGCCAGCGGCGGCGCCCCGACCGACCTGCTGGTGGAGGCGAGCGAGGGCGAGCCGAGCCAGCGCCACCTCTACCGGGTCCGCACGGTGATCGGCGGCGGGGTGGACGCCCGCCGGATGGGCAGCGACCCGGGCTGGCACACCGCCGCGATCGGCGGCGCCACGCTGGTGGTCGGCGTCGCGTCGCTGGAGCACCCGGGCACCCGCTGGACGGTGTGGCACGGCGACCGGGAGGTGGGCGAGCTGCGCTCGCTCGCCGCGGCCCCGCCGTACGCCCCGCGGCCGACCATGGTCCGGGTGACCGACCGGCGGCTGCCGA
Source organism: Micromonospora sp. CB01531 (assembly GCF_001905095.1). GTDB lineage: Bacteria > Actinomycetota > Actinomycetes > Mycobacteriales > Micromonosporaceae > Micromonospora. Next base: position 203,941 of record NZ_LWLS01000061.1, read on the forward strand.
GCGCCGTGCTCTACCCGGGTGAGCACGTCAAGGGCACGAAGCTGCCGGTGCTGCTGGACGTCTACGGCGGGCCGGGGCACCAGGAGGTGATCGCCGCCCGGGCGGTCTGGCTGGAGCGGCAGTGGTGGGCGGAGCAGGGCTTCGCCGTGGTGACCATCGACAACCGCGGCACCCCGGGCATCGCGCCGTCGTTCGAGAAGGCGATCCACCGCCGGGTGGCCGACGTGATCCTGGCCGACCAAGTGGACGCGCTGACCGCGCTCGCCGGCAAGCACCCGGACCTCGACCTGGCGCGGGTGGCGGTGCGGGGCTGGTCGTTCGGCGGCTGGCTGGCCGGGCTGGCGGTGCTGCGCCACCCGGAGCTGTTCCGCTGTGCGGTCGTCGGCGCCCCGGTCACCGACTGGGCGCTGTACGACACCGCGTACACCGAGCGTTTTCTGGGCATGCCGGACGACGGCATGGACGTCTACGCCCACCACTCGCTGGTCGAGTTGGCCGCCGAACCGGTCGGCGACCCGACGCAGGCCCGGCCGATGCTGCTGGTGCACGGCCTGGTCGACGACAACGTGGTGGCCGCGCACACGCTGCGGCTCTCCGCGGCGCTGCTGGCCGCCGGCCGGCCGCACGCGGTGCTGCCGCTCACCGGGGCCAGCCACATGGCCGCCGGGGGCGTCGCCGAACGCCTGCTCCGCCTGGAGCTGGACTTCATCCGCCGCAACTTGTAATGGTTCGTCGCCCAAGCGGTAGCGCCGGGGGCCCCTGCTCAACGCCGGGCGCGTTGAGCAGGGGCCCCCGCTTTCAGGCTGCCATCACTGCTTCACGTAAGCGTTCACGAAGCTGGGCCAGCCGAAGATGCTGCCGATGAAGACACCACCGGCCTTCTCGCCGTGCGCGATGGAGATGACCTCGTTGTACAGCGGCACCGCCGGCGCCGACTCCTTCATGAGCCGCTCGTCCAGCTTGCTCCACTCCTCGGCCTGCTTCGCCGGGTCCTCCGCGAGCACCCGGTCGAATTCCGCGTTGATGGCGTCGTTGTTGAGCTGGGAGGTGTTGTTGCTGCCCTCGGCCTTGATGGCGCGGCCGTCGAAGAGCACCGGCAGGATCGCCGCGCCGCTGGGCCAGTCGGCGGCCCACGAGTCGACCCAGATGTCCCACGGGTTGCTCTTCTTCTTCACGAAGTCGAGGTAGCCGTCCGCGGGGATGGGCTTGATGGTGACGGTGAAGCCGGCCTTCTCCAGGGCGGCCTTGACCTGAGTGGCGGTCTCCTGCTGCCAGGTCTCGTCGCCGGTGCCGAGCACCAGGTTCACCGACTTGCCGGCGAGCAGTTCCTTGGCCTTGTCCGGGTTGCCGCTCTCGCCGGCCGGGTACGCGTCGAACTGCTGGTAGCCGAGCGTGGTGGGCGGCAGCAGGGTGGTGAGCGGCACGGCGCCGTACGGGCCGCCGAGGTTCTTGGTGATGCTGCTGCGGTCGATCGCGTAGTTGATCGCCTGCCGCACGGACAGGTCGGTGACCCTCGTCGTGTTGATGCTCAGCCGGAACGCGTTCGGCGTCGCCGCGACGATCATGCGCGCCTTGAGGGCCGGGTCACCGGTAACCTTCGCGATCAGCTCGGACGGCACGCCGCCGGTGGCCACCGCCGCCGCGTCGTTGCCGGTGCCGGCGAGGACCCGGTTGGTCTGGGTGGCCTGATCCGAGCCGAGCGACCAGACGAACTTGTCCGGGTACGCGTGCCGCACCGGGTCCGTGGCCGGGTCCCAGTTCGGGTTGCGTTCCAGCACCATCTCCACGCCGGGCTGGTTCTTGGTGAACTTGTAGGGCCCGGACGAGAACGGCTGGTTGTCCAGGTTGACGCCGGTGTCCTTGTCCGGCGGCAGCGGCGCGGTGGCCGGCAGCGACACGGCGAACGGCAGGTCACAGCGCGGCTTGTTGAACTCGAAGCGCAGCGTCTGCGCGTCCGGGGTGCTGAGGCCCGGCGGCAACGAGGTCTTGTTGGCCTTGAAGTTCCACTTGGTGTCGTACTGCGGGCTGTCGGCCAGCCACTCCTGCAGGTAGGTGGGGCCGCCGGTCAGGTCGGGGTCGAACGAGCGGGCGATGCCGTACGCGATCTCCTTGGAGGTGATCGGACGGCCGTCCTCGAACTTGACGCCCTGCTTGATCTTGAATTCCCAGACCTTGCAGTCGTTGTTGACGTTCTTGCCGGGGGTTTCGGCCAGGTCGCCGACCAGGGTCACGTTCCCCTTGCCGTCGTCCTTGAACGTGGTGAGGAACCGGGCGTAGAGCTGGCTGCCCATCAGCCCGGCGAACGAGTAGACCCGCTGCGGGTCCAGGTGGGAGATCTTGTTCTCGCGCAGGATGTAGAAGGTCCCGCCCTTTGCCGCGCCGGGCACCTCGGCCGCCGGGCCGAGCGAGTCCTTGGGGTCGGTCGCGATGGCGCCGCTGCGGGGCTTGTTGGTGTCCACCTTGTCGGCGTTGTCGCCGGTGTTCTTGCTGCACGCACTGAGGGCGACCACCAGTGCCATCGCACCGCCCATGGCGGTGGCGAGTCTTGCTCGCATACTCACTCCTCCGGGTCCGATGAAGGAAAGCTTCGCTCAGCTTTCATCCGCGGTAAATTTCGAGCAGATAACGAATCGACGGCGACACGCGAGCTCAGCCGAGGCGTACCCGCGGATCGATGTACGCGTAGAGCAGGTCGACCACGATGTTCGCGACGACCACGAAGAGCGCGGAGATCAGCACGGTGGCCATGATGGTCGGCAGGTCGCCCTGGCGGACCGCCTCCACGGCGGTCCGCCCCAGCCCCTGGATGCCGAACGTCGTCTCGGTGATGACCGTGCCGCCGAGTGCCGCGCCCACGTCGATGCCGGCGATCGTCACGATCGGGGTGATCGCCGCCCGCAGCGCGTGCCGCCCGTAGACCTTCCGCTTCGCCACGCCCTTGGCCCGGGCGGTGCGGACGAAGTCCTCGGAGAGCGTCTCGAGCATCTGGGCGCGGGACAGCCGCGCGTAGATCGCGGAGAAGAGCAGGGCCAGGGTCACCCAGGCGAGCACCAGCCCCCGGGCCCACTCCGCCGGATTCTCGAAGATCGGCGTGTACCGGGGCGTCGGCAGGATCTTCAGCGAGTAGACGAAGATCAGCAGCAGCACGGCCCCGACGAAGTAGAGCTGCAACGAGGCGAAGGTCAGCGTGAGCCCGATCGAGATGCGGTCGAGCAGCGAACCTCTCCGGAGTGCCGAGATCATCCCGAGCCCCACCCCGATGGCCAACCACAGGACCGCCGCCGGGAGCACGATGTTCAACGTCACCGGCAGCACCCGGGCGAAGGTGTCGCTGACCGCCTCGCTGTTGACATAGGAGTAGCCGAGACAGGGCGCCTCGCACTTGCCGCCCTGGGCGCTGCCCAAGTCGCGGCCGACGAAGATACCCTTCATGTAGTTGACGTACTGCTGCGGCTTCGGGTCGTTCAGCCCCAGCTCGGTACGCACCCGCTCCAGGCGTTCGGCATTGCAGTTCTTCGGGCACATGCCGGTCACCGGGTCGCGGGGCAGCGCGAAGAACATCAGGAAGCTGACGACACTCACCGCGAGCAGCACCGAGACCGCCAGCAGCAGCCGCTTCAGCAGGAACCGCACCATGTGCCGAACCCCTTACCGTGACGACTTCGGGTCGAGCGCGTCGCGCAGCGCGTCGCCGAAGAGGTTGAACGCCAGCACGAGCGCGAAAATGGCGATGCCGGGGAAGAAGACGTACGCCGGGTCGGTCTGCAGGTAGTCGATGCTGCGGTAGATCATCCGGCCGAAGCTGGGCACCGACTCGGGCAGCCCGACGCCGAGGAAGGACAGCGCCGCCTCGCCCGTCACGTACGACGGCACGGCGAGCGAGAACGCCACCAGGATCGGGGCCCAGATGTTCGGCAGCAGTTGCCGGAAGAGCATGTGCCCCAGCCCGGCCCCGCTGGCCCGGGCCGCCTCCACGAACTCCCGCTCACGCAGCGACACCACCTGCCCGCGTACCAGTCGGGCGGTGCCGGTCCAGCCGAACGCGGCGAAGACCACGATCAGCGTGGTGACCGCGAACCAGGTCGGGATCGCGTCCCGGGGACCGTAGAAGCGCAGCGAGAACGTCGGCACCACGGCCAGCGCGAACACCAGGAACGGCATCGCCAGGGCGACGTCGGTGAACCACCCGATCACCGCGTCGACCACGCCGCCCAGGTAACCGGCGACGATCCCGAGCACCACACCGATCGTCGTGGTCACCACGGCGGCGCCGAGCGCGATCAGCAGCGAGGTGCGGATGCCGTAGATCATCCGGATGAAGATGTCCCGGCCCAGGCCCGGCTCGAGTCCGAACCAGTGGTCGCCGCTGACCCCGCCCACGTAGCCGAGCGGCATGCCGGTGGCGTCCAGCAGGTCCCCGAACTGCTGGCTCGGCGACGCCCCGTAGAGCCGCGAGATCAGCGGCGCCGCCAACGCCGCCAGGATGAGCACGGCCAGCACGATGCCGCTGACCATCGCGGTGCGGTCCCGGCGCAGCCGGCTCCAGACCAGTTGGCCGGGCGAGCGCCCGACGAGCCCCTTCTCCTCGGGACCCCCGGTGGACTCGATCTCGGCGAGGGCCACGCCCTCGACCGGGGACAGGCTCACTTCGACACCTCCTCGGCGGTCGCGCCGGCCGGCCCGGAGTCCTGGCTGATCGTTCCGGTCTCCGGGAAGTGGCAGGCGGTGAGCTGCCTACCACCGTCCCGGGTGATCAGGGCGGGTTCTTCGGTGGCGCAGTGGTCCTGGGCTTTCCAGCAGCGGGTGCGGAAGCGGCAGCCTGATGGTGGGCTGAGTGGGGTGGGTACGTCCCCGGCCAGGCGGATCCGCCCGGCTGGGCCGAGGGTGGTGACGTCGGGGATGGCGGACAGCAGGGCTCGGGTGTAGGGGTGTTGGGGGTGTTGGTAGATGTCGTTGCGGTCGCCGATTTCGACGATTTTGCCGAGGTACATGACGGCGACGCGGTGGCAGAAGTGGCGGACGACGGCGAGGTCGTGGGCGATGAAGACGAAGGCCAGGTCGAGGTCGCGTTGCAGGTCGCGCAGGAGGTTGATGACCTGGGCCTGGATGGAGACGTCGAGGGCGGAGACGGGTTCGTCGGCGACGATGAGTTTGGGGCGTAGGGCGAGGGCGCGGGCGATGCCGATGCGTTGGCGTTGGCCGCCGGAGAATTCGTGGGGGTAGCGGTTGTAGTGCTCGGGGTTGAGGCCGACGAGTTCGAGCAGTTCCTGGACGCGTTTCTTGGTGCCGCCGGGTGGGTTGATGCCGTTGACCTGAAGCGGCATGGCGACGATGCGGCCGACGGTGTGGCGGGGGTTCAGCGAGGCGTAGGGGTCCTGGAAGATGATCTGCAGGTCCTGCCGCAGCGGCCGTAACTCACCGCGGCGGGCGTGCGTGATGTCCCGCCCCGCGAACTCGATCGACCCGGAGGTGGAGTCCAGCAGTCGGACCAGCATCCGCCCGGTGGTGGTCTTCCCACAGCCCGACTCCCCGACCAGGCCCAACGTCTCCCCCGGCCGGACGTCGAAGTCCAGCCCGTCGACCGCGCGCACCGCGCCGCCGGCGCGGAACCCGTCGCGCACCGGGAAGTGCTTGGTCAGCCCGCGCACCTTGAGCAGTGGTTCGGTCATTGCGCGACTCCCACCTGGGCGATGTCCTGCTGGTAGAGCCGGGTGCGCTCCTCGGCCGGCAGATGGCAGGCGACCAGGTGTCCCGCCTCCCCGGCCGGCCGCAGCTCGGGCACCTCGGTGCGGGAACGGTCTCCGTTACGGTCCGCGTAACGGCAGCGCGGGTGGAAGGCACACCCCGAGGGCAGGTTGATCAACGAGGGCGGATTGCCCTTGATCGGCACCAGGTCCGCGTCCGCGTCACCGTGCAACGACGGCACACTCGACAACAACCCCCACGTGTACGGATGCTGCGGCCGCCGCAACACCTGCTCCACACTCCCGTGCTCGACCGCCCGACCCCCGTACATCACCAACACGTCATCCGCCACCTGGCTGACGACCCCAAGGTCATGGGTGATCAAGATGATCGCCGACTGGAACTCCTGCTGGAGGTCTTCCAGAAGGTCCAGGATCTGCGCCTGCACCGTCACATCCAACGCCGTCGTCGGCTCATCCGCGATCAACAGATCCGGATCGTTCACCAACGCCATCGCGATCATCGCCCGCTGCCGCATCCCACCCGAAAACTCGTGCGGATACTGATCGAACCGCTTCCCCGGCTGCGGAATCCCCACCCGACCCAACATCTCCACCGCCCGGCCGCGGGCCTCCCGCCGGCCGGCCCGCGGATGATGCACCCGATACGCCTCAGCGATCTGCCTACCCACCGTGTAATACGGATGCAGGGCCGACAACGGATCCTGAAAGATCATCGCCATGTCCCGGCCCCGCAGCCGCCGGACCTCCTCCTCCGGCAGGCCCACCAACTGACGGCCACCCACCGAGATCTCCCCGCTGATCGTGGCCCGCTTCGCGTTGTGCAAACCCAGGATCGCCAACGACGTCACGCTCTTACCCGAACCCGACTCCCCCACAATGCCGAGGGTGCGACCCCGCTCGACCGAGAAGGACACCCCATCGACGGCACGGACCACGCCGTCCTCGGTGTCGAACCGCACCCGCAGGTCCTTGACCCGCAGGTAGGGATCCTCGCCGGAGCGCTGCTCCGGCACCACTGGGCGGTCCGGTTCCCCGGACGGCGCCGACTCCGACCTGCCCACGACCGCCTCCCCCTCAGTGACGAAGAGAACTTACAGCAAAGTTCTGGAGGCGAAAATAAGCTACAAAACGTGGGATGTCAGCGGCCTGAGCGTAACGAGTGGGTTTCGGGCTTGACCAGCCCCTCAGCAGGAGATTCATGTCCGCAACTCGATGTCTTCGTGCCGTGAGCGCACCGCAAGGGCGACGATCCGGCCGGAGGATCTCGTCTCCTGACGGATGTCGGTGGCCTCGCCTAGGGTCGGGCGCATGAGCGAGTTCGACGCGGCGAGCGCCGCCGTCCAGGCCGCCCTCGACGCGGGAGCCCGGTACGCGGACGCCCGGGTGATGCACCGCAGCTACGAGTCGATGTCGGCCCGCAACGGCGACATCGAGGAGCTGACCCAGGACGAGAGCATCGGGCTGGGTGTCCGGGCGCTGGTCGGGTCGAGCTGGGGCTTCCACGCCGTACCCGATCTGTCGGACGCCGCGGCCCGCGATGCCGGGCGGCGCGCCGCGGCGATCGCCGCCGCGAGCGCGCGGGTCCCCGGCCCGCCGATCGACCTGGTCCCCGTCGCGGCCACCGTGGCGAGTTGGGCCTCCGGGTGCGAGGTGGACCCGCTCGGTGTCGCCCTCTCCGACAAGGGCGACCTGCTGGTCCGCGCCACGGAGACGATGCGCGCACACGGCGCCGACCTGGCCGAGGGGCTCTACCAGATCTGGGACACCGCCAAGTGGTTCGTCTCCAGCGAGGGGCACCGGATCGACCAGCGCATCCGGGAGTCCGGCGGTGGCATCTCGGCGACCTCGATCGGCGACGGCGAGACCCAGCGGCGGTCCTATCCGAGTTACCGCGGGCAGTACGGCACCACCGGCTGGGAGCTGGTCACCTCGCTCGACCTGCCCGGGCACGCCGCCCGGATCGCCGAGGAGTCCCGGGAACTGCTCACCGCCCCCGAATGCCCGGCCGGCGAGACCGACCTGATCCTCGGCGGCGAGCAGCTCGCCCTGCAGATCCACGAGTCGGTCGGCCACGCCATCGAGTTGGACCGGATCCTCGGCTGGGAGGCCGCCTTCGCCGGGACGTCCTGGCTCGACCTGGCCCGGCTCGGCGCGCTGCGCTACGGCTCCGAGCTGATGAACATCACCATCGACCCGACCATCCCCGGGGCGCTGGGCAGCTTCGGCTTCGACGACGAGGGCTCCCCGGCGGTCAAGCGCGACGCGGTCCGCGCCGGGCGCTGGGTGGGGGTGCTCGCCGGCCGCGACTCGGCCGCCGTCGCCGGTCTCGGCTACGGCGGCAGCGTACGGGCGGACGGCTGGGCGCGGCTGCCGATGGTGCGGATGACCAACGTGGGCCTCGAACCGGGCCCGCACACCCTCGACGAGATCATCGCGGCCACCGACGACGGGGTGCTGATGGACATCAACCGCTCCTGGTCGATCGACGACAAGCGACTGAACTTCCAGTTCGGTTGCGAGGTCAGCTGGGAGGTCAAGAAGGGCCGGCGGGGGCGGATGCTGCGCAATCCCACGTACACCGGGATCGGGCCGGTCTTCTGGCGCTCGATGGACATGCTCTCCTCGGAGATCGTCCCGTGGGGCACGCCGAACTGCGGCAAGGGCCAGCCCGGCCAGGTCGGACACACCGGCCACCCGGCCGCACCGGCCCGCTTCCGAAACGTCCGGGTGGGGGTACGGGCATGACCGAGCTGGACATCGCCGGGCACGTGGTGGAGCTGGTCCGCCGGCTCGCCGGGCCGGACGCGCAGGCCGAGGTCACGGTGACCCGCGCCGACCTGGCGTTGACCCGGTTCGCGAACTCGTTCATCCACCAGAACGTCGCCGAGTCGGGCACGGCGGTGCGGCTGCGGCTGCACGTCGACGGGCGGACGGCCGCCGGCAGCGGCAGCCTGGTCGACACCGACGGGCTGACCGCCCTCGTCGAGCGGACCCTGGCGGCCGCCCGGCTCTGCCCACCCGACCCGGCCTGGCCCGGGCTGGCCCCGCCGTCGCCGGTGCCGGCGGGCGCGGTCTTCGACGAGGCCACCGCGTTCGCGGAGCCCGATGAGCGAGCCGCCCGGGTACGCGCCTTCGTGGACGCGGTCGGCGGGCTGGAGGCGGCCGGCTACTGCCGGACGGCGTACCGGTCGGGGGCGTTCGCCAACTCGGCCGGCCATTCCGCGTCGGGTCGGATGGCGGAGGCGGCGATGGACGGCATCGCCCGTACCGGCGGCGCGGACGGGGTGGCCCGACGCTGCGCCGACCGGCTCACCGAGCTCGACGGCGCCGCGCTCGGCGGCCGGGCGGCGGCGAAGGCGCGGGCCGCGGCGGATCCGGTCGAGCTGCCCGCGGGGCGCTACGAGGTCGTGCTCGAACCGGCCGCCGTCGCCGACCTGCTGCAGAATCTCTCCTGGTTCGGCTTCAACGGCAAGCGGTACGCCGAGCGGCAGTCCTTCGCCGAACTGGGCGTTGCCCAGTTCGACCCGGCCGTGACCCTGGTGGACGATCCGCTGCACGGCTCGGCCCTGCCGTATGACCTGGAGGGCACCCCGCGACACGCACTGACCCTGGTCGACGCCGGCACCACCAGGGCGGTGACCCACGAGCGCCGCAGCGGCGCCGAGGCGGGGGTGGCGTCCACCGGGCACGGGATTCCTGGCGCCGCCACCTTCGGCCCGATCCCGACCAACCTCCGCCTGCTTCCCGCCGCCGCCCGCACGGCCGGTGGTGACAGCCCGGCCCCGGTCGGCGGACCGGCCGAGGGGATTGGGGCGGGCGGCCCGACCGGCGGCACCCCGGCGGGGGCGGTGGCCGATGCGGACACCGCGGCGCTGGTCGCCGGGGTGGAGCGCGGGCTCCTGGTCAGCGACTTCTGGTACACCCGGGTGCTGGACCCGAAACGCCTGGTCATCACCGGGTTGACCCGGAACGGGATGTGGCTGGTCGAGGACGGGGTGCCGACCCGGGCGGTCCGCGACTTCCGCTTCACCGAGTCGTACCCCCGGGCCATGGGGCCGGGCCGGGTGCTCGGCCTGGGCCGGCTGCCGCTCCGCCAGCCGGACCGGACGGACGGCGTCTGGTGGGAGGCGCCACCGCTACGGCTGGCGTCGTGGAACTTCACCGGCGGCGCGTCCGGGTGACCCGGGCCAGGCACCCGGACGCGACCCTGCCTCCTGCGGCGGACAGCCGCGCTACCCGCTACGAACTTGATGACGTGGACGACTCACCGTCTCCCTGATTCATTCTCGTCATCAAGTTCGTAGCGTCCGGAGAGACTTGCCGGGGCCGGTGACGGTGTACCGGAGTCAGCCGCTGGCCCGTTCCGCGACAGCCGCTCGGATATTGATCATGGCTCGGGTCTTTCCAACGTGCGGGACACACGGGACACTGCGTTGCGCGGCCGGGCCGCGAAGATCGGCGTAACGTGTGTCATTTAGCTGCGCCGGTTCGCCGGCGCGGTCGTTGGTGTGCGCAAGACGTGGCAGTGGACGTGGTCTCGCCCGGTCCGCTGGCCGGTACGGAAGGTGATCCGCCGCCCCCGCGAGGGCGCCGTCAGGGAGACGACTCGAATGACATCAACGGCAACGAGGCCGCGGGGGGCGCGGGCACGCGCCGCGATCGCGGCGAAGACGTTGCGAACCGACCGCTGGTGGCTTGCGCCACTGATCACCGTCGTCGGGCTCAGCGCCTGGGTCATCTACGCGACGGTCCGGGTCTTCATGCACAAGTGGTACTGGGTCGACGAGTTCCACTACCTGACGCCGTTCTACTCCCCCTGCGTGACCGACCGGTGCGTCGAGGGCTCCGCCCACGTCGGCACCTTCCTGCCCGGCTGGTGGATCATCCCGGACGCGGCGCTGACCCTGCCGTTCCTGCTGCTGTTCCGGCTGACCTGCTACTACTACCGCAAGGCCTACTACCGGTCGTTCTGGTTCACGCCGCCGGCCTGTGCGGTCCCGGACGGGCACCAGGCGTACGGCGGGGAGACCCGGTTCCCACTGCTCGGGCAGAACCTGCACCGTTACTTCTTCTACGCCGCCGCGATCATCTCGATCATCAACACCTACGACGCGATCTACGCTTTCCACTCCCCCAAGGGCTTCGGCTTCGGGCTCGGCAACCTGGTCCTGCTGGCCAACGTGGTGATGCTCTGGGCGTACACGATCTCCTGCCACTCCTGCCGGCACATCATCGGCGGGCGGCTCAAGCACTTCTCCAAGCACCCCTTGCGGTACAAGGGCTGGACGTTCGTCTCGTGGCTCAACGTCCGGCACATGCAGCTCGCCTGGATCACCCTCGGCACGCTGGCGCTCACCGACTTCTACGTCATGGCGGTGGCGGCCGGCTGGTTCAACGACCTGCGGTTCATCAACTAGAGGCCCGGACATGACTGAGACGCGAATCGAACGACACCACTACGACGTCGTCGTGATCGGAGCCGGCGGCGCCGGCCTGCGCGCGGCGATCGAGGCCCGGCTGACCGGCAAGAAGACCGCGATCATCTCGAAGTCGCTCTTCGGCAAGGCGCACACCGTGATGGCCGAGGGCGGCGCCGCCGCCGCGATGGGGAACGTGAACCCGCGCGACAACTGGCAGGTGCACTTCCGCGACACCATGCGCGGCGGCAAGTTCCTCAACAACTTCCGGATGGCCGAGCTGCACGCGAAGGAGTCGCCGCAGCGGATCTGGGAGCTGGAGACGTACGGTGCGCTCTTCGACCGGACGAAGGACGGGAAGATCTCCCAGCGCAACTTCGGCGGTCATGAGTACCCGCGGCTGGCGCACGTCGGCGACCGGACCGGCCTGGAGCTGATCCGGACCCTCCAGCAGAAGATCGTCTCCCTCCAGCAGGAGGACAAGCGGGAGTTCGGCGACTACGAGGCCCGGATCAAGGTCTTCGCCGAGACCACGATCACCGAGCTGCTGCTCGACGGCGACCGGGTCGCGGGCGCGTTCGGCTACTACCGGGAGTCCGGCGAGTTCATCCTCTTCGAGGCGCCGGCCGTGGTGCTGGCCACCGGCGGCGTGGGCCGCTCCTACAAGGTCACCTCGAACTCCTGGGAGTACACCGGGGACGGTCACGCGCTGGCGCTGCGCGCCGGGGCGACGCTGATCAACATGGAGTTCCTCCAGTTCCACCCGACCGGCATGGTCTGGCCGCCCTCGGTGAAGGGCATCCTGGTCACCGAGTCGGTCCGCGGTGACGGCGGGGTGCTGAAGAACTCCGAGGGCAAGCGGTTCATGTTCGACTACGTGCCGGACGTGTTCCGCAAGCAGTACGCCGACAACGAGGCGGAGGCGGACCGCTGGTACAAAGACCCCGACAACAACCGGCGTCCGCCCGAGCTGCTTCCCCGCGACGAGGTGGCCCGCGCCATCAACAGCGAGGTCAAAGCCGGTCGGGGCACCCCGGCCGGCGGGGTCTACCTGGACATCGCCTCCCGGCTGCCGGCCGAGGAGATCCGCCGCCGCCTGCCGTCGATGTACCACCAGTTCAAGGAACTGGCCGACGTCGACATCACCAAGGAGCCGATGGAGGTCGGCCCGACCTGCCACTACGTGATGGGCGGCGTCGAGGTGGACCCGGACTCCGGCGCGGCGGCGGGCAGCGTACGCGGGCTCTTCGCCGCCGGTGAGGTGTCCGGCGGCATGCACGGCTCCAACCGGCTCGGCGGCAACTCCCTCTCGGACCTGCTGGTCTTCGGCAAGCGGGCGGGCGGCCACGCCGCCTCGTACACCGATCAGCTGGCCGCGCGCCCGAAGGTCGCGGTCGCCGCGGTGGAGGCCGCGGTGGAGACGGCGCTGGCGCCGCTGCAGCGGGACACCGGGGAGAGCCCGTACCTCCTGCAGCAGGACCTCCAGGCGGTGATGGGGGAACTGGTCGGGATCATCCGGCGGGAGGGTGAGCTGGTCGACGCCCTGGGCAAGCTGGCGGAGCTACGCGAGCGGGTGGCCAAGGTGAGCGCGGCCGGCGGCCGGCGCTACAACCCGGGCTGGCACCTGGCCCTGGACCTGCGCAACATGCTGGTGGTCTCGGAATGCACGGCGAAGGCCGCCCTGGAGCGGGCGGAGTCGCGCGGCGGGCACACCCGGGAGGACTTCCCGGCGATGGACCCGGCGTGGCGGCGGGTGAACCTGGTCTGCTCGCTGAACGGCGACGCGGTCCGGTTGGAGCGCAAGCCACTGCCGAAGATGCGCCCGGAGCTGATCACCTTGTTCGACCGGGCGGAGCTGGCCAAGTACCTGACCGACGAGGAACTCGCCGAGTTCGACGCCCTCACCGAGGAGGCGGGCAAGTAATGGGGACCAAGCGACAGTTCCGCATCTGGCGGGGCGACGAGAGCGGCGGCGACCTCCAGGACTACACCGTCGAGGTCAACGAGGGCGAGGTCGTCCTCGACGTGATCCACCGGCTGCAGGCCACCGACGCGCCGGACCTGGCGTGCCGGTGGAACTGCAAGGCCGGCAAGTGCGGCTCCTGCTCGATGGAGATCAACGGCAAGCCGCGGCTGAGCTGCATGACCCGGATGTCGACGTTCGAGGACAACGAGACCGTCACGGTCACGCCGCTGCGGACGTTCCCGATCATCCGGGATCTGGTCACCGACGTCTCGTTCAACTACGAGAAGGCCCGGGAGACCCCGGCGTTCGCCCCGCCGGCCGACCTGGCCCCCGGCGAGTACCGGATGCAGCAGGTCGACGTCGAGCGCTCGCAGGAGTTCCGTAAGTGCATCGAGTGCTACCTGTGCCAGAACGTCTGCCACGTCATCCGTGACCACGAGGAGAACAAGCAGGCGTTCTCCGGTCCCCGGTTCTTCATCCGGGCTGCCGAGCTGGACATGCACCCGCTCGACGCGAAGACCGACCGCAAGGAGTACGCGCAGTCCGAGATGGGACTCGGCTTCTGCAACATCACCAAGTGCTGCACCGAGGTCTGCCCGGAGCACATCAAGATCACGGACAACGGGATCATCCCCATGAAGGAGCGGGTCGTAGACCGCAGGTACGATCCCCTTGTGTGGCTTGGTAGCAAGATCTTCCGGAGGGGTCAGGTGCCTCAGACCAGCGTGACCAGCGAGCATCACAGCGGCGGCGCGGGCTCCGCGCAGAGCGGGGTGCACTCGCACGCCGGCGGCTCGCACGACGCGCGATCCGAGGCGCAGGCGCAGAAGGGCGTCAACTGGCACCGCCAGGTGCCGCACCCGACCACGCCCCCGCTCGACGCCAACGGCAAGCTGCCGCTCACCGAGCTGACCTTCGACAAGGCCGCCGCGCCGTCGCCGTTCGGTGACGACGTCACCTTCCCGCTGCCGCCGGAGCACCTCAACTTCGCGCACCCGCAGCAGGACCAGCCGAAGCACTGAGCAGCACGACAACGAAGACGGGGGCCGCGGCACACGCCGCCGGCCCCCGTCCCGTTTCCGCCCCCGCGTCCCCTTCCCCCGCTCAGGGGTTGGTGAGCAGGGGGCGCAGGGCGGCGACGATCGGCGCGTCGGCGGGAAGCCAGGCGACGGTGTCGAGCTCGGCTGCCGAGAGCCAGCGCAGCTCGGAGTGCTCCAGAGCCTTCGGCTGGTCGTCATGGAGGAGGCGGGCCATGTACACCCGGAGGACGGAACGGCCGTGGGCCATCCGGACGTCCCGGCCGACCCGCGCGCCGATCTCCACGCGTACGCCGAGTTCCTCGGCGCACTCGCGGACCAGCGCGGTCGTCTCGTCCTCCCCCGGTTCGACCTTGCCGCCGGGGAACTCCCAGCGGCCGGCCACCTCCGGAGGTGCGGACCGTTCGCAGGCCAGGACCCTGCCGTCCGCGATGATGGCCGCCCCGACGACCACCTTCGGCTCCCGCCCGCCCTGCCCGTTGCCGCTAACCCGTTCGGTCCGCACGGGCGTCCAGGGTGCCAGATCAATCGGCGGTTTGGGTAGCTGGGCATCGCCGTCAGGTCAGCAGAACACGGAAGTGTGGGCGTGGACACACGATCTGCACGACGACAGACTAGAGGGCGTCGACTGGGACACGGGACGGCGACGATTTGGCCACAAGCCGACAACGACGCCTGGGAGGTGCGGTGATGCGCGTGCTGTTCAACGGCCGGGCGAAGCACGACTACCTCAGCGACGCGCTCGCCCTGCTGTCCGGGTGGACCCGGGAGGGTGAGGAGATCCGCCGGACGCTCGTCCTGGACGACACTCAGCACGCCGCGTTGACCGAGCGGGTCAAGGTGGTCGCGGACGCGCTGCGCCTGCGGCCCGAGATCAGCCGCCGCGCCGACCGTACGCAGATCCGGGTGGGCCACGGCGACGGCGAGCCGCTGACGGAGGGTGAGGTGCTGCTGGCGGCCCGCATCGAGGACGCCGTACGTGCGGTCACCGCACCCTGAGCCGGCTGGCACGCGCCACCTACCGTCGGGGACATGACCACCCCGACGTATGACCGCAAGGAACAGTTCCAGCAGATCCAGAGCGGGCTCTTGGCCGGCGAGCAGATCATCGCCGTGTACGACGCGGTCGGCGCCGGCACCGGATTCATCGGCCTCACCGACCGCCGCGTGATCATCCAGGACCGGTCCTTCATCGGCAAGCGGTACGCCATCACCAGCATCCCGTACTCGAAGATCACCAGCGTCAGCGTGGTGAGCAACAAGTCATGGGGCGGCTCCTTCTTCTCCACCGGGGCGATCGCCATCCACGTCGGCGCGCAGACCTACGAGGTCGAGTTCCGGGGCGCACAGAAGAGCCACCACGTGCACAACGTGATCCTCCACCACATCTCCTGACCCCTATCCTGATCAACCATGGCGGACCTGCACGCGCACCGGCCAGCCGACGTCGACCGGTTCCTGGCCGAACTTAACCACCCGTTCAAGGCCGAGGTGGTCGCACTGCGGGCGATCATCACCGGGGTCGACGTGCGGATCACCGAGCAGATCAAGTGGAAGGCGCCGTCGTTCAGCCGGGGCGCCTACATCGCCACCTTCAACCTCCGCGACCGCAAGCGGGTGCACCTGGTCTTCCACAACCCGCACCTGGCCACCATCGACAGCCCACTGCTCGAGGGCGCGTGGCCGGACCGCCGGATGGCGTACTTCGCCGACCTCACGGACGTCGAGGCCAAGCGGGCCGAACTGGAACGGGTGGTCGCGGAGATCATCCGGCGTAGCGAGGCGGCGTGACGCCGGCGAGCCGGTCGGCGCGAGCGACGACGGGGAGCTGATCGTGGTCGCTCGGGCGGCCTGATCCCAGGCACTGTCCGGACATGCTCCCCGACACGCGCGCTGCCCCCTGCGGACTCCGACGGTGTCAGCGGCGGTAGGTCAGCTCGAAGTCGAGCGTCCAGTCGACACCATCGGCCGACTTCTCCCACCGCGCGTCGATGGTGTCGCCGTCGGCGCTCAACGTCCCGGTAAACCGCTGGTGGAAGCCAGCCGCGTCGCGCCACATCCGCCAGACGCCGTCGGCGAACGTCATCCGGTAGACCCGGTGCACGCCGCGCACATCGGCGTACAGCACGGAAAACTGCTCGTCGGCGTCGTCGAGGCCGACGAGTTGGGTGGTGGGGAACGGTGCGTTGTCCCGCCACGCCTGCGGCGCCGTGTCCGGCACCGGCTCGGCGTCGGTGAACATCCGCAGGTACTGGCCGCCCTCCACCCAGGTGACGTCCGTCCACCCGGTGCCGAGTCCCTCGACCTTCGGCCGCACCGTCCACCGTCCGACCAGCACGTCCAGCCGTGCGAGCGCGGGATGGCGTTGCCTCATCTCGGACCTCCTCCTGCCAACGTCGGACTCACGCTAAGGCCCGGGCCCGACATCGGGGTGCCCGGCACAGGAACCTGCCTGGGATACTCGTCCGCATGCGGGGGCGGTTCGGGGTCGTCAAACGGTGGTGGAACGTCCGCCGGGTCCGTTGGGCGCTGCTCGTGGTCGCGGTCGGCGCGGTGCTGGCTACCGGCGGCAGCGTGGCCAGCGTGGCGTGGCTCCGCGGTGGCGCAGAGGGGCACATCTTCACCGAGGCCGACGTGCCGGAGGCGCCGGTCGCTCTGGTCCTGGGCACCAAGGTGGAGGCGGACGGCAACCCGTCGGCCTTCCTCACCGCCCGGCTGGAGCTCGCCCAGCGGCTGTTCACCGCCGGCAAGGTCCGGGCGATCCTGGTGTCCGGCGACAACATGAACGCCGACTACAACGAGCCCGAGGCGATGCGGCGCTGGCTGGTCGACCGGGGCGTGCCGACGGGCAAGGTGGTGCCGGACTACGCCGGCTTCGACACGTACGACTCGTGCGCGCGGGCCAAGCGGATCTTCGGGGTGGACCGGATGACCGTGGTGACGCAGTCCTTCCACCTGCCCCGCGCCGTGGCGCTGTGCCGGCACTTCGGCATCGAGGCCAACGGGGTGGGCGACGACACCGTCCGGCAGTACTCCAAGTGGCGGATCGGATCGGTTCGCGAGTACGGCGCCTCGGTGAAGGCGGCGGTGGACGTGCTCTCCGGCCGCGACCCCGTCCACCTCGGCCGCCGCGAGACCGGCGTCGACGACGCTCTCCGCGCCGGCTGACGGCGCTCAGCGGGTCAGTCGCCGGGTGCACGATCCGTCGTGGTCGGCCCGGAGCAGACACCGCCGGCCGCCGGGCAGGCGCAGATCGCAGAAGACCCGATGGCGTACGCCCTGGTCGTCCTCGGCCGACACGGTGGTCTCGCCGGGGTCGGCAGCGGAGAGCAGGCCGGCCCAGCGGGCGACCACCCGGGCCGCATGAGACCAGCCGACGTCGCCGAGGCCCTCGTGCCGTCCAGGGGGCTACGAGCAGCCGGGAATAAGCGCTTGCGGCGGCTGGCAGGGTGGGCGGCATGCACGCCTTCGAGGATCTGCTCGCCCGCGTGAAGGCCGACCCGGCGGTCGTCGGTCTGGTGCTGACCGGCTCACAGGCGCGTGGCATGGCGACCGTCCATTCCGACCACGACGTGCACGTGGTGGTCGGTTCCCGCGACGAGCGGTGGCACACCACCCGGCGGATTGCCGAGTTGGACGAGATCGTCTGCACGCTGGACGAGTTGGCCGACACCTCCGACCTGTGGCAGCGGTACGCGTTTCGAGGCGCGCGGGTGCTGCTGGACCGGCTCGGCGGGGACGTCGCCGCGCTGGTGGAGCGACAGGCCGTACCCACCGAGGTGGAAGCGACCGCCTGGGCTCGGGACGCCCTCGACGGCTACGTGAACCTGGCGTACCGGGCTGCAAAGAGCCGGCGTGACGGCAACACGCTGGCCGCCACGCTGGACGAGCGGGACAGCGTGCCATGGCTGCTCACCACGGTGTTCGCCCTGCATGGCCGACTTCGGCCGTACAACAAGTACCTTCGCTGGGAACTGGAGACGTATCCCCTGCCCGCGCCCTGGATGGCGGCGGCCTTCCCGGCGCGGGCGCTGCGCGACCCGGTCGGGATGTTCCCGGACGTGGCGCGACCGGCGCGCGAGCGCGGCCACGGCGACGTGTTGGACGCCTGGGGCGACGGCCTGACGCTACTCAACGTCGGCGTCTGAGGGCGCCGGCTCACGGCCCGGCCTGCCGTTCGGGACCGGGCCGACCAGCTCAGTCTGCCGACCAGGAGCTGTTGATCACCTGGAACAGCGCTATGTCCTGCCATTCGCCGGCGATGTTGAGATAGGTCGGGGCGAGCCCGATCGGCAGGAAGCCGTTGCGCTCCAGCACGCGCTGCGACCCAACGTTGTGCAGCAGCGTCTCCGCCTGCACCCGGTGCAACCCCAGCTCCTCGAAGGCCACCCGTGCGATCTCCCGGACCGCCCGGGTCGCGAAGCCACGGCCGTTGTGGCTGGCGCCCACCCAGTAGCCCAGACTGCACGACTGGAACGGGCCCCGCACGATGCACGTGCCTCGAAGCCGCTGTGTGGACCTAGGCTGCCGACATGGACGGTCAGCCGGCGAAGACGACGTTCGACTTCGAGCGGTACGCGCGTCGCGTCCGGCTCGGCCCCTGCTTCGTCTGCGCCTTCGTGCGCGGTGACCCCGACTACCGGCACCACGCCGTCTACGAGGACGACGACACCATCGCCTTCCTCGCCCGCAACCCGACGCTGCTCGGCTACTGCCTCGTCGCGCCGAAGCAGCACATCGAGAGCTGGGTGCTGGAGATGCGGCAGGACGAGTTCCTACGTTTCCAGGGCGTGGTGCACGCGGTCGCCCGGGCGCTCGCGGCGACCCTGCCGACCGAGCGGATGTACTCGATGAGCCTCGGCAGCCGGCAGGGCAACGCCCACCTCCACTGGCACCTCGCGCCGTTACCGCCCGGCGTGCCCTATCACCAGCAGCAGTTCCACGCACTCATGGCCGAGAACGGCGTTCTCGCGGTCGATGACGGCACCCAGTCAGCCCTGGCCCGGGAGATCCGCGCCCACCTTCCGGTCTGAGGACCACGGACGAGGGTTGCCCGACTAGACGATCAGCTTCCGGTCTGCGGCGGATGCGGGCAGTACGTTGACCGTATGTATTCGACGCGCGTCTCTCAGCATGTCAAGGCCTCGCGCCCCGCCGTCTACCGGGCGCTGGTGGATGCCGATGCGATCGCCACGTGGCGGGTCCCGTCCGGCATGAGGGGCCAGGTCCACCAGTTCGAAGCCCACGAAGGTGGCGCATTCCGCGTCTCGCTCACCTACGAAAGGACGGAAGGCATCGGCAAGTCGACGTCCCGCACCGACACCTACCACGGCCGGTTCCTCAAGCTCGTGCCGAACGAGCAGGTGGTCGAGGTGTTCGAGTTCGAGACCGCGGATCCCGCGTTCGGCGGCACCATGACGATGACCACCACTCTCACCGACGCGGACGGCGGCACCGACGTCCTTGTCGTACACGAGGGGATTCCCGACAGCATCCCCGCTGCCGACAACGAGACTGGTACGCGCATGGCGCTGGCAAACCTCGCCCGGCTCGTCGAGTCCGGCGAGCCCTCCCGGTGACCGCGCGAAGTGTCTGTTGACCGCTCGGCATCGCCGTCGGTACGGTCATGACGCCATCTGCGGCGTCGCGAGGGAAACCGGTGGGAATCCGGTGCGGTCGCGCCACTGTGAGCGGCCTTCGTCTCGGTGATGGGGACGAGGCCGCGAGTCAGGACGCTCCTTCGTCGCAGTCCTTTCGTAGGGGACGCGTCATCCCCAGAGGAGGTCGACTCATCATGTCCAGTGCCACTCCGGCTCGCCCGCTGACTTCTCCGGCCGTTTCCCCCCGGATGGTGTGGGCGGTGCTGGCCATCGTCGCCGTCCTGCTGCTCCTGGCGTACCTCGTGGCGTTCGACCAGGGCGCCGTTTCTCGCAGTGGCATGTACCTGCACGAACTGATGCACGATGGTCGGCACCTGCTCGGCGTCCCGTGCCACTGAGCGCCGCCGCGATGCCCCCCTTCACCTCCGTACTGCTGCGTGGTCTCCTTGCCGGGTTGATCGCCGGCCTGCTTGCCGGGGCCTTCGCCTATCTTGCCGGTGAACCCCGCGTCGAGGCTGCGATCGCTATCGAGGAACAAGCCGTTCACGCCGATCCGGCGGCCGGCGACGATCACCACGCCGACGAGTTGGTCAGCCGCGACGGTCAACGCGGCGGGCTGTTCCTCGCCACCGGGTTGTTCGGCGTCGCCATGGGCGGCCTGTTGTCCACCGCGTACGCGCTGCTGCGGCGTCGGCTGCGAATCCGCCACGACGCCCAAGCCGCTCTCGCTCTGTCCGGTGCGGCGCTGCTCGGTGCGGTCATCGTGCCGTTCGGCAAGTATCCGGCCAATCCGCCCGCGGTCGGTGACCCCGACACGATCAACCAGCGCACCGGCGGCTACCTGGCCATGGTGATCCTCGGTCTGGTCGCCGTGTGGGCCGGCGTCCTCGCCTACCGGTCCATGCACGCCGGGGCACCACAGTGGTCACGCTGCGCCGTCGCCGTCGCCGGCTTTCTGGCCACCGTCGTCGTCGGCTACCTGGCGCTACCGTCCTTCCACGAGGTGCCTGCGGACTTCCCGGCGGGCCTGCTGTGGGACTTCCGTCTCGCCTCCCTCGGCACCCAACTGGTGCTGTGGGCCGGCATCGGGCTTGCCTTCGCCGCCCTGCTGCACCGTGGACCCGAGCGGCCCATCGGTAGCGAACCGTCACCTGAGGCGATCGTTCCTGCCCGATCGTGACCACGACCAGGCTTCAGCTGGTCGCCCACGCGCCCACCCGCGCCCTACGACTGGCGACCTTCGGTGGCGGAAACGTGGACCTGGACGAGGGTGGCCGACGGGCTGCCCTCGCCCTGGCCAACCAGGTCCCAGCGGGTCGGGGCGAGAGCTGCTGCCTGAGCAGTCCGGCCGAAGCGGCCCTGCAGACCGCGACGGCATGGGGATTGCGACCGGCGATCGAACCCGCCATCGCCGACTGCGACTACGGAGACTGGACCGGCCGTAGCCTCGACGAGGTCGCCGCGGCAAACCCCGGCGGCCTGCGGCGATGGCTCACCGACCCGGACGCCGCACCGCACGGCGGAGAAAGCCTCACCGCGCTCGTCGACCGCGTCGGCCACTGGCTTCACGCGCAGGCCGTGCGGTCCGCGCGAATCACCGCCGTCACGCACGCGGCAGTGATCCGAGCCGCGCTGGTCAACATCCTGCGAGCGCCGCCCGCGGCCTTCTGGCTACTCGACGTCGCACCGCTGTCGGTCCTGCACCTACGAGCAGGCAACCGGGGCTGGCGGGTTCACCTGGAGCCGCCCGGACCAATCAATGCCGTCAGACGTTGAAGCGGAACTCCACGACGTCGCCGTCCCGCATGACGTACTCCTTGCCCTCGATCCGGACCTTGCCGGCGGCCTTCGCCGCCGCCATCGATCCGGCCGCGACCAGGTCGTCGTAGGAGACCACCTCGGCCTTGATGAAGCCGCGCTGGAAGTCGCTGTGGATGACCCCCGCGGCCTCCGGCGCGGTCGCGCCGACCGGGACGGTCCAGGCCCGCGCCTCCTTGGGGCCGGCCGTCAGGTACGTCTGGAGCCCGAGCGTCCGGAAGCCGACCCGGACGAGCTGGTCCAGGCCCGGCTCGGACTGCCCGATCGACTCCAGCAGCTCGCGGGCCTCCTCCTCGGGCAGGTCCACCAGCTCGGACTCGATCTTGGCGTCCATGAAGACCGCCTCGGCCGGGGCGACCAGGGCGCGCAGTTCGTCGAGGAACTCGGCGTTGCCCAGCTCGGCCTCGTCGACGTTGAAGACGTAGAGGAACGGCTTGGTGGTGAGCAGGTGCAGCTCCCGCAGGTGCTCCAGCTCGATCTTGGCGGCGGCCGCGCCCGCGTACAGGTTGACGCCGCTGTCCAGGAGGTCGACGGCCTTCTTCGCGGCCTCGACGGCGGCGGCCCGGTCCTTGCGAAGCTTGGCCTCCTTCTCCAGCCGGGGCAGCGCCTTCTCCAGGGTCTGCAGGTCGGCCAGGATCAGCTCGGTGTTGATCGTCTCGATGTCGTCGGCCGGGGAGACCTTGCCGTCGACGTGCACCACGTTCGGGTCGGAGAAGGCGCGCACCACCTGGCAGATCGCCGTGGCGTCGCGGATGTTCGCGAGGAACGCGTTGCCCCGGCCCTGGCCCTTGGAGGCACCCCGCACCAGGCCGGCGATGTCGACGAACGAGACCGGCGCCGGCAGCACCTTCTGCGACGAGAAGATCTCGGCGAGCTTGGTCAGCCGCTCGTCGGGCAGCCCGACCACGCCGACGTTCGGCTCGATGGTGGCGAACGGGTAGTTCGCCGCGAGCACGTCGTTCTTGGTCAGCGCGTTGAACAGGGTGCTCTTGCCGACGTTGGGCAGGCCCACGATGCCGATGGTGAGACTCACGACGAGCCAGCTTACGCGGTTCGCCGCCCGTCCCGGACAGGCAGTCCCGCCGCCGAGCGAAAAGGGACTCCGTGCCCGGTGGGGGCCTGCCCAGCAGGCCGGGGTCAGGAGGGCTGAGCGGTCAGCAGCCGGGGCTCGATCCGGGTCTCCCGGACGCTGCCGTCCGCTTCCCGGGTCACCTGGTACGCGGCGACGCCCTCCTTGTCCGCCACCGCCTCGGCCAGCCGGGTGCCCCGGTAGACCAGCCCGACCCCGTCGTCGGTGCAGTGGCTGGTCGGCAGCGTGCCGTCGCCGACCAGCTTGTGCATGAGCGGCCGGCGCTGCCCCTCGTTGTCGTAGTGCACCCCGTTGCCGTACGGGAGCCAGCCCAGGCCATCGGTGAAGGGTCGCAGGGTCGAGCCGTAGCTGTCGGTGGCCCCGCCGAGGTGCCAGCAGATCGACCCGGCGGAGACGCCGCCCAGCACCACCCCGGCCTGCCAGCACTCGTGCAGGATGTCCTGGAGGCCGTGCACCCGCCAGACCGCGCAGAGGTTGGCGACGCTGCCGCCGCCGACCCAGATGAGGTCCTGGGCGAGCAGGTGGGCCCGGATGTCCTCGACGTTGGGCATCGGGAACAGGGCCAGGTGGGACGGGCGGAATCGGGTGCCGGCGAACGCGCCGTAGAACACGCTGAACGAGGTGGGCTGGTCGCCGACGGCCTGGTTCAGGTAGCAGATCCGCGGCGCGGGTCCGGCCTCCGCCAGCTCGGCCATCAGCTCGAAGATCGGCCCGGGCTGCGCGTCCCAGGGGCCGCGGTTGCGGCTGCTGAAGCCTGTGCTGGTGGCGACGATGGTCGGTTCGGCAGCCGGCATGAAGTCCTCCCGGTCGGCGGTCTGGCGATCTGGCGATCATCCTGCGCCACCGGCCTTGGGCACCCGCAGCCGCCCGGGTCAGCGACCCGTCTCGGCGGCAGCCAGCAGCGCGCGGAGCAGGTCGGCGAGGCGTTCCTGGTCAGCGGGCGGGAGGGCGTCCAGGAGACGTCGCTGCACCTCCAGGCCGGCGTCGGCGGCCTCCTCGACGAGGCGACGGCCGGTGTCGGTGAGGGTGACCCGCAGGCCCCTTCGATCCTCCGGGTCGGGTGATCGGCGGATCAGCCCGGCCCGCTCCAGCCGGTCGAGCCGCCCGGTCATCCCGCCGGAGGTCAGCATCAGCGAGGCGCTCAGGGCCTTCGGTGCCAGGGTGTACGGGTCGCCGGAGCGCCGGAGCGCGGCGAGTACGTCGAACTCGCCCCGGCTGATCCCCCAGCCCGCGTACACCTTCTCCTGGCCGTCGCCGACCAGGCGGGCCAGCCGGTAGATGCGACCGAAGACCGCCATCGGCTCGGGCCGCATGCCGGCCCGCTCCCGGCGCCACTGCTCGACGATGACGTCCACGTCGTCCGCTGCCACGGAGGAATTGTGCCGCACCTCGCACTTCCTTCTTTACTCGACACTGATTAGCTTAGCTCTAAGCTACTTAGCAGCGAGGGAAGAGGGCCGCCATGCACCGCCGCTGGACCGACGTCGCGCTCACCGCCGTCGCCCCGACCACGTGGGGCACCACCTACCTGGTCACCGCCGAGCTGCTGCCGGCCGACCGGCCGCTCTGGTCCGGCGCGTACCGGGCCCTGCCGGCCGGGCTGCTGCTGCTCGCCCTGACCCGCCACCGACCGCACGGCGCCTGGTGGTGGCGGGCCGCCCTGCTCGGCGCGCTGAACATCGGCGCCTTCTTCCCGCTGCTCTTCGTCGCCGCGTACCGGCTGCCCGGGGGCACCGCAGCGGTGCTGGGCGCGACCCAGCCCCTGCTGGTCGTCGCGCTCACGGTGGCCGCCCTCGGCACGCGGCCCGGCCGGCCGGCGCTGCTCGCCGCGCTGGCCGCGCCGCTGGGCGTCGCACTGGTGGTGCTGCGGCCCGACGCCGGCCTGGACCTGCTCGGCGTGGCGGCCGGGCTCGCCGGCACCGCCGCGATGGCCACCGGGCTGGTGCTCACCCGCCGCTGGGGGCGGCCGGCCGGCGTCGGCACCCTCACCGCGACGAGCTGGCAGCTGGTCGCCGGCGGTCTGCTGATCCTGCCGGTCGCCGCCGCCGTCGAGGGCGCGCCGCCCGCGCCGGACCAGCCCGCCCTCCTCGGGTACGCCTGGCTCGGGCTGGTCGGCACCGCCCTGGCGTACGCGCTCTGGTTCCGGGGCGCGGCGCGACTGCCCGTCACCCGGGTGTCGGTGCTGGGCGCGCTGAGCCCGCTGACCGCCGCCGCCCTCGGCTGGCTGGTGCTCGGGCAGGCACTCAGCCCGCTCCAGCTGGTCGGCTTCGCGGTGGCGGTCGCCGCGATGGTGCTCGGTCAGCTACCGGGCCGGGCCGGGCCGGGCGAACGGTCGGACCGGCTCACGCCCGCCGCGCCCGGGTCCGCTGCGGAGACTGCCCCGCCCATGTCCCCGGCGGGGGCCGGCCGGCCCGCGTCCGCCGCGGAGGCGAGCCGGCCGGCGCTCAGCCGGCGAGCAGACGGGGCCAGTCCGGCGCCTCGCCGCCCCGACCCGGCAGCGCCCCCGGCGGCAACTCGGCCGCGGCGGCGAGCGGCAGCGTGAACCGGTGTGCGGCGGCCGGGCCGGCCGCGTACGACTGGTCGAGCAGCCAGCGCACCTCGTCGACCGTCCAGCCCAGCCCGGCCCGGCCAGCGATCTCCCGGACCAGCCGCAGGCCCACCCGGGTGTCGTCGTCGTAGAAGCGCATGCACCAGTGGTGCGCCCACATGCCGAGCGCCCGCAGCCCCGCCGGGTCGAGCGAGCCGACGAGCCGGCCGCAGGCGGTCTCGGCGAAGGCCCGCCCCGGGTCGTCCGCCCGGTCCCGTTCGATCGCGCCGTACGCGGCCGGCGCCACCACCCGCATCCGGTCGTAGAAGCCCTGCACCACCGCGCGATCCACCCGAATCCGCCCCGACCGCATCAGCGGGCACCTCGCCCGGCCACGCTCGCCATCTCCCCGCACCCTCTTCTTGAGTTGGTTGGCGGGACCGTACCGACCACTACCGACACTTTCGGCGCCGAAAACCGTTGCCGCGTCAGGGATAGCTGGGCTGAGCTGGGGCGTCTGTATCACTGACAGACAAGCGCGGGAGGGTACGTGGACGAGGACGACCGAGCCCGGCTGGCCGAGTTCGTGGCCAACCGTACGCCGGCGATGATGCGGGTCGCGTACCTGCTCACCGGCGACCGGCACGCCGCCGAGGACCTGTTCCAGTCGGCGCTGGCCAGGACCATCCCGAAGTGGCGGACCCTGCGGCACACCGACCCCGAGGGGTACCTGCGCGCGGTCATGTACCGGGAGCAGGTGAGCTGGTGGCGCCGACTGCGCCGGCGGCGGGAGACGGCGCTCACCGGGGCGGACGAGGCGGTCCAGCCGGACCCGAGCGGCGGGACGGACGTACGCCTGGCCATGCGGGCGGCGCTGCGACGGCTGCCGCCGGCCCAGCGCACGGTGCTGGTCCTGCGCTACTACGAGGACCTCACCGAGACCCAGGTGGCCGAGGTGCTGGGCTGCACCGTCGGCACGGTACGCAGCCGTACCCACCGGGCGGTGGGCCGGCTGCGGCAACTCCTGCCGGACGTCGAACTCCTGGAGGTACGGCTGTGACCACGCCGTTCGAGGATCTCATCCGCGCCACCCTCTCCGACCTGGCCGAGGAGGCACCCACCGTGCAGGACCAGTTGATCCCGGCGGAACACCGGACCCGGAACCGCAAGCGCGTCACCGCGGCGCTCAGCGTGGCGGGGACTGTCGCCGCCGTACTCGTCGCGGCGCCGCTCGCGCTCGCGACGACCGGCGGGGACGCACCTGGTCCCGCCGCCCCGCGCCCGCCGGCGGCCACCACGCCGGCCGGAGCCCCGACCGCCGTTCCCTCCCCGAGCGGCCCGTCCGCGCCGACCGCGAGCCCATCGTCGCAGCCCGGAAGCCCGACCGCCGTTCCCTCCCCGAGCGGCCCGTCCGCGCCGACCGCGAGCCCATCGTCGCAGCCCGGAAGCCCGACGGCCGTCCCCTCGCCGAGCAGGCCCGCCCCGCCCCCGACCCTGCCTGTCCCGTCGCCCAGCGGGCCCGTCCCGACCGGCACCGTCGTCCCCTCACCCAGCGGTCCCGCCGCCTCGCCCAGCCCGCGCCCCTAACCTTCCCGATGCACGCCCGGATGGCCTCCGTGCCTGCCGCGCTCGGGTGGCAGAGAGCCCTCTTTCACGGAACGAGTGGTCTCGCGGCGCGAATTGACCACTCTTTCCGTGAACCTGCGCGGATCTTGGGATGACGGGGGGCGGGCATCGCGGCTGCGGCGGGAGGGGGCCGGAGTGGGCGTACGGCTACGTCCGAATCCCGCCAGCCGGGGGCTGGACCTGCGAGGCAGGATCGATGGCGTGGAGTTGGACTTCGAACGGTGCTACCGGGCAGTCGACAGCCGTGACCAGCGCTTCGACGGCTGGTTCTACACCGGCGTCACGTCGACCGGGATCTACTGCCGGCCGTCCTGCCCGGCGATGACGCCGAAACGGCAGAACGTCCGGTTCTTCCCGTCCGCCGCCGCGGCGCAGGGCGCCGGCCTGCGGGCCTGCCGTCGCTGCCGCCCCGACGCCGCCCCCGGGTCACCGCAGTGGGACGTCCGGGCCGACGTGGTGGGGCGGGCGATGCGGCTGATCGCGGACGGGGTGGTCGACCGGGACGGCGTACCGGGGCTGGCCGCCCGGCTCGGCTACACCGAGCGGCACCTGCACCGGATGCTCCGCGCCGAACTCGGCGCCGGGCCGCTCGCGCTGGCCCGGGCGCAGCGCGCCCAGACCGCCCGGATCCTCATCGAGACCACCGGGCTCGGCCTGGCCGAGGTCGCGTTCGCCGCCGGCTTCGGCAGCGTCCGGCAGTTCAACGACACGGTCCGGGAGGTGTACGGGGCGACGCCGTCCGAGCTGGGGGTCAGCCGAGCGGGACGGCCGGCAGCAGGCGGGGCGGGCACGATCACGCTGCGGCTGGCGTACCGTCCGCCGTTGCACGCGGCGGCGCTGCTGGACTTCCTCGCGCTGCGGGCGCTGCCCGGGGTGGAGGAGGTACACGGCGGGACGTACCACCGGGGGCTGCGGCTGCCGCACGGAGCCGGCACCGTCGCGCTGACCCCGGCCGACGGCCACGTGGCCGCGACGCTGCGCCTGGCCGACATGCGTGACCTGGCCCCGGCGGTGGCCCGCTGCCGCCGGCTGCTCGACCTGGACGCCGACCCGGTCGCGGTCGACGGCACCCTGGCCGAGGATCCCGTGCTCGCCCCGGCCGTTCGGGCGGAACCGGGCGTCCGCCTCCCCCACGCTGTCGACGGCTTCGAGATGGCCGTCCGTGCCATCACCACCCAGCAGATCTCCCTCCAGTCCGCCCGCACCACCCTCACCCACCTCCTCACCGCGACCGCCAGCTCAGTTGATCATGAGGTTGACGGCGAAGTGGATCTCTCGGATTGCCGCCAACCTCATGATCAACAGCTAAGGCTGGGGGCGTTTCCTAGTGCGGAGGAGGTGCTGGGGGTTCCCGACGAGGGGTTTCGGATGCCGGGGGCGCGGCGGGAGACGATCCGGGCGGTGGCGCGGGCCGTGGCGGACGGGTCGCTGGACCTGGCGCCGGGCGGGGACCGGGAGGAAGCCGTACGGCGGCTGACCGCCCTACCCGGGATCGGCCCGTGGACGGCCGGCTACGTGGCGATGCGCGCCCTCGGCGACCCCGACGTCCTCCTCGCCACCGACCTGGGCGTACGCCGGGGCGCCGCCGCGCTCGGCCTGCCCGACGACCCGAAGAACCTCGACGCGTACGCCGACCGCTGGCGCCCCTGGCGGTCGTACGCGGTGATCCGACTCTGGAGAGCAGCATGACCACACTGGACAGCACCGTCATCGACACCCCCGTCGGCCCGCTGAGCGTCCTCACCGGACCCGACGGGGCGGTACGCGCGGCCGGATTCACCGCCGAGCCGGCCGACCTGGTCCCGCTGATGCACCCGAGCCTGCGCGGTGAGCTGCGGGACCGCGCCGAACTGGGCCTGGTGACCACCGCCGTACGCGCCTATCTGGACGGTGACCTGACCGCGATCGACCCGGTCCCGGTGGCGCAGCACACCGACGGCATCTTCCTGGCGCACGCCTGGCAGGTGCTGCGCGACGTGAAGCCGGGTGAACCGGTGACCTACACGGGATTCGCCGAGCTGGCCGGGCGGCCGGCCGCGGTCCGCGCCGCCGCGGCGGCCTGCGCCCGCAACGCGGCCGCCCTCTTCGTCCCCTGCCACCGGGTGCTGCGCACCGACGGCACGCTCGGCGGCTACCGCTGGGGGCTGGACGTGAAGAAGTGGCTTCTCGGGCATGAGGGACGGGTGACGGCTAGCTGACAGCGCTACCGTCACACCCTGCCGCTACCGTCGCGTAGTGCCTGCGCACAGCGACGGCAACCCTTCGGCGCCTCACCCCCCGCTGCGCAACCTCTGGCGGCTGCGTCCCTACCTGCGGCCGTACGCGGCCGAGTTCGCCTGGCTGCTGCTCGCCGCCGTGGCCGCCACGGCGGCGAGCCTGGCCGTGCCACTGGTCGTGCAGCGGGTGGTGGACGGGCCGGTGGCCCGGCACGACCCGGCCGGGCTGTTCCGGCTCGGCGCTCTCGCCCTGCTGCTCGGCGTGGCCGAGGCGGTGCTGATCTTCATCCGGCGGTGGACCCAGTCGTCGTCCTCGGTCGGCATGGAGACGGCGATCCGCGCCGACGTCTACGCCCACCTGCAACGGCTTCCGGCCGGCTGCCACGACCGCTGGCAGTCCGGCCAGCTTCTCTGCCGGATCACCAGCGACCTGTCGGTGATCCGCCGGTTCCTCTCCTTCGGCCTGCTCTTCCTGGTCCTCAACCTGATCACCTACGCCGCCGTGGTGGTGCTGCTGATCCGGCTGCACCCGTGGCTCGGCCTGCTGGTGGCGGCCAGCGCGGTGCCGCTGTTCCTGATCAGCCGCCGGTTCGCCCGGCACTACCACGCGGCGTCCCGGCGGATGCAGGACCAGCAGGGCGACGTGGCCACGCTGGTCGAGGAGACCGCGCAGGGCCTGCGCACCATGCGGGCGTACGGGCGGGGGTCGGAGCTGGCCGCCCGGTTCGCCGGCGGCGCCCGGCAGCTGCACGACACCGGGATCGGCAAGGCGCGGCTGCTGGCGCGTACCTCGGCGCTGTTCGACCTGGTCCCCAACCTGACCCTCGGGGTGGTGCTGGTGGCCGGGGCGGCGGCCGCCACCCGGGGCGTGCTCACCATCGGCGAACTGGTCGCCTTCGTCAGCCTCCAGCTCATGCTGGTCTGGCCGGTGCAGTCGCTCGGCTGGATCATCGCGAACGGGCAGGAGGCGGCAACGGCCGCCGACCGGGTTCAGGAGGTGCTGGACACCCCGCCGACCATCGTGGACGCCCCGCACGCCCGGGCGCTGGACCGCGCCGACGTCCGCGGCCGGCTGAGCTTCGAGCGGGTGACCTTCCGCTACCCCGGTACGACTGCGCCGGTGCTGCGCGAGGTCGACTTGACCGTCGAACCGGGCGAGACGCTGGCCCTGGTCGGGGCCACCGGGTGCGGCAAGAGCACGCTGCTGTCGCTGGTCCCCCGGCTGCACGACGTGACCGGCGGCCGGATCACCCTCGACGGGCACGACCTGCGGGACCTGCGGCTCGGCTCGCTGCGCCGGCTGGTCGGGATGGCGTTCGAGGAGCCGACCCTGTTCTCCATGTCGGTGTGGGAAAACCTCACCCTGGGCCGGCCGGACGCCGGCGAGG
Source organism: Micromonospora sp. CB01531 (assembly GCF_001905095.1). GTDB lineage: Bacteria > Actinomycetota > Actinomycetes > Mycobacteriales > Micromonosporaceae > Micromonospora. Next base: position 234,334 of record NZ_LWLS01000061.1, read on the forward strand.
ACGAGGTCCGGGCCGCGCTCGCGCTGGCCCAGGCGGAGTTCGCGTACGAGCTGCCGTGGGGGTTGGCCACCCGGGTCGGCGAGCAGGGGTTGTCCCTCTCCGGCGGGCAACGGCAACGGCTGGCGCTGGCCCGGGCGGTGCTCAGCCGACCCGCGCTGCTCGTCCTCGACGACCCGCTCTCCGCCCTCGACGTGCACACCGAGGCGCTGGTCGAGGCGGCGTTGCGCCGGGTCCTGCGGGACACCACCGCCCTGCTGGTGGTGCACCGCCCCTCCACGGTGGCGCTCGCCGATCGGGTCGCCCTGCTCGCCGGCGGGCGGATCGTCGCCGTCGGTACCCACTCCGAACTGCTGGCCGGCGTGCCGGCGTACCGGGCGGTGCTCTCCGCCGCGCCGGAGCGGCGGCCAGACGGCGTCGGCCTGGTGCACTCGTGAGCGGGGCGGGCGGTCCGCTCCGCGTACCCCGGCCCCGCCGCGGTGGCGGTTCCGCCCCGCGCCGAGGTCGTGACGGCGGCTCCGCCCCGGGCCGGCCCCGGGACGACGGCCTCGACCTGTCCCGGTGGCGCGGGCGGGCCACCGACCCGGACGCCGACCGCAGCCGGGCCGAGGTCGCCACCCCGGAGGCGGTGGCCCGGCTCCGGGCCCGCAGCCGGGCGCTGCTGCGCGGGCTGCTGCGCCCGCACCGGCGTCGGCTCGGCTGGGCCGTGGCGCTGCTGCTGCTCCAGAACGCCGCCGCGATGGCCGGCCCGTACCTGGTGATGCTGGGCATCGACCGGGGCATCGGGCCGCTGCGGGCCGGCGACGCCGGCCCGCTGGTCGCCGTCGCCGCCGCCTTCGTCGTCGCCACCGGCACCGAGTACGCGGCCCGGCGCGGCTTCCTCACCCTCGCCGCCCGGATCGGCCAGGCCGTCCTGCTCGACCTCCGCCAGCGGGTGTACGGCCACTTCCTCCGCCTCGACGTCGGCTTCCACGAGCGCTACACCTCCGGCCGGATGGTGTCCCGGCTGACCAGCGACCTGGACTCGATCGCCGAACTGGTCGACGGCGGGATCGACAAGCTGGTGATGGCCGCGCTGTCGGTGCTGTCGGTGGCGGGCATCCTGCTCTGGCTGGACCTGCCGCTGGCCGCGGCCACCCTGCTCGCCTTCCCGTTCCTGTTCTGGCTGTCCCGCTGGTTCGCCCGCGCCTCCGCCGGGGCGTACCGGCGGACCCGGGAGGCGGTGGCGCTGGTCATCGTGCACTTCGTCGAGTCGCTGCGCGGCATCCGGGCGGTGCAGGCGTACCGGCGGGAGCCGCGCAACCAGCGCATCTTCGCCACGGTGAACGACGACTACCGGCAGGCCAGCCTGGACGCGTTCCGGCTGATCGCGGTCTACTCGCCGGGCATCCGGATGATCGGCAACCTGACTGTGGCGGTGGTGCTCGGCTACGGCGGCTGGCGGGTGCTGGGCGGCCGGACCGAGGTCGGCGTGTTCGCCGCGTTCCTGCTCTACCTGCGCCGGTTCTTCGAGCCGATGGAGGAGCTCAGCCAGTTCTACAACGCGTTGCAGTCGGCCACCGCCGCGCTGGAGAAGCTGGCCGGGGTGCTCGACGAGCGCCCGGCGGTGGCCGAGCCGGAGCGGCCGGCGCCGCTGCCCGGCGGCGGCCGGGGTGCCGTGGTCTTCCGGTCGGTCTCCTTCGGCTACCGGGCGGAGGCACCGATCCTCGCCGGGCTGGAGCTGGCCGTGCCGGCCGGGCAGACGGTCGCGCTGATCGGGCCGACCGGCGCGGGCAAGTCCACCATCGCCAAGCTGGTCGCCCGGTTCCACGATCCGGGCACGGGCGCGGTCAGCCTCGACGGGGTCGACCTGCGGGACCTGGCGGACGCCGAGCTGCGCCGGGCGGTCGTGCTGGTGACCCAGGAGAATCACCTGTTCAGCGGCTCGGTGGCGGAGAACATCCGGTTCGGCCGCCCGGACGCCGACGACGCGGCCGTGGAAGCCGCCGCCCGGGCCATCGGCGCGCACGACTTCATCGCCGCGCTCCCCGACGGGTACGCCACCGACGTGCACCGGCGCGGCGGCCGGCTCTCCGCCGGGCAGCGGCAGCTCGTCGCGTTCGCCCGCGCGTTCCTGGCCGATCCGCGGGTGCTGATCCTGGACGAGGCGACCTCGTCGCTGGACGTGCCGACCGAGCGCCTGGTGCAGCGGGCGCTCGGCAGCATCCTGCGCGACCGCACCGCGCTGGTGATCGCGCACCGGCTGTCCACGGTGGAGATCGCGGACCGGGTGCTGGTGCTCGACGGCGGACGGATCGTGGAGGACGGCCGCCCCGCCGAGCTGGCCGCCGCCGGCGGCCGGTACGCCGCCCTGCACCGCCAGTGGCGCGACTCGCTGATCTGACCCCACCCCCCACACGGGGTCACGGGCGGCCGGCTCTGCCGATAGACTTCCGGACCGTCGATCGGCCGCATGCACCGGCCGCCGGGAGCGGCCCTGCCACGACAACCGTCACGCCGATCGGCTTCGCCGGACACGGGGAGGTTCACGGCGTGCGGATCCGCAGAAGTCTTGTCGTTGTCGGAGTGGCCATCGCTTGCACGGTCGGGGCGACCGGCGTGGTGCTGGCCCAGGGCGGCGACGCCGACCCGGCACCGGTGGCCGGCACGGCCGCCGCCCCGCAGAGTGCCGACGCCGCGACCAGCGAGCCGACGCCGGGCGCCCAGGCTGGCATGGGCAGCCGGGCGACCGGCGGTGCCACCCGGGACGGGACTCCCGTGGCCACCGCCGCCCGACCGGCTCGCGCGGTGGCCGAGGCCGCCCCCGCGTCCGTCGCCTACCTGCGCGAGCGCTACCGCGTCTCCGCCACCGAGGCGGCCCGCCGACTCGCCCTGCAGGAGTTCTCCGCACCGCTCGCCGCGAAGCTGGCCGGCGACCACCCCGACACGTACGGCGGCATGTGGCTGGACCAGGCGGCCGGCGGCGTGCTCATGATCGGGGCCACCGACGCCGCCCCGGTGCGCGCGGTCGTCGCCGGCTCCCCGGACGCCGCGCACGTCCGGGTGGTCCAGGTACGCCACCCGCTGCGGGAGCTCACCGACGCGGCAGCCCGGCTCGCCGCCTCGCTCGGCCTGACCGCCGGCGAGGACGTCCTGGTCGACCAGGAGCGGAACGCGGTCGTGGTCCTCACCGGGGACGGGATCGCCGCCGACGACTCCCGGCTCGCCGGGGCGCTCGCCGACGCCGGGGTGCCCGCGCAGGCCCGGCCCCGGCTGGCCGGCGCCGCCGTGCCGAAGGCGTGTGACCCGCGCTACTGCCCGCAGGCGCCGATGCGGGGCGGGATCCGGCTGGACGTGCCCCGCGACGACGGCACGGTCGGCGGCTGCACGGCCGGCTTCAACGTCCGCTCCCGCACCGGGACGGCGTACCTCCTGACGGCCGGGCACTGCGTCGTCGGCGGGCGACACACGCAGGTGGACCGGACCTGGCACCAGTTCCTCGGCCCGAAGATCCCGGTCTCGGTCGAGTCGACCGACCCGGTGCTGGCCGAGAACGCCTTCCCGTACGACTACGCGATCATGCCGTACCAGCCGGGGGCGCTGGACCGCTGGGCGTACCAGGGGGGCGCCACGAGCACCCCCAGCCTGGTCAACTACTGGTGCGTGGCCGACAACCCGCGCTGCACGACCAGCCGGGACGTGGCGATCACCGGATACGTGGCGTACAGCGCCATCCAGGTCGGCTGGGTCGTCTGCGCGACCGGTTCCGCGTACACGCCGAAGTCCGGCGAGGTCTACGTCGACTCCGGGGCGGGCGCCGGCTACCTGCCGGGCACCCGGTGCGGCGAGATCACCGGCAAGGGCAGCGGCGGCATCGACGTACGCATCTGCGCTCGGCCGGGGGACAGCGGCGGGCCGCTCTTCACCGAGTCGGACGGCAAGGCGCTGGGCATCCTCTCCAACGGCGACCCGGGCCAGGGCCCCTGCAGCAACCCGAACGAGCACAACTCGTACGCGCCGGTCTCCACCATCCTGGACCGGGCCAACGCGCGGCTCGGCGGTCGGCCCTACTTCCAGCTCGCCACCCGCGGCCCGCTGCTCGGCCCGATCGCCCGCTGACCGCCGGGGTGCCCGGCACCGCCGGTGGCGCTACTCGCGCAGCTGACCGGCTGGCCGACCGCGACGGACGGTGTGGCGAGGGCATAACTCGTGGCTGGTAGCTCACCGGCTGCCTACGATCGGCTGATGACGGATACGGCGAGGACGGGCCGCGCCGGCGTCCCCGAGCGTCCGACCCTGGACGGCATCGAGGAGACCTGGGCGCGCCGCTGGCAGGAGGAGGGCACGTACGCGTTCGACCGCTCGAAGGCGGCTGTCCGGGGTCGCGACACGGCGTCAGACGCGCCGAGCCCGGATGGTCGTAGCTCGGACGTGTACGCGATCGACACCCCGCCGCCGACCGTATCCGGCGAACTGCACATGGGACACGTCTTCTCCTACACGCACACCGACACCGTGGCCCGGTTCCAGCGGATGCGCGGCCGGACGGTCTTCTACCCGATGGGCTGGGACGACAACGGCCTGCCCACCGAGCGGCGGGTGCAGAACGTGTACGGGGTGCGCTGCGACCCGGCCCTGCCGTACGACCCGGAGTGGCAGCCGCCGGCCACGCCGGTGAGCGAGGCGGCCCGCAAGGACCCGGCCCCGATCTCCCGGCGCAACTTCATCGAGCTGTGCGAGCAGCTCACCACGGCGGACGAGCAGGTCTTCGAGGCGCTGTGGCGGCGACTGGGGCTGTCGGTGGACTGGTCGCTGACCTACACCACGATCGGGCGGGTGGCCCGGGCGACCAGCCAGCGGGCGTTCCTGCGCAACCTGGCCCGGGGCGAGGCGTACCAGGCGGAGGCGCCAACGCTCTGGGACGTCGGGTTCGCCACCGCCGTGGCCCAGGCCGAGCTGGAGGACCGGGAGCGGCCCGGCGCGTACCACCGGCTGCGCTTCCACGGGCCGGGCGGGCGTGAGGTGCTGATCGACACCACCCGACCGGAGCTGCTGCCGGCCTGCGTGGCGCTGGTCTGCCACCCGGACGACGAGCGGTACGCGGACCTGGTCGGCGCGTCGGTGCGTACCCCGGTCTTCGGGGTCGAGGTGCCGGTGCGCGCGCACCCGCTGGCGGACCCGGCCAAGGGCACGGGCATCGCGATGGTCTGCACCTTCGGCGACCTGACCGACGTGACCTGGTGGCGGGAGCTGCAGCTCGACACCCGGGTGGTGATCGGCCGGGACGGGCGGCTGCTGCCCGAGCCGCCGGCCGGGGTGCCGGCGGAGCCCTACGCGGCGCTGGCCGGGCAGACCGTCAACGGCGCCCGGCGCACCGTGGTGCAGCTGCTAACCGACGCGGGTGATCTGGTGGGCGAGCCGCGCCCGATCACTCACCCGGTGAAGTTCTACGAGCGGGGCGACCGGCCACTGGAGATCGTCTCCACCCGGCAGTGGTACCTGCGCAACGGCGGGCGCGACCCGGAGCTGCGCGACGAGCTGCTGGCCCGCGGCCGGGAACTGCGCTGGGTGCCGGAGCACATGCGGCACCGCTACGAGCACTGGGTGGGCGGCCTGACCGGAGACTGGCTGGTCAGCCGGCAGCGCTTCTTCGGCGTGCCGGTGCCGGTGTGGTACCGGCTCGACGACGCTGGCGAGCCGGACTGGTCCCACCCTCTCACACCGGACGAGTCGATGCTCCCGGTCGACCCGTCCGGCGAGCCGCCACCCGGCTACGAGGAGGCGCAGCGCGGGCTGCCAGGCGGCTTCGTCGGCGACCCGGACGTGCTGGACACCTGGGCCACCTCGTCGCTGACCCCACAGATCGTCGGTGGTTGGGAGACCGACCCGGACCTGTTCCGCCGGGTCTTCCCGATGGACCTGCGGCCGCAGGGGCAGGAGATCATCCGGACCTGGCTCTTCGCCACCGCGGTCCGGTCCCACCTGGAGCACGGCGTGCTGCCCTGGCGCGACGCGGTGCTCTCCGGCTGGATCCTCGACCCGGACCGCAAGAAGATGTCCAAGTCCAAGGGGAACGTGGTCACCCCGATGGACCTGCTTGTGCAGCACGGCTCCGACGCGGTGCGATACTGGGCCGCCAGCGGCAAGCCGGGGATGGACCTGGCCTTCGACCCGGCGCAGATCAAGGTCGGGCGGCGGCTCGCCACCAAGCTGCTCAACGCGTCCCGGTTCGCGCTCGGGCTGGGTGCCGCCGACGCGTTGGGCGCGCCGGCGACCGAGCCGTTGGACACCGCCATGCTCGCCGAACTGTCCGGCGTGGTCGCCGCCGCGACCGCCGCCTTCGACGGGTACGACCACACCGCCGCGCTGATGGCGACGGAGGCGTTCTTCTGGCGGTTCTGCGACGACTACATCGAGCTGGTGAAGGAGCGCGCCTACGGCTCCGGGCCGGGGGCGGACTCGGCGCGGGCCGCGCTGGCCACCGCACTCTCGGTGCAGCTGCGGCTGTTCGCCCCGGTGCTGCCCTTCGTCACCGAGGAGGTCTGGTCCTGGTGGCGGTACGGCTCGGTGCACCGCGCACCGTGGCCCACGACCTACGAGGTGGGTCGGGCCACCCAGGGACCGGGTGACCCGCAGCTGCTGCGGCTGGCCGCGGACGCGCTGGGCCAGGTGCGCCGGGCCAAGTCGGAACGGAAGCTGTCGATGAAGGCGGACGTGCCACTGGCCGAGGTGCTCGGCCCGGCCGCCCAGCTCGACCAGCTCACCCTGATCGCCGACGACCTCCGGGCGGCGGGCCGGATCGCCAAGCTCGACCTGCTCCCCGACCGAACCCCCGAACTCGTCGTCGCCTGCGCGTTCTGATGCACGGCTGGCCCGGCCCGCTCGGCCGAGCCAGCCGTCCACGGGCGCGCGCCGGCTGGCGGCCGGCGGAGGGCGAGCCGGGACGACGCGAGCCCGGGTAGGCGCGAGCCAATGGCCACGGAGCGTAATAGCCGAGGCGGACGAGGATAACTTTGAGCGAGATGACTGTGAGGCATAAATATGCCTCACAGTCATCTCGCTCATGACGGGTTGCGCCAGCCCACGCGACACGCCCGGGCCGTGCGCCCGTCGGACGGGACGAGGACGAGCCCCGACCCGGCCGGCGCGATCAACTCCCGGCCCGCGGTCAGCTCGTCTCGCCAGCCACGCTGAACGAGCGAAGGCGGTCGATGGCCAGGATGGTGGAGCCGATCGCCACCAGGGCGGTCAGCACCGCGGCCACCGGCACGGAGACGGTGGTGCCGAGCAGTTCGGTGGGGGCGATCCGGTCGGCGATGGCGATCACCCACTGCTGGATGGAGAGCACCTTGGTGCCGTCCACGAACCGGCCGAGCAGCCCCTCCCAGATCAGCACGTAGACCAGCCCGAGCAGCACAGGCCGCCGGGTCAGCAGGCTGAGCACCAGGAACAGCGCCGAGTACGCCAGCGCGCCCAGCGCCGACGCGGCGGCGAGCCCCAGGCCGAGGCGTACCGAATCGGCGAGCACGCCCGCGACGTAGAGCGGGACGGCGACGGTGGCCGCGCTGACCCCGGTCGCCACCGCGAGCTTGGGCAGCACGATCTGCCAGCGCGGCAGCGGCTTGGTGAGGATGTGCACCACCGTGCCGTCGTCGATCTCGGCACCGAGCACCCCGGTGCCGACGATCAGCGCGACCACCGGCAGCACCACGGCGAGCCCGAGGCCGACCAGCACCGGCGGCCCCCACTGGCCCGGGTCGACCCCGAGCGAACGGGAGACGATCGCGAGCACCAGCAGCAGCGCGGGCAGCGGGAGCAGCAGCAGGAACCGGCGCCGGCCGAACAGCCCGCGCGCGGTGATCCAGGAAACGGTCGACATGAGTCAGCTCCCCACCAGATAGGAGAAGACGCTCTCCAGCGATTCGTCCTCGGGCGTCAGGGACCGGACCCGGATGCCCCGGGCCAGCGCGATCTTCGGCAGTGCCCGGGTGAAGGCACCGTAGTCGCCGGCCCGGACGGTGAGCCCGTCCCGGCCCAGCTCCACCCCGGTGACCGACGGCTCGGCGATCAGCGCGACCGCGAGGGCCCGGTCGTCCGTGGAGCGGACCGCGAAGACGTGCGGCCGGTTGGTCATCAGCCGCCGGATGGTTCGGTAGTCGCCGGAGGCGGCCAGCCGGCCGGCCACCATCACCTGGACGGTGCCGGAGACCTGCTCGACCTCCTCCAGGATGTGCGAGCTGAACAGGATGGTCCGGCCAGCGTCGCCGAGGCGGTGCAGCAGGGCCATCATGTGCAGCCGCTGCCGCGGGTCCATCCCGTTGAACGGCTCGTCGAGCAGCAGCACCTGCGGGTCGTGGACCAGCGCGGCGGCCACCCGGGTGCGCTGCCGCATGCCCTTGGAGTAGGTGCCGATCCGCCGGTCCTGCGCGTCCGCCATCTCGACCAGGTCGATCGCCCGACGGGCCGCGGCCGCCGGGTCGGGCAGCCGGTGCAGCTTCGCGCTGGCCAGCACGAACTCGTACGCGGAGAGGAAGGCGTGCACCGCCTCCCGCTCGCTGACCAGGCCGAGCCGCCGGTAGACGTCCGGGTTGCGCCAGGTCGGCTCCCCGTCGAGGGTCACCGCACCCCGGGACGGGGCGAGAAAGCCGGCCATCATGTGCAGCAGGGTGGTTTTCCCGGCGCCGTTCGGCCCGAGCAGCCCGGTCACCCCGGGCCCGAGCCGCATGGTGACGTCGTTGACCGCCACCACGTTGCCGTACCAGCGGGAGACCCCGGCCAGGTCGAGGGTGGACGCGGGCGTGGTCGGCGCCGCCGCCTGCGGGCCGGCACTGATCGTGGTCATCGGGCGGCCACCTTCCGGTATCGGAGCAGGAGCAGGGCGACGCAGCCGGCCACCAGCACCACGGCGGCGGCCACGTAGACGGGCCCGAACTGGCCGATCTCCGCTTCGGCCTGCGCGCCGGGAGCGAGCAGGTCGCCGAGGGTGTACCGGCCGACAGCATGGATCAGGCTGGGGGGCGAGCCGAGCAGCGCCAGCTCGTTGACCGTCCGGGACGGCATGATCGAGAGGATGCCGACGATCGGGGTGGTCATCAGGAACACGGCCACGATGCCGCCGGCCGCGAACGCCCGTTTGCCGGTGAGCGAAGCGATGAGCAGCCCGATCGAGGCGAAGACCATCGCCCACAGGGCCGCGTAGAGCAGGCCGGGCAGCAGGTCGAGCAGTTCGTCCCAGACCCCGTGCATGCCGTTGTCGGTGGTGAACGCGGCGCCGAGGAACATCACCAGCTGCGGCGCGCCGAGCAGCAGCCAGAGCGCGGTGCCCAGCGCGCCGAGCTTGGCCAGCGCGTAGTCGCCGCGCGGCAGCGGCCGGGAGAAGTAGAGCGGCAGCACGCCGCTGAGCAGGTCGCGGGAGACCAGCTCCGGCCCGACCACCGCGACGAAGAAGATGACCAGCCAGCTCATCGCGTCGGCGAACTGGGCGTACGTCATGACGACCTGGCCGGTCTGGGTGCGTACCGCGGTCAGCCCGGCGGCGACGATCACCACGATGCCGACCACCAGCCAGGGGAAGATCTTCGCCTTGGCGGACCGGCCGAGGCCGAACGCGGTCCGCAGGCCGTGCAGGTAGAGCGCGCCGAAGACGTGCCGGCGGCCCAGCCGCGGGCCGGTGTAGCGCTGGTAGCCGATGTCGTGGATGACGCCGGTCGGCTCAGACATGGCTGGGCTCCCTCGTCGCGAAGAGTTCGGCCACCCGGTGCCGCCGCTGGTCCAGCCGGTGCAGCGGCAGGTCCAGCTCGGCGACCGCGCCGAGGATCAGGTCGTAGGTGGCGTCGTCGGCGAGCGGGACGAGCAGCAGCCGTCCCTCCCGCGACACCGGCAGCTGGAGCGCGGCGAGCCGGGCGGCCAACTCCTCCGTGCCCTCGCTGACCTCGACGGCGAGCACGTCGGTGGCGGAGGTCATCGCGGCCACCCGGTCGGCGCGCAGTAGCCGCCCGCCGTCGATGGCGACGAGGGTGTCGCAGATCCGCTCGACCTCGCCGAGCAGGTGCGAGCAGACCACCACGGAGATGCCGAACTCGGTGCCGATCCGGTGGATCAGGGCGAGCATGGCGTCCCGGCCGGCCGGGTCGAGGCCGTTGGTGGGCTCGTCGAGCAGGAGCAGGTCGGGGTCGTGCACCAGGGCCTGGGCGAGCTTCACCCGCTGCTTCATGCCGGTGGAGTAGCCACCGACGGCCCGGTGGCGCTCCTCGTGCAGGCCGACGTGGCGCAGCGCCTCGGAGGCCCGCTCCCGGGCGACCGTCCGCGGCAGGCCGCTGATCCGACCCAGGTGGGTGACCAGCTCGGCGGCGGACAGGTCGGGCGGGAGGGCGTCGTGTTCGGGCATGTAGCCGACCCGGGCGCGGACCGCGGCCGGGTCGGTGGTGGGGTCGAGGCCGAGCACGGAGACCCGACCACTGGTCGGGGCGAGCAGGCCCAGCAGGATCTTGATCAGGGTGGACTTGCCGGCGCCGTTGGCGCCGACCAGCCCGATGATCCCCGGCTCGACCGACACCGTGAGGTCGGCCAGCGCGGTGACCCGACCTCCGTACGTCTTGGTCAGCGACTCGGTCGCGAGCAGTGTCACGATGACCAGCGTAAGAAGTGGACGCCGCCCCGGGTATCGGGAAACGCTCGGGGATGCCCCTGATTCCGCCCGTACGGTCGGTAAGGGTTTCGTAAGCGCGGCGACCGGTGACCGCGGGCGCCGGGCGCGGAAGACTCGGCACATGCCGAGCCGACTGCTTCGCACCCCGCTGACCTGGGTCGTGGTCGCCGTCCTCGCGGCCGGCGCCGCGGCCGGCCTGTACTGGTTCCGGCCCTGGACGCTGGTCACCGACACCGAGGTGCACGAACGGCTCACCGCGGTCGAGGAGATCACCCCGGCCCCGACCACGTCCGCGTCCACCGCGAGTCCCGCCACCACCACCCCGGCGGGGCCGACCCTGGTGAGCCGGGGCGAGTTCGTCAGCCATGAGCACGACACCCGGGGCAGTGCCCGGATCGTCCGGACCGCCGGGGATCGGTACCGGCTGGAACTGGCCGGGCTGGACACCTCGAACGGTCCGGATCTTCAGGTCTGGCTGACCGACCAGCCGGTTCGTACCGGGCCGTCCGGGTGGCACGTCTTCGACGACGGGCGCCACGTCGCGCTCGGCCCGCTCAAGGGGAACCGGGGGAACCAGGCGTACGAGATCCCTGCCGGAACCGATCTCACCGGGCTGACCAGCGTCGCCATCTGGTGCCAGCGCTTCGCCGTGTCGTTCGGCGCGGCCCCGCTCACCCCCGCCGGCTGAGCCGATCGGCGTCCGCCGCGCCAACGGGCGGTGGCCGGGAGGTGGAGTGGCGCTCTCGACCGATCGCCGGTGGGCTGAGAAACTGTGTGCCGGCCGGTGAGTTGGGGGTTCGATGAGCAACGGGTGGGTGCTGCCCGAGGACGTGTTGCGGGACGCGCCGGCGTACGCGCCTCGCCCCGGTGAGCTGGCCGATCTGGAGTTGCTGCTGACCGGGGCGTACGCCCCGCTGACCGGCTTCATGGCCCGCGCCGACCTGGCCTCGCTGAGCCGGCGCGGCCGGCTCGCCGATGGCACGCCGTGGCCGGTGCCGGTGACCCTCCATGTGCCCGCGGCGCTCGCCGACGGGCTGGAGCTGGACGACCCGCTGCGCCGGGCACTGGTGCTCACCGACGGTGAGGGTGCCCCAGTGGCGGCGATGGACGTGACCGACGTCTGGCCGGTCCGCGACGGCATGACGGGCGTGGGTGGCGCGGTGCGCCGGCTGGGCGACGGCGGCCACGGGCCGTTCCAGCGGCTGCGGCGCAGCCCCGACGAGGTCCGCGGGCTGCTGCCGCCGGGGCGGGTGCTCGGGGTCTTCGCCGACCGTCCGCTGCACCGGCCGCAGCTCGCGCAGATCGCGCACGCCGCCCGCACCCTGGGCGCGCACCTGCTGGTGATGATCCCGGTGGGTGAGGCGGCGACCGGCGGGGTGCCGTCCGAGGCGCTGGTGCGCAGCGTGTTCGCCGCCCGGGACCGGATGCCTCCGGCCACCCTGCTGGCGGTGCCACTGGTGCGGCGGCGCGACGAGATCAGCGACGCCCTGCTCCGGGCCCGGGTCGCCGCCGCGTACGGGGTGACCCACCTGCTCTCCACCGAGGGGATGCTCTCCGGGGCCGGGCTGCGCGTGCTCGTGCCCCGGGAACTGGCGTACGACAACCGGGACGGGCAGTGGCGCTGGCGGGAGGACATCCCGCCGCGCAACCGGCGGCTGGCGCTCAGCCAGGAGGAGATCGACGACCTGCTGGACCGGGGCTTCCCGCTGCCCGAGTGGCACACCCCGCCGGCGGTGGCCAAGGAGCTGGCGCGGGCCCGTCCGGCGCGCCGGCACCGGGGCCTGGTGATCTTCCTCACCGGCCTCTCCGGCTCCGGGAAGTCGACCATCGCCCGGGGCCTGGCCGACCTGTTGCGCGAGGGCGGCGACCGGAGCATCACGTTGCTCGACGGGGACGTGGTGCGCCGGGAGCTCTCCGCCGGGCTGGGCTTCACCAGGGCCGACCGGGACGCCAACGTCCGGCGGATCGGCTGGGTGGCCGCCGAGATCGCCCGGCACCGGGGGGTCGGCATCTGCTGCCCGATCGCCCCGTACGCGGCCGCCCGGGCCACCGCCCGGGAGATGGCGCAGGCGGCCGGGGCCGGCTTCCTGCTGGTCCACGTCGCGACCCCGCTGGAGGTCTGCGAGCAGCGCGACCGCAAGGGCCTGTACGCCCGCGCCCGTGCCGGCCTGATCACCGGGATGACCGGCATCGACGACCCGTACGAGGAGCCCACCGATGCCGACCTGGTGGTAGACACCACGGACATGACGGTCGAGGAGGCGGTCCAGCGGGTGATGGAGCACCTGACCGAGACCGGCTGGGTGGAACCCCGCCTCCAGCCGGCCTGACCTGGGCTCCCGCGCCGCCTGATCGGGGCCCGGCGCGCCGGCGCGCCGGCGGGCCGAGCAGTTCGGGCCGCCGCCCGTCAGGTCGCCGGAGAGCGGCGGCCGGCGGCCGCGCACCCCTTTCTTCCGCCGCTTCCTCCTGCGCGCTAGTGTTCATTCTTGTTGGAACACGTTCGACCACGTGAGCACGGGGTCGGGAGGCGGAGGTGAGGTCGGGTGCTGGCACGGCAGCGGCAGGCGGCCATCCTGGAACGGGTCCGTGCCGCCGGAGGCGTACGCGTGACCGAGCTGGCCGGCGAGTTCGGCGTCTCCGACATGACCATCCGGCGCGACCTGGAGACGCTGCACGAGCAGGGCCTGTTGGCCAAGGTGCACGGCGGGGCGACCCTCGCCGGCTCGACCGACGAGCCGGGCTTCCGGGCCAAGTCGGTCCGCCAGTCGGCGGAGAAGGCGGCGATCGCCGCCCGCGCCGCGAAGCTGGTCCGGCCCGGTGCCGCGGTCGCCCTCTCCGCCGGTACGACCACCGCCGAGCTGGCCCGCCGCCTGGTCGACGTGCCCGGGCTGACCGTGGTGACCAACTCGCTGCCGGTGGCCGAGATCCTGCACGTCGCCGGCCGGCCGGACCAGACCGTGGTGCTCACCGGCGGGGTGCGTACCCCCTCCGACGCGCTGGTCGGCCCGCTGGCCGTGGCGGCGCTCGGGGCGCTCCACCTGGACCTGCTCTTCCTCGGCGTGCACGGGATCAGCGAGCGGGCCGGGTTCACCACGCCCAACCTGATGGAGGCGGACACCAACCGGGCGCTGGTGGCCGCCGCCGACCGGCTGGTGGTGCTCGCCGACCACACCAAGTGGGGCACGGTCGGCATTTCCTCGATCGTCGGGCTGGACGCCGCCGACGTGCTGGTCACCGACGAACGGCTGGCGCCGGAGGCGCGCCGGGTACTCGAGGAACGGGTCGGCGAACTGCTGATCGTCCGCGGCATGGAAGGGACGAAGTGAAGCGTACGCGGATCGAGCTGGCCGACGGCCGCGAGCTGATCTACTTCGACGAGCGGGACGACGCGGTCCGGGACCAGCCGGACCGGCGGGACCTGCCCCCGCCGCCGCAGGCGTCCCAGCTCCGGTACGACCCGCTGACCGACGAGTGGGTGGCGGTGGCGGTGCACCGGCAGACCCGCACCTTCCTTCCCCCGGCCGACCAGTGCCCGCTCTGCCCGTCCCGGGGCGACCGGCTCAGCGAGATCCCCGCCCCCGACTACGACGTGGCGGTCTTCGAGAACCGGTTCCCGTCGCTGAGCCAGCGGGTCGCCGCGGAGCCCGCCGAGATCACCCCGTTCACCCCGGTACGCCCCGGACACGGCCGGTGCGAGGTGGTCTGCTTCACCGACGACCACCACACCTCGTTCGCCAGTCTTCCGCCCCGCCGGGTGCGGACCGTGCTCGACGCGCTCGCCGACCGGACCACCGCCCTCGGCGAGCTGCCCGGCGTGGCGCAGGTCTTCCCGTTCGAGAACCGGGGCGTGGAGATCGGGGTGACCCTGCACCACCCGCACGGGCAGATCTACGCGTACCCCTTCGTGACGCCCCGGACCCGCGCCATGCTCGCCGCCGCCCGCCGGCACGCCGAGCGCACCGGCGGCAACCTGTACGCGGACGTGCTCGCCGCGGAACGCGCCGCCGGGGACCGGGTGGTGGCGCGCAACGCGTACTGGACGGCGTACGTGCCGGCGGCCGCCCGCTGGCCGTTCGAGGTGCACCTGGCCCCGCACCGGCCGGTGCCGGACATCCCCGCGCTGGACGACGCCGAGCGGGACACGTTCGGCCCGCTCTACCTGGACGTGCTGCGCCGCTTCGACGGGCTGTTCGACGTGCCGATGCCGTACATCGCGGCCTGGCACCAGGCCCCGCTGCACGTCGACCGCGAGCTGGGGCACCTGCACCTGCAGCTGTTCAGCATCCGGCGGGCCGGGGACAAGCTGAAGTACCTGGCCGGCTCGGAGTCGGCGATGGGCGTCTTCATCAACGACATCGCCCCGGAGCGGGCCGCCGAGCTGCTGCGGGCCGCCTGAACAGAAGGGCCCCTGGGCAGCGACGGCCGCCTGCCGACACTCGGGGCAGAGCGGGTGCCACAACAGGGCGCGGGGGGCCCGGGACAGGGCCCCCCGCAAGGGAAGGGACGGCTGGCTGTGCGCGACAGCCGGGAAGGCTGGCTGATCGGCACTCTGCCGCGAGGCGACCGCGGTCAACCTTCCTGGATGGGACTGGCATCCCGTCCACCCAGCTCAACGAGGCGCGCCACCTCTTGGTGACGCCGGCACCGGACGACGGAGCCCGCCGGCGGGCGCCGGCGGGCTCCGTCGGTGACGGGACGGGAATCAGGCGGCGAGCTTGCGGGCCAGGTTCTCGTCGAGCGCGTTCATGAACTCGTCGGTAGTCAGCCACGGGGCGTCCCGCGAGATGAGCAGCGCCAGATCCTTGGTCATCTGGCCACCCTCGACGGTCTCGACGATGACCTGCTCCAGGGTGTTGGCGAACTCGGCGACCGCCGGGGTGCCGTCCAGCTTGCCCCGGTGGGCCAGGCCCCGGGTCCAGGCGTAGATCGACGCGATCGGGTTGGTCGAGGTCTTCTCGCCCTTCTGCCACTGCCGGTAGTGCCGGGTGACGGTGCCGTGCGCGGCCTCGGCCTCGACGGTGCGGCCGTCCGGGGTCATCAGCACGGAGGTCATCAGGCCGAGCGAGCCGAAGCCCTGGGCCACGGTGTCGGACTGCACGTCACCGTCGTAGTTCTTGCAGGCCCAGACGAAGCCGCCCTCCCACTTGAGCGCGGCGGCGACCATGTCGTCGATCAGCCGGTGCTCGTAGCTGATGCCGGCCTTCTCGAACTCCGCCTTGAACTCGTTCTCGAACACCTCGGCGAAGATGTCCTTGAACCGGCCGTCGTACGCCTTGAGGATGGTGTTCTTGGTGGACAGGTAGACCGGGTAGCCGCGGTCCAGGCCGTAGCGCATCGAGGCGCGGGCGAAGTCCCGGATCGACTCGTCGAAGTTGTACATGCCCATGGCGACGCCGCCGCCGGGGAACTTGGCGACCTCCATCTCCATCGGCGCGCCGCCGTCGGCCGGGGTGTAGGTGATGGTCACCGTGCCCGGGCCAGGGACGACGAAGTCGGTGGCCTTGTACTGGTCGCCGTGCGCGTGCCGGCCGATGATGATCGGCTTGGTCCAGCCCGGGACGAGCCGCGGCACGTTCGACATGATGATCGGCTCACGGAAGACGACGCCGCCGAGGATGTTGCGGATGGTGCCGTTCGGCGACCGCCACATCTTCTTCAGCCCGAACTCCGCCACCCGAGCCTCGTCCGGCGTGATGGTGGCGCACTTGACGCCGACGCCGTGCTCCTTGATCGCGTTGGCGGCGTCGACGGTGACCTGGTCGTCGGTCTCGTCGCGGTACTGGATCGACAGGTCGTAGTAGTGCAGGTCGACGTCGAGGTACGGCAGGATCAGCTGCTCCCGGATCTGCTTCCAGATGATCCGGGTCATCTCGTCGCCGTCGATTTCCACGACCGGGTTGTTTACCTTGATCTTCGCCATCGGCCGGCGCTCCTCTCGGGGGACACGTGCTCAAGCAGTACGAGCGTACTGGAAACTGACCGGGGCTTCTCAGCCGGCCTCACCCGATGGAATCGGGGTCACCCGGGACGGGTCGGGATGGCATCCTTCCCGGATGCCGCTGACGCACACGATCGGGTCTATCACGGTCACCGCGCTGGTCGACGGGGCGGGGCCGTTCTTCCAGCCCCGCGAGGAGGCTTTCCCGGACGCCACCGGAGACCAGTGGCGCGCGGCCGACCGCCGGGACCCGGGCACGGTCACCCCGGACGGCCGCTGGTGGCTGCCGTTTCGGTGCTTCGCCCTGCGTACCGGGGACGGGCCGGTCACCCTGGTCGACGCCGGGATCGGCCCGGCCGGCTCCCTGGCCGCGAGCTGGGCACCGGTCCCGGGCCGGCTGCCGGCGGAACTGGCCGCCGCCGGCATCGACCCGGCGGACGTCCGGACCGTGGTGCTCACCCACCTGCACAGCGACCACGTCGGCTGGGCGGTGCTCGGCACGCCGTACTTTCGCAACGCGGACTACCTGCTGCAACACGCCGAGCTGGCGGCGCTGGACCGGTTCCACCCCGAGTTGCCGGCCCGGCTCCTGGGGCCGTTGCGCGCCGCCGGCCAGCTCCGGCTGGTCGACGGCGACACCGACCTCACCCCCGGGGTACGCGTGCTGAGCACGCCCGGGCACACCCCGGGCCACCAGTCGGTGCTGGTCGACTCGGGCGCCGAGCGCCTGCTGGTCACCGGTGACCTGCTGGTGCACACCGTGCAGCTGGTCGACCCCACCCTGGCGTACGCCCACGAGGAGGACCCCGTGGCGGCACGCGGGGTCCGTACGGCCCTGCTGCGCGAACTGGCCGAGCACGGCCGGGCGGTGCTGGCGACGCCGCACCTGGGCGCGCCGTTCACCGAGGTGCCGGCACCTCGGTGACCGACGTCAGGGGCCCGGAGCAGGCGTACAACTTCGGCCTGGCCCGGGTCCTCGACGGCCTGGGCGTCCTGATCGACGGTGGACGCGGCGGTCGAGGCCGTTCCGGCGCGGCCCGGCCCGACTGATCCCCGGCCCGGACACGAAAGCGCCCCGCGACCGGCGGTCGCGGGGCGCTTCGGGCAGCCAGGATCACATGTTGGCGACGTCGGACTGCTTGGCGCGGACCGCCTCGGCGGCCTCCTTCAGGCTGGCCAGCTCGTCGGCGTCCAGGTCGGTCTCGACGACCCGCCGGACGCCCTCCCGGCCGATCTCGGCCTCGACGCCCAGGTAGACGCCGGAGATGCCGTACTGGCCGTCGACCCAGGCGCAGACCGGCATGACCTCGCCGGAGTCCTCCGCGACCGCCTTCGCCATCCGGGCGGCGGCGGCGGACGGGGCGTAGTACGCCGAGCCGGTCTTCAGCAGCGCGACCACCTCGGCGCCACCGTTGCGGGTCTTGACGACCAGGTCCTCGATCTGCTCGGCCGGCATGACGTCACGCAGCGGCTTGCCGTCCACCGTGCTCTTCGACGGGACCGGCACCATGGTGTCGCCGTGCGAGCCGAGGGTCAGGGTCTTCACCGACTTCACCGGTACGCTCAGCGCCTCGGCCACGAAGTTGGTGAACCGGGCGCTGTCCAGCATGCCGGCCTGGCCGAGCACGCGGTTCTTCGGGAACTGGGTGGCCTTCTGGGCCAGCGCGGTCATCTCGTCGAGCGGGTTGGAGACGACGATGACGACGGCGTTCGGGGCGTACTTGGCGACGTTCTCGGAGACCTGGCGGACGATCTTGGCGTTGGTCTCCAGCAGGTCCATCCGGCTCATGCCCGGCTTGCGGGGCAGGCCGGCGGTGATGACGACGACATCGGAGCCCTCGATGGCCTCGTAGCCCTCGCCGTTCGGACCGGTGGTGACGCCGACGACCTTGGTCTCGAAGCCCTCGACCGGACGCGACTGGTTCATGTCCAGCGCAATACCCGCCGGCTTCCCCTCGATGATGTCCGTGATCACCACGGTGTCGAAGATGTCGTACTCGGCCAGGCGCTGCGCGGTGGTGGAGCCGTAGAAGCCGGCCCCGACGACAGTGACCTTCTTACCCATGGTCGTCCCACTCCCTGATACCAGTCGGTTTTCCGGACCGTATCAGCCATCCTGTCACCGATCCGGCCAGGGGCGGACGGTTATGACGTGCTTGGGATGGTCAGGCGCCACGCTCGGCGCGTTCCACCACGTTGGTCAGCAGCATGGCCCGGGTCATCGGGCCGACGCCGCCGGGCATCGGGACCAGCTTGCCGGCGACCTCGGCCACCTCCGGATCCACGTCGCCGGTGTAGCGGCCCTTGCCGTCCGGGCCGATCACTCGGGTGATGCCGACGTCGACGACGGTGGCGCCCGGCGTGATCATGTCGGCGGTGAGCAGGCCCGGCACGCCGGCCGCGACGATGACGATGTCGGCGGCACGGGTCTGCTCGGCCAGGTCGAGCGTGCCAGTGTGGCAGAGGGTGACGGTGGCGTTCTCGCTGCGCCGGGTGAGCAGCAGGCCGAGCGGGCGGCCGACGGTGTTGCCCCGGCCGATCAGCGCCACCTTCGCGCCCACCAGCGCGACGTCGTGCCGGCGGAGCAGTTCGACGATGCCGCGCGGGGTGCAGGGCAGCGGGGCGTCATAGCCGAGCACCAGCCGGCCAAGGTTGACCGGGTGCAGGCCGTCGGCGTCCTTCTCGGGGTCGATCATCTCCAGCGCCCGCTGGGTGTCCAGTTGGGCCGGCAGCGGCAGCTGGACGATGTAGCCGTGGCAGGCAGGGTCGGCGTTCAATTCGGCGAGGACCGCGTCGAGCTGCTCCTGGGTGGCGTCGGCGGGCAACTCCCGGCGGATCGAGGCGATGCCGACCTCGGCGCAGTCGCGGTGCTTGCCGTTCACGTACGCCTCGGAGCCGGGATCGGTGCCGACCAGGACGGTGCCGAGCCCCGGGACGACGCCCCGATCCGCCAGCGCCTTGACCCGTGTCCGCAGCTCGTCCTTGATCTCCGCCGCGGTCGTCTTGCCGTCCAGGATGATCGCCGTCACGTCTGGATCGTCTCACGCCGCGCGCCCGGCCGGCCCGCGACGGCCAACGGTGCCGATTCGCGCCGCAGGCTTCGTCACCCAGAGTTATGGATTGTGGATTTCGCCACACGTCGGGGCGGACAGCCGATGCTCAACCAGGGTGGAACGGACGGCGGGCCGGTAAGCCCACGAGGATGTCGAGACCTCGTTCCGGGTGCGCCGGGCGACCTCAGCAGCCCCTCTGAGCGGCTCCTTCATCATCCCCCTCAGCGCCGGTGGACAAAGGCCCCGACGCGCGCCCGGTACCCCTTCGCCGCGCTCTCGGTGCCGAAGCCACCACCCGACATACCATTGCCGACCGTTGCGCAGCGTTACCAGCGCCGGGCCATTGTCGGCGACGGCCGGACCAGCGCGCGCCACTTCGCGCAGGAGGTCCGTGATGACAGCGCCCGCCAGCACCAAGGTTCGTGGCGAGACGATCCTCTCCGTCAACAACCTGGTCAAGCACTTCCCGATCACCCAGGGTGTGCTGTTCAAGAAGAAGGTCGGCGCCGTCAAGGCGGTCGACGGGGTCAGCTTCGAGCTACGCCGCGGCGAGACGCTCGGCGTGGTCGGCGAGTCCGGCTGCGGCAAGTCCACCCTGGCCCGGCTGCTCATGCGGCTGGAGACCCCGACCGCCGGCCGGGCCACCCTGGAGGGGAAGGACCTGTTCAGGGCCTCCGGCGCGGAGCTGCGCCGGCTGCGCCGGAACATGCAGATGGTGATGCAGGACCCGTACACCTCGCTCAACCCCCGGATGACGGTCGGCGACATCATCGGCGAGCCGTTCGACATCCACCCGGACGCGGCCCCGAAGGGCAGCAAGCGGCGGCGGGTGCAGGAACTGCTGGACGTGGTCGGGCTCAACCCCGAGCACGTCAACCGCTACCCGCACCAGTTCTCCGGCGGCCAGCGGCAGCGCGTCGGCATCGCCCGGGCGCTCGCCCTGCGGCCCGAGATCATCGTCTGCGACGAGCCGGTCTCCGCGCTCGACGTGTCGATCCAGGCCCAAGTGATCAACCTGCTGGAGCAGCTGCAGGACGAGTTCGGGTTGTCATACATCTTCATCGCGCACGACCTGTCGGTGGTCCGGCACATCTCGGACCGGGTCGCCGTGATGTATCTCGGCAAGATCGTGGAGACCGGCACCGAGCAGGAGATCTACGAGCGGGCCACCCACCCGTACACCCAGGCGCTGCTCTCGGCGGTGCCGGTGCCGGACCCGGAGGCGCGGGCGACCCGGAGCATCATCCGACTCACCGGCGACGTGCCGAGCCCGGCCGACCCGCCGTCCGGCTGCCGGTTCCGCACCCGGTGCTGGAAGGCGCAGGACATCTGCGCCACCCGGGAGCCGCACGCGGTGCTCCGCGCCGCGGACCCGCACCCCTCGGCCTGCCACTTCGCCGAGGTACGCCCCGCCGCCTGACCGGGCTGGCCGCGACGCGGGCCCCGCCCCCGGAGGAAGAGGGGGCGGGGCCTGCGCGGTCGCGGCCTACGGGCCGGCCGGCCCCCACGGACCGGCCGACCCGTCCGTGGTCAGAGTTGGGCGAGGGGGAACGCCCAGATGCCACGGCCGTGGGTCGCGACGTAGACCGAGTTGTCCACCGCGTTGTACTCGACGTCCATGCCCACGGTCAGCGGCAGGCCGGTGCCGAGCCGCTGCCAGTTGGTGGCGCCGGGTGCGCGGTAGAGGGTGGCCAGGTCGGTGGCCAGCACCAGGGCACCGTTGGACAGCTCCTTGATCGAGCTGGCCGGCACGTCCGGCAGGTTCGCCGAGACGTCCTTCCAGGTCGCGCCCGCGTCGGTGGTCTCGTAGACGTGGCCGAAGCCGGCGCCAGGTCCCTCGGTGAACCGGCGGGAGAACCCGTTGATCGCGAGGAAGGCGTGCGCGGCGTTCGCCGGGTCGATCCCGACGCCCTGCACGAACCGGTTCGGGAAGTCACCCGGCAGGGTGACCTGGTGCCAGCTCGACGGGTCGCCGACCTTGCCGACCGCGACGCCCCGGGCGAACCCGGCGTTGTTGCACGGCCCGCACCAGCCGACGTACGCCATGCCGTTGGAGACGGCGACCGAGGTGGCGGTGTGCCCCGCGCCCAGGTCGAAGACGTTCGTCCAGCCCTTGCCGTTCTGGATGGCGTAGCCCTTGGTGTTCACCCAGACGTGCTGGCCACCGGCCACCCAGACGTTGGCGTCGTGGTCGTCCGGCGCGAACGGCGCGATGAACCGGGCCGGCTCGTCGCCCGGCCGCGAGGTGTACGGCCGGATGTCCCGCGAGGTGGAGGTGCTCGCCGTGCCGGGGCCGGGGTTCTCGTTGCAGTTCTCGGTCACCCGCATGGCCAGGTTGGTGTACTCCTGGACCTGCCGGCAGCCGTTGGCCGGGTCGGCCAGCGAATCGCCACCGTCACCGCCGAAGTTGGACCCCATCACGGTGTCGCCGGGGCGGAGCACCGAGACGCCGTTGTCCTGCAGGCCGCCGGAGACGACCGTGCCGGCCCTGGCCGGGTCCTTGCCCACCGCCACCGCGTAGTACTGGAGGGCGTCGATGGTGCCGTCGTTGAGGCTCTCCCAGTCGGTCGCGTGCCCGGCCTTATCGGTCTTGCCGTTGATCGGCCGCCGGTACACCCCTCCGTCGTTGCCCACGTAGACGAAGCCGTTGCCGACCGCCACCGAGTGCTGGTCGGAGTGGGTCGTCTTGCTGCAGGTGTTCTGCGCGTCGTAGATGTTCCAGCAGGAGAAGTTGAAGTTCCAGTACGGACCGACGGTCTTCCAGGTGGCGCCGGCGTCGGTCGTCTCGTAGACCTCCTCCAGCCCCGCCCAAAGGTGGTTCGGGTTGGCCGGGTCCACCGCGACGAACTGGTTGTACCAGGCCTGGATGCCCGGGCCGTAGCCCTTGCCACCGACGGCCTGCTTGAGCGCCGAGCCGGAGTTGCCCAGCTTCGACGAGTCGGCGATCTTGTTCCACGGGCCGGCCGGGTTGCCGGTGTTGGCGACGTAGATACCGTCCAGGTAGCTGTTCACGTTGCCGGCCGGCTTGTTGAGCAGCCGCGGCGACTGGTTGATCGCGTACAGCCGGCCGCCTTCGGCGGAGAAGGCGAACGTCACGTAGCCGATGTCGTCGGCCGGCATGGCGCCGGTCGGGTTGACCTTCGTCCAGCCCCCGGCGGTGTAGTCGGCGGTCTCGTAGAAGCCGTTGTACGTGTCGCCGGAACGCCAGGCCGAGGCCACCACCACGTGCTTCGGCTTGCGCGGGTCGTTCGCCACGTCGTTGACGATGTTCTTGTACGCGGCGTTCGCGTCACCCGCGTTCGCCCCGCCCGGCAGGTAGCTCGGGTTCGGCGCGAACTCCAGCTTCCAGGCGCCCGAGGTGCTGCTCATCGGGTGCGAGAACAGGCCCCGGTTGGTGGCGACCCAGACCTTCCCGTCGAAGAACCGCAGCTCGTTGATGACCGTGCTCTCCAGCTCGGTCCCACCGACCCGGTCGGTCGGCTTGAACGCGCCGCTCTTCGGGTTGGCCAGCCGGTAGACGCCGGCGCCGACGTACGAGGTGCCGCCGGTGTTCGCCTCGCCGGTGGCGTACCAGAGCGAACCGTCGGCGGCCTGCACGAGGCCGCCGCTGGACAGCGTGGGCAGCGCGTCCGAGATCGGCGTCCAGCTCCCGCCGCCGGTCGAGGAGCGCCACACGCCGCCGTCCGCGCCGGCTGCGTAGACGTAGCCGCTGTTGTCCGCCGCGAGGCCGGTGATCCGGCCGGTGACCAGGCCGGCGCCACCCGAGGAGTTCGACGCGTAGTCGCGGTAGCGCGGGTCGTCGCCGTCGTACTTGATGTTGGTGACCTCGCGCCAGGTGCCCTTGGTGGCGGCGAGCCCGTTGAGCTGGCTCAGCGCGTTGGAGTACGCGCCCGGCGAGACGATGCCTGGGGCGTAGCGGGCCTGGGCGAACTGCTCGGCGATGGTCCGGGCCTCGAAGGCCTCCTCGCCGGCCTCCTCGGACGACTCCCCGGCCGCCATCTCCGTGAACTCCCTGGGGTGCCAGGGCAGGTTGGCGCCGGGCTCGTCGGCCAGGCCGAGCTTCTCCTGCACCTCGTGGTTGGTGGCGACGACGCCACCGAGCGCGGCGGCCAGCACCAGCGCGCCCGCGATTGTCGCCGGCTTACGCCAGCGGGACTTGGACATGTGAATCCTCCGGGATTCAAGGGGCCCGGACGGGTGGCCCGGGCTGGGAAAGCCGGGGCGGCGGATGGCCACCTGGGCAGGCTCGGGATCGGACGGATCGTCCGGATTCGACGGTTGTTCCGCGGCGCGTCGGCGGCGACGGGCGGGCGCGCGGGCGGCGACGGGCGGGCCGCGCGGGCGGGTCAGGCGACGGTCGGCGGGGCGCGGGCGAGCAGGGTGCCGCGCGGCGGCAGCGGTAGGGCCGGCGGCCGGTAGCGGGTCGGGTCGAGGCCCGGATGGGGCGGGCCGCCGACGGGCACGGGCGGGGCCGGGAGGAGATCGTCCGGTCCGTCGGCGGGGACGACGCCGGCGCGGTGGTCACCACAGTGTCCGCGGACCTCCGTCCGCAGGTCCGGCGGAGCGTCGGGGGGCGCGGGGCGCGCCACGACGGCTCGGGAGTCGCCGGAGGGCGGGGCCGTACGGCCAGGCGTGGTGACCGGAGCATCGACGACGGCCCCCGGTCGCGGCGCGGTGTCAGACGTGCCGAGCTGGAGCCGTTGCCGGGCCTGTCCGTCCGGGGCAGGAGCCGACGGCGGGTCCTGGCCGATCGACCGGTGCGCGGCGGTGACCATCGCGCCGGGACCAGGGGTTTCCCCGTGGGCGGGCGCCCCGAGACCGACCAGGACGAACGCCAGCGCCACGACGACGGCGGTCAACCGGTCGAACACGCGCATGGGGCGGACCTGTCGGTAGGAGGGGGCCGCTCGGGCGGGCGTCGCGAGGGGCCCGGGCCGCGAACGGGGCTGGCCGAGAGAAGTATCGATCGCTTGCTGCCGGGGCCACGCTAGCAACAACTTTTGCCCGCGGGCAATGGCGAGGTGCTCCTACTTACGGCTGGTCAACGGCCGCCATGTGACGGTGCCATCGGACGACGACCCGGCACGTGCAACGGGGGCGCGGCCAGCCGGCCGCGCCCCCGGACGACGGTGCTCAGTGGAAGAAGTGCCGGGTGCCGGTGAGGTACATGGTCACCCCGGCCTCCTTGCAGGCGGCGATGGTCTCCTCGTCGCGGATCGAGCCACCGGGCTGGACGATCGCCCGGACCCCGGCCTCGACGAGGATCTTGGGGCCGTCGGCGAAGGGGAAGAAGGCGTCCGAGGCGCAGACCGCCCCGCGAGCGCGGTCGGCACCAGCCCGGCGGACCGCGAGCTGCGCCGAGTCGACCCGGTTCACCTGGCCCATCCCGACGCCGACGGTGGCGCCGTCCTTGGCCAGCAGGATCGCGTTGCTCTTCACCGCACGGACCGCCCGCCAGGCGAACACCAGGTCGCGCAGGGTCGCCTCGTCGGCCGCCTCGCCGGTGGCCAGCCGCCAGTTGGCCGGGTCGTCGCCCTCGGCGTCGATCCGGTCCCGCAACTGCACCAGCACCCCGCCGGTGACCTGCCGCCACTCGGCCGGCAGCGGGTTGAATTCCGGGGCGCGCAGCAGCCGGATGTT
The DNA here is from genome assembly GCF_001905095.1 of Micromonospora sp. CB01531. Taxonomy (GTDB): domain Bacteria; phylum Actinomycetota; class Actinomycetes; order Mycobacteriales; family Micromonosporaceae; genus Micromonospora. Next base: position 259,589 of record NZ_LWLS01000061.1, read on the forward strand.
CTTCTTGGCCTGGAGGATCTCCACCGCGCCCTCGTCGAAGCCGGGAGCCACCAGGACCTCGGTGAAGATCTCCGCGACCTGCCGGGCCAGCGCCACGCTCACCGGCCGGTTGACCGCGATCACGCCGCCGTACGCCGACACCGGATCGCAGGCGTGCGCCTTGCGGTGCGCCTCGGCCACGTCCGCGCCGACCGCGATGCCGCACGGGTTGGCGTGCTTGATGATGGCCACCGCCGGCTGCGCCGGGAAGTCGTTCGCGGCCCGCCAGGCGGCGTCCGCGTCGACGTAGTTGTTGTACGACATCTCCTTGCCGTGCAGCTGCTCCGCCTGCGCCAGCCCGGCCGGGCTCGCCGGGTCGGCGTAGAGCGCGGCCGCCTGGTGCGGATTCTCGCCGTAGCGCAGCACCGCCTGCCGGCGCAGCGCCAGGCCGGCGAACTCCGGCCAGCCGTCGGCGGCCGGCGCCAGGGAGGCCGCGAACCAGTCGGCGACGGCCACGTCGTAGTCGGCGATGTCGGCGAAGGCCCGGGCGGCGAGGGCCCGCCGCTGGGCCAGCGTGAAGCCACCCTCGGCGAGCGCGGCCGCCAGCGCCGGGTACGCCGCCGGGTCGGTCACCACGGCGACCGAGGCGTGGTTCTTGGCCGCGGCCCGGACCATCGCCGGACCGCCGATGTCGATCTGCTCGACGCACTCGTCCTGGTCGGCGCCGGAGGCGACCGTGGCCTGGAACGGGTAGAGGTTGGACACCAGCAGGTCGATGCCGGCGATGCCGTGCTCGTCGAGCTGGGCGGCGTGCGCGTCCTTGCGCAGGTCGGCGAGGAGGCCGCCGTGGATCTTCGGATGCAGGGTCTTGACCCGGCCGTCGAGAATCTCCGGGAAGCCGGTCACCTGCTCGACCGGGGTCACCGGCACGCCCGCGCCGGCGATCGTGGCCGCCGTGCTGCCGGTCGAGACGATCTCCACCCCGGCCCCGTGCAGGGCCCGGGCCAACTCGACCAGACCGGTCTTGTCGTAGACGCTGACCAGCGCCCGTCGGATCGGGCGGCGCGCGTCCTCAGTGGTGCTCACGGAACCCTGACCTTTCTACCGGTGATCGTCCAACCTTCACGGACCAGCCGACCGACCTGCTCGACGAGCTGGCGCCGCTCGGCCTCCTTGATGCGCTCGGTGAGCGTCTCCTCGTCGTCGTCGTCCAGCACCGGCACGGCGACCTGGGCGACGATCGGCCCGGTGTCCATCCCGGCGTCGACGAAGAACAGCGTGGCTCCGGTGATCTTCACGCCGTAGGCGAGGGCGTCCCGGGGGCCGTGGATGCCGGGGAACGCCGGCAGCAGAGTGTTGTGGGTGTTCAGGTAGCGGTCGCCGAACGCGGCCAGGAACTGCGGGCCGACCAGCTTGAGGAAACCGGCGCTGATCACCAGGTCGGGCCGGTGCTCGGCGACCCGGGCGGTGAGCGCGGCGTCCCAGTCGGCGCGGGTCGGATGGTCCTTCAGCCGCTCCACAAAGGTGGGTACCCCGGCCGTGGCGGCCCGGTCCAGGCCGGCGATCCCGTCCCGGTCGGCGCCCACGGCCACCACCCGTGCGCCGTAGCCGGGGTCGGCCGTGGCGTCCAGCAGCGCCTGGAGGTTGCTGCCGGAGCCGGAGACGAGGACGACGAGGCGGGCGACGGACGCGGGCTCGGTCACCCGGCCACCCTATCGGGCAGGTCGGGGCGTCCAGCGTGCGGGCGGTGAACGTCGCGGGTGATCTCCGGGTGGTGCGGGCACGATACGCTGCCGTCGCCCGGTTCGTTGGCGTAGGCCCGGCCCGGTGTCGGCATCGTGACCTTGGTTCCGGGCCCGTCCGCCGCGGGGTCCCGGTGCTGGGCGAAGTGATGCGCAGCAGCAACGGACCATGGACCGTCGACCCCCAGTTTGAGGAGCACCCCGCAATGCAGCCCGGTTACCCCGGTCAGGACCCGTACGGTCAGCAGCCCAACCAGAACCCGACCTCCCCGCAGCACCAGGACCCGTACGCCCAGCCGCCGCAGGCGCCGCAGTACGGGCAGCAGCCCACCTCGGGCCAGCCGTACGGCCAGCAGCCCGACCCGTACGCCCAGCCGCCGCAGGCGCCGCAGTACGGGCAGCAGCCCACCTCGGGCCAGCCGTACGGCCAGCAGCCCGACCCGTACGCCCAGCCCCCGCAGGCGCCGCAGTACGGGCAGCAGCCCACCTCGGGCCAGCCGTACGGCCAGCCGACCTCCGGGCAGCCCTACCAGGACCCGTACGCGCAGCAGCAGCCGTACGGCGCCGCGCCGACGTACCCGGCCGCGGGCTACCCCCAGCCGCAGGGGCAGGGGCAGAACAACAACCTCGGCCTGATCGGCATGATCGCCGGTATCGCCTCGATCGTGCTGGGGCTCTGCTGTCCGCTGCTCGGCATTCCGGCCGGCATCGCCGGCGTGGTGCTCGGCGTGATGGGCCAGAAGAAGGCCCAGCAGGGCCTGGCGACCAACGCGGGCCAGGCCAAGGCCGGCCTCATCTGCGGCGGCATCGGCGTGGTCATCGGCATCATCAACGCCATCGCGGGCGCCGCGATCAACCTGAGCAACCTCGGCTCCTGACCCACCAGAAGGGGGGGGCGTCCGGCACCGCCGGCCGCCCCCCTTCTCCTTGCCCAGCCCACTCCGACCGGTTCGATCAAGAAGTTTGCGTCCGGGCTCCCGACGCAAACTTCTTGATCAACGCGGCGGGGCCGGCGGGCGCGGGGCGGCGGGGCGGGTGGGAGTGGCGCGGGTGGGGCGGGAGGGGGCGGGGGTGGCGGTGCGGGCGAGGGTCTTGGTGGCGGCGGCGCCGACCAGCGCGCCGGCGGCAACCACCAGGGTCGCCACCCCGGCCACCTGCCACCAGACCGGGCCGATCTCGGCCATCCGGCCGCCGCCGAGCGGACCGCCGGAGAGCGCGGCGGCCAGGCCGAGCAGCACCCCGGCGACCGGGCCGGCGAGCGCCGCCGGGACGAGCAGCGCGGGCCAGCCCACCGTCGCCCGCCCGTCGGTCGCGGCCCGCAGCAGCCGCCGGGCCAGCAGCCAGCCGGCCGCCATCCCGGCCAGCACCGGCACCGCGAGCAGTCCCGCGCCGGCCCCGTCCATCGGGCCGCGCGGCAGCCCGGCCAGCAGCGGTACGGCCGGCAGCGCGCCGAGCGAGACCTCTCTGACCTGGACGGCGGTGCCGCTGCCGACGGCGAACCCCGGCCCGAGCAGATAACTGGTCGACCAGACGGTGGCGTTCGGGGCGTATGCGAGGCTGACCAGGGTGATCCCCGCCTGACCGGCCACCCCGGTCCGGTACGCGCCGATCATGTCGGCCGCGTCGCCGCCCCCGGTGGCCACCGACAGGCCGGCCGCCCCGGCACCCGCAGCGAGCAGCAGCAGCCCGGCGACCAGCCCGGCCCGCACCCCGTCCCGCAGCGGCGGCGGGGAGCGCCGGGCCAGCAGCACCGACACGGCCGTGGTACGCGCCGCGCCGACCAGTGCGCACACCGTGCCGAAGATCCAGAAGGTCACCGCCGCCCGGACCGGGGACACCTGCGGGCCGCCGGCCCTGACCGCGATCGCGGCGACGGCGCCGAGCAGCGCGTACCCGATGCCGACGGCGACGGCGGCGGTGAGCGCCTGCCGGGGCGAGCGACCGCCGCGCGCGCCGATGGCCCGGCTCACGTGCACGCCGGCGCGGGTGAGCCGCCAGACGGCGAGCGCGGTGAGGGCGAGCGGCGCCAGGCCGAGCGGCCCGGCGGAGGTGCCCAGCGGCACCCCGTGGCCGAGCAGCCAGCCGGCGGCGCCGGCACGCAGCGCACCGGGCAGCGAGCCCGCGTCCGCGCTGAGCTGGGCCAGGCCGAGCACCAGGGTGACCGGCAGCCAGGACGTCACGGCCGCCCACCCGGCCGCCACCCCGGCGGCGACGGGCAGCGGGGCCCGGCCGCGCGACCCCTCCCCGGACCGGGGCGCGGGCACCCGCGGCACCGGTCGGGCACGACCGGTCGGCCGGGCACCGGCGGCGGGACGGCGGGGCTGGTCAGGGGTGACGGGTGGCATCGCGTTCTACTCTGGCATGTCACGCGGGCGACGGCAGTCCGATACCACTCCGGCGGAGCGGCGAGTTCCCTGATCCACCGGCTCTGCGCCCCCGATCCGGTTAGCCTCGGCCCAGGACGTGACCGTTCGTCGCCGGCCCGTCCGTCCGGAGGAAGCCGTGAACGCTCCGTACCCGCCGCCACCACCGCCGCCGGCCCCCGGCCGGGACCGGACCACTCTCTGGGGCGTGCTAGGGATCGTCCTCGGCCTGCTCTGCTGCGGCATCCTAGGCATCGTCTTCGGCTACCTGTCGATCCGGGACGCTCGGCGTTTCGGGCGTTCGCAACTGCTCGGCTGGCTGGCCGTCGCGCTGGGCGTCATCAACCTCATCGCCAGCGCGATCGTCCGGGCTCGGGGCGCCCACTACCCCTACTGGTACCGCTGATCCGCCGGGCCGGCCGCACCGGACTCGCCCGCCCAAGCGCCGCGCCACAAGCCCGCGGGGGTCGACCGGACCCGGTCGACCCCCGCGGTACGTGACCCGGCAGCTCAGCGGCCGGACATGATCTCCCGCATCAGCTTGGCGGTCTCGGTCGGCGTCTTGCCGACCTTCACGCCGACCGCCTCCAGCGCCGCCTTCTTCGCGTCGGCGGTGCCCGCCGAGCCGGAGATGATCGCGCCGGCGTGGCCCATGGTCTTGCCGGGCGGGGCGGTGAAGCCGGCGATGTAGCCGACCACCGGCTTGGTGACGTTGGCCTTGATGAACTCGGCCGCCCGCTCCTCGGCGTCACCGCCGATCTCACCGATCATCACGATGGCGTCGGTCTCCGGGTCCGCCTCGAACGCGGCCAGCGCGTCGATGTGGGTGGTGCCGATGATCGGGTCACCGCCGATGCCGACGCAGGTCGAGAAGCCGATGTCGCGCAGCTCGTACATCATCTGGTAGGTCAGCGTGCCGCTCTTGCTGACCAGGCCGATCCGGCCGCTGCCGGTGATGTCGGCCGGGATGATGCCGGCGTTGGAGGCGCCCGGCGAGGCGATGCCCGGGCAGTTCGGGCCGATGATCCGGGTCCGCTCGCCCTGCGCCACGTTGTACGCCCAGAGCGCGGCGGTGTCGTGCACCGGCACGCCCTCGGTGATCACCACGGCCAGCTCGATGCCGGCGTCGATCGCCTCGATGGCCGCGGCCTTGGTGAACTGCGGCGGCACGAAGATGACCGTGACGTCCGCCCCGGTCTCCTTCATGGCGTCGGCGACGGTGGCGAACACCGGCAGCTCGGTGCCGTCGAAGTCGACGGTCTGGCCCGCCTTGCGCGGGTTGACGCCACCGACCACGTTGGTGCCGGCGGCGAGCATCCGCCGGGTGTGCTTGGAACCCTCGGAACCGGTCATCCCCTGCACGATGACCTTCGAGTCCTTGGTCAGCCAGATAGCCATGATCAGACCCCCGCAGCCGCCAGCTCGGCGGCCCGCTCGGCCGCGCCGTCCATGGTGTCGACCCGCTCGATCAGCGGGTTGTTCGCGCCGTCGAGGATCGCCCGGCCGGCCTCCGCGTTGTTGCCGTCGAGGCGGACCACGAGCGGCTTGGTGACCTGCTCGCCGCGCTGCTCGAGCAGCGCCAGCGCCTGCACGATGCCGTTGGCGACCGCGTCGCAGGCGGTGATACCGCCGAAGACGTTGACGAAGACGCTCTTGACCGAGGGGTCGGAGAGCACGATCTCCAGGCCGTTCGCCATCACCGCGGCGCTCGCGCCACCGCCGATGTCGAGGAAGTTGGCCGGCTTGACGCCGCCGTGCCGCTCGCCCGCGTACGCCACCACGTCGAGGGTGGACATGACCAGGCCCGCACCGTTGCCGATGATGCCGACCTCGCCGTCGAGCTTGACGTAGTTGAGGTCCTTCTCCTTGGCGGCCTGCTCCAGCGGGTCCACCGCGGCCTGGTCGACCAGGGCCTCGTGGTCCGGGTGCCGGAACGCGGCGTTCTCGTCCAGGCTGATCTTGGCGTCCAGCAGCAGCAGCTTGCCGCCCTTGGTCTTGGCCAGCGGGTTCACCTCGACCAGCGTGGCGTCCTCGGCGACGAACGCCTGCCACAGCTTCACCGCGACCTCGACGACCTGGTCGGCCACCTCGGCGGGGAAGCCGGCCGCGGTCACGATCTCGCGCGCCTTCGCCTCGTCCACGCCGACGTTGGCGTCGATCGGAGCCTTGACCACCTTCTCCGGGGTCTCGGCCGCGACCTGCTCGATGTCCATGCCGCCGGCCACGCTGGCGATGCAGAGGAAGGTACGGTTCGCCCGGTCGAGCAGGTAGGAGAAGTAGTACTCCTCGGCCACGTCCGCGGTCACGGTGATCATGACCTTGTGGACCGTGTGACCCTTGATGTCCATGCCGAGGATGTCGGTGGCCCGGGCCACCGTCTCCTCCGCGCCCTCGGCCAGCTTGACCCCGCCGGCCTTGCCACGGCCGCCGACCTTCACCTGCGCCTTGACGACCACTCGGCCGCCGAGGCGTTCGGCGATCGCGCGGGCCTCCTCCGGGGTAGTGGCGACGCCGCCGGCGAGCACGGGCAAGCCGTGCCGCTCGAACAGGTCCCGCCCCTGGTACTCGTACAGGTCCACGATTGCGCGTCCCGTCCCGTCTCCGCGGCGCGCCCTCGCGCCGCCACCAGCGTTGGAAAATAAGTTTGACGCCTGTCATCAGATGAGACAGGCCATTTGCCGCAGCCTAACGAGATGGGAACCAGGGGCAACCGAGCGGGTGCGCGGTGTGCCGTAATGCACAGCCGCCGTTCCCGCTCATTCCGGCGGGCGGATCAGCCATCCGGGGGATTTACGGAAGAGGCGTAACCGCCCGGTGGGGGCGTCGTTGAGTCTGATGTCGGAGCGCTGGTACAGCGCGGCGACGGGAGCGGCCGATGCCCTGTCGGTCGAGGGGTGGCGGCGGGGCATCGTGCATAGAGGGGCCGGGCGTGTGAGGGGTGCGTCCGGCCCCTCCCCCTGTCCGGAGTTCCCCGGTCGCGTCCGCCCGGCATCCTTCTTTACCGCCGCTCACGCGAACACCGGTCGAGGACCGGGCGCGACCCGGGTCAGGCGACCGGCTGGGCGACGTTCTCCCGGACCCACTCGACGATCGACTGGGTGGTGGCGCCCGGGGTGAAGATCTTGGCGACGCCGAGCCGCTCCAGCTCGGGGATGTCGGCGTCCGGGATGATGCCACCGCCGAAGACCACGATGTCGGCCGCGTCGCGCTCGGCGAGCAACTCCAGCACCCGCTTGAAGAGCGTCATGTGCGCGCCGGAGAGCACGGAGAGGCCGACCGCGTCGGCGTCCTCCTGGATGGCGGTCTCCACGATCTGCTCCGGGGTCTGGTGCAGCCCGGTGTAGATGACCTCCATGCCGGCGTCCCGCAGGGCACGCGCGACGACCTTCGCGCCCCGGTCGTGGCCGTCCAGGCCGGGCTTCGCGACGACGACCCGGATACGAGAGCTCATCAGCGCACACCTTTCACCGGCTACGGCACTGTCACCTGAACGAACGGTAACCCGCCCGGTCGGGTGCCGGGAACCCGGGCCGGCACCGTTGGGGCCTGTCTCATACGACCGCGCCCGCGCCAGGCGGATCCGACGCGTGGAACCCGGGCGGCAGTCACCTGGAGCACCGCGCCCACTACCGCGCGCCCCCGTACGCCGAAAGCCGGACGCCTCCGCCGAACGGTCACTGTCCGCGACGAACGGACAGTGATCGGGCCCTCCAACCGGCGGCACGAGACATGACAAGAGCGGATGTAAAGGGACAGAAAGAAACACCATTTCGGCGCTTTGGCTTGTGACCAGTGTGGCTGTTGGCTAACGTGTCCACGGTTGTCATCAGGTCCACGGACGGGTGACGACGCGGCCACCGGACGTTCGACGGAGCTTCATCGAACGGCAGGAGGTCGCATCGGATCCCCGACAACGGAGGGTGTGCGTGCGCCAGCGCCTGTCGTCTGAGCCCGATAGATATCGCGGTCGACGCCGCGTACCCACCCCCCCGCGGAGCCGCTACGCGGCGGTCGTTACGACCGCTTTCGTGGGAGCCGGCATCGTCGCCCTCGGCGCGAACGCCCTCCCGGACGCCAAGAGCGTCAGCCCGTCGGCCATCGACGAGCTCAAGCAGGCCTCGATCACCAGCCAGGACGTGGCGAGCCGCGCCGACAGCGCTGACGTGGCGACCCGTGCCGACCGCGGGCAGAGCAAGGCCGCGACCGAGCAGGACACCTGGCTGCTGCCCCTGCACGGATACGACTTCAACGCGCCCTACGGCGTGCGCTGGGGCAAGCTGCACACCGGCATCGACCTGGTCGCCCCGGAGGGCACGCCGTACACCGCGATCCACAGCGGCAAGGTCACCAAGGCGGGCTGGTTCGGCGGCTACGGCTACGCGGTGATCGTCCAGCACCCGGACGGCAGCGAAACCATCTACGGTCACTCCTCCGCGGTCAGCGTCAAGGAGGGCCAGCAGGTCAAGGCCGGCGACCAGCTCGGCCTGGTCGGCAACACCGGCCACTCCTACGGCTCCCACCTGCACCTGGAGATCCATGTCAACGGCCAGCCGCAGGACCCGGTGCCGTGGCTGATGAAGCGCGGAGTGGACATCCAGATGGAAATCGAGACAATTTACAGTGAGACGCCTGCGTCCTGACGCTGCGCATCGTGCATTGACCGCCCGGATCGCATGATCTGGGCGGTTTTTCGTTGGCGCAAAGTTGGCTGGGTCACAGCGGGAAGTGTGAGCAGCGCCACCACCACGCATGATCCTTTTTTTAACAAGTCGCACTCAAACGGGCTTAACCCGGACACGATCGATCACCGGTCCGGCCCGGCCTACCGCACCCAGTACCCGCCACGACCGGAGCCGACACCAGTATTTCGAGGTCACGTGCCCCTCGACTGATGAAGGTCCCCGTGCAGGAAGCCAGCTCCAGCCAGAACGAGAAAACCCCGGACGCCCCCGCCCGGCATCGGCGGCGCGCGAGCACGGGTCGCCGTGCCACCTACCTGGTCCTCGGCGCGGTCGCCCTGGTCAGCCTCGGCTTCGGCGGCGTCTCCGTCGCCACCGCCGACCACGGCACCCCGGCCCCGGCCGCCGTCGACTTCGACGCCCAGGCCCGCGCCGAGGAGGCCGCCCGCGCCGACCGCTCCGTCCGCGAGTCGACCGCCCCGGTCACCCCGTCGGCCAACCCGGCCAGCCCGTCGCCGAGCCCGACTGCGGCCAACCCCACGCCGACGAGGACGGCCACCGCCAAGCCGAAGCCGAAACCGAAACCGAAGAAGATCGTCCCGCCGAAGCCCGCCTGGGTCATCCCGATGAAGGGTGCCACGATCACCTCCTGCTACGGGCCGCGGTGGGGCACCCTGCACGCCGGAATCGACTTCGCGATGCCCGCGGGCACCCCGATCCACGCGGCTACGGCCGGCACCGTGGTCAAGGCCGGTGACGCCGGCGACGGGTACGGCAACTCGGTCTTCATCGACCACCACAACGGCTACCTGACCCACTACGGGCACCAGAGCCAGCTGATCGTGAGCGTCGGCGACAAGGTGAGCGCCGGCCAGGTCATCGGCTACGAGGGCGCCACCGGCGACGCCACCGGCCCGCACCTGCACTTCGAGGTGCACCAGGGCGCCATGTGGAACCAGATCGACCCGGCGCCGTTCCTGCGCGCCCGGGGCATCGACGTGGCCTGCTGACGGCCACGGCACGAGGAGGGGCCCGGTCCGGCACCCGCCGGGCCGGGCCCCGCCGTCAGAGCTTGTCGATCGGGGCGTGCCGGAGCACCAGCCACATGGTCTGGTCGCCGAAGTCGATCTGCGCCCGGGCGCCCGGGCCGTGCCCCTCGACGGCCAGCACCCGACCCAGCCCGTAGCGCTGGTGGTTGACCCGGTCCCCCACCGACACCTTCGGCGCCTGCCGCAGCTCGCTGGCCGTGGACAGCCGGCTGGCGTCCACCCCGAGCCGCTTCGCGAGCTGGGTCGCCTTCGGCGTACCCCCGGTGAAGCCGCCCCGGCCGCCGGGCGCGCGATCCGCGCGGCCGCCGACGCCGCCGCCACCGCCGGCCCACGAGGTGTACGAGGCCTCGAGGCGCTCCCAGCGGACCAGCTCCGGCGGCAGCTCCTCCAGGAAGCGCGACGCCGGGTTGTACGCCGGCGCCCCCCAGGCCGACCGGGTGACCGCCCGGGACAGGTAGAGGCGCTGCCGGGCCCGGGTGATGCCCACGTACGCCAGTCGCCGCTCCTCCTCCAGCTCCCGGTTGTCGCCGAGCGAGCGCAGGTGCGGGAAGACGCCGTCCTCCAGGCCGCTGAGGAAGACCACCGGGAATTCCAGGCCCTTCGCCGTGTGCAGCGTCATCAGGGTGACCACGCCCTGGTGCTCGGGGTCGTCGGCGGGGACCTGGTCGGCGTCGGCGACCAGCGCCACCTGCTCCAGGAACCCGGCCACCGTGGCCCGCTCCTCCTCCTCGCCCAGCGCCTCGATCCGCTCGGTGTATTCGCGGGCGACGCTGACCAACTCCTGAAGGTTGTCCACCCGGCCGGCGTCCTGCGGATCCAGGCTCTCCTCCAGCTCGCTGAGGTAGCCCGAGCGGGTCAGCAGGGCCTCCAGCACGTCCTCGGGGGTGCCGGTCGCGGCCAGCTCGCGCGCCGAGTCGAGGAGCGCGACGAACTCGGCGATGCCGTTGGCGGCCCGGGTGGAGATCCCGGGTGCGTCCTTGGCCCGGCGCAGCGCCGCACCGAAGGAGATCCGGTCCCGGCTGGCCAGGGCCTCCACGCACGCCTCGGCCCGCTCGCCGATGCCCCGGCGCGGGGTGTTGAGGATCCGCCGCAGGCTGACCGTGTCGTCGTCGTTGACCACCGCGCGCAGGTAGGCCAGCGCGTCGCGGACCTCCTTGCGCTCGTAGAAGCGCACCCCACCGACCACCTTGTACGGCAGGCCGACCCGGATGAACACCTCCTCGAAAACCCGGGACATGGCGTTGGTGCGGTAGAAGACCGCGACGTCGCCGGGGCGGGTGTCACCCTGGTCGACCAGCCGGTCGATCTCCCGCGCCACCCAGTCCGCCTCGGCGTGCTCGGTGTCGGCCACGTAGCCGACGATCTGCTCGCCGGCTCCGGCGTCGCTCCACAGCCGCTTCGGCTTGCGGGAGGTGTTCCGGTCGATCACCGCGTTGGCGGCGTTGAGGATGGTCTGGGTGGAGCGGTAGTTCTGCTCCAGCAGGATCGTCCGGGCGTCGGTGAAGTCGCGCTCGAACTCGAGGATGTTGCGGATGGTCGCGCCCCGGAACGCGTAGATCGACTGGTCGGCGTCACCCACCACGCACAGCTCGGCCGGCGGAATCCCCTCGGTGCCGGAGACCAGCTCCTTGATCAGCACGTACTGGGCGTGGTTGGTGTCCTGGTACTCGTCCACCAGCACGTGCCGGAACCGGCGCCGGTAGCTCTCCGCGACGTGCGGGTGCGACTGGAGCAGGTGCACCGTGGTCATGATCAGGTCGTCGAAGTCCAGCGCGTGCGCCTCGCGCAACCGCCGCTGGTAGAGCGTGTAGGCCTCGGCCAGGGCCCGCTCGTTGGGGCCCTTGGCCCGGGCGGCGAACGCCTCCGGGTCGACCAGCTCGTTCTTCAGGTTGGAGACCTGGGCCGCCAGGCCGCGCGCCGGGTAGCGCTTCGGGTCCAGGTCCAGCTCGCGGGCGACCAGCTGCATCAACCGGCGCGAGTCGTCCGCGTCGTAAATCGAGAAGGTGGACTTGAGCCCGGCGTGCTCGTGCTCGGCGCGCAGGATCCGGACGCAGGCCGAGTGGAAGGTCGACACCCACATCAACCGGGCGCGCGGGCCGACCAGCGCGGCCACCCGCTCCTTCATCTCGCCAGCGGCCTTGTTGGTGAAGGTGATCGCAATGATCTCGCCCGGGTGCACGTCCCGCGCGGCGAGCAGGTACGCGATCCGGTTCGTCAGCACCCGGGTCTTGCCGGAGCCGGCGCCGGCCACGATCAGCAGTGGGGAACCGGCGTGGGTGACCGCGTCCCGCTGGGGACCGTTCAACCCGTCGAGGAGTGCCTGCGGGTCCGGCCGGACGGCCCCGGGCCGGCGTGACGGGGCCGGGCGGGACTCCGGCGCGGGCGGGGGCGCGGGAATGTCGAAGAGAGGATGCATCGCACGGCGAGTCTATGCCGCCCGGCGGACACTTCCCGCCCACGCCGGCCCGGACGAGACAAAGCCGTCAGTGCCCCATCCCATCTCTTGGCGGGTTTCCTTGCGCGCCGGGCCCGCCGGTCGGCATACTCGACGACGTGTTCGGTCAGCGCTTCTACTTTTACTACGGCACCGGGAGTCCGGCAGCCGTAGGTCGCGCCTGATCACAGACCTGCGAAAGCCCCGGGCTCCTGGAGCCCGGGGCTTTTTCGTCCCGGGATCCGGGCACCGGGCCCGAGACCCGAAGGGTACGACGATGATGACTGACGTGGTGGAGTCCAGCGGCAGCCCGGCGCGACACGACCGGACCGGCGACACCGAACCGACCGGGGCCGCTGCGGCGCGGACCGGCACCGACGACTCGGCGGCCGCCGAGCGGATCGTGGCCATCCGCGAACGGATCGACGAGATCGACCGCACGATCATCGCCCTCTGGCAGGAGCGGGCCGGGCTGTCCCAGGAGGTCGGGGCCACCCGGATGGCCTCCGGCGGCACCCGCCTCGTGCTGTCCCGGGAGCGGGAGATCCTGGAGCGGTTCCGGGAGGCGCTCGGCGCGGACGGCACCCAACTCGCGCTGCTGCTGCTCCGCGCCGGCCGTGGCCCGCTGTGAGGAAGTCGCCGGACATGACGAACCGCCTGCCGGCATCGAGCTGCCGCCGGCAGGCGGTTCGGATCGATCAGGCCACCTCGTGGGCGGGCACGATCTCCCGCCGCTCGGCGAAGTGGCAGGCGCTCGGGTGGTCCGAGCCCGGGCGGATCTGGAGCAGCGGCACCTCCTGGGCGCAGAGGTCCTGCGCCTTCCAGCACCGGGTGCGGAACCGGCAGCCCGAGGGCGGGCTGATCGGCGAGGGGACGTCACCGGTAAGCCGGATGATCGCCTTGTTGTCCCGCAGCGTCGGGTCCGGCACCGGCACCGCCGACAGCAGCGCCTGGGTGTACGGGTGGGTCGGCCGCTCGTAGATCTCGTCCTCGGTGCCGACCTCCACCATCTTGCCCAGGTACATCACGGCGACCCGGTCGGAGAGGTGACGCACGACCGACAGGTCGTGGGCGATGAAGACGTACGACAGACCGAACTCGGCCTGAAGCTTCTCCAGCAGGTTCATCACCTGCGCCTGGATCGACACGTCCAGGGCCGACACCGGCTCGTCGCAGACGATGACCTCGGGCCGCAGGGCGAGCGCCCGGGCGATGCCGATGCGCTGCCGCTGGCCGCCGGAGAACTGGTGCGGGTACCGGTTGATGTGCTCCGGGTTCAGGCCGACCAGGTCGAGCAGCTCCTTGACCTTGGTCCGGCGGCTGCCGCGCGGCGCCACCTCGGGGTGGATCTCGAACGGCTCGCCGATCAGGTCACCGACCGTCATCCGCGGGTTCAGCGAGGTGTACGGGTCCTGCATCACCAGCTGGATCTGCCGGCGCAGGCGCCGCAGCGCGCCACCGGACAGCTTGGAGATGTCCTGCCCCTTGTAGAGCACCTGGCCGCTGGTCGGCCGCTCCAGGTTCATCAGGACCCGGGCGAGCGTCGACTTGCCGCAGCCGGACTCGCCCACCACGCCCAGGGTCTCGCCGGCCTTCAGGTCGAAGGAGACGCCGTCGACCGCCTTGACGTGACCGGTGGTCTTCTTGAACACGATGCCCCGGGTCACGGGGTAGTGCTTGACCAGGTCACGGACCTCGATGATGTTCTCAGTCACGGTTCACGAGCTCCTCGGCGAAGTGGCAGGCGCTGGCCCGGCCGCTGCCGATCTGCAGCAGCGGGGGCAACTTCTCCCGGCACACCGGCTGCGCCATGGGGCAGCGCGGGTTGAACGGGCAGCCCGACGGGATGTTCATCAGGTTCGGCGGGAGGCCCTTGATGGTGCGGAGCTCCTGCCCCTTCTCGTCCAGCCGGGGGATCGAGTTGAGCAGGCCGAGGGTGTACGGGTGCGCCGGCTTGGCGTACAGGTCGTACACGTTTGCTTCCTCGACGATCCGGCCGGCGTACATCACCGCGATCCGGTCCGCGACGTCGGCGACCACACCGAGGTCGTGGGTGATCAGGATCATGCCCATCTGCCGCTCCCGCTGGAGCTCGCCGAGCAGGTCCATGATCTGGGCCTGCACGGTCACGTCCAGCGCGGTGGTCGGCTCGTCGGCGATCAGCACCTCCGGGTCCAGCGCCAGCGACATCGCGATCATGGCGCGCTGCCGCATGCCGCCGGAGAACTGGTGCGGGTAGTTGCTGAACCGGCCCTTGGCGTTCGGGATCTTCACCTGGTCGAGCATCTCGATCGCGCGCTTCTTGGCGTCCGAGCGGCTCATGCCACGCCGGACGCGGAACTGCTCGGCGATCTGGAACCCGACGGTGAAAACCGGGTTGAGGGCGGAGAGCGAGTCCTGGAAGATCATCGCAATGCCCTCGCCGCGGATGCGGCGCCGCTGCTCGGCGGACATCTTGAGCATGTCCTTGCCGTGGAAGCGGACCTGGCCACCGGTGACGAAGCCGGGCGGAGTGTCGAGGATGCCCATGATGGTCTGCGCGGTGACGCTCTTGCCGGAGCCGGACTCGCCGAGCACGGCGAGGGTCTCCCCCGCGTCGACGTGGTACGTCACCCCGTTGATGACCTTGGCGACGCCGTCCCGCGTGCGGAACTCGACCCGCAGGTCGTCAACCTCGAGCAGGCGGCCCGAGGGACGGCCGGATCCGTCGGCGCCCGGCGCGGACTGCTCGGACACGAGAATGTCGGACAACTGAATCTCCCCTATCGGAGCTTCGGGTCGAGGGCCTCGCGGACCGCCTCGCCAAGCATGACGAAGCTCAGCACGGCGGTGACGAGGAACGCGGCGGGGAAGAACAGCAGGTAGGGCGAGACCCGAATGTAGTTCTGCGCCTCGCTGATCATGATGCCCCAGGACACGACGGGCGTCTTCAGGCCGATGCCCAGGAAGGACAGGGTGGCCTCGGCGCCGATGAAAGAGCCGACCATGATCGTCCCGTACACCAGCAGCGGGGCGAGGCAGTTCGGCAGCAGGTGCTTGAGGATGATGCGGCCGGTGCCGGCGCCCAGCGCGCGCGCCGCGACGATGTAGTCGGCCTCCTTGGTGGCCAGCACCGAGGAGCGCATCAGCCGCATCACGACCGGCCAGCTCAGCACGGTCAGCGACATGATCACCAGACCCATGATCGTCCACTCGTTGTTGTCCGAGCCCGAGCCGTTGAAGGTGGTCAGGATGACGATCGAGCCGAGCACGAACGGCAGGCCGAAGAAGATGTCCGCGATCCGGGAGAGCAACGCGTCCACCCAGCCGCCGCGATAGCCGGCGATGATGCCCATCGTACCGCCGATCAGCAGGGTGCCGATCACGGAGAGCAGCGCCACCATGATCGAGGCGCGGGCGCCGTAGATGGTCCGGGCGAAGACGTCCCGGCCCTGCACGTCGTAGCCGAACCAGGCGTCGGCCGAGGGCTTCACCTGGCTGCGGGACAGCGCGCCGTTCACCGCGTCGCCGGAGGTGAACAGCGACGGAAAGGCCGCCATCAGCACGAAGATCACGATGAGCGTGGCGGAGATCCAGAACAGCGGCTTGCGGCGCAGGTCGATCCAGGCGTCACCGAGCAGGCCGCGTGGCTTCTGCTGCTTCTGCGCGCTCTCCGGGAGCCCGGCGTTGACCGGCGCGCCGGCCTCGGACGGCTGCTCGGGGCGGGGGGTGCTGACAAGCGATGCGGCGCTCGGGTCACTCATAGCGAATCCTCGGGTCCAGGGCGGCGTAGAGCAGGTCCACCAGCAGGTTCATCACCAGATACACGACGACCAGCACCACCACGATGCCGACAACGGTAGCGCTCTCCTTAGTGACGATGGCGCGGAGCACCTGGCGGCCGATGCCGTTGATACCGAAGATGCCCTCGGTGATGATCGCACCACCCATCAGGGCACCGAGGTCGGTGCCGAGCAGGGTGACAACCGGGATGAGCGAGTTGCGCAGCAGGTGCACGCCGACCACCCGGCGCATGGGCAGGCCCTTGGCGATGGCGGTACGGACGTAGTCCGCACGCCGGTTCTCGGCGATGCTGGTGCGCGCCACCCGGGCGACGTACGCCGTCGAGGCGCTGCCCAGGACGAAGCCGGGCAGGAGCAACTCGGTGATCCGCATCTCGCTGGAGACGGTGGGGTGGACGATGTGCCAGTTGACGCCCAGGAGCCACTGGAGTACGAAGCCGATGACGAAGACCGGCAGGGCGATCAGGAACAGGGTGGAGACCAGGACCAGGTTGTCCAGGAACCCGTTGCGCCGGAGACCGGTCAGCACGCCCGCGCCGAGGCCGATGGCGGCCTCAATGGCCAGCGCCACCACCGCCAGCTTCAGCGTGTTCGGGTACGACGTCAGGATGATGTCGCTGATTTCCCGGCCGCCGAAGGTGATGCCGAAGTCACCCTGGAACAGGTTCTTCATGTAGCTGGCGTACTGCAGCCAGATCGAGTCGTCGAGGTGGTACTTCGCGGTCATGACCGCTCGGAAGTTCTCCGGGCAGCCCCGGTCGCCGCACTTGCCGGCGAACGGGTCGCCGGGTACCGACCAGACGAGCCAGTAGATCAGGAATGTCGTGCCGATGAACACCGGCACGAGTTGCAGTAGCCGTCTCAAGAGATAACGGCCCATGGGGGTGGTCCTCCAGACAAGGGGCGCGTCGGATCGGCCGACACGGGCGGCGACAACGTGCGAGGGGTTTGTTGTACACCCCCTCGCGGAACGGCCCCGGGTCGGGCTCACCGGTAGGCGAGCCCGACCCGGGGTCAGACCGTTCGGATCAGAGCTCGACCGAGGTGATGTCGAGCTCGCCGACGTTGGTCAGCTCCATCTTCTTGATCTTCTCCGAGTGGCCGGACTGCTGGCCACCGAAGTAGATCGGCATGGACGGGACGTCCTGGTCGATGAGCTTGACGGCGTCAGCGAACTTCTTGTGCGACTCCTCGAGGCTGGGGGCCGCGGAGGCCTCCTTGGCGAGGGCGTTCACCTGGTCGTTGCTGTACAGACCGTCGTTCGAGGAGCCACCCTTCACGTAGAGCGGGTTGATCCAGTTCTCCACGTCCGGGTAGTCCTGCTGCCAACCGGCCCGGTAGGCGCCGTCCATCTTGTGGGCGTTGATGTTCGCCCGGAAGACCGCGAAGGTCGGCACACCGACGGCGACGGCGTCGATACCCAGGTTGGTCTTGACCTGCTGGGCGACGGCCTCCATCCACTCCTTGTGGCTGGCGTCGGCGTTGTAGTACATCTTCAGCTGCCCGGTGAACCCACCGGCCTCGGTGAGGAGCTGCTTGGCCTGCGTCGCGTCGAACTTGCAGGCGGTGCAGTTGCCCGGCTCGGCGCCCGGGGTCAGCGGGTTGGCCCAGCTGTCGGCCGGCTTGCGGTTACCGAAGAAGATCTTGTCGGTGATCTCCTGCCGGTTGATCGACAGCGAGATTGCCTTGCGCAGCTTCGGGTTCTGGAAGCGCGTGTCGTAGATCGGGAAGGCGATGATGCCCGTCGACGGGGTGGTGGAAGCGATGGCCCGGTCGCCCAGGTCGGTCTTCCACTTGTCACCGGCCAGCGACGAGACCGGGACCTGCTGCTGGAAGTCCAGGTTACCCGAGACCAGGTCGGCGTACGCCGCCGTGTCGTCCTGGTAGATCTTGACGGTGACGTCCTTGATCTTCATCTTGTCGCGCAGGCTGTAGTCGTCGAAGCGGGTGAGCTTGATCTCGACGTCGTCCTGCCACGAGACGAGCTTGACCGGGCCGTTACCGATCGGCTTCTTGCCGAACTCCTCCGGCTTCATGTTGAAGAAGGCGTCCGGGAGCGGCATGAAGGCGCTGTAGCCCAGCTTGGTCGGGAACACCGCGGTCGGCGCGGAGAGCGTGACCTCGAAGTTCCAGTCGTCGACGACCTTGAGGCCGGACATCTCCTGGACCGTCGGGGTCGGGGCCTTCTTCGGGCCGTCGCCGTCCGGGTCCTCCGGGTTCAGGTCGGAGAAGCCCTGGATGTCGGCGAAGAAGCTGGCGTTCTGCGCGCCGTTCGGGGCGTACGCCGCCCAGTTCCAGGCCTTGACGAAGCTCTCGGCCTTGACGGTGGTGCCGTCGTGGAACTTGGTGTTCTGCTTGATCTTGATCTTGAAGACCTTGGAGTCGCTCGTCTCGATCGACTCGGCAAGGGCGTTCTGCGGGGCCCCACCGTTGTTGGGGTACTCGACCAGACCGGTCCACATCCAGTCGATGATCTTGCCGCCGCCGGTCTCGGTCGTGTTCGCCGGAACCAGGGGGTTCTCCGGCTGGGTGCCGTCGATGACGATGGCGCCGTCCTTGCTGGCGCTGGCGTCGCCACCGTTGTCGTTCCCGCTCGAGCAGCCGGACGCGACGAGCGCGAAAGCCGCGCCCACCGCGAGCGCGCCGCTCGCCCGCTTCGAGACTCTCATTCCGAGGGGCCTCCTCTTTCTAACCTGGTTCCGTCGTGGGTTTCACGCACGTCTTGGGGGGTGACACCAACCGCCGACCCGAACCACAGGCCGCCGGCTTACCGCAGAGGAAATCGGGACACCCCAGGGGTACCGATCCGCCGGGCACCGCACCCCCGAGGACACCGCGCAGGGTCGACGGCCACATGCCACCACCAGAGGTGGCGCCACGTGGTCGGCGGGCCCGACGAGTTGCCTCACAGCTGGGGGTGAGGTGCTGCAACTGTGACACCAACCGGCAGCTTCCGTGAAGGTGCCGTTATCAAGACGTTAGTTGGCCGCCACGTTGCCGATACTTGAGAAAAGATCATGAAATCGACGAGCTGTACCGGTCTGAACAGCCAAAATACGGTCACAAGGGTCGAAGGGTGACGCGTAGTCTCGACGACTGTGAGCTTTCCCGCCTCCGCCTCGGTACTTCCCGACGTACGCCGGGCGCTGGCGGTTTTTGCCCATCCGGATGATGTCGACTTCGGCTGTGCGGGCACCATCGCCGGCTGGGTGGATGAGGGTATCGAAGTGGCGTACCTCATCGTCACCCGGGGGGACTCCGGCGGCTTCGACGACACCCCGCGCGCGGAGCTGCCCGCCCGACGCGAGGCGGAGCAGCGGGCCGCGGCCGCCGCGGTCGGCGTACACCGGGTCGACTTCCTCGACGGCCACCCCGACGGCATCCTCTCCCCCAGCCCAGAGCTACGCCGCGACATCGCCGCCGGGATCCGCCGGTTCCGCCCGGACCGGGTGCTGACCAGCTCCCCGCTACGCCGCTGGGAGCACCTCACCGGCCCGAGCCACCCCGACCACCTGGCCGTCGGCGAGGCCACCACCTGCGCCGTCTACCCCGACGCCCGCAACCGCTTCGCCTTTCCTGAGCTGATCGACGCGGGCCTGGAGCCGTGGGTGGTCCGGGAGATCTGGTACGCGGGCGGCCCGGCACCGGACCACGCCGTCGACGTCACCGACCGGGTGGACCGGAAGATCGCCGCGATGCGGACGCACCGCTCGCAGACCGCGCACCTGGACGTGGCGGCCTGGGTGCACGACCTGCTCGGCATGATCGCCGGCGACGCCGGACTGCCCGCCGGCCGGCTGGCCGAGGCGTTCACCGTGCTGCGCACCGAGTGATCTGAACCGGTCGTCGGCCACCCGGACAGCGCACGGCCCCGACGCCACGAGGGCACCGGGGCCGGCCGGCCGGGGCGGTCAGACCAGGCGGCGGTCGGCCGCCCAGCGGGACAGCTCGTACCGGTTGGACATCTGCAGCTTGCGCAGCACGTTGGAGACGTGCGTCTCGACCGTCTTGATCGAGATGTACAGCTCCCGGGCGATCTCCTTGTACGCGTATCCCCGGGCCAGCAGCCGGAGCACCTCACGTTCGCGGTTGGTGAGCTGGTCCAGCTCCGGGTCGGCGACCGGCGCGTCCGGCCGGGCCGCGAACGCGTCCAGCACGAACCCGGCCAGCCGCGGGCTGAACACGGCGTCGCCGTCGGCCACCCGGCGGATCGCGTCGGTCAGCTCCTCCGGCGAGATGGTCTTCGTGACGTAGCCCCGGGCGCCCGCCCGGATCAGCCCGATCACGTCCTCCGCCGCATCGGACACACTCAACGCCAGGAACCGCACCTGCGGGTGGGTACGCCGCATCGCGTCCAGCACCGCCCGGCCGCCACCGTCGGGCATGTGCACGTCGAGCAGCACCACGTCGGGCTGGGTGGCGGCGATCCGGCTGACCGCCTCGGCCACCGTGCTGGCCTCCCCCACCACCTCGACGCGCGCGCCGAGCTCGGCGCGTACGCCCGCCCGGAACATGGCGTGGTCGTCGACGAGGAACACCCGCAGCCGCCCGTCGCGGGGCTGCGCCTCCTCGACCGGTTCGTGCTCGGCCATGGTCACCTGTCCCTTTCCGTCGTGCCGCCCGAGCCGCTGATCGGCAGGATCAGCCGGACCTCGGTGCCTTCCCCGGGCGCGGAGCGGATCTCCGCCCGGCCTCCGTGCCGCTTCATCCGCCCGATGATCGAACCCCGGACGCCGTGCCGGTGATCCTCCACCGTATCCGGATCGAAGCCCTTGCCCCGGTCCCGGACGAAGGCGCTGACCTGGTCCGGCTCCACCTCGGCGTAGAGCGACACCGTGCGTACCTCGGCGTGCCGGGCCGCGTTGACCAGCGCCTCCCGGGTGGCGGCGACCAGCGCGCCCACCCGCTCGTCGGTCTCCCGGTCGCCCACCACCACGACCTCGACCGTGATGGCGAAGGTGTCCTCCACCTCGGCGGCGGCCTGTTCCAGGGCGGCGGCGAAGCGCTCGGTCGGCGAGGCGGCCGGCTTGTAGAGCCAGTTCCGCAGCGACCGCTCCTGGCCCCGGGCCAGCCGCTGCACGGTCTTGACGTCGCTGGCGTTGCGCTGGATGAGGGCCAGGGTGTGCAGCACCTGGTCGTGCACCATCGCGGCCAGCTCGGCCCGTTCCTGCTCCCGGATGCGCCCCTCCCGCTCGGAGCGGAGCTGGTTCCAGGTACGCCAGAGCACCGGGCCGGCCACCACGCCCACGCCGGCCAGCCCGACGAGCGCGAAGATCACGCCGTTGAGCACGGCGTCGAAGTTCTGCACCGGCGAGTAGACCGCCGCCACGCCGATGATGCCGACCGCGACGAGCACCCCACCGCCGACGAAGCGGAGCACGAACGCCCGCCGGTCGCTCTCCTCCACCACCGCGCCCAGCCAGGGCACCGGCATCGATCCGCCCCCCTGCCGGCGGCGCTCCGGCGCGGACTGGTGCCAGATCACGCCGGCGCCCACCGCGATGATCGCGACCAGCCAGCCGGCGGTGCCGGCCGCGCCGACGGAGTGGAAGGCCATCATCTGGACCATCAGCACACCGAGCCCGATCGCCACGAACGGCAGGAGCTGGGCGAGGTCGCGGCGGGGCGGGACGGCGGTGTCGCCGGGGCGCGGTGGCACCACCGCCCAGAAGGCGGCGTAGAGGAGCAGTCCGAGGCCGTTCAGCCCGAGCAGCACCATGAAGGCGATCCGGACGCGGAGCACGGAGACGCCGAGGTGTTCGGCGATGCCGGCGGCCACCCCCGCGGCCAACCGGTGCTCGGTGGCCCGGTAGAGCCGCGGTGGGGGCGGGGTCGTGGTGGTGCTGATCGGAGGCTCCCAGGTCGGGGACGGAGGCGGTGCCGGTCCGATCGTCACACGGCTGGACGGCCCCCGACCACGGGGACGCCCCCGACATTCGGGGGCCGAGGATCTCAGGGTGGGGTCAGGGTCGGGTCCGGAGGCCGCTCGGGCGACCGGGGCAGCAGGATCGAAGGCATGACCGACGACCCTGCCCGTCCGCCCCGGCCCGGGGCGGCACCATTGGACGGGCCCCCGCCACCCCCGCCGCCGGGGCCGGCGGCCACCCCCGCCGATGCCCCGACGCCGCCGCCGGCCGGATCCGCCGGCCCGCCGCCGGGCGCGTCGACCGCGGGTTCCGCGCCGTTCGCCGACGCGCCACCCCCGGGGTACGCCCCACCGCCCGGCACCGCCGGCTTCACCTCCCGGTACGGGCTGGTCCGCCCGCGGGACGGCCGCTACCTGGCCGGCGTCTGCGCCGCCATCGGCCGGGCCACCAACACCGACCCGGTGCTGTGGCGGGTGCTGCTCGCCGTGCTGGGCTTCTTCGGCGGCATCGGCATCCTGGTGTACGTCACCGCGTGGCTGATCATCCCCGGCGAGGGAGACACCGCCTCGCCGGTCGAGTCGATGCTCGGCCGAGGCCGGTCGAGCATGTCCCCGATCACCGTGATAATGCTCAGCATCGTGGTCGCGGTCGGCTTCGGCTACGTCGTCACCAATGCTTACCGGGCGATCCTGCTCGGTGCGGTAATCCTCATCGGCGGTGCGCTGCTGCTCAATCGGGACCAGCGCAACCCGCTGGGCCGGCAGCCGGCCCCGGCGGCGCCCGGCACACCACCGGGCCCGTCGGCCTGGCCCGCGCCCGGCGCCACCCCGCCGGCCGGTACGCCCGCCCCGGCCTGGTCCGGCTCCGCCACCGCCGGCCCGGCCGCGGCACCGACCACCGGCACGCCCGGCTGGCCGTCGAGCGCCCCGGCGAACCCGGGTGGCTGGACGGCCACCACGGCGTCGCCGGCCTGGCCGCAGGCCGCACCCACCGCGCCGTCGGCCCGGACCGGCGAGTCGGTCGGCGGGACCCTGCCGGCTCCGGACGCCGGGCCCGCCCCGGAGGCCCCGGCCTGGTCCGACCCCGAGCGCACCGCCGCGCAGCCGGCCTGGCCGGCGACCGGGTACCCCCCGGCCCCCGGCTCGGGCGACCGGACCGCCGAGGCGGGGCGGGGCGACGGGACGCCGACCTGGCCGGGCACGCCGACGACGGGTGCCCCGCTCGGGCAGCCGGTCTCCGTGCCCCCGCCGGCGCCGGTGGGCGCGCCGCTGCCACCGGGCGGCTACCGGCCGCCGTTCGCGCCGCACGGCCCGTACGCCCAGGCGTACCCGCCGTCGCCGCCGGCCCCCCCACAGCCGGCACGGCCACCGAAGCGGCCGAAGGAGCGCTCCGCGCTCGGCGCGGTCACCTTCTCACTGATCTTCCTGGCGCTGGGCGTGGTGACCGTGCTCGACCTGCTCGACGTCTTCGCCGTCGGTGCGGCCGGCTACTTCGCCGCAGTGCTGGCCACCATCGGGATCGGGCTGCTGGTGGGCACCTGGTTCGGGCGGGCCCGCTGGCTGATCGCGCTCGGCCTGGTGGCCGCGGCGGCGCTCGGGATCGCCACCGTCGCCGACTCCTACGACCGGATCCGCGGCATCGACGGCAACGTCACCTGGGCCCCGCCCAGCTACCGCGACCTGGCGGACCGCTACGAGAACAACTTCGGCGACGCGGTGCTCGACCTGCGGGCGGTGGACTTCGACAAGAAGGACACCCAGGTCACCGTGGAGGTCAACTTCGGCAAGGCGACGGTGGTCCTACCGCCGAACGTGGACGTCACCACGGTGGCCGACGTGAACGCCGGTAACGCCACCGTCTTCGGTCGGCGGACCGGCGGGGTCAACGGCCGCCAGTGGGAGACCACCGACCTCGGGCCGGACGGCCGCGGCGGGGGCACCCTGCGCCTGCTCGTCCATGTGAACGCCGGAGACCTGGAGGTGACCCGGTGAAGGCCCACCGCACCGACGTCGTGTCGTTCGCCTTCGGGCTGGTCTTCCTCGGCCTTTCCGTCTGGTGGCTGCTCGCCCGGATCCTCGGGCTGACCCTGCCCCCGGTGGGCTGGTTCCTGGCGGGCGGGCTCCTCCTAATCGGGCTGCTCGGCCTGGTCGGCGCGCTGCGCTCCGGGCGGCACGCCTACAGCGAACCGGTCCACCACCGACCCGAAGCGACGGTCGCCACGCCCTATGTGGAGACCGCCCCGACCGGCGGCGTGCCCACCGCCCCCGAGGCCGACGAGTGGGCCACCGATGCGGTGGCCGACTGGCCGGTCCAGGCGCGGGAGGACCGGCCCGGCGGCGAGCCGCACTGGTCGCCCACCACCCGCCCGGGCGACCCCGGCGACCTCGCCACCCGCGAGCTGCCCGCCGTCGAGCCGGCGGCCGAGGGAGGTCCCGGCGAGAGCGCGCCGGTGACCCGCGAACTGCCCGCGGTGGACTGTCCGGAGCAGCCAGGCGGGCGCGGTGCCGCGGACGGTCCGGGCGCCGACCGGTCGGAGCGGCCGCCGGGCTGACCACGACGGTGCAGGGCGGGGACGCTGCCGCCTATGCTGGCTGGTGGAGATCTCGCCTCCGCCGGCCGGCCCACCGCGTGGCGCACCGGCCGCGGCCGGTGCCTCCGGTCGTCGGGGCCCGTCCCGACCGGCCAGGTCACCGTGGTGGTCCCGCCGCTGTCCGTCGCTACCTCGTCAGGAGCCCGTCCGACATGACCCAGTCCCCCGCCGTGCGCACCCCCGGTCCGTTCGGTGCGGTCGGCATCGGCGAGCGTGCCGCCCGTACCCTCGTCAGCGAACTCGCCCGGCGCAACGACCCGAAGGCCGGCCTGCTGGTCGGCGCGGCCCCGGAGTCCGCGGTGCTGGCGGCGGCGATCGAGGCGCTGCTACCCGGCGACCGGCTCACCGTGGTGCCGGCGGATGACTTCTCCGCCGCTGCGCTCCGCGAGCACGTGACGGCCCAGGGCCGCTGGGTCGCCGACCGGGTACGGGTGGCCGACACCCTCGCCGAGGCGGACGCCGCCGAGGTGGTCATCGCCGCCGAACCGTTCACCGGCAGCGCCGACGAGACCCAGGTGGCCGTCGACGGGCTGTCGAAGTACCTGACCGAGGGCGGGGTGCTGAGCGTGGCCGCGCCGGTCTTCCGTACCGAGGGCGCCGGGGCGGAGCTGGACCGGCAGGGTGTGCTGCACGGGGTCCGCGTGGATCTGGTGCTGCGCAACTCCCCGCCGGTACGCGTGCACCACCTCCGCTTCACCCCGGCGACCGCCGCGCTGGCCGCCAAGCTGTCGCCGGCGTACCGGCCGTCGAGCGTGCCACTGACCCGGACCATGCACATCGACTCCAACGGCGTGGCGGCGGCCGGCATCAGCCTCGGCCTGGCCGCGCTGGCCCGGGTGGCCCGGCCGAAATCGAAGCTCTGGCTGCTGCCGGCGCTGGCTGCCGCCCCGGTGGCCGCGTTCTTCCGGGACCCGGAACGGGACGTTCCGGAGGACCCGTCGGCCGTGGTCGCCGCAGCGGACGGCCAGGTGCTCTCGGTGCAGCGGCTGCACGACGAGCGCTTCGGTGACGGCGAGTGGCTGCGCGTCGCGGTCTTCCTGTCCGTGCTGGACGTGCACGTGAACCGGTCGCCGGTGGCCGGCAAGGTGATCGACTACTTCGTCGCGGACGGCGGGTTCGTCAACGCGATGAAGCCGGACGCCGAGCACAACGTGGCGGCGTACACCGTGCTGGACACCGAGCACGGCACCGTGGTGGTGGCGCAGCGTACCGGCCTGATCGCCCGGCGGATCGTGCAGCGGGCACCGGTCGGCGCGCTGCTGGCGAAGGGCGAGCGCTTCGGCCTGATCCGGTTCGGCTCGCGGACCGACGTCTACCTGCCGGCGGACGCGGCCGAGCCGCTGGTCGGCCCGGGCGACAAGGTGGTCGGCGGCGCCACCGTGATCGCCCGCTGGCTCTGATCCCGGATACGAAGAAAAGGGGCGCCGCTCGTCGCGGCGCCCCTTTTCGCGTCGGTACGGGTCAGGCGGCGCGGCGCTGGTGCAGCCAGAGCACCGGACCGCTGACCAGGTAGCCCACCACCACGAGGCCGAAGGTGAGCCGGATGTCGACCAGCGCGCCGATCACCGGGGCCAGCCAGAGCCACGGCGGCAGCTTCACCAGCCGGGCGAGCTTCGCGTACGGGAAGCTGGAGACCATGGCGAAGGCGAGCAGGGCCACCCCGCCGACCATCACCAGGCCGGAGACCGGCACCCCGATCGCCACGGTCAGGGCCAGCACGGCCGCCGCCATGGTGGTCGGTACGCCGCAGAAGAACCGGCCGTCCTTCGGCGAGACGTTGAACCGGGCGAGCCGGATCGCGGCGCACCCCGCGACCAGGGCGCAGGCGACCGCGGCGGCCGCGGCCGGGACCGAGCCGGCCAGCGAGGCGTAGACGACCACCGGGGCGGCGAGGCCGAACGAGCACATGTCGGCCAGCGAGTCCATCTGGGCGCCGAACGGGCTGGCCACACCGAGCTTGCGGGCCAGCGCGCCGTCCAGGCCGTCGAACGCGACGCAGGCGATCAGGCAGAGCGCCGCCACCCGGACCTCGCCCCGCATGGCCAGGAAGATCGCCAGCATGCCGAGCATCAGGCTGCTCAGCGTGCAGGCGTTGACCAGGGCGAACTTTGCACGGCGGGCGGCGGTGCGGTCACCCGGCAGGAGCGGGATCGACATCCCCGGCGAGTCGTCGACCGGCGCGGCTGGGGCAAGTGCGGGGCTTACCGGCCGCACCGCCTCGACCTCCGGGTCGAACCGGCCGTAGCGGCGGCGCTGGCGGTCGGTCCAGCGGTGGTCGGGGGTGACCAGGTCGGTCGCGCTTGCGGCGGCGCCGTCCCGGCGGCCCACCCGGACCAGCAGCACCTGGCGGGCGAACGTGCTGCTGCGGCGCAACCGGCCCGCCCAGCGACGCCCTGCGGGGCGCGGACTGTCACTCGTACGACGCCGGCGCCATGGGGCTCTCGGCACGTTTCCTCCATCACCGGATCGGCTGAACCGCCGTGGAAGGCGGGTGTCCGGCTGTCTCGTGCCGGACCCATTCTGGTCCGGCAGCCCGTTTGCGGAGTACACCATTGCACAGGCAAGTGGGGCTTGGCGATAGCTGCCGGCGGTACTTATAACTCCCTTAACCGCGCGGATCGCTCAGATCTTCCCATCTCGGGCGTCATCGCCCGTTTTCGTTCGCCAAGTACCCCCGACTGTACCGGAGGCCGGCCACCCCGAGCCGACGAGCGGGTGTCACCTGCCCCGATGTCCGGTTGCCCGGGCCGCCACGTCCGTCATCCGCAGGCCGCCCACCCGGTCCGGAGCGAACCAGGCGGCACGCGCGGTGGACCCGCCGGCCAGTTCCGTGACGACCGCCTCGGTCGGGGCGTCGACGCGTACCCGGTAGATCACCCGGACGCTGTGCCAGTCCATCGGCCGCCCCTCCGGGCCGAGCGCGGCGGGGTTGTGCAGGCTGTCCACCGCCAGCAGGTCGACCACCCGGCCGAGCTGGCCGGCCTCCTCCACCAGCTCGCGGAGCAGCCCGGCCGCCGGCTGCTCGCCGTGATCGGTGCCACCGCCGGGCAGGTGCCACTTCCCGGCCCCCGGATACCCGTCGGCGATCATCGTGAGCAGCACCCGCCCGGCCGGGTCGGTGACCAGCCCGTACGCGGCGAAACGCTGCCGGCGGTCGGCGGGTGCCGGGGCGGCCTGCCCGAGCGGCAGGGCCCGGGGCAACTCCGACGGCAGCGGCGTGACCGGCAGCCCGAGCAGCTCGGCGGTGAACGGCATGAGCGGCAGGGCGGCCGCCTCCGCGGACGTGTACCAGCCCAGCTCGTCGCTGCCACCGGACGGCTCCGGACGAAGCGTCCCGCCCCGCGCCTCGACGTCGAAGACCAGCCGGTCGGTGTGCACGGTGACACCGGCGTCCCGGAAGGTGGCGACGTCGGCGACCGCGGCCCGCACCCCGGTCACGTCGACGGCCAGACCGGTCTCCTCGGCGAACTCCCGCAACACCGCGTCGGCGGGGTGCTCGGCGTGCTCCAGCCCACCCCCGGGCAGCTGCCACACCCCGGGGTAGGGACAGGCCGCGGCCTCCCGCACGAGCAGCACCCGCCCGTCGGCGTCCCGCAACACCCCGTACGCCCCGATCCGCCGCCGTTCCTCCACCCCGCACCACTCCCGTCGCCGCCACCTGCGTCGATCATGAGGTTAGCGGCCTGGCGATGGGCGTACCGCACCGTCAACCTCATGATCACCGAGGGCCGGCGGCGCGGAGGCCGGGGGATGGTCAGATGAGTTGGGCGGCCTGGACGGCCTCGGCGGTGACCTCGGTGAGGCGGTCGGTGGGGAGGGCGCCCAACTCCTCGCGGCGGAACCAGCGGGCCTCGCAGGTGGAGCCGCCCACGTCGACCACGGTGGGCGGGGCCGGTTGGTCGACGACCACCCGGTAGAAGGCGCGTACGCCGTGCCAGTCGATCGGGTAGCCCTCCGGGCCGAGCGAGGCCGCGTCTCGGTGGCTGGCGACGCCGAGGAGCTCGACCAGCCGGCCGGTCTGCCCGGTCTCCTCGACCAGCTCGCGGATCAGCGCGGCGCCCGGCTGCTCCCCGTAGTCGGTGCCGCCGCCGGGCAGGTGCCAGCAGCCGGCGCCCGGGTACCCGTCGGAGACCCGGGTGAGCAGCACCCGCTCCTCCGGGTCGGTCACCACGGCGTACGCGGCGAAGCGCTGCGCCCGGTGCAGCCCGTCCGGCCCCGGGACCGCGTAGAACGAGGGAAACTCGGGGACCTCCTCCGGGACGATGTCCCCGGTGGCGGAGGGCAGGCCCAGGGCCCGCGCGGTGAACGACCGCAGCGGCAGCTCCCGGGCCTCGTCGAGGGTGAACCAGCGGGCCAGGTCGGTCGGTCGACCCTCCCGTTCGGTCAGCGTCCCGCCGCGCACCGAGACGGTGTAGAGCAGCCGGTCGGTGTGGATGGTGATGCCCCGCTCGGGCAGCGCCCGCATGTCGGCGATCACGTCCCGGAGGCCGGCGACGGCGACCGAGAGCCCGGTCTCGGCCGCGGTCTCCCGGACGACCGTGTGGTTGGGGTCCTCACCGTGGTCGACCGCCCCGCCGGGCAGGGACCAGGTGCCGGGGGTGCCGGAGCGGTCCGATGCGCGGACCAGCAACACTCGGTCGTCTGAATCAGCACAAACTGCGTATGCCGCGATCCTGCGGAGCGGCTCCAGCGAGGTGGTCACGGGACAAAATTCTCCCCCGCTGCCGTTACGTCCATCGAAAAGAGTCAGATTCCTGACTCTTTGCTGGCGCCTCAGGGATCGGTCAGGGTAGGAGTCCGGGCGGTCACCGAGGTCGTCCGGCACACCGCGCGGGACCGTGGACGCATGACCTACCAGAGCACCCCTCACGCCCCGTACAAGCAGCTCCGTCGTCCCACCACCGACCGGATGGTCGCCGGCGTCGCCAGCGGCCTCGGCCGCTACTTCGCCGTCGATCCCACCCTGGTCCGGGTGGTCTTCGCCGTCGCCACCCTGCTCACCGGCGGGCTCGCCGCGCTGGCGTACCCGATCATGTGGTTCCTGATGCCGGAGGAGCCGGCGAGCGCCCCCGCCTGGCCGCACCCGGCGGGCACCGCGCCGGGCTGGCCGCCGGTCCCGCCGCAGGCGACCGCCGCTCCCACCCACGCGGGGGCGACGCCGCAGACCGCGCCCATTCCGGCCGCCCCGCCGGCCCCGCCCGCGCCGCAGGCTGGGCCGACCCCGCCGGCCGGACCCACGCCGCAACCGGCGCCCGGGACCGCTCCTCAGCCGCCGGCGGCCTAGCCCGAATCACTCCCACTCGATGGTGCCCGGCGGCTTGCTGGTCACGTCCAGGACCACCCGGTTCACCTCGGCGACCTCGTTGGTGATCCGGGTGGAGATCCGGGCGATCACCTCGTAGGGCAGCCGGGACCAGTCGGCGGTCATCGCGTCCTCGCTGGAGACCGGGCGCAGCACCACGGGATGCCCGTACGTGCGCCCGTCACCCTGCACACCGACGCTGCGCACGTCGGCCAGCAGCACCACCGGGAACTGCCAGACGCCCCGGTCCAGCCCGGCGGCGGACAGCTCCTGCCGGGCGATCAGGTCGGCCTTGCGGAGCAGGGCGAGCCGCTCCTCGTCGACCGCGCCGATGATCCGGATGGCCAGACCCGGGCCGGGGAACGGGTGCCGCCAGACCATCGCCTCGGGCAGCCCCAGCTCCAGGCCGAGCGCCCGGACCTCGTCCTTGAACAGCGTGCGCAGCGGCTCGACGAGGGCGAACTTCAGGTCCTCCGGCAGGCCGCCGACGTTGTGGTGGCTCTTGATGTTGGCGGTGCCGGTGCCACCACCGGACTCCACCACGTCCGGGTAGAGCGTGCCCTGCACCAGGAACTCGACGTCGCCGTGCGCGGCGATCTCCCGAGCGGCGGCCTCGAAGACCCGGATGAACTCGCGACCGATGATCTTGCGCTTCTGCTCGGGGTCGGTCACCCCGGCCAGTGCGCCCAGGAACCGCTCCCGGGCGTCGACCACCTTGAGCTTGATGCCGGTGGCCGCGACGTAGTCCTTCTCCACCTGCTCGGCCTCACCGGCCCGGAGCAGGCCGTGGTCGACGAAGACGCAGGTGAGCTGATCGCCGACGGCCTTGTGCACCAGCGCCGCGGCGACCGCGGAGTCGACGCCACCGCTCAGGCCGCAGATGACCTCCTTGGCGCCGACCTGCTCCCGGATCCGGGCCACCTGCTCGTCGATGATGTTCTCGGGCGTCCAGGTCGGCTCGATCCCGGCGATGTCGTAGAGGAAGCGGGTGAGCATCTCCTGGCCGTGAGCGGTGTGCCCGACCTCCGGGTGGAACTGCACGCCGGCCCGCCGGCCGACCAGGTCCTCGAACGCGGCGACCGGCGCGCCGGCGGACTCGGCGGTGACCGTGAAACCGGTCGGCGCCTCGGTGACGCAGTCACCGTGGCTCATCCAGACCGGCAGGTCGTCCGGAAGATTGCGGAGCAGCACGCCGGCCTCCGGGCGGGCGTGCAGCGGGGTGCCGCCGTACTCCCGGTTGCCGGTCCGCGCGACGGTGCCGCCCAGCGCCTGGGCCATCGCCTGGAAGCCATAGCAGATGCCGAAGACCGGGACTCCGGACTGGAACATGTCGGCGTCGACCTGGGGGGCGCCCGGCGCGTAGACGCTGGCCGGGCCGCCGGACAGGATGATCGCGGCCGGGTTCTTCGCCAGCATGTCGGCGACCGGCATCGAGTGCGGGACGATCTCCGAGTAGACCTTCGCCTCGCGTACGCGGCGCGCGATGAGCTGGGCGTACTGGGCTCCGAAGTCCACCACGAGGACGGGGCGAGGCGTGCTCATGTGCAGCAAGCCTACCGACAGTCACCGCCGGACCGGGCGCGGCCCGGCCGCGTCCCGCCGTGAGGTCGATGACAGCCCTCCGGGTGACCCCCTAGCGCAGCGCGGCGGGGGCGTGCCCGGGGACGGCGGGCTGGTGCGGGGCGACCGGGTCGAGCCGCCGGTACGCCGACCCGAGCGGCGGCCGGGGATCCTCCTCGCCCTTGTTCGGCCAGCACGCCATGGCCCGCTCGGCCTGGGCGGTGATGGTCAGCGACGGGTTGACCCCGAGGTTCGCCGACACCGCCGCGCCGTCCACCACGTGCAGCCCCGGGTGGCCGTAGACCCGGTGGTACGGGTCGATCACCCCACGCTCCGGGGTGGCCCCGATCACCGCCCCGCCGAGGATGTGCGCGGTCATCGGAATGTTGAACGGCTCGGTGATCGCCCCTCCGGGCGTGCCGTCGATCTCCTCGGCGAGCAGCCGCACCGCCTGGTTGCCGCCCGGGATCCAGGTCGGGTTGGGTGCTCCGTGCCCGGGGCCGGAGACCAGCCGACGGCCGAACCACCCGCGCCGGACCCGGGTGGTGAGCGAGTTGTCGACCGACTGCATGACCAGGGCGATCACGGTCCGCTCGGACCAGCCACGCACCGAGAGCAGCCGGGCCGCCAGCCGGGGCTGCCGGACGATGCTGCCCAGCCAACGCCGGACCCGGTGCGGGCCGCCGTCGACCAGCAGCGACTGGAGCAGGCCCATCGCGTTCGAGCCCCGGCCGTAGCGGACCGGCTCGATGTGGGTCTGCGGGTCGGGGTGGAACGAACTGGTGATCGCCACCCCCTCGGTGAAGTCGAGCCCGCGCTGCCGGGCCTGCCGTGGGGCGACCGAGGCGCCCAGGATCGCCTCCGAGTTGGTCCGGGTCAGCTCGCCGAGGCAGGGTGAGAGCCCGGGGAGCGCTCCGGTGGCCCGCATCTCATGCAGAAGCCGCTGGGTGCCCAGCGCGCCCGCCGCGAAGACCACCTGGTCGGCGTGGATCACCTGACGGCGCTGGCGCACCCAGGCACCGGTGCGCACGGCGTACACGTCGTACCCGCCGCCCGTGGCCGGCCGGACCGCGGTCACCGTGGTCAGCGGGTGGACCTGGACGCCGAGCCGCTCGGCGAGCCACAGGTAGTTCTTGACCAGCGTGTTCTTCGCGCCGTGCCGGCAGCCGGTCATGCAGGCGCCGCAGTGGCGGCAGCCCGTCCGGTCCGGCCCGGCCCCACCGAAGTACGGGTCGGGCACCCGCTCGCCGGGCCGGCCGAGGTGCACGCCCACCGGGGTGGCGTGGAAGGAGCGCCCCACCCCCATCCGCTCGGCCACCGCCCGCATCGCCTGGTCCGCGCCGGTGCGGACCGGGTACGTGGTGACGCCGAGCATCCGCTTCGCCTGGTCGTAGTGCCGGGCCAGTTCGTCCCGCCAGTCGGTGATGTCCCGCCACTGGGGGTCGGCGTAGAACGCGTCGAGGGGTTCGTAGAGGGTGTTCGCGTAGACCAGGGAGCCGCCACCCACCCCGGCTCCGGAGAGCACCAGGACCCCGCCACCGGTCTGCCGGTCGGCCGAGCGCAGCAGGTCGATCCGCTGGAGGCCGTAGCAGCCGAGCTTCGGAGCCCACAGGAAGCGCCGGACCCGCCAGGAGGTCTCCGGGAACTCCTCGTCCGCGAACCGCCGGCCGGCCTCCAGGACGCCGACGTGATAGCCCTTCTCGGCCAGGCGGAGCGCGGTGACGCTGCCACCGAATCCGGACCCGACGACCACCACGTCGTACCGCATGAACGCATCATTACCGACGAGTAGCCATCGCGCCAGGGCCAGTTTTCGGAGATCATGCAGAGCGCTCGACGGGCCGGGAGCCGGGCCACGCAACCAGCGGTGCCCCCTGACGCGTTGAGTGGACATCGGGGAAGGGGTCCACCATGCCGGGCGCGACATCGAGACGACGCTGGCCGCTGGGGTTGGCCGCGCTGACGGCCGTACTGCTGGTCGCCGCCGGGGCGGTGGTGGCCGCCCGGCTGGTCTCCCGCCCGTCCTCCGGCGCCTCGCCCGGCCCCGCCGCCGGCGCGGCCACGCCCACGGCGTCCGCCGGCACCCCGAGCCCGACCCCGGCCAGCCCCACCCCGCCGCCGGGCGCCAACCTCACCGGCCCGCTCAACCTGCTGCTGGTCGGGGTGGACACCCGGGTCACCGTGCCCGGCTGGGAGCCGCACTCCGACGCCGTGCTGGTCCTGCACGTGCCGGCCGGGCTGGACCGGGCGTACCTCTTCTCCC
Organism: Micromonospora sp. CB01531; assembly: GCF_001905095.1. Taxonomy (GTDB): domain Bacteria; phylum Actinomycetota; class Actinomycetes; order Mycobacteriales; family Micromonosporaceae; genus Micromonospora. The sequence continues at coordinate 293,199 of NZ_LWLS01000061.1, forward strand.
TCCCCCGCGACCTGGTGGTGGACATCCCGGCCTTCCCGAAGTCCGGCTACCCGGGCGGCCGGACGAAGCTGACCCACGCGATGAGCTTCGGCAGCCGGGTCCCCGGCGACAAGGCCCACCCCAGCACCGCCCAGGGGTACGAACTGCTGCGCACCACGGTCAGCCGGTACACCGGCCTGCGCATCGACGCGGGCGCGGTGATCAACTTCGGCGGGTTCGACCGGCTGGTCGACATCCTCGGCGGCGTGGACCTCTACGTGGACCAGCGGGTCGCCTCGATCCACCGCCGACCCGACGGGCGAATGCGGAACCTCTCCGGCAGCACCTACACCGGCCCGCAGATGGTCTACGAGAAGGGCGACCGCCACCTGACCGGCTGGCAGGCGCTGGACTACGCCCGCCAGCGCTACACCGCCGGCGGCGACTACACCCGGCAGCGCCACCAGCAGCAACTCATCCGGGCGCTGGCCCGGAAGATCCTCGACCAGGGGCTGGCCCGGGACCCGGCGCGGGTCGACCAGGTGGCCGCCGCCCTCGGCGACACCCTGGTCTACGCCGGCGGCGGGCGCCGCCTGGTGGAGTTCGCGTACGCCCTGGGCGGGCTGCCGGCGAACGGTTTCGTCCTGGTCGGACTTCCCGGCGACGCGGTGGGCAAGGGTGGGTCCTACCGCGGCGAGCAGCTCCAGCCCGTGGGCCGGCAGTTCCTGGCGGCGCTGCGCGGCGGCACCGCGGACGCGTTCCTGGCCACGCACCCGGCGCTGCGCATCAGGACCTGACCGCTGTCGGCCGGGACGGCCTGCGCTGCCGGCGTTGACCGCGGCCCTTCCTCACAGCCGCTTCGGTGCGGCCGGCCGTTCGGTGTCGTAGAGCCAGGCGGCGAAGAGCTTGCCGAGCTTCTTGTGCGAGATCCGCTCGGCCAGCGCCACAAAGTCCTGCGTGGTGGCGTTGCCGTTCTTCTTCTCCTCCGCCCAGGTCCGCAGGATGGAGAAGAAGGCGGCGTCGCCGACGGCCACCCGCAGCGCGTGCACGGTCATCCCGCCCCGCTCGTACACCGACTGGCTGAACAGGTTCGCCACCCCCGGCTTGCCCGGCGGGGTACGCCAGACCTGCCCCGAGGCGCCCGCGTACTTCTGGTCGAAGGTGCGCTGGACGGTGGACTGGCCGGTGTGCTCGGCCCAGAGCCATTCGGCGTACGTGGCCAGGCCCTCGTTGAGCCAGATGTCCTGCCACTTCTGCAGCGCCACGCTGTTGCCGAACCACTGGTGGGCCAGCTCGTGCGCGACCACCCCGGTGTTGTCGCCCTGCCGGAAAAAGCTGGCCGAGTAGACCGGGCGGCTCTGCGTCTCCAACGCGTACCGGATCCGGTCGTCGGCGACCACCACCCCGCCGTACGCGTCGAACGGGTACGGTCCGAAGACGCTCTCCAGGTAGTCGGCGACCTCGGTGGTCCGGGCGATCGACCGGTCCGGCGCGCCCTCGGCCACCTTCGTGGTGACCGCGCTGTACACCGGCCGTCCCCGGTGCTCCCCGGTGGTCACCCGGAACTTCCCGATCGCCACCGTGGCCAGGTAGCTCGCCATCGGCGACCCCTCCGACCAGCGCCAGGTGGTCCAGTCGCCCTGGGTGGTCCGTCCCTTCGGGACACCGTTACTGACCGCGGTGAGCCCCTTCGGCACGGTGATCTCGAAGTCGTAGGTGGCCTTGTCGGAGGGGTGGTCGTTGACCGGGAACCAGGTGCTCGCCGACTCCGGCTGGCCGAGCGCGATCGCCCCGTCGGCGGTGTGCAGCCAGCCGCCCTCGCCGAGCACGTCGTTGGGCAGGGCGGCCGGCTCGCCGTCGTACCTGATCTGGACGACGAAGCCGTTGCCGGAGGTCAGGCCGGTGGCCGGGGTGACCACCAGCTCGTCGTCGGTGCGGGTGGAGGCAGCCTGGGCCCCGTCCACGGTCACCGACCGCACGGTCAGCCCGGCCAGGTCCAGGTTGAACGCGGAGAGGTTCGCCGTCGCAGTGGCCCGCAGCTCGGTGGTGCCGGTGAGCTGATCCTTCGCCGGGTCGTAGCGCACCCGCACGAGGTAGTGGGTGACGTCGTAGCCGCCGTTGCCGTAGCTCGGGAAGTAGGCGTCGCCGGCCCCGGCCGCACCCGGCCCGAAGGTCCGCGCGGCCGTCGCGCTGGGCGGCCCGACGGTCGGCGCCGCGGCCGGATCGGCCGAGCCGCAGCCGGCGAGCAGCAGCGTGCCGCAGGCCAGCAGCCCGAGGCGTCGTCGTCCGCTCCGCCGTGCCCGCGTCATCGCCCTCGGTCCCTCCTCGGCCCGTCTCGGCCCTGCCCGGGCCGCTCCGCCCGCGGCAGCCTACCGATCGATGATCACGCCCGCGTCACGGCAGGGCGGGCGCGCCGGCACCGACCAGCCAGGCGTCGAAGAGCGGGCGCAGCGACCGGCCGGCGATCCGCTCCGCGTACCCGATGAAGTCGGCGGTGGTGGCGGTGCCGTTCCGCCGCTCGGCCAACCAGCCGCGCAGCATGCGGAAGAAGGTCTCGTCGCCGACCGCGCGGCGCAGCGCGTGCACGGCCAGCGCGCCGCGCTGGTAGACCGCGTCGCCGAACATCGCCGCCCGGCCCGGGTCCACAGTCGGTTTCGTCCAGTCGGTCACCGCGTACCGGTCGGCGAAGGCCTGCGCCACGGTGCGGACGCCGTCGTGCTCGTTCCAGAGCCACTCGGCGTACGTGGCGAAGCCCTCGTTGAGCCAGATGTCGCTCCACCGCGACAGCGAGACGCTGTCGCCGAACCACTGGTGGGCCAGCTCGTGCGCCACCACCTCGGTGTTCGGCCGGTCGCCCCGGAAGAAGCCCGGCCCGTAGACCGGCCGGGTCTGGGTCTCCAGCGCGTACCGGATGCGCTCGTCGGCGACCGCGATGCCGCCGTACGCGTCGAACGGGTACGGCCCGAACCGCTCGGCCAGGAAGTCGGCGACCTCGCCGGTCCGGGCCAGCGCCCGGGCGGCCGGCCCGTCCGCCGGCAACCCGGCGGCGACTGCGGTGACCAGCGGCTTCCCGGCGTGCGTACCGGTCGACACCCGGTAGTTCCCGATCACCAGGGTGGTCAGGTAGCTGGCCATCGGCGACCCCTCGGACCAGCGCCAGGTGGTCCAGCCGTCCTTGCTGGACTGTCCCTTGGGCACCCCGTTGCTCAGCGCGGCGAGCCCGTCCGGGACGGTCACCTCGAGGTCGTAGGTGGCCTTGTCGGAGGGGTGGTCGTTGACCGGGTACCAGGTGCTCGCCGACTCCGGCTGGCCGAGCGCGATCGCCCCGTCGCCGGTGGCATGGAAGCCGCCGTCGCCCAGCTCGCCGCTGGGCAGCGGCTGCGGCACCCCGCCGTACGCCACCTCGACGGTGAACCGCTTCCCGGCCGGCAGGCCGTGCGCCGGGGTGACCATCAGCTCGTTGCCGTCCCGCCGGTGGGTGGCCGGGGCGCCGTCGACGCGTACCCGGTCGACGGTGAGACCGGCGAGGTCGAACTGGAACCGGGACAGCCCGGCGGTCGCGGTGACGGTGACGGTGGCCTGGCCGGTGAGCCGGTCGCTGGCCGGGTCGTAGCGGACCCGCAGCGCGTAGTGGGCGACGTCGTAGCCGCCGTTGCCGGCCCCCGGCACGTACGGGTCGCCGAGGTCGGCCGCCCCGGGTCGGAACCGCGCGTTCGCGTCCTCGTCGGTGCACCCGCCCGCCAGCAGCGCGACCGCCAGCACCGCCGCCGACCACCGCCGACCCCGTGTCATCCGCCGAGCCTAGACGCGCGACGGCGCGGGTGAGACGGAATCCACACCCGCGCCGTCGCCGGTCGAGTCAGCGGTCGAGGACCAGGCCGACCTTCTGGAACTCCTTGAGGTCGCGGTAGCCGCACTTGGCCATCGCCCGGCGCAGGCCGCCGAAGAGGTTGAGCTGACCGTCCGGCTCGTCGGCCGGGCCGAAGAGCAGCTTCTCCATCCCGCCCAGCGGCTCGCCGGCCACCTCGAACGCGCCGCGCGGCAGCGACGGGTGGCTGGCCGCCGAGTGCCACCAGGCACCGCCGGCCGGGGCCTCCGCGCAGCGGGAGAGCGGCTCGCCCAGCATCACCGCGTCCGCGCCGCAGCCGAGGGCCTTGGCGATGTCGCCGGAGGTCTGGATGTCGCCGTCGGCGATCAGGTGCACGTACCGGCCGCCGGTCTCGTCCAGGTAGTCCCGGCGGGCCGCGGCGGCGTCGGCGATGGCGGTGGCCATCGGCACCCGGATGCCGAGCACCGACTCCGTGGTCGACCAGTCGTCGCCGCCGATCCCGACGATCACGCCGGCCGCGCCGGTGCGCATCAGGTGCAGCGCGGTCTTGTAGTCGGTGCAGCCGCCGACGATGACCGGCAGGTCGAGGTCGGCGATGAACTCCTTGAGGTTCAGCGGCTCGTCGGTGGTGGAGACGTGCTCGGCGGAGACGATGGTGCCCTGGATGACCAGGATGTCCACGCCGGCGTCGAGGATCACCGGGGCGAGCGCGAGGGTGTGCTGCGGGGACACCCGGACGGCCACCGTGCCGCCGCCGGCCCGCAGCTCGCGGACCCGCTCGGCGATCAGGTCCGGACGGATCGGCTCGGCGTACACCTCCTGGAGCCGCTTGGTCGCCCGGGCCTCCTCGTCCAGGCCGGCCAGCTCCTCCAGCACCTTGGTCGGGTTCTCGTACCGGGTCCACAGGCCTTCGACGTTGAGCACGCCCAGGCCGCCGAGCTGGCCGAGCTGCACCGCGGAGGAGGGGCTCATGGTCGCGTCGGACGGGTGCCCGACGCAGGGGATGCCGAACTGGTAAGCGTCGAGCTGCCAGGCCGTGGAGACGTCGTCGACGTCCCGGGTGCGGCGGCTCGGCACGATGGCGATCTCGTCCAGGTGGTAGCCGCGCTGCGCGGTCTTGCCCAGCCCGATCTCGACCACGTCACGCATGGGGGACTCCAGGTGGTTTGGGGGTGATGGTCAGCGGGTGTGGTAGTTGGGCGCCTCGACCGTCATCTGGATGTCGTGCGGGTGGCTCTCCTTGAGCCCGGCCGCGGTGATCCGGATGAGCTGGCCGCGCTCGTGCAACTCCGGGATGCTCTCGGCACCGGCGTACCCCATCGCCAGCCGCAGCCCGCCGACGAGCTGGTGGGCGACCTGGGCGAGCGGGCCCCGGGAGGGCACCTGGCCCTCGACGCCCTCCGGGACCAGCTTCTCGTCGCTGGTCACGTCCTGCTGGAAGTAGCGGTCCTTGGAGTACGACTTGGCCTGGCCGCGGGACTGCATCGCGCCGAGCGAGCCCATCCCCCGGTATGCCTTGTACTGCTTGCCGTTGATGAAGAGCAGCTCGCCCGGGCTCTCCTCGCAGCCGGCCAGCAGGCCGCCGAGCATCACCGTGTCGGCGCCGGCCACCAGGGCCTTGGCGATGTCGCCCGAGTATTGGATGCCGCCGTCGCCGATCACCGGCACGCCGGCCGGGCGGGCCGCCCGGGCGGCCTCCATGATCGCGGTGATCTGCGGTACGCCCACCCCGGCCACGATCCGGGTGGTGCAGATGGCGCCGGGGCCGACGCCCACCTTGACGCCGTCCGCGCCCGCGTCGACCAGCGCCTTCGCGCCGGCGTACGTGGCCACGTTGCCGCCGACGATGTCGATGGCGACGTCCTTCTTGAGCCGGGCGACCATCTCCAGCACCGCGCGCTGGTGGCCGTGTGCGGTGTCCACGATCAGCACGTCGACGCCCGCGTCGACCAGGGTGCGGGCCCGCTTGTACGCGTCCTCGCCCACGCCGATCGCCGCGGCGACCCGGAGCCGGCCAGCGGAGTCCTTGGTGGCGTTCGGGTACTGCTCGCTCTTGGTGAAGTCCTTGACCGTGATCAGGCCACGCAGCTTGCCCGAGTCATCGACGATCGGCAGCTTCTCCACCTTGTGCTGCCGGAGCAGCGCCAGCGCCTCGTCCTTGCTCACCCCGACCGGGGCGGTGACCAGCGGGGTGCGGGTCATGATCTCGCGGACCGGGGTGGATGGGTCGGAGACGAAGCGCATGTCGCGGTTGGTGACGATGCCGACCAGCTCGCCCTGCCCGTCGACCACCGGCACGCCGGAGATGCGGTAACGGCCACAGAGCGAGTCGACCTCGCGGAGGGTGTCGTCCGGGCTGGCGGTCACCGGGTTGGTGATCATGCCGGACTCGGAACGCTTCACCAGGTCGACCTGGAGCGCCTGGTCCTCGACGGAGAGGTTGCGGTGCAGCACACCGATGCCGCCCTGGCGGGCCATGGCGATCGCCATCCGCGCCTCGGTGACGGTGTCCATCGCGCTGGACAGCAGCGGGATGTTGAGCTCGACGGTGCGGGTGAGCTTGGTGCGGGTGTTCACCCGGCTCGGGACGACGTCCGACTCGCCGGGCTGGAGCAGCACGTCGTCGAAGGTCAGCCCGAGCGGCACCACCCGCGCCGAGCCGGCCGGCAGTTCGGGCAGGTGACCGCCCAGCTCGCCGCCGTCGACGCCGGCAGTAAGGTCGGTGCTGGGCGAATTCTCCACGATTGCTCCCCTGAGCTGTTTCGGACGGGCTTCAGCGAGGCGGCGCGCGCCTGGACCGGCGCACGCCCAGATGACGGCGCGTCGCTTCATCGTACCCACCAACCAGCGCGGGTCCCGGCAGCGGCGGGCCAGGGTAGGCGGCGCCACAGGGAGTCCCGGGGGCGGACTTTTCGGTGTGGCGGGGACTACGGTGAGGGGGTGCACGACGAGCCCATCGACCCGTTCAACGGCGACCCGGCCGATCCGGCTGCCGGCCTGCACGACCCGCGCGAGGACGACCCGCTCGACCCGCTGACCGAGGTCGAGCGGCAGGACGTCCTGGAGGACCTCGCCGACCTGGAGATCTACCAGGCCCTGCTCCAGCCGATCGGGGTGCGCGGCCTGGTCATCGAGTGCGAGGACTGCCGCGAGCCGCACTACTTCGACTGGGACCTGCTCCGGGGCAACCTGCGCCACCTGCTCAACTCCGGGCGGCCGCGGGTGCACGAGCCGGCCTACGACCCGGACCCGGACCACTACGTCAGCTGGGACTACGCCCGGGGCTACGCGGACGGCGTGCACGACACCCTGACCGAGGGCACCGAGGACGACCCGTCCGCCGAGGACTGACCGGCGGGCCGGTGCCGCTCAGGCGACCAGACCGGCGCGGAAGCCCGCGGCCACGGCGTGCGCCCGGTCCCGGGCGCCCAGCTTGCGGAACAGCCGGCGGGCGTGCGTCTTGACGGTGTCCTCCGAGACGAACAACTCCCGCCCGATCTCCGCGTTGCTCTTCCCCTCGGCCATGCCGAGCAGCACCTGAAGCTCCCGCTCGGTCAGCCCGATGGCGCTGCGGGCGTTGGGCGTGGCACGCTGCGGACCGCCCGCCGGCGCCGGCTCGGCATCGGCCGGATCGGGGGCGTCCTCGCCCCGCTGCACCGGCACCATCGTGGGCGCGCCGCCCGGCACCTCCGGCGGGCCCGCCGACCAGGCCGGCGCTGGCCCGGCGGGGGTACGCCCCGGCGCGACCGAGCGGGCCGTCCCGCCGACCGCCGCGGTGTCCCGGGCCGGGTCGGTCACCCGGTGCTTGGCCGCCCGTCCAGGAGCGGCGAGCAGCAGCAGGGCCTTCGCCACCGCGCTGGTCAGATCATGGTCGGCGCCCTGGATGAGCCCACGCGCTCCGGCGCTGATGGTGGCCGCCGCCGCCTCCGATTCCTCGGTTCCCAGCAGCAGCACCGCGGCCTGGGGCGCCCGGGCGAGCACCCGCCGGACGAAGCCCGCGCTGTCCGGCCGGGTGAGGGCGGTGTCGGCGAGCACCACGTCGACGGGACGTTCGGCGAGCCGCAACATCACCTCGGGATCGGAGACCGCCGTCCGGACGACGCCGGACAGCCCGAGCCGCGCCGCCGCGGAGGCCAGGTGCTGGGCCGCGATTGGTGTCCGAACGCATACGAGAACGCTACGCACAGTCGTCTCCTCTCCGCCTCAGAGCAGACCACGACGGGGTCGGGTCAGGAGGAGGTTCCGGGCAATCATCAGAACTTTTCCGGCAGATGGGGCATATGCCACCAACCGCCCCAGGTTTTCGATCAAAGATGTGTGAGCGCGGGAAAGCCCGGGTACCGAGGGATCAGGCCGGAAACGGGTGTCCCGCGCGGACCGCCGACCGGTAGCTGGCCACGAAGGATTCTCCGCGGTGCCGCGCGGGAGGAGGGGTGCTGATGTCGAACGTACGCAGACTGCCTGGACCCATTGTCGACCTGTGGGACTGGCAGCGGCTCGGTGCCTGCCGGGGGAGGGACAGCGCTCAGTTCTTCCACCCGGACGGCGAGCGCGGCTCCTCGCGGCTGCGCCGCGAGTCCGGCGCCAAGGCCGTCTGCCGGGCCTGCCCGGTACGGGCCGAGTGCGCCGCCCACGCCCTGTCGGTCCGCGAGCCGTACGGCGTGTGGGGTGGGTTCAGCGAGGCGGAGCGGCTCCGGCTGCTCGCCCTCGGCTGGGAGGACCTCGCCGACCGCCGACACACCCGGGTCGACGTGGCCCGGCTGGAGGCCCGGCTCGGCCAGCCGCACAAGTCCACCGTGCCGGAACAGCGCAAGGTCGCCTGACCGGCCGACACCGACCATCCCGACGCCGCGTCCCGAACTCCGGGCGCGGCGTCGCGTCGTGCCCGGCCGCTACCCCCGAGCCGAGCCTGCCGGGTCCGCTCCGCCTGAGCGCCGGTGGCAGCCGCACTCGGCCGTGCCTGACCGGCAGCGGCCCGCCGCCCGCGCCCCAGTCGCCGTAGCGCGACGCAGGTCGTCCTTCAGCTACTACGAACTTGATGACGTGGATGATTCAGCTCCGCTTGACGAGGTGGACGAGACTGGTCAGCCCGGCGAGCGGGTCCCGACCGGAAGGGTCGGCGACCGCCGGCCTCGGCCGGTGAATCGTCTACGTCATCAACTTCGTAGTCTCCCGACCATCACCTGCACCCGGCCAGCCGGGCCGGCCCGGATCTCATGATCGTCTGGGAGGCGAGGTGGTGCGGGCAAAGGAGCGTCCAGGTGTCACCGCCCAACTGGTCCGCGCCGCGGACCGGCCGGCTCAACCGACGGCGACCCGTACCGTGTGCCAGCCGGTGGCCCCGTCCGGCGCGACCGGCCGCCGCTCCCCCGGCTGGGTCTCGCCGTCGGCGTCGGTGGCGCGTACCTGGAGGGTGTGCTCGCCCGGGGTGGCGGCCCAGCGCCACGACCACTGCACCCAGGTGTCCACCGAGACCGCCGGGGCGAGCGTCGCCTGCTGCCAGGGGCCGCCGTCGACGCGTACCTCGACGGTTCGGATGCCCCGGTGCTGGGCCCAGGCCACCCCGGCGACCGTGACCGGGCCGGCGGTGAGCCGGTTGCGCGGGCGCGGCGTGTCGATCCGCGACTGGGTGCGGACCGGCGCCTGCGCCGACCACCCGCGCGGCACCCAGTACGCGTCGAAGTCGGCGAAGCGGGTCAGCTCCAACTCGGTCACCCACTTGCACGCCGAGACGTACCCGTAGAGCCCGGGCACCACCATGCGCACCGGGAAGCCGTGCTCGACCGGCAGCGGCTCGCCGTTCATGCCGACCGCGAGCAGCGCGTCGCGGCCGTCCCGCAGCACCGCCGTCGGGGTGCCGCAGGTCCAGCCGTCGACCGAGCGCCCGACCACCTGGTCCGCGCCCTCCTCCGGCTCGGCCTCGTCCAGCAACTCCTTGATCGGTACGCCGAGCCACCGGGCATTGCCGATCAGGTCCCCACCTACCTCGTTCGAGACGCAGGCCAGCGTCACGTAGCGCTCGACCATCGGCCGGGCGAGCAGGTCGGCGAAGCTCAACTCGATCGGCTTGCGTACCCGGCCATGGATGCGCAGCCGCCAGGTCGCCGGGTCCACCTGCGGCACCACCAGGGCGGTGTCGATCCGGTAGAACTCCCGGTTCGGGGTCACGTACGGGGCGAGCCGGCTCACCGACAGGTCCGCGCCGGCCGGCACCGGCGGGGCGGGGGCCACCGGGGTGGGCAGGGCCACCGCCTGCCGGGCCGCCGAGACGCCCCGCCGGCCGGCCAGCCAGTGCCCGCCGAGCCCGGCCACCGCCGCCGTCCCGGCCAGCAGGCCGACGCCGCGCAGGAACCGCCGCCGCGGCCCCGGATCGCCGCGCTCCAGCGGCTCCCACCCCGCGACGGGCTCCTCCCGCGCGAGCGCGGCGACGGCCGGGGGTGGGGTGGGCCCGGGTGAGGTGGCCCGGTGTGGTGTGGCCGGGGCTGCCGGCTCCGGATCCACCCGCAGCGGGCCGGCGACGAAGGCCCAGAGCGTCAGCGCCCCCAGCCCGCCGCCGACCAGCGAGGGCAGCGCGTCGGCGGCGTCCGCGCCGGCCCGGGTCAGCGCGGCGGCCACCCCGAGGGCGGCGAACCCGGCGATGCCGGCCGAGCCGGCCCAGAGTCGCCGGGCCGCGAGCACGCCGAGCAGCGCGGCGAACGCGGCCAGCAGCAGCGCCGTCCCGACCAGCAGGGCGATCTTGTCGTACCGGCCGAAGAGCGCGATGGCGAACTGCTTCAGCGGCTCGGGCACCAGGTCGACCACCAGGCCGCCGACCGCGATCAGCGGCGCCGAGCGGGGCCCGGTGAGGACGGCCACCGGCTCGGCCGAGCCGATCGCCACGGCCGCGGCGGTGACCCCGGCCAGCGCCGCCCGGCGGCGGGACATGCTGCTCACGCCGACCAGTGTGGGCGTGCCCAGCGGCCGACCGCCAGCCACGTCAGCGTTCCGTAAGCAGATACGGATCAGGGCACACCGCGTGGGCGGTGTGCCCTGACTCAGGCCGTACGGGGAATCAGAAGCCCGGGCCGTGCTGGTGGCCGTGACCGTGGCCGTGGCCGTGGCCACCGCCGGCGGCCGGCTCGGCCTTCTCCGGCTTCTCCACCACCAGGCTCTCGGTGGTGAGCAGCAGGCCGGCGATCGAGGCGGCGTTGGTGACCGCGTTGCGGGTCACCTTCACCGGGTCGATAATGCCGGACTTGACCAGGTCCACGTACTCGCCCTTGGCGGCGTCGAGGCCGTGGCCCCACTCCTTGCCGGCGACCTTCTGCACCACCACGTAGCCGTCCTGGCCGGCGTTCTGGGCGATCCAGCGCAGCGGCTCGACCAGCGCCTTGCGCACGATCGAGACGCCGACCTTCTCGTCACCGGTGAAGCCGAGGTCGTCGTCGAGCGCCGGCAGGACCTGGGCCAGGGCGGCGCCGCCGCCCGGGACCGTACCCTCCTCCACCGCGGCCTTGGTCGCCGCGATGGCGTCCTCGATGCGGTGCTTGCGCTCCTTCATCTCGACCTCGGTGGCCGCGCCCGCCTTGATGACCGCGACGCCACCGGAGAGCTTCGCCAGCCGCTCGGCCAGCTTCTCCCGGTCCCACTCGGAGTCCGAGGCCTCGATCTCCTTGCGGATCTGGGCAACCCGGTCGGCGACCTCGGAGGCCCGACCGCCACCGTCGACGACGGTGGTGGTCTCCTTGTCGACCACCACGCGGCGGGCGGTGCCGAGCACCTCCACGCCGACCTGGTCGAGCTTGTAGCCCAGCTCCGGGGCGACCAGCTCGGAACCGGTCAGGATCGCCATGTCCTGCAGCATCGCCTTGCGGCGGTCGCCGAAGCCGGGAGCCTTCACCGCGCAGACCTTGAGGGTCTTGCGGATCGCGTTGACCACCAGGGTGGACAGCGCCTGGCCCTCGACGTCCTCGGCGATGATCAGCAGCGGCTTGTTCTGCTGGAGGACCTTCTCCAGCAGCGGCAGCAGCTCCTCGATCGCCGAGATCTTCTGGGTGGTGATCAGGATGTACGGGTCCTCCAGGACCGACTCCTGCCCCTCCACGTCGGTGACGAAGTTGGGCGAGATGAAGCCCTTGTCGAACTGGAGGCCCTCGGTCACCTCCAGCTCGGTGGTGAGCGCGGAGCCCTCCTCGACGGTGATGACACCGTCGCGGCCGACCTTCTCCATCGCCTCGGCGATCAGCTCGCCGATGGTGGCGTCCTGCGCGGAGATCGTCGCGACGTGCGCGATCGACTCCTTGTCGGCCACCTCGACGGCCCGGCCGAGCAGGGCCTCGGAGACCTTGTTCGCCGCCGCGTCGATGCCCCGCTTGAGGCCGGCCGGGTTGGCGCCGGCCGCGACGTTGCGCAGGCCCTCGCGGACCATCGCCTGGGCCAGCACGGTCGCGGTGGTGGTCCCGTCGCCGGCGACGTCGTTGGTCTTGGTCGCCACCTCCTTGACCAGCTGCGCGCCGAGGTTCTCGTACGGGTTGGTGAGCTCGATCTCCTTGGCGATGGTCACGCCGTCGTTGGTGATCGTCGGTGCACCGAACTTCTTGTCCAGGACGACGTTGCGCCCACGCGGGCCGAGGGTGACCTTGACCGCGTCCGCGAGAGCGTTGACACCGTGCTCGAGCAGGTGCCGGGCGTCGTCCGAGAAGCTGAGGATCTTCGCCATCGGTATCCCTTCGAAGCGTCGTTGCCCCGGCCCGGCGAGCCGGACCGGGGCAACGACACTGATCGGTTGCTTACTTCTCGATGACCGCGAGGACGTCGCGGGCGGAGAGCACCAGGTACTCCTCGCCGGCGTACTTGACCTCGGTGCCGCCGTACTTCGAGTACAGGACGGTGTCGCCGACCTTCACGTCGATCGGAACGCGGTTACCCTTGTCGTCGATCCGGCCCGGGCCGACAGCGAGGACGGTGCCCTCCTGCGGCTTCTCCTTGGCGGTGTCGGGGATCACGATGCCCGACGCCGTGGTGGTCTCAGCCTCGTTCGCCTGGACCACGATCCGGTCCTCGAGCGGCTTGATCGCAACCTTGGTCGCGGTAGTCACGGGCATACCCTCCTGGGGTACTGGTTTCGTTGCCGGTCGGCATGCCGACCGGCGTCAATCTGCCACATGCCACCGGGCGGGGCCGTCGTCGCGGGTGCCGGTCCGCCTGGCGTTCAACCCCCGGACACCAGGGCCCGGGCGTTGGCACCCTCAGGGTGAGAGTGCTAATCGCAGGTTATTCCTCGGCTAGCACTCCGTCAAGGAGAGTGCCAACGCAACGGCCCCCGTGTCGCCCACACCTTCGCCCCCGGCGAGCCGGCGACCCTTCGTCGCCGCCACCGCCACCCTCCGGGTAACCCGGCACGGAGCCCTCGCCAGGTCGGCAACGTGGCGGGGTCCCGGCCCACCAGACCCGCCACGTCGGCGACGTCGAGGGATCCCGCCCCGCCGGGCCCCGCCAGGTCGGCGACCAGGCGCCGGCCAGGGCCGGGAGAATGGCCGGGTGGATCTCGACCAGCTTGCCGCGCTGCGTACCCCCGAGGGGTCGGCCGCCCTCGCGGCGGCCGCCGAGGTGGCCGGCGGCGACCCGCTGGCCGCGGCGGCCCGGCTCCGCTCGGCGGGGTTCCCCGCCGGGCTGGCCGCCGCCGCGCTCACCCAGGCCGAGCTGCGCCGCCGAGCGGTCGGCAAGTTCGGGCCCGAGGCCGCCGGCATGTTCCTCACCCGCCCCGGGCTGGAGCAGGCCACCCGCCGGGTGGTCGCCGACCGGCGGGCCGCGCGGCTGCGCGCCGCCGGCGTGCGCACCCTCGCCGACCTGGCGTGCGGCCTAGGCGCCGACGCACTCGCCGCCGCCCGCGCCGGCATCCGGGTGTACGGAGTGGAGGCCGACCCGGTGACCGCCGCGATGGCCGCCGCGAACGGCGAGGCGGCTGGGCTGGCCGACCTGTTCACCGTCGAGTGTGGGGACGCGACGGCGTTCGACGTGACCCGGGTGGACGCGGTCTTCTGCGACCCGGCGCGACGGACGACCGGCACCGGGCGGCGGATCTTCGACCCGAACGCCTACTCGCCGCCCTGGGACTTCGTCACCGGGCTGGCCGAGCGGGTGCCGCGGACCGTGGTCAAGGTGGCCCCCGGGCTGGACCACGCGCTGATCCCGGCAGGCGCCGAGGCGGAGTGGGTCAGCGTAGCCGGCGACCTGGTCGAGGCCGCCCTCTGGTGCGGCGAGCTGGCCGAGGTGCCCCGCCGCGCGACCGTGCTGAAGGAAGGGCCCCCGCTCAACGCCTCCGGCAGCGGAGCGGCCCCCTGCCATCAGCTCACCGGCACCGGCGACGCCGAGGCGCCGGTGGGCGCGGTCCGGCGGTACGTGTACGACCCCGACCCGGCGGTGGTCCGCGCGCACCTGGTCGCCGAGCTGGCCGCGGAGCTGCCCGCGACCCTCGCCGACCCGAGCATCGCCTACCTGTACGCCGACGCGCCGGTGGCCACCCCGTTCGCCCGCTGCCTGGAGGTCACCGACGTGCTGCCGTTCTCCCTGAAGCGGCTGCGGGCCCTGCTGCGCGAGCGCCAGGTGGGCCGGGTCGAGATCCTCAAGCGCGGCTCGGCGCTGGAGCCGGAGCAGCTGCGCCGGGACCTGAAGCTCGCCGGCAAGGCGGCGGCCAGCCTGATGCTCACCCGGGTGGGCGGCGCGCCGACCGTGCTGATCTGCCAGCCGGTGCCGGGCTGAGGCCGGATTTCGACTCGCCCGGCCGGGCCGGGCGGGGTTAGCTTGTCTGGCATGGCGGGACAGGGCACTCCGGCGACGGCGCTGCTGGCGAAGCGCAAGATCAGCCACAGCACCCACCCGTACCAGGTCTCGCCGGACGCACCGAACTACGGCGCGCTGGTCGCGGCGGCCCTCGGGGTGCCGCCGGAGCGGGTGTTCAAGTCCCTGGTCACCGAGGTCGACGGCGGGCTGACCGTGGCGGTCGTGCCGGTCACCGGGGAGCTGGACCTCAAGGCCCTGGCCGCCGCGGTGGGCGGCAAGCGGGCGACCATGGCGGACCGAACCCTGGCCGAGCGGGCCACCGGCTACGTGCGCGGCGGGATCAGCCCGCTGGGCCAGCGCAAGCGGCTGCCCACGGTGGTCGACGCGTCCGCCCTGGACCACCCGACCGTCTACGTCTCGGCGGGTCGCCGCGGCCTGCAACTGCAACTCGCCCCGGCTGATCTGGTCGCGCTGACCGACGCCGTCACCGCGCCGATCGCCGCCGCCTGATCCACCCCGGAGTCGCTCCGCACGGCGTTCCCGCACCTCGCGCGGGGAGCGCTCTCAGCCGGGTGACAGCGGCGTTGCTGAATTGTTACCGCCGCCAACAAACTACCGACCTCGGCAGTCTTGCGCTCCTCACGCGCACGGGAATACGTTGCCGGACACAACAAACCACCGACCACTCCCCCACCCCCGGAAAGGACCCGTGCACATGCGCAAGGGCTTCCTCACCTTCGCCGCCGTCGGCCTGCTGGCCACCGGCAGCATGGCCGCCTGTGGTGACAACGGCGGTTCCGACCAGGCCGGCAGCGCCAAGAAGCCGAAGATCGGCGTCATCCTCCCGGACAGCAAGTCCTCCGCCCGGTGGGAAGGCGCGGACCGCAAGTTCCTGGAGGAGGCGTTCAAGACCGCCGGCGTCGACTACACGATCCAGAACGCCCAGGGCGACAAGTCCGCCTTCTCCACCATCGCGGACGGCATGCTGACCAGCGGCGTGACCGCCCTGATGATCGTCAACCTGGACTCCGGCACCGGCAAGGCGGTGCTCGAGAAGGCGAAGTCGCAGGGCGTCGCCACCATCGACTACGACCGGCTGACCCTCGGCGGCTCCGCCCAGTACTACGTCAGCTTCGACAACGAGGCCGTCGGCAAGCTCCAGGGTGAGGGCCTGAGCAAGTGCCTGACCGACAAGGGTGCCAAGAGCCCGGTCATCGCCTACCTGAACGGCTCGCCGACCGACAACAACGCCACCCTGTTCAAGAACGGGTACGACTCGGTGCTCAAGCCGAAGTTCGACGCCAAGGAGTACGTGAAGGGCCCGGACCAGTCCGTTCCGGACTGGGACAACGCGCAGGCCGGCGTGATCTTCGAGCAGATGCTCACCCAGACCAAGGGCAAGATCGACGGCGTGCTCGCGGCCAACGACGGTCTCGGCAACGCGGCCATCTCGGTGCTCAAGAAGAACCAGCTCAACGGCAAGGTCCCGGTGACCGGCCAGGACGCCACGCCGCAGGGCCTGCAGAACATCCTCGCCGGTGACCAGTGCATGACGGTCTACAAGGCGATCAAGAAGGAGGCGGACGCGGCCGCCGATCTCGCCATCTCGCTCGCCAAGGGCCAGCGGAAGGACACCGGCCAGTCGGTGAAGGACCCGGAGAGCGGTCGGGACGTCGCCGCCGTGCTGCTCGAGCCGAAGGCCATCTACAAGGACAACGTCAAGGACGTCGTGGCCGACGGCTTCGTGACCAAGGAAGAGCTCTGCACCGGGGCGTACGCGAAGCTCTGCGCCGACGCCGGCATCAGCTGACCCGTACGCGCACCATCCCGCTCCGGCGACGCCGCCCGGCACGGTGCCCACCGTGCCGGGCGGACGCGCCACCGGACGGGCTCCGAGATCTCCCCTCCGCGCAAAGGAGACCCCCGTGTCCGCAACCCCCCTGCTGGAGCTACGCGGGATCGACAAGAGCTTCGGTCCCGTCCAGGTCTTGCGCGACGTCGCCTTCTCCGCCCATCCCGGCGAGGTGACCGCGCTGGTCGGCGACAACGGCGCCGGCAAGTCCACGCTGGTCAAGTGCATCAGCGGCATCTACCCCACCGATGCCGGTGAGTTCCTCTTCGAGGGCAAGCCGGTGCACATCAACAACCCCCGGGACGCCGCCGGGCTCGGCATCGAGGTCGTCTACCAGGACCTCGCGCTCTGCGACAACCTCGACATCGTGCAGAACATGTTCCTCGGCCGGGAGAAGCGCAGCGGGATCGTGCTCGACGAGCCGACCATGGAGCAGTTGGCCGCCGAGACGCTGGCCGGGCTGAGCGTCCGCACCGTCAAATCGCTGCGCCAGCACGTCTCCAGCCTCTCCGGCGGTCAGCGCCAGACCGTGGCGATCGCCAAGGCGGTGCTCTGGAACAGCAAGCTGGTCATCCTCGACGAGCCGACCGCCGCGCTCGGCGTCGCGCAGACCGCACAGGTGCTGGAGCTGGTCCGCCGGCTGGCGGACAAAGGCCTGGCCGTGGTGCTCATCTCGCACAACATGAACGACGTCTTCGCCGTCTCCGACCGGATCGCCGCGCTCTACCTCGGCCAGATGGTCGCCCAGGTGAAGACCACCGAAATCACCCACTCGCAGGTGGTCGAGCTGATCACCGCCGGCCGCTCCGGCAACCTCGGCCTCGCCACCGAGTCGGGCAACGGCCACGAGCCCGCCGACGCGACCCCAGGAGCCCTCCGATGACCACCACCGTCGTCCAGCAGGAAGGGCCCGCGGCCGTCACGCCGGCGCCCACCGTCGGCGACCACGTCCGCAGCTACCTCGCCCGGGTACGCGGCGGCGACCTCGGTTCCCTGCCCGCGGTCATCGGCCTCGTCGTGCTCTGCGTGGTCTTCGCGATCGTCCGCCCGGTCTTCTTCTCCGCGGCGAACTTCGCGAACCTGTTCACCCAGGGCGCCGCGGTCACCGTGATCGCGATGGGCCTGATCTTCGTGCTGCTGCTCGGCGAGATCGACCTCTCCGCCGGCTTCGCCAGCGGCGTCTGCGCGGCGATCCTGGCCAACGTGGTCAGCGTCCTGGGCTACCCCTGGTACGTGGCGGTGCTCGCCGCGCTGGCCACCGGCGTGGTGATCGGCCTGACCCTGGGCTTCCTGGTGGCCAAGGTGGGCATCCCCTCCTTCGTGGTCACCCTGGCCGGCTTCCTCGCCTTCCAGGGCGTCGTGCTGCTGCTCATGAAGGAAGGCACCAACATCTCGATCAGCGACGGGGTCATCGTCGGCATCGAGAACGACCGGATCCCGCCCGCCATCGGCTGGGTGCTGGCCGCCGTCGCGGTCCTCGGGTACGCCGCCGCGCAGCTGCTGCGGCACCGGAACCGGGCCGCCCGCGGCCTGGTCACCGACCCGATCGCGGTGGTACTCGCCCGGATCGCCGGGCTCGCCGTGCTGATCGGCCTCGCCGTCCTCGTGCTCAACCAGGAGCGCAGCATCAACCCGCTGATCACCTCGAACAAGGGCATGCCGGTGGTCGTGCCGATCATCGGGGTGCTGCTGGTCTTCTGGACCTTCGTGCTCAACCGCACCGCGTACGGCCGGCACCTCTACGCCGTCGGCGGCAACCAGGAAGCCGCCCGCCGGGCCGGCATCAACGTGGACCGCATCAAGATCTCCGCCTTCGTGATCTGCTCCGGCATGGCGGCGATCGGCGGCATCATCGCGGCCAGCAAGGACCGGTCCGTCGACCCGAACACCGGCGGCAGCAACGTCCTGCTGTACGCGGTCGGCGCGGCGGTCATCGGCGGCACCAGCCTCTTCGGCGGCAAGGGCCGGATGATCAACGCGGTGCTGGGCGGCGCGGTGGTGGCTGTCATCATCAACGGCATGGGACTGCTGGACCTGAGCTCCGGCCTGAAGTACATCTTCACCGGCCTGGTGCTGCTGCTCGCCGCCGGCGTCGACGCGCTGTCGCGGCGGCGCTCCGCCGCCACCGGCACCCGCTGAACTACTTCGGAATGGTCGTAGCAATGCGCACAGGTCCCAGCCAGGACGAGATCCGTCGGCAGAACCTGGGCGCATTGCTGCGTTACGTGCACGTGCACGGCGCCACCACCCGCGCCGAGCTGACCACCGCCCTCGGGTTGAACCGCAGCACCATCGGCGCGCTGACCGCCGACCTGGCCGGCGCCGGTCTGGTCAGCGAGGGGGCGCCGAAGGAGACCGGCCGGGCCGGGCGACCGTCGCTGGTCGTCCGGCCCGAGTCGGCCCGGGTCTACGCGTACGCGTACAGCGTGGAGGTGGACCGGCTACGGGCCGCGCGGATCGGTCTCGGTGGTGTGGTGCTCGACCGCCGAGAGCTGGACCGGCCCCGCAACCTGGTCGCCGGCGAGGCCGCGCCGCTGCTGGCCGACGCGGTCAAGGAAATGCACCAGTCGGTGCCGGCGGGCTCCATCTGTATCGGGGCCGGTGTCGCCGTCTGCGGCATGGTCCGCCGGGAGGACGGGCTGGTCCGGCTGAGCCCGACCACCGGCTGGGTGGACGAGCCGATCGGCGCGGCGCTCGCCGCCGAGCTGGGCACCGACGTACCGATCGCCGTCGGCAACGTGGCGGACGTGGCCGCCTTCGCCGAGCACGCCCGGGGCGTCGCGGCCGGCTGCGACAACGTCATCTACCTGTACGGGGACGTCGGCGTCGGGGCCGGCATCATCGCCGGCGGCCGGCGGCTCACCGGGCACGGCGGCTACAGCGGCGAGGTCGGCCACATGGTGGTGGTCCGCGACGGGGCCCGCTGCGAGTGCGGCCGCCGGGGCTGCTGGGAGACCGAGATCGGCGAACACGGGCTGCTCCGGGCCGCCGGCCGCTCCGACGCCCGGGGCCGGGACGCGATGCTGGCCGTCTTCGACGCGGCCGACCGGGGTGACGCCCGCGCCCAGACTGCCGTCCGGCAGGCCGGTGACTGGCTCGGCTTCGGCGTCGCCAACCTGGTCAACATCTTCAACCCCGAGATGGTCATCTTCGGCGGCACCATGCGCGACCTCTACCTGGCCGCCGCCGCGCAGGTCCGCAGCCGGCTCAACTCCAACGGGCTGCCCGCCTGCCTGGAGCACGTGCGGCTGCGTACGCCCAAGCTCGGCACGGACGCGGCGCTGATCGGGGCCGCCGAACTGGCCTTCGACCGCCTCCTCGCCGACCCCCTCGACGTCGGCTGACCGTCGGCCGTGCTCGACCGGCTCGCCGACCCCTCAGCCGTGCCAGGAGCGCCAGAGCGCGGCGTACGAGCCGCCGGCGGCGACCAGTTCGTCGTGCGAGCCCAGCTCGGTGATCCGGCCGTCCTCCACCACCGCCACCCGGTCGGCGTCGTGCGCGGAGAAGAGCCGGTGCGCGATGGCGATGACCGTCCGCCCTTCCAGCACCGCGGCCAGGGAGCGTTCCAGCGCCCGGGCGGCGCGCGGGTCGATCAGCGAGGTGGCCTCGTCCAGCACCAGCGTGTGCGGGTCGGCGAGCACCAGCCGGGCCAGCGCGAGCTGCTGCGCCTGGGCGGGCGAGAGCTGATGCCCGCCCGCCCCGACCTGGGTGTCCAGCCCGCCCGGCAACGCCTCCGCCCAGCCCAGCGCGTCGACGGCAGCCAGTGCGGCGCGTACCTGGGCCGGCTCCGCGTCCGGCCGGACCATCGCCACGTTCTCGGCCAGGGTGCCGATGAAGACGTGGTGCTCCTGGCTGACCAGTGCGACGTGGCTGCGCAGCTCGGCCAGGGCCAGGCCGGTGAGCGGGTGGCCATCCACGGTGACCGAGCCGGAGCGGGGCGGGTGCACCCCGGCCAGCAGCCGCCCCAACGTGGACTTCCCCGCGCCGGACGGGCCCACCATGGCCAGCTT
The DNA here is from genome assembly GCF_001905095.1 of Micromonospora sp. CB01531. GTDB lineage: Bacteria > Actinomycetota > Actinomycetes > Mycobacteriales > Micromonosporaceae > Micromonospora. The sequence continues at coordinate 313,630 of NZ_LWLS01000061.1, forward strand.
CTCCCCCGGCCGGGGCACCAGGGTCACGCCGTGCAGCACGTCGTGTCCCGGCCGGTAGGCGTACCGGACGTCGTGGGCGGCCAGCCGGCCGGCACCCCGCCCCGGCCCGCGACCGCTGGGTGCCGCCGGGGCGTCGGCCGGGGCGGCGGTGGGGTCGGCCGCCACCCCGAGCAGCCGGGCCAGCGAGGCGCCGCCGACCTGCAGCTCGTCCAGCCAGGCGAGGAGCCGGTCGACCGGATCCACCAGTTGCTGGGCGTAGAGGGTGGCGGCGGTGACCTGCCCGAGGCTCACCCAGCCCTTGAGATGGAACCAGCCGCCGATCAGCAGGGTGGCCACCACCGGTACGACGTAGCCGAACTCGGCCACCGGCCAGAAGACCGTGCGCAGGTGGAGGGTGTACTTCTCGGCCGCGTACGACCGGCGGATGTCCGCGTCGGTGCGGGCCCGGCGGCGGGCCTGCTGCCGCAGCGCCTCGGTGGTCCGGGAGCCCTCCACCACCTCGTTGATCCCGTCGGTGATGTCCGAGTACGCCGCGTTCTCCCGCAGGTAGCCCTCCGGCGCGCGGCGCAGGTACCACCGGGTGCCGGCGACCAGCACCGGGACCGCGAGCAGCGCGGGCAGCACCAGCAGCGGGCCGGTCAGCAGCAACGCGCCGAGGATCAGCAGCACGGTGACCGCCGAGATCAGCGTCTCCGGCACGGCGAACCGCACCGTCCGGGAGAGCGCGGCGACGTCCCGGGAGGTGCGGGTGAGCAGGTCGCCGGTGCCGGCGCGCTCCACCGTGGCCAGCGGCAGGGCGAGCACCCGCTCGACGAACTCCTCGCGCAGCTCGGCGAGGACCCGCTCGCCGAGCCGGGCCGAGGCCAGGTGGGCGAAGCGGACCAGCACCGACTGGGCGACGATGAAACCGGCGATGGCCAGCGCGATCCGGTCGACGGTGACGGTGCCGACGCCCCGCGAGATCCCCTCCACCAGGTCGCCGAGGAGCCGGGGCGCGACCAGGCCGGCGGCCGCGGCGAGCGCGTGCAGGCCGAGCGCGGCGGCCAGCCCGCGCGGATGCCGGCGGACCAGGGTACGCGCGTACCGGCGGACCTGACCGGCGTCGGCGACGGGCAGGGCGGCGCTCACCGGTCCTCCTCCTCCCGGCTCACCGTGGCCGCGTAGCGCGGCTCGGCGGCGAGCAGTTCGTCGTGGCGGCCCTCCGCGACCACCTTGCCGTCCTCCACGAACACCACGTGCTCGGCACGGCCGAGCACCAGCGGACTGGTGGTGCAGACGAGGGTGGTCCGGCCGGGGCGCGCGACGCACAGCCGGTCGGCGATCCGCGCCTCGGTGTGCGCGTCCACCGCGCTGGTCGGCTCTACCAGGATCAGCGTCTCCGGGTCCGCGACCAGCGCCCGCGCCAGCCGCAGCCGCTGCCGCTGCCCGCCGGAGAACTCCCGGCCGCGTTCGGCCACCTGGCTGTCCAGCCCGCCGGGCAGCGCGTCGACGATGTCGGTCGCGCCGGCCACGGCCAGCGCCGCCTCGACCGCGGCCCGGTCGCCCCGGTCGTGCGGGTCCAGCTCCACCCGCAGCGGGCCGGTGAAGAGCTGCGCGTCGTTGTCGACCACCAGGATGCGCTCGCGCACCGTGGCCAGTGCCACGTCCCGCAGCGGTACGCCGTGCAGCGTCACGTCCCCGTCGACATACCGGCCGAGCCGGTCGGCGATCTCGGCCGCGTCCTCGGGGACGCTGGCCGCCAGCGCGGTGAGCCGACCCGGCCGCAGCACCAGCCCCGACCGGACATCCACCAGCTCGCCCGGCCCGCCGGGCAGCGGCCGCGGGCGGGCCGGGTCGGTGAACTCCGGGGCGAGGCGGAGCAACCGGACCACCCGGCGGGCAGCCACGTGCCCCCGGGTCAGCTTGTCCGCCGCCTCGGTGAGGTTGCGCAGCGGGCTGACCAGGAAGGCGGTGTAGCCGTAGAACGCGACGAGCTGACCGGCGCTGATCTCGCCGGCCAGCGCGAACCGGGCCCCCAGCCAGGTCACCAGCACCAGGAAGACGCCGGGCAGCAGGATCTGCGCCGCCTGGAGCAGCGACTCCACCCGGGCCACCCGCAGGCCGTCGGCGCGCAGCGCCTGGGACTGCTCCCGGTAGCGGGCGCCGAGCACCGGTTCTCCGCCCACGCCGCGCAGCACCCGCAGCCCGGAGACGATGTCGGCGGCGCGGGCGGTGAGCCGGCCGGTCGAGTCCCGGTACGCCGCCTGTTGCCGGTGCAGCGGCCGGATCAGCAGCGCCACCAACCCCATCAGCAGCGGCACGCCGAGCACCACGACCAGCCCGAGCGGCACGGACGCGGTCAGCAGGATCATCGCCACGGTGACGATCGCCACCACCGACCCGGCGCCCCGGGCGGTGATGTCGATGGCGCTGCCGATGTGCTCAATGTCGGCCGTACCGATGCTGACCACCTCGCCCGCGGCGACCCGGCGGGGCAGCGCGGCACCGAGCCGGTTGGTGGCGTCCACGGCGACCTGCACGGTCCGGTACGCGGCGCCGAGCCAGTTGTGCACCGCGCAGCGGTGCCGGAGGATGCCGGCGGTGGCCTGGAGGAGGCCCAGCCCCAGCAGCACGAGCCCCCAGCGCAGCAGGGCGTCCGGGTCGCGGTGGGTGAGGCCGGCGTCGACGGCGCGCCCGACCGCGGCCGGCATCAGCGCCTGCGCCACCATCCAGACGACGCCGAGTGCCAGGCCGGCACTGAAGATCAGCGGGTGTCGACCGGCCAGCCAGACCAGATAACGGGTGGCGGACCGGGCGTCGGGGGTGCCGGGATCGCCGGCCGGTGAGAAACGCATGACGCCCCGACGCTAGGTGGCCGGCACCGGGCCACGCCAACCAATTCCCGCCGCTCGGCGGCAGTGCCGGATCAGCGATCGACCTGCGTGAAGTCCCAGGCGTGCGGCGGGCGGGCGACCAGGGTCGGCGGCGGGTCTGGCAGGTCCCGCGGGCTGCTCCGCCACTTGGAGATGACCACGAGGCGGTGGTCGGTGGAGGAGAACACCTCGCTGGACAGGTGCAGCGGGTCGTGCTCGAACTCGGGCAGCACCGTCTCGCAGACCCAGGTGATCAGGTCGGCGAAGCCGTACGGCTCGGCCCTCGCCTCCCACATCCGGACGATCACGTCAGCCCCGCCCGCTCAGACGCTGACCACGGTCAGCGGCATCGCGGAGTCGGCGGGCAGGTCGAGGCGGCTCGGGGCGACGCCCGAGGCGACCAGGTGCGAGCCCAGCGCGGCCACCATCGCGCCGTTGTCGGTGCAGAGGTTCGGGCGGGGCGTACGCACCCGGATGCCGTGCCGGGCCGCCCGGTCCTCGGCCATCGCCCGCAGCCGCGAGTTGGCCGCCACCCCACCGCCGATCACCAGCGTCTCGATGCCACTGCTCCGGCAGGCGTCCAGCGCCTTGCCGACCAGCACGTCGCAGACCGCCTCCTGGAAGGACGCGGCCACGTCGGCGACCGGGACCGGCTCGCCGGCCCGCTGCCGCGCCTCCACCCAGCGGGCCACCGCGGTCTTCAGCCCGGAGAAGGAGAAGTCGAAGCGGTGGGCGGCCAGGTCCTTGGGCGCGGTCAGGCCACGCGGGAAGGCGGTCGCCGCCGGGTCACCGGCCCGCGCCTCCCGGTCGATCCACGGGCCGCCCGGGAACGGCAGCCCGAGCAGCCGGGCCACCTTGTCGAACGCCTCGCCGGCGGCGTCGTCGATGGTCGAGCCGAGCGGGGTGACCCCCCGGGCCAGGTCGTCCACGCGCAGCAGCGAGGAGTGGCCGCCGGAGACCAGCAGCGCGATCGCCGGCTCGGGCAGCGGCCCGTGCTCCAGCGTGTCCACCGCGACGTGTGCGGCGAGGTGGTTCACCCCGTACACCGGCTTCTCGGCGGCGACCGCGTACCCCTTGGCGGCGGCGACCCCGACGAGCAGCGCGCCCGCCAGGCCCGGCCCGGAGGTGACGGCGATGGCGTCGATGTCCGCGATCGTCACCCCGGCCTGCTTCAGCGCCCGATCCATGGTCGGCACGATGGCCTCCAGGTGGGCGCGGCTGGCCACCTCCGGCACCACGCCGCCGAACCGGGCATGCTGCTCGACGCTGGAGGCCAGCGCGTCGGCGAGCAGGGTGTGCCCGCGGACGATGCCGACGCCGGTCTCGTCGCAGGAGGTCTCGATGCCGAGGATCAGGGGTTCGTCAGCCATGCTCGTCAGTCCTCGTTGCGCTGCATGACCAGCGCGTCGGTGTTGCTCGGTTGGTAGTAGCCGCGGCGCACGCCGATCGGCTCGAAGCCGTATGTCGCGTAGAGGCGCTGCGCGGGGGCGTTGTCCGCGGCGACCTCCAGCAGCGTGCTGCGGACACCGCGCCGGGCCGCCTCGGCGAGCAGCGCCTCCAGCAGCGCCCGGCCGATCCCCCGGCGCTGCGCGTCGCGGCGGACCGCGATGTTCTGCACCCACGCCTCGTCGGGCGGCGCCACCAGCAGCCCGGCGTAGCCGAGCACGGAACCGTCGGCGTCGGTGGCCACCAGGTAGAAGTGCCCGTTGGCCAACTCGTTCCAGAACATCGCCGGGGACCACTGCTCGGCGCCGAACAGGTCCGCCTCGAGCGGTAGCACCTGGTCGATGTGCCACCAGCGGAACCGGCCGAGCCGTACCCCGGTCACGGCAGGACCGGCTTGTGGCCGGTCGCCGCGACGGCGTCCGGGCGGCGCAGGTAGAGCGGGGTGAGCGGCTCGCTCGGGGCGCCCGCGCGGATCCGCTCGGCGGCGAGCCGGGCCAGCGCCGTCGCGTCCGGATAGCGCGGCTCGCCGCGCACCGGCAGGCCGAGGACGTCCGCGTACCGGTGGGCACCGTCGCCGACCGCGATGGTGACGGCCAGGCCCCGGGCACGCTCCGCGGCGACCGCCGGGACGTCCACGTTCGGCCCGGCGATCCGCTGACCGGCGCCGTCGTAGACGGCCCAGTAGACCTCACGGCGCCGCGCGTCGCTGGCCGCCAGGACCGGCTCGCCGGCGGCCGCCGGGTGGCCGATCCCGTCCAGCGAACAGACCCCGTACGTGGGGATGCCGAGCACCTGGCCCATGGTGGCGGCGGTGACCAGGCCCACCCGCAGCCCGGTGAACGGCCCGGGGCCAAGCCCGGCGACGATCGCGGCCAGGTCGGCAGCGCGAGCGCCGGTGTCGGCCAGCACCGCGTCGACCTGCGGGGCGAGCAGCTCCCCGTGCGCCCGGGCGTCGACCGTGCACCGCTGCGCGCGGGCCGCGACCGCGTCCGCCGAGACCTCGACCAGGGCCGCGGTCACCGCGGGCGTCGAGGAGTCCACCACGAGTACGAGCACGGTATGCCAGCCTAGCCGCACTGCGGTCACGGCCGGTCACGGCACGGTCGGTGGGCGAGCGGATCGATGAGCTGGGGCTGGACCGGATGCCGCGCTGGCCGACCTGCCCGAGGAGCCGGGCGAGCACCGCTGGCAGACCCGGTACGGCGAGCTGCGGGCTCGGATGTGCGACGAGCTGCCGGAGCCCGTCGAGGTGCGACACGGCGGCCGGAGCTACCAGGTCGAACCGCTGGCCCGGGTAGAGGCGACCGATCCGCGCGCGCCGACCTGCTGCGCCGCCTCCGGCAGCGGCTCGCCCTCAGCTGGGCCGAGGATGAGACGCGGGCCGGGGGCGATACGCGAGGCACGAGCCGGGCGCGCGGCGGCTCAGTCGGCGGAGCGTTCCCAGTCGATGGTGGGTAGGCCGGTGTCGGCGAGGGCCTTGTTCGCCGCGCTGAACGGCCGGCTGCCCAGGAAGCCGCGCGGGTTCATCGGGCTCGGGTGGCCGGCCTCCAGCACCACGTGCCGTGGGTTGGTGACCAGGGCCGCCTTCTTGCGGGCGTAGCCGCCCCACAGCAGGAACACCACCCGCTGGTCGAGGGCGTCCAGGGCCCGGATGGTGGCGTCGGTGAACTCCTCCCAGCCCTGGTTGGCGTGCGAACCGGGGGTGGCCTGCCGGACGGTGAGCACCGAGTTGAGCAGCAGCACGCCCTGCGCCGCCCAGCCGGTCAGGTTGCCGCTGCTCGGCTTCGGCACGCCCAGGTCCTCGCCGAGTTCCTTGAAGACGTTGCGCAGCGACGGCGGCACCGCCACCCCCTCGCGCACGCTGAAGCTGAGCCCGTGCGCCTGCCCCGCCTTGTGGTAGGGGTCCTGCCCGAGGATCAGCACCCGGCACTCCGCCGGCCCGCACAGCCGGTAGGCGGAGAACAGGTCCTCGACCGGGGGGAAGACGGTCCGGGTCGCGTATTCCCCGGCGACGAACTCGGCCAGCGCGGTGGTGCGGGCCGGATCGAGGTGCGGGGTGAGCGCTGCCCGCCACGCGTCGGGGAGGAGCGCCAGCAGGTCGAGGGTGGGGGCGTCCTGGGGCATGGCAACCTTTCGCCGGATTGATCGGTCCCGGGCACTGTAGGAGCCGGGTGTGACAGTCCTCAGTCGAGGGTGGCGAGACGCCGCGCCCAGTCGCCGCCGACCGGCTCGCACGTCACCACCCGGGTGTCGTCCTCCCGCCGGTCGATCCGGACCCGCAGGTGCGCGTCGGCCAGCTGCTCGACCATCCCCTCGCCCCACTCGACCACGGTGACCGCCTCGTCCACCGAGGCGTCCAGGTCCAGGTCGTCGATCTCGGCCCGCGGGTCGGCGGACTCCCCCAGCCGGTACGCGTCGGCGTGCACCAGGGTCACCCGCCCGCCGCGGGCCGGGTCCGGCCGGTGCACCCGGGCGATCACGAAGGTCGGCGAGGTGATTTCGCCGCGTACGCCGAGGCCGGCGCCGATGCCCTGGGTCAACGCGGTCTTGCCGGCGCCCAACGGGCCGCTGAGCAGCAGCAGGTCACCGGCGCGCAGCACGGCGGCCAGCCGGCGGCCGAACTCGTGGGTGTCGTCGACCGTCTTCAGCTCCACCACGACGGTCACCGCGCCTCCAGGATCAGAGTTCTGCAAGGAACTGTTCCAGTGCCGCATTCACTTCGTCGGCGTGCTCCAGCATCACCACGTGCCCACTGTCGTGGATCTTCACGAACTTGGCGTGCGGCAGCCGCCGGACGATCTCCTCGGAGTGGGTCACCGGGGTGATCATGTCCTTGTCCCCCACAATCACCAGCACCGGCGTGCCGGCCAGCGCGGCCAGCGCCGGGAAGCGCGAGTGGGTGGCCAGCGTGCGCAGGTAGCGGGTGACCGTGTCGGCCGAGGTACGCGAGTTCATCTTCTCGACGTACGACACCAGGGCCGGGCTGGGCTTCGCGGTGCCGAAGCCGTACCGGCGGGTCAGCAGCCAGGCGACGTTGGACGTCGACTTCCGGGCCTTGTCGATCATCGTGCCGCCGTACCGGGTGGCGTTGCTCATCATGTAGAGCATCGGGGCACCGACCCGGCCGAGCAGCGCGGGCGCCACCAGCTTGGTCTCGGCGAGCAGGCCGCCCGAGGTGGCCATCAGCACCGTGCCGACGACCCGTTCGCCGAACAGCTCCGGGTAGAGCTCGGCCAGCGCCATGATCGTCATGCCGCCCATCGAGTGCCCGATCAGCACCAGCGGCCCCTCCGGGGCCACCTCGTCGAGCACTCGACGCAGGGTCCGGCCCAACCTGGCCAGGTCGTACTCGCCGGTCTCCAGCTTCCCGGAGCGGCCGTGCCCGGGCTGGTCGTACGCGACGACCCGGTAGTCGCCCCGGGCGGCGAGCAACTGGCGCTGGAAGTGGAAGGTCCCCATGTCCAGGCAGAAGCCGTGCACCAGCACGACGGTCGGGTGCCCGGCGACCGGCCGGGTCGGCTCGACCACCTCCACCTGGATGTCGGTGCCGTCCGGCATCTCCAGCAGGAACGACTCGTCGTACCGCTGCTGGCCGAAGTCCTCCTGGGCGTACCGGTCGGTGGAATCGGCCTTGAGGCGGCGGACCAGGACCCGCTCGCTCACCACGCCCGCGGCGAGCCCCGCGGCGGCGACACCGACGGCGGCGCCGACCACTCCGGCGACCCGCCCGGCGGCGGTCCGCGGCCGCGGGACGCGGAGGCGTCCGCTCACGGGGTTACCTCGGCTCGCGACTGCGGGGCTCGCAAACCCGGCTCACTCCTCGCGCTCACGGTCGTTCGCCGTCGTAGACGCGGGGCACCCGGACCCCGCCGAACCGGGTCACGATCTCGTAGTTGATGGTGCCGACCGCCTCGGCCCAGTTGTCGGCGGTGGGCTCGCCGGCCGCGCCGCTGCCGAAGAGGGTCGCCACATCGCCGGCCGCCACCTCGTCGTCGCCGCAGTCCAGCACGAACTGGTCCATGCAGACCCGGCCGGAGATGGTCCGCCGCTTGCCGCCGAGCTGCACCGGACCGGTGTTCGAGGCGTGCCGGGGCACCCCGTCGGCGTACCCGAGCGGGATGACGGCCAGGTTGGCCTCCCGCTCGGTGAGGTAGGTGTGGCCGTACGACACGCCGGTGCCGGCCGGGACCCGCTTGGTAAGCATCACCCGGGCCCGGGCGGTCATCGCCGGGCGCAGGCCGAACTGCTCGCCGGCCACCGGCGAGAGGCCGTAGACCGCCAGACCGGGGCGGACCAGGTCGAAGTGGGTGTCCTGGCGGGTCAGGGTGGCGGCCGAGTTGGCCAGGTGCCGGTAACGGGGACGCAGCCCCGCCTCCTCGACCATGGCCAGCCCCTCGTGGAAGACGGCGAGCTGCCGGTCGATGGTGGGGTGGCCGGGCGAGTCGGCGTACGCGAAGTGGCTCCACACCCCGACCACCTCGACCAGGCCGTCGGCCTCGGCCTTCGCGGCGGCCTCCAGCAGGGCGGGCCAGTCGGCGACGGTCGCCCCGCCGCGCGCCAGGCCGGTGTCGATCTTCAGGTGCACCTGGGCCGGGCGCTCCGCCCGGCGGCTCGCCTCGATCATCTCGTCGAGCTGGGCGAGGCTGGCGCAGCCCAGGTCGACGCCGACCGCGACGCCGTCGTGCAACGGCAGCCCGGGGGCGAGCAGCCAGGCCAGCACGGGTGCGGTGATCCCCGCCTGGCGCAGGTTGAGCGCCTCGTCGAGGGTGCAGACCCCGAGCCAGTCCGCGCCGGCGTCGAGCGCCGCGCGGGCGGCCGGCACCATGCCGTGGCCGTACCCGTCGGCCTTCACCACCGCCATCAGCTCGGCGCTGGTGCCCGCCCTCAGGTGGGCCACGTTCTCCCGGATCGCGTCCAGGTCGACGCGCACCTCCGACTGCCACATGCCCCCAGCCTACTTCCGCCGGTGATCACCCTGGCCCGGAGCCGCGTGGTCCGCTCGCTGGCACCCCCGCCGGGCACACCCGTCCGCCGGCCACGCCGGTGGACCGCCGCGGTCAGCCCAGGCGGGCGATCACCGGACGGAGCGCGGTGGCCACGTCGGGTGCGGTCACCGGACCGCCCCGGGCCGCCTCCCGGCCAGCCAGCCCGTGCAGGTACGCCGCCGCGGCGGCCGCCCGCTCGGCGGGCAGCCCGGCCGCGAGCAGCGCGCCGAGCAGCCCGGCCAGCACGTCGCCGGTGCCCCCGGTGGCCAGCACCGGGGTGCCGGTCGGGTTGACGTACGCCCGGCCGGCCGGGGTGCCGATGATCGTCCGGTCGCCCTTGAGCAGCACCACGGCGTTCATCCAGGCGGCCAGCCGCAGCGCGGCCGCCACCCGGTCCGCGCCCGGGGTCTCCCCGCAGAGCCGGGCGTACTCGCGGTCGTGCGGAGTCACCACGATCGGCGCGTCCCGCGTGCGCAGCAGGTCCGCCATCGCGCCGTCGACCAGCAGGGTGAGCGCGTCGGCGTCGAGCACCGCCGGAACCGGCGCGCTGAGCACGGCCCGCAGCTCCGTGACGGCCTCCTCGCCGGTGCCCAACCCGGAGCCGCAGACCCAGGCCTGCACCCGGCCGGCATCGGCGACCCGGCCGGTGGCGATCACCGAAGGGTGCTGGTGCAGCACCTCCGCGCGGGCCCCGCCCGCGTACCGGACCATGCCGGTCGGACCGGCCAGCGCGCCGCCCACCGAGAGCGCCGCCGCCCCGGGGTACGTGGCCGAGCCGGTCGCCACGCCGACCACGCCCCGGCTGTACTTCTCCGAGGACGGGCCGAGCCGGGGCCACCAGTCGACCACGTCCGACCACTCGGTGACCCGCAGCGCGGGGGTCCCACGCAGCCACGGCCCCAGCCCGATGTCGACCAGGTCCACGTGCCCGGCGAGCGCGGCGGCCGGGCCGACCACCAGGGCCGGCTTCAACGCCCCGAAGGCGACCGTCACGTCGGCGCGCACCGCGCACGGGCGGCCGGAGGCGGTGAGCGGCACGTGGCCGGTGTCCACCGCGACGCCGCTCGGCACGTCCACCGCCACCACGGTGGCCCGGGCACCGTCCCGCCCGGAGCGCCCCGCCAGGCTCGCCGCGAGCTGCTCGGCGGTCTCCCGCAGCCCGCCGGTGCCGCCGATCCCGACGATGCCGTCCAGCACCAGGTCCACCACGGCCGGCGGCCGGTCCACCAGCCGCCCGCCGGCGGCCCGCAGCGCGGCCAGCCCCTCGGCGTGCGCCCGGCCGGGACTGAGCAGCAGGGCCGAGACCGCGGCGCCCCGGCGGGCCAGGTGCGCGCCCCCGTACAGGGCGTCGCCGCCGTTGTCGCCGGAGCCGACCAGCAGCAGCACCTGGGCACCGTAGACGCCGCCCCGATCGGAGAGCAGGAGGGCGCAGCGGCGGGCCAGCCCGGCGGCGGCCCGCTGCATCAGCGTCCCGGGCGGGAGGGTGGCCAGCAGGCCGGCCTCCGCCGCGCGTACGTCCGCGACCCGCCACACCGGTCTCATGCCACCCCGTCCCGTCCGTTGTTTCGCCAGGCGGGCCGGCCGGCCCGCCGGTCGCCTCACCGCTCCGCGACCACCATGGCCGACGCGATCCCGCCGTCGTGCGACAACGACAGATGCCAGCGGTTGATCCCGCGGTCGGCCGAGGCGGCGGCCACCGTGCCGGAGACGGTCAGCCAGGGCCGGCCGTCCGGATCCGGCACGATCTCGCAGTCGTGCCAGCGCAGCCCGCCCGGCGCGCCGAGCGCCTTGGCCACCGCCTCCTTGGCCGCGAACCGGGCGGCCATCGACTCGGGCGAGCGCGGGTTGCCGGAGCGGGTGAACCGCTCGGCCTCGGTGAACAGCCGGTCGGCGAGCAGCGGGGTGCGTGCCAGGGCCCGGGCGAACCGGTCCACCAGCACGACGTCGATGCCGACAGCCACGATCACGGACCTCACCCTACCGGCGGTCGCGGCCGCACATTAGCCGCCGGCTGCGCGGTGGACAACGCCTGTGGACAACCCGGGGGTACGGCCGCCGCCGGCTGTCCACAGGGCCGGTGGAGGTGCGCGGACGCCGCCTAGCGTCCCGGTTGCCTGGTCCTGCAGGCGACCGTTGGTTCCGCCGCCGGTGAGCCCCGCCGGCGGCCCGTCTGGGGAGTCCGCCGATGGCCGAGGAGCCGTTCACCGTCGAGCCGGAGCTGCTGCGCGGGATCGCCCGGCAGTTGGGCGACGACGCGTACCGGCTGGCGCACGGGCTGGCCGGCACGCCCGGGCTGGTGGTGCCGGCCGACGGCTGGCGGGCCGGGGCGGAGCTGGCCGAGCTGGAGGCGGCGGTGCACAGCTGGTGCGGGGCGCTCGCCGCCCGGGTGGCGAGCACCGCCGACGCGGTCCGCAGCGCCGCCGACGGCTACCAGGCAACCGACGAGCGGGCCGCCCGACGGCTGGCCGGGATCCCCCGGTGACAGGCCCTGCCGGCGCCTCGGCGGCACGCCCGCCCGCCCGACCCGGTCCGGCCGGCACGGCCACGCCGGGCGGCGCGCCGACCCTGCGCCGGGAGGCCGCGCGACCGGGGTCCGCATCCGGCGCGCGGGCACCGGCCGGTGACACCTCCCTTCCGGTCGGATACGCCCAGCTCTGGGCGGCCGACCCGGGTGCCTGGACCCGGGCCGGGGCGGCCTGGCGGGGGCTGGTCGGCCCGGTCCGGCAGCGGTCGGACGGGCTGGATGCCCGAGTGGCCGCCCTGCGGCCCGGCTGGTCCGGCGGGGCCGCCGGCGCGGCGCAGGGACGGATCGGGGCGCTGCGCGGCGCACTGACCGACGTGCTGCCCGCACTGGTCGAGGTCGACCAGGTGCTCGCCGAGTTCGCCGCCCGGCTCGCCACGGCGAAGGCCCGGCTCGCCGCCGCCGTGGCGCACGCCGACGAGGGCGGCCTGCTGGTGGACCGGGTGGGTGCGGTCCGGCCCGATCCGGCCCACCCGCGCCGCGCCGCCCCGGGCGGGCCGGGGGTCGCCCAGGTGGCGGCCGAGCTGCGGGCCGCACTGGCGCTGGCCGGCGGCGCGGACCGGGAGGCCGCCGCCCGGCTGGGCGAGCTCAGCACGGCGGCGGTCACCGGCTGGGTGAGCGTCCCGCCCGACCGGCGACCGGCCCCCGGCGCCGGGCCGGCTGAGGTGAGCCGCTGGTGGGCGGGGCTCACCCCGGCCGAGCGCCGCTGGCTGGTCGGCCACGAGCCGGCCCGCATCGGTCACCTCGACGGGGTGCCGGTGGCAGCCTGGGACCAGGCCAACCGGCTGCTGCTCGGCGAACGGCGGGCGGGGCTGGCCGCTGCCCGCGTGGGGCTGCTGCGTCCGCTGCCGCCGGGGCCACCCGAGCTGGCCCGGCTGGCCCGGCTCGCCCGGCTGGAGGCGGCCCTGCGCGGCCTCGACGGGCTCACCGAGCGGCTGGACGAGGCGAAGGCGCCCCGGGCGTACCTGCTCGGGCTCGATCCGGCCGGGGACGGGCGTGCGGTGGTGGCGCTGGGCAACCCGGACCGGGCGGCGGCCGTGCTGACGTACGTCCCCGGGATGACCGCGGACCTCGCCGACGCCCCCGGCGAGCTGGGCCGGGCCGCCCGGGTGCTGGACCGGTGCACGGCGCTCGGCCCGGGCGAGGAGACGGCGGCCGTGCTCTGGCTGGACTACGACGCGCCGGACCACCTGCCCGAGGCGGCCCGGGCCAGGCAGGCCGAGGACGCCGGGCCGGCGCTGCACCGGTTCCAGGAAGGGCTGCGCGCCTCGCACGACGGCCCGCCGGCCCGTCAGACCGTGCTCGGCCACAGCTACGGCTCGCTGGTGGTCGGCACCGCCGCCGGCGACCACGGGCTGAGCGCCGACGCCCTGGTCTTCGTCGGCTCCCCCGGTGCCGGGTCGACCACGCGAGCGAGCTGCGGATGCCGCCCGGGCAGGTCTGGGCCAGCACCGCGCCGGACGACGTGATCCGGCTGGCCCGGCCGCCGGACGAGCTGGCCCGCCGGGCGGTGCTGGCGGGGGCGCCCCTCGGCCCGGTGGCGGCGGTGCTCGACCGGCACGACCCCAGGCTGTGGTTCGGGCGCGACCCGAGCGACCCCGGCTTCGGCGGCCGGCGCTTCCCCAGCGGCCGGTACGGCCACACCGGCTACTGGGAGCCCGGCAACCCGGCACTGGACGGGATGGCCCGGATCGTGCTGGGCCGATGAACGCGGCGGGTACGGAGACGACGAGGCCCCTCCGCCGGGAGCGGAGGGGCCTGGCCGGGGTGGACTACTCCACCGTGACCGACTTGGCCAGGTTGCGCGGCTGGTCGACATCGTGCCCGCGCGCGGCGGCGATCTCGGCGGCGAGCACCTGGAGCGGCACCGTGGTCACCAGCGGCGCCAGCAGCGTCGGCACCCGCGGCACGTAGATCAGGTGGTCGGCGTAGCGGACGACTGCCTGGTCGCCCTCCTCGGCGATCACGATGGTGCGGGCGCCCCGGGCGCGTACCTCCTGGATGTTGGAGACGACCTTGTCGTGCAGCATGCCCCGGCCGATCGGCGACGGCACGATGCAGATGACCGGGGTGCCCTTGTCGATCAGTGCGATCGGTCCGTGCTTCAGCTCGCCGGCGGCGAAGCCCTCGGCGTGCATATACGCCAGTTCCTTCAGCTTCAGCGCACCCTCCAGCGCCACCGGGTAGCCGACGTGCCGGCCGATAAAGAGCACCGTCGGCTCGGACTTCAGGTCACGGGCGAGCTCGCGGACGGGCTCGATCCGGTCGAGCAGCTCGCGCAGCTTGCCCGGCACCTCCTGGAGCTGCTCGACGACCGCGCCCACCTCGTCGGCGAACTTGATCCCGCGTACCTGCGCCAGGTGCAGGCCGATCAGGTAGCAGGCGACGAGCTGGGTGAGGAACGCCTTGGTCGACGCGACCGCGATCTCCGGGCCGCCGTGGGTGTAGAGGACGGCGTCGGACTCGCGCGGGATGGTGGAGCCGTTGGTGTTGCAGATGGCGAGCACCCGGGCCTTCTGCTCCTTGGCGTGGCGCAGGGCCATCAGGGTGTCCATGGTCTCGCCGGATTGCGAGATCACCACGATCAGCGTGGAGCGGTCCAGCACCGGGTCGCGGTAGCGGAACTCGCTGGCCAGCTCCACCTCGCAGGGGATCCGGGTCCAGTGCTCGATGGCGTACTTGGCGACCAGGCCGGAGTGGTAGGCGGTGCCGCAGGCGACGATGAAGATCTTGTCGACGTCGCGCAGGTCCTGCTCGCTGAGCCGGACCTCGTCGAGGGCGATCTCACCGGTCTCGGTGAGCCGGCCGAGCAGCGTGTCGGCGATGGCCTGCGGCTGCTCCTCGATCTCCTTGAGCATGAACCAGTCGTAGCCGCCCTTCTCGGCGGCGGAGGAGTCCCAGTCGATGTGGAAGTCCTTGCCGGTGGCGGGCTGGCCGGCGAAGTCGGTGATCTCGATGTCGTCCGGGGTGATCAGGACGATCTGGTCCTGGCCCAGCTCGACCGCGTCGCGGGTGTGCTCGATGAACGCGGCCACGTCGCTGGCCAGGTAGTTCTCGCCGTCACCACGGCCGACGACCAGGGGCGAGTTGCGCCGGGCGCCGACCACCGCGCCGGGGATCCCGGCGTCGACGGCGAGCAGGGTGAACGCGCCCTCGAGCCGCTGGCAGACCAGCCGCATGGCGGAGGCGAGCAGCTGCGGGCTGTCGACCTCGCCCGCCGCGCGCAGGCCGGCTAGCGACCGGGCGAGCAGGTGGGCGGCGCACTCGGTGTCGGTGTCGCTGGCGAACTCGACGCCCTCGGCCTCCAGCTCGGCGCGGAGCCGGGCGAAGTTCTCGATGATGCCGTTATGGATCACGGCGACTCGGCCGTCGGGGGACAGGTGTGGGTGGGCGTTGCGGTCGGTCGGCCCGCCGTGGGTGGCCCAGCGGGTGTGGCCGATGCTGGTCGTGCCGTCGCCGATGCCGATCGGGCTGGCCGCGCAGGACTCCGGATCGGTGGCTGCGCGCTCGGCGAGGACCTTCTCCAGGTTGGCCAGCTTGCCGGCCTTCTTCTCGATCAGCAGCTCGTCGTCGCAGACGACGGCCACACCGGCCGAGTCGTAGCCGCGGTACTCCAGCCGCCGCAGTCCGTCCAGCACGATGCCGAGCGCTGGGCGCGCGCCGGCGTAACCCACGATTCCACACATGGTCCGCAGCCTAACCCAGTTTCGCTCACCACGCGTGCTCGGAAGCCGGGTAAACAATCACTGAATCTGAGCGAACTGATGGTCAGGGGGCAAGGATCGGACATCCCACCCAACGAGCGGCGCGTGGGAGAGCCCACCCGCCGGCTCCCCGCTTCGGGCACCACTGCCAGTGGCCGGAAAATGGGCTCCGGCCCGACGGATCCGCCGGGCCGGAGCTGTAGTGCCTTGAGCGTGCCTGTGGGTCAGCTCGTCTTCACCGATCCGGTGACCGCGCTGTCCCGCACGGTGCCGCCGATGGCGTCCACCGAGCCGTTCACGTTGCTCTCCACGATCGACACCACGGAGGCGCCGGTCGCGGTGACCGAGCCGTTGAGGGTCGAGTTGAAGGCGATCAGACCGGCGCCCGGCGCGACCTTGGTGGCGCCGTTGACGGTCACCCCGTCCAGGCAGGTGATGCCGGACGTGATGTCGAGGCCACCGTTCTGCCGGTTGCGCAGGACGGTGGTGCAAGCCGGGTAGCTGGGCTGGGTCTGCACGTTCAGCTCGGCGAAGGAGATCGCCCGAGCGTTGTTCGTCCGCGGGTCGTCCAGCTTGAGGACGTCGAGACCCTTCTGGATGTCGTTCGAGTAGATGTATCCGTTGTGGTAGTACGTGGACCAGGCCCCACCGAGGATGCGGCGGGTGTCCGAGAGCGGGCCCCGCTCCCAGTAGGCGATCTCGACCGGGTTGGCCGAGTCGGTGAAGTCGATCACCGAGATGCCGCCCTGGTACCACGCCTGGACCATGATGTCGCGGCCCATCGCCGGGATCAGCGAGCCGTTGTGCGCCACGCAGTTCTCGAGGGTGGTGTTCAACCGCGGGATCTTGAAGTAGCTCTTGAAGACCAGCTTGCGGTCCGCACCGGAGCCGACGATGTCGTAGATCGCGTCCGCGCCCTGGTTGGTCCGGTAGCTGCTGGTGCAGATCGCGCTGCTGCCGCCGCCGAGCTCGTCGGTGAAGAGCACCTTGGTGCCGGCGTTGTTGAACGTGGCCGAGTGCCAGAACGCGAAGTTCGTGTCCCGGACCTGGCTGAGGATCACCGGGTTCTCCCGGTCGGAGATGTCGAACAGGACGCCGTCACCCATGCAGGCGCCGGCGGCCAGGTCCAGCTCCGGGTAGGCGGTGATGTCGTGGCAGCCGGTGGTGGAGTTGGCGCCGGTGGTTCCCGGGAAGAGAACCGGGGTGGCCACCACGGCAGCGCTGGTCGGGTTGTCCAGCGGCACCTTGATGATGGAGATCTTGTCGTGCGGCTGCTTGCAGTAGAAGGCGCTGGCCGACGGGCCGTACGACTGGACGTAGACGTAGACGCTCTTCCCGTCCTTGCTCGGCACCAGCGTCTGGGTGTGCGAACCGCAGTCGGTCCGGACCGACTTGATGTACCGCGGGTTCGCCTTGTCGCTGATGTCGAAGATCCGGACGCCCTCCCAGGAGCTTTCCTGGGTCGCGGAGCTGACCGAGCTGCTGCACGAGTCGTTGGTCCGCGGCTGGTCGACCGCGAGGAACAGCAGGTTGCCGATGACCGACGGGTCGCCCTGCGAGCCGGAGCAGACCACCTGGCTGACCACCTGAGGCGCACTGGGGTCGCTGACGTCGAAGACGTTGAAACCTTCGTAGTTTCCGGCGAAGACGTAGTTGCCCTGGAACGCCAGGTCCGAGTCGTACGCCCCCTCGCTGGCGAACCCGCCGAACTTCGGGATGTTGGCGATCTGCCGGAGGTTCGCGGTGCTGGCGATCTCGTCGACGCCCGGGATGGTGTTGGTGGCGGCGACGTCGTTGGCCGCCTCCTCGCCGATGCAGTACTCGGCGAAGTTGTCCCCGGCAGCCCGGAACGACTCGCAGACGTCGGTGTTCTCGGTGGATTCGGTGGCACCGCTCGCCGGCGCCGCGGCCACGACGGTGGTCAGGAAAAGGGCGCCTGTGGCGGCAAGGCTGACGGCCAGCCTTCGGCTCCCTCGTGGGGTTGCTTGGAACATATGGACACCCTTCGTCATGGGGTTGAGCAGGGTGTCGGGACGATAACCTGGCGCTCGAGACAAGATTGTGATCCAGCTCACACTAAACGCTCCCTTGTGGTCACGGTTCAGTGAATGTGGTGGCGGCGCGGCGGCACGAATAACCGCAGGTGGGACCAATCGAACCTTTCCGCTGCCCGCGATCTTCCCGGTGCAGGTCAACGCCGCGTTACGATCCCGGCCATCCTCGGGCGGACGGCGGGAGTCGAGTTGTGCTAGGTGTACGGTTCCGATCTCTTTTTGGACGGTCGCGGGCGATTGTGCTGGTCGAGCTGGCCGTGCTCGCCATGGTGGCCGCCGGGGCCGCGGCGGTCGTCTGGTGGCCCGACGACCAGCCGAAACCGGCGGCCAAGGCGAGCCCCCCGGAATCGCTCGCCCTGCCCGGCCTGCCGAAGGCAACCGCACCCGTGCTGCTGCCCGGGGCTCCCGGTGAGGCGGCGAAGACCCTGCCGGCAAATGAAATGCCGCCCGTGCCGCGCCGGTCGCACAACAACGCCGACATCCGGTTCGTGACGATGATGATTCCGCACCATGAGCAGGCACTCGTGATGGCCAAGCTGGTGGCGGACCGGGGAGAGAACCGGCAACTCAAGATCATCGCGGACCGGATCCTGGCGGCCCAGGAACCGGAGATCAAGACGCTGGAGACCTGGCTGACGGACCGGGGTTTGAACCGGAACTCCGGCCCCGGCCACCAGCACGGCATGGCCGGCATGCAGTCAGCGGAGGCATTGGAGCAGCTCACCGCCGCCCGGGGCGCCGAGTTCGACCGGATGTTCGTCACCATGATGGTCGAGCACCATCAGGGCGCGATCGACATGGCGGGCGAGGTGCTGGCGCTCGGAGTCGACGGCGTCCTCAACGAGATGGCCAGCAGCGTCATCGTGGAGCAGGGCGCTGAGATCAACCGGATGCGCGAGGCGCTGGGCGCCCGCCCCCCTGCGAGCTGACCTGATGTCCGAGCCAACGCCGACCCCCCAGCCGTCGGCTGACGGGGGCCACACCGATCCCACCACCCCACCGGCGCCCGCGCCCTGGACACCGCCCGATCCGCTCGCCGGCACCCAGCCCTGGGCGCCGCAGACGCCGTGGTCGCCGACGCCGTGGGCGCCAACCCCCTGGTCGCCCGGCTCGACCGGCACACCCGGCCCGACGGGCGTGGCGGGCACGGCGGGCGGCATCGGGACGCCGGGCGACCCGCCGCGACCGGCCGTCCCGCCCGTCACCCCGGTCCCGCCGCCAGCTCACCCCTGGCCCGGGTACGCCGCACCCGGCTGGCCTCCGGCCGGCTACCCGCCGCCATACGCGTACCCCGGGACGCCGCCGACCCGGACGAACGGCGGCAAGATCGCGGCGATCGTCGTCGCGGTGGCCACCGTCCTGGTGCTGCTCTTCTGCGGCTGTGTCGGCCTGGGCGTGCTCGGTAGCTCGTTCGGTGATCCGGTGACGTCCGGGGAGCCCTACGGCGACCCGGGCTACGGCGAGCCGGAGGAGGACGCCACCGCCGGGCAACCGAGCCCCGCCACCACCCCGTCGGGCGGGCCCGGCCAGCTGACGGTCCTGTACGAGGCGACCGGCGCGGCCCTGGTGGACGTGCAGTTCTACGACGCCAACGGGGACTTCTACCAGTACGAGGGGGTGCCGTCCCCATGGCGGATGGGGTTCGCCTCGAATGACCGCCACCGGGTACAGATCATCGTCTCCCCGGCCGGCCTGGCGGACGACAACCAGGTGACCTGCCGGATCAGCATGAACGGGAAGGTCGTATCGGAGGATTCGGGCGTCTACGGGGCGACCTGCTTCGGTTGGTGACACCGCCGGCTGAACGGCGGGCTTGCGGCCTCGGCGGCGGGCCGTAGGCTGGCCCGCGTGACGACGACCGATCCGCTGGTGGCCCGGATGCGGCCGTTCGGCACCACCATCTTCGCCGAGATGTCCGCGCTGGCCGTGCGCACCGGGGCGGTCAACCTCGGCCAGGGCTTCCCGGACACCGACGGCCCGCCGGAGATGCTCGCGGCCGCCGCCGAGGCGCTCCGCTCCGGCCACAACCAGTACCCGCCGGGCCCGGGGATGCCGGCGCTGCGCGCGGCCGTCGCGGCCCACCAGCGCCGCTTCTGGGATCTGGCGTACGACCCGGACGGCGAGATCGTGGTGACCGCCGGCGCCACCGAGGCGATCGCGGCCAGCATCCTCGCCCTCTGCGAGCCGGGTGACGAGGTGGTCTGCTTCGAGCCGTACTACGACTCGTACGCGGCCTCGATCGCGCTGGCCGGTGCCGTCCGCCGCCCGGTCACGCTCCGTCCCGCCGCCGACGGCCGGTACGCCGTCGACCCGGCGGAGCTGCGCGCCGCGTTCGGCCCGCGTACCCGGCTGGTGCTGCTGAACTCCCCGCACAACCCGACCGGCAAGGTGTTCACCCGCGACGAGCTGGCCCTGGTCGCCGAGCTGTGCCAGGAGCACGGCGCGTACGCGGTCACCGACGAGGTGTACGAGCACCTGGTCTTCGCCGACGCCGCCGCCCCACACGTACCGCTGGCGGCGCTTCCCGGGATGCGGGAGCGGACGCTGCGCATCTCCTCGGCCGGCAAGACCTTCTCCTGCACCGGCTGGAAGGTCGGCTGGGTGAGTGGGCCCGCCCCGCTGGTCTCCGCGGTGCTGCGGGTGAAGCAGTTCCTCACCTTCGTCAACGCCGGGCCGCTGCAACCGGCCGTCGCGCTGGCGCTCGGCCTGCCCGACGCCTACTTCACCGACTTCCGGGACGGCCTGCAGCGACGGCGGGACCAGCTCGTCGCCGGGCTCACCGACGCCGGGTTCGACGTGCTCGCCCCCGAGGGCACGTACTTCGTCACCGCCGACGTCACCCCGCTCGGCGGCCGGGACGGGGTCGAGTTCTGCCGATCGCTGCCGGAGCGCTGTGGTGTGGTGGCCGTGCCGACCCAGGTCTTCTACGACGACGCCGAGGCGGGGCGGCGGCTGGTCCGGTTCGCCTTCTGCAAGCGCCCGGAGGTGCTGACCGAGGCGGTGGACCGGCTGCGCCAACTGAAGGGAATCCGATGACCGACCCGAACGCCGACCGGCTACGCCGGATGGCGGCGCAGCGCAGCTGCGACACGGTGCTCTCCGGCAGACCGCCGGCCTCGGTGGCCGAGCAGCTGGAGGCGCTCCGGGCGATCACGGCCGACGACCTGCTGCCCGACTTCTACGGCGAGGGCGGGGCGGTCGAGGAGTTGGAACGCCGCGTCGGCGAACTGCTCGGCACCGAGGGCGTCGCCTTCTTCCCCACCGGCACGATGGCCCAGCAGGTCGCCATGCGGTACGGCGTCGAGCTGACCGGACGGAACGGCGTCGGCCTGCACCCGCTCAGCCACCCGATGCTGCACGAGCGGGACGCGCCCGCCGTGCTCGGCGGCCTGCGGCCGGTACGCTCCGCGGACGCGCCGCGCAACCCGACCGCCGAGGAGATCGTCGCGCTCGACGAGCCGATCGGCACGCTGCTGCTGGAGCTGCCGCTGCGCGACGCGGGTTTCGTCCTGCCGACCTGGGACGAGCTGGTCGCGGTGGTCGAGGCGGCCCGGCAACGGGGCGCCCGGGTGCACCTGGACGGCGCCCGGCTCTGGGAGTCCACCGTCCACCTGGGACGCTCGCCGGCCGAGGTCGCCGCCCTGGCCGACAGCACGTACGTCTCGTTCTACAAGTCCCTCGGCGGGCACTCCGGTGCGGCGTTGGCCGGCTCCGCCGAGCTGGTCCGCTACGCCCGGGCCTGGCGGCACCGCTACGGCGGAAACCTCTTCCAGCAGTCGCCGGCTGCCCTGGCCGCGCTCGCCGGCCTCACCCACGAGCTGCCTCGGCTCGCCGGCTACGTGGCGCACGCAAAGGTGGTGGCGGCGGCGCTGGCCACCCTGCCCGGCGCCCGGGTGCACCCGGCGCCCCCGCACACGCACCAGTTCCGGCTCTGGCTGTCGCACCCGGCGGACGCGCTCAACACCGCCAACCTCGCGCTCGCCGAGGAGGAGAAGGCGTGGTTCGTCGGCGGCTGGCGGGACACCGAGGTGCCCGGCATCGCGCTGGCCGAGGTGACGGTGGCCGGACCGGCGCTGGAACTGGACGCCGACCAGGTGGTCGACCTGGCCGACCGCTTCCTGCGCCGGCTGCCGCGGCGCTGAGCCCGGCCCCGGCCCGGGCCAGGCGGTCGACGGGGCAGCATGGGCGACGCGCCGGCCGCGCGGGTCCAGACGGCCGGGGAAGGCGTGACCGCCCGCTGCGCCATTGCCCGCGGAGCTGGGGCCCTTCTGCCAGACGCTACGAACTTGATGACGTGAATGCATCACCCGGCGGCCCGCGGCCGATCGTCCAGGTCGGGGACCTGCGCCAAACGGCACGGTCTGAGGACCGGACCTGGTCAGCGAGCCGGGGCGGGCTGAACGGCCGGCTGGTGGAAGGCCGCGACGCGACGGGCAGCTCGACTGATCCGTTTACGTCATCAAGTTGGCAGCGTGCCGACGATCAGGTCGTCGCCGTCGGCGTAGACGTCCCGGACCTTGCCCGAGTGCCATGCACAACCGCCGGGCGCCGGCAGACGGAGCCGAATCGGAAACGGCACCGGGCGCGGCGAGAGGATCCCGCCGCGCCCGGATGAACCGGAACGGCCGTCAGCCGGCCGGGCTGGCGGTGCGTACCTGCTCGGCGATCCGTTCCGCCACGGACCGGGCGGTGATCTCGGTGGCCGCCTCGACCATGACCCGGACCAGCGGCTCGGTGCCGGAGGGGCGCAGCAGCACCCGGCCGGTCTCGCCCAGCTCGGCCTCGGCCCGCTCCACCTCGGCCCGGACGGCCGGCGCGGCGGAGCCCACGGTCCGGTCGCCCACCGGCACGTTGATCAGGACCTGCGGCAGCTTGGTGACCACGGCGGCCAGCTCGGCGAGCGACTTGCCGGTGGCCGCCATCCGGGACATCAGGTGCAGCCCGGTGAGCACCCCGTCGCCGGTGGTGGCGTACGCGGGCATGACGATGTGGCCGCTCTGCTCGCCGCCCAGGGCCAGCCCGGAGGCGCGCAGCTCCTCCAGCACGTACCGGTCGCCGACCTTGGTCTCGACCAGCCGGATGCCCTCGGCGGACATGGCGAGCTTCAGGCCGAGGTTGCTCATCACGGTGGCGACCAGGGTGTCCTCGGTCAGCGCGCCGGCCTCCCGCATGGCCAGGGCGAGGATCGCCATCACCTGGTCGCCGTCGACCTCGTCGCCGTCGGCGGTGACCGCCACGCACCGGTCGGCATCGCCGTCGTGGGCGATGCCCAGGTGCGCGCCGTGCTCCACCACGGCGGCCCGCAGCGCGTCCAGGTGGTTGGAGCCGCAGTCGTCGTTGATGTTGAGCCCGTCCGGCTCGGCGCAGATCGCGATCACCTCGGCGCCGGCCTCCTGGTACGCCACCGGGGCGACCTCGGCGGCCGCGCCGTTGGCGCAGTCGACCACCACCTTGATCCCGTCTAGCCGGTGCGGCACGGTGCCGACCAGGTGCTGGACGTAGTGGTCGGCGCCGTCGAGCAGGTCGTGCACCCGGCCCACCCCGGCACCGATCGGCCGCTCCCAGGCGGTGGTGGCGTTCGCCTCGACCGCCGCCTCGATCCGCATCTCGATCTCGTCGGGCAGCTTGTGCCCGCCGGCGGCAAAGAGCTTGATCCCGTTGTCCGGCATCGGGTTGTGTGAGGCGGAGAGCATGACGCCCAGGTCGGCCTTGGCCTCGGCGGTGAGGAACGCCACCGCCGGGGTGGGCAGCACGCCGACGCGGACCACGTTGGCGCCGGCGCTGGTGAGCCCGGCCACCACCGCGGCCTCCAGCATCTCGCCGCTGGCCCGGGTGTCCCGGCCGACCACGGCGAGCGGCGGATGGCTCTTGTCCGACTCGGCGAGTGTGTGCGCGGCGGCGACCGCCACCGCGAGCGCCAACTCCGGGGTGAGATCCGCGTTCGCCCGCCCGCGTACGCCGTCCGTGCCGAACAACCGGCCCATACCCGCCAACCTCCGATGGAACTGCCGTTGCGAGGAGAGGAAAAGCGAACGGCCGGGCCACCTCCCGTAGAGGAGGCGGACCCGGCCGTCCGTCAGAAGTACAAGGCGCTGCTGATGATCAGCGCTTCGAGTACTGAGGAGCCTTACGGGCCTTCTTGAGGCCGTACTTCTTGCTCTCCTTGACCCGGGCGTCACGGGTCAGGAAGCCGGCCTTCTTCAGGGCCGGGCGATCGTCCGGCTCGCTGACGATCAGCGCGCGGGCGATGGCGAGGCGCAGCGCGCCGGCCTGGCCGGTGGTGCCGCCACCACGCAGGTTGGCGATCACGTCGAACGCCTCGGCCTTCTCGGCGGTCACCAGCGGGTCCTTGATCAGCTGCTGGTGCACCTTGCTCGGGAAGTAGGCCTCGAGGTCACGGCCGTTGCAGGTGATCTTGCCGCTGCCGGGGACGATGCGGACCCGGACGATGGCCTCCTTGCGCCGACCCACGGTCTGGATCGGGCGGTCGCCACGAGGCGCGCGGGCGACGGGCGCCGGCGCCTCGGTGGCCTCAGGGGCAACCTCGGTGGCGGTGATGTCGGTCATGCTGCTTCCTTCGCCCGCGCTCACTGCGCGATCTGCTTGATCTCGAACGGCACCGGCTGCTGCGCGCCGTGCGGGTGCTCGGCACCGGCGTAGACCTTCAGCTTCTTGAGAATCTGACGGCCGAGCTTGTTGTGCGGGAGCATCCCCTTCACGGCCAGCTCGATGGCCCGCTCGGGACGCTTGGTGAGCAGCTCCTCGTAGCCGACCTGCTTCAGACCACCCGGGTAACCGGAGTGGCGGTAAGCGATCTTCTGCTGGCGCTTGTTGCCGGTCAGCGCGACCTTGCCCGCGTTCACGATGACGACGAAGTCGCCCGTGTCGACGTGCGGCGCGAAAGTCGGCTTGTGCTTGCCACGCAGCAGCGTGGCGGCGTGGGTCGCGAGGCGGCCCAGCACGACATCAGAGGCGTCGATGACGTGCCACTGACGCTCGATCTCACCCGGCTTCGGGCTGTACGTACGCACAGGTCTACCTTGTCTCGTCGTCGGTCTGGGGTCGCGCGCCGAGGTGACCAGGCGCGCACGAACGACCAAGCGTACCTGATGCGGCACGCCTCTGAATGTCGTACAACAGCAGGCAACGATACCCGGCCGCCCGGCGGCAGGTCAAAACGGGGTGGTCCCCGCGCGGCCCGCGCTTCCACCATGGCGCAGGTCACACGCCGGACAGCTTACGTGGCCCCGGCCGCAGGTACACCATCCAGGTCACCGCGAAGCAGAGCGCGTACCAGCCGACGAAGGCCAGGTAGGCCGCGTCCGCGTTCCCGGCGGCGAGGAAGGACTGCCGGAAGGCCACGTTGACCAGCACCCCGCCCGAGGCGCCGACCGCCCCGGCGACGCCGATCAGCGCCCCGGACCGCCGCCGGCCGCGGCGCTCGGCCGCCGCCCGGTCTCCGGTCCGCTCCGCCTCGGCGGCGGCCCGGGCCCGGAAGATCGCCGGGATCATCTTGTACGTCGACCCGTTGCCGATCCCGGAGAACACGAAGAGCGCCAGGAACCCGACCAGGTAGAGCGGGAACGACCGCTCGCGCGCGGCGTACAGCACCAGCGCGGCGCCCACGGCCATCGCCGCGAAGTTCCAGAAGGTGACCCGGGCTCCGCCGAGCCGGTCGGCGAGCTGGCCGCCGACCGGCCGGATCAGCGAGCCGATCAGCGGCCCGAGGAAGGTCAGCCAGGCGGCGTCGACCGGAGTCGGGAACCGGTCGTGGAACTGGAGCTGGAGCACCTGGCCGAAGGCGAACCCGAAGCCGATGAACGAGCCGAAGGTGCCCACGTAGAGCAGCGACATCACCCAGGTGTGCGGGTCGCGGGCGGCGGCCCGCAGCGCTCCCGGCTCGTTGCGCGCCCCGGGGACGTTGTCCAGCCAGCGCGCCGCGGCGAGCGCCGCGAGCACGATCAGCGGCAGGTAGACCGCCGGCACCAGCCGGGGGTACGCGGCCCCGGCGGTGGCCAGCACGGCCAGCCCGACGAGCTGCACCGCCGGCACGCCGAGGTTTCCGCCGCCGGCGTTGAGCCCGAGCGCCCGGCCCTTGAGCCGGTCCGGGAAGAACAGGTTGATGTTCGCCATCGACGAGGCGAAGTTGCCCCCGCCGACCCCGCTCAGGCAGGCCAGCACCATCAGTGTCGAGTACGACACCCCCGGCTCGATCAGCAGCGCCATCGGCACCGCCGGCACCAGCAACAGCAGCGCGCTGACGACGGTCCAGTTCCGCCCGCCGAACCGGGCCACCGCCAGCGTGTACGGCAGCCGCAGCACCGCGCCCAGCGCGGCCGGCACGGCGGTGAGCAGGAACTTCCCGGCCGGGTCGATGGCGTACTCCGGGCCGAGGAAGAGCACCGTCACCGACCAGAGGCTCCACACGGAGAAGCCGACGTGCTCGGCGAAGATCGAGACGTACAGGTTGCGGCGGGCGATCGAGGCCCCGGCGGTGTCCCAGAACCCGGGGTCCTCGGGGCGCCGGTCGGTGATCGACCGCCGGTGCCCGGCGTCGGGGGCCGGGGCCCGGGGGGAAGCGAGCGTGCTCACGGCGACTCCTCCTCGTCGATGACGAGGGGGACGCTAGGAACGGGTGGTTTCCCGGCCGTGCCCGCCCCGGGTCGGGCCGGAAACGGAAACCGCACGTCCGCCGGAAGCCGGCGGTGAGCCGGTCAGAGCTCCTGGAGGATGCGCAGCGCCCGGCCGACCCGTTGCATGGTCTCGGTGTCGGCGACGTCCACGCACTCGGTGAACCACTTCTTCATGGGCGACGAGAGCCGGTCAGGCATCACCACGTACCCGCCCATGGCCACCGCGAGGGGCGAGTCCCGTAGCAACGATTCCTCGACCACCTCGGCCACGATCACGATCGGTACGTCGGTGGAGTTGTAGACGTCGGAGCTGATCACCAGTCCGAGCCGTTCCCGGGCGCCGGAGATGCGCCAGACCTCTCCCCTACGCAGCACGCGGACGTCCGCCGCCGAAGAGGGCGTCGTCGACCATCGCGGCCTCCTGGTCGTCGGCCAGGGCCGCGGACTCCAGATCCAGGCCGGCGCGGCCGACGGCGGCGGCGTGCGCGGTGAAGACCTCGCGCAGCGCCTTCTCCCGGGCGGCCTGGTCCATCCAGGCGGAGAGGGAGAGCCCTTCCCGCTTGGCGAACCGGCGCGCCTCCTCGATCGTCTCGTCCGAGAACGACAGCGTCACCTTGGCGGTCATGCCGGACAGATTACCCACTGGTACGACCAGCAGTCATCCCCACTCGCGCCCGTCGGCGAACCGGACACCAGGGCACGGGCGGGGCGGACGGGACAACCCCCCGCCGGACGCTCAGGCGGGCCGGCCGCGACGCGACGGTCGACCCCGCAGGCGCGCCGACCGTCACGGGCGGCGGCCGCCGAAGACGGCGAACCGCCACTCCTTGAAGAAGCAGTCCACGTCGGTCAGGCCGGCGTCGGTGAGCCAGCGGCACTGGTCGGTCACCGGCGCCGGCCGGTCGTGCCGCATCCGCTCCCGGGCCGCGGCGATCTCCTCGGCGTCCGAGCCCAGCTCGGTGATCCGGGCCGTCCAGACCTCGTCGTAGCGCCGGTCCAGCGCCGGGGTCGGGCCGGCGACCTGCTCGGCGTTGACGAACACCCCACCGGGCACCAGCGTCTCGGCCGCCCGCCGGTAGAGCGCCCGCTTGCCGTCGTCGACCAGGTGGTGGATGGCCAGGGCCGAGACCACCGCGTCGTAGCGGCCGGCGGGCAGCGGGCCGGTGAGATCGGCGAGCACCGTCCGGTGCGGCACTCCCCGGGCGGCCAGGTGGCCGGTGGCCACCGCGAGCATGCCCGGCGCGGCGTCGACCAGGGTCAGCCGGACGCCCGGCACCGCCGCGGCGAGCAACAGGGAGAGCAGGCCGGTGCCCGCGCCCAGGTCCAGCACCTCGGGGGTATGCCCCGACGCGAGCGCCGCCCGCAGCGGCGGTGCGGCGACCTGGACCGCGGTGCCGTAGAAGGCGTCGAAGCAGGGCACCAGCCGGCGCCGGGCCTCGTCGTAGCTCCCCGCCACCGCGTCGAACGCGTCCGCCACACTCATCGCGCCTCCCATTATTCAGGATTTCCGTCTCATATTCTAAACCTGCCCATCCGGCCCGTCACTCCCGTGCGGCGTGAGGCGCTCTTGACAGGACCGAAACAGACGGGACCCGGACCGGAAACCGCCCACCGGCACGCTTTCCCGACATGACACAGGGTGCCCGCGTGACGACGCGACCGGAGGTCCACCGCCGGGAGGTCGCCACGCACTGCCCGTACTGCGCCCTCCAGTGCGGCATGGTGCTGCGCGAGGCCGACGGGCGGATCGAGGTCGCGCCCCGCGATTTCCCCACCAACCGGGGCGGGCTGTGCCAGAAGGGCTGGACCGCCGCCGAACTGCTCGACCACCCCGACCGACTGGCCGCCCCGCTGCTGCGGGACCGGCCCGGCGCGCCGCTGCGCCCGGCGAGCTGGGACGAGGCCCTCGACCGGGTGGCCGCCGGGATCCGCGCCGTCCAGGACCGGCACGGGCCGGACGCGGTCGCGGTCTTCGGCGGCGGCGGGCTGACCAACGAGAAGGCGTACGCGCTCGGCAAGTTCGCCCGGGTGGCGCTGCGTACCCGGCACATCGACTACAACGGCCGGTGGTGCATGTCCTCGGCCGCGGCGGCCGGGCTGCGCGCCTTCGGCGTCGACCGGGGGCTGCCCTTCCCCCTCGCCGACCTCGGCCGGGCGGACACCCTGCTGCTGGTCGGCGCGAACCCGGCCGAGACCATGCCGCCGCTGCTGCGGCACCTCGCCGACCAGCGCGCCCGGGGCGGCCAACTGATCGTGATCGACCCCCGGCTCACCGCCACCGCCCGGCAGGCCGATCGGCACCTGCAGCCGTTGCCCGGCACCGACCTGGCGGTGGCCAACGCGCTGCTGCACGTGGCGCTCACCGAGGGCTGGCTCGACCGGGCGTACGTGGCCGACCGGACCAGCGGCTTCGACGAGGTCCGGCGGACCGTGGCCGGGTACTGGCCGGCCGAGGTGGAACGCCTCTCCGGGGTACCGGTGGCCGACCTGGAGGCGACCGCCCGGGCGCTCGCCACGGTGGACCGCGCGATCATCCTCACCGCGCGCGGCGCGGAACAGCACGCCAAGGGCGTCGACACGGTCACCGCGTTCATCAACCTGGCGCTCGCCCTGGGCCTGCCCGGCCGGCCCGGCTCCGGGTACGGCTGCCTCACCGGCCAGGGCAACGGCCAGGGTGGTCGGGAACACGGGCAGAAGGCCGACCAGCTCCCCGGGTACCGGCGGATCGACGACCCGGCGGCCCGGGAGCACGTGGCGCGGGTCTGGGGCGTACCCGCCGACGACCTGCCCGGGCCGGGGGTGCCGGCGTACGCCCTGCTGGACTCGCTCGGCACCGCGACCGGCCCCCGGGCGCTGCTGGTCTTCGGCTCCAACCCGGTGGTGTCGGCGCCCCGGGCGGCCCGGGTCGAGTCCCGGCTGCGCGCCCTCGACCTGCTGGTGGTGGCCGACTTCGTGCGCTCCGAGACGGCCGACCTGGCCGACGTGGTGCTGCCCGTCGCGCAGTGGGCCGAGGAGGACGGCACGCTGACCAACCTGGAGGGTCGGGTGCTCCGCCGGCGGGCGCTGCGCGAGCCGCCGCCCGGGGTCCGCACCGAGCTGGCCGTCCTCGCCGGCCTGGCCGCCCGACTGCACGCGGGGGCCATTCTTCATCGCACCCCGCACCGCACGGACCTCTTCCCAACGCCCGGGTCCGCTGGCAGCGGCGGGGGCAACGCAGCCGGCGGGCACGGCTTCCCGGCCGATCCGCGCACCGTTTTCGAGGAACTGCGCCGGGCTTCGGCCGGCGGGCCGGCGGACTACGCCGGGGTGACCTGGGAGCGGGTCGAACGGGACGAGGGCGTCTTCTGGCCCTGCCCCGACCCGGACGGGCCGGACACGCCCCGGCTCTTCACCGAGTCCTTCCCGACCCCGGACGGGCGGGCCCGGTTCCACCCGGTGACGCACTGGCCGGCCGCCGAGGAGGTGTGCGCGGAGTACCCGCTGCACTTCACCACCGGCCGGGTGCTCGCCCACTATCAGTCCGGCGCGCAGACCCGGCGGGTCGACGCGCTGCGCCGGGCCGCCCCGGAGGGCTTCGTCGAGCTGCACCCGGACCTGGCCGACCGGCTCGGCGTGGCCGGGGGCGACGAGGTGCGCGTCGTCTCCCGCCGGGGCGAGCTGCGGGCGCCGGCCCGGCTCAGCCCGGCGATCCGGCCGGACACCGTCTTCGCGCCGTTCCACTGGCCGGGCGCGGCGCGCGCCAACTCGGTCACCAACGACGCCGTCGACCCGCTCTCCGGCATGCCGGAATTCAAGATCTGCGCCGTCCGGGTGGAGAAGGCATGAGCGGGCGAAGCATCCGGAACAGCGCCGTGGCGCCTCATGGCCGATCGGAGCGGAGCGGAGATCGGTCATGAGAGTGGTCATCGTCGGCTACGGGATGGCGGGCGCGCGGCTCGCCGCCGAGCTGCACGCGCGGAACGGCGACCGGAAGGTCACCGTGCTCGGGGCGGAGCAGCACCGGGCGTACAACCGGATCATGCTCTCCGCCCTGCTGGCCGGGAAGATCGACGAGCCAGACGTGGCGCTGACCGAGGTCGCCGGGCAGGGCGTGGACGTCCGGACCGGGCTGGCGGTCACCGCGATCGACCGGGCTGCCCGGGAGGTACGCACCGACGACGGCGACCGGCACGGCTACGACCAGCTGGTCCTCGCCACGGGCAGCCGGGCCGTGGTGCCGCCGCTGCCCGGGCTCGACCCGCTGCCCGACCGGGTGGTCCCGTTCCGCACCCTGGACGACTGCCGGCGGATCCTCGCCGCCGCCCGGGGCGCCCGCCGCGCCCTGGTGCTCGGCGGCGGGCTGCTCGGGCTGGAAGCCGCGCGCGGGCTCGCCGACCGAGGGCTGGACGTGACCGTGGTCCACCCGACCGGATGGCTGATGGAACGACAGCTCGACCCGGCCGCCGGGGCGGTGCTCGCCGGCACCCTCGCCGGGCTGGGCGTACGGGCCGCGCTGGCCGTTCCGGCGACCGGGGTGGCCGCCGACGCCGACGGGGTCCGCCTCGACCTCGCCGACGGCCGCTCGCTCCACACCGACCTGCTGGTGCTCTCCTGCGGCGTACGCCCGGACACCGCCCTGGCCGCCGCGGCCGGGCTGGCCGTGGATCGGGGCGTGCTGGTGGACGACCGGCTGCGGAGCAGCGACCGGCACATCTCGGCGATCGGCGACTGCGCCCAGCACGCCAGGGCGCTGACCGGGCTGGTCGCCCCGGCCTGGGCGCAGGCCCGGGTGGTGGCCGAGGTGCTGGCCGGCGCGGACCCGCTCGCCCGGTACCGGCCGCGGCCGGTGGTGACCCGGCTCAAGGCGGCCGGCATCGACCTCGCCGCGATGGGCGACACCGCCGGCGGCACACCGCCCGCCGGCACCGCCGCAGATGACGGCGGACCGGTCGAGGAGCTGACCTTCGCCGACACGACCCGCGGCACGTACGCCCGGCTGCGGATCCGCGACGGCCGGTTGACCGGGGCGATCCTGCTCGGCGACAACCCGGCCGTCGGCACGGTGGTGCAGCTCTTCGACCGGGGTGACCCGGTGCCCGCGGACCGCCGGTCGCTACTGCTCGGGCGGGCGTCCGGCGCCGCCCCGGCCACCCCCCGCCGCGTCCCCGGCGCTGATGCCGGACGCGGCCACGGTGTGCCAGTGCAACGACGTCCACAAGGGTGCGCTGGTGGCGTGCTGGCGTGCCGGCGCCCGGACCGTCGAGGAGTTGTCGGCGGCGACCCGGGCGGCGACGGGCTGCGGCGGCTGCCGGGACGCGGTCGCCGGCATCGCCGACTGGCTCGCCGAGGCGGACCCGGTGGCGGTAACGCGATGAACGGAGTGCGGGGGCGGGAAAGCGGAGGTGATGGCATGCGGGGCGGCAGACTGGTGGTCGTCGGCAACGGCATGGTCGGGCAACGCTTCGTCGAGGCGTTGCGGGCCCGGGACCACGACCGGCGCTGGCGGGTGACGGTGCTCGCCGAGGAGCGGCGGCCGGCGTACGACCGGGTCCGGCTCTCGGCCTTCTTCGACGGGGTCGGCGCGGCGGAGCTGAACCTGCACACTCCCGACGACGGCGTGGTGCTGCACCTGGGCGAGCCGGTAACCACGATCGATCGGACGCGGCGGGTGGTGACCACGGCGACCGGCAGTCACCCGTACGACGCCCTGGTGCTGGCCACCGGGTCGTACGCCTTCGTGCCGCCCGTCGACGGCGCCGACCTGCCAGGCGTGTTCGGCTACCGGACACTGGACGACCTGGCCGCGATCCGGGAGCACGCCCGGGGCCGGCGGACCGGGGCGGTGATCGGCGGCGGGCTGCTCGGCCTGGAGGCGGCGAACGCCCTACGCCTGCTGGGCCTGTCCACCAGCGTGGTCGAGTTCGCGCCCCGGCTGATGCCGGTACAGGTGGACGAGGCAGGCGGGGCGATGCTCCGCCGTTACGTCGAGGAGCTCGGCGTCACCCCGTGCCTCGGGGTGGCCACCACCGCGCTGCGCCCCGGCCCGGACGGCACGGTCGCCACGCTGGAGCTCTCCGACGGCCGTACGGTCGACGCCGAGCTGGTCGTGGTGGCCGCCGGCATCCGGCCGCGGGACGAGCTGGCCCGGACGGCGGGCCTGCCGCTCGGGCCGCGGGGCGGGGTGCTGGTCGACGCCACCTGCCGGACGGCGGACGAACGGATCTGGGCGGTCGGCGAGTGCGCGGCGGTGGACGGCACCTGCCACGGCCTGGTCGCTCCCGGGTACGCGACCGCCGAGGTGGTCGCCGACCGGCTGCTCGGCGGGGCGGCCACCTTCCCCGGCGCGGACACCGCGACCAAGCTCAAGCTGCTCGGGGTGGACGTGGCCTCGTTCGGTGACGCGCACGGCACCACCCCGGGCTGCCTCGACGTCACCTTCACCGACCCGGCCACCCGCACGTACGCCAAGCTGGTCCTCTCCGACGACGCGCGGACGCTGCTCGGCGGCGTCCTGGTGGGCGACGCCAGCGCGTACCCGACCCTGCGGGCGAGTGTCGGCGGGCCGTTGCCCGCTCCCCCGCTGGCCCTGCTGGCACCGGCCGGGGGCGCCCCCGCCGGGGTCGGCGCGCTGCCGGCCGCGGCCCAGGTCTGCTCCTGCAACGCGGTGACCCGGGCGGACATCGACGCGGCGATCGCGGGCGGGGCGGGGGACGTGCCGGCGTTGAAGGCGTGCACCCGGGCCGGTACGAGCTGCGGTTCCTGCCTACCGATGCTCAAGCAGCTCCTCGACGCGGCCGGGGTGCGGCAGTCCACCGCGCTCTGCGAGCACTTCGACGCCGGCCGGCAGGAGCTGTTCGACATCGTCCGGGTCCGCGGCATCCGCACCTTCTCGCAGCTGATCGCCGAGCACGGGCGGGGGCGCGGCTGCGACATCTGCAAGCCGATGGTGGCCTCGATCCTCGCCTCCCTCGGCACCGGGCACGTGCTCGACGGCGAGCAGGCGTCCCTCCAGGACACCAACGACCACTTCCTGGCCAACCTGCAACGGGACGGCAGCTACTCGGTGGTGCCCCGAATCCCCGGCGGGGAGATCACCCCGGAGAAGCTGATCGTGATCGGCGAGGTGGCCCGAGACTTCCGGCTGTACACCAAGATCACCGGCGGGCAGCGGATCGACCTGTTCGGGGCCCGGGTCGAGCAGCTCCCACAGATCTGGCGCCGGCTGGTCGACGCCGGCTTCGAGTCCGGCCACGCGTACGGCAAGGCCCTGCGCACGGTGAAGTCCTGCGTCGGTGAGACCTGGTGCCGGTACGGGGTGCAGGACTCGGTTGGGCTGGCCGTCGCGCTGGAGCTGCGCTACCGGGGACTACGCGCCCCGCACAAGCTCAAGGCGGCGGTCTCCGGCTGCGCTCGGGAGTGCGCCGAGGCCCGCGGCAAGGACTTCGGCGTCATCGCCACCGAGACGGGCTGGAACCTCTATCTCGGCGGCAACGGCGGCTTCCGGCCCCGGCACGCCGACCTGTTCGCCACCGACCTGAGCACCGACGAGCTGGTCACGCTGATCGACCGCTTCCTGATCTATTACATCCGGACCGCCGACCGGTTGCAGCGCACCGCCGCCTGGCTCGAGGCGATGGAGGGCGGGCTCGATCACCTGCGCGCGGTGCTGGTGGACGACTCGCTCGGGCTCTGCGCCGAACTGGACGCGGCGATGGCGCGGCACGTCGCGTCGTACTCGGACGAGTGGCGGGACGTGCTGGCGGACCCGGAGCGGCTGCGCCGGTTCACCTCGTTCGTCAACGCCCCCGACGTGCCCGATCCGTCCATCACGTTCACCGCCGAACGCGGCCAGCCGGTGCCCGCGCGCGGCGCACCACCGGCGTCCGGCGCCGACCGCCGCCGCCAGCCGGTGGCGCTCGGCCTTCCGGAGGTACGCCCATGAGCCAGCGCAGCGAGCGAATCAGTCAGCTCAGCCTCGTGAACTCGTCGCGACACCGAGCGGAGCGAGGTGACGCGACGAGGAGGCCCAACTGGACGTCGGTCTGCCCGCTCGACCGGTTGGACCCCGATCGCGGGATGGCCGCGCTGGTCGACGGCGTGCAGGTGGCGCTCGTCCGGACCGGCGGCGAACTGTACGCGGTCGACAACCTCGATCCGGTCGGCGGCGCGTACGTGATGTCCCGGGGGATCGTCGGCAGCCGCGGCGGCGTGCCGACGCTGGCCTCCCCGCTGCACAAGCAGGTCTACGACCTACGGACCGGGTGGTGCCTGGACCTCCCGGACGTGGCGCTGCGGCGGCACGAGGTGCGCTGCCGGGACGGGCAGGTCGAGGTGCGGCTGCGGCAGGAGGAGTGATGCGGGAGGAACTGGCCGGCTTCACCATCGGGGTCACCGCTGACCGGCGACGCGACGAGCTGGCCGCGCTGTTGCAGCGGCGCGGCGCGCGGGTGGTGCTCGCCCCGGCCCTGCGGATCGTGCCGCTGGCCGACGACACCGACCTGCGCGAGGCCACCCGGGCCTGCCTCGACCGCCCGCCGGACGTGCTGATGGCCAACACCGGCATCGGGATGCGCGGCTGGCTGGAGGCGGCCGAGGGGTGGGGCCTGGGCGAACCCCTGCGTGCCGTGCTCGCCCGGTCCTACGTGGTCTCCCGCGGCCCGAAGGCGACCGGCGCGATCCGGGCCGCCGGGCTGCGCGAGCACTGGTCCCCGGCCTCGGAGAGCTGCGACGAGGTGGTCGACCACCTGGTCCGGCGCGGCGTGTCCGGCCAGGTCGTCGCGCTCCAACTGCACGGCGAGCGGCAGCCGGAGTGCACCGAGGCGCTGGAAGCGGCCGGTGCCACGGTGCTCGAGGTACCGGTCTACCGGTGGGCGCCGCCGACCGACCCGGCTCCGCTGCACCGGCTGATCGACCTGGTCGCGGGGCGGATGGTCGACGCGGTCACGTTCACCTCCGCCCCGGCGGCGGAGGCGCTGCTGCGGGCGGCCGGGGACCGCACCGAGACAGTGCTGGCGGCGCTGCGGGGGGACGTGCTGGCCGGTTGCGTCGGCGCGGTCACCGCCGAACCGCTGGTCCGGCGGGGGGTGCCGGTGGCCGCCCCGAGCCGCGCCCGGCTGGGCGCCCTGGTGCGGACGATCGTGGACGAGCTGCCCCGCCGGACGGTGACCGTGCGGGCCGGCGGGCACCAGCTGACGCTGCGCGGGCACGCCGCCGTGGTCGACGGGGAGTTGCGGCCGCTCGCGCCGGCCCCGATGGCGGTGCTGCGGGCGCTCGCCGCGTCGCCCGGCAAGGTGCTGTCCCGCACCGCCCTGCTGCGTACCCTGCCCCTAGGCGCGGACGAGCACGCGGTGGAGATGGCGGTCGCCCGGCTGCGGGTCGGACTGACGGCGCCCCGGGTGGTGCAGACCGTGGTCAAGCGCGGCTACCGCCTCCGGGTGGACTGACGGCAGCGGGGCTGCCTTCGGCGCACCGACCCGGCGGAGCCGCCCGTCCGGTCCGGCTACGGACGGGACGGGCGGGCGGTCAGCCGACCGAGGCCGGGTAGCCCCGGTCGTGCTCGGCCTGCAGCCGGAGCATGGCGTGCTCGACCACGGTCACCAGCACCTGCTTGACCGACTCACGATGCCGGGCGTCGCACATCACCAGCGGCACGTCTGGCGAGATGGCCAGCGACTCGCGGACCTCCTCCAGCTCGTACTGCGCGGCGCCGTCGAACCGGTTCAGCGCCACCACGTACGGCAGGTTGCGGTTCTCGAAGTAGTCCAGCGGGGCGAAGGCGTCGCTGATCCGCCGGGTGTCCACCAGCACCGTGGCGCCCACCGCACCCCGGATGATCTCGTCCCACATGAACCAGAAACGGGTCTGGCCCGGCGTGCCGAAGAGATACAGGATCAGGTCCTGGGCCATGGTGATCCGGCCGAAGTCCATGGCGACCGTGGTGGTCTCCTTGCCGGGCACCTTCGACGGATCGTCGATGCCCACCCCGGCCGCGGTCATCAGCGCCTCGGTGGTCAGCGGCGTGATCTCGGAGATTGCGCCGACCAGGGTGGTCTTGCCCACCCCGAAGCCACCCGCGACCACGATCTTCGCGGAGATGATCTCCCGGCTGCGGCTCGCCCCGGCGGGGTCATAGTTCGCGAAGTCCACTTAGCACCCTTCCCAGCAAGTTCATCCGCTCCTGGAACCCCGTCGCGGGAGCGGCAGTGTGTAGCGTCAGCAGGCCCTCGGCCACCAGGTCGGCGACCAGCACCCGGGTGACGCCCAGCGGCATCCGGGTGTACGCGGCGATCTCCGCGAGCGACTGCGCCCGGCCCTCGCAGACCAGGGCGATGCGGTACTTGTCGTGCCCGGCGAACCGCGCCTCGGCCGACTGTGTGGGCGTGCAGGAGAGCACCGCCTCCAACGCGATGTTCTGCAACGGCTCGGTGCGGCCGCGGGTGACCGCGTACGGTCGCACCAGCGCCCCACGCGGATCCCGCCGTGGTTCCATCTCGCGATCACCTCCCTCCGTACGGAGCCGGTCGGCTCCCGGTCACCAGGTCACACCGAACGCCGGTCAGGACCGGACAGCATCCCGCGGCAGCGGGACCAGCGCCTGGCCGACCCGCTCCACCAGCAGCGCCATCTCGTAGCCCACCTGGCCCACGTCGCAACTCCGGGCGGCCAGCACCGCCATCGAGGAGCCGTCGCTGATCGACATGAGGAACAGGTATCCGCTGTCCATCTCGATGACCGTCTGGAGCACCCCGCCGGCGCTGAACATCCGCGCGGCGCCCTCGGTCAGGCTCACCACGCCGGAGGTGATCGCGGCGAGCTGGTCGGCTCGGTCCGCCGGCAGGTCGCGGGAGGAGGCGAGTAGCAGCCCGTCCGCGGACACCGCCACCACGTGGGCGATACCCGCCACGCTGTCGGCGAAGTTGGTGAGCAGCCAACCCATGTCCTGCATGGCCGCTGGCCTGTTCATCGGTTCGTCTCCTTGGTCGAGTTGCTGTTCAGGTCCGCGCCGGCCGTCCGACCCCGCTGCACACCGCGGTGGTAGGCCGACAGCAGACCTCGTACTTCATCCGGCGTGCGCTTGGCGCGGGACCGGCCGCCCTTCGGCTCGATGCCGCCGGGAACGAGCTGGGCCTGCGGCACGCGCTTCGGCAGGCCGGAGCGGGTGGTCCCGCCGGTGCTGGGCTCCGCGGCCTGGCTGGCCCGCGCCCAACCGTCGTCGGCCGCCGTCCGCCAGGCGTCTGGGTCGATCGCCGGCGGCGCGGGCGGCGCGGGCGGGGGCACGGCGGCGGGCGGCGGGGTGTACGGCGGTGGCGAGGCCATCGCCGACGCCTGGGCGCCCGGGGTACGGGTCGGCAGCGGCGGCGCGGTGGCGGATCGCTTCGGGGCGGGCGGCGGGTCTTCGTCGAACCGGGGCCGGGCGAAGATCGTGGTCTCGTCCTCGCCATGCGAGCGGAACCAGACCGCCTCCATCTCCCGGAAGATCGGCGCCTCGGCCGGGTGGGCCGCCAGTGGCGCAGCCGGGGCCGGCTTGGCGACATCGACCGGCGGGGCCGACGCGAGCGGCTGGTACGCCGACACGGCGGGGTACGCCGGCGGCGCGGAGGTGGGGCCGAGCGGCGTGGCCGACGCGCTGGTTGCGGCCACCTCCCCGCCCGGGGTCCGCTTCGGCAGCGGGGCGAGCGCGGGGTACCCGAGGGTGGGTCCGCCCACCGCGTAGCCGGCACCGGAGACGGGGGTCGCCGGGGCGGGCGGCGGCACGGGCGGCAGCGCGCCCGTGCCGCCCCCGACCTGCACGGCGGGGCCGGTGTCCCGCGCCTCGTCCAGGGACTGCCAGCGGGCGGGCGGCGTGGGGGTCCGCCACTGGTCGGTGAGCGTGGCCGTGGTGGTCCGCCCCGCGCCGGCCAGCGGTTCTGCGGTGTGGCCCACCGGATTCAGCGGGGCCTGCTCGACGGCGAGCGGCTGGCGCGGCCGGCTCAGCTGGGCCGGGCCCCGGTTCGCCGGCAGCACCACGGCGGAGTTCGGCAGGGTCACCTGGGCGACGGTGCCGCCCTCGACGTTGCGGCGCAGCTCGACCCGGATGCCGTAGCGGGCGCCAAGCCGGCTGACCACGGCCAGGCCCATCAGCCGGAACGCGGCCACGTCGACCGTGGGCGGGGCGGCCAGCCGCCGGTTCAGCGAGTCGAGCTGCTCGTCGCTGAGGCCGAGGCCGCGGTCCTCGACCTGGATCAGCACGTAGTCCCGGATCCGTCGACCGTCCGCGACCACTGTGGTGTTCGGTGGCGAGAACCGGGTGGCGTTGTCGAGCAGCTCGGCGACCAGGCGAACCACGTCGTTGACCGCGTGCGCGGCGACCGAGATGTCGGTGTCGACGGTGCCGAACTCGATCCGGTTGTAGAGCTCCACCTCGGACTGGGCGGCCCGCAGCACGTCGACCAGGAGCGCGTCGTCCCGGCGCGGCACGGCCGAGTCGGCGCCGGCCAGCACCAGCAGGTTCTCGTCGTTGCGGCGCATCCGGGTGGCCAGGTGGTCGAGTTCGAAGAGCTGGGCCAGCCGCTTCGGGTCCTCCTCGCCCCGCTCGATCGCGTCCAGCTCGCCGATCATCCGGTCGACCAGGTTCTGCGAGCGCCGGGCCAGGTTGAGGAACATCGCCGAGACACTGGTCCGCAGCGCCGCCTGCTCGGCCGCCACCCGGACCGCTTCCCGGTGGACCACGTTGAAGGCCGCCGCCACCTGGCCGACCTCGTCGCGGTTGGTCAGCTGGATCGGGTCCCGGACCTGCTGGACGATCTCGTCCACGCCACCGTCGCCGATGGCGTTGACGTTCTGCAGCCGGTTGACCGCGTCCGGCAGGTCGTGGTTCGCCACCGCAAGGGCGCCCTCGCGCAGCCGGCGCAGCGACTCGTTCAGCGAGCGGGCCAGGACCACGGCCAGGCTCACCGCGATGAACAGCGTGAGCAGGACGATCAGGCTCTCCAGGACGGCCTGCCGGATGACCGCCGACAGGACCGCGTCGGCGTCGGCGAGCAGCTGGTTCTGGAGCTGGATCTCGGCCCACCGCATCAGGTCGTTGACCGCGCCGATGGCGGCCGCGGCGTCGTCCCGACCGACCAGCGGGGCCTTGTTGACCGAACGGGACACGTCGTTCGCGACCCGGTCGGCGAGCTGCACCGCGTCACCGGAGACCGTGCTGTCCACCAGGGCACGCTGTGCCGGCTCGGCGGCCTGGGAGAAGGCGATCAGCGCCTCCTGCTGGGCGGTCAGGGTGCCGACGAAGGAGGAGAACTGTTCCTCGTCGATCCGGCCGGCGGCGAGCGCGGTGAAGACCACCGCCTGCTCCTCGGCGACCTCCGCCTTGGCGTGGGCGAACGCGGCCACCGCCCGCCGGGCATCGGCGATGCCCTCCGCACCGGGCTGCTGGGCGAGGGTGTCGCCGTACGCGACCAGGTCGTTGAGGATGATGCCGTAGCGCAGGGTCGCCTTGGCCACCGGCATCTGTTGCCGGTCCAGGACCTCCTGCCGGGTGCCGTTCAGGGCGGCCAGGTGGTCGTCGATGACCTTGAGCCGGCTGCGGACCGAGGCCGGCACGTCGCCGAGCCCGATCCGTTCCTCCTGGTACGCCGCGATCCGCTCGTCGGTACTCCGTACCCGCAGGTTGTAGTCGTCCGGCTTCTGCTCCGCCCCGGCCAGGTACGCGGCCGCCGCCATCCGCTCCTTGTGCAGGTCCTGGGCCAGCGCCGACACGTCGATCGACAGCGCGGTCAGCGACCGGATCCGGGTGGCGTCGTACGCGCCCTCGCCGACCGAGACGAGTCGGATGGTCGCCAGTGCGATGACGGCTGCCACCGGAACAACCAGGATGAGAGCGAGCTTGGAACGGATCCGCGCGTCTCGCAGCCGAGGCAGCCTCCGTCGCCGGTTC
Source organism: Micromonospora sp. CB01531 (assembly GCF_001905095.1). Taxonomy (GTDB): domain Bacteria; phylum Actinomycetota; class Actinomycetes; order Mycobacteriales; family Micromonosporaceae; genus Micromonospora. The sequence continues at coordinate 353,719 of NZ_LWLS01000061.1, forward strand.
CGCTGACCGGCGTCAGTGCTCTCGGGCAGGGTCGTAGGTCCGGTGCTCACGACATCGCCTCCGTCGTTTCTTCCACGCTTGACCCGCCGACCCGTGCCTGGTGCAGCGGCCAGCGCCACGCGCGGCACGGCCGGAATTTCATCAGAAGAGATCCGACTTGGGAAGCCGCAGTGAGGCAGGAAACGCCCGGCGGCGACTCAACCCCTGATCCGGTCAACTATTACCTTCATTTCCTCAAGCCCCTGAACAGGGCATGTAACTCCAAGGTGGTCATTCGTATCTGCGCAGTAATTACCGGTTAACGTTCCGTGCCCCCAGCATGTGGGACGACCGTCCCACGCAACTCCCGGCAGCGCGCTTGACCACAGGGCTTGGCATTGGCAAGGTTTTGCAGGCTTCGCGCACACCGTACGGCAGACCAATCCCGTTTCTCCACTGAGGACGGACTAGCGGCGGTGATCGGGCCTGCGCCCACGCCGCACCTGGAGGACTGAGTTGAGCCCCATCCGCTCCGCGAGCATCGCGGCGCTCGCATCGGCCGTGCTGGCCACCACGCTCACCGGCTGCCAGTTCGGCGGGGAGCAGCAGGACATCAGCCCCATCGTCATCGCGGCGGACCTCGAACTGTCCGGCGGCTCCGCGCCGGTGGGCAAGGTGTACCAACGCGCGCTGAAACTGAAGGTGGACCAGCTGAACTCCTCCGGCGCACTCGGCGGCCGAAAGATCGAGCTCAAGGTGAAGGACAACCGCTCGGACGCCGCCGAATCCTTGCGCAACATCAACGATTTCGCCAATGACTCGCGGATCAGCGCCGTCATCATGGGCGGTTGCAACGATTGCGCGGTCGGCGCCGCCCGGACGATCGGCGAGAAGCGCATTCCCACGATCGCGCTGGCGTCCACCAGCGCCGTCACCGAACCGGTCGCCGAGCGCAAATACGTCTTCAAACTGGCGCCGAACGCCGGCGACAGCGCTGCCGCGCTCACCGCCGAACTGGCCCGGAAGGGCCTCCGCAAGGTGGCCGTGCTGCACAGCGCCGACCAGTCCGGCCAGGAAGGGCTGACCGCGCTGCGCCGCGAGTTCGGCAAGGCCGGCATCCGGCTGCTCCGTGCCGAGGCGGTACGGCCCACCGACACCGACGTCAGCGGCCAGGTCTCGCAACTGGTGGCGAAGAAGCCGCAGGCACTGGTCATCTGGACCTCACCGGAGCAGGCCTCGCTCGCGGCCGACAACGCCCGGGAGAACCGCTACCCCGGGTCGCTCTTCTTCGACGCGGCGGCGGCGGGCGACCTCTTCCTCGGCGCCTCGGCCAAGTCGACGGAACAGGCGACGCTGATCTTCACCCAGACCATGGTGATCGACGACGTCATCGCCACCACCCCCGCCAAGGCGGCCCGGCGACAGTGGTTCCAGGACTACACCGCCCGTTTCGGCGGCTACCACGGCACCTCCTCGTTCGCGGCCGACGCGGTGCAGCTCATCGCGGACGCCGAGCTGCGCTCCGGCACCGCGGCCGGCAAGGTGAACCGGGACGCCCTGCGCGACGTCCTGGAGACCTCGCAGCTCGACGGCCTCTCCGGCCCGATCCGGATGACGCCGGACAACCACTCCGGGCTGATGCCGCAGGCGCTGACGACGCTGGTGGCGCGGGGTGGCCGCTGGCGGCTCGCTGGCTGATTTTCTTCCTTGCGGTTGGGGTGTGGCCCCAGCACAACCGGCTCCGGGCGGTCAGGCTTGATCCCTCCGCCGGTTGCGCTGGGGCCACACCGTCGGTGGTTCCGCGCCGTCCGCCCCCGCTTGGTTGATCTCGGGTGTCTACGGTCGGCGTCCGGTCCACTGTCGGCGTTGTGAGTCTCGTGCGTGCCTTGTGGTGGTTACCTGGCGGAGGTGGTGGCTCGGACCCAGGGGAGGGCCAGGCGTTCGAGCAGGGTGAGGCCGGAGTAGAGCACGATGCTCATCAGCGCCACCAGCACGATCGCCGCCCATGCCGTCGGGTAGTCGCCGATGCCGTTGTACTGGATGATCTGCTGGCCCAGCCCGGGTTGGTCCGAGTAGAACTCCCCGATCACGGCGCCGATCGCGGCGAGCGGCATGGCCACCTTGAGCCCGACGAAGATCTGCGGCAGCGCGGCCGGGAAGCGCACCTTCCGGAACGCCTGCCACCACGACGCGTTGAGCGACCGGCCCAGCTCGGCGAGGTCCGTCGGGGTGGTGGTCAGCCCGGTCGCGGTGGACAGCACGATCGGGAAGAAGCAGAGCAGGAACACCATGGTCAGGATGGGTTTCTCCCCCCAGCCCACGGCGACCACGAGCAGCGGCCCGAAGGCGATCTTCGGCACCGCGTTGACCGCCACCAGCAGCGGCGCGAACATCCGCTCCACCCGGCGGGAGGCGGCCAGCGCCATGCCGATCAATACCCCGACGGCCGACGAGAGCAGAAAGCCGAGCAGGGTCATCCAGGTGGTGAGCCCCAGCGCCGGCAGCAGTACATGCGCCGACCCGGTCAGCGAGCGCCACACCGACTGCGGCGGGGGAAGCACCGCCTGGTGGATCAGGTGCAGCGAGGTGACCAGCCACCAGGCGGTCACCGTGATCACCAGCCCGATCGCCGGCAGCAGCACCGTGGTCGGGCGTACGGCCGACCGGCGCGGGACGGGCGGGGGCTGCGCCGGTGCCCCGGCGCTGCTCTCGGTCAATTGCGTCAAGGTGTCCTCATCTCTCCGCCGGCCGGACGACCGGCACGCGAAGGGGGTGCCCCCGCCGGAGCCCCGGCGAGGCGCACCCCCGTAGTCCGAACCGGCCGGTCAGGCCTTCGGCGCGAGGTTGAAGTCGATGATCTGGTCGGGGGTCAGGTTCTGCTTGAGCGCGCCCGCGCCCTGGAGCAGCGCGATGGACTTGGCCACCCGGCCGCTGTCCAGGGCGCCGATCGCGGTGCCGGAGTTGTTCGACCGGACGTACGCGGCCATCAGCTCCAGCTCGGCGGCGGCCGCGGCCGGGTTGGTCGCGTCCACGTTCTTCTTCAGGATGTCCGCCGCCTCCTTCGGGTTCGCGAGGCTGTACTCGAGGCCCTTGAGCAGCGCCGCGACGAAGCGCTTGACCATCTCCGGCTTTTCCTTGGCGATCTTCGCGGAGGTGATCAGCGCGTTGCCGTAGAGGTCCTGCATCACGTCGCTGTAGGGCAGCACGACCGGCTTCTTCGTGGTCACCGCCTGGACGGTCGGCTGGCCGACCACGAACTGACCGATGCCGTCGACCGAGCCGGAGCCCAGCATGCCGATCAGCGCCTGCGCCTCGCCATTGACCCAGGTCACCTTGCTGGCGTCGATGCCGGCCAGCTTGGCGTACGTCGGGAAGAGGTTGTAAACGACGGAGAACTTGGTGTCGGCAAGCCGCTTGCCCTCCAGGTCCTTCGGGGTGGCGATGTTCTTGCCCTCGACCGAGACGATGGCGGCCATGGTGCGCTGCTGGATCGCCGCCACCGCGACGAAGTCCTCGGCCTCGCCGTTGCCCATCTGCAGGAGGCCGCCGGTCAGGTCGATCGGGCCGAAGTCGGCCTGGCCGCCGGTGATGGTCTGGATAACCGAGCCGGTGCCCTGCCCGGGCTTGATGTCAACCTCGAAGCCGGCCTCCTTGAAGAAGCCCTTCTCCTTCGCCACCCAGGCGTACGAGTCACGCCCAAAGTTGCCGAACGAGGTGAGGTAGGTCACCTTCTCCAGGGTGCCGCTGGCCGCGTTCTTGGTGTCCGCGGACTTGTCCGAGTCGCCGCTGCAGCCGGCGACGAGGGCGAGGGCGGTGGCCAGCGCGGCGGCGGCGACCGTACGGGTCAGCCTTCTCATCTATGCACCATGTCCTTTCCGACCAGGCAATGTCCGCCTAGCCGGGTCGTGGTTCGACGGTACCGGCAGGAGGGGACAGCCGACCGGACCGTCGTGAGGGGATTCTTCGCGCGCAACAGCGTACGAGAAGCTAGTTGAATGCCGTCAGGCGTACGGGTTGCGGAACGGATACGAAGTTGCCTGACGTAAACCGGACTGCCGTCTAACCCGGACGGTGCTATGCAAGGCTGCGCCCGCTACGCTAGCCCGGCTCACGTTCGTGACGTGGAAGGGAGCCGGCGGGAGATGATCCGACTGTCCGAGGTGTCCCGCACCTTCGACGGCCGCTCGGGACGGGTCGAGGCCCTGCGCGGCATCGACCTCGACGTCGCGGAAGGCGAGTTCGTCGCCATCCTCGGCCGCTCCGGTTGCGGCAAGTCGACACTGCTCCGCATGATCGCCGGCCTGCTCCCGGCCACCGCGGGCGAGATCACCGTGGCCGGGACGCCCATCACCAAGCCCCGCCGGGACATCGCCATGCTGTTCCAGCGGCCCGCGCTGCTGCCCTGGCGCACGGTGCTGGACAACGTCCTGCTGCCGGTGGAGATCTTCGGCTGGAGCCGGGCGAAGCACCGGGACCGGGCCTGCGAGCTGCTGGCGATGGCCGGGCTCGGCGGCTTCGAGAAGCGCCTGCCGCACGAGCTCTCCGGCGGCATGCAGCAGCGGGTCTCGCTGTGCCGGTCGCTGATCGGCGGACCACGCGTGATGCTCATGGACGAGCCCTTCTCGGCGCTCGACGCGCTCACCCGGGAGGAACTCTCCGGCGAGCTCCAGCGGGTGCACATGGAGACGAAGGCGACCATCGTCTTCGTCACCCACTCCATCGACGAGGCGGTGCTGCTCGCCGACCGGGTGGTCGTGCTCAGTCCGCGCCCCGGCCGGATCCGCAAGGTGGTCGAGGTGGACGTCCCCCGGCCGCGCACCCTCGGCCGGCACGCGCACCTGGCCGACGTGGCCCGGATCAGCGCCGACCTGCACGAGCTGCTGATGGAGCGGGACGCGCCCGCGCAGCCGGAGCCGGCCGGGGCGGCCCGGCAGTGACCATGCGAGTGTCGGTCTTCACCGAGCCGCACCGCGGAGCCAGCTACGACAACCAGCTCCGCTTCGCCCGGCGGGTGGAGGAAACCGGCTTCGAGGGCTTCTTCCGGGCCGACCACTACCGGTCGATGGGCGATGACCCGGGCCTGCCCGGGCCCACGGACGCCTGGCTCACGCTGGCCGCGCTGGCCCGGGAGACCTCCCGGATCCGGCTCGGCACGCTGGTCAGCTCGGCCACCTTCCGGCTGCCCGGGCCCCTGGCCGTGCTGGTCGCCCAGGTCGACCAGATGAGCGGCGGCCGGGTCGAGCTGGGCCTCGGCGCGGGCTGGTACGAGCGGGAGCACACCGCGTACGGCATCCCGTTCCCCCCGGTCGTGGAGCGGTTCGACCGGCTGGCCGAGCAGCTGGAGATCATCACCGGGCTGTGGCGTACCCCGGCGGACGAGACGTTCAGCTTCGCCGGCGAGCACTACCAACTCCTCGACGCGCCCGCGCTGCCCAAGCCGGTGCAGCGGCCCGGCCCGCCGGTGATCGTCGGTGGGCGGGGCCCCAAGCGCACCCCTGAGCTGGCCGCCCGGTACGCCGACGAGTTCAACCTGCCGTTCAAGTCTGTCGCCGAGACGGCCGCCGCATACGACCGGGTACGCGAGGCGTGCGACCGGACCGGCCGCGCCGAGTCGGGGCGGCCGCCGCTGGTGCTCTCCGCCGGGGTGGTGGTGGCCATCGGCCGTACCGACGCGGAGGCGCAGCGCCGGGCCGCGCCGCTGCACGTCAAGAGCGCCCTCCCCGCGGAGGATCCGGTGATCGGCTCACCCGCCCAACTCGTCGACCGGCTCGGCGAGTTCGCCGTCGTCGGCGCCACCCGGGTACACCTGCGCCTGATCGACTTCGACGACCTCGACCACCTGGAGCTCATCGCCGCCGAGGTGCTCCCCCAACTGGACGGAACCCGATGACCGACCTCTCCGCCGACCTCGAACTCGGCCCCGTGGGCCAGGAGATCGTCTTCGAGAACGACAAGGTGCGGGTCTGGCACATCCGCCTGGAGCCGGGCGAGCGGCAGCCGCTGCACCGGCACGCCCACCCGTACCTGGTGGTCGCGATCCAGGGTGCGAAGAACGTGGTGCAGACCATCGACGGCACCACCATCGATGCCGACGAGCCGACCGGCGGGGTGGTCTACCGCGACCCCGGCGCCGTGCACATGCTGACCAACGTCGGCGACACCACCTACCTGGCCCGCCTCGTCGAGCTGAAGTAACCACCCCGACACCAGCGCGCCGCACCCAGAGTGGTAAGTGGCGATCGACCCCACCTGGCCGTAACGTGCCGGACATGGCCTTTCGGACGTGGGGCAGGCTGCTGCTCACGGCGCTCGTGGTGAGCTTGCTGGCCGGGGCCGGCCAGCTCGGCATCGCATACGGGTTCGGCGTCGTACGCCTCAACGGCGCGTTCATCGACGGCTCGGTCAACCGGTGGCCGGCCCAGCTCGTCTGGGTCGCCTGGTTCGCGGCGATCGCCGCGGTGACCGGCGCCGTCCTCACCGAACGGTTCGCCCGGCGGGACGGGCTGCCCGGCGGCACCAGCGAACAGCTCGCCGTCGCCGGTGCCGCCGCCCTGGGCGCGATCGTCGTCGCACCACTGTGCATGCAGCCGGCCCGCGCGGCCGAGCTCGGCGGCACCATCGAGCCGGTGTGGGCGGTCGGCATCTGCGCGATCCTCGGCGCGGTGGTCGGGGCGGGCGCCGCGATCGCCGTCCTGCTCAAGCCGCCGCTGGGTTGGAACATCGCGCTGTCCGCGGGGGCTGTCTGGCTGCTCGCGCTGGTCTCCGCCGCGCCGTCGGTGGCCTCGACCGGGCCGCTGCTCAGCGTACGCCTGGGGGTCCTCGAACCGTCCTGGCTGGATCCCGCGCCGGCGCAACGCCTGGCCGCGCTGATCATGCCCACGGTGGCCCTGCTGGCCGGCGCGGCCGTCGGGGCGCTGGCCCGCCGGCGCGGGCACTCCCCGCTCGTCGGGGGGGCGGCCGGGGCGGCCGGCCCGATCCTGCTGGCCTTCGCGTACCTGACCGCCGGCCCCGGCGTCGCGACCGACCGCTACCAGCTCGCCCCCTACTACGGGGCGCTGGTCGCGGTGGCCGTCGGGGCGCTCGGCTCGGCCGCCACGACGGTGCTGCGCCGGCCGGTCGCGGAGACCGAAACCACCGCGATCGAGCCGACCGACATCCTCCAGCCCCTGCCGTCGTCGCCCGCCGGTCCCGGCGACCCGGGCTTCGCCGCGGAGCCGGCCACCGACTCCCTGGCGGCTGTCGAACGTACGGCCATGCAATCGAGCCTTCCCGAGGCCGGGCGGGAGCCGACCCCCCGGAGTGCCGGCGCCCCCACACCCGCCCACTGGGACTGGCCGCGGCCCTCCGGGCTCACGCCATCGCCCCGGCCGGCCCACCGGTCCCGGGCCGACCGGACGACCCCCGACCGCACCGGCCTGGACGACCGCACGGTTTCCGAGGAGCACACCGCGTTCGAGGACCGCCCGGCCGCGGCCGGGCCCATCGAGATCGAGGGCCCGCGCACCTCCGGCGACCGCGCCGGCGTTGACCGCCGCATTGCCGCCGGCCACGCCGCCTCCGTTGAGCCCGCCACCCCGGCCGGCCGGGGTGGCACCGACGAGCGCAACTCCGCCGACGAGCCGGGTTCCCTCGCCGGGGCCGCTGCCGAGCCGGAGCCGGCGGCTTCGCCGAGCCCGGCCGGCGACGCCGGCAGCGATGTGCCCGAGGCCGTGCGGGACGCCGACGACCTGACGCAGACTCTGCCGGTGCCCGGGCTGCTGCCCCCGCGGCGGCGCACCGCCGCCATCGACGTGCTCGCCGCCGGCCGCCCGGCGCCGGAGCAGGCGGTCAAGCCGCAGGAGTCGACCGCCGCCCCGGCCCCGGCGACGCTTCCGGAGCGGATGCCGTCGCCGGACGTCGCGGCGCTCGCGGGCGCGGCGCCGTCGCCGCGGGCCGAAACGCCGGCCGGACCGGAGCCGGACCACAGCACGCCACTCGGGGAGGCAGCCACGACGTCGCCCACCGTGCCACCGGGCGGCGGCCTGCCCGACCACGAGGCGCCGGCCCGGGCGGACGGAGACGACTCGACGGCCCCGGCACCCGCCGCGCGACCGACTGCCGGTCGCCAGTCCCGCCGGCAACCGCGGCCGGCACCGGCCGCGGCCAAGGCGGTCCCGGCCGAAGCGGGCAGCGGCCAGCTGACCGACGCCGAAACGGACCCGCGAACGGATTCGCCTGCCGTGGACGCCGCCGCGCCGGTCCAGGTCGGGCAGGAGCCGGCCGCAGCCGCACCGGAGAGCGCGTCGGCGAACCCCTCGGCGGCGGAGGCGGCGGCCGGTGCCGGCGATCCGGGCTCGACGAGCGCCCGCCCGGGCAGCCGATCCAGGCGCGGACGCAAGACCCGCACCAGCCCGGCAACCGCAACGACTCCGGCCGGCGCGACGAGCCCCGCCCCGGCCTCGTCGACCGGGGCGACCCCAGCCGAGGCGGCGCCCGGCGCGGCGGCCTCCACCGAGGCGAAGCCGGCCGAAGGAACGCCCGGCGCGGCGCCCTCCATCGAGGCGAAGCCGGCCCAAGCGACCCGAGCCCGCCGGAGGCCAGCCCGGACGGCCTCGACCGAGGCGGACCCGGCCCGGGCGCCCCGGATCGAGGCGGACCCGGCCCAGGCGGCCCCGATCGAGGCGCCGCACGTTCGGGCGACACCAGAGGTGCCCCCGGCCGACCCGCACCCGGCTGCGCCCGAGGTCGACGTACCGGCGCGCTCGGCGTCTCCGGCGACGCCGCCGGCCCCCCGGGCGGCCGGTGACCTCGACCAGCGGCCCGGCGGCCGGACGCCGCTGTTCGGCGCCGAGCCGTCCGACGCCACGGCGGATCCCCAGATCAACGAGGGTGGACGCCCAACCCGGAGTTACTTCTTCTCCGACGACGAGCCCGCGGCGACCGACCTACCCGGGCCGGCCGACGCACCGGCGTCGCCGCGCCCGCGCTTCCCGATCTTCGAGGACGTGACGGATCCGCCGGAGGAAGCCCTGCCGACCGGGCCGGTGGCACTCCCACCCAGCCAACCGGTCGGCCCACGGGACGGTGCCGGGCCGGGCAGCAGCGGCGGCGGCGACCCGACCGGTGCCACCGGCAGCACGACGGACACTCCGGACCGGACGGAGGCGCCGACCGGGGCAGCCCAGGTCGAGCCGATGCCGCGTCCCCGTCACCGGGCCCTGCCCGACCTGGGCCGGGAGGCCCGTTGGGACGCCTTCGCCAACGCCCGGCAGGCGACCCCCGTCCTGCCGAACGCCCCGCAGCCCGGCGGCCGGCACGCCGACACCACCGGATCCCCGACCGAAGGTGAGGAGGGCGGGGAGCCGGGTGACGGACGGTCGAAGCTCCGTGGCCTGTTCCGGCGCAACCGGGCCAAGGGCACGCCGGGTGACGCGGGCCGCGAGTCCGAGTCGCTGGCGCAGGACGATGAGTACGTCGACTGGGTCGCCGGACTCGCCTCGGACGACGGGCAGGACATCCCTACGCTGCGCGGCGGCCGCCACCACCGCGACTGACCCCCCGGTCCGGGCCGGCCACCTGGCCGGTCCGGGCCGGAGGCGCTCAGGCCAGCGGCAGGTGGACCCGGGAACCGGTCGAGCGGAACTCGGCGGACTTGTCCCGCATGCCGCGCGCCGCGTAGTCCGCCAGTTCCTGGGTGATCTTCATGGAGCAGAACTTCGGCCCGCACATCGAGCAGAAGTGCGCGGTCTTCGCCGGCTCGGCGGGGAGCGTCGCGTCGTGGTACGACCGCGCGGTCTCCGGATCAAGCGCGAGATTGAACTGGTCCTCCCAGCGGAACTCGAACCGGGCCCGGGACAGCGCGTCGTCCCAGGCCTGCGCCCCGCGGTGTCCCTTGGCCAGGTCCGCCGCGTGCGCCGCGATCTTGTACGCGATCACGCCCGCTTTCACGTCGTCCCGGTCCGGCAGCCCGAGGTGCTCCTTCGGGGTGACGTAGCAGAGCATCGCGGTGCCGTACATGCCGATCATCGCGGCGCCGATCGCCGAGGTGATGTGGTCGTACGCGGGCGCGATGTCAGTGGTCAGCGGCCCCAGCGTGTAGAAGGGCGCCTCGTGGCACCACTCCTGCTGGCGGTCCACGTTCTCCTTGATCTTGTGCATCGGCACGTGCCCGGGGCCCTCGATCATCACCTGGACGTCGTGCTCCCAGGCGATCCGCGTCAGCTCGCCGAGGGTACGCAGTTCGGCGAACTGCGCCTCGTCGTTGGCGTCCGCGATCGAGCCGGGGCGCAACCCGTCGCCGAGCGAGAACGTCACGTCGTGCCGGGCGAAGATCTCGCACAGCTCCGCGAAGTGCGTGTAGATGAAGTTCTCCTCGTGGTGCGCCAGGCACCAGGCCGCCATGATCGAGCCGCCCCGGGAGACGATGCCAGTCACCCGGTCCACGGCCAGCGGCACGTACGGCAGCCGCACCCCGGCGTGCACGGTCATGTAGTCGACGCCCTGCTCGGCCTGCTCGACGACCGTCTCGCGGAACACCTCCCAGCTCAACCGCACCGGGTCGCCACCGACCTTCTCCAGCGCCTGATAGATCGGCACGGTTCCGATCGGCACCGGCGCGTTCCGCACGATCGCCTCGCGGGTCTCGTGGATCCGCTGCCCCGTGGACAGGTCCATCACGGTGTCCGCACCCCAGCGGGTCGCCCAGGTCAGCTTCTCCACCTCCTCGGCGATGGAGGAGGTGACGGCCGAGGTGCCGATGTTGGCGTTCACCTTCACCAGGAACGCCTTGCCGATGATCGCCGGCTCGCACTCCGGGTGGTTGACGTTGAGCGGCAGCACCGCCCGCCCGGCGGCGATCTCGTCCCGGACGAACTCCGGCGGCACGCCCTCCCGGATCGCCACGAACTCCATCTCCGGCGTGACCAGCCCGGCCCGCGCGTACGCGAGCTGGGTCGGGCGCTTCCCGTCGGCACCGGCCAGCGGGGTGCCCGCGTCGCGCACCGGTGCCACGTCACCGCGTTCGGCGATCCACGGTCCGCGCAGCGGCGGCAGCCCCACCGCCGGGTCGGAGCCGGGACCGGAGGTGTCGTAGAGCCGCACCGGCGGGTTGTCCCCGGTCAGCGTCACCTCGGCGAACGGCACCCGGACGTCCGCGCGTGACCCCTCGACGTACACCTTGCGTCGTGCCTGCATGCCAGCCTCCTGTCGGCTCAAGCGGACCAGCCGAAGTGGTCCAGCGGGCCGGATCCCGCGCCCAGTTCCCAGTCCCGCGCGCCGGCCAGCGCGCGGGCGACGTATTCCTTGGCGGCGGTGACCGCGACCGGCACCGGATCGCCTGCCGCCAGCCGGACGGCGATCGCCGCCGAGAACGAACAGCCGGTGCCGTGGGTGTGCCGGGTGGACACGCGGGGCCCCCGCAGCAGCCTGGTCGCCCCGCCGCCGACCAACACGTCCACCGACTCACCCGCGGCGTCCACGTCGCCGCCGGTCACCACCACGTGCGCCGGGCCGGCGGCCGCGAGGGCCTCGGCCGCCGTGACCATCTCCTCGACCGTGGTCACCGGGCGTCCGGTGAGCGCCGCGGCCTCCGCGCAGTTCGGCGTCACCACCTCGGCGTACGGCAGCAGCCGCTGCACCGCCTCCACCACCCCGAGCGGGTGTCCACTGGTGGCGACCAGCACCGGGTCGACGACGAGCCGGGGCAGCCGCCCCGCCTCCGCCGCCTCGGCGATCGCGTCGGCGACCGCCGGGGTGCCGAGCATGCCGGTCTTCACCGCGCGCACGGCGAAGTCGCCGAGCACGCTGTCGAGCTGGCCCCGGACGGTCTGCGGGGGCAGCGGCAGGACGGCGTCGACGCCCCGGGTGTTCTGCGCGGTGATCGCGGTGATCACGCTGGTGCCGTACGCGCCGAGGGCGGCGAAGACCTTGAGGTCAGCCTGGATGCCGGCGCCGGCGCCGGCGTCTGATCCGGCGATGGTCAGGACTGTCCGCGGTGTCACATCTCCCCCATCGTGGTTGCGGTTGGGGGCTGCGGCCGACCGTGCCCACTCCGGGCGGTCAGGCTTGATCCCTCCGTGGGCACGGTCGGCGGGGTGAGCGCCTCGTGGAAGCTCTCGGCTAGCGTGGCGGCCGCCGCACCGGGGTCCTCGGCGCGCATGACGCCACCCAGCACCGCCACCCCGACGGCGCCCGCCTCAACGCACGCGGTGACCTGTTCGGGCGTCTCGATGCCGCCGAGGGCCAAGGCCGGCACCGGGCTGAGCTCGATCAGGTCGGCGAGTCGTGCCGGGAGCAGGGGTGGGCCGTAGCCCGGCTTGGTTCTGGTCGCCCAGACCGGCGACAACGTCACGTAGTCCTCTGTGGTGAGCCGGCGTAGCTCCGCCTCGTCGTGACAGGAGCGGCCGACGAGGCCGACGACCGGCGGTGGATACGGGCCGGCAGCGGGCAGGTGGACGGCGTCGCCGCCGAGCGGGTCGGGACCGGCGACGACCAGGGTGCCGCCCGCCTCGGCGAGGATCGCCCGCAGCTCGCCGGCGAGGGCGGCCCGCTCGGCGCGGGGCAGGTCCTTCTCTCGCAGCACCACCCAGCGCACTCCCCCGCCCACGACCGCTGCGATCACCTCGGGCAGCGGCCCCCGCGCCAACCGTCGATCGGTCAGGACCACCAGGCCGGACGGTGCGGCGCTCGACGAGATCTTGGAAGAATCCGGCCCCTCCAAGGACCCTCTCCTACCAAGATCTCCTTCAGCTTGGTGACCGGCGGCCACCCCGGACGGTGCGGTCACAGGTCCGGTCTTCCCTCGTCGGGGGTGGAGGCAAGGGCGTGGAAGCGGCGGGCGATCCGCCCCGCCCCGTACGCGAGCCGACCGGCCGCCACCGCGTACCGCATGGCGGTGGCCATCGCCACCGGGTCGGCGGCCCGGGTGACCGCGCTGGCCAGCAGCACCGCGTCGCAGCCCAGCTCCATGGCGAGCGCGGCGTCCGAGGCGGTGCCGATGCCGGCGTCGAGGATCACCGGCACGTCGACACTCTGCCGGATCAGCCGGATGTGGTGCGGGTTGCTCACGCCCAGGCCGGAGCCGATCGGCGCGCCGGCCGGCATCACCGCCGCGCAGCCCACGTCGGCCAGCCGCCGGGCCAGGACCGGATCGTCGAAGGTGTACGGCAGCACGGTGAACCCGTCCGCCACCAGGTCCTCGGCGGCGCGCAGCAGCTCCACCCCGTCGGGCAGCAGCGTGCGTTCGTCGCCGATCACCTCCAGCTTCACCCAGTCGGTGTCGAACGCCTCCCGGGCCAGCTGGGCCACCTTCACCGCCTCCGACGCGGTGTGGCAGCCGGCCGTGTTCGGCAACACCCGTACGCCGCACCGGTCGAGCAGGTCGAGCAGGCCGCCGCCGGTGCCCGGCGCGGTGTCGACCCGGCGGAGCGCCACGGTGACCAGTTCGGTGCCGGAGGCGCGGATCGCCTGCTCCAGCACGCGCAGGTTGGCCGCCCCGCCGGTACCGAGGATGAGCCGGGAGCCGAACGCGGTCCCGCCGATCTCAAGGGCCATGACGCTCACCCGCCCTGGGCGGCGCTGAGCACCTCGACCCGGTCGCCGTCGCGCAGGACGGTCGCCGACCAACCGCCGCGCGGCACCACCTCGCCGTTGACCGCGACCGCCAGACCGCGCCGCTGGCCGGTGACCTCCCGAACCACGTCGGCGACGGTCGCTCCGCCGGGCACGCTCCGCCCGGCGCCGTTGACGATCAGTTCCATCCGGGCTCCTCCTCGGGTACGAACCGGTCCGGGGTGAACGGGGCGAGCAGCGGGTCCGGCTCGCCGGTGGCGATCAGCTCGGTGACGAGGTCGGCGGTGACCGGGGTGAGCACGATGCCGTGCCGGTGGTGGCCGGTGGCGACGAGCACGCCCGGTCGGCCGGGCAGCGGCCCGATGATCGGCGCGTTGTCCGGCGTACCGGGGCGCAGCCCGGCGGACGCCTCGACCAGGTCGTACTCGGCCAGCTCGGGAACCAGGTCGACGGCGGCGCGGAGCAGCCGGAGCACCGCCCCGGCGGTCACCTCGGTGTCGGTGCGCTCCTCGACGGTCGCCCCGACCACCACCTCGCCGCTGTCCCGGGGCACCAGATAGATCGACTCGCCGTCGGCGTACCCCCGGACCACGTGCCGGAAGCCCGGCGCGCCGCCACCGGGCGCGCGGAGCCGGAGCACCTGCCCCTTCACCGGCCGGACCGGCAGCCCGGTGAGCGCCGCCGCGCCGCACCCGGCGGCGACCACGGTGAACCGGGCGTCCACGTCGGAGAGCCGGGCGACCGGGGCAGGGCGGAGCACGGCACCGGCCCGCTCGGCCGCCGCGCACAGCGCCGCCACCAGCCGGCGCGGGTCGACCTGATGGTCGCCGGGAGCGAACGCGCCGCCGCGCACCCGCGGGGCCAGCGCCGGCTCGCGGTCCCGCAGCGCGGAGGGACGCAGCGGCGTGATCGACAGCCCCAACCCCTGCTGGTACGACCAGAGCCGGCGCGCCTCGGCCAGGTCGTCGGCGGTCAACCCGACCACCAGCGTGCCGCCGGTGCGGTACCCGACGTCGGTGCCGGCGACCTCGGTCAGCTCGGCGGCGAAGGCCGGCCAGCGGGCGGCGGACTCGGCGAGCAGCCCGGTCAGCTCGTGCTCGCCGAAGTACGCCTCGGCCACCGGCGACAGCATCCCGGCCGCCACGTGCGACGCCCCGGAGCCCGGTGCCGGATCATGGACGACCACCCGCAGCCCGCGCTGCGCGCACCGCCACGCGATCGCCAGCCCGACCGGTCCCGCCCCCACGATGGCGACGTCCGGCCGGATCAGCACGTCAGTGCCCCGAGCAGCTCGGCGGCGGTCCGGGCCGGGTCGGCGGCCTCGGACAGCGCCCCGACCACCGCCACCCCGTACGCCCCGGCGGCCCGCAGCGCCGGCACCCGCGCGGCGGTCACCCCGCCGATCGCGATCACCGGTACGTCCACCGCCCCGGCGACCGCGCGTACCCCCTGGGGGCCGATCGGGTCGGGCAGCCCGGCCTTGGTGGCGGTGGCGTGGCAGGGACCCACGCCCAGGTAGCTGGCTCCGGCGGCGACCGCCGCGACGGCGGCCCCCGGTTCCCGAGCGGTGGCGCCGAGCACGGCGGCGGCGCCGAGCACGTGACGGGCGGCTGCCACGGGCAGGTCGTCCGCTCCGACGTGGCCACCTGCGGCGTCCACCGCGAGCGCCACGTGCAGCCGGTCGTTGACCAGGCAGGTCGCCCCGTACGGCCGGCACAGCGCGACCACCCGATGGGCCAGTTCGTACGCCTCCCGGTCGGTAGCGTCGTCCAAAACCCGGACCTGGACGACCAGTTCGGCGCGGGCCACCGGCAGGGCGGCGCGCAGCACGGCGAGCGGATCCCGCCCCGGCCGAGTGTCGGTGATCAGATGCAGACGTCCCAGGGACGGCACGGCAACACTCCTCCCTGCGCCGGCATTACCCGGATCAGGTTCGACGGTCGGGGGCTGCAGCCCCCCTCTCAGCCCGGTGCACCGGGCTCCCGTGAGTCACTTGTGGCCTACAGTACGACGTCCGCCGCGGATCCGCCAAGGCCGGTGGCACTTTTCCCACCCACCGCCGCCCTGCCCGGCCACGGGTGCTGCCAGCAGGCTGGAGCGGACAGCACGCTGCCCCGGTGCCGAACAGAACGGGCGCCGGGGCAGCGGAAAGCCGGGTCAGAGGATGGCGTCGAGGGCGACCAGGTCCTCGTCGGTGGGCTGCCAGGCACCCGCCTCGGCGTTGGCGCGTACCTGCTCGGGCGTGGTGGCACCGGCGATCACCGAGGTCACCGCCGGGCGGGCGGCGAGCCCACCGATGGCCACCTGGAGCATCGAGATCCCACGCTCCGCCGCGTACGCCTCGATCGCCTCGATGGTGTCCCAGTCCGCCGCGGCCAGCCGCTCGGCGTACCGGCCGCCGCCGGAGAGCCGGCTGCCGGCGGGCGGTACCTCGCCCCGGTGGTACTTGCCGGTGAGCAGGCCGTTGGCCAGCGGGAAGAACGGCAGCATGCCCAGGCCGAACCGCTCGCAGGCCGGGATGACCTCGGCCTCGACGCGCCGCTCCAGCAGGCTGTAGTGGTTCTGCGCGGAGATGAAGCGGGTGCGGCCCTGGGAGGACGCGGTCCAGTCGGCGTCGGCGATCTGCCAGCCGGCGAAGTTCGAGTTGCCGAGGTAGCGGACCTTGCCGGTACGGACCAGGTCGTCCAGGGCAGCAAGTGTCTCGTCGATCGGAGTGTCGGGGTCGGGTTCGTGCATCTGGTACAGGTCGATGTGGTCGGTGCCGAGCCGGCGCAGCGACGCCTCGACTGCGCGAGCGATGTAGCGGCGGGCACCCCGGGCATCGAAGTCCGGCCCGTTCAGGCCGTGCATGTCCATGCCGAACTTGGTGGCGACCACCACGTCCTCGCGGTGGCCCTTGAGCGCCTGCCCGAGCAGCTCCTCGGAGCTACCCTGCGGCTCGCCGTAGATGTCGGCGGTGTCGAAGAAGTTGATCCCGGCGTCGAGCGCGGCCTCGACCACCGCCCGGGTGCCGTCGAGGTCGAGCTTGCGGCCGAAGTTGTTGCAGCCGATGCCGACCACGGACACCACGAGCCCGGAGTCGCCCAGCCGGCGGTACGTCATCTCACTCACGAGATCCACTCTATGCCCGGGCGGAGAGCGCAACTGGTCGAGCCCCGAGGTCGGGACGACCCGGTGAGTCGTTCACGACATCAGCTCCACAGCGGCGCTCACCCGGGGCCGCCGCGCCGAACTCGCGGCGGACCCGGGTCGAAGGCACCGGCCCGGTCAGCCGACGTCCCAGACCGGCTCGGGGGTCTCCACCACCTCGCCGTCGCCACGGAACAGCACGAACCGGTCGAAGGAGCGGGTGAACCAGCGGTCGTGGGTCACCGCGATCACCGTCCCCTCGAACGCGGCCAGCCCGGCTTCGAGCGCCTCGGCGGAGGCCAGGTCGAGGTTGTCGGTCGGCTCGTCGAGCAGCAGCAGGGTCGCGCCGGAGAGCTCCAGCAGCAGTACCAGGAAGCGGGCCTGTTGGCCACCGGAGAGGGTGCCGAAACGCTGATCGCCCTGCCCGGCCAGCTCGTACCGGGACAGCGCCGCCATCGCCGCGTGCCGGTCCATCCCGGCCCGGTGCTCGTCGCCCCGCCAGAGGATGTCGACCAGCGTCCTCTCCACCAGCTCCGGCCGGTCGTGGGTCTGCGAGAAGTGCCCGGGCCGGACCCGGGCGCCGAGGCGTACCACCCCGCCGTGGGCGACGGGGGCAAGCGCGGCCGCGCCGTCGACCGGCGCGTTGGCCGGGTCCGGGTCGCTCCCGCCGCGGGCCAGCAGGCGGAGGAAATGCGACTTGCCCGTCCCGTTCGCGCCCAGCACGGCGACCCGGTCGCCGTACCAGAGCTCCAGTTCGAAGGGGTAGGTCAGGCCGTCGAGCTCGAGCTGCTCGCAGATCACCGCCCGTTTGCCGGTCCGCCCGCCGGTCAGCCGTATCCGGATGTCCTGGTCCTTCGGGGGTACGGGCGGCGGGCCGGCCTCCTCGAACTTGCGCAACCGGGTCTGCGCCGACTGGTAACGCGAGGCCATGTCGGAGTTGTACGCGGCCTTCTGCTTGTACATCAGCACCAGCTCGCGCAGCTTCTGGTGCTCCTCGTCCCAGCGCTTCCGCAGCTCGTCCAGGCGGGCGTGCCGGGCCACCCGCGCCTCGTGCCAGCTCGCGAAGCTGCCCGGATGCACCCAGGCGCTGCCACCTTCGACGGCGACCACCCGGTCGGCGGTCTGCGCCAGCAGCTCCCGGTCGTGGGAGACGTAGAGCACCGACTTGCCGGACTCGCGCAGCCGTGCCTCCAGCCACCGCTTGCCCGGCACGTCGAGGAAGTTGTCCGGCTCGTCGAGGAGGAGCACCTCGTCGGTGCCCCGGAGCAGCAGTTCGAGGGCGAAGCGCTTCTGCTGGCCGCCGGAGAGGGTCCGCACCGGGCGGTCCCGGGCGGCATCCCACGGCAGGTCGAGGACGATGGTGGTGACGGTGTCGAAGAGCACCTCGGCGTCGTACCCGCCGACCTCACCCCAGGCCGCGAGCGCGTCCGCGTACGCGAGCTGGGCCTTGCCGGCGGCGGTGCTGTACTTGCCGCGGACCTCGGCCACCCGCATGGCCGCCTCGGTCTCGGCGAGCCGGCGGCCGGCGTCCCGCAGCGCCGGCGGGGCGAGCGCGAGGGCCAGGTCGGCGAGCGTCGAGTCGTCCCCGATCATCCCGATGAACTGCCGCATCACGCCGAGACCGCCGGAGCGGGCGATCGCGCCGGTCTTCACCGGCAGGTCGCCGGCGACCATCCGGAGCAGGGTGGTCTTGCCGGCGCCGTTGGGCCCGACGAGGGCCACCTTGGCGCCCTCACCGACCCGGAACGACACCTCGGCGAAGAGCTCCCGACCGTCCGGGAGGAAGTGCCCGACCCCTGCCACGTCCACGTATCCCACGCGGGCATCCTGCCCGAGGGGGCGGGACGGCGACACTCGATTATCGGGTGACCCGCAGCACCCGGTAGCCCTTCTGGCTGGCGTGCCGCTCGACCTGCCAGCCCTGCTCGATGAGCCAGCGGTGCAGCGAGTCGCCGCCGAGGTGCCGGGCGACGACCAGCCACGCCACCCCGTCCGGGGCGAGCCGGGGCAGCCAGCGGAGCAGCAGTTCGTGCAGCTCCGCTTTGCCAATGTGGATCGGCGGGTTGGACCAGATCTGGGCAAGGGAGAGGTCGGCCGGTACGTCGTCCGGCGCGGCCACCCGGACGCGGTCGGCGACGCCCACCCGGGCAGCGTTGGCGGCGGTGAGTTCCCGGGCCCGTTCGTTGACGTCGACCGCCCAGACGGTGGCGGACGGCGCGCTGGTGGCCAGTACGCAGGTGATCGGCCCGAACCCGCAGCCGACGTCGAGCAGTGGGCCGGTGGTGCCAGCGGTCGGCAGCTCGGCCTTACGCAGCAGGACGGCGGTGCCGGGATCGAGCCGGTCGGCGGAGAAGACGCCGGCGGCCGAGGTGAGGGTGTAGTCGCGCCCGGCCACGGAGAACTCGACCTCGCGCGGCCGGGCGGGGGTGGTGGGTTCAGCGGTGAAGTAGTGGTCGCCGGTCACGTCCGGCATTGTCGCACCGGCCCCGGACGGCACCGCCGACGGTGCGGGCGAAGTAGATGCGACACCACTTCGCTTGATTTTCCCGATATTACCCCCGAAAGGGACAATGGGTCCTAGGGTAACGCACATGGTGTATCGGTACGAGTCCGATAAGGACGGCTTCCTGGAGTACCCGAGGCCCGGGTCGGAGCCGTCCGTACCCGCGGCACCTCCACCCGCGGGCCCCTCGCCGTCCCGCTTCCCCACTCCGTCGCTGCCCCCGCCGGTGCGGCGCACCCGACCGCCCGTCGACGTCATCCCGGCCCCGGCCCCCGCCCCGGCGCCGGCCCGGCAGGCGTCCGCTCCGGCCGCCGCCCGGGCCACCGGGCCGACGCCGCCGCCGGCGTCCACCGCCGCACCGCATCGGGAGGCAGCGCCGCCGGCGTCCACCACCGCGGCGCGCCCATCCGCGCCGGCCGCGGAGCCCCCGGTCACCCGCACGGCAGACGAGCTGGATCAGGCCGAGCCTGCCAGGCCCGCCCGCAGGCGCGGCGGCGGCCGGGCCTGGCAGGTGCTGATCGGCGGCGCCGCCGTGCTGGTGCTGCTCGCGCTCTGCGGCCTGGCCGTCGCCGCCCTGCTCCAGGAGCGGACCGGCAACCCGCAGGCCGGCCAGCAGACCGGGCAGCCCGTGGTGGAGCAGTCGGCCGCCGCCGACGGGAAGGACCTGGACTCCCGGGACACCGACCAGTCGGCGCTCACCGCCAAGGAGGTCTTCCCGGGCCGGCAGCTCGTGGTCGCCAGCGGCCAGCCGGCCTACCAGGTGCTCAAGTCGCAGTCCAGCGGCAGCTGCGCGGTCGCGGCGACCGATGAGATCGCCGACCTGCTCGTCCGCCTCGGCTGCAACCAGGTGGTCCGGGCGACCCTCCGCTCCCCCGACGGGGACTACCTGATCACCGCCGGCCTGTTCAACCTGACCGACGTGGCCAGCGCCCAGCGGGCCCGGGACCGGATGCGGCAGCTGCTTGACGAACGGCAGGGCCGGCTGCAGGGCATGTCGGTCGACAACAGCACCGAGGCCGTGGCGAAGGCCGGCGCCCGGGTCGGCTGGCAGGTACGCGGGCACTACCTCGCCTACTGCCTGGTCGCCCGCGCGGACGGGCAGCGAATCAGCTCCACCGACGCCAACGCGCGCGACATCCTGTACGACCTGATCGAGGTCCACCTCAACCGCGGCGTGCTGGAGCGCCGGGCGAACGGCGGGGTGGCCAGCCAGCCCACCCAGCCGCAGACCGACGACAGCGCCGGCCAGAACGCGACCGACCAGCGGAGCCCCCGCAACAACTGACGGGCGGCCCGGCGCCGGAAGGACGGTCAGCCCTCGGCGACCGGGACCCGGAGCCGGCGGGTGAGATCGGCGCGGCGGGCGTACTCGGCGGGGTCGTCCGGATAGCCGACGGCGACCAGGGTCAGTCCGTGCGCCGGGGCCACGGTCACCTCGCTGGACCGTTCCCGCCGGCTCAGCAGGCTGGCCGGCCACTCCACCGGCCGGCGGCCGTCCCCGGCGACCAGCATGGCGCCGACCAGGCTACGCACCATCGCCTGGCAGAACGCGTCGGCCTGCACCGTGGCGACCAGGATCCCGTCCGGGTCGCGCCGCCAGTCCAGCCGGGTCACCTCGCGCAGCGTGGTGGCGTTCTCCTTGCGCCGGCAGTACGCGGCGAAGTCGTGCTCCCCCACCAGGCCGCCGGCGGCGGCGTTCAGCGCCGCCAGGTCCAGCGGCTTCGGCCAGGCGAGGGTGTCGGTGCGGCGCAACGGCTCGGCACCCCACGGAGCGTCGGTGACGCGGTACTCGTAGCGGCGGAAGGTGGCCGAGAAGCGGGCGTCGAAGTCGGCCGGAACCTCGGTCATGGCGCGTACCCGCACGTCGGGCGGGAGCAGCCGGGCCAGGCGGCGCAGCAGGCCCCCCTCGTGCTGCCGCCACCCGGCGGTCGGCAGGTCGAGGTGGCAGACCTGCCCGGTGGCGTGCACGCCGGCGTCGGTGCGGCCGGCCACGGTCAACCCGGTCGCGGTGCCCGCACCGAGGATCAGGTCCAGCGTCTCGACCAGCACCCCGGCGACGGTGCGCCGGGTGGGCTGGGCGGCCCAGCCGGAGAAGCCGGTGCCGTCGTACGAGACGTCCAGCCGCAGCCGGGTCCGCTCGTCCACCTCGTACCTCCCGTTGACGGCGTCGGGCCCGGCACCCCACGAGGGGATGCCGGGCCCGACGATGCTGCCTCTGCTCAGGCCTTGTTCTCGCTGGCCTCGTCGCTGTCCTCGCGGGCGGCGGCGGTGTCACCGGAGACGTGCACCGGCGGCTCGGAGTCCTGGTCGGCCGGGGCCGCCGGGGTCTCCTCGGCCGGGGCCAGGGCCTCGACCTTGTCCTGCTGCGCGGCCTTGCGGGCGGCGGTCTTCTTGTTCGCCTTCGGCTCGGCGACCTGAAGCTCCTCCACCAGCTCGATGATCGCCATCGGAGCGGCGTCACCCTTGCGCGGGCCGGTCTTCACGATCCGGGTGTAGCCACCGTTGCGGTTGGCGTACCGGGGCGCGATCTGGTCGAACAGGGTGTAGACCACGTCCTTGTCCTTGACGACGGCCAGCACCCGCCGACGCGAGGCGAGGTCGCCCCGCTTGGCCTTGGTGATCAGCTGCTCGGCCAGCGGACGCAGCCGCCGGGCCTTCGTCTCGGTGGTCTGGATCTTGCCGTGCTGGAACAGCGAGGTGGCCAGGTTGGCCAGCATCAGCCGCTCGTGCGCGGGGCTGCCGCCGAGGCGGGGGCCCTTGGTGGGCGTGGGCATTGTTGGTGCTCCTCAGATGTGGCGGCAGCCGGACTTAGAGCTGCTCGGTCTCGCGGTAGTCGTCGGTGTCGTAGTCGGCTTCGCCGAAGGCGTCCACGACGTGCGCCGGGTCGAAGTTCGGGGCGGAGTCCTTCAGCCCCAGGCCCATCCCGGCGAGCTTCATCTTGACCTCGTCGATCGACTTCTGACCGAAGTTCCGGATGTCGAGGAGGTCCGCCTCGGTACGCCCGATCAGCTCACCAACGGAGTTGATGCCCTCGCGCTTGAGGCAGTTGTAGGAGCGGACGGTGAGGTCCAGCTCCTCGATCGGCAGAGCCAGGTCCGCCGCCAGCTGGGCGTCCTGCGGGGACGGCCCGATGTCGATGCCCTCGGCGGTCTCGTCCAGCTCCCGGGCCAGCCCGAACAGCTCCACCAGCGTCGAGCCGGCCGAGGCCAGCGCGGTACGCGGGCCCATCGACGGCTTGGTCTCGACGTCGATGATCAGCCGGTCGAAGTCGGTCCGCTGCTCGACACGGGTCGCCTCGACGCGGTAGGTCACCTTGAGCACCGGCGAGTAGATCGAGTCGACCGGGATCCGGCCGATCTCCGCGCCCGCCTGCTTGTTCTGCGCCGCCGTGACGTAGCCCCGACCCCGCTCGACGGTCAGCTCCATGTCGAGCCGGCCCTTGCCGTTCAGGGTGGCGAGCTTCAGGTCCGGGTTGTGCACGGAGACACCGGCCGGGGGCTGGATGTCACCGGCGGTCACGTCGCCCGGGCCCTGCTTGCGCAGGTACATGCTGACCGGCTCGTCGTGCTCGGAGCTGACGCAGAGCTCCTTGATGTTCATGACGAGCTCGACCACGTCCTCCTTGACCCCGGGGATCGTGGTGAACTCGTGCAGCACGCCGTCGATCTTGATCGAGGTGACGGCCGCACCCGGGATGGACGACAGCAGCGTACGCCGCAGCGAGTTGCCCAGGGTGTAGCCGAAGCCCGGCTCCAGCGGCTCGATGGTGAACCGGGACCGGGTCTCGTTGATCGACTCCTCGGAGAGGGTCGGTCGCTGACTGATGAGCATCTTTTCTCTTCTCTTCCGGGGCGCCCGCCATATGACGCCCACGACACAAACTGTTCCGGTGGCCCGCCCCCGATGGGGCGGGCCACCGCAACGAGCCCTTACTTCGAGTAGAGCTCGACGATCAGCTGCTCCTGGACCTGGGTGTCGATCACCTGGCGAGCCGGGAGCGAGTGCACGAGGATCTTCAGCTGGCTCGGGATGGCCTCCAGCCACGCCGGGACGGTCCGCGAGCCGGCCTCACCCTGCGCCACCAGGAACGGGGTGAGCTCCTTGCTCTTCGCACGCACCTCGACGATGTCGTGCTCCTTGACCCGGTAGGACGGGATGTCGACCTTCTTGCCGTTCACCGTGAAGTGACCGTGCTTGACCAGCTGACGGGCCATGTCCCGGGACTTGGCGTAGCCGGCCCGGTAGACCACGTTGTCCAGCCGCGACTCGAGGATCTGCAGGAGGACCTCACCGGTCTTGGCCTGCTTGCCCACGGCCTCCTCGTAGTAACCGCGGAACTGCTTCTCCAGCACGCCGTAGACCCGGCGAGCCTTCTGCTTCTCACGGAGCTGGAGCAGGTACTCCGTCTCCTTGGTGCGGCCGCGGCCGTGCTGCCCGGGCGGGAACGGCCGGGACTCGAACGGGCACTTCGGGCCATCGCACTTGCTGCCCTTGAGGAACAGCTTCATCTTCTCCCGCCGGCAACGGCGGCAGTCAGCACCGGTGTAACGAGCCATCTCTCTCTAACCTCTCAGACCCGGCGACGCTTCGGCGGACGGCATCCGTTGTGCGGCTGCGGGGTGACGTCGGAGATCTGACCGACCTCGAGGCCCACGGCCTGCAGCGAGCGGATGGCGGTCTCCCGGCCGGAGCCGGGGCCCTTGACGAACACGTCGACCTTGCGCATGCCGTGCTCCATGGCCCGACGCGCGGCGGCCTCGGCGGCCAGCTGCGCGGCGAACGGGGTCGACTTGCGCGAGCCCTTGAAGCCGACCTGGCCCGCGGAAGCCCAGGAGATGACCGCACCGGTCGGGTCCGTGATGGACACGATGGTGTTGTTGAAGGTGCTCTTGATGTGCGCCTGCCCGTGGGCGACGTTCTTGCGTTCCTTGCGCCGGACCTTCTTGACTGCGGCTCCGGCACGAGCCTTCGGTGGCATAAGTCTGTGCGCTCCTAGTTACTTCTTGCCGGGCTTCTTCTTGCCGGCGACGGTCCGCTTCGGGCCCTTCCGGGTCCGCGCGTTGGTCTTGGTCCGCTGGCCACGCACGGGCAGGCCCCGGCGGTGCCGGATGCCCTCGTAGCAGCCGATCTCGACCTTGCGGCGGATGTCAGCGGCGACCTCGCGGCGCAGGTCACCTTCAACCTTGTAGTTGCCCTCGATGTGATTACGGAGCTGGACCAGCTCCTCATCCGTGAGGTCCCGAGCGCGCTTGTCCGGCGAGATGCCGGTGGCGGCCAGCGTCTCCAGGGCGCGGGTACGGCCGACCCCGAAGATGTAGGTGAGCGCGATCTCCATCCGCTTCTCGCGGGGGAGGTCCACGCCGACTAGACGTGCCATGTGCGGGCGTACTCCTCGTGATGTTGTGGCGGAGGTGTGGACCCGTCCCACCCCGCTACCGGCCGTCCCTGTCCTTCCGGCGTCACGCGCCGGCGACCGGGATCGGTCGCTGCCCGAGCGGGCCCCGGCCTCCGACCGGGGGTCGACCACGAGGGGGTACGCGCTGCGTACCGCTCGCGGCTGGGACGAGCTGGTGATGTGTTTGTCGGGATCTGCCACCCGGGCCTGTTCCGCCGCCGCTCGTCACGGTCGGCGGGAACGGCTCAGCCCTGGCGCTGCTTGTGGCGCGGGTCCTGGCAGATGACCATGACCCGGCCGTGCCGGCGGATCACCCGGCACTTGTTGCAGATCCTCTTGACGCTCGGCTTGACCTTCACGGTTGCCTTACTTCCCATCTGGCCCGGAGACGCGACGGTGCGCGACGCCGGACGTCGAAGACGGACACGGGGACTTCCCGGCCGTCGTCAGGCTTACTTGTAGCGGTAGACGATGCGCCCGCGGGTCAGGTCGTACGGCGAGAGTTCGACGACGACCCGGTCCTCCGGCAGGATGCGGATGTAGTGCTGCCGCATCTTGCCGCTGATGTGAGCCAGCACCTTGTGGCCGTTCGCGAGCTCCACGCGGAACATGGCGTTCGGCAGGGGCTCGATGACCCGACCCTCGATCTCGATGGCTCCGTCTTTTTTCGGCATGTCCTCCGCTGTCCTGACGTCGGTTGCTCCGGACGGCCCACAACGTCTTACACGGGTGAACTGACCAAGATCAGGAAACCCGCGCCAGCCGCGGCTCCAGCTCCCACCGAAGCGCTGGGTGGGCATGCCGGAGTGGACGCTGTGCGCCGATCAGAAAGTGTACGCCCGCCTGCGCGCCGTCGCCAAACCGGCCACGCATCCGGCCACCCGACGGAGGAATTCCGTCGAGCCCCCGGCAAGCTGCTGTGGCACCGGCCACAGGATGCCGAGCGGCCTCCGGTGCCACGGGTTCCTGGGCAACCTGGCCGCCGCAAGGGCCGCCGCTACCGGTCCTCCCCCTCGCCCACCCGCCGCCGAGCCTCCCGGCGGGCCCGGCGCCGCTCCCGGCGCTCCGCCTCGCGCCGTGGCTCGCCGGTGGCCAGGCCACCCGCCGTACGCATCAGCAGCACGGCACCCCACGGGACGAGCGGATAGGCCGGCCAGTAGAAGACCAGCTCCCTCGCGCCGAGGCAGGAGAGCAGCCAGATCGCGGTCAGGATTCCCGCCACCCGCAGCCAGGGCAGCCACGCCTGGATCAGCCAGCGGGTCGAGTTGGGGGCCGGCACCGCCACCGGCGCCTCCTCGGGCACCTGGGCAGGCTCGGGGCCGCGCTGCACCGGCGCCACGGCCGACCGCTCTGCCGGCGCGGGCCCCGGCAGGTCCGCCAGCACCTCGTCGAGCTCGCCGTACGTCTTCGCACCATAGGCACGGCCCAGTCGCTCGTCGTACTCGTGCAGGTTGAGCCGGCCCTCCTCCAGGGCCACCCGGAGCCGCTCCGCCGTCGCCTGCCGGTCGGCGTCGGCCGCCCGCATCTCCTCCCGCCCTTCCATGACCGCAAGCATGCCACCGACGCGCCAACCTGCCGGTACCGCCAGCTTCGAACGACCGAGTTGGCCCGCCACGAACACGACGCGGCGGTCCGATCGGGGAGGAGTCCCCAGTCGTCGCCGTACGAACCTGATGACGCAAACGGATCGCGCTGGTTCGACTGCGCACTCGAAGTCTCGCGGGTCACAGCCTCCTCCCGCCCGGTCGGGCCGAGGCGCCGCCCCCTGGCCGCCCGCCGACGTCGCCATCACCGCCGCCCCTGGGCACGCCACCCGCACAGCCGCCCCTCCGATGTCACCGCCGCCCCTGGGCACGCCACCCGCGCAGCCGCCCCTCCGATGTCACCGCCGCCCCTGGGCGCACCGCCCGCACAGCCGCCTCTCCGACGTCGCCATCACCGTTTCACCGGGCGCCGAATCGTTTACGACATCAAGTTCGTAGCGACCCGCATGGCATACCTCGGTCCGCGCTGAGGCTCGCCGACCACGGTCAACGGGCGCTGGCGGCGTCGCGACTGTCGGCCGGCGCGCCACCGGATTTCGCCTGGGCCGGGATCGGCCGCCGGGCACGACGGGCTGGGATCGGCCGCCGAGCACGACGGGCCGGGCGCGGGCCGGTCAGACGGCCGGGGAGCCCGCCGGCTGGCGGGCGGTGACCAGGTCGCCGAGCCGGGCCCGGCCGCCGTCCTCCGCGGTCAGCACCCACACACCGTCGTTCAGCAGGGCCATGGAGTGCTCGACATGCGCCGCCACGGAGCCGTCCCGGGTCACCACCGTCCAGCCGTCGGCCTGCTCGACCGTACGCGGCGAGCCCATGGTGATCATCGGTTCGATCGCCAGCGCCATGCCGGGCACCAGCCGGGGGCCCTTGCCGGGGCGCCCGTGGTTGAGCACGTGCGGGTCCTGGTGCATCTCGGTGCCGATGCCGTGCCCGCCGTACCCGTCGACGATGCCGTAGCGGCCGGCCTTGCGGACCGCGTGCTCCACCGCGTGAGAGATGTCGGTGAGCCGGCCCTTCCCGCCGGCGGCGCCCCGGGCGGCGGCGGCGATCCCGGCCCACATCGCGTCCTCGGCCACGGCGGCCATCTTCAGCAGGGCCGGGTCGGCCTCGCCGACGCCGACGGTGATCGCGGCGTCGCCGTGCCACCCGTTGAGCACCGCGCCGCAGTCGATCGAGATCAGGTCACCCTCGCGGAGCACCTGCTTGGACGACGGGATGGCGTGCACCACCTGCTCGTTGACCGAGGAGCAGATCGACGCCGGGTAGCCGTGGTAGCCCTTGAACGACGGAACGGCACCGGCCTCCCGGATGGTGGCCTCGGCGATCGCGTCCAGGTCGGCCGTGCTCACACCGGGGGCAACCGCCTCCCGCATCCGACGCAGCGCGCGGGCCACCACCAGACCGGCGGCCCGCATCATCTCGATCTGGTCGGGGGTCTTCAGCTGGATGTCCAGCTGGGGACGACGCATGGAGGCGTTACCTTTCGTTGCGCGGAACAGCGGGGCACGCCGCACGTACCCCGCTGTTCGCACTCTATCCGCCGGAGGCCGGCGGGACGTCAGCCGCCGTAGGAACGGAGGGCGTCGATGGCGCGGACGGTGACGTCCTCCACCGGCCCGGTCGCGTCGATACCGACGAGCTTGCCCTGGGCGCCGTAGTAGTCGACCAGCGGCGCGGTCTTCTCGGCGTACTCCCGGAGCCGGGCGGCGATGGTCTCTGGCTTGTCGTCGTCCCGCTGGAACAGCTCGGCGCCGCAGCGGTCGCAGATCCCCTCGCGGGTGGTGGCGTCGAACTCGACGTGCCAGATCTTGCCGCAGCCCCGGCAGGTACGCCGGCCGGACAGCCGCCGGATCACCTCGTCGTCGTCGACGACCAGTTCCAGCACCAGGTCCAGCGCGGTGCCGAGGTCGGCGAGGAGCTTGTCCAGCGCGGCGGCCTGCGGGGTGGTACGGGGGAAGCCGTCGAGCAGGAAGCCCTCACTGGCGTCCGGCTCGGCGAGCCGGTCCCGCACCATGTTGATGGTGACCTCGTCCGGGACCAGCTTGCCGGCGTCCATGTATCGCTTGGCCTCGACGCCGAGCGGGGTGCCCTGGGAGACGTTCGCCCGGAAGATGTCCCCGGTCGAGATCTTCGGCACCGACAGGTGAGCGGCGATGAACTCCGCCTGTGTGCCCTTGCCCGCGCCCGGCGGGCCAACCAGAACGAGTCGCATCTACCGCAGGAACCCTTCGTAGTTCCGCTGCATGAGTTGGCTCTCGATCTGCTTCACGGTCTCCAGACCGACGCCGACCATGATGAGCACAGCGGTGCCGCCGAACGGGAAGTTCTGGAACTGCTGGTTGTCGAGCCAGATGAAGAAGAAGTTCGGCAGGATCGCGATGATGCCCAGGTAGAGCGCACCCGGCAGGGTGATCCGGCTGAGGATGAAGTCGAGGTACTCGGCGGTCGGCTTGCCGGGGCGGATGCCCGGCACGAAGCCGCCGTACTTCTTCATGTTGTCCGCGACCTCGGTCGGGTTGAACGTGATCGACACGTAGAAGTACGTGAAGAAGATGATCAGCAAGAAGTAGATCGCGATGTGCTCCGGCGCGCTCGCCTTCACGATGTGGTTCTGGATCCAGGCCTGGGTCTTGCCCGGGTTGGTCTGGTCGAAGAACTGGAGCGCGAGCGTCGGCAGGTAGAGCAGCGACGAGGCGAAGATGACCGGGATGACGCCGGCCTGGTTCACCTTCAGCGGGATGTAGGTGGAGGTACCGCCGTACATCCGCCGGCCGATCATGCGCTTGGCGTACTGCACCGGGATCCGGCGCTGGGCCTGCTCGATGAAGGTGACCGCGCAGATGACCACCAGCACCAGGGCGATGACGAGGAGGAACATCCCCCAGCCCTTGGTGGTCTTGATCTTCCAGCCCTCGCTGGGGAGCCGGGCGGCGATCGAGGTGAAGATCAGCACGGACATGCCGTTGCCGACGCCGCGGTCGGTGATCAGCTCGCCGAGCCACATCACCACACCGGTGCCGGCGGTCATGGTCATCACCAGGATGCCCAGGGTCAGCCAGTCCGGGATGCCGGTGTCCCGGGGGACGATCGGCCACTGGTCGCAGCGGTTCTGGAAGAGCTGCCCGGAGCGGGCCAGCGCCACGAACGCCGAGGACTGGAGGATACCCAGGCCCAGGGTCAGGTAGCGGGTGTACTGGGTGATCTTCGCCTGGCCGGCCTGGCCCTCCTTGCGGAGCTGCTCCAACCGCGGGATGACCACGGTCAGCAGCTGCAGGATGATCGACGCGGTGATGTAGGGCATGATGCCCAGCGCGAAGACCGAGAGCTGCAGCAGCGCGCCACCGCTGAAGAGGTCCAGCAGGTTCAGCACGCCGGTGCCGCCGCCCTGGATGGCGTCGAGGCACTTCTGGACGTTGCCGTACGAGACGCCGGGGCTGGGCAGAGTGGCGCCGAGCCGGTAGACCGCGATGATGCCTACTGTGAACAGCAGCTTCTTGCGCAGGTCAGGCGTACGGAACGCACTGAGAAAGGCGGACAGCAACTTCTTCCTCCTGCGCGACGCGGGCCGCCGGTCTGATTCCTGGCGGATCCGGGGTGGGTGCCGGGCGAGTGCCCGATATCCATAGCTGGGATGGGACTCTAACAGCCCGATCCCGGTGGGGGCAGATGCGCCCGGCTACATAAAACGAATCCGATGTTACCCGGCGCACATTCGCCAGGTAGACCATGGCGCCCGCCCAGTCACGCGGACCTGAGCGGGCGCCATGTGTCGTGCCTTACAGCTCGGTGACCGAGCCACCGGCAGCGGTGATCTTCTCCTTGGCCGACGCGCTGAACGCGTGCGCCGACACCTGGAGGGCCGCACCGCCGAGGTCGCCGGTGCCGAGCACCTTGACCGGCTGGCCCTTGCGGACCGCGCCGGCCTCGACCATCTCGACCGGGCCGACCTGGCCGCCGTTCGGGAACAGCTCGGCGAGCCGGTCCAGGTTGACCACCTGGAAGACGACCTTGAACTTGTTCTTGAAGCCCTTCATCTTCGGCAGGCGCATGTGGATGGGCATCTGCCCACCCTCGAACGCCGGCGAGATGTTCTTCCGGGCCTTCGAACCCTTGGTACCGCGACCGGCGGTCTTGCCCTTGGAGCCCTCACCGCGACCCACGCGGGTCTTCTCGGTCTTGGCCCCCGGCGCCGGACGCAGGTGGTGGACCTTGATCGTCATTACTCGACCTCCTCGACCTTCACGAGGTGGTTGACCGTGAAGATCATGCCGCGGATCTCCGGCCGGTCCTCCTTGACCACCACGTCGTTGATCCGCTTGAGACCGAGCGAACGCAGCGAGTCACGCTGGTTCTTCTTGGTCCCGATCTCGGACCGGACCTGGGTGACCTTCAGGCGCGCCATCAGGAAGCCACCCCCGCGCGGGACGCCAGCATCGCGGCCGGCGCGACGTCCTCGACCGGCAGACCACGACGGGCCGCGACCGCCTCCGGCGACTCGAGCGCCTTCAGGGCCGCCACCGTGGCGTGCACGATGTTGATCGGGTTGGACGAGCCGAGGCTCTTGGAGA
The DNA here is from genome assembly GCF_001905095.1 of Micromonospora sp. CB01531. GTDB lineage: Bacteria > Actinomycetota > Actinomycetes > Mycobacteriales > Micromonosporaceae > Micromonospora. The sequence continues at coordinate 384,382 of NZ_LWLS01000061.1, forward strand.
GCACATCGTGGATACCCGCGCACTCCAGCACGGCGCGCACCGGACCGCCGGCGATGACGCCCGTACCGGCCGAGGCCGGCTTGAGCAGCACCACGCCGGCCGCGTCCTCGCCCTGCACCGGGTGCGGGATCGAGGCGCCGATCCGCGGCACCTTGAAGAAGTGCTTCTTGGCCTCCTCGACACCCTTGGCGATCGCCGCGGGCACCTCCTTGGCCTTTCCGTAGCCCACGCCGACGGTGCCGTCGCCGTCACCCACGATCACCAGGGCGGTGAAGCTGAAGCGACGACCACCCTTCACGACCTTGGCGACGCGGTTGATCGCGACGACCCGCTCAAGGTGCGGGGTCTTCTCGACGGGCGCGTTTCCGCGGCCGCCCTCACGGCGGTTGTCGCGGCGACCACCCTCGTTGCCACCGGACCCGCCGCCACGGCGCTGTTGACCTGGCATCAGCAGCCTTCCTTCTCTCTCGTGACGGGGTTTCTAGAACTCGAGCCCGGCTTCGCGGGCGGCGTCGGCAAGCGCGGCGACCCGCCCCGCGTACCGGTTGCCACCGCGGTCGAAGACGACCTTCGAGATGCCGGCGGCCTTGGCCCGCTCGGCGAGCAGGGCGCCGACCTTGCCGGCCAGGGCGCTCTTGTCGCCCTCGGCGCCGCGCAGCGAGGCGTCCAGGGTCGAGGCCGACGCCAGGGTGTGACCCTTGGTGTCGTCCACGATCTGGGCGACGATGTGCCGCAGGGAGCGGGTGACGACCAGGCGGGGACGCTCGGCGGTGCCGCTGATGTTCTTGCGGACCCGGAAGTGCCGACGCGCACGCCCGACGGCACGCTTGGCGGCGACGCCGCGGCGGCGCTTGAGCAGCGTGGCGCTCACTTCTTACCTGCCTTTCCAGCCTTGCGGCGGATGACCTCGCCCTGGTACTTGACGCCCTTGCCCTTGTAGGGCTCCGGCGGGCGGATCTTCCGGATGTTGGCGGCGATCTCACCGACCTGCTGCTTGTCGATGCCGGCCACGTGGAACAGCGTCGGCTTCTCCACCGTGAAGGTGATGCCCTCCGGCGCCGGCACCAGCACCGGGTGCGAGAACCCGAGCGCGAACTCGAGATCCTTGCCCTTGGCGGTGACGCGGTAACCGGTGCCGGCGATCTCGAGGCTCTTGCGGTAGCCCTCGGTCACCCCGACGATCATGTTGGCAACCAGCGTACGGCTCAGGCCGTGCAGCTCCTTGGCCTTGCGCTCGTCGTTCGGCCGGTTGACGTGCAGCGCACCGTCCTCGCCCCGCTCCGCCGTGATCGGCTCGGCGAGGACGTGGGTCAGCTCGCCCTTCGGGCCCTTGACCTTGACGGTCTGGCCGTCGATCGTGATGTCGACGCCGGCTGGCACCGGGATCGACTTACGTCCAATACGCGACATTTCTACCTGTCTCCCGTTACCAGACGAAGGCGAGGACTTCCCCGCCAACGCTCCGCTTGCGGGCCTGCCGGTCGGTGAGCAGCCCCTGGGACGTCGAAATGATCGCCACGCCCAGCCCGCCGAGCACCCGCGGGAGCCCGTCCGACTTGGCGTAAACCCGCAGACCGGGCTTGGACACACGCTTGATGCCGGCCAGGCTCCGCTCCCGGTTCTGGCCGTACTTCAGCTCGACGACCAGTCGCTTGCCGACGGCGCCCTCCTCGGGCTCCTCGACCGACCAGGTGGCGATGTAACCCTCGGCCTTGAGGACCTCGGCGATGTTCGCCTTGATCTTCGAGTAGGGCATCGTCACCCGGTCGTGGTACGCCTGGTTGGCGTTACGCAGACGCGTGAGCATGTCTGCGATCGGGTCGGTCATCGTCATGGAATTCGTCAGCCTTTCTCGCCGCGGTTCCCCGGGCACGCCCGGGGCCTACGGCGAAGAGCAATAGCTATTACCAGGAAGCCTTGGACACGCCGGGCAGCTCACCGCGGTGGGCCATCTCCCGGATGCACACCCGGCAGAGACCGAACTTGCGGTAGACCGCCTTCGGACGCCCGCACCGCTGGCAGCGGGTGTACGCGCGAACCGAGAACTTCGGCTTCGCGGCCGCCTTGAGGATCAGCGCCTTCTTCGCCATCTCAGTTCTCCTTGAACGGGAAGCCCAGGAGCTTGAGCAGCGCCCGGCCCTCGTCGTCGGTCGTGGCGGTCGTGACCACCGTGATGTCCATGCCCCGCTGGCGATCGATCTTGTCCTGGTCGATCTCGTGGAACACCGACTGCTCGGTCAGACCGAACGTGTAGTTGCCGTGCCCGTCGAGCTTGCGCCCGTCGAGGCCACGGAAGTCGCGGATACGCGGCAGCGCGATGGACAGCAGCCGGTCCAGGAACTCCCACATCCGGTCGCCCCGCAGGGTCACCTTCGCGCCGATTGGCATGCCCTCACGGAGCTTGAACTGCGCGATGGACTTGGTCGCCCGCCGCACCTGCGGCTTCTGGCCGGTGATGGTGGCCAGGTCGCGAACCGCGCCGTCGATCAGCTTGGCGTCCCGAGCGGCCTCGCCGACACCCATGTTGACGACGATCTTGACCAACCGCGGCACCTGCATGGGGTTGCCGTAGTTGTGCTGCTTCTGCAGCTCGGCCACGATCTCGTTGCGGTACCGCTCCTTGAGGCGCGGCATGGTCTTGGTTTCGGTAGCCGTGGTCATCACAGGTCCTTACCGGTGCTACGCGCGATGCGGACCTTCTGGCCGTTCTCGTCGATCCGGTAGCCGACGCGGGTCGGCTTGCCGTCGGAGTCCAGGACCTGCACGTTCGAGACGTGGATCGGGGCCTCCTGGGTGACGATGCCACCGGTCTTGGCGCCACGCTGGGTGGTGCTGATGCGGGTGTGCTTCTTGACCCGGTTCACGCCCTCGACCAGGACCTTGTCCTGCCGCGGGTAGGCCGCGATGACCTTGCCCTTGGCGCCCTTGTCCTTGCCGGCGATGACGACGACCGTGTCGCCCTTCTTGACCTTCACGGTCACAACACCTCCGGCGCGAGAGAGATGATCTTCATGAACCGCTTGTCCCGCAGCTCCCGGCCCACCGGGCCGAAGATACGGGTACCGCGCGGGTCCCCACCGTCCTTGATGATGACGGCGGCGTTCTCGTCGAAGCGGATATACGAGCCGTCCGGCCGCCGCTTCTCCTTGGCGGTGCGAACGACGACGGCCTTGACGACGTCGCCCTTCTTCACACCGGCACCGGGGATCGCGTCCTTGACCGTGGCCACGATGACGTCGCCGATGCTCGCGTAGCGCCGACCGGAGCCACCGAGAACCCGGATGCACAGGATCTCCCGGGCACCCGTGTTGTCGGCGACGCGCAGTCGCGACTCCTGCTGAATCACGTCTATCTCCTATGTCTGCCGGTTCTCCGGCCGCCGCACTGGCGGCCGGAGCCTGGCGGAACCTGCGCCCGACCGTACGGCCGAGCTCGAGCCTTCGCTACTTGGCCTTCTCGAGGATCTCCACGAGCCGCCACCGCTTGGTGGCGGACAGCGGCCGGGTCTCCATGATCAGGACCCGGTCGCCGATCCCGGCGGAGTTCTGCTCGTCGTGGACCTTGAGCTTGCTGGTCCGGCGCATGATCTTGCCGTACAGCGCGTGCTTGACCCGGTCCTCGACCTCGACCACGACGGTCTTTTCCATCTTGTCGCTGACCACGAGGCCCTCGCGCACCTTGCGGCGGGCCCGCGCGGCGGCGGTGGTGGTGTTCTCACTCATGATGCAGTCACCTCAGTCGGCGCGGCCGAGAGACCCAGCTCACGCTCACGCATGATCGTGTAGATCCGGGCGATCTCCCGACGGATGACCTGCAGCCGCCGGTTGTTGTCCAGCTGCCCGGTTGCGGCCTGCACGCGGAGGTTGAACAGCTCCGCCTTCGCCTCACGCAGCTTCGTGACCAGCTCCTCCTCGGAGAGCTCACGCAGCTCGGAGGCCTTGACGCCCGCTGCCATCAGGATTCACCCACTTCGCGCGTAACAATGCGGCACTTCATCGGGAGCTTGTGGATCGCGCGACGCATCGCCTCTCGCGCGATCTGCTCGTTGGGGAAGGACATCTCGAAGAGGACCCGCCCCGGCTTGACGTTGGCGACCCACCACTCGGGCGAACCCTTACCGGAACCCATCCGGGTTTCCGCCGGCTTCTTGGTGAGGGCCTGGTCCGGGAAGATCGTGATCCAGACCTTGCCACCACGCTTGATGTGCCGGGTCATCGCGATACGCGCCGACTCGATCTGGCGGTTGGTCACGTACGCCGGCTCGAGAGCCTGGATCCCGAACTCGCCGAACACCACCCGGTTACCACCCTTGGACGCGCCGTGGCGGTCCGGGTGGTGCGGCTTGCGGAAGCCCTTCGGGGGCTTGCGCGGCATCAGCATCTGTCAGCCCTCCTGCTGCGTTTCTGCCGCTGCGGCGACCGCGCCGGCGTCCACCGGCTCGCCGCTCGGCGTCTCGGCCTGCTGCGCGATGGTGGTCGCGGCAGCCCGGCCGGCCTCGGTGCCACCGGCGGTCGTGCCGGACGAACCCGACCGGCCACGGCGCGGCCGCTCGGGACGCTCGCCGCGCTCACGGCGCGGGCGGGACGGACCGGCCTCGGCCGGAGCCTCCCGGCCCGGGACGGCGTCGCCCTTATAGATCCAGACCTTCACGCCGATCCGGCCGAAGGTGGTACGGGCCTCGAAGAAGCCGTACTCGATGTTGGCCCGCAGCGTGTGCAGCGGAACCCGGCCCTCGCGGTAGAACTCGGTCCGGCTCATCTCGGCGCCGCCGAGACGGCCCGAGACCTGCACCCGGATGCCCTTGCAGACCGGGTTCTTCATCGCGGACTGCATCGCCTTGCGCATGGCCCGACGGAAGCTGACCCGGCTGGACAGCTGCTCGGCGACGCCCTGGGCGACCAGCTGCGCGTCCGACTCGGGGCTCTTCACCTCGATGATGTTCAGCTGAACCTGCTTGCCGGTGAGCTTCTCCAACTCGCCCCGGATCCGGTCGGCCTCCGCACCCTTACGGCCGATGACGATGCCCGGCCGGGCGGTGTGGATGTCGACGCGGACCCGGTCCCGGGTGCGCTCGATGTCGACCTTGGAGATGCCGGCGCGCTCCAGGCCCTTGGACATCATCCGGCGGATCTTGACGTCCTCGCCGATGTAGTCCTTGTAGAGCTTGTCCGCGAACCAGCGGGACTTCCAGTCGGTCGAGATGCCGAGCCGGAATCCGGTCGGGTGAACCTTCTGACCCATTACTCGGCACCCTCCGTCGTGCTCTGCCCCTCGGCGGCCTCGGCCTGCTTGGCCGGAGCGGCCTTCTTCGCCGACTTCTTCGGCGCGGCCGGCGCCACCGCCTCAACCGCCACGGTGATGTGGCAGGTGCGCTTGCGGATCCGGTACGCCCGACCCTGCGCCCGCGGCCGGAACCGCTTCATGGTCGGGCCCTCGTCGACGAACGCCTCGCTGACGAGCAGCGCGTCGGGGTCCAGCCGCTCGTTGTTCTCCGCGTTGGCGATCGCGCTCGCGAGCACCTTGTACACCTGCTCGCTCGCAGCCTGCGGCGCGAACTGCAGCACCGTGAGCGCCTCCTTCGCGGGCAGGCCGCGGACGAGGTTGACCACCCGGCGCGCCTTCATCGGCGAGATGCGCACGTGCCGCGCAACCGCCCGCGCGCCCGGAAGCACCGGAGCGTCGCCCTTTCCTGGCATCGCTGTAACCCCTTGTTCCTCTATCCGTATGCCCGCGGCGTCAGCGCCGGCGGCTCTTCCGGTCGTCCTTCTCGTGACCCTTGAACGTGCGGGTCAGCGCGAACTCGCCGAGCTTGTGCCCGACCATGGCCTCGGTCACGAACACCGGGACGTGCTTGCGTCCGTCGTGCACGGCGATCGTGTGCCCGAGCATCTCGGGGATGATCGTCGAGCGCCGCGACCAGGTCTTGATGACGTTCTTCGAGCCCTTGTCGTTCTGCGTCTCCACCTTCTTGAGCAGGTGGTCGTCGACGAACGGGCCCTTCTTCAGGCTGCGAGGCATCTGTCAGCTCTCCTGTTAGCCGCGCTTGCGGGTGGCGTAGCGGCGGCGGACGATCAGCCGGTCGCTCGGCTGGCCCTTACGACGGGTGCGGCCCTCGGGCTTACCCTGCGGGTTGACCGGGTGGCGACCGCCGGAGGTCTTACCCTCACCACCACCGTGCGGGTGGTCGACCGGGTTCATCGCGACACCACGGACGGTCGGGCGCTTACCCTTCCACCGCATCCGGCCGGCCTTACCCCAGTTGATGTTCGACTGGTCGGCGTTGCCGATCTCGCCGACGCTGGCGCGGCAGCGCACGTCGACCCGCCGGATCTCACCGGACGGCATGCGGAGGGTCGCGTACGCGCCCTCACGGCCGAGCAGCTGGATGCCGACGCCGGCCGAGCGGGCCAGCTTGGCGCCACCGCCCGGACGCAGCTCCACGTTGTGGATCGTGGTACCGACCGGGATGTTGCGCAGCGGCAGGTTGTTGCCCGGCTTGATGTCGGCGCTCGGGCCCGACTCCACCGTGTCGCCCTGCTTCAGGTCCTTCGGCGCGATGATGTAGCGCTTCTCGCCGTCGGCGTAGTGCAGCAGCGCGATCCGCGCGGTGCGGTTCGGGTCGTACTCGATGTGCGCGACCTTCGCCGGCACGCCGTCCTTGTCGACCCGCTTGAAGTCGATCAGACGGTACTGGCGCTTGTGGCCGCCACCGTGGTGCCGCGTGGTGATCCGGCCGTGGGCGTTGCGACCGCCCTTCTTCGGCAACGGAGCCAGCAGCGACTTCTCGGGCGTCGACCGGGTGATCTCGGCGAAGTCGGCGACACTCGAGCCACGCCGGCCCGGCGTCGTCGGCTTGTACTTACGGATAGCCATTGTCTACACCCCTCAGCTGACCGGGCCGCCGAAGGCCTCGATACGGTCACCGTCAGCCAGCTTCACGATCGCCCGCTTGGTGGCCTTGCGCTGACCGAAGCCGGTCTTGGTGCGCTTGCGCTTGCCCTCACGGTTGAGCGTGTTGACCGTCAGGACGCGGACGTTGAAGATCTGCTGGATAGCGATCTTGATCTCGGTCTTGTTCGCGTCCGGGTGCACCAGGAAGGTGTACCAGTTGCGGTTCAGCTCGCTGTAGCTCTTCTCCGAGACGACCGGCGCGACGATGATGTCGCGCGGATCGGCGATCGTGCTCACTTGCCACCCTCCTCGGTGGTCTCGGCGGGAACGCCCAGGAACTCGTCCAGGGCCTCCGTGGTGAAGACCACGTCGTCGGCGACCAGCACGTCGTACGTGTTGAGCTGGCCGGCCTCGATCAGGTGCACCCGCGGCTCGTTGCGCAGCGACACCCAGTTCAGCTCGTCGGTGCTGCTCAGCACGACCAGGACGCGACGGGCATCGGTCAGCTTCGCGAGCGTGGCCAGCGCGGCCTTGGTCGACGGCTTCTCGCCCGAGACGAACGCCTCGACGACGTGCACCTGGCCGGCGCGGGCCCGGTCGGAGAGGGCGCCACGCAGGGCGGCGGCCTTCATCTTCTTCGGGGTGCGCTGGCTGTAGTCGCGCGGCACCGGGCCGTGGACCACGCCACCGCCGGCGAACTGCGGCGCGCGGGTCGAGCCCTGGCGGGCACGACCGGTGCCCTTCTGCTTGTACGGCTTCTTGCCTCCACCGGAGACCTCGCCGCGGGTCTTGGCCTTGTGCGTGCCCTGCCGGGCCGCCGCGAGCTGAGCCACCACGACCTGGTGCATCAGCGCGATGTTGGCCTGGGCGTCGAAGATGTCGGCCGGCAGCTCGACGGAGCCGCTCTTGGTGCCTTCGACGCTGAGGACGTCAACGGTGGTCACTTGGCCGCACCGCCCTTCTTCGCCTTGCTCTTGGCCGCGGTGCGGACCAGGACCAGCGCGCCCTTGGGGCCGGGGATGGCGCCACGGACGAGCAGGAGGTTGTTCTCGGTGTCGACCGCCTGGACGGTCAGGTTCTGGACGGTGTAGCGCACGCCACCCATCCGACCCGCCATCCGGGTGCCCTTGAAGACGCGACCCGGGGTCGCGCACGCGCCGATGGAGCCCGGCGAGCGGTGCTTGCGCTCGACACCGTGGCTGGCGCGCAGACCGTGGAAGCCGTGCCGCTTCATCGGGCCGGCGTAGCCCTTGCCCTTGGTCTTGCCGGTGACGTCGATGGTGACGCCGGCCGGGAACTCCTCGACCGTGACCTCCTGGCCCAGCGAGTAGTCCGCGGCGTCGACGGTGCGCAGCTCGACAATGTGCCGGCGCGGCGCGACGTCCGCCTTGGCGTAGTGCCCGGCGACCGGCTTCTTGACCTTGCGCGGGTCGATGGCCCCGTACGCCAGCTGGACCGCGGAGTAACCGTCCTTGTCGGCGCTACGAACCTGGCTCACGACGCACGGGCCGGCCTGAACCACGGTCACCGGGACAACACGGTTGTTGTCCCAGACCTGGGTCATGCCGAGCTTGGCGCCCAGGATCCCCTTGACTTGCCTGTCCATTTGTCCGGTCCCTACAGCTTGATCTCGATGTCGACGCCAGCCGGCAGGTCGAGGCGCATGAGCGAGTCGACCGTCTTCGGGGTCGGGTCGATGATGTCGATCAGCCGCTTGTGCGTGCGCATCTCGAAGTGCTCGCGCGAGTCCTTGTACTTGTGCGGCGAGCGGATAACGCAGAAACGGTTGATCTCCGTGGGCAGCGGCACCGGGCCAGCGACCTGCGCCCCGGTACGCGTCACCGTCTCGACGATCTTCCGAGCCGAGGAGTCGACGACCTCGTGGTCATAGGCCTTGAGCCGGATGCGGATCTTCTGTCCCGCCATGGTGGCTTCTGTTCCTTCTCTCGATGCCGCTGTGTTGCGGGCGCCTGCACCGGCTGGCACAGGCCCACTTCCGCCGACCCCCGCGGTCGGGCGTGTCGCGCCCGTGGGCCGGGCTCCGCCCCGGGACTCCGGAGCGGTTCTCCGACCACGCGGTGGGTCATGGCGCCGATCGCGTTGCCGCGACCTGGACGCCGCGCGAGGGTGGTTGACCGCCAGGGGCGATCAACCACCCTACGCGAGACTGTCGGTCACCCGGAGGTCCAGCAGACACCGGACGCAGGCGACTGACCGTCGTTACGCAACCTGATTAGTATGCCGCACGACCGGCGGCGACGCTAATCGGGGTTACCCAGCTCACTTGATGATCTTGGTGACGCGACCCGCGCCGACCGTACGGCCACCCTCCCGGATCGCGAACTTGAGGTTCTCCTCCATCGCGATGGGCTGGATCAGCTTCACGGTCATCGTGGTGTTGTCGCCCGGCATGACCATCTCGGTGCCCTCAGGCAGGGTGACGACACCGGTGACGTCCGTGGTCCGGAAGTAGAACTGCGGACGGTAGTTCTGGAAGAACGGGGTGTGGCGGCCACCCTCCTCCTTGGAGAGGATGTAGACCGTCGCCTCGAACTCCGTGTGCGGGGTCGTGGTGCCCGGCTTGATGACGACCATGCCGCGCTCGACGTCCTCGCGCTTGATGCCGCGGAGCAGCAGACCGACGTTCTCGCCCGCGCGGGCCTCGTCGAGCAGCTTGCGGAACATCTCGATGCCGGTGCAGGTGGTCTTCATCGACTTCTCGCGGATGCCGACGATCTCCACCTCCTCGTTCGGCTTGAGGATGCCGCGCTCGGCGCGACCGGTGACCACGGTGCCGCGGCCGGTGATGGTGAAGACGTCCTCAATCGGCATGAGGAACGGCTTCTCGGTCTCGCGCTCCGGCTGCGGGATCGCGGTGTCGACGGCGTTCATCAGGTCCAGGAGCTTCCCGGTCCACTCCGGGTCGCCCTCGAGGGCCTTCAGCGCCGAGACCCGGACGACCGGCAGGTCGTCACCCGGGTACTCCTGCGAGGAGAGCAGCTCGCGGACCTCGAGCTCAACGAGCTCCAGGAGCTCCTCGTCGTCGACCATGTCGCTCTTGTTGAGCGCCACGACGATGTACGGCACGCCGACCTGACGGGCCAGCAGCACGTGCTCGCGGGTCTGCGGCATCGGGCCGTCGGTCGCCGCCACCACCAGGATCGCGCCGTCCATCTGGGCGGCACCGGTGATCATGTTCTTGATGTAGTCGGCGTGACCGGGGCAGTCGACGTGCGCGTAGTGACGCGCCTCGGTCTGGTACTCGACGTGCGCGATCGAGATCGTGATGCCGCGGGCCTTCTCCTCCGGCGCCTTGTCGATCTCGTCGAACGGCGTGTACGGGTTCAGGTCCGGGTACTGGTCGTGCAGGACCTTGGTGATGGCCGCCGTCAGCGTCGTCTTACCGTGGTCGATGTGACCAATGGTGCCGATGTTGACGTGCGGCTTAGTCCGCTCGAACTTCGCCTTCGCCACTGGTGTCCTCCTGTGGACTTTCTTGGTTCGTTCGCCCCGGCGCGCCGGGTCGGCGCTTAGGACTCTGTCGACAGCCTTTCCGACCTGACGGCCGGAGAGCCTTTGTGGGTTCTGCGGCGATGAAGCCTACAGGCCCGGATTCACACAACTCGCCCGAGGTGGCCGCGGGCGGGAGATCCCTCCCGCGACCAGCCCCGGCTCATCGGATCAGCTCAGGTGAGCGTCACTCACCAGTCGCCTTGGCGATGATCTCCTTCGCCACGCTCTGCGGAACCTCGGCGTAGGAGTCGAACTGCATGCTGTAGCTAGCCCGGCCCTGGGTCTTCGACCGCAGGTCGCCGACGTAGCCGAACATCTCCGACAACGGCACCAGAGCCCGGACGATGCGAGCGCCGTGACGCTCCTCCATCGCCTGGATGATGCCGCGCCGGGAGTTGAGGTCGCCGATGACGTCACCCATGTTCTCCTCCGGAGTGGTGACCTCAACAGCCATCATCGGCTCGAGCAGCGCGGGGTCGGCCTTGCGGGCCGCCTCCTTCATCACCATCGAACCGGCGATCTTGAATGCCATTTCCGACGAGTCGACCTCGTGGTACTGGCCGTCCAGCAGCGTCAGCTTGACACCCACCAGCGGGAAGCCGGCGAGAATGCCGTACTGCATCGCGTCCTGGGCACCCGCGTCCACCGAGGGGATGAACTCCCGGGGGATGCGGCCACCGGTGACGGCGTTGGCGAACTCGTAGGTCGGCGAGTCGTTGTCCAGCGGCAGCGGCTCGATGCTCACGATCACGCGGGCGTACTGGCCGGAACCACCGGTCTGCTTCTTGTGGGTGTACTCGACCTTCTCCACCGTGCGGCGGATGGTCTCGCGGTACGCCACCTGCGGCTTACCGATGTTCGCCTCGACGTTGAACTCGCGGCGCATCCGGTCGACCAGGATGTCCAGGTGCAGCTCGCCCATGCCGGAGATGACCGTCTGGCCGGTCTCCTCGTCCAGCTTGACGCGGAAGGTCGGGTCCTCCTCGGCCAGCCGCTGGATGGCGGTGCTGAGCTTCTCCTGGTCGGCCTTGGTCTTCGGCTCGATGGCGACCTCGATGACCGGCTCCGGGAAGGTCATCGACTCCAGGATGACCGGGTTCGCCGGGTCGCACAGGGTGTCACCGGTGGTGGTCTGCTTGAGACCCTGGACCGCAATGATGTCGCCAGCCTTGGCGGAGCTGCGCTCCTCCCGCTTGTTGGCGTGCATCTGGTAGATCTTGCCGATCCGCTCCTTGCGGTCCTTGGTGGAGTTGACCACCTGGGTCCCGGACTCGACCACGCCGGAGTAGACCCGGACGTAGGTGAGCTTGCCGAGGTGCTTGTCGGTCTGGATCTTGAAGGCCAGACCCGAGAACGGCTCCGAGGTGGACGGCTTCCGCTGCATCGGGGTCTCGCCGTCGGTCGCGGTGCCCTCGATGGCCGGGATGTCCAGCGGCGACGGCAGGTAGGCGACCACCGCGTCGAGCATGGGCTGGATGCCCTTGTTCTTGAAGGCGGTGCCGGTGAAGACGGGGTTGGCCTTGCCGGCGATGGTGGCCCGGCGGATGGCGGCCTTGATCTCCTCGACGGAGATCTCCTCGCCCTCCAGGTACTTCTCCATCACCGCGTCGTCGACGTCGGCGAGGGTCTCCATCAGCTTCTCGCGCCACTCCGCGGCGGAGTCGGCGAGGTCGGCCGGGATCTCCTCGATCGCGTAGTCCTCACCCTTCTGGGTCTCGCCGCGCCAGGTGAGGGCCCGCATCTCGATCAGGTCGACCACACCGATGAAGTCGGCCTCGGCGCCGATCGGGATCTGGAGCACCAGCGGGGTGGCGTTGAGCCGGTCGATCATCATCTGCACGCAGCGGAAGAAGTCGGCGCCGGTCCGGTCCAGCTTGTTGACGAAGCACATCCGGGGGACGTTGTACTTGTCGGCCTGGCGCCAGACGTTCTCCGTCTGCGGCTCCACGCCGGCGACACCGTCGTAAACAGCCACCGCACCGTCCAGGACCCGCAGCGACCGCTCGACCTCGACGGTGAAGTCGACGTGGCCGGGCGTGTCGATGATCTGGATCGTGTGGCCCTTCCACTCACACTTGGTGGCAGCGGAGGTGATGGTGATACCACGCTCCTGCTCCTGCTCCATCCAGTCCATTACGGCAGCGCCCTCGTGGACCTCACCGATCTTGTACGTGATACCGGTGTAGAACAGGATCCGCTCGGTGGTCGTGGTCTTACCGGCATCGATGTGCGCCATGATGCCGATGTTGCGTACGTTGGCGAGCGCGTCTGCGGCGGCCACTTCAATCCCTACTTATCGTCGTCTCGACACAACTGGTGGCGGTTCCGGCGCCTCGTGGGCGCCGGAACCAGGGTGTTACCAGCGGTAGTGCGCGAAGGCCTTGTTGGACTCGGCCATCTTGTGCGTGTCCTCGCGCCGCTTGACGGCGGCACCAAGGCCGTTGCTCGCGTCCAGCAGCTCGTTCATCAGCCGCTCGACCATGGTCTTCTCGCGCCGGGCGCGGGAGTAGGTGACCAGCCAGCGCAGGCCCAGGGTGGTCGCCCGGGCGGGCCGGACCTCGACCGGGACCTGGTAGGTGGCGCCACCGACGCGGCGGCTGCGCACCTCGAGGGTCGGCTTGACGTTGTCCATCGCCCGCTTCAGGGTGACGACCGGATCGGTGCCGGACTTCTCGCGGCAGCCCTCGAGGGCGGCGTACACGATGCTCTCGGCGAGCTGGCGCTTGCCGCGCAGCAGGATCTTGTTCACCAGCTGGGTGACCAGCGGCGAGTTGTACACCGGGTCAGCGACCAGCGGCTTCCGCGGAGCGGGTCCCTTACGCGGCATGTCAGCTCTTCTCCTTCTTCGCGCCGTAGCGGCTGCGCGCCTGCTTGCGGTTGCGGACACCCTGGGTGTCCAGCGAACCGCGGACGATCTTGTACCGCACGCCGGGGAGGTCCTTCACCCGGCCACCGCGGACGAGCACGATCGAGTGCTCCTGCAGGTTGTGGCCGACACCCGGAATGTAGGCGGTCACCTCGATCTGGCTGCTGAGCTTGACACGAGCGACCTTGCGCAGCGCCGAGTTCGGCTTCTTCGGGGTGGTGGTGTACACGCGGGTGCACACGCCGCGCCGCTGGGGGGACCCCTTGAGCGCCGGGGTCTTGGTCTTGGTCGTCTTGGCCTGGCGGCCCTTTCGGACCAACTGCTGGATGGTGGGCACCGGGTTTCTCCGCTCCCTTCGGCCGCTGCGAGGCGACCGCGCTGTCTGCTCGTTAGCCGACCTGATGGACGGCTCTCCTACATTCCAACCAGGGCCACCTGACGGCGGTCCCAGCACCCGCGGTCGGGCGTGTCGCCCGGGTCACGGTCCCGGTGCGCCGCTCGCGCGTCGTACCGGGTTTCTGTCACCGGCGCAGGAAATTCCAAACACCGGATCTTGGACTTGGTCGTGCCGCCGCACGATCACCGGAGTCCCGGCGCCTGCGCACGCACGCATTGCCCGGGCATGCCCGGGCACAAGGGGAAAGGGTACCTACCACAGCCGCGCAGGTCAAAACGGAGCGGCCCGGTTGAACCGCCTCGCGGTCCGCCGGCCGATCGCCTCTTCCCTGCCCGCCCACGACGGGCTCCTACGGTGACAAGTGTACCGGCTTCGCCACGCATCGCCCCGGGGGCCCCGGTTCCGCCCGAACGGCGGACTCCCCCGCCGCGGCGGTCTTCCCTGGTCGCCCGGCAGACCGGCCGCCGGACTCCGCTCACGTGAGCTGCACCACCAGCGCCACCCCGAGCCCGAGCAGGCTGAGCAGCAGCCCGACCCCCCCGCAGCTGAGACCGGCCACGGCCAGTCCCCGCCCGGTGAACCGGACCCCCGGCGGCGGTGCCGGGCGCCGGATCTGCCGGCGGCCCAGCAACCCGGTCACGATGGCGGCGCCGCCGGCGAGCGCACCGAGCACCGTGAACGCCCCGGCCGCCCAGGCGCCGCCGAGGTTAGGCCCGGCGATGCCGAAGCAGAAGACCAGCAGCGAGACCAGGATCGAGGCGATCCCGGCGACCAACGAGCCGATGGCGAGCCCCGAGGTCACCGGGGCGACGTCCAGGTGGACCACGCCGAACGGGGTGCCGGGGACCGGGTCGACCCGCTTCGGCGGGCGCGGGGCCTCCTGCGGGGGCGGCGGCAGCACCCCCGGCCGCGGACCGGCCGCCGGCGGCGTCGGAGCCCAGGCTCCGCCGGGCGGCACGCCGCCCGGGCCCGCCCACCCGCGGCCGGGCACCGGCGGGGTTCCCGGGTACGCCCCGGGCCCCGCCCAGCCGGCGGAGGCGGGCGGCGGCCCGTGGTGCGGTCCGGGGCCGGCCGGAACGGGGGGCCCGGCATAGGGCGGAGCCGGCCGCTGGCCGGGCGAGGCACCCGGGACCGACGCCCCGACCGGCGGGTACGGGCCGCCGGGCGGCCACGGCCCCGGCGGGGAGGACTGCGGGGCGGCCGGCGGCGGGGCGTACCCCGGGCTGGTGACCTCCGGCGACGCGCTCGGCCCCTCGTCCGGTCCGACCCTCGGCGCGGCCCACGGGCTGGTGGGGTCCGGGCCCGGCGTCGGCGCGGCGGCCTCTGGCCCGGCGACGGACCGGGTCGGGTCGTCTCCCGGCGGTGGGGCCGGCTCCGTCACGTGGTCCTCCTGTCGACATGGGCTCACCCGCCGCGCGGCGGACACCGGCCAGGCTACCGTCGCGGGTCCCGCCGCCGGGCCCGGGCGCGGCGCCGCTCCCCCGCCCGGTCAGTCGACGTTCGGGGGATAGTCGTGCCCGAAGGGGCTGTCCGCGAGCCGGACCACTCCGATCACCACGGCCACCACCACCGCGACCGCGCACAGCACCAGGCCCATCCAGGCCAGCCGCTCCCCGCGCCGTAGCCAGTCCGCACCGGTGAGGAACCCGCCCGAGGCGTACGCCTCCCGCCGGGCCTGGCGGGCGAGCCACAGGGCGATGGTCGACGGCACCACCCCGCCGATGAACAGCCCGGTCAGCCCACCGATCAGCCCCAGGGCGAAGACGGCGCGGGCCTTCGTCGAGCGGACCGGCTCAGGATCGAGCGGATGGCGCGGCCCCTGCTGGGCGACGGGCACCTGCCCGGGCGCGGTCGTCATGCCGTCCATCATGCCCCGGCCCGCCGCACCCGACACTCAGGAGGAGCAGACCGTCAACCGGTCGCCGGCACCAGCGCCACGCCCGACGGGAGACCTGGCCGCGGACGCGACGAGGCCCCCGGCGGGGGCGGTTTCTGGGGGTCCTCGCAACACCTGGTGGCTTAGAGCGACCGGCGATAGGTGTCACTTGAGCCTG
>NZ_LWLS01000062.1 GCF_001905095.1 Micromonospora sp. CB01531
CGCACCCCCGGTCGTGGCCGCGCCGCCGCTCGCCGCCGCGCCGCCGGCCGCCGCCGCGCCGCCGGCCGCCGCCGCGCCACCGGAACAGGCCACGCTGAGGCGCGCCGCTTCGCCGGAACAGGTGGCCGGTCCCACGCTCGCCGCCCCGCCGGCGTCCGACGCCGGCGCGCCCACCGTCTACCAGGTGGCGAAGGGCGACTACCTGGGCACGGTGGCCGAGCGGTACCTGGACGACTTCGAGCGCTACCGGGAGGTGGCCCGGCTGAACCGGCTCGCCGACCCGGACCGGATCCGCCCCGGCCAACTGCTGAAACTGCCCGGCGGGGCGGTGGACGAGGGAGCCCGCCGGCACGCCACCGGAGAGGTGGTCACCCCGGCCCGGCCGACCCCCGGCCCGGGTACGCCGGCCGCCGCTCCGGACGGACCGGCGGCGCCCGGATCGCCGACGACGCCCCTGAACGGAGCGGGCGTGACGTCGAACGCGGGCGGTGCCGGGGCGACCGGGCAGGCGCCGAAGGCGAAGCCGTCGCCAGGGCGGCCCGGGGCGGGGCCCACGGTGGCGGAACCGACGGGCCAGCCGCCGGCGATGGCGGCGGGGGCCGCCCCGGCCACCGCCGAGGAGGGCATCAACCGGCCGCTGGCGATCTCGGCGGTGCTGGCGGTGGCGAGCATCGTCGGCGCGCAGATCGGGGCGGTGCTCGGCCTGCGGAGACGGCCGGAGGCCGCCCGGGCCGCCGGCCGGGCGCTGGCCATCGGCCGGCATCGGAGGGACTGACCCGCGGCCCGGGTCAGGGCAGGCGGGCCTCGAGCCGGCCGTTGACCACCCGGGTCGGCAGGATGACCTGGTCGTTGGCGGCCGGCCCGTGCACCACCTCGCCACCGTTGAGCCGGAACGTGCTGCCGTGCCACGGGCACACCACGCAGTCGTGGCCGTCCACCTGCTCCACCTTGCCCTCGCCGAGCGGGCCGCTCTGGTGCGGACAGCGCTCCAGCATCACGGTGACGTCGTCGCCATGCCGGTAGAGGATCACCGACACCTCGTCGATCTCCCGGGTGACGAGCTGCCGCTGCGGCACGCTGGACAGGTCACCCAGCGGATGCCAGCCCTCGCTCATCAGGTGCATCTCCGAGATGCTCTGGCTGACCTGCGCCCCCTGCTTGTAGGCGAGGTGCCCACCCAGGTACGCCCCACCGCTCGCCGCCGACAGCCCCGCGTACGCCAGCGCCCGGCCCATTCCGTGCCGGCCGTTCCGCCGGGCGACCAGCGAGCCGACGTAGCAGGCCAGCGCGACGCTGTTGGCGGCGGCGTGCACCAGACCGACCCGGCGCTGGTCGCGGGAGAGGGCCGCCCAGTCGTTGAGCCCGGCGACGGCCGCCGGTATGGCACTCACCGTGCCGACCCCGATCAGAGTGGTCGCAGCCCGGCGCTGCCCGGGCATCAGGTCCAGCACCGCGGCGCTCATCCAGGCGCCGACGGGCACCTGCACCATCGCCGGGTGCAGCGGGTGCCCCAGCCAGACACCGTGCAGGAAGTCCCGGATCCGCTGGCCGCGCAGCGTGCCCTGGACAGCCCGCTGAAGCCGGCCACCGATCCCGTCGAGGCGGGAGTTCTGTTCGAGTTTCATCAATAGTCCGCGCACCCGGTCCAACTTCCCGGCAGCCAAGCTCCCAAACCGGGCGGCAACCCCGAATCACCCCATCGGGTGTCAACTCGCGGAGCGGCCTCGCGGCGGTAATTCCGTCGCCTTCCGCGCCGCCGGCCGCCATCGTGGTCCAGGTGTACGCGCACGCCTCCCGCACCCCGTCGTCTTTGCCAGCGGCCCGGCTGGTCGCGGCGCTGAGCCGCCCCGAGGCCGTACCCCCGCCGCTGCTGATGCTGCTCGGGATGGTCTCCACCCAGGTCGGCGCGGCGGTGGCCAAGCAACTCTTCGCCGCCACCAGCACCGGGGGCACTACCACGCTGCGGCTCGGCCTCGGCGCCTTGGTCCTGCTGGTCGTCACTCGCCCGGCGCGGTGGCCCGGCTGGCGGGCGGCCGGCCTGGTCGGGGCGTTCGGGGTGGCGATGGCCGCCATGAACCTCGCCTTCTACGCCGCCCTGCAGCGGGTGCCGCTCGGGGTGGCGGTCACGGTCGGCTTCGCCGGCCCGCTGCTGGTGTCGCTGCTGGGCAGTCGCCGGGTGGTCGACGTGCTCTGGGCGCTGCTGGCCGGGGCGGGCGTCCTGTTCCTGGCCGGGCTCGGCGGGATCGGGGTCGACCCGCTCGGCCTGCTGCTCTGCGCGCTGATCGCGGTCGGCTGGGCCGGGTACGTGCTGCTCGGCAAGGCGATGAGCGGGCACGTGCCGGGCAGCCGGGGGCTGGCGTTGGGCATGGCGGTCGCTGCGCTCTGCGTACTCCCGTTCGGGGTGGCGTCCGGCGGCGCGGAACTGCTCGACCCCCGCATCGTGGCGCTCGGGCTGGGGGTGGCGCTGCTGTCGTCGGTGCTGCCGTACTCGGCGGAGCTGGCCGCGCTGCGCCGGATGCCGGCACGGGTCTTCGCGGTGCTGCTCAGCCTGGAGCCGGCGGTGGCGGCGCTGGTGGGCGCGCTGCTGCTCGGCGAGCTGCTGGCCTGGCCGCAACTGCTCGGCGTGGCCTGCGTGGTGGGGGCCGCCCTCGGCGCCACCCTGGCCCGCCGCAGCTGAGCGCTCACCGGCCACGCGGCTCGCGCCGCCCACCGGGCGGGCCGCGTCCTCGAGCCGGTCACCGAGCCCGGGCCCAGGAGAGGAAGCGCCCGGTCAGGTCCTCCGACGCGGCATGCCCGTTGAGCTGCGCCAGCTGCGCGCCCGCCTCGGCCATCAACGTGCTCAGGTAGACCAGCAGCGCCGTCCGGTCGGCCCGGTACTCGACCAGCAGGGCGAGCCGGGCCGGCTGGCAGAGCCACTCCGCGCCGCATCGCCGGCACCGCCACAGCGGACGCATCGGTAGGTGCGGGCGGGACGGCCGGCTCATCTGGTCCCGCCGTTCCGCCGCCATCCGCCGGCCCGCCACATGGGACCTGCGCCGGTGGCAGGAGGACGCCGACTTCGCGGTCAGCGTCCTGCGCCGCCCCGCCGGCTGATCCATTTGCCCCTATGCTGCCGGGATGTCTGACGGCCCGGTTGCCCCGGCCGCTCCGGCTCGCCTTGTCCGCCCGCGAAAGGCCCTCCGCCTGGTTGCGGCCGGGCTGCTGGTCGGACTGTTGACGCTCGGTGTCGCGGTGGCGGCAGCCCTGGCTCTCGCCAAGCTCGCCGAGCGGGAGCCGGCATCCTGCACCGAGGATGCGCCGTGCCTGCCCGACCTCGGGCCCGTGATCCTCGCCATCCTGTCCGTGCCGGTCCTGATGGCCGTCGTCGGCCCACTGGCCGCGAGGATCCTGCGGCTGCCCGCACCAGGGCTGTTCGCGATGCCGGTGGTCTGGGCCGTGGTGGTCGCGTGCGTGTTGTTGGGGCCGGCGGACCGGCGGCAGCACTGGCCGTTCGACAGCCCCGTCGGGCTGGGGTTCACCTTCCTGCTGCCCTACGCCGAGCTGGCGCTGTGGGCGGGCCACCGCCGGGGCGGCACCTCGCCCGACACCGGCGCCGGCCCGTCGACCTGATCGTCAGGCGGGGGCGGCGACCGTGCGGGCGGCGGCCGGATCGAGCGGGCTGCCGGCCGGCACCAGGCTCACCAGGCTGGCGGGCAGCCGGACCGGGCGGACGCCGGCGTAGCGGCGCCGGACTCGACCACCGCGCCGCGCCCCGGGTTGCCCAGGGACGTCGCCGCGGCGGTGTCGGCCAACGCGCGGTCGAAACTGTTCTTCACCGTCGACTCTTCACCGTCGACTCGGCCGACGCCCGGGAGCTGTTCCGGCACACGAAACCCGAGCTGGACGAGCACGACGTCGCCCATCTTGACGTGTACACCGCTGCCGCCCGTTTGCTGGTCGGCAACCGGGAACTACCCGCGTTCACGTTCGTGACCAATCCGCCGGCGCCGGTCGTGGGTGAGGCGACCGCGATCCGGCAGGAATGCGCCACCGCCCACCGCCGCACCGACGGCGAGCCGCCGCTGCAGCAGCTCGCCCGCACGGCGATGAAGCGGCGCATGAACTCACCCGACCGCTGACCCGCTCGCTCGTTCGGGGGCTCGGCCGGGTGCGGCATGGGGGGCTCGTTCGGGGGTGTCCGCGACACGAGGCCCCACACGAGTCCCCTCCACCCGGCCTGTCAGGCACCTGACCTGCCCAAACCCGCCCGATAACAGAATCGGAAGCAAGATCAACTCAGCCAGACTCCCTACGGGATTCTCTCTCCAGGGGTGAACACACCTATGCCGCCACCGCGCTCTGCTGGCCTGCTGGCCATCTACCCCCACATCACCACCCGCGACCGCCTGCTGCTCCAACTCCTCGACGACCACCAGGTCCTCACCACCGACCAAATCCACCGCATCCTGTTCCACGCCCGCCGCACCTGCCAGATCCGGCTCGGCGAACTGGCCGCCCTGGGCCTGCTGGACCAGTTCCGGTTCCCCCGCGACGGCGGCGGCAGCCAACCATGGCACTGGACCCTCGGCCACCACGGCCACCGCTTCCAAGCCGCCGCCCAGCAGCGGCCCGAACCCACTATCCGGGCGAGCCGCCAGAGGATGCAGCGGCTGTCGGCCAACCCGCACCTGACACACCTGCTCACCGCCAACGAATTCTTCGTCCGACTCACCGCACACACCCGCCACCACGGCGAAACGCGGCTGGACCGGTGGTGGTCCGAGGCGACGACCACCAAACAGTTCCGCACCATCACCGCCGACGGACACGGCCTGTGGAGCGTCGCCGACACCACCGCAGGCTTCTGGTTGGAGACCGACACCGGCACCGAACCCCTGGGCCGGGTGGTGGCCAAGCTCGACCGGTACGCGCAGCTAATCCGGCGCGGCGGACCCCGCTACCCGGTGCTGTTCTGGCTCGGCAGCGAGCAACGCGAGGAACACCTTCACCGGCTCCTGCGCGGCGGGCGCGGCGATGCCCGATTCGCGACCGCCACCCACGCCACCGACCCCGCCGCAGCGGTCTGGCTCCCCGGCGGCGCCACCTGCCGTATCCGGCTCGCCGAGTTGCCCAGCGACCACGGCCAGCCTGTGGCGGACAACCCGAACTACGACGACGGCATATTCGTGCTCTGACAGGCCCTGACGAATCCTGTCAGCCCAGGTCACAAGCATGGTCGCGATTCCTGACAGGAGCGGTGGTGTCAGGTCACGAAGGTACGGTGAAGATTTCTTTCTTTGCTCGCACCGCCGCCCGTCTGTTCCCCTGTGGATGCCCCCGCGCCAGCGGGATCACCCAAAGCCCACCTCCCAGGTCGGCTCGTGACCCACGCCTCGCGCCTGTCACGGCAGCTTCCCAGCGTTAGACGCCGCGATCTGGTGGCACCACCACGGCCCCACCGATGTCAACGACCTCCTGCTCGCCAACGGCACCCCGGCCCACGTCCGGAAGCTGGCCGACAAGTCCGGCAACGTCGACGGCGGCGACCCGGAGCACGAGACCGACCGAGACGACGACAACGAGAAGAGTCCGACGGTCACCGTTGTGCAGGCGACACGTCGGTGACCGCAGGGTCATGGCCATCAAGGGCGCCCGGGCCGACCACGGCGACGACGGTGCAACGCTCGACGTGATCGTTTCCGAGAGCGGCATCGGTCACCCGACCGACGCGCGCCACAGCACCTCGCGGGCCTGGCGCTACTTTCGGCTTCGCTCCTGGCCCTGGACACTGACCACCTCCTCGCCCGGGTCGCCGACGACCTGGCCGCCGTCGAGGCCGCCGCTGTTGCGGTTTATCGCCGCGGCGCTGAAGACACCTTCAAGGTCGCCCACGCCGAACTTCAGGGCATTGCCGCGCTGCGCCTGGTCGACGTCCCGCGCCTGGCGGTGACCTGGTGAGTATTGAGGCCGTGTCCTGGGCTCTCAGCGACGCCCCGGACGTTCCGCCGTCTTGTCTCGCCGTCCTGATCGGCCTCGCCAACCACGCACACGCCGACGGGCGCGGCGCCTTCCCGTCGCAGGAGCGCCTGGCGTTCTACGCCGCAAGTCGATCCGCGCGGTCCGCAATGACCTCGCCGAACTGGCCCGCCTCGGCCTGATCCGCCGAGGCGACCAGCGTCACGCAATCCTCCTTCCCGCCGACCGTCGCCCGGTCGTCTGGGATCTCGCGATGCAACGCCGACGCCCACTCCCGGCAGCCCTGGAACCACTGGCCGAGCAGCAGCCGGGCCGCCCGACCGGGGCCCCGGAGCCTGTGGATAACCGGCCGGAAGCCGGCTTCCGGCCGGTCCCGGACCGGGCGGAAGTGCAATACCAGACGGCCGGAAGTGTGGTACCGAACGGCCGGAAGCCTGCTTCCGCCGAACCGTCCTTAACCATCAATAACCAACAGGGCCCGCGCCCGCTTCGCGGCGCAGCCCTCCCCCTCACCCCGCTGCCGCGCAGTGCCCGCGGCTGGCAACTGTGGCCCGTGTCGGTCCGAGGCCCTGGCCGCTGACCGATGACCGCCGCCGACGCCATCACCGCCGCCCTCCTCGGCAGGCCCGCGGTCATGCCCGCCCCCTTCGCCGTCGCTCGCCACCTGGTCGACAGGCCCGCCGAGGAGGCCGGGCCCGATCATCCGCGCCGCTAGCCACGACAACGCCACCCTCCCGCGCGACGCGAAGGAGACCCGCCCGATGGCCACTGTCCGAATCGCCGGCCGTAACTGGGCGTACGCCGGGGCAGTCCTCGGCGGGGCCGTGTCCATTGCGGCGAACGTCGGCCCACTCCTACGTCCGGGCCCGAAGACGCCCCGACCGACTGCTCGCCCGCAGGCCGGGGCCGTGGCCGGATCTGTCTTCTGGCCGGTGGCTCTGTTCGTGGCCGTGGAGATCCTGACCCGAACCGCATGGCCACCCGGCCCGATGGGCCGCCCTCCGATTCGGTGGCCTCCTCCCGGTGGCCGCCGCGGCCGCCCTCGTCTCCCACCGACACCTGTCCGGCCTCCTCGGCCATTGCAGCGAGGACGCGGTCACCGTCGCGGTCGGGCCACTGACCGTGGACGGCCTGATGCTCATGGCGACCGGGGCCCTCCTGGCGACCGGCTGTCCGACGGCCACGGACGCCGCCTCGGCCACGGCCACGAACATCCGGGCGGACGGCCATGCGTCAGAGACCGCCCTGCCGCAGGCCGCGGCCACGGTGGACACCACCCAGGCGGGCGACGGGCGGACCACCTCGGCCACCGCCACGGCCGCCCGTCGTCACCACGTCCGGCCGACCTCGCTCCGGCCTCGCCAGTCGGACGCGGCCAACGACTTGCCGTTCGCGGCGGACGGAAGCTTTCCAAGATGTGGAGTCGGCCTTCGGGCACCTTCTCGCGCCGGCCCGATTCGTTTACTCCATCAGCTCCAAAGCACGCGCTGACCGAACCACACTCGCCGCGCTAGACCGGCCCACATCGCACCGACTCTGGCGGCCGCACCCCGCCGCCCGCGACACGCGATCTCTGGCGCGCCGGCCGCCGCCGACGGCATGCTGACCCGATGGGAGTACGCGTCGAGCACGCCGGGCCGGTGACCACGGTGATCCTGGACCGGCCGGAGGCCCGCAACGCCGTCGACGGCCCGACCGCCCGGGCCCTGGCGGACGCCTTCCGTGCGTTCGAGGCCGATCCCAACGCGGCGGTCGCCGTGCTCTGGGGCGCGGGCGGCACCTTCTGCTCGGGCGCCGACCTCAAGGCCATCGGTACGCCCCGCGGCAACCGGGTCGAGCCGGAGGGCGACGGCCCGATGGGCCCGACCCGGATGCGCCTGTCCAAGCCGGTGCTCGCCGCGATCTCCGGGTACGCCGTGGCCGGCGGCCTGGAGCTGGCGCTCTGGTGCGACCTGCGGATCGCCGAGTCGGACGCGACGCTCGGGGTGTTCTGCCGGCGCTGGGGCGTACCCCTGATCGACGGCGGGACGGTGCGGCTGCCCCGGCTGATCGGGGAGAGCCGGGCCATGGACCTGATCCTCACCGGCCGCCCGGTCCCCGCCGACGAGGCGTACGCGATGGGTCTGGTGAACCGGCTGGTCGCGCCGGGCGAGGCCCGGGCGGCGGCCGAGCGGCTGGCCGCCGAGATCGCCCGGCACCCACAGACCTGCCTGCGCAACGACCGGGCGGCGCTGCTCGCCAACGCCGGCCTGCCCGAGCCGGAGGCGATGGCCACCGAGCTGGCCTTCGGCATGGAGTCGCTGATCACCGACGCGATGAAGGGCGCCGCCCGGTTCACCGAGGGCGCCGGCCGCCACGGCGCACCGGCCGACTGAGCCGGCCTACTTCAACGACCGCAGCGCGTCCTCGATGGCGCGGTGGAACGTCGGGTACGCGTAGATCATGTGCCGGAGGTGGCTGACCGGGACCGCCGCGTGCACCGCCACCACCAGCGCGGACAGCACCTCGCCCCCGGCCGGGCCGACCGAGGTGGCGCCGACCAGCACGCCCTGGTCGGCGTCGGCGATCAGCTTGATGAAGCCCGCGTTGCCGGCCTTGTGGATCCAGCCCCGGGCCGAGGCGGTCAGGTCGGCGTACCCGATCTGGACGTTGATGCCGCGCTCGCGGGCCTGCCGCTCGGTGAGGCCGACCGCGCCCACCTCCGGGTCGGTGAAGGTGACCCGGGGCAGCGCGCGGTAGTCGGCGCGCGGAACGCTGCCCGGCGCGGCGGTCGGCCCGCCGGCGCTCATCGCCCCGCCGACCGCGCTGGCCGCCCCGGCGGCGCCGCCGACCACGCTGGCGGTGCCGCTCGCGTCCGGGCCGCCGTTGGCATGCCGCATGTGGTCGAGCACGTCGGCCACCACGATGGCCGCCTGGTACATGGCGATGTGCGTGAACGCACCCTCGCCGGCGAGGTCGCCGACCGCCCAGATGCCCTCGGTGACGTGCATCCGCTCGTTGACCGGCAGGTAGCGCTGGGCGGCGTCCACGCCGACGGTGTCCAGGCCCAACTCCTCCAGGTGCGCCCTCCGGCCGGTCACCACCAGCAACTGCTCGCCGGTGAACTCGGTGCCGTCCGCGTGCACGGTGAAGGTGGTGCCGTCGTGGCTGACCCGCCCCGCCCGCACCCCGGTCTCGATCCGTACGCCGTCGGCGCGCAGCGCCCGGGCGGCCACCTCGGACGCCTCCGGCTCCTCGATGGCGAGCACCTGGTCGGCCGCCTCGATCACGGTCACCTGGACGCCGAACCGCGCGAAGACCTGGGCCAGTTCCAGCCCGATCGCGCCGCCGCCGAGCACCAGCAGCGACGCCGGCAGTTCCTCGACCTCGATCGCCTGGTGGTTCGTCCAGTACGGGGTGTCGGCCAGGCCGTCGATCGGCGGGATCGAGGGGCGGGTGCCGGTGCCCAGCACGATCCCGTACCGGGCCTCGAAGACCTGGTCGCCGACGCGTACCTGGTTGGGGCCGTCGAGCCGGCCGCTGCCCCGGACGAACCGGCCGCCCTTGCCGGTGAAGCGTTCGACCGCCACCCTGTCGTCCCAGGTGTCGGTGGCCTCCTCGCGAATGCGCTTGGCGACCGGCGCCCAGTCCGGCCGGACCTGCGCCGAGCCGGCCAGCTCGTTGACCCGGTGCGCCTCGGCCAGCGCGTTGGCCGCCCGGATCATCATCTTGCTGGGGATGCAGCCCCAGTACGGGCACTCGCCGCCGACCAGATCCCGCTCGATCCCGACAACGGTGAGGCCGGCCTCGGCGAGCCGCCCGGCCACCTCCTCGCCGCCGACCCCGAGCCCGACCACGACCACGTCCACCAGTTCCGGCTCCGCCATCCCGCCAGCATCCCGTACGCGTGGGCGGTGAGCCACCGCAGCGGGCGGAATTCGCACGCCCGTTCCGACATGGACGGCCTACCGTGGCCGGATGCACGCGCGCTTCGCCCCGGTCCGGGAGTGCTTCCACGACCTGCTCGCCACCGGGCGGGAGACGGGCGCCGGCCTGACCATCTGGTACGACGGGCAGCCGGTGGTCGACCTGACGGGCGGGCACCGCGCGGGCGTTCCGTCCGGCCCGGCCACCGCCGGCCACGCTGCCGCCGATAACCGGTGGCGGCCGGACACGCTGGTCAACGTCTACTCGGTCGGCAAGCCGGTGGCCGCGCTCTGCCTGCTCATGCTGGTCGACCGGGGCCGGGTCGAGCTGGACCGGCCGGTGTCGGCGTACTGGCCGGAGTTTCGCACCCCGGCGATTGTGCGCCAGGTGCTCAGCCACACCGCCGGGCTGCCGGCGTTTCCGGTGCCCCGGCCGGCCGGGGCGGTCGCCGACTGGTCGCTGCTCTGCGCCGACCTGGCCGCCGCCGAGCCGGAATGGACGCCGGGCACCGTCGCGGGCGAGCACGCCTGGACGTACGGGCACCTGGTGGGCGAGTTGGTGCGCCGGGTGGACGGGCGGTCGCTGGGCCGGTTCCTGGCCGAGGAGATCGCCGGACCGTGGCGCCTCGACCTGGGCTTCGGCCTGAGCCCGGCCGACCAGCGGCGCTGCGCCGACCTGTCGTACGCCGATCCGGGCTGGCCGACCCGCATGCTGGGCGAGCCCGGGTCGCTGCGGGCCCGGGCGATCGGCAACCCGGCCGGCGGCCTCGACCTGGCGGTGGTGAACCACCCACTGTGGCGGTCCGCCGAGGTCCCGGCGGTGAACCTGCACGCCACCGCGTCCGGCCTGGCCCGCCTCTACGCGGGCCTGCTCGCCGGCGGCACCCTCGACGGGGTACGCCTGTTCAGCCCGGAGCTGGTCACCGAGGCGACCCGGGTGCAGTACGACGGCCCGGACCTAGTGCTGGACCGGCGGGCGTACTGGACCTTGGGCATGCAGTGGGAGCCGGACGGGAGCTGGGGCATGGGCGGGATCGGCGGGAGCAGCGCCTGGGCCGACCCGGAACGGGGCTACACGTTCGCGTACGCGACGTCCCGCCTCGCCGAGCACGACCGGGTGGAAGAGCTGGTCGAGGCCCTGCACTCCTGCCTGTGACGGGCCCTTTTCACCCGGCCAGCGCCGGCTGGATCGCCGGCCCGGGGACGGCCACCAGCGTGCCGGCCGGGGTGAGCAGCGCCCGCGCGGCCACCGCCAGCCGCCGCGGCACGGGTACCCGGGCCCGCCGCGCGAAGACGTCGTAGCCCTGGGCGGCCACCTCGTCGAGGATTCCGCCGTAGAGCTCGTACGCGGTGCGCATGCAGGCCTGCGAGGCGGCGGTGAGCAGGGGGATGCCCGGCGCGGCCGCCGCGTAGTGGGCCTGGGCGCGGGTCACCGCGTACTTGATCAGCTCGCGGATCTGCGGCGTGCTGTGCCCGACCGCCCGGGCGGCGAGCAGGTCGGCGCGGGTGACGTCGAACATCGCCAGGTGCGCGTCGGGGAGGTAGGTCCGGCCCCGGTCCAGGTCCTCCGCGACGTCCCGGATGAAGTTGGTGAGCTGGAACGCCAGGCCGAGCTGGCGGGCCGGTTCCCGGGCGGCGGCCGGGTCGGAGCTGCCCAGGATCGGCAGCATCATGGTGCCGATGACGGCGGCCGAGCCCTCCATGTAGTCGAGCAGGTCGGCATAGGTCGGGTACCCCGTGACCGTCAGGTCCATCGCCATGCTGTGCAGGAACGACGCGAAGTCGGCGGGGTCCAGCTCGAAGACGGCGATGGTGTGCAGCACGGCGGGGAGCAGCGGGTCGTCGACCGGCTCCCCGCGCAGCCCGGCGGCGAAGCGGTCCGACCAGGCGGCGAGCCGGGCGGCGCGCTCGGCCGGCGTCAGGTCCTCGGTCGAGTCGACGATCTCGTCGGCGTACCGGGTGAATCCGTAGAGGGCGTGCACGTGCCGCCGTTTCCAAGCGGGCAGCAGACGGGTGGCGAGATAGTAGGTCCGACCGTGACGTCGGTGCAGCTCACGACAACGGTCGTAGGCCGCGGCGAGATCAACGTCCACCGGCCCCCCTCATATCGACGCATCAATCGACGCAACTCGTAGCCTAAGGTACGCTCCCCGACATGGCCAACGACGCAGTGGCGGCGAGACCGACGCAGCGGTGAGGGAAGTGGACACATGCGGAGCGTGACCGGACGGACCGACCGGGTGGTGGTCGTCGGCGCCGGCCTGGGCGGGCTGGCCTGCGCGCTGCACCTGGCCGGACACGGCCGGGAGGTGACCGTCCTGGAACGCGAGGCGGTACCGGGCGGACGCGCCGGGCGGCACGCCGTCGACGGGTACGAGTTCGACACCGGCCCGACCGTGCTCACCATGCCGGACCTGATCGCCGAGGCACTCGGCGCGGTCGGCGAGGAGCTGACCGACTGGCTCGACCTGACCCCGCTGGACCCGGCGTACCGGGCGTACTACCCGGACGGGTCGACGCTCGACGTGATCACCGACACCACCCGGATGGCCGCCGAGATCGCCCGGGTCTGCGGCCCCCGCGAGGCCGACGGCTACCTGCGGTTCGTCGACTACGCCCGGAACCTGTGGCAGTGGGAGCGGGCCGACTTCATCGAACGCAATCTGGACGCGCCTACCGACCTGCTCACCGTCAACCTGGTGAAGCTGCTGGCCAACGGGGCGTTCCGCCGACTCCAGACGAAGATCAACCAGTTCTTCCGCGACCCGCGTACCCAGCGGATATTCTCCTTCCAGGCGATGTACGCCGGCCTCGCGCCACACGACGCGCTGGCCATCTACGCGGTCATCGCGTACCTCGACTCGGTGGCCGGGGTGTCCTTCCCGCGCGGCGGCATCCACGCGGTCTCCCGGGCGATGGCCGGCGCGGCGGAGAAGCACGGCGTGAAGATCCGGTACGCGACCACGGTGAGCCGGGTGGAGACCGCCGGCGGCCGGGCCACCGGGGTGGTGACCACCGACGGCGAGTTCGTCCCCGCGGACGTCGTGGTGCTCAACCCCGACCTGCCGGTCGCCTACCGGGACCTGCTGCCCGCCGGCCGGCAGCGGCAGCTCACCTACTCGCCCTCCTGCGTGGTGCTGCACGTCGGTTCGAGGCAGGGCTATGCGAAGATCGCCCACCACAACATCCACTTCGGACGATCCTGGAAGGGCACGTTCGACGAGGTGATCCGGCGAGGCGAGCTGATGACCGACCCGTCGCTGCTGGTGACGAACCCGAGCCGGACCGACCCGTCGGTAGCCCCGGCCGGGCGGCACACCTACTACGTGCTCGCCCCGGTGCCGAACCTCGACCGGGCGCCCCTCGACTGGCGCGGCGACCTGACCCACCGGTATGCCGACCAGCTCGTCGAGACCCTGGAGCAGCGGGGCTACGTCGGCTTCGGGGCCGGGATCGAAGTGCTGCACACCATCACCCCGGCCGAATGGGCGGAGCAGGGCATGGCCGCCGGCACCCCGTTCGCCGCCGCGCACAACCTCTTCCAGACCGGGCCGTTCCGCCCGACCAACCTGCACCGGACGCTCGGCAACGTGGTCTTCGTCGGCTCCGGCACGCAGCCCGGGGTGGGAGTGCCCATGGTCCTGATCAGCGGCAAGCTCGCCGCCGCGCGCATCACCGGAGCCGGTCGGTGAGCGCGTGGCGCGACGCGGCCCCAAACGAAAGGCCGGTCCAGTGACGTCCCGCGAAGAACACCTGGTCGAGTTGGTCGACGACGCCGGGCACGCGCTCGGCGAGACCACCGTGGCCGCCGCCCACCAGCCGCCCGGTCGGCTGCACCGGGCGTTCTCGGTGCTGCTGGTCGACCCGGACGGGCGGATCCTGCTCCAGCAGCGGGCCGCCGTGAAGACGCGGTTCCCGCTGCGCTGGGCCAACTCCTGCTGCGGCCACCCGCTACCCGGCCAGCCGCTGGCCGAGGCCGCCAACCGGCGGCTGGCCGAGGAACTGGGTGTCGACCCGGTCGACCTCACCGAGATCGGGGTCTACGTCTACTACGCCGAGGACCCGGCCACCGGCCGCGTCGAGTTCGAGTACGACCACGTGCTGCGCGCCGAGGTGCCCGCCGATCTGCCCACCCGACCCGACCCCGAAGAGGTGGCCAGCCTGCGCTGGGTCGACCCGGGCGAGCTGACGGCAGACCTCGACGTCGACCCCCGCGCGTACTCGCCGTGGCTGGGCGGGGTGGTGAGCCGGCTGCTGCGGCCGGCGGGTCCCGTCGCCGACCCGGCCCGTCCGGCGCCGGCCGATCAGGCACCGGAGCGGCCGGGTGGCCGATGAGGCGCTGAGCGCGGGGCCGGTCGCCCGCCGCCTGGGGGTCGCGGTCACCACCCTGCGCACCTGGCACCAGCGCTACGGCCTCGGTCCCAGCGAGCACCTACCGGGACACCACCGGCGCTACACGCCGGCGGACCTCGCCCGCCTGGAGATCATGCGCCGGCTCACCGTCGAGGGGGTGGCCCCGGCCGAGGCGGCCCGCTGGGCCCGGCAGGCGCCCGCGGTGGTCCCGCCCGACCTCGGCGCGCGGCTCCAGCGACAACGCCAGCCCGGCGGGTCTGACGCCGCGCGGCGACCCGGGGCCATCGCCCCACGGGCCGCCCGGGACGGCGGCGGGACGACCATCCCGGTCGGCCGGGCTGGTCCGGTCGCCCGCGGACTGGCCCGCGCCGCCATGCGGCTGGACTCGATGGCGATCGGCGAGACGATCGCGCACGCCGTCGCCACCGACGGCGTGGTGGCGACCTGGGACGGGCTGCTCCGACCGGTGCTTGCCGGGATCGGCGAACGGCACGCCGCCACTGCCGCGCTGATCGAGGTGGAACACCTGATGTCCCGGTGCATCTCCGAGGCGCTCGCCGCGGCGGCCCGCTCGCACCCGACCGCCGGCCCACCCCCGATCCTGCTCTCCTGCGCCGACGAGGAACAGCACACGCTGCCGCTCGAGGCGTTGGGCGCCGCGCTCGCCGAGACGGGAGTGGGCTACCGGATGCTGGGGGCACGGGTGCCGGTGGCGGCCCTGCTCGAGGCCGTTGACCGGACCGGGCCGGCCGCCGTAGCGCTCTGGTCGCACACCCGGGCCACCGCCGGTCCGCACCAGCTCTCCGCGCTGCTCGCCGCCCCTCGCCGGCCGCTGATGGTGCTCGCCGCCGGGCCGGGGTGGCAGGCCGACACGCTGCCGGCCGGCGTGGTGCGGCCGGTGGACCTGACCGAGGCGGTCTCACTGGCGGTGGCCGTACGGGACTCGCTGGAGCAGCCGACGGATGGCTGACGCCCCCCTCCCGATTCGGCCCGACGTCCAC
This sequence comes from Micromonospora sp. CB01531, assembly GCF_001905095.1. Taxonomy (GTDB): domain Bacteria; phylum Actinomycetota; class Actinomycetes; order Mycobacteriales; family Micromonosporaceae; genus Micromonospora. The sequence goes on from NZ_LWLS01000062.1 coordinate 15,215, forward strand.
TACCGTCGGTAAGTCATACCCCGACCCCTCTTCGGGAGCGACGATGCGTTCACGCGCCGTGCTGGCGCTCACCCTCGGCCTGGTCCTGCTGGTGACCGGCTGCGGCAAGCCCGGCAAGCCCCCCGCCCAGGCGGGCAGCCCGCCGACGGCCTCGGCCACCCCAACGCCGGAGCCGAGCCCCACCCCGGAGCCCAAGCGCACCACCCCGCCGAAGCCGAAGCTGCGTCCGCTGCCTAAGACCCTGCCCGCCGGGCTGCAGCGCCGCAGCGGCACCCGGGAGGTCGCACTGACCTTCGACGACGGGCCTGACCCCCGGTGGACGCCGCAGATCCTGGACCAGTTGCGGGCGGCCCACGTCACGGCGACCTTCTGCCTGATCGGCACGCAGGCCCGCCGCCACCCGGCGCTGGTGGCACGGATCGTCCGGGAGGGCCACCAGCTCTGCAACCACAGCTGGCGGCACGACCTGAACCTCGGCCGGCGGCCGGTCGCGCAGATCCGGGCGGACCTGGTGCGCACCAACCAAGCCATCCGGGCCGCCGTGCCGGACGCCAAGATCAGCTGGTTCCGCCAGCCCGGCGGCCGGTGGACGCCGGAGGAGGTGACGGTCGCCCGCCAGCTCGGCATGCACCCGCTGCACTGGACCGTCGACCCGCAGGACTGGGACCACCCGCCCACCAAGACGATCATCAAGCGGGTGGCGGCGTCGGCGCGCCCTGGCTCGATCGTGCTAATGCATGACGGAGGCGGCGACCGGCGCCAGACCCTGGCGGCCTGCCGGCAGCTGATCCCCGACCTCAAGCGCCGGTACGGTCTCGCCCCACCCCGCTGACCTGTGCTTCCGCCCGTCGTCACGGCCAGGGGCATACCGGTTTGGCCGACCGCCGGGGCATGGCATATGCTTCTCATGCCTCCGGCGGGGCCGGATGGGAGCAAGTCCGCTTGAAGTTGCGAGTGTGCAATGATGGCGGGGCCGCCCTCATCGTCTAGCGGCCCAGGACGCCGCCCTTTCAAGGCGGTAGCACGGGTTCGAATCCCGTTGGGGGCACTGTCCGGCTCAGGCCGGATGCAACACCAGCCAGGTCCTGTGGAGCAGTTGGAGTGCTCGCCGCCCTGTCAAGGCGGAGGTCGCGGGTTCAAGTCCCGTCAGGACCGCCAGCGCTGACGCCGCGCTCATCTGCGCGGCGTTCTGCGTATCGGCCCCATGCGGTAGCATGAGCCGAGCGGTACGGCCAGGTAGCTCAGTTGGTACGAGCGTCCGACTGAAAATCGGAAGGTCGGCGGTTCGACCCCGCCCCTGGCCACATAGCCTTTCGCCGGGCTACCTGAGCGCCGACCAGCGGAAACGCCGGTCGGCGCTCTGCGTTGCACCCCGGAATCCCGCTTGTCCGGTCTGACCCTCGCCGGCCGGGAGCGAGGCGAATGTGTCCCACTGCGGTGGTCGCAGCGACAAGCCTTTGCATCGTCGGGATGGCAACACGGCTTGTTCAAGTCAACATAAAGGCTCGGGGCGGCTCCGCGCTGGGCGGTTTCTGGGCGGAGGCGCTCGGCTGGGGAGTCTCCAGCGAGGGACCCGGCGTGACCAACCTCGAACCCGAGGGCTTCGCCTACCCCGACCCCGTCGCCGTCTGCGTCGACCTCATCGCCTCCCCGGAACCCAAGACGGTGAAGAACCGCGTGCACGTCGACCTCGCCACCACCTCGGCGGCCCATCAGGCGGAGGTGGTCACGCGCCTGAAGGATCTCGGCGCAACACCCGCCGACGTAGGCCAGGGCGACGTGCCCCATGGACGGTCATGGCCGACCCAGAGGGCAACGAGTTCTGCGTGCTGGACCCCCGACCGCTCTATCGAGACACCGGAACGATCGCCGCGGTAGTGGTCGACTGCGCGGATCCGCGAGCCATGGTCCGCTTGTGGGGCAAGGCCAGGGACTGGACCCTGCACGAGGTGACCGACCACCACGTGGTACTGCGCTCCGCCAAGGGCGTCGGCCCATATCTGCAGTTCCTCCGCACACCGGACGTGAAGACCGTGTGGAACCGCGTCCATCTCGACGTCCGCCCATACCCGGGTGACGACCTGGAGGCCGAGGCGGTCAGACTGCGAACGCTCGGCGCCACCGCCATCGACCTGGGCCACGATGTCCCGTGGACGGTCCTCGCCGACCCGGAAGGCAACGAGTTCTGTCTCCTCGCCCCAGGCTGACCCAAGAGCCGGCGTTGCCGCATGGCGGGAGCCGGAATCCAAGCCGCCTAAGTCTGCGGAACTGGTTCTGAGGTGGTATCCGAAATGGTGGGCCTGACAGTTCCCTTTCGGGAAATCTCGCTCCCAGTGTCGGGAAGCGGGCGCACCGTGCAGCTGCACAGCGAGGCATCAGCCGGTATGGTCCGGGCTTATGGGACAGGAGATGGCCGATCCGGATGAGGTTCGTCAGGAATTCGACCGGTTCAATCTCCACAGCAGCCTTTTCGCCCCAGCCTCTGCCGAACGGGCGTTCGCGGTCTTCACCGGGTCGCTGGCCGACTGGTGGGTACGCGAATACACCTGGTCCGGGCCGGAGGCCTTGGCCGAACTGGGGATGGAGCCCCGGGCCGGCGGCATGCTCTACGAGATCGGCCCCTACGGCTTCCGCAGCGACTGGGGCCGGGTGCTGACCTGGGATCCACCCCGCCGGCTGGTCTTCACCTGGCAGATCGGGCCGGACCGGGTGGCGGTGCCGGACCCGGCGCGGGCGAGCGAGGTCGAGGTGCTCTTCCAGCCGGAAGGGCCGGAGCTGACCCGGGTCGACGTCGAGCACCGCTACTTCGACCGGCACGGTGCGGCCGCCGAGGGTTACCGCAAGGCGCTCACCGCCGGCTGGCACGAACTGCTCTGCCGCTACCTGGCCACGGTCGCCCGCACTGCGGCCTGACCGGAGCGCCCGACGGTCCGGGCTCGCCGCCGAAAGTCCGACCAGGACCGGTGCACCCCCGCCGGTCCGGGCTCACCGCGCGATGCCCCGGGTCGCGGTGCCCCGGCCGGCCACGCCGGTGCCGCCCAGGTCGACCCGGCGACCCGCCGCCGCACCCGAGCCGAACCCGGTGCCGGCCAGCCGGCGGGCCGGCGCGGTACGCAGCCGGGGGTAGACCTCGGCGAGCCGGCGCTGGACCCGATCGGAGCGGTCGGCCAGCACCAGCGCCGCCGAGGGCGCACCGGACTCGGCCACCGCGTCGGCTTCGGCCGCGCACAGCCGCTCCGCCACCACCTGGGCGAACCCGGCCAGCCAGGTACGTCGGAACGCGGCCGGATGCTCCCCGGCCGGTACGGCGGCACCGGCCAACCCGTGCGCGGCCTGCACCAGCAGCGAGGTGAAGAGCAGCTCGACCCGTTCCAGGTCGCTGGCGAAGCCGAACAGGTGCATCGCGAAGCCGCTGCCCTGCCGTCGTCGTACGCAGCGGCAGCGCAGCGGGTCGGCGACCGCCGCGAGCAGGCCGGCCTTGTCCCGGGCGTACGGGGCGACGACCTCGACCACCCGGTCGCCAACCGGGTCGGTGGCCGGTTCCCGGGCGGCAAGCAGCGCCCGGTCCACGCCGTAGCGGGCGATCAGTTCGGTCGCCTTGGCCATGAACGCCGCCGCCTCGGCCGGCGTGCAGGCCGGATCCTCGGCCTGGGCTAGCAGCTTGCGCACCTTGCTCAGCATCGCCTCGGACATGCCGCCAGTGCTACCACAGCGACGGGACCGGTCGGGATGCGCCGGGCCCGGCGCGCTGGCCGTGCCCGGCCGACCCGCAGCGCCGGCCCTGAGCCGTGGACCCGGCGGTCAGCCCGCCCGGCTGTGCAGCGTGGCGACCGTCGACCCGGCCAGGGTGAGCAGGCAGTCCGGCAGCAGCCCGTCGGCGACCGCGGCGCCGAAGAGCGCCTCCCCGGTCTCGGCGTCGTCGTTGGCGTACGCGCTGACGAAGCGGGCCACCCAGCGGGTGTCGTAGTCGGCCTGGTCGATCCCGGGGAAGTCGAGCGCGCAACCGCCCGCCGGAGCGTCGTCCCCGACCATCGTGGCCGCCAGGCACCACGCCACCCCGTACGCCCCGGCCAGCCCGGAGCGGTCCACCACGGCATCGAAGGTGCCCACCACCGCGTCGCCGTCACCGGCCAGCGCCGAGCGGAGCACCGCGGTCGCGTCGTCCAGCGTCTGCTGTGCTTCGTCGGTCACCTGCCGAACAGTAGGACCGACGGTCAAGCCGTGACCCCGAAACGGCCCAGCAATCACGGTCCGTGATATCCGCAGTCGGGCTGCCGACGGAGCCACCTCCACGGTCCCGCGGGCTGCCCCGGCACGCTAATGTGCGCAGCGGACCTTCGCCGGAGGAAGGACGACAATGCTCGTATCACGCGCGTCGCGCGCGGCCATTTCCGTGGCCTGCGCGGCGCTCCTGCTCGCCACCAGCGCCTGCGGGAGCGACCAGCCCGAGGAGGCGAACACCACCACCCAGGTGCGCCTCTACGGCACCGACGGCAACATGCAGAACTCGTACGCGGCCGAACTGAAGGACCGGGCGAGCCTTCTGAACGGCATGAAGGGCACAATTCCGCTCACTCAACTGCCGGAAGGCTTCAAGGAACGACTACGGACCGTAGACCCGAAGCTGACCGACTACCTCTACTCCGCCGAGTCGTACGACGCGGTCGTGATCAGCGCGCTGGCCGCCCAGCTCGCCGGCACCACCCACCCGGAGGAGATCGCCAAACAGATCACCGGGGTGACCAACGGCGGCCAGCGCTGCGAGGATCCGGCGACCTGTCTGCGGCTCGCCCGAACCGGCCAGGACATCGAGTACCGCGGGGTATCGCTGACCCGGGCCGGGTTCACCGACGCCGGCGAGCCGGCCACCGCCAGCTACGCCACGCTGCACTTCGACCACGAGCAGATCAACGACGGCAAGACCGAGTTCGTCGGCGCCGGCGACGAGTCGGGGGCGAGCACCAAGGCCCCGCCGCCGGGGAAGAAGCAGCGCGGCGGCAAGTCGAGCAAGGGGGACGGCCCGCTGGTCCTCGGCGGCCTGCTGCCGAAGACCGGTGACCTGGCCCTGGCGTACCCGCCGCTGGCCGCCGGTGCGGCGCTCGCCGTCAAGGACATCAACGCCGCCGAGGGCGTGCTCGGCACGCCGGTGGTCTGGATCGACGGCGACGACGGCACCAACCCCGAGGTGGCGAAGGCGACCGTGGCGTCGCACGTGCAGCAGGGCGTCCAGGTCATCATCGGTGCGGCCGCGTCCGGGATCTCCCGGGCCGTGCTGCCCGACGTGGTCGCCGCCGGCCGGGTGCTCTTCTCCCCGTCGAACACCGACGCCGGGCTGACCACGATCGACGACCGGGGGCTCTACTTCCGCACCGCCCCGTCCGACATCCTGCAGGGCCGGGCCCTGGCCGACGTGATCATGCGGGACGGCCCGCACAAGGTCGCCATCGTGGCCCGCAAGGACTCCTACGGCGAGGGCCTGCAGGAGAACGTCCGCGCCGAGCTGGAGCGGGCCGGCCTGGGCGGTGACCGGGTCAAGCTGCTCACGTACCCGCCGCCGGCGGGCGCGGACGCGCCGCCGGTGGACTTCTCCGCCGGGGCCAGGGAGATAAAGGACTACGGGGCGGACGCCGTGCTGATCATCGGCTTCGGCGAGTCGCTGAAGGTGATCACCGCGCTGGCCGACGCCGGGGTGCAGATCCAGCACTGAGCGACGACGAGGGCCGCACCTACCGGTGCGGCCCTCGTCGCGTGTCCGGACCGGTCAGCGGGACCGGCGCCGCTCCAGGAACTCGGTCATCCGCCGGTGCTTCTCCTCGTCCTCGAAGAGCACCGCCTGGCTGAGCAGGTCGAGCTGCGGGTGGGCGGCGGGCGGGGCGTCCACGGCCAGCTTGGTCAGCCGCAGCGCCAGCGCCGAACCCTTCGCGATCTCGTCGAGCAGGCCGTGCGCCGTGGGCAGCAGCTCCGCCGGCTCGGCCACCACCCGGTTGACCAGCCCGATCTGCAGGGCCTCGTCGGCGTCCACCCGGCGGCCGGTGAAGAGCAGCTCCTTGGCCCGGGCCTCCCCGACCAGCGCCGGTAGGCGGTAGGTCGCGCCGGCGCCGGCCAGGATGCCCAACCGCACCTCGGGCTGGCCGAACACCGCGCGTGCCGTGCACACCCGCAGGTCGCAGGCGTACGCCAGCTCGGCGCCCCCACCCAGCGCGGGGCCGTCCACGGCCGCCACGGTCGGCATCGGGAGCGCCCGGATCCGGGCGAAGGCGGCCTGGTTGATGGCGGCCAGGGCGTCCAGCCGGCCGCGGTCGCGGAGTTGGCCGATGTCCGCCCCGCCGGCGAAGATGCCCTCCGCCCCGCCGGTGAGCAGCAGCAGCCGGGGCCGCGCCTCCAGCTCGGCGCAGACCGCGTGCAACTCGGCGATCAGGTCGGCGTCGATGGCGTTGCGCTTCTCCGGCCGGTCCAGCGTCACCACCAGCCGGTCCAGTAGCTCCTCGATCCGCAGCCCGCTCATGCCTGCGCCTCCGTACGGTCGGCGTCGGCGTGAGGCTTCATGGCGCTGAGCTTGATGGTTCGCTCGCTCACTGCTTCGCCCCGCCTTCCCACGTGTAGAAGCCCTGGCCGGACTTCTTGCCCAGCTTCCCGGCGGCCACCATCTCGACCAGCAGCGGCGGCGGCGCGAACCGATCCCCGTACGCGGCCTGGAGGGTGCGGGCGATGTCGAGGCGGACGTCCAGCCCGACCAGGTCAGTCAGCTCCAGCGGGCCGACCGGGTGCCGGTAGCCGAGCACCATCGCCTTGTCGATGTCGGCGGGGCTGGCCACCCCGTCGGCGACCATCCGGATCGCTTCCAGCCCGAGGGTGACCCCAAGCCGGGAGGTGGCGAAGCCGGGCATGTCGCGTACGACGACGGGGTCCTTGCCCAGCCGCCCGGCGAGCGCGACGGCCGCCTCGGTGGTTGTCGGCGTGGTGGCCGGGCCGACCACGATCTCCAGCAGCGCCATCGCCCAGACCGGGTTGAAGAAGTGCAACCCGACGAAGTCCGCCGGCCGGTCCAGCCCGTCGGCCAGGTCGGCGATCGGGATGCTGGACGTGTTGCTGCCGAGCAGGGCGGGACGCCGCGCCTCGGCCTCCCGCAGCACCGACCGTTTGAGGTCGAGCCGCTCCGGGACCGCCTCGACGATCACGTCGGGCCCCTCGGCGACCTCGGCCAACCCGGCGCGCAGGCTGACCCGCGCCCGGTTCGCCGTCGCCTCCTCGGCGGTCAGCTTGCCGCGCTGCACCCCGCGCTCCCACAGCTCGCCGAGGCGCTGCACGGCGGCCGCCCCGCGGGGCGGATCCACCTCGACCAGCTCCACCGCGTAGCCGGCGCCGGCCGCCACGTACGCGATGCCGAGGCCCATGGTGCCGGCCCCGACGACCACAAAACGACCACTCATGACGTCCCCTCGCCGCGGGCGGCGGCGCGTGGGTCTCCGCCGCGCCGGCCCGCATGCTCCGCTCGTTCCTGGGTGCGACCCTATGCAGGGCCGGCCCGGGCGGTGTGCGTGGGGGCGCGCCGGATCGGGTACGACGGCCGTCGAAGCCGACACGGAAGGACCGACATGAGCCAGGCACCGGAGAGCGCGGAGAACCCGGAGACCGTGGAGACCCGCGGCGACGAGCGGGTGGACCTGCTCCGCGCGGACACCAACAACGACGGCCGGACCAACGTGTGGGTGGTGGACACCGACGGCGACGGGAAGGCCGACCTGTTCCAGTTCGACACCGACGGTGACGGTGAGGTGGACATCACCATGGTCGACATCGACGAGGACGGCACCCCGGACGAGGTGGTCGACGGCGACGGTGGCCTCCCGCCAGAGCAGCACTCCCCGACCGTCCAGGTGTGAGCGAGACGGAAGGGTCCCTGGTCAACGCCGTCGGCGGCGGCGACGCAGGGGCCCTTCCCGACCTCGGGCCCGCGCTCAGGCCAGCTTCAGCGTGGCCAGATAGTACGGGTGGTCCCGGTCGTCCACGTCGACCAGTCGCCACGGCGAGCCGTGGACCAGCTCGGCCAGCTCGTCCACCGAGCACACCAGATAGTCGAACCACTCGGTGCCGAGCAGCCGGTAGCGCAGCCGCAGCCGGAGCTGGCCGCCGAACCGGCCCCGCCGCCGGTTGCGCTCGTGGTAGCTCGTGTGCACCGGGTCGGTGGTGCCGTACGGGTCGGTGCCATGCGCGATGACCTGGGCGCCGGGCCGGGCCAGTGCGGCGAGCGCGGCCAGGAACCCGGGTGCCCGCTCCCGTCCCTCGATCAGCCCGAGGTTGTTGCCGAGCAGCAGGAATGTGTCATACCGGCGGCCGTCGGCGACGTGCTCGTCGATCGTGCCGTGCACCAGGTCGCGTACGCCCCGGTGGCGGCAGACCCGCAACGCCCCGGCCGAGGTGTCCAGCCCGGTGACCGGGACCCCGCTCTGCTGCAGGTGCAGAGCGATCCGGCCGCCACCGACGCCCACGTCCAGCGCGTGCCCGCGCACCCGCTCCACGGCCCGGTGGTCGTACGGCTGCCACGCCTCTGGCGGGTCCAGGTAGTGCCCGGCGGGAGCGCCGTTGACCAGGCCGTCGTCCCGCTCGATGATCTCGATGACCGGTCGGGGCAGCCGCCCGCCGACAAGTGGCCGGGGTCCGACCCCGGTGGCGACCGCGTACGCGTCGCGGATCATCTCGCCGAACACGTCGCCGATCGTGGGTTCTCCGGTCACGGCGATCACGCTATCCGGGCTCGGTCGGGCTGTCGCGGCCGTATCCTGGGCGGCGTGACCGACCTGGACCGCCTTGCGGCGGAGAAGTACGTGCTGCTCACGACGTTCCGCAAGGACGGCCGGGGAGTGGCGACGCCGGTCTGGGCGGTGCGGGACGGGGACGCGCTGGCGGTGTGGACGGCGTCGGACTCCGGCAAGGTCAAGCGGATCCGGCGGGACGGCCGAGTGACCGTGGCACCGTGCGACGTCCGCGGCCGGCCGCACGGCGAGGCGCTACCGGGGCACGCGGCGATCTGCGATCTGGTCGGGACCCAACGGATCCGCGGACTGCTGAAGCACAAGTACCGCATGATCGGGCGGCTCAGTCTGCTGGGCAGCCGGCTGCGCCGTGGCGAGCGCGGCACGGTGGGGCTGCGCGTCGTGCTGGACGAGTGAACCCCGGACACGATTAAGGGCGGCGGATCGCCGCTTGCGCGTACGTCCGGCCGCCCCTGATCGGAACGCCTGAGAAAGTCCGGTGGTCAGTCTCCCTGGCGCTGCTGGGGAATCTGCCCCTGCAGCAGGGCCCGGACCTCCGATTCGCGGTAGCGGCGGTGGCCGCCCAGGGTCCGGATCGCGCTAAGCTTGCCAGCCTTGGCCCACCGGGTCACCGTCTTCGGGTCGACACGGAACATCGACGCCACCTCGGCCGGTGTGAGTAGCGGCTCTGGTTCATGCGTTCGCGATGCCATTGGGGTCACTCCTCCACATGTATAGACATCGGCCGGGGTCCCGCCGGCCGACGCGTCTCCCATGGTCCGGCTAGTCCCCGATGTCCGACATGGGCCGAACGGCTGAAGGTCCCTAGACGGACGGATGAACCATGCCCGATTTTTACGACTTTTACGTCGCAGACAGTACCTTATTAGGACTCATGATCACGGTTCGTGATGCGTCAACTACGAGACACTCTCGCATCGAGAGGTATCCATCGGGCAATTCGGGCTAGTTGCAGCGCTCCAGCAGCTGCACCGCCCGCCACCGGGCGACCAGCTTGTCGTACGCCGCCGACGCCTCTTCCGCCTCGCCCCGGGAGAGCCCGGCCAGCCCGGTCGCGACCAGCTCGGTCGAGTCGTCGGCGGCCAGCGTCTCGTCCGGCAGCAGCTGCACCAGGCCGCCGTAGTCCAGCTCCACCACCGAGCGCGGGTGGAACTCCTCCAGCCAGCGGGCGGCCTCCTCGACCGCCTCGGTGATCGGGGCGTCCCCGACCGACTTGCGCAGCACCGACAGCGCCCGGGACGACCGGCGGCGCGCCTTGGAGATCTCCGTCCGGTAGCGCAGCGCGCGCCGGTCCGGCTCGGTCACCAACTGCCGTTCCTGCCGGTCGAAGAGCACGAACCAGCGCAGCGGCACCCCCCAGGTGGCGATCTGCTCGTGCACCCGGGGCACCCCGTGCTCCAGCACCCGCGCCCCGCTGCGCCAGTCCTCCACCACCGCCTTGGCCTGCCCGGCCAGGGTGGGCGGGACGAACGCGTCGGCCAGCACCGACGGCACCCCGTCCCGGGCGCTCAGCGCCGCCTCCGCCACCCGGACCCGCAGGCTCCACGGGCAGACCAGCAATGTGTCGTCGGTCTCCAGCACGTACGCCTCGTCCGGCAGGTCGGGCAGCCGGGTCCAGCCCGCACCGAGCGCCTCGATCACCGCGGTGCGCTGCCGGACCGGGCCCTCCAACGGAGCGACCGCCCGGCCCTCGCTGACGTACCGGCGCCAGAACGACTGGCGGTCGCGGTCGAAAGCGGTCAGCGGCTCATACACCCGCAGGTAAGAAGCGAAGAGCGACGGCACGGGGCGATCCTCCCACGAGACGGGACCCCTGCGTCGCCGGCGTGACGGGGGGCCGTGACGTGCACGACAGTACGGTCCCGGCCGATATTAGGCTCTGCAGCACCGGCAGCATCCCGCCGGCACGCCACCAGGTCCGCGCCCCACAAGGACGCACACCGACACAGGAGTCAGCAATGGGCGTATTCGCCAGCACCGACGACCCCGGATCCACCGGCCACGAACAGGTCGTGTTCTGCCAGGACACGCAGTCCGGCCTCAAGGCGATCATCGGGATCTACTCCACCGCGCTCGGGCCCGCGCTCGGCGGCACGCGGTTCTACCCGTACGCCAGCGAGGCGGAGGCCCTCGCCGACGTGCTCGACCTCTCCCGCGGCATGGCCTACAAGAACGCCCTGGCCGGCCTCGACCTCGGTGGCGGCAAGGCCGTCATCTGGGGCGACCCGGAGCAGATCAAGAGCGAGGCGCTGCTGCGCGCGTACGGCCGCTTCGTGGAGTCCCTCGGCGGGCGCTACTACACCGCCTGCGATGTCGGCACCTACGTCGCCGACATGGACGTGATCGCCCGGGAGACCCGGTACGTCACCGGACGCAGCGTGGAGCACGGCGGTGCCGGCGACTCCTCCATCCTGACCGCCTGGGGTGTCTTCCAGGGCATGCGGGCCGCCGCTGAGCACGTCTGGGGTGCCCCGACGCTGGCCGGGCGCCGGGTCGGCGTGGCGGGCCTGGGCAAGGTCGGCAAATACCTGACCGGGCACCTGCTGAGCGACGGGGCCGAGGTCGTGGCGACCGATGTCAACCCGAAGGCCCTCGAGTGGGTGCGCACCACCCACCCGCAGGTCGAGCTGGTCGACGACACCGCCGCGCTGATCGCCTCCGACATCGACGTGTACGCCCCGTGCGCGCTGGGTGGCGCCCTGAACGACGACACGGTGCCGGTGCTGCGGGCCAAGGTGGTCACCGGCGCGGCGAACAACCAGCTCGCCCACTCGGGCATCGAGAAGGTCCTCGCCGACCGGGGCATCCTCTACACCCCCGACTACGTGGTCAACGCCGGCGGCGTGATCCAGGTCGCCGACGAGATCGAGGGCTTCAACTTCGAGCGGGCGAAGCTGCGGGCGACCCGGATCTACGACACCACCCGGGAGATCCTGCGGCTCGCCGACGACGAGGGCGTCCCGCCGGCGGTGGCCGCGGACCGGCTCGCCGAGCGGCGCATGGCCGAGGTCGGCCGGCTGCGGACGATCCACCTGCGGTGAACATCACGCCGGGGGCGGGGCACCGCTCCGTCCCCGGCGTGCGGGGCTGACCTTGCCGGCGTTAAGCTGGAAATTAGGCAGCTTCGCGATGGTTTGTCCGGTGTCACGGCCGGTCACGGTGCCCGCTCCTTACCGGGTACAATTTGTGACGGCCGGAACACTGCGACGCGCAGGGCCGGCTGACGGTAACCCGAGGTGCCGAACGGTGGCATCCCCATGTACCGTAAGAGCCACGAGAGATGCCTGACGTCATCGGGGCCCGCCTTCGGGCTGCCCCGCATTCTGTGCGAGGGGGTCGAGCCATGGGGCGCGGCCGTGCTAAGGCCAAGCAGACAAAGGTGGCCCGGGAGTTGAAGTACCACTCCCCGAACACCGACCTCGCCGCCTTGCAGCGAGAACTCGGCGGCAGCGGCAAGTCGGACCACGACTTCGACGACGACTACAAAGAGTATGTCGACGACGATGACGAGGACCACGCGGACGACGACCCGGACACCTGGGCCCGTCCGACCCGCTGACCTCCGGTCACATCTGAGCACGCGGTAGCCCCCGCGTGCTCACGCATGTGCTCAGCGGAAGCCGGCGTACCGACCGACGATCAGGGACCTGCCGCACCGGGCCGCGCCCGGGCGCACCGGCAGGTCCTTGATCGCGGACGGCTGGCGTCAGCGCGGCCGGTTGTTCCAGTTGTAGAACGTCGGGATGTTCTCGAAGTGGTTCCAGGCGCATACCGCGCTGGCCCCGTCACCGCCCGACACCTCCGCCCGCAGCAGCCGCGCGGCCTCGGCCTCGTGGAGCAGAGCGGTCAATCCCACAGCGGCTTCCCGCACGCGGTCCGCCACCGGGTCCGGTGCGGCTTCCCCGACGCGCTCAGGCTGCCGGCGACTCGCGGTCTCGGGCATGCTCCAACACTCCCTCCAGTAGGCGGATCTTGCTGTTGCGGCAGTGCTCGGTCTCCGTACCGTCAAAACGGCCCAGCTCGAAGTAGCGGTTGGCGGCGTGGCCGCCGCCACAGAACCCGAAGTAGGGGCAGGACGACCGGCACGCCTCGACGCCGGCGAGGAACTCACCGACCCAGGGCGTACGCCCCGCACCGGAGAGGATCTCGGCCAGCGGGGTGCTCAGCACGTTGCCGCTGCTGAAGTCGCCGTACCGAGCGTCGGTGAAGCCGGCCAGCTCGGGGGAGAGCACCACCACCGTACCGTCGTGGGCGACGGTGGGGATCGGGTCGAGATGGCGGGGCAGCAGGTCGTCCGCCGTGCCGGCCAGGACGGCCCCGGCGTACCGCAGGGTCCACTCCACCTCGCGCAGGTGGATCCGGGGATCCCGGCGCCAGGCGCCGACCAGTTCCGCCCAGAATCCGGTCACCGCGACGGCGTCCCGGGCGTTGCTCCGGGTGTTGACCCCCTCGGTCTCCTCGATGTTGACGCCCAGCACGTCGCAGCCGAGGTCGAGGAAGTAGTCGTACAGCTCGGTGGCCAGGCCCGGCGCGGGCCGGGACACCACGGCGAGGGCCGAGAAGGGCAACCCGTGCCGGCGCAGCGCGGCCACCCCGGCCAGGATCCGGTCGTACGCCGGCCGGCCGCCCCGGGTGACCCGCTCGGCGTTGCGCTCCCGCGGCCCGTCCACGCTCACGCTGACCCGGATGCCGTGCTCGGCGAAGAACGCGCACCAGGCGTCGTCGATCAGCGTGGCGTTGGTCTGGACGTGATGCTCCACCTCCGGGCCGAACGGGGCCAGCAGGGCCGCCAGATGCTCTCGGCCGGCCGCGAGGGGCTCCCCGCCGTGCCAGACGACGGAGAAGCGGCCGACGGCCGCCCACGGGTTCACCGCGGCCGCCACCGCCTCGGCGACCGCGACCGGCATCCGCAGGTCCACCGCCCGCATCGGCAGGTAGCAGTAGGCGCAGTCGAGATTGCAGAGCGTGGTCGGCTGCATCACCACGTACGACGGGACGGCGGCGATGCCGCGCATCCCGGGATGCGTACGAGCAGCCATCAACCCTCCCCATCAGCCCGAAGTGCCCTTCAGGCTAGGCGGCGGTGGCTACTCGGGTGAACCCCCGATCAGGTGCCCGGATGATCACCAGAGTGTGATCATCCCCGGGTGTGCTGCCCGATCATCTGCACGTTGCCGGAGCCCTCGATGATCTCGCCGGCCTGCCAGGCGTCGACGCCCCGGCCGGTCAGGGTGGCCAGCGCGCGGTCGGCGTCCTCGGCGGAGACGATGGCGAACATGCCGACGCCCATGTTGAACGTCGCCTCCATCTCCGGGTCCTCGATCCGGCCCTTGGACTGGATCAGGTCGAAGACCGGCTGGGGCTTCCAGGTGGAGCGGTTGACCACCGCGTCGACGTGCTCCGGCAGGATCCGGACCAGGTTGCCCGGGATGCCGCCGCCGGTGACGTGGGCGAACGCCCGCACCTCGGCCTCGGCGATCAGCTTGAGGCAGTCCTGGGCGTAGATCTTGGTAGGGGTGAGCAGCTCCTCGCCGAGGGTGCGCTGCCGGCCGAAGTCCTCGATCACCACGTCCAGCCGCATCCGGCCGGCGCCCAGCAGCACGTGCCGGACCAGCGAGTAGCCGTTGGAGTGCAGGCCGGAGGAGCGCATCGCGATCACGACGTCGCCCACCTCGACCCGCTCGGAGGTGAGGATCTCGCTCTCCTCCACCACGCCGACACCGGTGGCGGAGATGTCGTACTCGTCGGGACGCAGCACGCCCGGGTGCTCCGCGGTCTCGCCGCCGAGCAGGGCGCAGCCCGCGTACCGGCAACCGTCGGCGATGCCCGCGCCGATCTCGGCGACCTTGTCCGGCACGACCTCACCGGTGGCGATGTAGTCGAGCAGGAACAGTGGCTCGGCGCCGCAGGCGACCAGGTCGTCGACCACCATCGCGACCAGGTCGATGCCGACCGTGTCGTGGATGTCGAGCTGCTGGGCGATCACCAGCTTGGTGCCGACCCCGTCCGTCGAGGAGGCGAGGATCGGGTTCTTGTACTTCTTGGTGTCCAGCCGGAACAGGCCGGCGAAGCCGCCCAGGTCACCCAGGACCTCCGGGCGCCGGGTCTGCTTGACCTTGGACTTGAGCAGCTCGACCGCGCGGTCGCCCGCCTCGATCGACACCCCGGCGTCGGCGTAGGAGACCGAACGTTTGCGCGTCGTACGGCTCGTGCCAGCCGTCCAGGGCTGGCGGTCGCCACCGGCGCCCGTTGGGCTGGTTCCTGCGCCGCTGCGCTCGGACACGTGCGTCACGGTTCTCCCCTTTGTGGTTCTCGCGGGCCGCTGTTGCGGTGAGCGACCCGCGTCGGAGGTGCTATGGGCGGTGGGTAGCGGCCGACGGCTTGCGGTTGTCGCCGAGTGCAGCGGTGGTGATGTCAGCGGTGGCCTGGGCCGCCTCGGCGGTGACCCGCCGGCCCACGCCTTCGAGCACGTGCTTGCCGATCAGGTGCCCGGCCGGCAGTTCGATCGGGTACTCCCCATCGAAACACGCCCGGCAGAGCCGCGTCTTCGGCTGCTCGGTCGCGGCGATGAGGCCGGGCAGCGATACGTAGCCCAGCGTGTCCGCCCCGATCGACCGCCGGATGCCCTCGTTGTCCAGCCCGTTGGCCAGCAGCTCGGCCCGCGTGGCGAAGTCGATGCCGTAGAAGCAGGGCCAGCTGACCGGCGGGGAGGAGATCCGCACGTGGACCTCCAGGGCGCCCGCCTCGCGCAGCATCCGCACGATGGCCCGCTGGGTGTTCCCACGGACGATCGAGTCGTCCACCACGACCAGGCGCTTGCCCCGGACGTTCGCCCGCAGCGGGTTCAGCTTGAGCCGGATGCCGAGCTGGCGCAGGGTCTGCGACGGCTGGATGAAGGTGCGCCCGACGTACGGGTTCTTCATCAGGCCCTGGCCGTAGGTGATCCCGGACTCCTCCGCGTAGCCGATCGCGGCCGGGGTGCCGGACTCCGGCACCGGGATCACCAGGTCGGCCTCGACCGGGTGTTCCCGGGCGAGCTGGCGGCCGATCTGCACCCGGGCGGCGTGCACGTTGCGCCCGGCGATGGTGGCGTCCGGGCGGGCGATATACACGTACTCGAAGAGGCAGCCCTTCGGCTCCGGGGCGGCGAACCGAGTGGATCGCAGCCCGTCCTCGTCGATGGCGATCAGCTCGCCGGGCTCGACCTCGCGGACCACGCTGGCGCCGACGATGTCCAGCGCGGCGGTCTCGCTGGCGACCACCCAGCCGCGCTCCAGCCGGCCGAGCACCAGGGGGCGCACCCCGTGCGGGTCGCGGGCCGCGTAGAGGGTCGACTCGTCCATGAACACGAAGCTGAACGCGCCGCGCAGCTGGGGCAGCACCTCCAGCGCGGCCGCCTCGACGGAAAGATCAGGACGGCTGGCCAGCAGCATGGTGACCAACGAGGTGTCGTTGGTCGAGCCGTCGGAGTCCATGCCCCGCGTGGCCGCCTCGCGCTGGAGCTCGGCGGTGTTGACCAGATTGCCGTTGTGGGCCAGCGCGATCGTGGTGCCGGAACTGGTCGCCCGGATGGTCGGCTGGGCATTTTCCCAGGTCGAGCCACCCGTGGTCGAGTAGCGCGCGTGCCCGATCGCGACGTGCCCGCGCAGGCTGGCCAGCGTCGGCTCGTCGAACACCTGGGCCACCAGGCCAAGATCCTTGTAGACCACCACCCCGGAGCCGTCGCTCACCGCGATGCCCGCGGCCTCCTGGCCGCGGTGCTGCAGGGCGTACAGCCCGAAGTAGGTCAGGTTGGCGACCTCCTCCCCCGGGGCCCAGACACCGAAGACGCCACACGCGTCCTGGGGGCCGGGTCGCTGGGGGTCAAGGTCGTGGCTCAGCCGGCCATCGCCTCGGGGCACCTGCCGCTCCCTCATGCTGGTCTGGACCCGGCCTGGCGGAGTCGGGGGCCAGCTCCGCGCGGATCGGCCGGGGCCGTCGTCGCCTGACAGTGTACGCGAACAGCAGTCGACACTGACAGTCACGGCTCGCCTGCTGATCGTGATGGCGGGCGGGCGTGCCCCAGCTAGAGCGGGAGGTGGTCGGCGAGGTCGGCGCGGATCCCGCTGACCCGTACGCGACCCTCGGCGACCGCCTCCGCCCAGCCGAGGCGGCCGCTGGCCAACGCGAGCCAGGTCTCCGGGTCCATCTCCACCACGTTCGGCGGCGTACCACGGGTGTGTCGCGGCCCGGCCACGCACTGCACGGCACCATATGGTGGAACCCGGACCTCCACCGATCGGCCAGGGGCGCGCTCGGCGAGGACGGCCAGCAGGGTACGGACCGCCTCCCGGAACACCGGCCGTTCGGGCATACGCCCCTCATCCAGCGCTGTCAACGCGGCCGCGACTGCGGCGGACTTAGTGTGCGGAGAGGACACGACGGGACGATACGATTCGGCAGCATCACGGTCGACGCTGGCCCTGGGTAGAGATGATCCGGCCAGACAAGGCATAGTTGCCGACGGCGTATTCGTACCGTGAGTGATCGTCCCCGGCCCGGCGCCGGCCGGCGGGGAGAGATCAGACCCGGAAGGCGGTGGACGTGTCAACACACCGACGTGCCTGGAAGCAGCGGGCCGGTGTGGTGGTGGCGCTGGTCGTCGGCGCGCTACTCGCCGTCCCCGCCACACCCGCCTTCGCGGCCCCGCCTGACGTCTCTGACGTCTCCGCCTCGCCCAGCACGGTTGAAGCAGGCAAAACCACAAAGATCAGCTACACCCTTACATTCGGCTCTGCGGGCGAACCGGCCGACATCAGCTTCTCCTCGAGTAATCCGAAGCTGACCTGTGTCGACAAGTGCTTCCGGGGCAAGGTCACCGCGAGTGGCACCTACGAAGCCACCTTCAAGCTCGCGGACGATGCGGCGAGCGGGTCCGCTCAGATCACGGTCACAGCCACCGAGGCAACAGGGCCCCTGAAGCAGAGGCAGGAAGGCTCAACGACCGTCACGCTGGTTGCCAAGACCCAGCCGGCGGAGGCGGAGACGGTCAAGTCGATCTCCGGCAAGGTGGTCATCGCGGACAACAGCGAGCCGCTCGAGGGCGTCGTGGTCATGCTCCGGGACAGCAAGGGCATCACCCGCCAGACCAACACCGACGGCAGCGGCAACTTCCGGTTCACCGGCTCGTCCTCGGAACCGATCGCGCCCGGCCGGGTCGACCTGGCCTCTGGCAAGGATGGCAAGACCGGCTACAAGACGGTTAACGCGGCGGCCGGCCAGGCCGTGACCGGCGTGCGGATCAGCGTGCCGATCAAGGTCGAGAAGAGCCCGAGCCCGTCGCCGTCCGCCACCGCAGAGGCGGTGCCGACCGAGGAGCCGACCGAGGAGGCCACCGAAACGCCGGCCACCGAGGCGGCGGGGCAGCAGCCCGACGCCCAGCAGGACTCCGGCGGCTTCGGCAACTGGCTGCTGATCCTGCTCGGCGGTCTCTTCGTGGCCGTGGGCGTCGGCACCATCGTGCTGCTCTACATGAAGCGCAAGAACGAGGGCGACGACGACGGTGACGGCCCAGGTGGTCCGATGGGTCCGGGTGGCCCGGCGGGCGCGGGTGCGGTGCCGGCCGCCCGGGGCGCCTACCGGGGCGCCGACGACCAGACCCGGGTGGTCAACGGCATGGGCGCCGGAGCGGCGCCGACGATGGTCGGCGGCCCCTCGCTCAGCGACGCGCCGACCATGATGCACCGCCCGGTCGTGGACGACGTCCCGCCGGACCCGTACGGCGCCCCGCCCGGGCCCGGGCCCGCGTACGGCGTCGGCGGTGGGCAGGACGGCTGGGGCGGCGGTGGCTACGGCGACGAGCCGGCCGGCCAGGGTGGCTACGGCCACAACAGCTACGGCAACGCGCCCTCCTCGGGTAGCGGCTACGGCAACGCGCCCTCCTCGGGTGGCGGCTACGGCAGCCGGGATTACGGCGCCGGTGCCGGCGGCTACCCGCCCGCTCAGGGCGGCGGCTACGGCGGCGAGCGGTACGACGAGCCGACCGGCCGCTACACCGGCGACAACACCCAGTACGCGCCGCCGGCCGACCCGTACCCGACCAGCACCTACCAGCCGGACCAGGGCCGCGGCTACGACCAGCCGGACCAGGGCCGCGGCTACGACCAGCCGGACCAGGGTCGCGGCTACGACCAGCCGGGCCAGGGACAGTACGGCCGCGGCTCGGAGCCGGGCACCGGCTACGGCCAGGGTGGCGGCTACGGCGGCCCCTCCGGTGGCTATGACAACGGGCCGTCGGGCGGCTACGACGGCGGCCAGCAGGGCTACGACGGCTACGACCAGCGCGGCGGGTACGACAACGGCCCGCAGCAGGGCTACGACGGCCACGACCAGCGGGGCGGCTACGGCGGCGGCGCCGGCTACGGCCAGCCGCAGCAGGGCGGCCACGGCCACGAGCAGCCGCCGCAGCAGCGGACCGGTGGCTACGACAACCAGGGCTACGACCAGGGCGGATACTACGGCGATCAGGCCCAGGCCGGCCGGGGCCGATCCGACGGCCCGCAGGAGCGCGGCGGCCGCCGCCTCGACTGGCTGGACGACTGACCGCGGGGCCACATGCCCCGCACCGATATCGACAGTGGCCGCCCGGACGATCCGGGCGGCCACTTCGCATGATCGACACAGCAGTCCGCAGTGGCCGACCCGCGGGAGGTCGGTAGTCACCGACACCCAAGCAGCCGGCGCGCCGAAACACCGGCCGGAGCCGGACCAACAGGCAGGGCCTGACCAACGGGCAGAGCCGGACCAGCAGACAGCGCCGGACCAGGCGGCGGACCACGGACCGAACCGGTAGAGCCGGGCCAGCCGGCGGAGCCGAGTCAGGCGGCGGCGAAGTAACCCTGGCGCAGAACCGGCACCACGTCGGAGACACCCACCTGGACAGCGACCTCCACGTCGCCGGCGAAGCCGCCCTCGGCGAGTTCCCGCCCGGAGACGCACCCCCGGACAGCGGCCGGCACGTCAGGCGTGCTGGCCAGCGCGGCCAGGGCCATCGCCGCCTCCACCGAGAGCCCGCCCGGCACCCCGGACAGGGCGTCCAGCACGCTGGCCGCCCCGAGCTGATCCTCCACGCAGGGGCGCAGTGAACCGTCCGGCCAGCGCTCACCGGCCGCCACCACGCCCACCGGCGCGTCGTTCGAGCCGTACCCCTGGGCGCGCAGCCATCGCCCGACGGCGGGCGCGTTACGCAGGCACGCCGCCACCACCGGCAGACCGGTGGCGCTCGCGGCGGCGCTGATCGCCGAGCCGTTCGGCGAGGGCAGGACCAGATCGGCGACAGCCGGTGCGGTCCGCAACGCCGCCGGCGAGAGCGACCATGGATGCTCCAGGGTCATCTGCCGGCGGCCGACCGCGGCGACCGCCCCCACCCGGCGGGCGTACTCGGCGGCCTGCTCCCCCCAGGGGAACGGGTGCACGCGCATGCCGCGACCGACCGCCACCTCGACGGCGGTGGTGAACGAGAGCACGTCCACCACCACCAGGGCCGCGCAGACCCGGCCGAGTTCCGCCGCCCCGGTCAGCCCCCAGTCGAACCGGGCGCCGGAGCCGGGTTGGGCGTAGGCGGCCAAGGCCAGGGCCTCAGCGCTGATCCGGCGCGGGGGCCTGGTCGTCCGGGTCACCGGCAGCCGTCGCGGAGCCCGCCGGCCCGGCCGTCGCCGGGTCGGACGTCGCCTCGGGGGCGTCGACCGGGACATCGGGCCCGTCGGTGCCCGGCGCGGCGTCCCCGGCCTCCGCCGGGGCGTCACTCGCCTCCGCCGCCGCATCCGTAGCGACCACGGGAACGCCCGGAGCCTCCGACGCCTCCACGGCGGCGTCCTGGGCCGCCACGGGAGCGTCCGCCGCCCCCGCCGGCGCCCCGCCGTCCGCCTGGCCGGCCGGGTCGAGGGCCGGATCGGTCGCCGGGTCGCCCGCCGGCTGCTCGCCGACGGCCGGGACAACGCCCGCACCAAGTGCCGCCATCTGGCCCGCCTCCACGCCGCCGAAGAGGCGCGGCAGGGTCGCCGTGTGCGTGGCGCGCAGCTCGTCGAGGCCGATCCGGAACTGGTCGTGCACCTCCAGCGCGCCGCCGGCCGGGTCGGTGACCCCGATGAACTCCCACGGCACCCCGTGCTCGGCGCAGAGCGCGGCGAACGCCTTCTCGTGCCCACGCGGCACCGACACCAGCGCGCGGCCGGCCGACTCGCTGAACAGGAAGACGAACGGCATCGACCCGCCGGCGAAGTGCTCGGGCACGGCGACCCGGGCCCCGACGCCACGCCGCAGGCACGACTCGACCAGGCTCTGGGCGAGGCCACCGTCGGAGAGGTCGTGCGCGGAAGTGAGGTGCCCCACCCGGGCGGCGGCGGCCAGCAGCTCGGCGAGCTGCCGCTCGCGGGCCAGGTCGACCTGCGGCGGGATGCCGCCGAGGTGCTCGTGGGTCACCCACGCCCACTCCGAGCCGGAGAGCTCGACGTGCGTCTCACCCAGCAGGAAGAGCTGGTCGTGGTCGCCGCCAGGACGCGGCACGAAGCCCATCGGCACCCGGTCGGCGACGTTGTCCAGCACGCCCAGCACGCCGACCACCGGAGTCGGATGGATGGGTGCCGGGCCGGTCTGGTTGTAGAAGCTGACGTTGCCGCCGGTCACCGGGATGCCGAGCTCCAGGCAGCCGTCCGCCAGGCCGCGGACGGCCTCGGCGAACTGCCACATCACGCCCGGGTCCTCCGGCGAGCCGAAGTTGAGGCAGTTGGTCACGGCGATCGGCTTCGCGCCGGTCACCGCCACGTTCCGGTACGCCTCGGCCAGCGCCAGCTTCGTCCCGTGGTACGGGTCGAGGCGCGCGTACCGGCCGTTGCCGTCGACGGAGAGGGCGACCCCGAGGCCGGTCCGCTCGTCGATCCGGATCACGCCGGAATCCTCCGGCTGGGCGAGCACGGTGTTGCCCAGCACATACCGGTCGTACTGCTCGGTGACCCAGGTCTTGTCGGCCAGGTTCGGCGACGCGATCATGCGCAGCACGGTCTCCCGCAGCGCCTCCGGGTTGCTCGGCCGGGGCAGCGTTTCCGCGCGGTCGGCCTGGAGCAGGATCAGGTCGGCCGGCTCCCGCATCGGGCGGGCGTACACCGGACCGTCGTCGACCAGGGAGCCCGGCGGCACGTCCACCACGACGTGGTCGCGCCAGGAGACCACCAGGCGGCCCGGCTGGCCGTCCGGCGCGGGCGGGGTGACCTCACCGATCGCGGTGGCGAGCACGCCCCACTTCTCGGCGGTCTTGAGCACCGCCTCCAGCTTGTCCGGGGCGACGACCAGCAGCATCCGCTCCTGGGACTCGCTGGCCAGGATCTCGTGCGGCTCCATCGAGGGCTCCCGCAGCGGCACCCGCTCCAGCCAGACCCGCATGCCGGTGCCCGCCGCCGCGGCGGTCTCGGTGAGCGCGCAGGTCAGGCCGGCGCCGCCGAGGTCCTGGATGCCGACGACCAGCTCGGCGTCGTACAGCTCCAGGCACGCCTCGATCAGCAGCTTCTCGGTGAACGGGTCGCCCACCTGGACGGACGGGCGGCGCTGCTCGCTGCCCTCGTCGAAGGTGGCGCTGGCCAGCACCGACACGCCGCCGATGCCGTCCCGGCCGGTCTTGGCGCCCATCAGCACCACGACGTTGCCGGGGCCGGCGGCCTCCTTCTTCTGCAGCCGGTCGACCGGCAGCACGCCGAGGCAGAGCGCGTTGACCAGCGGATTGCCCTGGTAGCAGGGGTCGAAGACCACCTCGCCGCCAATGTTCGGCAGGCCGAGGCAGTTGCCGTAACCGCCGACGCCGGCGACCACGCCGGGCAGCACCCGGGCGGTGTCCGGGTGGTCGGCCGCGCCGAAGCGCAGCGGGTCCATCACCGCGACCGGACGTGCACCCATGGCGAGGATGTCGCGGACGATGCCGCCGACGCCGGTCGCCGCGCCCTGGTACGGCTCGACGAAGCTCGGGTGGTTGTGCGACTCGACCTTGAAGGTCACCGCCAGCTCGTCGGAGACCTGGACCACGCCGGCGTTCTCACCGATGCCGGCCAGCAGCCGGTCGCTCGGCGGGGCCTTCTCGCCGAACTGGCGCAGGTGCACCTTGCTCGACTTGTAGGAGCAGTGCTCGCTCCACATGATCGAGTACATGGCCAGCTCGGCCTGGGTGGGCCGGCGGCCGAGGATGTGCCGGATCCGGTCGTACTCGTCGTCGCGGAGGCCCAGCTCCGCGTACGGCTGCAGTTCGTCCGGCGTGCCGGTGGCCCGGGGCACGGTGTCCACGGCCGCGGTCCAGTCGTCGGCCGGGCCGGCCTGCGGCACCACGGTGGCCGTACGCGGCTCCGCCGGGTCGGCCGGGTGGGCGCCCGGTGCCTCCCGCAGGTCCGGGTCCGGATGGGTGGTCATGACCTCTCCTCGCTGCGCTCGCCGCCAAGGCGGCGGGTGAGCTGACCGATGATCCCGCCGCGCACGGTCACGCCGGCGCCCCCACCAGGTGCTTGAGCACCGAGGTGAAGAAGCCGAGACCGTCCAGGGAGGGGCCGGTGAGCGCCTCCACCGCGTGCTCGGGATGCGGCATGATGCCGACCACGTTGCCGGCCTCGTTGGTGATCGCGGCGATGTCGCGCTGCGAACCGTTGGGGTTGCCGCCGAGGTAGCGGGCGACAACCCGACCCTCGGCCTCCAGGCGGTCCAGCGTCGCCGGGTCGGCGACGTAGCAGCCCTCGCCGTTCTTGACCGGGATCAGCACTTCCTGGCCCGGCTGGAACGCGTTGGTCCAGGCGGTGCCGGCGGCCTCGATGCGGAGGATCTGGTCCCGGTTACGGAAGTGCAGGTGCTGGTTGCGGGTGAGCGCGCCCGGCAGCAGGTGGGCCTCGCAGAGGATCTGGAAGCCGTTGCAGATGCCGAGCACGGGCAGGCCGCCCCGGGCGGCGTCCACGATCGTCTCCATGACCGGGGCGAACCGGGCGATGGCGCCGCACCGCAGGTAGTCACCGTAGGAGAAGCCACCGGGCAGGACCACGGCGTCCACGCCGTGCAGCTGCGGGGCGCCGTGCCACAGCCGGACCGGCTCGGCGCCGGCGATGCGGACGGCCCGGGCCGCGTCCCCGTCGTCGAGCGAACCGGGGAAGGTCACCACACCGACCCGGGCGGTCACTGGCGCGCGTCCACGGGCTCGTCGGTCTCCACCACGCGGACCGTGAAGTCCTCGATGACCGGGTTAGCCAGCAGCTTGTCGGCGATCTCCCGGGCCCGGTCCAGGTCCGGTTCACCGGTGAACTCGATCTCGATCCGCCTGCCGATCCGGACCGAGGCGACGTCGCTGACGCCGAGCCGGGGCAGCGCGTTTGCGACGGCCTGGCCCTGCGGATCGAGGATCTCGGGCTTGAGCATGACGTCGACGACGACGCGAGGCACGGGGCACTCCTGACTGTGTACGCAGTTGGGTGCCGGCCCACTACGGGCGAGCGCAGCCAGCCTACCTGGCAGATACCGCCTCGGCCGAACCGGCCGGCGCGTCCGGGCAGTGATCGACGTGACCCCGTCGAGGGGGCCGCACCGGATGTCCCGGCCTGCACGGAACGCACCCTTACCAGCAACGACAGCGCCGCCAGGTGGCCAAATCGTTACATCGGTTAGTCTCTATCGACTCCTTGTCAGCGCCACGCCGGGGCCCTACGGTACATCGATGTAAGTCGATGCACAGCCTGGCGACCACCCGTCGCCCCGCTCCCCGTCACCCCCGACGTGAAGGAGTTCCCGATGCGCATCCGCTCCCTGCTCGCCACCATCGGCGTCGCCATGGTCGGCGTCCTCGGCGCCGCGTCCGGCGCGGCCGCCGCCCCCGTCGGCCCGTACATCATCGGTGGCGGCACCGTCTCCTCCGCGCCCTGGGCCGCCGCGGTGTTCAGCAACGGCTCGTTCACCTGCTCCGGCAGCGTCATCGCGTCCCAGTGGGTGCTCACCGCCCGGCACTGCATCAGCGGCAGCATGTCCGTCCGGGTCGGCAGCGTCTACTACGCCTCGGGCGGCACCACCCGCACCGTGAGCACCACCTACACCCGCTACGACCTCGCGCTGATGCGGCTCTCCAGCGCGGTGACCACCTCCACCGTGTCGCTGGCCAGCAGCAACCCGCCCATCGGGTCGACCAACTCGATCTACGGCTGGGGCATGACCTGCTACAGCGGCTGCAACCCGTCCAGCCAGCTCAAGACCGCCACCGTCCAGGTGACCAGCAACAGCGCCTCTGACGCGTACGGCGGACAGGCGATCCGCAGCTCCCGGATCAGCGGGAATGCCTGGCGGGGCGACTCGGGCGGCCCGCAGTTCTACAACGGCCAGCAGGTCGGCGTGGCCTCCACCGCCGACGGCGTGAGCATCCAGAATTACGGCAGCGTCGCGTACAACCGGTCCTGGATCACCTCCGTGGCCGGTGTCTGACAGTTAGCGCCGGTCGCGGCGCGGATGGTCGGTGACGTGCCGACCGTCCGCGCCGCCTCGTTTCGCAGCATCCGATCAGGTGAACAAGGCACACGTTCGGGCCGCCGACCGGCTGACAGCATCGGAAACGTGCTGGTCGTGACGACGGATCAACTGCCCGGCTACGAGATCCGCCAGATCCTCGGCGAAGTGGTCTCCTCCATGGCGAGGACCCGGAACCCGTACCGCGAGGGGGTCAAGAACCTGCGCGGTGGCGCCTACGACCCGATGGCGCCGGACAACCTCACCCGCTGGCGTACCGACTCGGTGGCCCGGCTCGGCGAGGAGGCCCGCCGGCTCGGCGCGAACGCGGTGATCGGCATGCGCTTCGACAGCCGCGACTGCGGCGAGATGTGGATGGAGATCTGCGCGTACGGCACGGCGGTGATCGTCGTACCCAAGATGCCGGACGTCATGCCGCCGGACCAGCCCATGGTCGCGGCCGAGACCGCCCACGAGCCGGAGATCGCCTCGGCCCCCGGCGGCATCGCCGAACCGGCGAGCGCCCCCAACCTCTCCTCCGCCGCCGAAACCCCCACCCCCAAATCCCCCTAACCACCCGCCCACCACCACCGCCGGGCCTGCCGGCGTTGATCATGAGGTTAGCGGCGGTACCAGAGATCCACTTCGCCGCCAACCTCATGCTCAACCAGCCTCGGGTGGGGTGGGGTGGGGTGGGGTGGGGTGGGTGGGTTAGAGGATGGGGGGTGGGGAGTAGGCGGCTGCGTCGGGGTGGGACTGGACGATCTTGGCGATGCGGGCGGTGACGCGGTCGATCTGGGCGCCCGCGGCGCCGACGAAGGCGTTGCGGTCGGCGACCAGAGCGTCGATCTCGGCGCGGGTGAGGCCGAGGCGCCCGTCCGCGGCGAGGCGGTCGAAGAGGTCGTTCTCGGCCGCACCCTTCTCCCGCATGGCCAGCGCCACCGCGACCGCGTGCTCCTTGATCACCTCGTGCGCGACCTCCCGGCCGACGCCGCGCCGGACCGCCGCGACCAGGATCTTGGTGGTGGCCAGGAACGGCAGGAAGCGCTCCAGCTCCCGGTTGATCACCGCCGGGTACGGGCCGAACTCGTCCAGCACGGTGAGGAAGGTCTGGAACAGCCCGTCGGCGGCGAAGAATGCGTCCGGCAGGGCCACCCGGCGGACCACCGAGCAGGAGACGTCCCCCTCGTTCCACTGGTCGCCGGCAAGCTCGCCGACCATCGACAGGTAACCGCGGATGATCACGGCGAAGCCGTTCACCCGCTCCGACGAGCGGGTGTTCATCTTGTGCGGCATCGCGCTGGAGCCCACCTGGCCGGGCTTGAAGCCCTCGGTGACCAGTTCCTGGCCGACCATCAGCCGGATCGTGGTGGCCAGCGACGACGGCGCGGCGGCCACCTGGGCCAGCGCGGAGAGCACGTCGAAGTCCAGCGAACGCGGGTAGACCTGGCCGACGCTGTCCAGCACCCGGCTGAACCCGAGGTGCTCGGCGACCCGGCGCTCCAACTCGGCCACCTTCTCGGCGTCGCCGTCGAAGAGGTCGAGCTGGTCGGCGGCCGTGCCCACCGGCCCCTTGATGCCGCGCAGCGGGTACCGGCCGATCAGGTCATCGAGCCGCTCGTACGCGATCAACAGCTCCTCGGCGGCCGAGGCGAAGCGCTTGCCCAGCGTGGTGGCCTGCGCGGCGACGTTGTGCGACCGGCCGGTCATCACCAGGCCGGAATACTCGTGGGCGTGCCAGGCGAGCCGGACCAGGGTGGCGACCACCCGGTCCCGGATCAGCTCCAGCGAGGCGCGGATCTGGAGCTGCTCGACGTTCTCGGTGAGATCCCGGGAGGTCATCCCCTTGTGCACGTGCTCGTGCCCGGCGAGCGCGCTGAACTCCTCGATCCGGGCCTTCACGTCGTGCCGGGTGACCCGCTCCCGCTCCGCGATCGAGGCCAGGTCGACGTCGTCGACCACCCGCTCGTACGCCTCGACCACCCCGTCCGGCACCGGCACGCTGAGGTCCCGCTGGGCCTTGAGTACGGCGAGCCAGAGTCGCCGCTCCATGCGGACCTTCTCCTCGGGCGACCAGAGGGCGACCAGTTCGGGCGAGGCGTACCGGTTGGCGAGCACGTTCGGGATCGTCACGTGCCTCAGTCTCCCATGACCCCGGTGACGACCCCGAGGAGGAAGTCGGCCGCTCACCCGGCGGACAGTCCGGAGGCCGCCGGCGTGCCCACCACCCACCGGCGACCTCGCAACCTGCTACCCGAAACGGTCGGTCAGGTTGACTGCGGGATCCAACGCGACGGCCCGCTGCTGCGCGGCGGTCAGGGGAAGCTCCCCCTTCTCGCCGGCGGTGAGGCTCACCGCGAGCCAGACGCCGTCCCGGCGCAACACGTGGACGATCCGCTCCGCCTTCACCCCAGAACCGTCCGTGGTGATGCGGTACCGCTCCCCGGCGGGACCGGTACCTGCCTCGCACGTGTGCGTCCTGGTGCTCGCGTCACAGGTCAGGTCACCGGCGGTGCCCGGATCCCGCCGGTGGATCCGCACCGAGACGGTCCCGGACACGCCGTCCACCAGGACCCGCCCCTGGCCCGCGTAGCTGTCCGCAGTGTCCTGGCTGCCCCAGAAGGCACCCAGGTCGCCGGGAATGATGGCGGCCCCCCTCCCCTGGGCCCCCGTGACACCGGGCACGTGTCGCTGCAACGAGGCGAGTACCACGCTAGTGATCCACATCCGGCGGGCCTCCGTGTTGCCGCGCAGCGGCTGCGCGGCCTGCCCGGCGACCGCCGGATCCAGCGCCAACGCGATCAACTGCGCGATGGTGAGCGGGGGATTCTCGTCCTCACCCTGGATGCGCACGATGATCACCACCCCGTCGGACCGCTGCACGGTCGCGCTGCTCGACACGGCGACCCCTCCGGACGGCTTCCGATCCAGTCCGCGCGCCGGGTTGCGGGCCGACAGGGTCCTGATCCTCTCGCCGGCCGGCCCGGTCGTGTCGGCGCAGTTGCTCCTCCTGACCGCCTCGGCGGTGCACGCTGCGGCCGGGCCCCAGCCGTTGGTGATCTGCACGGACAGCCTGCCCATCCGGTCACCCGACCGGACCCTCCCCTGCCCCATGTAGCCGTCGGGGGCGTAGCCACCCAGAGTCGGGCCGGAGAACCAGACCGGTCCCTCACCCTCCGGCGCGCCACGCCCGGGTGCCCAGTCCAGGTCCGGTGCCACCCGCCCCACCGCTTCGAAGATGGCCATGTCCATCGCGGTGAAGGAGCCGCCCGACGACGGTGTTGGGGTGCGTACCGCCGGGCTCGTCGGACTCGGCACCGCCGGCACAGCGGCCCGGGGCCGACCGGTGACGGCGGTGCTGCCGACGAGGACGACACCGACGGCCGCCGCGGCCAGGGCCGCCACGCCGACGCGCCGGAGCCGCCGGGCGCGGCGCTCCCGGGCGATGACCCGGTCCATGTCGATGGAGGTGGGCGGGATCTCGCCGACCGCCTCACGGAACATCGTCCGGTAGCTCATGCGCCCTCTCCCTTCACCGCGGAATCCAACGTCGCCAGCAGGCGCAGGCTCTCCAGCCCTCGGGCCGCCTGGCTCTTCACCGTGCCGGTGCTGACGCCCAAGGTCCGCGCCGTCTCCTCGACCGAGAAGTCGCACCAGAAGCGCAGGACGACCACAGCCCGCCGGCGCGGCGGCAACTGGGCCAGCAGGTCGAGCAGATGTTCCCGGTCGGCCAGCGCGGTCTCGGGGAACGCCACGTCCGCCCGGTCGGGCACGTCGTCGGTGCTGCGTTCCCGCCGCCACGGCCGGCGCCGCTCGTCCAACCACGCGTTGGTGAGCATCCCGCGGACGTACGCGTCGACGTTCTCCATCGGGCGGACGCGGCGCCAGTGCCGGTAGAGCTTGCCGATCGTGATGGACACCAGGTCGTCGGCGGTGTGCCAGTCACGGCAGAGCAGGTACGCCGTGATCCGTAGCGACTCCAGCCGGGCCGTCACGAACTGCCGGTACTCGTCTTCGTCAGCGCGGTTCACCGCGCCCGACCTCTCGTCCGTTTCATGCCTGGGGAACGGTACGAAGTGGCGACGGGGTTGCTCGCCGGGCCGGGATCAAAACAAGGAGATGGCCGGTCGCCGCCCCAGCGGCTCGGGTCCGGGGTCAGTTCACCTGCTTGATCTCGTGCACGGTGGCGGTCACCACGAGGGCCTTCTTCTGCGTGCCGTGGGCGTTGCGGACCGTCAGCAGGTAGGTGTGCTTCTGCACGTCGCTCTCGGCGCCGGAGCAGGGGAAGTTCAGGGTCTCGCTGCCCGTGGGCGCGTAGTTGTCGGCGTACACGCCGGGGCCGTCGACGGAGAGGGCGACCGAATCGACGTTGCTGGTCTTCCACTCCACGACGACCGGGGTGCCCGCGACCGGCTTGACGTTGGTGCCGGACGGGCAGGAGGGCTTCTGGGCGACCCGGAAGTAGGCGATCGTGGGGCCGGCCGGTTTCGGGGCGCTCGTCGTCGGCCTGCTGCCGGGCTGCCCGCCGTTGCTCTTGGTGCCGCCGCCCGTCGACCCGCTGCCGGTCGTACCGTCGCCTGTGGGCTCCGCGGAGGTTGTCGGGGCGCCGCTGGCGGGTGCGGTGGACGCCGCCGGGTCGCCGGGGGCCTCGGTCACCGAGGCGGTGGCGGTGGACTCCGTGGCGTTGGTGCCGGTGGCCGCACATCCGGCGGCCAGCACGGCAGCCAGGGCGACGACGGTGGTGCGGGACAGGGCTTGACCGGGCATGACCACTCCCTCGCGGGTGCCGCCGCCGGTGACGTCCGGGCGGGCTGGCGTCCACGGTAGGGACGGCCGGCAACCCGGATAGGGTGACCACACTCCTGAGTCGACAAACAGGATTGGGGAAGCGTGTCCAGACTTACCGGCAAGGTCGCCCTGGTCACCGGCGGAAGCCGCGGTATCGGTGCGGCCGTCGTGCGCCGCTTGGCCGAGGACGGTGCCCACGTCGCGTTCACCTACCGCGAGGCGGGCGACAGCGCGAAGCTCGTGGTCGCCGACGTCGAGGCGTACGACCGCACCGGCCTCGCGATCCAGGCCGACAGCACCGACCCGGCAGCGCTGGTCGGGGCGGTCGAGCAGACCGTCGCCGAGCTGGGCCGGCTGGACATTCTGGTGAACAACGCCGGGGTGTTCTCGTACGGACCGATCGAGGAGGTCGGACTCGACGACCTCGACCGGGCCATTGCCGTGCATGTCCGCGGGGTCTTCCTGGCCACCCAGGCGGCGGTACGCCACATGGGCACCGGCGGGCGGATCGTCAACATCGGCAGCAGCTTCGCCAGCCGCGTCCCGGCCCCCGGGGTGAGCGTCTACGCCATGACCAAGAGCGCGGTCAACGGCCTCACCCGGGCCCTCGCCCGGGAACTCGGCCCGCGCGGGATCACCGTCAACGTGCTCCTGCCCGGTTCCACCGACACCGACATGAACCCGGCGGACAGCGCCGGCGCCGACGCACAGCGGGAACACATCGCCCTCGGCCGGTACGGGACGCCCGCCGACGTGGCGGCGACGGTCAGCCACCTGGTGGGCGACGGCGGGCGGCACATCACCGGCGCGTCGATCGCCATCGACGGCGGCGGCACGGCCTGACCCGGTCGCTGTAAGGGCGAGCGGCGCCGTCGGCAGGGGCCGCCGGGCCTGACGAGGAGCCGGGGCAGGCGGTGAAGGCCGCCCGCCCCGGTCTTCCCACTACTTCACCGGCGCCAAGGCGATCGCCGGGTCGAACGCGACGACCTGCTGCTGCGCCGGGGTCAGCGGGAACTTACCCCCGTCGCCACCGAGGGTCACCGACAGCCAGGAGCCGTCCGCGCGCCGGACACTGACCGTCCGCTCCGCCGAGCCGCCCGTGTTGGTGACGGTACGGTACTTCTCGCCGTGCGGCCCGACCCCGGCCGTGCAGCTGTAGACCTTGGTCCGCTTCCCGCAGGTCAGATCGCCGAAGAAGCCCGGGGCGGCCCGCCAGATCTGCACCGAGAAGAGCCCGGTCGCCTTGTCGACCAGGAGCCGGCCCTGTCCCCAGTACTCGTCGGCGGTGTTGTCACCCCCGGTGTCCGTCCAGACCGAGGCCAGGTCAGACGGGGTCGCGTCCGCACCGCCCGCACCCTTGACCCCGGGCACCTCCCGACGCAGTGCGGCGAACACCGCGTTGTCGATGCGCTTCTGCTGGGCCGGGTCGAACGGGCCGCTGGGCGGGGAAGGGCTCGGCGGCGGAGTCCGCGGCGCCTCGGAGGGCAGCGGCGGCGGCGGGGTCAGCACCACGCCGGGCGGCACCGAGGCCAGGGCGATCGCCGGGTCGAGCGCGATCGCGGTCTGCTGCTCGACAGTGAGCGGCAGCGCACCGTCGAGCTGCGACATGCTACTCATCAAGGTCACCGACACCAACATGTCGCCCGGCCGGACCACCCACACGTTTTGATAGTTACTGGTCGCTTCCTGACCGTCCGGGCGCCGGTCGGTACGGCCGCCGGTCAGCACCTCGATCCGCTCGCCGTTTGGTCCCACACTGTCCCGGCAGGTGGCCGACGGAGTCATATAGGCACACGACATGCGGGTTCGCCGACTCGCGAACCGTTCGATCTGCACCATGAAGTGTGCCTCGACCCCGTCGACCGCGATCCCCCCCTGCGCGCCGTAGTGGTCGACGGTGTTCGGCAGCTCGGTGCCGGACCGCCCGCCGTAGCGCCACCGGGGCCGGCCGGGGGAGAGTTCCTCCTCCCACTTCACCTTGGGCGCCTGGCGGGTCACCGCCGTGGCGACCGCGGCATCCAGGCGCGCCACGTCCTCCGGCGTGCCCGCCACAGTGGTGATCCGGGTCCGCTCGGCGGGGGCCGGCTGCCGCCCGACCGACGGCAGCCCGAGGGCCGCCGTGGCGGTCACCCCCAGCACCGCTGCCGCCGCGCCACCGCATACCCCCCAGCGACGCAGCCTGCGGTTGCGGCGCTGCCGCATGATCACCTGATCGACGTCGATCGTCGAGACCGGCGAGTCGCCGATCGCCTCGTCCAGAAACTGCCGGTAGCTCATGCCCACTCCTCCACGGATCGGCCCGACGCGTTGGTGGCGAGGACGCGGAGCATCTCGAGGCCGCGGGCCGCCTGGCTCTTCACCGTGCCGGGGCTGATCCCCAACGCCTCGGCGGTCTCCTCCACCGACAGGTCGCAGTAGAAGCGCAGCACGATCACCGCCCGCCGCCGCGGCGGCAGCTCCCCCAGCAGTTCGAGCAGGGCCTGCCGGTCGACCAGGGCCGTCTGCGGCAACGCCAGATCGACCTGGTCCGGCACCTCGTCCGTCGCCTGCTCGCGCCGCCAGGGCCGGCGCCGCTCGTCCAGCCAGGCGTTGGTCAGCACACCCCGCACGTACGCGTCGACGTTGTCCGCCGCGCGGACCCGGCGCCAGTGCCGGTAGAGCTTGCCGATGGTGATGGAGACCAGGTCGTCGGCGGTGTGCCAGTCGCGGCAGAGCAGGTACGCCGTGCGGCGCAACGCCTCCAGCCGGGCGACCACGAACTGCCGGTACTCGTCCTCGTCAGCCCGGTTCACGATCCGGGGCCCCTCGTTCGCCTCATGCCCAGGTGACGGAGAGATGGTGGGCGCGGGTTGCCCGGAACGGGATCATGTGGCGGGCGTTGACCCCTGCAAGAGCTGCTGTTCGTAGCGCAGCTCATGCAGATGGCTGCCTTTGACGAGCACCGACACCTCGACGGGTCGTCCACCGTCGGCACAGATCACGCGGTGCTGACGGATCACCGGGACGTACGGCGGCAGGTCCAGCATCTCGACCTCATCGGGCGTCGGCATCCGCGCCGACACCCGATCGATCATCTGCCCCTGCCGCAGGCCAAGTTCCGCCAGGACGCGGCCAGCCCCACCGTTGATCTTCTTGTGCTCGGCGAGCTCGGTACCGGCCACTAGGGAACTCGGATAGTAGGACCAGGACAGCTCGACGGGCTCACCACCGTGCAGCAACAGGCGATGTCGTAGCACAGCCTTCTCGCCTTCGCCCAAGCGCAGACTGCGGGCGGCCTCAGGTGGTGGAACGACCTCCGAGACGTCCAGCAGGCGGTACGAATATCCGCTGGGTGCGGGAGCGAGGTAGGCCGAGGCCGCCACCACCAGTGTCGGCCGTCGACGGACGAAGACGCCCTTGCCGACCTCGCTGTAGATCGAGCCTTCCGCCTTGAGCGCACCGAGGGCTCGCTGGATCGTCGCCGTCGCGGCGGCATAGCGGGTCACCAGGCTCGGGATCGAGGGCAACTGCGAGCCAGGCGGAAACTCCCCGGACATGATGCGAGCGCGGAGGTCCGCCGCGATCTGCTCGTGTCGAGGACGCCCGTCGGCCACCTCAGCTTCCCCCGTCAGGATCGTTGATTGTCATCTCGTATCGCAGGCGCCGGCCGTGCGGCACCATGGTCATCACGCTGGCCTCGATCGGCACTCCCTGACGGGTGCTGAGCAGCCGCGTGAGGCCGAGCACCCACTCCTGCCCGCTCAAGCCGAGCACGCGCCGCTCGGACTCGTCAGGCATCCGCGTGTAGGCGTCCTCCCGCACCAGCCCGGGTTCGTAGCCCAGCGTGGCGAGCAGCCCAACGGCCCCACCACGTATCTTGCGCGGCTCGGCGAGTGCGGTGCCCCGGGCGATGGAGGTCGGGTAATAGGAGTCGGTCAGCTCCACGGGGCGATCGTCCAGCAACATCAGGCGCCGGCGGACCACGACCGGCGCGCCCGGCTCGACCTGCAACGCTTCGGCGACCTCGGCCACCGGCACGATCTCCGCGACTTCAAGTAGGCGTTGCGTGCCCACGCCGCCTTGTTGCGCTGCGTCAGCGGCCCAGACATCGCCCTGCCCAGCGGATGCGGGAAGGACGTAAGGCATCGACACGCTGAGCCACCTTCGGTCACCCACGGCCCGCCTCCTGTCCATGTCGCCCGTCCCGCAAGGGTAGATCCCTCCCAGCGGCGTGTCGCGATGCTCGACACCCTTGGCACCTTATTCAAAGGGCAGTAAGGTTGCCCTAGAAAGAAACGGACCGGGGTGGGGCTGGTTTGGCGGCCTCTCCCACTCCCGGTCCGGCACGAGTCGAAGGGGGCAACCACACCGGATCGCGTCCCGGGGAACGACTCCCCTCCTGTCTACCACCCGTACGCACTTCCGCGTACCCGGGCGGTGGTGTGGCGCGTCCGGCCGTGACCGCTCCCGGCCAACCCGGCGTCGCGCCGACCCGACGGCGTGGCGCCGGACCGTAACGGGCGGGCGTGCGGCCCGTCGTACGACAGCGACCCGCCTGCGGTCCGCCGTGCGCCCGCCCCTCCGTCGGACAGGAGTGGAGATGGGTGTCTACCAGTCGACGACCAGCCGGTTGTGGCGCCGCGACGAGGCTGAAGCCGAGGCGGCACGCGAGATCCTGAGCAGCCACGTACCCGATGCGGAGAGCAACCTCTGCCTGGTCTGCCTGGTGCCCGGGCCGTGCCGGCCGGCGAACGCGGCAGCGAACCGGCTGGTCGACCTAGGCCGGCCGGTGCTACCGCCGGACGAGCCGAGGCGTCGGCGTAGCGGTTGGCGGGGCTGGCTCGGGCCGCAACGGCGGACGATGCCCCGGCGGGCACCGCTGTTGACCTTCGCCTGGATGCTCCGGCTCGGGGTGCCCGCTGCCGGGCCGGACGCCTGGGTGACCCCGTGACGGCTCGCGGGGCTCGGCGGATCGGGGTGGGTGACGTCGTGGAGGTGGCCGAGCAGTACTACTGCTACGGCCTGGGCACCCTGACGCTGCGGGTGATCGAGGTGGGGCGCCGCGAGCGGCACAGCGACGGGATCTGGATCAACCTGCGGGGCGTCGAGTTGGGTCGTCCCGCAGGCCCGCGCCAGGGGCGGGTACTCGCCCGACTCGACGCCGTACGGATCCGTTCGGCTTCCGCTCCGGCGGCGCACGTGCCCATCCGGCCCGGCTGGGGTTGCGCCGCCTGCGGCCAGGACTGGCCGTGCCCGGACCGCCGGCGGCGTTTGCTCAGGGAGTATGCGGAGAATCGCGCGGCCCTCGGCATCTACCTGAGCCTGCACCTAGTGGACGCGGCGGCCGATCTGCGCCACGCGCCAGCCGACTCTCTCTATTCGCGTTTCCTTGGCTGGCTGGGACAGGATCAGGACGGGGCGGGTCGGCCGGTAAGTGCGGTCCAGAGCCCGTCGCCCGCTTCCTCCTCGGTGTCGAAGCGCTCGCGGACGTCGTACGTGCCGCGCTCGTAGAGGCCGATCTCCCAGCCGCCGCCGGGCGAGCGGCGGAGGAACCAGAAGTCGGGAGGGACCGGCACGTGCTCGTGCACATCCTCCAACTCGAAGGCGTCCGGTGACAGCCCCGCCGCCAGCAGGGCGCCGCGTACCTGGTGCCGGTCCACTCCCGACCTCCTGTCCGTTCAGCAGGCGTCCGAGGACACTGCCCAGCCACCCGGATCCGTGCACATGCCGTCCAGGTACTCCTCGACGATGAACTTGTGGTCGAGCAGCCACTGCACGGTCACCGCGGTGGTGGCCTGCGGGAAGTACGCCTGGTTGAGTTGGAACTGGGTACCGGGCCGGGCTGGGCGAACCACGGTGCGATCGAGCCGGAGTCCACGTCGTCCCCGGGCCGGGCCGGCACC
The DNA here is from genome assembly GCF_001905095.1 of Micromonospora sp. CB01531. Classification (GTDB taxonomy): domain Bacteria; phylum Actinomycetota; class Actinomycetes; order Mycobacteriales; family Micromonosporaceae; genus Micromonospora. The sequence goes on from NZ_LWLS01000062.1 coordinate 51,144, forward strand.
GGGGCCCCGCGACCGTCAGCGCTCTAGGATCGCCGTCACGCCCTGCCCGCCAGCGGCGCAGATGGAGATCAAGCCCCGACCGCTCCCCTTCTGATCGAGGAGCTTGGCCAGGGTGGCCACGATCCGGCCGCCGGTGGCCGCGAACGGGTGCCCAGCGGCCAGCGAGGAGCCGTTGACGTTGAGCCTGTCCCGGTCGATCGACCCGAGCGGCGCGTCCAAGCCCAGCCGCTCCTTGCCGAACTCGGGCGACTCCCAAGCGGCCAGGGTGGCCAGCACCTGCGCGGCGAACGCCTCGTGGATCTCGTAGAAGTCGAAATCCTGCAGGGTGAGGCCGGCCCGGGCCAGCATCCGGGGCACCGCGTACACAGGGGCCATCAGCAGCCCCTCGTCGCCGTGCACGAAGTCGACCGCGGCGGTCTCGCACCAGGAGAACCAGGCCAGCACCGGAAGGTGGTGCTCCCGCGCCCACTCCTCGGAGGCCAGCAGCACCGTCGACGCGCCGTCGGTGAGCGGCGAGGAGTTGCCGGCGGTCATGGTGGCCCGCTCGGCGTCCGGGCCCTTCGTGCCGAAGACCGGCTTCAGCGAGCCGAGCTTCTCCAGACTGGTGTCCGGGCGGAGGTTCTGGTCCCGGGTGAGCCCGAGATAAGGGGTCATCAGATCGTCGAAGAACCCCTTGTCGTACGCGGCGGCGAGCCGCTGGTGCGAGCGGAACGCCAGCTCGTCCTGGGCCTGCCGGTCGATGTTCCAGCGCAGCGCCGTCCGCGCCGCGTGCTCCCCCATGGAGAGCCCGGTACGCGGCTCCGCGTTGCGCGGGATCTCCGGCTTGAACGGCTGGTGCGGGCGGAACTTCGCGGCGACCTTCAGCCGCTCGCCGACGGTCCGGGCGGAGTTGAGCGCGAGCAGCGTACGGCGCAGGTCCTCGTTGAGGGCCAGCGGCGCGTCCGAGGTGGTGTCGACACCACCGGCGATGCCGACCTCGAGCTGCCCCAGGGCGATCTTGTTGGCGACCAGGATGGCGGCTTCGAGTCCGGTGCCGCAGGCCTGCTGGATGTCGTACGCCGGGGTGTGCGGGTCGAGCCGGGAGCCGAGCACCACCTCGCGGGTGAGGTTGAAGTCCCGGGAGTGCTTGAGCACCGCGCCGGCGACCACCTCGCCGACCCGCTGCCCGGCCAGGCCGAAGCGGGCGACCAGGCCGTCGAGCGCCGCGCCGAGCAGATCGGCGTTGGACGCGTGCGCGTAGCGCGAGTTGGACCGGGCGAACGGGATGCGGTTGCCGCCGATCACCGCGACCCGCCGGACACTCTGCATGATCGGCCTCCTCGATTCGGTTGCCCGTACCCTACTCGCCAGTAGGCTACGCCGTGCGGCGGCCGTGGCGCGAGTCCTGGGCCGTCGGCCCGGTCCAGGGCGGACGACCGGCGCCGGCATGGCAGGGGTTGCGTCCAACCTACTCGCCAGTAGGCTACGGGCATGAGCGAGCGCCAGCGAGCGAATCATCAGTGCGGTGCGGTGGTGCCTCATGCCGGCACTCGGCGAAGCGGAGGGCCGGCATGAGCGACCGCTACGCGAGCTTCGTCCACACGGGGGCCGGCCGCGCGCTGGTCAAGCGCCTCGGGCTGCCCGACCCGCCCCGACTGCGCCGGCACACGCCGGGCGACCCGCTCGTTCCCGGGCCGGTCCTGCTCGGCTCGTCGACCGGTGGCCGGCTCGCCGAGCCGGTCGGCAAGATCCTGGCCACCGCCGGGGTCGAGCTGCCCGACCCGGCCGCCGCCACCGACGCCACCTCGCGCTTCGCCGCCCTGGTGTACGACGCGACCGGTCTCACCGACTCGACCGAGCTGCGCCAGCTCTACGACTTCTTCCACCCGCACGCCCGAGCCCTGCTTTCCTGCGGCCGGGTGATCGTGCTGGGCACACCGCCGGCCGAGTGCGACTCGCCCCGCGAGGCGACCGCCCAGCGCGCCCTGGAGGGGCTGACCCGCAGCATCGGCAAGGAGTTCGGCCGGGGCATCACCGCCCAGCTCGCGTACGTCACGAAGCACGGCGACGCCGGCACCCCGGTCAGCCTGGAGTCCACGCTGCGCTTCCTGCTGTCGGGCCGGTCCGCCTACGTCTCCGGGCAGGTGATCCGGGTCGGCGCCGGCACGGCCACCCCGCCGGCCGACTGGGACCGGCCGCTGGACGGCCAGGTGGTCCTGGTCACCGGGGCGGCCCGGGGCATCGGTGCGGCCCTGGCACGGGTGCTCGCCCGGGACGGCGCCCGGGTGGTGGCGCTGGACATCCCCGCCGCCGGGGACGAGCTGGCCACGGTCGCCAACGAGGTCGGCGGCAGCGCGGTGCAGCTCGACCTGACCGCGGCGGACGCGCCGACCCGGCTGGCCGAACACCTGGCGAGCCGGCACGGCCGGGTCGACGTGGTGGTGCACAACGCCGGCATCACCCAGGACCGGACGCTCGGCCGGATGGACGCCGACCGCTGGGACTCGGTGATCGACGTGAACCTGTCCAGCCAGGAACGGATCAACGACCTGCTGCTGGAGCGCGACCTGATCCCGGCCGGCGGCCGGATCGTCTCGGTCTCCTCGATCGCCGGCATCGCCGGCAACCGGGGGCAGACCAACTACGCGACCAGCAAGGCCGGCGTGATCGGCCTGGTCGACTCGCTCACCCCGGTGCTGCGCGAACGCGGGATCAGCCTCAACGCGGTCGCGCCCGGATTCATCGAGACCCGGCTGACCGCCCGGATCCCGCTGATGATCCGGGAAGCGGGCCGCCGGATGAACAGCATGGCCCAGGGCGGACTGCCGGTGGACGTGGCCGAGACGATCGGCTGGCTCTCGTGGCCGGCGACCGGCGCGGTCAGCGGCAACGTGGTCCGCGTCTGCGGCCAGAGCCTGCTGGGGGCGTGATGGCGCGGCGCAAGCAGCGGCGGCCGGAGGAGCCGGTCGAGGAGCTGTCGGTACACGAGCTGATCGAGGGCCCGACCCAGGACCTCACCGCGGCCCGGACCGCCGCGGCGCGGACGGCCGGCAAGCCGCGCCCGTCCGCCGACGAGACGCAGGACCTCTCCGGCGCGGCCACCGAGGCCACCCGGGACCTGTCGACCGTCGCCGGGGCGGCCGTCGCGCCGGCGACCGCCGGCACCGCGGGGCGCGTCCGCATCGACCTGCCCCGGATGCCGGTGGCCGGCGTCCTCTACCGGCGGGCCCTGCTCGGCGCCCTGCCCGGGATGGGCGGCCGGCGCGGCCAGGAGCTGCCCGAGGTGGAACTCGGCGTGGGCGGCGTGACCGTGGACCGGGCGCACCTGGCTGACTACGACCGGGTCTGCGGCTTCCGGCTCACCGACCGGCTGCCGGCGACGTACGTGCACGTGCTGGGCTTCCCGCTGGCGCTGCGGCTGATGACCGCGGCGGAGTTCCCGATCCCGCTGACCGGGGTGGTGCACGTGGCGAACCGGATCACCGTGCACCGGCCGATCGGGGCCGGCGAGACCCTGGACTTCCACACGTACGCCGAGAACCTGCGCCCGCACGAGCGGGGCCGGCAGCTCGACGTGGTGCTGGTCGGCTCGGTCGACGGCACGGAGGTCTGGCGGGGCGTCTCGACGTACCTCGGGAAGGAGCGGACGGCGGGCGGCGGCCCGCGACGCGACCGGGGTGATCGCCCGAACCTGCCGGACGCCGCGGCGCACTGGCGGGTGACCCCCCGGGTGGGTACCGACTACGCCCGGGTCTCCGGCGACCACAACCCGATCCACACCTCGCGGCTCGGGGCACGCCTGTTCGGTTTCCCCCGCCCGATCGCGCACGGCATGTGGAGCAAGGCCCACTGCCTGGCCGCGCTGGAGAGCCGGCTGCCGGAGGCGTACTCGGTGGACGTGGCGTTCAAGCTGCCGGTGCCACTGCCGTCCACGGTGGCCTTCAGCGCCACCGCGACCGGCGGGACCTGGGATTTCGCCCTGCACGACGCGCGGTCCGGCGGGCCGCAGCTGGTGGGCACCGTCCGCTGACCCCAACCGGACGGCCCGACCGCGGCGGACAAGGTGACCGGTGCGGAAGGGGCCCTTGTCAACGCCTGAGGTCGAGGTCGGGCCTTCTCACCGGCGGGTGCGGGACGGCAGGCGCGGGGCAGCGGGCGCGGGGGCGTGATCCGGCGACTCGGCCCGCCGGCCCGTCCGGCGGCACCAGCATGAGGGCATGGGGGACGTGCTCGACCTGCTGCACCAGACGGCGACCTCGCCGTGGGCGTACCTGGTGATCTTCGTGGTCACCGCGATCGACGCGTTCTTCCCGCTGCTGCCCGGCGAGACGGTGGTGATCACCGCCGCGGTCTTCGCGGCGGACGGGGAACCCGCCCTGGCCGCGCTGATCGTGGCCGCCGCGCTCGGCGCGCTCGCCGGCGACCACCTCTCGTACGCCATCGGGCGCGGCGGCGGCGCGCACCGGCTGGCCCGGCTGCCCGCCGACAGCCGGCGGCGGGCGAGTTCCGAGTGGGCCCGCCGGGCGGTCGACCGGCGCGGCGGGCTCATCCTGACCACCGCCCGCTACGTCCCGGGCGGCCGGACGGCGGTCACCCTGACCATGGGCGCGGTCGGCTACCCGCTCCGCTGTTTCCTGATGTACGACCTGCTCGCCTGCGCCGCCTGGGCGGTCTACTGCGGGCTGCTCGGCTTCTTCGGCGGGCTGACCTTCAAGCAGAACCCGATCCAGGGCCTGCTGCTCGGGGTGGGTCTGTCGCTCGTGGCCACCGGAGTGTTCGAAGCCGTCCGCTGGATCCGCCGCCGGTCCCGGTCCCGCGCCGCCACCCGCGGTTGAGCCGTGCTCAGTCGGCCGGCGGGTGCCAGGTGACGCCGCGCAGCAGGCGGTCGGCGCCGAGCCAGGCGACGTTCATCATCCGGGTGGCGGTCTTCTCCGGGTCCGCCTCCGGGTGGTCGGCGAGCCAGTCGGCCAGCGACTCGCTCGCCCCGACCAGGGCGTACGCGACCACCTCCAGGTCGGTGCCGCGCACCTCGCGCCCCTTCGCGCGCAGCGCGTGGTCGAGCATGCTGGCGACCACCTCGACCAGCCGGCCGCGCATGGTGGCCACCTCGGCGGCGAACGGCCGCTCGCCGCGGGCCTGCCGGTAGAGCACCGCCCAGCCGTCGCGGTGCGCGCCGACGAAGCCGAAGAAGGCGCGCAGCCCGCGCCAGAGCCGTTCGTCGGCGGGCAGGTCGGGGGCGGCGGCCCCGGCGATGGCCTCCATCAGCCGGGTGCCCTCCCGGTGCAGGCAGGCGACGAAGAGTTCTTCCTTCGTGCCGAGATACGCGTAGACCATCGGCTTGGAGATGCCGGCGTCTTCGGCGATCTCGTCCATGCTGGCCGCGTGGAAACCCCTGCGTGAGAACACCTTGACCGCCGCGTCGAGCATCTGCTGCTCGCGTACGGCCCGGGGCAGGCGCTTGAAGGTCGGGCTGGACACTCTTGCGAGCATACCTACTCGTGCGTAGGGTTACGGCTGAGTAACCAAAGTCGGCCCGCTCCGGAAGGTGCAAACCCTCATGACTGACTTCGACCCGGCCAATTTCGCGAACGTCGGCCCGAAGGAGTTCGCGCAGCTGGTCAAGTCCACCCCTGACGACAAGATCGCCGATGTCATGTCCGGCGACCTGCGCGGCAAGATCCTGAGCGCGGTCTTCGACCGGATGCCGAGCCTGTTCCGGGCCGACCGTGCCGGCTCCACCAACGCGGTCATCCACTGGAACGTCACCGGGCGCCCCGACGGCGGCACCGACACCTACGAGATCGTCATCGAGAACGGCACCTGCGCCGTCTCCGACACCCCGCAGCGGGACCCGAAGCTCAGCCTCACCATGGGCCCGGTCGAGTTCCTGAAGATCGTCTCCGGTGGCGGCAACCCGGTCATGATGTTCATGACCGGCAAGCTGAAGGCCAAGGGCGACCTGGGCCTCGCCGCCAACATCGCCAACCTGTTCGACATCCCGAAGGCCTGACGTGGTGGAGTTCTCGCTCGACCTGAACGAGGAACAGCGGGACCTCCGCGCCTGGGTGCACGGCTTCGCGGCCGAGGTCGTGCGCCCGGCCGCGGCCGAGTGGGACGCCCGCGAGGAGACGCCCTGGCCGATCATCCAGGAGGCGGCGAAGGTCGGCCTGTACGGCTTCGAGTTCCTCGCCACCTGCTGGGCCGACCCCACCGGGCTCTCGCTGCCGATCGCCAGCGAGGAGCTGTTCTGGGGCGACGCCGGCATCGGGCTGGGCATCTTCGGCACCTCGCTGGCCGTCGCCGCCATCTACGGCGCGGGCACACCCGACCAGCTCGTCGAATGGGTGCCGCAGTGCTTCGGTGACGTCGACCAGCCCGCGGTCGCCGCGTTCTGCACCACCGAGCCGGAAGCCGGCTCCGACGTCGGGTCGATGCGTACCCGCGCCGTCTACCACGAGGCCACCGACGAGTGGGTGCTGAGCGGGCAGAAGGCGTACGCCACCAACGGCGGGATCGCCGGGGTGCACGTGGTCACCGCCTCGGTCGACCCCGAGCTGGGCTCGCGCGGGCAGGCCGCCTTCGTCGTACCGCCGGGCACGCCGGGGCTCAACGCCACCCGCAAGCTGCGCAAGCTCGGGCTGCGCGCGTCCCACACCGCCGACGTCTTCCTCGACGACGTCCGGGTGCCGGGGCGCTGCCTGCTCGGCGGCAAGGAGGCGCTCGACGAGCGGTTGGCCCGGGCCCGCTCCGGGCAACGCGCCTCCGGTCAGGCGGCAATGCGCACCTTCGAACTGTCCCGCCCGACCGTCGGCGCGCAGGCGCTCGGTGTGGCCCGCGCCGCGTACGAGTACGCCCTCGACTACGCCAAGAACCGGGTCCAGTTCGGCCGCCCGATCATCGAGAACCAGGCGGTCGCGTTCGCGCTCGCCGACATGAAGATGGAGATCGACGCGGCGCGGCTGCTGGTCTGGCGGGCCTCCTGGATGGGCCGCAACAACCGGCCGTTCACCGCGGGCGAGGGCTCGATGTCCAAGCTCAAGGCCGGCGAGGTAGCCGTCTCGGTCACCGAGAAGGCGGTCCAGCTCCTCGGCGGGGCCGGCTTCCTGCGTGACCACCCGGTGGAGCGGTGGTACCGGGACGCCAAGATCTACACCATCTTCGAAGGAACCTCCGAGATCCAGCGCCTGGTCATCTCCCGGGCCATCTCCGGGATGCAGCTCCGCTGACCGCCGGCGGACCCCGATCCGGCCCGCGACGACCGACCGCTGTGCCGAGCGGCACGCCGTCGCGGGTCGGGCCGCCGGTCTCCAGCACCGGCCGCCCAGGCGCTCCGGCGGTGATCACCCCGCTGGGCGCCGCGCCGCCACGGGTACCTGATCGAGAGGAGCGTTGCCCCGTGGACCTGCCGTTCGTCGTCGCCACGCTGACCCGACGCGGGCTGCTCAACCCGGGCCGGCCGATCCGGGTCGCCGCCCAACTCGACGCGCTGCGGAAATGGGGCTGGAGCCTCGCCGGAGAGCTGCGCCAAGCCGCCGCCCGCGACCCCGGGCGCACCGCGATCGTCGACGAGCACGGCGCCACGCTGACGTACCAGGAGCTGCTGGACCGGACGGAACGGCTGGCCCGGTCGATGCGGACCCGATACGGCGTACGGGCCGGCGACCGGGTCGGCGTGCTCTGCCGCAACCACCACGGGCTGGTCGAGGCGGTCGTCGCGGCGATGCTGCTCGGCGCGGACGCCGTACTGGTCAACACCGGGCTGTCCGCGGCGCAGCTCGCCACCGTGGCGGAGGAGCAGGCGCTGCGGTTGCTGGTGCACGACGCCGAGTTCGCCGAACGCATCCTCGGCCTCCCCGCCGACGTGCACCGGGTCGACGAGCGCGCCCGGGACGAACTGATCGCCGGGGCCCTGCCCGGGGAGCAGCTCCAGCCGCCGGAGCAGGATGGGCGGACCATCGTCCTCACCTCCGGCACCACCGGCGCACCCAAGGGCGCCCGCCGGCCCACACCGAACGGCTTCGGCCCGCTGGTCTCCATCATCGACCGGATCCCGCTGCACGCCCGGGACACCGTGATGATCGCCGCGCCGCTCTTCCACACCTGGGGGTACGCCGCCCTCCAGGTGGCGTTCGCCATGCGCGCCACCATCGTGCTGCACCGCCGCTTCGACCCGGCTGCCACGCTGGCCGCCCTGGTGGCGCAGTCCTGCGACGCGCTGTTCGCCGTACCGGTGATGCTGCAGCGGCTGATGGAGGTCCCGGCGCCGGACCCCCGGCCGCCGCTGAAGGTGGTCGCGGTCAGCGGCTCCGCCCTCCCCGGCGGGCTGGCCACCGCGTTCATGAACCGCTACGGCGATGTCCTGCACAACCTCTACGGCTCGACCGAGGTCTCCTGGGCGTCCATCGCCGGCCCGGCCGACCTGCGTGCGGCGCCCAACAGTGCCGGCCGCCCGCCGCACGGCACCCGGCTGGCGATCCTCGACGACGCCGGCGAACCGGTCGGGGAGGGGCAGGTCGGGCGGATCTTCGTGGGCAACGAGATGCTCTTCGAGGGCTACACCTCGGGGGCCAGCCGAGAGCGCCGCGACGGCCTGCTGGACACCGGCGACCTGGGCCGGCTCGACGGCGGCCTGCTCTTCGTCGACGGACGGGCCGACGACATGATCGTCTCCGGGGGCGAGAACGTCTTCCCCGCCGAGGTCGAGGACCTGATCGCCCGGCTGCCGCAGGTCCGCGAGGTCGCGGTGATCGGCGTACCGGACGCCGAGTACGGCCAGCGGCTCGCCGCGTTCCTGGCCCTGCACCCCGGCGAGACCCTCGACCCGGAGCCGGTCCGCGAGTACGTGCGGCACTACCTGGCCCGCTACTCGGTGCCCCGAGACGTGATCTTCGTGAAATACCTGCCGCGCAACGCCACCGGCAAGGTACTCACCCGCGAGCTACGCCGCTACTACGGCTGAGTCAAGGGGCCAAAAGGGACCTACTGCCCTGGGAGGGCGGGATGGTACGTTCCATCCGCCGGCGGTCCCCGGCAGGTCCGTTCACTCGTCCGGGAGCTGCCTCCATGGTCCGACTCCGCCGACGCTGGGCACTCGGCCTCCTCCTCGGCGGCGCCTCCGCCACCGCACTCGGCGCCACCGAACCCGTCCTCGGCCGGCGCCGCGCCGGCACCCTCGTCCGCCGCCAGCCCCCACCGGTCGAGGTGGAGAACCACGCGGCCGGGGAACCCTGGTGGCCGCAGGACGGCCCCCGCGCCGCCGACGACCGACAGCGCCAGATCCAGGGGTACGCCTCGGCGACCAGCGCCGCCCCCGGCCAGACCGTCGACTTCCACGTCGCCGTCAACCCGGCCGGCCCGTTCCGGATCACCGTCCACCGGCTCGGCTGGTACGACGGCGCCGGCGCCCGCACCATGCTGACCAGTCCCGAGCTGGCCGGGGTGCCGCAACCCATCCCGGCGACCGACCCGGCAAACGGCACCATCGCGTGCCGCTGGCCGGTGTCCTGGACCCTGCGGATCCCCGACCACTGGACCTCCGGCCTCTACCAGGCGGTGTTCACCTCGGCCGCGGGCTGGCGCGCCTGCACGCCGTTTGTGGTCCGCGACGACCGGCGCGCCGCCCCGCTCTGCGTGGTGCTGCCCGTGACCACCTGGCAGGCGTACAACCAGTGGCCGACGGACCGGTTGATCGGCAAAAGCCTCTACAACGGCTACACGGCCGGCCGGCGGGATCCCCTGGTCCGGGCCCGGGAGGTCTCGTTCGACCGGCCGTACTCCAACGAGGGCATCCCGATCCACCTCAGCCGGGACCACGACGTCATCCAGTGGCTGGAGCGAAACCGGTACGACGTCAGCTACGCGACCAACTTCGACCTGCACTCCGGTCGGCTCGACCCGACCCGATACCAGGGCATCGTGTTCGCCGGGCACGACGAGTACTGGTCGGTGGAGATGCGGCGGGCCGCGGAACGGGCGGTCGCCGCCGGCCGGAGCCTGGCCTTCCTCGGCGCCAACAGCGTCTACTGGCACATCCGGGTCCGGCCAGCCGCCGACGGGCGCGCCGAGCGCGTGGTCGCCTGCGCCAAGACCATGCCCGACCCGGGTCAGGACGGCGCCGGCCCCACTCTCCGGTGGCGCAGCATCCGCCAGCCCGAACAGGCGCTGATCGGCGTGCAATACAACGGCATCGTCGGCGCGCCGCAACCGCTGGTGGTCAACTCGGCGAGCCACTGGTTCTGGGCCGGCACGGGCGTGTCCGACGGCGACCGGATCCCCGGGGTGGTCGGCGGCGAGGCCGACGGCCTCAACCCCAGGACGCCCCGCCCGGCCGCCGCCACCGCCACCGAGCTGAGCCGGTCGCCGTACCGGACCCGGGAGGGCGGGAGGCGGGTGCAGAACACGCACCTGTACGAGACGCCGCAGGGCGGTCTCGTCTTCGCCACCGGCACGCTCTGCTGGACCATGGCGTTGAACCGCCCCGGGCACCGCGACGAGCGGATCGAACGGGCCACCGCCAACCTGCTCGACCGGATCGTCGGCCGCGCCCGGGCCTCAGCCGCTGCCAGGGCGTCCGAGCCCGCCGCGGGGTAGCAGCGAGATCGACCGCCCGGCTCGCCGGGTCGGCCCGTTCGTCCCGCGATTGATCACCGTGCAGGGCGGATCTCATCGAGCCGGCAGTCGACGTCGCCGCCCGTCCGGTCGCCCGAGGGCAAGCGGTCGCCCGCGCACCACCTGCTGGCGCCTCGGCTGCTCCGCGGGACCCCCGGTCAGGCCGGGACGGTCACCTGGCCGGCCACCGCCGCGGCGGCGATGTCGGTGCGGTGGTGCGAGCCGGCCAGCTCGATGGCCCTTACCAGGGCGTAGGCGGCATCCCGCGCGGCGGCCAGGTCCGGGCCGGTGGCCGTACCGCAGACGACCCGGCCCCCGGCGGAGCGCAGCGTGCCGTCGGCGTCCCGGCGGGTGCCGGCGTGGATGACCCCGGGGCGGTCCGCGCCGGTGATCACGCCGCCGGTACGCGGCGCCGCCGGGTATCCCTCGGCGGCCACCACGACGGTGACCGCCGCGCCGTCCCGCCAGCGCAGCGGCGGGTGCGCGGCCAGCGTGCCGGTGGCGGCGGCGTGCAGCAGCCCGGCGAGCGGCGTCTCCAGCAGGGCGAGGACGACCTGGGTCTCCGGGTCGCCGAAGCGGGCGTTGAACTCGATCACGCGGGGGCCGGCGGCGGTGATCGCCAGGCCCACGTAGAGCAGGCCCGCGAACGGGGTGCCCCGGCGGCGCATCTCGGCCAGCGTCGGGTGCACGACGTCGCGCATCACCTCATCCACCAAGCCGGGCGGCGCCCAGGGCAGCGGCGTGTACGCGCCCATGCCGCCGGTGTTCGGGCCGGTGTCGCCGTCGCCGACCCGCTTGAAGTCCTGCGCGGGCAGCAGCGGCAGGGCCGCCTCCCCGTCGGTGACCACGAAGAGGGACACCTCGGGGCCGGCCAGGTACTCCTCGACCACCACCCGGCCGCAGTCCTGCGCGTGCTTCGCGGCGACCGCCCGGTCGCTGGTCACCACGACGCCCTTGCCGGCGGCCAGTCCGTCGTTCTTCACCACGTACGGCGGCCCGAACTCGTCCAGTGCTCTGCCGGTGCTCTCCTGCTCCGTGCAGGTGTACGCCCGCGCGGTCGGCACCTCGGCGGCGGTCATCACGTCCTTGGCGAACGTCTTGGAACCCTCCAGCCGGGCCGCCTCCGCAGACGGGCCGAACACGGCGATGCCCTTGGCGCGTACCGCGTCGGCGACCCCGGCCACCAGCGGCGCCTCCGGCCCGATCACCACCAGGTCAGCACCCACCTCGACGGCGAGCCCCGCCACCGCCGCCGGATCGGTCGGAGCAACCTCCCGCAGCTCAGCCATGGCCGCGATCCCAGGATTCCCCGGCGCCGCGATCAACGCCGTGACGGACGGATCACCGGCCAACCCGAGCGCGAGCGCGTGCTCCCGCCCCCCACCACCTACAAGCAAAACCCGCACAACCCCGCATCCTACTGACCCCACCTCCCCACCCCGTTGATCATGAGGTTAGCGGCGAGATGGATCTCTGATCGTGCCGCTAACCTCATGATCAACAAAGCGATCCTGGGGTGGGGGTTTTAGAGGAGGGGGTGGCGGAGGACGTTTTCGTCGCGGCCGGGGCCCACCCCGACGACGCTGACCCGGGTGCCGGTTAGTTCCTCGATGCGCGCGATGTAGCGGCGCGCGTTCTCGGGGAGTTCGTCCTCGGTGCGGGCCTTGGTGATGTCCTCCCACCAGCCGTCGAGCTCTTCATAGATCGGCGTCGCGTGGTGGAAGTCGGTCTGCGTCATCGGCATGTCGTCGACCCGCTCGCCGTTGATCTGGTACCCGACGCAGATCGGCACCTTGGGCAGGCCGGTGAGCACGTCCAGCTTGGTGACGACCAGATCGGTGACCCCGTTGAGGCGGCACGCGTACCGGGCCACGACCGCGTCGAACCAGCCGGCCCGGCGCTCCCGGCCGGTGGTGGTGCCGTACTCGTGGCCGATCTTGACAAGGTGCCGGCCGTTGTCGTCGAAGAGCTCGGTCGGGAACGGTCCCGCGCCCACTCGGGTGGTGTACGCCTTGCTGACCGCGATGACCTTGGTGATCGCGGTGGGCGGGATGCCCGCACCCACGCACGCCCCACCGGCCGTCGGGTTCGACGAGGTCACGAAGGGGTACGTGCCGTGGTCCATGTCGAGCATGGTGGCCTGGGCACCCTCCAGCAGGACCGTCTCGCCCCGGTCCAGCGCGTCCCAGAGCATCGCCCGGGTCTCGGCGATGTACGGCTTGAGCCGCTCGGCGTACCCGAGGTACTCCTCGATCGTCGCGTCGACGTCGATCGCCTTGCGGTTGTAGACCTTGAACAGCACCTGGTTCTTCTCGCGGAGCGCCAGCTCCAGCTTCTTGCGCAGGATGCCGGGGTCGAGCAGGTCCTGGAGCCGGATGCCCATCCGGGCGACCTTGTCCCCGTACGCGGGGCCGATGCCGCGGCCGGTCGTGCCGATCCGGGACGAGCCGAGGTAACGCTCGACCACCCGGTCCAGCGCCCGGTGGTGCGGCATGATCAGGTGCGCGTCGCCGGAGATGCGCAGCCGGGAGACGTCCACGCCCCGCTCGGCGAGACCGTCGATCTCCTCCAGCAGCACCTTCGGGTCGACCACCACGCCGTTGCCGATCACGATCATCGCGCTCGGCGAGAGCGCGCCGGACGGCATGAGGTGCAGCGCGTACTTCTGGCCGTCCGGGGTGATCACCGTGTGCCCGGCGTTGTTGCCGCCGGAGTAGCGCACCACGTAGTCAACCCGCCCACCCAGCAGGTCGGTAACCTTGCCCTTACCCTCGTCGCCCCACTGGGCGCCGAGGAGCACGATCGCTGGCATCTTCTCCGCCTCCAGAAGGCTCGGGTGCCAGGCGGCGACCGGTCAGCGAGCCCGGGGTGTCAGGCTAACAAGAGGTAACGGCGGGACCAGCAGGGGTTCGTCGAGAAGCAGGAGGCTCCTTCGTGTACGACGTGGTGCTGCTCAGCCTCGGCTCGGAGCGGGACGCGCCCGGCGGCGGCTGCGGCAGCGGCGGGGCCTGCTGCGGTGGCGCCTACGAAGCCGGCGGCGCGACGCCCGAGGAGCGCTGCGAGACCCCGCGCGTACCAGTGCTGGCCTGCGCGGACGCGCTGACCGCCCGGGGTGCCCGGGTGGAGACGGTCACCGCCCGCTCGGACGCCGACATCGACCAGGTGCTGGCCCGGCTCGACGGACCGCCGCGGGCGGACGGCCTCACCTGGCCCGATCCGGACGGCAAGACCCGCCTGGTGGTCGCCACGGCCAGTGACGGGCAGTTGCGCGCCGTGCTGCGCCGGTTGGTCCGGCGGTACGCTCCGCCGCCGAGCCGCCGTCCGGCCGACCTGCCCGGCAACCGGACGGTCCCGGATCTGCCGCCGGTCGGCGTACTCCCGCTCGATCCGGCCCGGACCGGGACGGCCCGTGACCTGGCCGCTCAGCTCGGGTTGCCGCGCGAACCGGCGGCGGTGGCCGCCGCGGTGCTGGACGGCACCGCCCGCCGGCTCGACCTGCTGCGCAACGACGGCGGCTCGGTGACCCTGGACGGCGCGCTGCTCGGCGCGGCCGACGACGCGGGCCGGCCGCTGCACTGGCGCGGCCGGGTCGAGGTCGACGACGCGGTCCTCTCCGACGGCGAGGAAGCGATCATGGCCTGCGCGATCGGCAACGCCGCCGGGTACGCGCGCCTCGACGACGTGACGCTGCTGGCCGACCCGGACCCGACCGACGGCCGGGTCGAGGTGGCGGTGGCCGTTCCGGTGGTCACCCGCTCCAGGTTGGGCCGCAGGCGGGTACGCCTCGAGGTGCGCCGGGCGCGAGGCCGGGCGGTGGCGGTCGTGCCCCGCGACGAAAAGGTGCCCTTCCTCGACGACGGCGTCGAGGGCGAGCTGAACCGAAAGCGGTCCTGGTGGACCGAGCCGGGCGCCTGGGCGGTCTGGACGTCCTGACCTCCGTCGATCTCGTGCGGCCCCCCGGCTGACCGGACGGCCTATCCTCGGCGGGAGGAAGGGGGAGGAACCGTGGTGCACGAGAACGCCGACCGGGCCCACGTACCGGGCCATCCGCAGGTGCCGGAGCGGGACATCGAACCGCTCTGGCCGCCGGAGCAGACCGACCCGACCACCGCCGTTCCGTCCTGGGCGGCTCCCAGCCAACCAGGCGCGCCCGCCTGGCCCGCGCCGCCCCCGAACGACGCCGCACCGGCGCCCGGCGTGCCGGTGGGCGGCGCGCCCACGGGACCGGCCCGGGACGCCGCGGCCACCGGCGCGGCGACGGACGACCTGACGCGGGCGGGCGGCGCCGGCAACGGGGTGCCCGCGCCCCGCCCGGCGCAACCTCCGGTCGACCTGGACCTCCCGTTCACCCTCGACCAACCGGCGGTCGCCCCGAGCAGGTCCCCGAGCGCCGATGGCCGGTCGGCCGGCACCCCGGCGGCCGGGTCGGCATCGACCGGCGCGGGGGCGGGCGGCGGATCCGGCACCCCGGACCGGTCCTCGAACGGCTCCGGGCAGGCCGACGACCCCCCGGCCGGCACCGGCAGCCGGACGGATTCGCCCTGGGCCCAGCCGCCGCAGCGGTCGACCACCGGGCCGGCCGAGCCGGCCACCGACGCGCCAGGTCCGGACGCCGTGCCGCCCGCCGAGGGGCAGCCGGACGCTCCGCCGCCGCCCCGGCTCGGGCCGTTCCCGCCCTCCCCGGGCGTGCCGCTCCCGCAGTCCGCGTACGGGAACGGCACGGGCTATCCGCCGGGGCCGGGCGGGTACGGGCAGCCGGACGGGTCGGCGTACCCGCCACCACCCGCGGCGGGCGGGCCCGTGCCGCCCACCCCTACACCGGGCTGGTACCCGTCCGCCTGGCCCCAGCAGGGCACCCCGCCGCAGCAGCCCGGCCCGCCGCAGCAGCCGGCACCCACCGCGTACCCGGAGCCGGCCTGGACGCCGGAGGGCGGGGCGCCCCCGACCGCGGAGGACTTCGCCCGGCGCCGGCAGGCCCGGCCGGTCGATCCGGTGGCCACCATGGGCGTCCGGGCGGTGGTGAACCGGCTCGGCCTGGTCCGCCTCCCACCGGGTCAGCACGAGCAGGAGGTACGGCGCGACATCGAGATGGTCCGCCGCAACTTCGGCGGGCTCCGCCAGGTGACCGTGGTCAACCCGAAGGGCGGCGCCGGCAAGACGGTGGCCATCCTGCTGCTCGCCATGACCTTCGGCCAGAAGCGCGGCGGATACGTGCTGGCCTGGGACAACAACGAGACCCAGGGGACCCTCGGGATGCGGGCCCAGCAGGACTTCCACTCGCGTACGGTGCGGGACATGCTGCGCGACCTGGCCCAGTTCCAGGGCGCGCACGGCCGGGTCGGCGACCTGTCGCAGTACGTCCGCTCGCAGGGCGAGGGGATGTTCGACGTGCTCGCCTCGGACGAGTCGGCGACCGGCGGCGAGATGCTCACAGCGGCGGCGTTCGCCGAGATCCGCGAGGTGGTCAGCCGCTTCTACAAGCTGATCTTCGTGGACACCGGGAACAACGTCCGGGCGCAGAACTGGCAGGCCGCGATGGACGCCACCGACCAGCTCGTGGTCACCATGTCGGCGCGGAACGACTCGGCGGAGACCGCCGCGCGGATGCTCGACCACCTGGAGCAGAGTGGCCGGCAGCGGCTGGTCCGGCAGGCGGTGACGGTGGTGTCGATGCCGCCGTCGCGCAAGGAGATCGACCTGCCGGCCATCCAGGGGCACTTCGCCGCCCGGACCCGGGCAGTGCTGCTCGCGCCGTACGAGCGGCTCATCGACACCGGCGAGCCGATCCGGTACGGGCAGCTCTCCTCGGCCACCCGGGACGCCTGGCTGAAGATCGCCGCCGCGGTGGCGGAAGGACTGTGACCAGGCGCGACGGCCGGCCCGACCGGGTGGTCGGACCGGCCGTCACCGCAGGTCAGAGGGTGGCGAGGGCGTCCGCGGCGGCCGGGTCGCAGTCGCGGAGGAACTGGGCGCAGCGGGCCGCCTCGTCGGCCTCGCCGATCTCGCCGGCGGACCGGGAGAGCACGTAGAGGCAGCGCAGGAAGCCCCGGTTGGGCTTGTGCGACCAGGGCACCGGGCCGTGCCCCTTCCAGCCGGCGCGGCGCAGCTGGTCCAGCCCGCGGTGGTAGCCGGTACGCGCGTAGGCGTACGCCGGGACGACCTGGCCCGCGGCGAGCGCCCGGGCGGCCAGTGCCGCCCAGGCCGCGCTGTGGGCCGGGAAGCGGGCCGCGACGTCCTGGTACGCCTCGTCGGTGTCCTGCTCGGCGGCGGCGGCCAGCGCGGCGTCGGCCTCCTCGTGCGCGGGCAGGAGGGTGGCCGGTGGCTCAGGCAACAGGTTCTGCATCGCCCCATTCAACCCGCTTCGCGCCGGGGTACGCGAGGGGGTCCGGCGAGCCGGTCCACTGAACGGCTGAGGGGTTCGTCACGCCTGCGGCGGGCCGGCACGTACCCCCGGCCCATGCCACGCGGAGATATTTTCCACTACAACTAAAGATCCGGAGCCTCCCCAGGACCCGGTTATGCAGGAGCCCGGTGGCCTGGCCGCCGGGCTCCTGTCCGTCCGGCCGGCGTTTGGCCGGCTTGCCCGGCCGGGGCAGGATGATCTCGTGCCGACCCCACCTCCCGCGGACGTCATCGAGCCGCACGACACCAGCATCGACGAGATCGAGACCCGGGCCGAGTTCGACCGGCGGCTGGCCGAAGGCACCCTCGCCGGGCTGACCGTGCAGGGCCTCCGCCTCGACCTCGACCCGGTCCCCGACCTGCGCGGCGTCGAGGTCGCCGGCACCCTCTTCGTGGGCTGCCGGTTCGCCGGCCGGGAGGTCGGCGCGGACCTGGTCCGGCGCGGCGCCAACGTCGTCCCGCCCTTCTCCGGGCTGCCCTACCCCACCCAGCCGGCCCACCTCTACACCGCCGACGAACTGGCCGCCGGCTTCACGGACGGCGGCTTCGCCGGGATGTACGACACCCGGGTGTACACGCACTTCCGGGCGCACGGCGGCGCGCTGCCGGACGTCCGGGAGGCGCTCGGCCAGCGGCTGCACGACCACGGGGTGGACAACGCCCTGGCCGATGCCACCCGGACCTGGCTGGCGGTGCACGGGCCGCAGTCCGTGGTGGGTGTGATGGGTGGGCACGCCGTGCCGCGCGGCAGCGCCGCGTACCGGATGGCGGCGGTGCTGGGCTGGGAGCTGGCGCGGGCCGACCGGCTGGTGGTGACCGGCGGCGGGCCCGGCGTGATGGAGGCGGCGAACCTAGGCGCCTTCCTCGCGGCCTGGCCGGCAGAGGAACTGACCGCGGCGATCGACCTGCTCGCCACCGCCCCCGACTTCACCGACCACGACCGCTACACCGAGGTCGCGCTCCGGGTCCGGGAGCGGTACGCCGCCGGGCCGACGCTGCCCACGCCCCGTCCCGCCGCAGCCGGCACCGAGTGGGCCCGCTCCGGCGGGCTGGCCATCCCCACCTGGCTGTACGGGCACGAGCCGGCGAACCTGTTCGCCGGGCGGATCGCCAAGTACTTCTCCAACGCCATCCGGGAGGACACCATCCTGCGGCTGGCCCGGGGCGGGATCGTCTTCGCGCCGGGCCGGGCCGGGACGGTGCAGGAGGTGTTCCAGGCGGCCACCAAGACCTACTACGGCACCGACGGGGCGAGCGGCGCGTACGTGTTCCTCGATCGGACCTACTGGACCACCGAGCTGCCGGTCGAGTCGCTGCTGCGGCCGCTGCTGGCCGCCTCCCCCTTCGGCGACCTGTCGTCCACGGTGCACCTCACCGACGACGTGCGGGAGGCGGTCCGGCTGCTCACCGCTGGGTGAAAACCGAACGGCCGGCTCCCGTTGCGGGGAGCCGGCCGCCGTGACGGGCTGGTGGACTACTTGTTCATCGTGGTGCCGGTGGAGCGCAGCGCCTCGCAGGCCTCGACGACCCGGGCGGCCATGCCGGCCTCGGCGGCCTTGCCCCAGACCCGCGGGTCGTACATCTTCTTGTTGCCGACCTCGCCGTCGACCTTGAGCACGCCGTCATAGTTGCGGAACATGTGGTCCGCCACCGGCCGGGTGAAGCAGTACTGGGTGTCGGTGTCGATGTTCATCTTCACCACGCCGTAGTCCAGCGCCTCGCGGATCTCCGACAGCAGCGAGCCGGAACCGCCGTGGAAGACCAGGCTGAGCGGCTTCTCCTTGCCGTACTTGGCGCCGACCGCCACCTGGATGTGGTTGAGCACCTCGGGGCGGAGCTTGACGTTGCCCGGCTTGTAGACGCCGTGCACGTTGCCGAAGGTCAGCGCCGCCATGTAGCGGCCCTTCTCGCCGAGGCCGAGCGCCTCGACCATGGCCAGGCCGTCCTCGACAGTGGTGTAGAGCTTCTCGTTGATGGCGTTCTCGACGCCATCCTCCTCGCCGCCGACAACGCCGACCTCGATCTCGAGGACGATCTTGCCCTTGGCGGCCTCGGTGAGCAGCTCCTCGGCGATCTGCAGGTTCTCCGGCACCGGCACGGCCGAGCCGTCCCACATGTGCGACTGGAACAGCGGCTCCTTACCGCGCTGCACCCGCTCCTGGGAGATCTTCATCAGCGGCCGGACGAACTTGTCCAGCTTGTCCTTCGGGCAGTGGTCGGTGTGCAGGGCGATGTTGACCGGGTAGTGCTTCGCCACCTCGTGGGCGTACTTCGCGAAGGCGACCGCGCCGCTGACCATGTCCTTCACGGACGGGCCGGAGAGGTACTCGGCGCCACCGGTGGAGACCTGGATGATGCCGTCGCTCTCCGCGTCGGCGAAGCCCTTCAGCGCCGCGTTCAGCGTCTGCGACGACGTCACGTTGATGGCCGGGTACGCGTAGTGGCCGGCCTTGGCGCGATCCAGCATCTCCGCGTAAGCCTCGGGGGAAGCGATGGGCATGTCGAACGCTCCTTACTTACCGCTGTCGGCCGTGCAGGCCGCTGTCTTCCTTGGGTGCGCCGGACCGCGCTGTCCACCGCGGGCAGTATCCCGTAGCAGGCGGCGACCGGCACAACCGGCCCGGGAACCGCTCACCGGCGGCCCGGCCGGTCCGGCACCACGACGCTGATCAGCCAGCTCACCACGGCCATCACGATCGCTCCCCAGAAGCCGGCCCAGAATCCGTCCACCTGGAACGGCAGCTCCAACTGCCGGGCGATCCAGCCGGTGAGCAGGAACAGCAGGGCGTTGACCACGAGCGCGAACAGACCGAGCGTGAGCAGGTAGAACACGCAGCCGAAAACCTTGATGACCGGCTTGAGCACCGCGTTGACCACGCCGAAGATGACCGCCACCACGACCAGGGTGAGCACCGTCTCCGTACCGGTGCGCCCGGTCACCTCCACCCCCGGCACGATCAGCGTGGTGATCCACAGCGCGAACGCGGTGGTCACCAGTCGGATCAGGAGGCCCACGCCACCATCCTGGCACCGGAAACCGGGCCCGGAGGGACAATCCGCCGACTCGCCCGGGCGGGGGTTAGGTCGCACCCGCCGCCGGGCCCGCCGTGCGGTTCGGCCGGCACCGAGCGGGACCCGGAGCCAGCCCGTACGGTGTGGTGGTGACTGTCCGCACCGAGATCCAGGGAGGGACGATGGGTCAGCCCGACGAGGACTTCGCCCCGAGCGACCACCTCGCTCCGGAGGAGCGGGACCTGGAGGCGGAGCCGGCCGACGCGGTCGAGCAGGCGGCGGCGATCAACCCGGAGGACGGCGACATCGAGCCGCACCGCGGCCTGGAGGTCGGCGACTGGGACGCCATGGAACAGGCCCGGGTGGTCACTGCCGACGAGGACGACTACCGCTGACCAGGCGGGAGGGGCCGGCTCGGCTCCTCCTGCCTTCAGCGCATTTCGACGACCTGGTCCGGGTGGGCCGCCGTCCATTCATCGAGCCGGTCGGCGCGCAGCGCGTCGAGGAATCCCGGGGCCAGCGCGGGGTCGAGCCCGAACCCGTAGGGCGGTCTGTCCACGTTCCGGACCGGCAGGCCGACCGCGACCGGCTCGCCGGTGGCTGCCTTCCCCGCGACCTGGACCAGCGTCGGTAGGAAGATGTCCCCGGTGTCGATGGCCAGGCCGGCGCCGGCCTGCGTGATCAGCTTGCTGAGCAGCGCGGGGTTCGTCAGCGCCCCCTGCTCGTGGATCCGGCGGAGCAGCCCGGCCGCGTACCGCTCGGCGTTCCGGTCCCGGTCCAGGCTGCCGTCGGGCATGTTGAGGCGCTGCCGGAGCACGTCCACCGCCGCAGCGCCGTCGAGTTGCTGACAGCCGGCGGGATAGGCCCGCAGGGTGTGGTACGACCGGATCCGGTTCGGCAGGCAGACCCTTACGCCGCCGACCGCGTCGGTGAGTTCGCGCGCGCCCTGGTAGGTCAGCACCGCACCGGCGTCGATCCGTACGCCGGTGACCTGGGAGACCACCTGCCGGGTGGCGTCGTAGCCGGCGGCCAGGTCGGTCTTCGCCGGCGCGGCACCGCTGGCGAAGGACTTGTTGAGCTTGTCCGTCCCCCGGCCGGGGAGCGGCACCAGCAGATCGCGCGGGAGGGAGACGAGGTAGAACCGGCTCCGGTCGACCGGGATGTGCACCAGCAGTATGGAGTCGGCCCGCCGGGAGTTGTCCGGCCCCGCCGCGTCCACCCCGAGCATCAGCAGGTTCAGCGCGCCGGTGGGCGCCGGCGGTGCCGGCTCGGTGAGCAGGTTCGCGGTCTCCGGCGGCCGTGGCGCCATCGCCGTGAAGCCGGCCACGGCGGTGGCCACCACCGCGAGCGCGGTGCCGCCGAGCCGGAGGCGGAATCGGCGCCGCCGGCGGCGGACCACGGTCCGGTCGATGGCGGCCCGAACCGGGCCGGCGGGCGGGGCCAGCGACTCGTGCCGCGCGAAGGCGGCTCGCAGGTCGTCCTCGATCATGAGCAGACCTCCACGTACTCGGCTCGGAGGGTGGCCAGCGCGCGGGAGATGCAGGACCGGACGGTCCCGACGGCGCAGCCGAGGATCTCGGCGATCTCCGCGTCGGGCAGGTCCTCGTAGTACCGAAGCACCAGCGTGGCGCGCTGCCGTCGGGGCAGCCGGGACAGCCAGGACCAGACCTGGTCGCGATCCACCGCGGCCTGCGCATGGTCGGTCGGCGCCGGCACCGCCGCGTCCGGTTCGCCGCGCAGCAGCACCCGGCGGGCCCACGAGCCGCGCCGCCAGTCGACGTACTGGTTGGTGAGCATCCGGCGGACGTACCGCTCCGGGGCGTCGCTACGGGCCACCCGCCGCCAGTTCAGATGGACCCGCACCATGGTGTCCTGCACCAGGTCCTGCGCCTGGTGCGGATCGCCGGTCAGCATGACCGCGTACCGCAGCAGGGCATCCAGCCGCGCGTCGGCGAACTCCTCGTACGTCATCTGCACCTCCCGGTGTCCCGACTGATTGACGGACCCGGGGCGGCCGAAGATTGCACACCCGGGCGATCAACCTTTTGGTCGGTTCGGCAAGCCAACCAGTCAGTCAGGACAGCAGCGCGACTTAAAGATTCTTTAAGCTCCACGGACTCCCCCTGAAAATTCGCTGGAGGAACCCCACATGCTCAGCAACTCCACCCGGCGCTGGCTCGCCGGGTTGGGCGTCGCAGGCGCGTTCGTCGCCGCCTCCGCCACCCCCGCCGCAGCCGCCCCGGCCAGCCCCCAGATCTACACCTTCTTCCCGGACACCACCGTCGCCGTCGGCTCCGCCGGCGTGGTGAAGTCCGCGTTCCTCTACGCCGAAGAGCCCGTCACGCTGCGCGACCTCTCGATCCGGTACGACTACCGGACGCTGGCCGGTAAGGTCACGCTCACCGGCGAGAACGACAGCGACGACTGCACTACGCCGGAGGCGGGCGTGCTCGTCTGCCGGGAGCACTTCGACGTGGTCGTCGACCCGTACTTCGGTGGTTTCCCGACCAACGTGAAGATCGCGCCGACCGACGCTGCCAACCTCGACGACAAGGGCGACCTGAAGATCACCGTCCAGACGGGCGACACCGACCGGGCGACCTGGACGTCCCAGATCCGGGTCGGCGAGGGCGTCGACCTGGCGGGCGGCGAGCCCACCGAACTCAGCGTCGACATCGCGAAAAACAACGGCAACTTCTCGGCGCCGGTCACGGTGAGCAACGTGGGCGAGACCACTGCCAAGGGTGTGGTCGCCCTGTTCGACCATGACTGGGCAATCACCCCCACCGAACGATGGAACAACTGCTACTACCTCGACGACATCCTCATCGCCTGTGAGTTCAGCGAAGAGATCGCGCCGGGCGCGACCCGCTCCGCCACGTTCCAGTACGCCATCCGGCCGGACACCTACGCGCCGGGCACGGCGTACGGCTACACGCAGTTCATCACCCCGGGTGACTTCGAGGACCTGATCGGTGCTGCCAAGAAGGCCGGCATCAAGACCGCGAAGCGGGGCACCGGGTCGAAGCTGACCCTCGGGAAGGCCACTGCCGCCCGCAACCGGGCCGCGCAGACCGACGTCGACCCCACGAACAACTTCTCCGAGCTGACCGTGCGCGTCCAGGGCAAGCATGGCGCCGACCTCGAGGCGATCGGGGCCAAGCTGAGCGGCGAGAAGGGTGCCGTGGTCGAGGCGCTTCTCGGCGTCCGCAACAACGGTCCGGCCACGCTGGACCGCAACCGCGTCGGCTCCGACATCACCTTCGTCGACGTCACCGTGCCCACCGGCACCACCGCCATCGACGTGCCGTGGGACTGCGTCCCGTTCCAGGGCGACGGCACCAAGTTCGACGACGCCGCCGGCAAGCCGGGGGCGGCCAAGTACCGCTGCTTCACGGGTCCGGTTCTCTTCGCGGGCGAGACGATGGAAACGCCGTTCCGCTTCCGGATCGACAAGGTCGTGCCGAACGCCACCGGCAGCGTGCAGATCAATGCCGAGTGCAAGTGCGACGGCGGCTTCAAGGACGACCTGAACCCGGCCAACGACCTCGCCAAGATCGTCGTAAACGCGGCTGGCGGCGCTGGCGGAGGCGAGAGTGACGGCGGCACCCTGCCGATCACCGGCAGCTCAACCGGCCTGATCGCCGGCATCGGCGCCCTGCTCCTCGCGGCCGGCGCGGGTGGCTACGTCATGGCCCGCCGCCGCAAGACCCGCTTCGTCGCCTGATCCGTACACCTCAGTAGGACGAAGGTGCCCCGCCGACCCAAGGCCGGCGGGGCACCGCTATATCTATCCCTCGGGAGGATCCCCCACATGTTCAGCAACCCCACCCGGCGATGGCTGGCCGGGCTCGGCGTCGCAGGCGCGCTGTTCGCCGCCTCCGCCGTCCCCGCCGTCGCGGCCCCCGGGGTCCCACTGTCCGACCGACAGGCCACCGAGTTCGGGCTGTACGCGAACAACGTCATCGTCGCTACGGACGGGCCCATGAAATGGGTGCGGCTCGACTCGCTGGCAACCGAGCCGTTGACGAGCTACACGGTAGAGGTGGACCGCAGCGCGGTCCAAAGCTTCGCCCATGTGCAGTCAGGGGGGTTCAACAACGGCGCCTGCCGGGAGGACGGCCCGATCCTGAGCTGCACGGTCGAGGACGACGACGAGCGCGACACCAGGCTTCTCGTGCTGCCCGTGGTTGCCAAGGACACGGCCAAGCCCGGGCAGCACGGTGACCTCACCTTCACCGTCTCCACCCCCTACGCTGGCACCCAGACCTTCCGCTCCACGGTCACCATCGGCGAGGGTGTCGACCTGGCCGCCGGACCCACGATGGAGATGAAGGGCGCGCCCGGCGAGACGGTCCGGGCCCCGATCAGGGTTTTCAACGTGGGTAAGACGACCGCGGACGGAGCCGTCCTTTTCTTCTACGGCCCCGCCCACTTCATCCCCTCGAAGCACTACGAGAACTGCGAGTACTCCGTCACGCGCTTCAAGGACCACGCCTTCGCCTGCACCTTCGACGAGCCGCTCGCGCCGGGCGTGACCGCCGTCGTCGACTCGTCGTTCGGCTTCACGATTCCGTCCGACGCCTGGGCGCCGAACAGGCAGGAGGCCAGCCAGCGCTGGCTGACCCGGGCCGAGTGGCAGGACTTCCGGAACGACCCAGTCTTCGGCCAGTTCCAGAAGGGCACCGGACCGACGCTGAAGCTGGCGACGCAGGTCAGGGTCCAGTCGACGCCGCAGACCAATATCAGCCCGGACAACGGCGCCGACATGTGGCTCGTGGTGACCGGTGACCAGAAGGCAGACGTGGTCGCCGACGGCGCCAGCGTCACCGGCACGGTCGGCAGCACCGTCCCGGTCACGGTCGGCTGGACCGACAACGGGCCGGCGGCCGCCACCGCCACGGCGCTGGTGGAGATCCCGGCCGGTGCCTACGCGGCGAAGGTGCCGGACCGGTGCGTGCCCAGGGACTACAACGGCGACCTCGACCGTAAGCCGGTCAACATGCCCGGCTTCGCGGCGTACGTGTGCGATGACTCGACCATGCTGCACAAGGGCGACAAGGTGACGCTCGAGTTCGCGCTCCGCATCGACAAGGCGGGTCCGCTAACCGGTCTGATCGCGGTGAACCCCGGCCCCGGCGAGACCGATCTCAACCCGGCCAACGACACCGCCAAGATCCTGGTCAACGCCCCCGGCGGTGGCGAGGGCGATGGCGACAACGGCCCGGGCAGCGGCGGCGGTAACGGCGGTGGCGAGGGCGGTGACGGCGGCTCCCTGCCGATTACCGGTAGCTCTACCGGCCTGATCGCCGGCATCGGTGCCCTGCTGCTGGTCGCCGGGCTGGGCGGCTACCTGGTGGCCCGCCGCCGCAAGACCCGCTTCGTCGCCTGACCCGAGGCACCCAACGAAACCAAGGTGCCCCGCCGACCCCCCGGTCGGCGGGGCACCCTGCATTTCCGGGTCGCCCCGACAGACGTACCCCACCAGCGGCAGCGGCAGCGGCAGCGGCAGCGGCAGCGGCAGCGGCACTGAACCGCACCGCACGGACGACGGACGACCACCGACGGGTTTCCGGGGGCCCGGGGTGTCGACGTTCCTGGCCTGCGAGTCCGAGCCCGTCGACCCCCGCCTGTGATCCCCACGGCAGGAGCAGATTCACGGAAAGAGTGGCTGTTCGACGCCGCATGGCCACTCTTTCCGTGAAAGTACGGCTTCCCGCGCCGGCCGGGTGCCCGGTCCGGCGTGAGGCCAGGCCGGGCCCAGGTACCCTTTGTGGCCGTGGACACAGCAGAGAAGACCCGGATGCTCTCCGAAAGCGTGGCGCTGAACCCGCTCGATCCGAAGGACCTGATCCACACCTTCGGGTTGGTCGGCGTCTGGGTGATCCTCTTCGCCGAGACCGGCCTGCTGGTCGGCTTCTTCTTCCCGGGCGACTCGCTGCTCTTCCTGGCCGGGGTGGCCGCCTCGCCGGTGGCGGACGCGATCTTCGGCGCCGGCACCCGGCTGAACCTGGTCGCGCTGCTGGTCGGCGGGCCGCTCTGCGCGATCATCGGCGCGCAGCTCGGGCATTGGTTCGGGGCCCGGTACGGCCGGCGGATGTTCGAGCGCCCCAACTCCCGCCTGTTCAAGCGGGAGTACGTGGAGAAGGCCGAGTACTACTTCCAGAAGTTCGGCCCGGCGAAGGCCGTGGTGCTGGCCCGCTTCATCCCGATCGTGCGGACCTTCCTCAACCCGGTGGCCGGGGTGCTCGGCATGCCGGCCCGGCAGTTCCTGCTCTGGAACGTCGTCGGCGCGATCCTCTGGGTGGACGGCATCCTGCTGGTCGGCTACCTGCTGGCCGACCAGATCTACAACGCCATCGGCGACAAGATCGACCGGTACATCCTGCCGGTGGTCGCCCTGATCATCGTGATCTCGGTGCTGCCGATCTTCTTCGAGTTCCTCCGCGACCGGCGGGCGCGCAAGCGCGGCGAGGCCGCCGCGGTGGTCGCCGCCTCCAGCGCGGCAGGCGCGGCCGAGGCGTACCGGGACGCCCTGCGGGACGACGACCACCGACGCCGCGGCCCGCAGGATCGCTGACCGACGTACGCCGGATGGCCGGTCCCCCTCACCGGGGGGCCGGCCATCCGCGTACGACCTGCCGCTCTGCGGGTGGAACGGGTGACGGGCAGCCGTCACCGTCCGGTGGTGGCGCCACCCCTGGCACGCCACCCATCGCCGCACTCAATCGGGGCGGCCTACGGGACATCCGGGCTCGGCCGACGGCCACAATTCGGCCGCTGCGCCGCTAGGCGACACGCCGGGCCGAATGAAGGCCGTCTGACGCCGCGCCCTGACCCCGGACAGTCAACCCCGAAGCTCGGACACGTCCGGTTTCAGCGGGCCTTCTTGGTGGCCCGCTTACGCGGCGGGGTCAGCAGATCCGCGATCGTGGCGATCGCGGTCGGCACCAGCCGGTAGTACGCCCAGACACCGCGCTTCTCCCGCTCCAGCAAGCCGGCCTCGGTGAGGATACGCAGGTGGTGACTGACCGTCGGCTGCGAGAGGCCGAGCGGCGCGGTGAGGTCACACACGCACGCCTCGCCCTCGGGGGCCGACTGGATCAGGCTGAGCAGCCGCAGCCGGGCGGGGTCGGCGAGGGCCTTGAGGACCCCCGCGAGCCGCTCGGCGTCGGCACGTTCGATCGGCTCGCCGGCAAGCGGCGAGATCTGAGGCATGGTCATTTCAGCCAACGCAGTTCCCACGTATTCCATCCTTCCACCAGCAGCATCGATCCGCCTGCATATCAGCAGATCCGAATCGGCAAACTTTTAGGCCACAAGGCCGAGGTCAGCCAACGTATAGGCCGCCCGATACGGCAGTCCGGCGGCTCGCACCGCGTCGCCGGCGCCTCGATCAACAATAACCGCAACGCCCACCACCTCAGCCCCGGCCTCACGCAACGCCTCGACGGCGGTCAACACGCTGCCACCCGTGGTCGAGGTGTCCTCCACCGCCAGGACCCGGCGACCCGCGACATCCGGCCCCTCGACGCGCCGCTGCAGACCGTGCGCCTTGCCCGTCTTGCGGACCACGAACGCGTCCAGCGGCCGGTCGGTCCCGGCCGAGGCGTGCAGCATCGCGGCGGCGACGGGATCGGCCCCGAGGGTCAGCCCGCCGACCGCGTCGTACGCCCAGTCGGCGGTCAGGTCACGCATCACCCGGCCGACCAACGGCGCCGCCTGGTGATGGAGCGTGACGCGACGCAGATCCACGTACCAGTCCGCCTCGCGGCCCGACGAGAGCACCACACGGCCATGGACCACAGCCAGGTCGGTGATGAATTTACGCAGGTCGTCGTGGTCCTCCATGGCGATAGAGGGTACTTCGCGAGTCTGGGAGGTGTGTGTGGGGTCCTCCCGGGTCAACCCTGCGGGCGACCGACGACTGGCTATGCCCGACTACGCTGTGCGACCGTCCATCCGGGTTGCCGGACGATGATCCCGGCGACGGGAACGCCCACGCGACCGGCCGGCGGTCAGTCGCGACCCCGGCCGACCCGCCCCCGGGTGTCCCGGGAGACGCCGCGCAGCAGCCGTCGCGGCGCGTGCCGCAGGCCCGCCACGGCCAGCTTGTACTTCCAGTTCGGCACGCTGACCAACTTGCCTTTCCGCAGGTCACGCAGCCCTTCTTCGACCACCTCGGCGGGCCGCAGCCACATCCAGCCGGGGGTGCGCGACATGTCGATGCCGGCGCGCTCGTGGTAGCCGGTGCGGGTGTAGCCGGGACAGAGCGCCATCACCCGCACGCCGAGCGGCGCCACCGACTGGCCCATCGACTCACTGAAGTTCGTCACCCACGCCTTGCTGGCCGAGTACGTCGATCCGGGCATGGGCACGCCGAAACCCGCAACGGAAGAGACATTTATCACTGCCCCACTGCCCCGCTCGATCATCGACGGGAGAGCCGCGTGGGTCAGCCGGAGCACGGCCAGCACGTTCAACCGCAGCAGCCGGGCCTCGTCCTCGACCGTCGAGCGGACGAACGGGGTGTTCAGGCTGATGCCCGCGTTGTTCACCAGCAGCCCGACCGGCGGCTCGGCGACGAGGCGGCGTTCCACCACCGAACAGCCGTCGTCGGTGGACAGATCCGCGGAAATCGTCTCGACCTGGCGGTCGTACCGCCCGCTGAGTTCGGCGGCGGTGGCGGCGAGCCGGCCGGCGTCCCGGGCCACCAGGACCAGGTCCCAGCCGTCGGCGGCGAGCCGGCGGGCGAACGCCTCGCCGATGCCCAGGCTGGCGCCCGTGATCAACGCGCGGCGCGGGGAGGGGAGCGATTCGTCGGTCACGGGCGATCCTCAGGGGGTGACGTCGGTCCGGACGGAGTGCGCGGCGGGCCGTCCGGTCCCGGCCCGGCCGGCGGAGGTGCGGGTGGCGCCCACGGCGAGCGGGATCCGTCGGCCGCCGATGGACCGAAATACGGTGGTGTCGAAGCGGGCGGGCCGGGATACGGCGGAGCCGAAGCGGGCGGGCCGGAATACGGCGGAGCCGAGCCAGCGGACGCGGGCGGCGCGGACGACGGCGGGCCGTAGGCCGGGCCGGATGCCGGGGTGGCTGGCCCGGCCGGCGGCAGCGGCCCGGCCGACGGCATCGGGGGCAGCGGACCGGCCGGCGGGACGGGGCCGGTGCGGACCGCCGGGCCGGCGGTGGGACCGGTGGGCGCGGGTCGGCGGAAGAAGGCGCTCGCGCCAGGCAGCGTCAGCAGGGCGGCGACCACCAGGTACCCGAGCACCTGGGCAACCGACAGGGCCGCGTTCAGCGGAATCCACCAGCCTGGGTACGCGTCGCCGAGCCGGGCGAGCAGGTCGGCGGTCACCCGCTCGTCGGCGCCGAGACGCAGCGGGGCGGCCCGCTGACCGACCAGCACCGCCAGTCCGCAGCAGCCGCAGAACAGGCCCAGGCCGGCGACCACCCAGGTGCCGACCCGGGCTCCGGGGCGGCCGGCGAGCAGGCCGAGAGCGAGCCCGACGAGCACCAGCCCGACGAGCACGCCGACCACGGCCGACAGTGCGGTGGAGCCCCGCAGCAGCGACACCAGCGGGTCGATCTCGCTATCGCGGGCCCCGGTGGCGCGCGCCGCCACCCGGAACCGGTCCACCGTGCCGGGCGTGACCGCCAGGTTGGCGACCGCGTACGCCACGGCGCCGACCGCCATCAGCAGCAGCACCGCCGCCGCCGCGACGACCACCCCCGGACGGCGGGGCGGAGCCTGAACGGGGTGCGACACGACAGATCCCTCCGGTAGGCGTCGGCTTGCAACCTACTCGGAGGGATCGTCCGAGTCGCTCTTATCGGAGCGTCAACCTCCGGATGGCGGCTGGGGACCGGGCCGGTCCTCGGGAGCCGACGACGGACCGGGCTGGCCAGGCTGGCCGGGGGCCGGTGGCTGACCCGGAGCCGGGGGCTGACCCGGAGTCGGCGGGTAGCCGGGCGCCGGCGGCTGACCGGGGTAGCCCGGCGCGGGCGGGTACCCGGGGGCCGGCGGGTAGGCCGGGTAGGTGCCACCCGGCAGGGGCGGCTCCCAGACCGGCTTCGGCTTGCGGAAGAACTCGTTGGACCTGGGCAGCGCCAGCAGGATCAGCGCGGCCAGCAGGGCCAGCAGGGCGACCAGGCCGAGGAGATTGCTGACCGGCCCGTACCAGGACGGCAGGGCGTCCGAGAGCCGGCGCTGGAGCTCCTCGGGGCTCGGCATGTTGCCGCCGGTCGAGCCACCGCCGGTCAGGCCGCCGGTCGCGTTGCTCACCAGGCCCGCGCCGCTGCAGCAGAACAGGATGCCGCCCAGCACCCAGGTGGTGATCCGGGCGCCGTTCTTTCCTCGGTTGTTCAACAGCGCGAGCACGACGAGCGCGATCGCGAGCAGCAGCGTGAGCGCGGCACCGCCGATGGCGGCCCCGTACGCGAAATCACCCGCCTGCTCGGCGGCGGTGCCCCGATAGGCGTCCCGCAGGACGTCCCGGACGGTGCCGATGGTGGCGAGCGTCAGGATCAGGTTCACCACCTGAATGGCGGCGACGAGGATGAGCAGCCAACTGGAGAGCGTCACCACGCCCGGGCGGGTGCGGGCCGGGGGGCCCTGGGCATCGACCATGATTCTCCTTCCCTAGATCACACGACCACCGTAACGAGACCAGGCCAGCAGAGCACGGCGCGAGAGCCGGGACCGCGGGAATCAGTAGCCGCGCCACTCCGCACGGGCGTACTCCAGCACGCGGGGTTGCAGCAACGTGGAGGCGGGCACGTCCACCCGGGGCCGGTCGGCCGGGAAGGTAGCCGCCGCGGCCAGCACCGACGGGGTGAGGAAACGCAGCGGCAGGGCGTCGGCGGGCAGTTCCAGCGCCGGCGCGGCGGTGCCGGGCGCGGCCAGCACGAACCCCCAGTCGCCGAAGCTCGGCACGTCCACGTGGTACGGCACGGTGGCGAAGCCCGCCTCGCGGACCGATCGCTCGATCGACCAGTACGACCGCGGCGCGAAGTACGGCGACCCGGCCTGCACCACCAGCCGCCCGCCAGCGGCGAGCACCGAGCGGACCAGCGCGTAGAACTCGATCGTGTAGAGCTTGGCGGTGGCCGTCTCGTCCGGGTCGGGCAGGTCGGCCACCACCACGTCGAAGCGGTCCATGGCGGTACGCAGCCAACCGAACGCGTCCAGGTTGAGCACCCGCACCCGGGGGTCGGCGAACGAATTCCCGTTGAGCTCGCGCAGCTGCGGCTCGCTCTTCGCCAGCCGTACCACGGCCGGGTCGAGGTCGACCACGGTCACCCGGCGCACGTCCGGGTACTTCAGGATCTCCCGCAGCGCCAGCCCGTCCCCGGCACCGAGCACCAGCACCTCGCCGCGCGGGCCGCGCAGCGCCGGGTGCACCAGCGACTCGTGGTAGCGGTATTCGTCGACCGAGCTGAACTGGAGGTCACCGTTGAGGAAGAGCCGCAGGTCGCTGTCGGCGTGGCCGACCTCGCGCACCGACCGGGTCAGCACGATCTCCTGGTAGCGGCTGCGTTCGGCGTGCACCACCGGGTCGCGGTAGAGCTGCTGGCGGGCGGTCACCTCGAAGTCGTGCGCGGTGATCCAGGCGTACCCGAGCAGGAGAGCGACCACGACGGAGCCGGCCCCCAGCGCGAGCCGCGACCGGCGGCCGAGGTCGGCCCGGAAGACCGTGCAGACCAGGGCGAGGCCGGCGACCGCGTTCACCGCGCCGACCACCAGGGCGCCCTTGAGCTGGCCGAAGACCGGTATCAGCACGAACGGGAAGGCCAGCCCGCCGAGCAGCGCGCCGACGTAGTCGGCGGCGAAGAGGTCGGCCACGGCGTCGCCGGCGGACTGCTCGCGGATGCGTTGCAGCAGCACCATCAGCAGCGGGATCTCCGCGCCGATCAGCAGGCCGAGCACGAACGCGGTGCCGACCAGCGCCGGCCCGTATAGGTCGAGCCAGGCGAAGGCGGCGTACAGGCCGAGCACGGAGAGGCCGCCGAGCAGGGCGAGGGTCAGCTCGACCGCGGCGAACGCGGCCGCCGCCCGGGACTGCCACGGCTTCGCGGCGAGCGCGCCGACGCCCATCGCGAAGACCATCACGCCGAGCACGATCGACGCCTGGCCGACCGCGTCGCCGATCAGGTAGCTGCCGAGGGCGACCAGCGCCAGCTCGTACACCAGGCCGCAGGCCGCGCAGACGAAGACCGCCAGCAGCACCGCCGCGCGGGCCGCGCGCCGTCGCGGCGGCGCCGGCGCGTCGGTGATCACGACTTCTCCCGGGTACGCCCGGCGGCTTCCGCCCCGGCGCGCTGCGCGGGCGCGCGCACCCGGAGCTTGCGACCACTCCGGCTCGGCGCGTCTGCCGCCGCGCCGCGACCCGGAGCAGTCGTCCGGCGGCGCTGCACCACGCCCACGGCGACGAAGAGCGCGGCGAGCAGGAGGAGCGCCACGGCGGCGACCAGCCAGCCCCAGCGGTCCCGCCAGAAGTCGTTGCCGGCGGCCGGCAGCGGGCTCGCCGGGGCCGCCGGATCGGCACTCGGGGTGGCCGCCGGCCCGGCCAGGCCGGCTTCGGCGGCGAGCAGCGGCAGCGTGGTGGCGGCACGGGTGATCGCCCAGCCCGGGTCGTCGATGAAGACGTCCTCGTCGAGCCCGAACCAGCCCAGCCCGGTCTCGACGGCTTGCAGGGCGGCGAGGCCGAGGTCGTCAGAACCCTGCACCCGGATCCAGGCGGAGTCGCTGGCCTCGCTGCTCTCCGAGGTGTAGGTGATGTCCGCGCTGACCTCGATCCAGCGCGGGCAGCCCGGCGCGTCCCCGACCGCCGTCCCGTCGCCGAGGTTCGAGCCGACGCTCACCACGTCGTACCCGTCCGTCAGTCGCCAGCCGTAGCAGATGCCCTGGCTGGCGAAGGCGTCCCGGAGGATCGGCACGGTCTCCGTCCGCTCGTCGGTCGCCGGGGCGGGGACGCTCAGGTCGTCGGAGCCGCTGACGGCCCCGACGACGCAGAGGCCGACGGCGCCCAGGAGCACCGCCGCGCCCAGTGCCGCCTGCCACCCCCGCGACTTCCCCTTCGCCAGGGGCTTCGCCTGGGCCGGGCGCGTCCCGCCGGCCATCAGCTGATCGCGGCGGCGATGATCGCGCCGGTGGCGAGGTGCACGACGGCGGAGACCCAGACCGCCGGGTGCGGCTCCGGGTCGACCAGCAGTTCACCCAGCTTGCCCGGGGTGGCCACATCCAGCAGCACGAAGGCCGCCGCCATGATGACCAGCCCGAGGATGCCGTACGCGGCCGCGCCGACCAGGCCGAGCACAAAGTCGTCCGGGCTGGCGGCGATCGCGGCGACCACGATGATGCCGACACCGGCCAGGTTGGAGGCGAGCAGCAGCGCCGCGTTGCGGTTGCGCTCGGTCCAGATGAGCTGGCTGAGCCGGCCCGGGGTGGCCAGGTCGACCAGCAGGTAGCCGATGCCCATCAGGACGACGCCGACCACGCCGTAGGCGAGGGTGACCAGCAGATCGGTGACGAGATGCTGCACAGGGGACTCCAGGGTGAGCGGTCGGACGGGCTACTTGCCGGCGCCGGGGCCGCCGCCCCGGACGGTGCTGCCACGGCCCCAGCCCCAGCCGTGGCCGACGACGTGGTGGTAGCGGGGGTAGGCGGTGGTCATCCGCTCCAGCAGGATCAGCGAGCCGGCGGCAACCGGCAGGATCACCACCGAGTCGTCGTCGTAGCGCAGGTAGACGCCGCTGCCGTCGACGTACTCGTCAGCCGGCTGCCAGGCGTCGGTGACCTCCTTCGCCACCTGGCTCGGTGACCGGGTCGAGGTGTACGCGAGCGCGTCGGAGCCGATGTCCCGGCCGGCCGCCCGGGTGTAGTGATCCTCGACGTAGCCGCGCGCCGAGAAGCTGCCGTAGAAGACGGCGAAGGCGGCGACCAGCACGCCGACCACCGCGACGGCCACCCCCACCACGAACCACCGTCGGTACGTCACAGTCCCACCTCGGTTCGCGACTGCGGGGCTCGCAACCCCGGCTCACTCCTCGCGCTCACAACTGCCACCACCGTCTCGGTCAGTACCAGCTCGTTGGTCTGCGGATACGCGTGCCAGGTGCGCCAGGCCACCGCGCCGTCCGGCGGGTCAGGGCGGACGGAGAGCGCGGTGACCGCGTCCACGTCGCCGGGGAAGACCCCGACCAGCGCGTACGGGTCGTCGGCCAGGTCGGCGCGGAGCGCGGCGACCTGGGTACGCAGCCCGTCGCCGGCCGGCCGCAGCACCGTGGCGGTGAACCGGTAGCCGGCCACCGGGTCGTGCAGGGTGTCGGGCAGGTGCGGCGCGCGGCCGGGCAGGCACGCAACGGTCTCGACCAACGCGCCGCAGACCACCTGGTGCGAGGCGCCGAGCAGGCACAGCCGCAGCCGGACGCCGTCGGGCAGGGCCAGCTCGCGGACGTGCAGGGCGGGGCGTTCGGGGCCGCCGAGGGCCAGGCTCAGGTCGGCGGCGCTGGTGTCGACGTACGGGGCGTCCAGGGCGACCAGCACGCTCAGCCCGCCTGCTCCGGGTCACCCTGCGGGTAGATCATCACCTCGGCGCGGTGCAGCTTCTCGCCGAGGGCCACCTCCCAGCCGGCCTCCCCGTACGCCTCGAAGGAGAGCCGGGCCCCGCCGGGCGCCTGGTAGTCGTGGTAGCGCATGGTGCCGCGCGGGTCGAGGCCGGTGCCCTCGGTGGCGGTGTAGCGCGCCTGGCCGGACTCGTCCCAGCTGTAGCGGCGGCCGGCGACGTCGAGGGTGGGCGCGCCGGGGGTGACCGTGGCGGACGGTTCGCCGGTCCAGAGCACCAACTCCAGGTCCGGGTCCGTCTCGACGGAGAGCCAGCGCTTCACCCCGCCGGCATCGTCGAGCAGGTGTTCCGCCCAGCTCCAGCCGCCCTCGACCAAGTGCACCGAGCCACGGACGGTGTACGGGACCTGGCGGATCTCCACGATGTCGCCGGGCTTGAGCCGGCGGGGGTCGCCGCGGAGCGCGTCCGCGTCCCGATCGTGGAACGGGTCGCCGGGGGCGTGCGGGCGGGGCCCGGTGCGGGCCTTGCGCAGCGCCACCACGGCGATCACCACACCGGCCGCCCCGACCAGACACCCCAGGGCCACCAGCAGATACGCCACCGTTCCGTTCACGACCGCCTCCCCACACGCGTCGGCGGAGACGGTAACAACCGGACGCACGCCCGCCGAAACGACGTTCGCTGAGTGGCCGGTCAGCTACCCGGCGTCGCTCAATCCCGGGTGGGATCGGCGGCCTGCGGGGGCGGCCCGTCGGGCGCTCCCGTGGGATCGACCGGCGCGGCGGGGGCGGGCGCGGCGGCTTCCGGTGCGGCCGGGTACTGCCACGGGACGCCGTGGGCCCGCGGGTCGGGGCAGATCATGTAGCCGGGCGGCAGCAGGTAGGGCGCCGGATAGGC
Source organism: Micromonospora sp. CB01531 (assembly GCF_001905095.1). Classification (GTDB taxonomy): domain Bacteria; phylum Actinomycetota; class Actinomycetes; order Mycobacteriales; family Micromonosporaceae; genus Micromonospora. The sequence continues at coordinate 86,606 of NZ_LWLS01000062.1, forward strand.
GACCGGCGGGTGCGGCGGTTGCGCGGCCTGGGGCACGAACCAGCGGTGGGACGTGGGCAGCGCCAGCAGCACGATGGCGGTGGCGGTGAGCCCGAAGACCAGCAGCGCGATCAGTCCGCCCCCGGCGAAGAGGAGGTCCTCGACCGGATTGGAATCGGTGTCGTAGAGGGTCTGGATGAACCTCGACTCCTCCGGGAAGAAGTCGGGGGGCAGGTCCCCCTCCTCGGGCAGGCCGCCGAGCGCGAAGAGGAACGGGAGCGCCGCGCCCGCGCAGAGGCACTGGCCGAGGCCGACCAGCAGTTGCAGGCCGCCGGCCACGAAGACGGCGATCCGGGCGCCGACGCTACCCCGGCGGACACCCCAGGCGGCGCCGCCGAGCAGGGCCGCGAGCAGCAGCGCCGGCACCCCCATCAGGCAGGACGTCATGATGTTGCCGAAGCGCTCACCGTCCACCTCGGCCGGATCGGCGGCGGGCACCAGCCGAGCCGCGTGGTCGATCTCGCCGTTCCACCAGATCGCGTGCCACACCACCAGGCCGACCGCCACCAGCAGCAGGGCCGCCGCAGCGAACTGCAACCAGGAGGCCGCCGTGACGGCCTTCGGGCGGGGCGGGCGGGACGGAGTGGCGGTCGAGGTCATCCCGGAAAGCTACGGGGCCCCACCAGTTTCCGCTGTCCCGTTTCCGGGTGGACCGCCGGTCAATTCCCGGCGAGGCGTTCCGTGGCGTACTCGCGCAGGCTGGCCCGACCCATGAGGCAGCCGGTGAACGTGGTGAACTCGGCCTCGTCGGTCCGCAGCCTCGTCCACGCCGCGCGCCCCGCCGCCGCGTCGGCCTTGTCCAGCAGCGTGGCGGCGTACGCCTTCCCGGCCGGCGACCCGTGCCGGAGCAGCCAGTCGATCTGCTTCCGGGCCGCGTCGGGATGCTCGTCCAGCGCCTGCTCGACCCGCCGGTACGCCTCGGTCTCCGGCAGCAGCGTCCCGGCGAACCCGACTCCGCCGAACGCGAGGGTGTCCGCCCGGGCCAACTCCTCGACGGCCGCGTCCAACTCCCGGTCCTTTCCGATCCCCACCATGCCCGTCATCCTTTCCCTAACGCCCCTGGCACCACTCGTTGATCGGAAAGTTGTCGCAGGCCGCAACACCGGACGCAGGTGGACCGGGGCCCGGAGACAGGACCGACCCCGCCGGAGGGGTGGGGCGGGGCCGGTCCGGACGGGTGGGTCAGGCGGCGGTGACGGTCAGGCCTTCCTTGCTGTCGGCCAGGTCGACCTTGACCGTGTCGCCGTCGCGGATCTGGCCGGCCAGCAGCGCCTTCGCGAGCTGGTCGCCGATCGCCGACTGCACCAGCCGGCGCAGCGGACGGGCGCCGTAGATCGGGTCGTACCCGTGCTCGGCGAGCCAACTCCGGGCCGGGTCGGTGATCGCCAGGCCGAGCCGGCGGTCGGCCAGCCGGCGGCGCATCCGGTCCAGCTGAATGTCGACAATGGCCCGCAGATCCTCGCCCTGCAGGGCGGCGAACACCACGATGTCGTCGAGGCGGTTGAGGAACTCCGGCTTGAAGTGCGACCGGACCACCGCGAGGACGCCCTCCCGGCGCTGCTCCTCGGTCAGCGTCAGGTCGCTGATCACCGACGAACCCAGGTTCGAGGTGAGGATCAGGATCGCGTTGCGGAAGTCCACGGTACGGCCCTGACCGTCGGTGAGCCGGCCGTCGTCGAGCACCTGGAGCAGCACGTCGAAGACGTCGGGGTGGGCCTTCTCGACCTCGTCCAGCAGCACCACCGAGTACGGCCGGCGGCGCACCGCCTCGGTGAGCTGGCCGCCCTCCTCGTAGCCGATGTACCCGGGCGGGGCACCGACCAGACGGGCGACGGAGTGCTTCTCGCCGTACTCGCTCATGTCGATGCGGACCATGGCCCGCTCGTCGTCGAAGAGGAACTCGGCGAGCGCCTTGGCCAGCTCGGTCTTGCCGACACCGGTCGGGCCGAGGAAGAGGAAGCTGCCGGTCGGACGGTCCGGGTCGGCGACACCGGCCCGGGCACGCCGGACCGCGTCGGCGACCGCGCCGACCGCCTCGCGCTGGCCGACCACCCGGGAACCCAGCGACTCCTCCATCCGGAGCAGCTTGGCGGTCTCCCCCTCCAGCAGCCGGCCGGCGGGGATGCCGGTCCAGGAGGCGACCACGGCGGCGATATCGTCCGCGCCGACCTCCTCCTTGAGCATCGCGCCGTCGGCCTGGAGCCGGGCCAGCTCCTCCTCGGCCTGCGTCAGCTCGGCCTTGAGGGCGGGGATGCGGCCGTACCGCAGCTCGGCGGCGCGTTCCAGCTCGCCGTCGCGCTCGGCCCGCTCGGCCTCGCCGCCGAGCCGCTCCAGCTCCTCCTTGGCCGTGGAGAGCTTGGTGATGTGACTCTTCTCCAGCTGCCAGCGCTCGGAGAGCACGGTGAGCTGCTCCCGCTTGTCGGCCAGTTCCTTGCGCAGCCGCTCCAGCCGCTCGGCGGAGGCGGCGTCCGGCTCCTTGGCCAGCGCCATCTCCTCGATCTCGAGCCGGCGCACCGCCCGCTCGATCTCGTCCACCTCGACCGGCCGGGAGTCGATCTCCATCCGGAGCCGGGACGCGGACTCGTCGACCAGGTCGATCGCCTTGTCCGGCAGGAACCGGTCGGTGATGTAGCGGTCGGACAGGGAGGCCGCGGCGACCAGCGCGGCATCGGTGATCCGTACGCCGTGGTGCACCTCGTAGCGCTCCTTGAGGCCGCGCAGGATGCCGATGGTGTCCTCGATGGTCGGCTCGCCGACCAGCACCGGCTGGAAGCGGCGCTCCAGCGCCGGGTCCTTCTCGATGTGCTCGCGGTATTCGTCCAGCGTGGTCGCACCGACCATCCGCAGCTCGCCCCGGGCCAGCATCGGCTTGAGCATGTTGCCGGCGTCCATCGAACCCTCACCCTTGCCGGCGCCGACCACGGTGTGCAGCTCGTCGAGGAAGGTGATGACCTGGCCGTCGGAGTTCTTGATCTCCTCCAGCACCGACTTCAGCCGCTCCTCGAACTGCCCGCGGTACTGCGCGCCGGCCACCATCGCGCCGAGGTCGAGCGAGACGAGCTTCTTGTCCCGCAGCGACTCGGGTACGTCACCGGCGACGATGCGCTGGGCCAGGCCCTCGACGATGGCCGTCTTGCCGACGCCCGGCTCACCGATCAGCACCGGGTTGTTCTTGGTACGCCGGGACAGCACCTGGATCACCCGGCGGATCTCGGAGTCCCGGCCGATGACCGGGTCGATCTTTCCCTCGCGGGCGCTGGCGGTCAGGTCGACGCCGTACTTGGCGAGGGCCTGGTAGGTCTGCTCCGGGTCGGCGGTGGTAACCCGGCGGTCCCCGCCGCGGACGGTCGGGAAGGCGGCGACCAGGTTCTCCTCGGTGGCCCCGGCGTTCTTGAGGGCGACGGAGACCGCGCCACCCACCCGGGCCAGGCCGGCCAGCAGGTGCTCGGTCGAGGTGTATTCGTCGCCTAGCGGCCGGGCGATCTGCTCGGCGGCGCCGATGGCGTTGACGAACTCGCGGGCCAGGGTGGGCTCGGCGATGCTGGAGCCGTGCGCGGCGGGCAGGGCGTCGACTGAGCGCTGGGCGACCCGGCGCAGCTCGGCGGGGTCGGCCCCGACGGCGCGCAGCAGGCCGGCGGCGGTCGAACCCTCGGTGTCGAGCAGCGACAGCAGCAGGTGCCAGGGCTCCACGGTGGCGTGGCCGCGCTGGTTCGCCAGCGCGACGCCGCCGGTGATGGTCTCGCGGCTCTTGGTGGTGAGGCGTTCCGTGTTCATGGGCTCCCCCGGATCGGCGTGTCCACTAGAACCGACACAACCAGAGTTGAGCCTATTCCGCTCAACTCCAACGGTGTGAGCTGACTCACTCGGAGCGTCGCCACCGCCAGTCGAACTCCCCGACCGCCGGCGGCGGCCCGGGCAGTGGCGGCTCGGTCACGGAAAGACCGGCCAGCAGCAGCGCCAGGTGCCGGCGACGCAACTCCCGGGTCCGCTCCGGATCGGGTACGCGGATCGCGGTGCAGCCCTCCAGCAGCAACCCGACGTCCTGCACCACCACATCCGCGCGGAGCCGACCGGTCGCCCTGGCCCGCTCGACCAGCTCCGCCGTGAGCTCACCGGAGCGCAGCGCGTCCCGCCCCATCTCCTCGGTCGGCGTGAAGGTGCCGGCGAGATGCACGGTCAGCGAGTGCACGTCGGCATCGACGACACGCTCCAGGAACCCGGCGAAGGCCCGCCAGCCGTCCGGGTCGGCGGCGGACTCCTCCGCCACGGCGATGTACCGCCGCAGGCCGTCGTGGCAGAGCGTGCGGAGCAGGTCCTCCTTACCGGCGTAGCGCCGATAGAGCGCGCTGATGCCGACGCCGGCCCGCTCGGCCACCGCAGCGATGGGCGCCTTCGGGTCAGCCAGGAAGACGGCGCGGGCAGCCTCCAGGATCACCGCGTCGTTCCGGGCGGCCTGGGCACGGCGGCCGGGGAGCTGGGGAGCGTCGGTCGGGTTCGGCATGACTCCAGGCTAGCAGTGGAACGGATCGTTCCGCTCTGCTATTGTGAAGCGGAACGAAACATTCCGTTCTGAAGGAGCAGCGCATGTCCAGCATCGCCATCCGCCCGTTCCGCGTCGAGATCCCGCAGTCCGCGCTCGACGACCTGGCCGGCCGACTGCGCCGCACCAACTGGCCCGGAGAGCTGCCCGCCGCCGGCGCCACGTACGGAATGCCGACCGGCCGGGTCCGCGAGCTGGCGACCTACTGGCTGGAGAAGTTCGACTGGCGGGCGGTGGAGGCGCGGCTCAACGCGCACCCGCAGTTCGTCACCGAGATCGATGGCGAGGACATCCACTTCCTGCACGTCCGGTCTTCCCGGCCGGACGCCACCCCGCTGGTGCTCACCCACGGCTGGCCCGGCTCGGTGGTCGAATACCTGGACGTGATCGCCCCGCTGACCGAGCCGGCCGACCCGGACTCGCCGGCGTTCCACCTGGTCATCCCGTCGCTGCCCGGCTTCGGCTTCTCCGGCCCGACCCGCAGCGCCGGCTGGAACCGCTACCGCACCGCCCGAGCCTGGGCCGACCTGATGGCCCGCCTCGGCTACGACCGCTACGGCGCGGTCGGCAACGACGGTGGTTCGTTGGTGTCGCCCGAGGTCGGCCGGATCGACTCGGAGCACGTACTCGGCGTGCACGTCACCCAGCTCTTTTCGTTCCCGTCCGGCGACCCGGCCGAGTTCGCCGGACTCTCCGAGGCCGACCAGGCCGCGCTCAAGCACCTGCAGTGGTTCTACGAGAACAAGTTCTCCTTCAACCAGGTCCACAGCCAGCAGCCGCAGACCCTGGCGTTCGCGCTGGCCGACTCACCCGTCGGGCTGCTCGCCTGGAACGCGCAACTCTTCGACGAGAGCCTGGACGCCGACTTCATCCTGGCTAACGTGGCGATCTACTGGTTCACCGGCACGGCCGCCTCGTCCATGCGGTTCTACTGGGAGGACGCGCACACCGCCGAGCACCCGACCGGGCCGACGACCACGCCCACGGCGCTGGCCATGTTCCCCGGCGACTTCCAGTCGATCCGCCGCTTCGCCGAGCGGGACCACGGCAACATCGTGCGGTGGACGGCGTACCAGACCGAGGTCGAGGGGCGCGGCGACGTCGGCGGGCACTACGCCGCCCACGAGGCGACGGATGTGCTGGTCGGCGATATCCGGGAGTTCTTCGCGTCGCTCCGCTGAGCATCGGCCGCTCACGTGCCCGGTCGGGATCCGGTCCCGATCGGGCACGACTCACCGCGGTCAGCGGGGCAGGCGCGCGGTGCAGGGAGTCTCGTGGTCGGCCCGCAGGATGCACCGGCGGCCGTCGTCGAGACGGTGGTCGCAGAACACGCGATGGCGTACCCCCTGGTTGTCCTCGGCGGAGACGGTGGTCTCGCCGGAGTCGACGTGGGTGAGGAAGGCCAGCGAGCGGGCGGCGGTCCGGCCGAGCATCTTCGCCCGAGCCAGGTCGGGTGCCCGGACCGGCAGGTGGATGACGTAGCGGCTGGTCACGGGCGCCGGGCCAGGTCGCGCATGGTGGGGGCCTGGCGGGACTGCCACTCGCGGAGCGCGTCCTTGATCCGGGCCGTTTCCGCCCGACTGCGGACCACCTCGGCCTGCGCCGCGGCAAGATCGCCGGCGACGCGATCGAGGAACGCGGCGACCTCGACCGGGTCCAGGCCGCGCCGCCGGGTGGCGAAGGTGCGGCTCCGCACCTGCCACGGCCGCAACGGCAGGTACGACGCCGAGCGGTAGGCGCCGGCCGGCGGCTGGTTGATCGGGCCGGCCTTCCGGCGCCTCGACAGGGGTCGCAGGAGGTTACGCACGACGCTGATCCCTTCTCGACATCCGCGAGGTCGGGACGGAGCACGGGGATGCCCGTCCCGACCAGGTGAGCGCCCCAGTGCCATCCGGAAGCGTTCACAGGGAACCTACAATCGGTAGCGGTTGTAGGTCAACGACCAACCCACGATTGCTTGAGGTTGGAGGTTGCTGCGTGATCGAATGGGCGTGCCATCCGGGGAGTGTGTATGCCCAAGCAGCAGTACCAGGTGCTCGCAGACGAGCTGAAGAGCAAGATCGATTCGGGAGAATGGCCGCCCGGCACCAAGCTGCCGAGCCGGTCACAACTATGCAAGGAATACGGCGTGTCGGACACCGTGGTCGGCAAGGCGATGATGATCCTGCGCGCGACCGGTCTGACCGAGACCCTCGAAGGGGTCGGCGTCTTCGTCGCCGAGCCACAGTAGGCCGGGCACAAGCGATTCAGGTCCGAAGGACGCCACCACAGACGCCGGTCGCCGGAGCGCCGCGGGGACGAGCGCGGCCCCAGAGGCCGAGCCGTCAGCCGCCGACCAGGACCACCCTGATCCACCTGCGAGCGCCCACCGGGCCGACGGCGAGCACCGTCTCGTCCGGGGCGCGGGCCGCGAGCGTGCCGTCAGCGAGCAGCGACAGGTAGTGCTCGGGGCCGACCGGCCAGCGGACCCGCTCGTACCGGCCGTCGACCACCACCCCCACGCCGTCCGGCCCGGTCACCGCCACCCGCCCGGCGCCGGCGGGGGCCACCGAGTGGATCCGGTCCGGGCGGCCGTCGGCGCGCACCAACTGCCAGTTGCCCCGGTAGCGCCAGAGCGCCGGGAAGCCCGTCCGGTCCGGTCGCTCCCCGACCAGCCAGGCCTCGCCGTCGGGCGAGCGCATCACCCGCACCACGCCGACCTCGCCGTCGGGTGCCGGCACCTCCGTCCGCTGCCAGCGCCGTCCCTGGTCCGCGGAGACCGCGGCGTACGGCCTCCCGTCGCTCGCGCCGGCCGCCACCAGCAGGTCCTCGACCTCGCGCACGGTGTTCACGGCCGGCAGTCCCGGCTGGGCGGCCAACGGTCGCAGCCGGCGGCCGTCCCAGCGGGCCACCTGGCCGTCCTGCTCGGCCACCTGGAACTGGCCGTTGGCACCCGACAGCACCGGAGGCGGCGCGGGTCCCGGGTGGTGGGTGAAGGTGACGCCGCCGTCGGTCGAGGCGTACCAGCCGAACGGCTCGGCGGCGAGCACCAGCAGGCCCTTCGGGGCGTAAAGCTGCTGGTTGTCGGCGACCGGCCGGGGATGCGGCAGCGCCCGCCAGGACCGCCCACCGTCCCCGGTGGCGAAGAGCAGCGCCGGGCAGTCCCGGCCGGGCGGCCGGCCGTCGCAGGTGGCGAAGAGGGCGTACGCCTGGTCGGCGTCGACGAACTCGACGAACGGCGGGTCGTACCGGTCGGGGACGGCGACCTGCACGCGGCGTACCTCGTCGACGTCGGCGACCGGCGGCGCGGTCGCCGACGGGCGGGGCGACGCGGAGGCCCGGTTCGGCGGTGGCCGGCGGACGTCGCCGATCGAGCAGGCCGTCAGCACGGGCAGCAGCAGGAGGATAACCAGCCGGCAGGATCTTGCCGAATCCATCCGAGCTCCAACCAGGTAACCTCGCCTGCGTGCGAGTACGTGTCGAACAGACTGCCTTACCGGGGATCGGCGTACGTCACGACCTGGTGACGGAATCGGGCCGCCGGGTCGGCGTGGTCTCCCACCGCAACGGCCGACGGGATCTCGTCCTCTACGACCCGGACGATCCCGACTCCTGTCAGGCCGACATCCCGCTGACGGACGACGAGGCGGAGGCGCTCGCCGACATTCTCGGCGCGTCGCTGATGCTCGGCCAGCTCTCCGGGCTGCGTGAGCAGGCCGCAGGGCTGCTCACCGAGCAGATTGCCATCCCGGCCGGCTCGAAGTACGTCAACAAGCGGCTGGGCGACACCAAGGCGCGTACCCGCACCAGCGCCTCCATCGTGGCGGTGCTGCGGGACGGCGAGGTCATCGTCTCGCCGGACCCGACCTTCCGCTTCGCGGCCGGTGACGTCGTGGTCGTGGTGGGCACCCGCCAGGGCCTCGACGGGGTGAGCGCAATCCTTGCCGACACCGACCCGGACGGCTGACGCGGATGCACGAAACCACAATTCTGCTCATCGAGGTCGGCGCGCTACTGCTGCTGCTCGGCCTGCTCGGCCGGCTCAGTCGCCGGGTCGGCCTCTCGCCCATCCCCCTCTACCTGCTCGCCGGGCTCGCCTTCGGCCACGGCGGCCTGCTGCCGCTCAACGCCAGCGAGGAGTTCTTCGCCGTCGGCGCGGAGATCGGCGTCATCCTGCTGCTGGTCATGCTCGGCCTGGAATACAGCGCCAACGAACTGGTGGGCAACCTCCGCTCGGCGGCCCCGGCCGGCCTGATCGACGCGGTGCTCAACGCGCTGCCCGGCTTCGCCTTCGCGCTGCTGCTCGGCTGGGGCTGGATCGCCGCCGTAGTGCTCGCCGGCGTCACCTGGGTCTCCTCGTCCGGGGTGATCGCCAAGGTCCTCGGCGACCTCGGCCGGGTCGGTAACCGGGAAACCCCGGTGATCCTCTCCGTGCTGGTGATCGAGGACCTGGCAATGGCCCTCTACCTGCCGCTGCTCACCGCGCTGCTCGCCGGGGTCGGCCTGGTCAAGGGCGGTGTGGCGCTCGCCGTCGCGGTGCTCACCGTGGTCGTCGTGCTGGCCGTCGCCATCCGGTACGGCCACCTGATCTCCGCGGCGCTCTCCGCGAAGGACCCCGAGGCGCTGCTGCTCGGGGTGCTCGGCCTGACTCTGCTGGTCGCTGGCGTCGCGGCCAAGCTGCAGGTGTCCGCGGCGGTCGGGGCGTTCCTGGTCGGCATCGCCCTCTCCGGCCCGGTGGCGCACCACGCGACGGAGTTGCTCTCCCCGCTGCGGGACCTCTTCGCCGCGGTCTTCTTCGTGTTCTTCGGGCTGGTCACCAACCCGCTGGACATGCCCCCGGTGCTGCTGCCGGCCCTGGGCCTGGCCGTGGTCACCATGGGGACGAAGCTGCTCACCGGTTATCTGGCGGCCCGGCGCGCCGGGATCGCCGAGCCCGGTCGCTGGCGGGCCGGCTTCGCGCTCACCCCGCGCGGCGAGTTCTCCATCGTCATCGCCGGGCTCGCCGTCGCCGCCGCGCAACCTGTCGAACCGAAGCTGGCGGCGCTCGCCACCGCGTACGTGCTGATCACCGTGGTGACCGGGCCGATGCTGGCCCGTCTGCCCGACCTGCCCTGGTTCAAGCGCTGGCTGCGCCAGCGCACCGCCGCCCGGCGGCCCGTCCCGGTGGGGGCGGCCGACTGACCCTGATCGGGCCGGGTCGACCGTACGGTGGACCCGGCCCGGCCAACGGTCACCGAATTGGTTCCGGGAAGGTCTACCGCAGGTACACGCAACCGCGTTACCGTGTCGCCCCAGCAGCCAGGGTCCGCGGGTGGCTGGTGCCCCCGCCAGCGGAAACGGAAGGTTGGCCGGTGAGCGTGCAGGAGTCAACGTTCCGCGGCTTCGCCAACCCCGTCGACCCCTCGCCGGCGGAGCTGCGGGCCTGGGCGTACCAGCCGGACTCCGTACCGCTGGCCTCCATGCCCCCGGACTGGGATCTGCTGGTCGCCGGTGACCACCTGGTGCACACGCTCTTCCAACTCGCCATGGACACGGCCTGCCCGGCCCGCCGGTTCGCCCTGCACTGTCTCTACATCTACGCCGCCGACGGCATCCGCACGAACTTCCGGGCCCACCCGAAGCGCCGCTTCCGCAAACTCGTCGAGCAGGCCGAGCGGACCGGGGACGAGCTGATGCGCAACTGGGCGCACAACAGCCGGGTGCTGCTCGCCCGGCCGGACCTCTTCGCCTACCGCGACTGGTGCGAGGGCGGCCTGGTCCGGGAGAACCGCCGCCTCTAGTACGCAAAGAGGTGGCGGGGCACCCCCCCCGGTGCGCCCCGCCAGTCATCGAGCACCCGCTACGGGTGCACCACCAGGTTCCCGCCGTCGATAGCGGTCGTCGGATCCGCGGTCAGCGGATCCCCAGGCTGGGTGTCGTACACGACCTTCCCGGTCGCGATCTCCCACACCTTCACCCGGATCCGATCCGGGCCGCCGACCACGGCGCCGTCCGCCACGCTCACCAGGAACGCATAGCCGCTGCGCCCACCGAGCGTGCCGGTGCCCTGGTACTCCGCCCGGCCCGATTCGACGGCCAGCCACTCGTAGCTGGTGCTGTGCAGATCCAGTCCGGTGGCCCGCACCGACAGCTGGGTCTCCCCGCTCGGCGTGGTCGCGTCCTTGCCGTACGGGGCGACGAAGCCCAGGGAGGCCTTCTCCTCGCCCACGGTCAGCCGGACACCCCCGGTGACGAAGCCCCCGTTCGGGTCGTACACGACCACGTACGCGTCGACATCCCCCACCGTGACCGTGCTCCCGCTGCCACCCTCGTCGTCGGTGACGGTGAGCTGCAGCGGATACACCCCCGGCGTCGTGAACGTCCGGGTGGCCGCCACCGTTCCGGAACCGTCCCGCTCGACGACCGTGCCCGGCACCGCCACGCCGTCCACCAGCCACTGCGCCGTGTGGGTGTCCTCCCGGCCCGAGTCGGTGAACGACCCGGCCACCCGCACCTCCGTGCCCACCGGCACGATCAGGCCCGACGTGGGTGCGTCGATGCGTACCCGCGGTGCGGCGTTGAGCACGACGACCCGGATGGTCGCGCTGTCCGTACCCCCTCGGCCGTCGTCCGCACGGAGCACGATGGTGTGCTCACCGTCCTCGGCGTACGTGTGGTCGAGGACGAACCGGCCGTCCGGGCCCAGGGTCGCCCCCTCGCCCGTACCGTCGCCGTAGTCCACCGTCACGCTGACGACGTCGCCGTCCGGGGCGGTGACCGAGCCCTGGATCGACAGCGGCTCGCCCTCGGCCGGCGTGGCGGCCGGCGGCATCCACTCCAGGTGGGGTGCCTCGTTGCGGGAACGGACGGTCACCGTGAAGGTCGCCGTGCCGACGCCGCCGTCGTCGTCACGGGCGGTCACCGTCACGCGGTACGTGCCGGCTGCGGCATAGCCGTGCGAGAGCGCGAAGGTACGGTCCGGGCCGGTCGGCAGCGGCTGGGCACCGGTGCCGTCGCCGTAGTCCACCGTCGCGGTCACGGTGTCCACGGGGCTCGGGTCGGTGACCGAGCCGCTCCGGGTCAGCGTGCCGCCCGGCTCCAGGGTCACGTCCGACCCGGCCGAGACCGTCGGGGCGACGTTCAGCACGGTGAACGGCGCGGGGGCGAAGCCCGCCTCACCCTTGCTGTCCGTCACGATCACGGCCGCCGTGTCCGAGAAGTTGTCGGCGTACGTCCAGGTCGCCGTCACCGTCCCGCGACCCTCCTTCTCCACCACCTTCGCCGGGATCGGTCCGGGCATCGGCTGGCGCGGCCAGACCACCTGTGCGGTGTGCGTGTCGGTGGTGTCTGCGTCGGTGAACGGCACGGTGAGGACGACCTCGGAGCCTTCCGGCACGCTCACCGGGTCAGGGGACGTCACTTCCGGCCGGGCGTTCGCCGCGATGCCGTTACCGTCGACCGCCACGGTCAGTGTGGTCACCTCGGTGGTGATCTTCACGGTGCCGGTACGCGCGCCCAGGGCGGCCGGCGTGAAGGTCACCTGCACGGGGCACGACGCTTCGGGTGCCAGGCTGGCCGGGCAGGTGGTCGACGCCGCGAAGTCGCCGGTCGCGGAGACCCCGGCCACCCGCAGCGGCACGTTGAGCCGGTTGGTCAGCGTGACTGCGGACGGGTAGCTGGTCGAGCCCAGCCGCTGGTCCCAGAACTTCAGCGCGGTCTTGTCGAGCAGCTGGACCACTCGAGTCGTGGCCGTCGCGGCGTCGTTGTCGCGGTGCAGGTCGGGAACCGGGCGGGACCAGGCCTGCGCCGTCGCGGTCAGCGCGGTGTCGGGTTCGGCCGCGACCGTGCCGCGCACCGTGAGCTGCACCGACTCCCCGTCGGCCAGCTCGGGCAGGACCACCGAACGCAGGGTCGCGTCGGCGTCACAGGACACCCCGGTGCTCACCGTGCAGCCGGTGATGGTGACGCCGTCGGGCAGCAGCGTCTCCAGGTGTACGGCGGTGGCCGTGTTCGGGCCGGCGTTGGTCACCGTGGTCGTCCAGGTGACCGGGGCCCCCGGGGCCGTGGTGGCCGCCGAGACGGTCTGCTTGACGTCGAGGTCGGCGGTCGCCGTGACCGGCGTCAGCAGCAGGGCCCGAGCCACCCGCAGCACCGTCTTCGGGTCACCGGGCTTGCGGGTGGTCACCGATCCGTTCACCAGGATCTGTCCACGTTCGTTGACGTCCACGGCCGAGGTCAGGCCCACACAGGGCGAGCTGTACACCGCCTCGCCCTCGCCCTGGCACGCACCGCCGGCCAGGCTGGCCAGCTCGTACTTGACGCCGTTCTGCCAGAGCACGGCCCGGCCGGTCGAGTCCCACGAGAGGGTCTGCCCGGTGCCGACCACCAGCCCAGACTCGTTCACCGCGTACGCGATGCCCCGCCCGAGGTCCGTGGTCTTTCCGTCCCGGGAGACGAAGGCATTCATCTGGCCGTAGGTCTGCAGGGTGCAGACCTCCCCGACCACGGTGCCGTTGTCGGCGATGTCGTGTGCCCGACTGCCGTTGTTCCGCGCGCAGGATTCCGGGACGGTGACCGGGCTGACCTCGCCGTCGGCCCAGATCGCCGCCCGCCAGCCGTCCGGCACGTACTCGTGCCCGACCACCGCCCCGGAGGCGTTGATGCCGGCCCGGGTGGGTGCGGTCTCGAACGCGATGTCCTGCGTGGCGTCCGTACGCTCGCCCGAGGCGTTCCAGCGGACCGCCCACCACCGGTAATCCCAGTCGGGGTCCTGCTCCATCGAGTGACCGACGATCTCGCCGTCGTCGTTGACTCCGTACGCGCTGGCGAAGCCGCCGCCGACCGCGTCGGGCATGCTGGGCAGTGCGGTCATCCGGCCGTCCGCCCAGCGGAAGGCGTGCCAGCCGTCCTTGTGGTCGCTGCCGCGGGCGACCTCCTCGCTGGTGCCGACCACGACGCCGTCGTTGTTGATGTCGCCGGCGAAGCTTATGCACTGCCCGTCCTCGCCGCCGCTCGTGGTGCAGGGCAGGGTGCCGAGGTTGCGCATCGTCCCGTCCTCCCACAGGAAGGCGCGGGCGGTCTTGCTGCCGTCCCGGCGGACCACGATCGTCCGACCGACCACCTGGCCCTTGTCGTTGAGCGCGACACCCTCGACTGCGTCCTGCGGGTCCGGGGAGAGGCTGCCCAGATCGGTGATGGCGTAGGTCAGGAAGCGGGCCACCACCACGTGGTCCCGGTCCATCTTCAGCTTCAGGTCCCGGGTCATGCCCGCGGGCTTGCCGTCCACGGTCCACCCCTGGAACAGGAAGCCGGGCTTCGGCGTGGCGTGCACGGTCACCTCCGTGCCGGCCGGGTACTCGTCCTGCTGCGGCTCGACGGTCACCTGGCCGCCGGGCCCCGCCTCTGCGGACAGGGTGTAGGAACCGGTGTCGACCAGCTCGACCTCGATGGCGGTACGACCCACCCGGGTGCCCCGGTCGGACTTCGCCATGACGACGATCGAGTGCGGGCCGGCGCCCAGGACCGTGCTGGAGGCGTACACCCCGTCACCAGCGGCACCAGCGTCGTGGTTGCCATCGTCGTGCAGGGCCAGCTCGGCGCGGTCGCCACGCTCACCGAGCAGCACCGCGTCGACGTCGGCCCCCGGCACGGCGGTGCCGTCGTTGTCGAACCGGGCGGACACCCGCACGGTGCCGTCCGCGGCGACCTGCTTCGCCGTCACCTCGACGGTGAGCGGGTTGCCGGCGATCCAGGCGCTCAGCGGCACCCGTACCTCGCCGCTGCCGGTGTTCGTCAGCCGCAGCGTCCAGCGACCGGCGGCGGGGTCGTCGACGACGAGCCCACGGAAGGGCTGGTCGGCGTCGGCCGCAGCCGGCGAGTTGCCGCGCGTCGCGCCCGACGGGTCGAGCAGGGTGAGGCCGACCGACGGTGGTGCCATGGCGACCACGCCGGCCTGTTCACCGGTGGGTACGTCGAGCGGGACGTCGACCGTCGCGCCGGCCGGGACGGCCGGGGAGGCGGCGCCGATCCCCTGCGGGGCCACGACCGGGGCCTGGTCCTCACCCGGAACCAGGTTGGTGCGGTCCGGGGTGTCGTTCTGCCGGGGGTCGCGGGCCAGGCGGGGCAGGACGTACGAGGTGAAGTCGGAGGCCTCCTCGGTCATCCCGGTGTGGAAGGTGTCGCTCTCTGGCACATCGTCGTAGATGTACCGGGCGCTGCCCCGGGTGACGACGCCGTCGCCAACCCCGTGGAAGTAGCAGGGCACCACGTGTCCCACCCCGACCATGTTGGAGAAGGTCACCCCGCGCCGGTCCGTGATGTTCGGATTGAACGAGGTGGCGGCGTACGCAGTGCTGAGCTGCTGGGTGGCCGGCATCAGCGGGGCCTGCTCACCGGCGATCGCCGCGGTGTCTAGGACGAGGTCCGCGCAGGGCGAGCCCATGTTGGGCGTACCCATCATGATCAGCCGGTTGATCACCGGGCGGGAGTCCTTCGACTCCGGCATCAGCTCCTGCACGTACCAGCGGGAGATGAGCCCGCCCATCGAGTGGGCAACGATGTCCACGTGCCAGGCGTCGGTACGGTTCCGGACGCCCTCAATGTAGGCCGCCTCCTGCCGCGCGTTCTCCGAGACGGTGTTGGTCCGCTCGAACGGCGCGTCCAGCGAGCCGGTCTTGAGCACGCCCACCTCCTGCCCGTCGCCGACCGCCCAACCGTGCAGCAGCGGGTGCGCCGATTCGAGGAACGGCTGGTACTTGCCCCAGGACGAGGCGGCGTTGCTCTTGTAGCCGTGGACCAGGATCACCGGACGCGGCTTCACCAGTAGCGGGATCTCCTTGGCGTCGCGGACCTTGTCCGACACGCGCAGCCGGACGACCAGGCGTCGCGGATCGGGGTGGGCGCTGCCGTCGCGATTCCACGCCAGGGCGGCGGTGTCCCAGCGGAACTGGCGGGTCACGCTCTCCCTCGGGTCGAGCACGTCGAGCCGCTTGCCGTTCTCCACCACCTCGCCGGTCTCGGCGTCGACGAGTTCGATGGAGGTGATGCTGGCCAGCTCGCTGCGGTTGGTGGCCCGCACGGTCACCCGGACAGTGTTCCCGTCGGTGGTGCCGTTCCGGGTGGCGTCCACCCACGTGCCACTCGGGTACTCCTGGTGCTCGACGCGGACACTGTCGAGCACCGGCCCGTCGCCGAGGTCCATGATGAACGCGTGCCGCTCCCAGTCGCCGTTGCGGCGGCCGTAGCCGCTGATCTGCCCGGCGTCGTTGATGCCGGTGGCCGCGACCAGTTCCCAGCCGCTCCCCTCGGGCAGCAGGGTGTTGAGGTCGGTGACCGCGCCGTCCTGGAACAGCGCCGCGTGGTCGTACGTGAGGTTCAGCATCCGGATCGCGCCGACGCCGGCACCGGCCTCGTTGATCGCGTTGATCTCACCGCCGTAGCTGGTTCGATAGAGGACCGGCCTGCCGTCGGCCTGCCAGATGACCGGCTGGTGCCCGCCACTGCCGGGTGAGCCACCCCAGCCGGCGACCTGACCGGCGTTGTTGACGTCGAAGGCCTGCGAGCGCCCGCCGAGCGGGGAGCCCAGGCCGTCGTCGGCGGAGATCGGCTCGCCGGGCTTCGTCCGGAAAGCGCGCGGCGACAGCACGTCCGGGTCCGGGTCGGTGTCGGAGACACCGACGACCACGCCGGCGTCGTTGACCCCGTCGGCGTGGGTCTGCCCGCCGCCGAGGCTGCCCAGCCGCAGCACCTTGCCCTGCGGGTCCCGGACCCAGTCGCCCCCGGCGACGAAGCCGGTGTCGCTGATCGCCTCCGCACTCAGCAGGTCGAGCTTGGTGACCGCGCCGTCGCGGTAGAGGAACGAGCCGGCGCTCTCACCGGAGGCGGTCCAGAAGCCCACCGCGTCGCCGGCGTCGTTCACGTCCCGGGTGGTGCTGCCCCCCGCGGTCCGAATGAGGGGATGCAGGTCGACCGGGGGCTTTCCGGCCTGGAGAAGCAGGGCGCTGGTGTGCGAGTCGACCCCCTCGACCCACCGCCCGGCGGCGACTAGCCCACCGTCGTTGAGTTCTCCGACGAAGCTGCTCACGTCGTTGAGCCGACCCATGTTGCCGAGGTCGACGATGGTGACGGCGGGGATGGCGGTGGTCGTGGCCGCGGCTGCCGGCAGCGGTGACGGCACCGACCAGAGCAGGGGCGCGGCAACCACGCCGGCGAGCAGCGCGGCGAGGCGTCGGCGGGCGGACAGGGTGATGGACATGCGGGTCTCCGGGCATGGTGAGGCAACCTGCGAACCCTGTCAGCCGGCGCTTGCGCAGC
The DNA here is from genome assembly GCF_001905095.1 of Micromonospora sp. CB01531. Taxonomy (GTDB): domain Bacteria; phylum Actinomycetota; class Actinomycetes; order Mycobacteriales; family Micromonosporaceae; genus Micromonospora. The sequence goes on from NZ_LWLS01000062.1 coordinate 103,455, forward strand.
GCTTGCTGCGCGCTTGCTGAGCGCTTGCTGGAACCGTGCAAGCGATGGGCGACACCTCGCCCACCGCCTCGGACCTGCGGTCAGGCGGGCCGGTCCACCGAGTACAGCGGACGGGGCCCGCGCAGCCGATCCACGAAAAGGGCGGCACCCTGCTGCTGCCCGATCTCCAGCCCACGCCGCACGGCGGCGGACGCCGCCTCGCCGTCACCCAGCCGCTCCAGCGCCCGGGCCCGCAATCGGTACAGCTCGACCAGGAAGAACTCCTCGCCGTTGCGGTGCGACGCCTCGATGCCCCGGTCGATCGTGGCCAGCGCCTGATCGGGACGGCCGGCGAGCAGTTCCAGCTCGCCAAGCACCCCGAGCAGCAGGTGGCTGAACATGGCTCCCGCCCCGGCGAACACCTCGACCGCGGTCCGGACCTCGTCCATCCCGGCGGGATCGCCGCCGCGTACGCGGCCCCAGCCGAGCGGGCCGAGGGAGAACGCTTCGAGCTGGGCGAAGCCGCGTTCCCGGCAGATCGCGAGGCCCTCGGCCGCCGCGTCGAACGCGCCCGCCGCGTCGTCGAGCCACAGCCGCCGCCACGACTCCAGCACCTGCAGGTACGCCTTCGTGTACGGATCACCCAGCTCTTTGCCGCGCCGGCGCGCCGCCGCGGCCGTCTGCCCCGACTCCTCCCGGAGGCCGAGCATCGCCAGCACGATGGAGAGCCAGCCCCGGCTGGTGGCCGCGGGGTGCTGGAGGAAGATGTCCAGCCGCACGGCCTCGGCGTGCCGGTCGGCGAGCGGTACGCACGCCTCCAGTTCCGCCCGGGCCTCGGCGAGCCGGCCCTGATGCCAGCGGACCTGCCCCCGCGCGTGCAGGGCCGCGATGCGTAGCATGGCGTCGTCCCGCTCGACGGCGGCCAGGTCCAGCTCCACCACGGCCAGGTCGGCGTCGCCGATGCGCCCGCTCACCAACGCCGTGCCCCAGATCCCCCAGAGCGCGGAGAGCAGGTCGTCCACCGAGCCCGCCGCGCGGGACAGCGCAAGCGCGAGGCGGCGCTGCTCGGCGACGGCTGGCGCGTCGTAGCCCAGGGAGAGCGTGAGCAGCGAACCGAGGGCGGTGCGGGCCTGCAGCTCCAACTCCCGGCCCGGCTGGCCGGGCACCAGGACGATCCGGTCCAGCGCGGCCCGTAGATGCCGCTCGGCCTCGTCGAAGCCCCAGCGGCCACGGGCGTGTTCCGCGGCCAGCAGCGTGTGCTCGACACACCGCTGGGGGTCGGTGCCGCTGGCGGCCAGGTGGTGGGCCAGCACGGCCGCGTGCTCCGGCAGGCGATCCGGATACCGGGTCTCGATCGCGGCGGCCGCGCGGTCATGCAGCCGGGCCCGGCGGGACCGGGGCACCTCGGCGAGCAGCGTCTCCTGGACCAGAGCGTGCGCGAAACGGAACCGCGGGACCGCGGCCGCCTCCTCGCTGAGCAGACCCGAGCGCAGGGCCCGGTCCACGGCCGCGTCGATGGCCGGCGCGGGTACCCCGGAGACCGCCTCCAGCAGCGGCAGGTCGAAGACCCGCCCGGCCACCGCGGCGGCCTCGAGCACCGTCCGGTCCGCCTGCTCGACCCGGCGCAACCGCCGGGCCACCGCCTCGCGGATCCCCTGTGGCACGACGGGGTCGTCGAGGACCGCGTCGGGGCCGCCGAGACGGACCACCTGGGTGATGAAGAAGGGGTTGCCGTCGGTGCGTGCCGCCACCGCGCTCGCCACCTCCGGCGTCACCGGTCGACCCGTCGCCTCGGCGATGTACGTCCGTACGTCCTCCGCGCGGAGGCCGTGGAGGGTGACCCGGTGGGCCCCGACCCGGGCGAGACCGGCGAGCAGATGCCCGCTCGGGTCGTCGGCGACGTCGTTCGGCAGCCGCACCGTGGCCACGATGGCGACCGGCACCTCGCGTAGGTGGGCGGCGACAAGTTCGAGCAGGTAAAGCGACTCCTGGTCGGCCCAGTGCAGATCCTCGAGCACGACGAGCAGCGGTCGGCGCCGGGCGGCCGCGGCGAGCAGCGCCACGACGGCGTCGACGAGTTGGGCGCGGGCCTGGGCCGGGCTGGTCGTGTCGAGGCCCGCGTCGCGGGCGTCCGGGTCCGGCAGCAGGAGCGCTGCCGGGGCGGCCCGCCCGGACAGCAACTCCCTCCCGTCCGGGCCGTCCTCGACGATGTCGCGCAGCGCCTGCGTCCACGGCCACAGGTCCGGCGCGCCCTCGTGCTCCCAGCAGCGGCCCCACACGACGAGAGCACCCGCGGCGGTGGCGTGTACCGCGGCCTCCTCCGCCAACCGGGTTTTGCCGATGCCCGCCTCGCCGGTCAGCGTGACCACGGTGGTGACGCCGGCCCAGGCGGCGGCGAGCGCAGTGTCGAGGCGGGCCAGTTCCTCGTCGCGCCCCACCACGGGAGCCCGGGTCGGCGGCGCGACCGTTGGCCGGGCCGGCCTGGCGGGTGGGGCGGCGGGAGCCGGCTCGGCGGATTGCGGGCCGCGGGCCGCGGGTTGGGTGGCCCCAGCCGACCCGGAGGTTTGCGCGACCCGACCCGGCACGGCGGGTGGCGAGATACGGGCCGGAGCGGCGATGCCGACGGCGACCGGCAGATCGAGCACCGCGTCCTGGCGCAGCATCCGCTCGTACAGCTGCTGCAGCTCCCGGCCAGGGTCGACGCCGAGCTCCTCGGCGAGCAGGCTCCGGCCCTCGACGTAGATCGCGAGCGCCTCGGCCTGCCGACCGCTCCGGTAGAGCGCGAGCATCAGTGCGCCGCGCAGCCGCTCCCGCAGGGGCGCGCCGGTCACCGCGGCGAGCAGCTCGTCGGCGAGCCGCGCATGCCGGCCGACGGCGAGGTCGAGTTCGGCCGCGAGTTCCCGGGCCGACCAGCGCCCCTCGTCCAGTCGCACCGCCTCCGTCCGTACCGCCGGCACCGAGACGTCGGCGTAGGCCGGGCCCCGCCACAGGGCGAGTCCCTCGTCGAGCAGCTGGCGGGCGTCGGCGAACCGGCCGGCGTCGCGCAGCTCATGGGCGGCACGTACGGCCCGTTCGAAGCCGGTCACGTCGACGGCGTCGCCGGGGAGGGCCAGCAGGTAGCCGGGCGGCCGAGTGGCGAGGACCTCGGCGGCCGGCACGCCGGCCTCGTCGAGCAGCCGGCGCAGTCGCGAGACGTACGCCTGCAGGCTGCCCCGGGCGCTCGCCACCGGCTTGTCGGCCCACAGCCGGTCGACGAGGGTCCCGGCGGGCACCACCCGGTTGACGTCGAGCAGCAGGGCGGCGAGCAGCGTACGCAGCTGGGCGGCACCGAGGTCGAGCGGCACGTTCCCGACGCGCACGTCGACGGGTCCGAGCACGCGGACCACGAGCCCATCGATCCGCTGCCCGGCCACGCCGTCCACTTCGTCCCTCCCGCCGGTCGCACACCGTCCGGCAGACGCATGCTGCCAGAGCGGGTCGCGCGGGCGGCTCGACCATTCGGGCTGGCAACCGGGTGATCCGGGCCACGACACCCAGCGGGTCGGCCAGGAGGACAAGTACGACGGGAGGCGAGGGCATCAACCGCGTCCCGACCCGTACGCCAAGACGCGAACGGGCCGGGACCCCCCGTGGGTCCCGGCCCGTACGTCGACGGATCGTCAGCTCGTCGATCCGCCCTGCTTCTTGCGCCGCTCGTCGAGCCTGGCCCGGTCGATGCCGTGGTCCAACTGGTCGGCGAAGCGACCTTCTTTGATCTTGTCGGTGAAGCGGCTCTCGGTTATCCGATCGAACCGCTCGCGGATGTTCGCGGCCATCTTCTCCAGCCGGTCCTCCGCCTCCTGCGCCACCTTCTTCGCCGATTCCGTCATGGCTCCCCCTGCCAAGTGCGGAGTCCGGATTGAGTTGGTTGGGCCTGATTCACAGGTTAGCGGAGAGAGTGGCTGTCGGGCGCGGAACAGCCACTCATCCCGTGGAGCTGCACGGAATGAGTGGCTACGGGCGGCGGAGCGCAGGATCAGCGGTCGCCGGTGCGGCGTGGCCGCCAGACGACGAGCGCCGTCGAGGTGCGGTTGGTGGGCACGAGGTCGCCACGGGACAACCGGCCCAGCGACTCCAGCTCGGCGATCCGCCGGTACGCGGCGTCCAACTCCGCCTCCAGCCGGGCCACCCGCTGCTGGGCCTCCTCCAGCAGCCGTTCCAGGCCGATGATCCGCTTGACCCCGGCCAGGTTAATGCCGTCGTCCTGGCTGAGTCGCTGCACCTCGCGGAGCAGCACCACGTCCCGGACGCTGTACCGGCGGCCACCGCCGGACGCCCGGCCGGCCTGCACGAGGCCGAGCCGGTCGTACTGGCGCAGGGTCTGCGGGTGCATCCCCGCCATCCGGGCCGCGACCGAGATCATCAGGACCTTGGCCTCGTAGGCAGGGTCACCCGAGCCGACGAACTCCTCCGACATCCCCGCTCACCTCCGCTGCCTTCACTGGTCAACTGAACCGACGCACCCGGGCGTCGAGATGTTCCCGCGCGGCGGGCGGGGTCTGTTCCGCGAACGCCTCGAGCGCCGCCCGCGCCTCGTCCGACACCTTCGCCGGAACCACCACGTCGAGGGTGACCAGCAGGTCACCGGCGCGGTCGTCCTTGCGTACGACGCCCTTGCCCCGGGCCCGCAGCACCCGGCCGCTCGGAGTACCCGCCGGCACCCGCAGGGTCACCGTCCCGTCCAGGGTCGGTACGCGCAGGTCGGTGCCGAGCACCGCCTCCGCGAACGTGATCGGCACGGTCAAAGTCAGATCGTCCCCGGAGCGCCCGAACAGCTCGTCCGGGCGGACCTTCACGTGGACGAACAGGTCCCCCGCCGGGCCGCCCCGCTCGCCCGGTTCGCCCCGTCCGGCCAGCCGGATGCGCTGGCCGTCGGCCACCCCGGCCGGAAAGCGCACGTTCAGCGTGCGGGTCTTGGTGACCCCGCCCGTGCCGTGGCACTCCGGGCACTTCTCCTCGACGATCGTGCCGACGCCCTGGCAGTTGCGGCACGGCTCGGAGAAGCTGAACGACCCCTGGTTGCGGGTCGTCACCCCGGCGCCGTGGCAGACCGGGCAGGCCACCGGCTGGGTGCCCGGCTTGGCGCCGTTGCCGTGGCAGGTGTCGCAGACCCCGGGGGCGCGCAGCGTCAGCGGCAGCGTGACGCCGCGTACCGCGTCCTCGAAGTCGAGCGCCACCTCGGCCTCGACGTCCCGGCCGCGCGCCGGGCCGCGCGCGCGGGCCGGACCGGCGCCGCCGCCCGAGAAGATCGAGCTGAACAGGTCGGTGAACCCGCCGCCACCGAACCGGGTGTCGGTGCCGCCGGCCGCGCCGCCGAACAGGTCGGAGACGTCGAACGGCATGCCACCCGGCTGGCCGCCGGCACGGGCGTGGCGCCGGAACGCGCCCGAGCCGAACAGGGACCGCATCTCGTCGTACTCGCGGCGCTTCTTCTCGTCGCCGAGCACGGCGTACGCCTCGGAGACGGCCTTGAACCGCTCCTCGGCCTTCGGGTCGCCGGGGTTGTGGTCCGGGTGCGACTCCCGGGCCAGCTTCCGGTACGACTTCTTGATCTCGTCGGAGGAGGCGGACTTCTCCACGCCCAGCACGGCGTAGTAGTCCTTCTCGATCCAGTCCTTGGAACTCACCCGTCCACCCCCTTCCACGGGACGTACCCCGGTCGTCCCGCCCGCCCGGTGCGGGCGGGCGGGACGTCACGGGTCGGCACTACTCCGGGTCGGCGACCGCGACCAGGGCCGGCCGCAGCAGCCGTTCGCCGAGCTGGTAACCCCGGCGCATGACCTGCACGCAGGTCGGCTCGGTCACGTCGGCGGAGGTCTGGTGGGCCACCGCCTCGTGCCGGGTCGGGTCGAACGGGTCGCCCTGCTCGCCGAACGCGGTCAGGCCGAACTTGCCCAGCGCCGTGGTGAGCTGCTCGGCCACCGAGCCGAACCCGCCCACCAGGTCGCCGTGCTCGCGGGCCCGGTCCAGGTCGTCGAGGATCGGCAGCAGCGCGGCCAGCACCGAGCCGGTCGCCTGCTCCTGGACCAGGGCCCGGTCCCGGTCGACCCGCTTGCGGTAGTTGGCGTACTCGGCCGACACCCGCTGCACATCCCGGGTCCGCTCGTCCAGCTCGGCCCGGAGCGCCTCCAGCTCGGCACCGAGCGGCCCGCCCGGCTTTACGACCTCCTCGACCTCCTCGGTCGGCTCGGCCGGCGCGTCGACCACCGGCGGACCGGAGACCGGCGCCTCGGTCTCGATCTCGTCGACCACGACCTCGGTCTCCTCGACCAGCCCCTCGGCGGGTGCGTCGGCCGCGGCGTCCGCGGCTGCGGCGTCCGCCGCGGGCTGCTCGGTGGTCTTACCGATTCTGCGCTTGTCTCGGATGACGATCCGCGGCTCGTCGCCGGCACCCGGCCCGGCGGTCGCCGAGCCACCCGGCGCCGACCCGGTGGAGCCCGGGTCGGCCGCTCGTGGCTTCTCCGTCATGCGGCTACCTCATCCTTCTGCCGTGCGTTCGTGTCCGGGACGGAAGGTCACTTCTTGTCCTCGTCCACGATCTCCGCGTCGACCACGTCGTCGGCGCCGCCGGCCTTCGCGCCACCCGTGGCACCGGTCGCCCCGGCATCCGGCCCGGCCGCGCCCGGCGCACCCTGCTCGCCCTGCTGCTGCGAGTAGAGCAGCGAACCGGCCTGCTGGGAGACCTGGGCCAGCCGCTCGTGGGCCGCCTTGATCTTGTCGATGTCCTGGCCACCGAGCGCGCTACGCAGCTCGCCGAGCGCCTCGTTGAGCTGGTCCCGGTTCTCGCTGGGCAGCTTGTCGCCGCTCTCGGCGAGGAACTTCTCGGTCTGCCACTGGAGCGCCTCGGCCAGGTTGCGGGTCTCCGCCTCGTCGCGGCGCCGCTTGTCCTCGTCGGCGTGCTCCTCGGCGTCCCGGCGCATCCGCTCGATGTCGTCCTTCGGCAGCGAGGAGCCGCCGGTGATCGTCATCTTCTGCTCCTTGCCGGTGCCCAGGTCCTTGGCGTGCACGTTGACGATGCCGTTGGCGTCGATGTCGAAGGTGACCTCGATCTGCGGCACGCCGCGCGGCGCCGGCGGGAGGCCGGTCAGCTCGAAGGTGCCGAGCTTCTTGTTGTAGGCCGCGATGTCCCGCTCGCCCTGGAACACCTGGATCAGCACCGACGGCTGGTTGTCGTCCGCCGTGGTGAAGACCTCGGAGCGCTTGGTCGGGATGGTGGTGTTGCGCTCGATCAGCTTGGTGAAGATGCCGCCCTTGGTCTCGATGCCCAGGCTCAGCGGGGTCACGTCGAGGAGCAGGACGTCCTTCACCTCACCCTTGAGCACACCGGCCTGCAGGGCGGCGCCGACGGCGACGACCTCGTCCGGGTTCACGCCCTTGTTGGGCTCCTTGCCGGTGAGCTGCTTGACCAGGTCGGTCACGGCCGGCATCCGGGTCGAGCCGCCGACCAGGATGACGTGCTCGACGTCCGAGACCTTGATCCCGGCGTCCTTCACGGCCTGCTCGAACGGGCCCTTGCACCGGTCCAGCAGGTCCTGCGTCATCCGCTGGAACTCGGCGCGGCTCAGGGTCACGTCGAGGTGCAGCGGGCCGGCGGAACCGGCGGTGATGTACGGCAGGTTGATGTTGGTGGTGGTGGCGGCGGACAGCTCGATCTTGGCCTTCTCGGCCGCCTCGCGGAGCCGCTGGAGGGCCATCTTGTCCTGGGACAGGTCGATGCCGTGCTCGCCCCGGAAGGTCTTCACCAGGTGGTCGATGATCCGCTGGTCCCAGTCGTCACCACCGAGGTGGTTGTCACCGCTGGTGGACTTGACCTCGATGACGCCCTCGGCCAGCTCGAGCAGCGAGACGTCGAAGGTGCCGCCACCCAGGTCGAAGACCAGGACGGTCTGCTCCTTGGAGCCCTTGTCCAGGCCGTACGCCAGGGCGGCCGCGGTCGGCTCGTTGACGATCCGCAGCACGTTGAAGCCGGCGATCTCACCGGCCTCCTTGGTGGCCTGGCGCTGGCCGTCGTTGAAGTAGGCGGGGACGGTGATCACCGCGTCGGTGATCTGCTCGCCCAGGTACGCCTCGGCGTCCCGCTTGAGCTTCATCAGCGTGCGGGCCGAGATCTCCTGCGGGGTGTACTTCTTGCCGTCGATGTCGACGGTCCAGTTGGTGCCGATCTCCCGCTTGACCGAGCGGATGGTCCGGTCGGGGTTGGTCACCGCCTGGCGCTTGGCGACCTCACCGACGAGCACCTCCCCGTTGCGGGCGAACGCGACGATCGAGGGGGTCGTCCGCGAGCCCTCAGCGTTGGCGATGACGGTGGGCTCACCGCCCTCGAGAACGCTGACGCAGGAGTTCGTCGTGCCGAGGTCGATGCCGACCGCACGTGCCATGTTCGCTTCCTCGCTTCGTAACGGTGAGCAGGTCAGGGGCCTCGCCCGCGAGCTGCCCGGCGGGTCGCCCGCAGCGACCGCACCACAAGTTGAGTGGACCGGACTCAATAGTGCCACGCGGCCAGCAAACCGCAAGTCGAGGTTGAGTCGACCTGACGCAACCTGACCGTTATTACCGTCCGGTTGTCTTCCCTTGCATCGGTCGGGCACGCTTTAGCGGTGACGACGCATGGCGATTCCGCCACCCATTCCGGCACGCCCGCCGTCGCAGCCCGCTCCGGACCCGACGCCGGGGAGGACCCGCCCGCCTCCGGTGCCGAGGGCCTGCCCGCCGCGCTCGCCGGCCTGCGGGCCGCGATCGGGGCGATGCGGTTCCCGCTCACCCTGCCCTCGGCGGAGCCGGCCCGGCGCGCCGCCGCCGGCCTCACCGACCAGCTTGACGACTATCTGCTGCCCCGGCTCGCCCGACTCGACGCCCCGCTGCTGGTGGTGGTCGGCGGCTCGACCGGCGCCGGCAAGTCGACCCTGGTCAACAGCCTCGTCCAGGCGCGGGTGAGCGCCGCCGGGGTGCTCCGCCCCACCACCCGCTCGCCGGTGCTGGTCTGCAACCCGGCCGACGCCGCGTGGTTCCGCCGGGGCGACCTGCTGCCGGGCCTGACCCGGACCAACGAGCCGAGCGAACACCCGGGCACGCTGCACCTGGTCACCGCGCCCGCGCTCCCGGCCGGGCTGGCCTTCCTCGACGCGCCCGACATCGACTCGGTGGTCGACGCCAACCGGGCGCTCGCCGGGCAGCTCCTGGCCGCCGCCGACCTCTGGCTCTTCGTCACCACCGCCGCCCGGTACGCCGACGCCGTCCCCTGGGAGCTGCTGCGCGGCGCCCGGGCCCGCGGCACGGTGATCGCCATGGTCCTGGACCGGGTGCCGCCGGAGGCGACCGACGAGATCGCCGCCCACCTGTCGGAGATGCTCACCGCCCAGGACCTCGGCGCCGCGCCGCTCTTCGTGCTGCCGGAGACCTGGGTCGACGGGCAGGGGCTGCTCCCCGACAAGGTCACCGCCCCGCTGAGCGCCTGGTTCGCCCGGCTCGCGGCGGACGCCGAGGCCCGCTCCGCCGTCGTCCGGCAGACCCTGGACGGCGCGCTCGCCGCCCTGCACCCCGCCGTGGAGGGGCTGGCCGACGCCGCCGACGAGCAGGTGGCCGCCGCCGACGCGCTGGACGAGCGGGTGCGGGCGGCGTACCGGGGGGCGGAGCGGACCGTCGCGGAGGGGCTCAAGGACGGCCGGCTGCTCCGCGGCGAGGTGCTGGCCCGCTGGCAGGAGTTCGTCGGCACGGGCGAGTTCTTCCGCACCCTGGAAGCCCGGATCAGTCGGCTGCGCGACCGGGTGGTGGGCAGGTTCACCGGGCGTCCGGCCCCCGCGGCCGAATTGCGTACGGCCATCGAGTCCCAGCTCGTGACGCTGCTGCGCGGGGTGGCCGCCGAGGCGGCGGAGCACGCGTACACCGGGTGGAAGGCGCACCCGGCCGGCGCGGCGCTGCTCGAACCGGAGCTGGCCCACGCCTCGGCCGACCTGCCCGCGCGCGCCGAGCGACTCGTCCGCGACTGGCAGCGCGGGGTGCTGGAGCTGGTCCGGGCCGAGGGCGGGGAGCGCCGCTTCGTGGCCCGCACGGCCGCGTACGCGGTCAACGCCACCGGGCTGGCGGTCATGATCGGGGTGTTCGCCTCCACCGCCTTCATCCCGACCGGGCTGGAGGTCGCCACCGGCGCCGGCACCGCGGTCGCCGGGCAGGCGGTCCTGCAGGCGATCTTCGGGGACCAGGCGGTCCGGAACCTGGCGACCAAGGCCCGGGCGGACCTGCTCGACCGGGTCGGCACGCTGCTGGCGGAGGAGGCGGCCCGGCTCCTCGCCCGCACCGAGGCCTCCCGCCCGGGCGTCGAGGCCGGCGCCGACCTGCGCCGGGCGGCCAACGAGGTGGAGAAGGCCCGGCACCGCAGCGGCCTGACCCGCGCGGACGGGCCGGTACTGCCCGCCGTCGACCAGGGTGGCCACCGGTGAGCACGCCGATCGGAGGCCGGGCCGGGGCCCGGTCGGGACGCCGGCCGGCCGGGTCGGCCGGAGACGAAGGTGGGCCGAGGTGAGCAACATCGTCGGTCGGATGCGCGAGGCGTTCCGCGGCGACCAGCGGGTCGACCCGGACGCCCTGGTCACGCGCCTGCAGGCGGTCCAGCGCTTCCTCCAGGCGGTGGACGGCCAGGTGCCCGACTCCCAACTGATCACCGCGCACACCGTGGTCGAACGGGCCGGCACCCGGCTCGCGTTGTCCGGGCACCACACCGTGGTCGCCCTGGCCGGGGCGACCGGCAGCGGCAAGTCGAGCCTGTTCAACGCCCTCGCCCGGCTGGACCTCTCGCCGGTCGGCGTACGCCGGCCGACCACCGGGGTCGCGCACGCCTGCGTCTGGGGGCCGCTGGACGGCGCGGCCCGGCTGCTCGACTGGATCGGGGTGCTGCCCCGGCACCGGTTCGTCCGGGAGAGCGCCCTCGACGGCGACGACGAGTGGGCCCTGCACGGCCTGGTCCTGCTGGACCTGCCCGACTTCGACTCGGTGCAGCGCGCCCACCGGCTGGAGGTGGACCGGTTGCTCGGCCTGGTCGACCTGGTCGTCTGGGTGGTCGACCCGCAGAAGTACGCGGACCGCGTGATTCACACCGGCTACCTGCGCGAGTTCCACCGGCACAAGGACGTGACGGTGGTGGTGCTCAACCAGGCTGACCGGCTGCCCCCGGCCGAGCTGCCCCGGGTCCTCGGCGACCTGCGCCGGCTGCTCGACGCCGACGGGCTGACCGGGGTGCCGCTGTTGCCCACCGTGGCGGTGGACCCGGCCAGCCTGGACGGGCTCCGGGCCGAGCTGGAGCAGACGGTCGCCGAACGGCAGGCCGCCCTACGCCGGCTGACCGGCGACGTGGACGCGGTGGTGGCCGGGCTGGCGGAACTGGTGGGGCCGGAGCCGCCACGCACCGGCCCGGACGACCGCTCGACGAAGGAGCTCACCGCGGCGCTGGCCGGGGCGGCCGGGGTGCCGACGGTGGCCGAGGCGGTCGAGGCGGCGTACCGGCACCGGGCCGGCGGGACGACCGGCTGGCCGCTGGTCCGCGGCTGGCGGCGGCTCCGGCCGGACCCGCTGCGCCGGCTGCACCTGCCCGACGGCGACGCCGCCGCGCCGGCGGAGAGCCTGGTCGCGGCGACCTCCGTACCCGATGCCACCGCCGCGCAGCGGTCGGCGCTCAACCTGGCCGTCCGCGCGGTGGCCGACCGTTCCGCCGCGGACCTGCCGGTGCCCTGGCCGGGCGCGGTGACCGCCGCAGCCCGGTCCCGGCTGGCCGACCTGCCGGACGCGCTGGACCACGCGGTCGCCGCCACCGACCTGGGGATGGCCCGACGACCCACCTGGTGGCGGATCGTGGGCGGCCTCCAGTGGCTGGTCACCCTCGCCGCCCTGGCCGGGCTGGGCTGGCTGGTGCTGGGTTACGCGCTGCGCGCGCTGGGCCTGCCGGCGCTGGAGCAGCCGAGGCTCGGCGAGGTGCCCTGGCCGACCGTGCTGCTTATCGGCGGCCTGCTCGCCGGGCTGCTGCTGGCGGCGCTGAGCCGGCCGGTGATCCGGTGGGCTGCCGGGCGCGCCCGGCAGCGGGCCGAGGGGCGGCTGCTGACCTCGGTGGGCCGGGTCGGCGAGAAGTACGTGCTGGACCCGGTCCGGGTGGTGCTGGGCCGCTACGCCGAGGCCCGGCAGGCGCTGCAGGACGCCACCCGGCGCTGAGCCCGGGCGCGCTGGACCGTGTCCGGACCGGCCGACCGGCGTAGGGTCGGTGCATGGCCACGCCACAGACCCCCTACGAGGCGGTGCTGCACGCCGCTCGCGACGTGACGAGGCTCGACTCCGCCCTCGACGCCGAGATGCTCGGCGCCGCGCTGCTGGGCAGCGTCTACGCCGTGGCGGAGTCCGACCGGGAGACCGCCGTCCGCGAGTTCGTGGCCGGCTTCCTGGCCGCCACGTCCCGCCGCCGCAGCGCCGCCGCCACCACGATCCGCGCAGTCTTCGCCGCGCTGGTACCGGACGCCGAGGGCGCCACCCGGGTACGCCCCGGCGCGTACGCCCCGGCCTGGGCCGGACAGCTCGGCCGGGTGCACCTCACCGGCGCCTGGGCGTACGGGGACGTGTACGGCGACCAGACCTCCTACCTGGCCACGTTCGCGTACGACGACGACGAGGGTGGCCCGGAGCATGCCCTGGTGGCCCTGGTCGACCACAACATCGGCATCACCAAGGACGTCTTCGTCGGCGGTCCCGCCGGGCGGATCGTCGAGCAGGCCCGCCAGATCTGCACCGAGGACGAGCTGACCTGGTTCCGTACCGAGGACCCGGCCCGGATGCACGCGGAGGTGCGCCGGCACCTCGCGGTCACCGACGACCTCGGGGAGCTGCCCGCCCAGGGCTCCCTGGCCACCGACCGGGCGCTGGTCGGCGCGCGGTTGGCCGTCCTGCCGGGCCCGGCCCGGGCCGGCGCCGGGGACGTCCCGCCGCCCACCGACGCGGAACGGACCCGGCTGGTGCGGGCCTTTCTCGCCGCGCCGGAAGCCGCCCGGTTCGGCCTGGACACGGTGGCCGACGCGGAGCTGGCCTCGCTGCACTTCTGCCTGGGCCTGCTGCTCGACCACGCGGCCAGCTTCCCGGACGCCGACCCGATGCGTTGGAGCCCGACGGTGGCCGAGCTGTTCCTGCTTGACTGGGTGCACCGCCGGGCCGTGCTGGACATGGACGACGCGGCGATGCTGCCGCGGGTGCTGCGCGGCTGGGCGGCGTACGCGGCCCGCCAGCGGGGCCTGCCGGCGGCGGCGGTCCGGCGGACGGACGAGGCGATCGAGGAGATGGTCCCGGAGTTCGCCCGGCTCTACACCACCGGGGAGCGGCGCAGCCCCGCCACCGCCGCGGTCGCCCAGCTCATGGCGGACGGCGTCGACCCCGACGATCCGGCCGCCCTGGACGCCTGGATCGAGGCCAACCGGCACCGCCTCACCGACGACCCGGCCTGAGGCGCACCCGCACGCGACGCAGATTCCCGGAAACAGTGGCTTACCGCGCGCGGGAGGCGACTCTTTCCGGGAATCAGGGTGCTTCGGTCCGCAGCCGGCCGGTGGCCGGCACGGTGGCGCTCGGGCCCGGTTCGGCGGTGGGGCTGGGGGTCGGCCCGGGCGTCTCGTCGGGCGGCGCGCTGGTCGGCGGCGGCGAGTTGTCCGGTGAGGTGGTCGCGCTGGGGTCCGCGCTCGGGGTGGTGGAGGGATCGGTCGCCGGCGCGGAGATGGTGCTGGTCGGCTCGGCCGTGGGGCTCGGCGTCGGGTCCGGCGTGGCCGGGGTGGAGGCCGATGGCGAGGGTGACGGGACCGGCGACGGGCGCGGCAGGATGGTCGGCCTGGGGCGGGTGGGCACCTTCGCGGGTGCGGTGGGCCGGGGCCGCCGGCGCGAGCCCAGGTCGGCGTCGTCGGGCAGGGCCGGGGCGGCGGCGAGGGCCGGCAGACTGGCGGCGTCGGCCACGGGCGTCCGGGTGGGCACGACCGGGGGCTGGGTGCCCTGGATGACCACCGGGCCGACCGAGGGGGTCGGGATGAACGGGGTGCTGCTGTCCGGGAGGGCGCTGTTGCCCACGGTCGCCGACCCGGTGCTGATCGCGGCCAGGATCGGCATGGACGCGGTGCCGGCGAGCAACGCGACGGTGAAGAGATATCCCCGGCTCGGGGAGTTCAGGCCGGGCGCGCGGTGCGCCCCGACCACCCGGCGGTACGCGGCCCGGGGCGACGCGCGGTGGTGGCCGAGGAGCGGGGTACCAGGACCCTCTGCTGGCTGGGACACCGCACACTCCTCGTACGTCGACACGGCGGCACGCTCGTCCAAGCTGGACAAAGGCCATCAAACGCCTCGTCACGGAACACCAGTCAGCTTGAACCAGCGACGCTCAGTTCACCAGCCATCACCGCGTGTCGACACACCCGGTGTCCGTCGACTCATGAGAACTTGCGCGACAAAAAACCCATGCGTCGCGAACCAGACCGAACGTCACCGGCGGGGGAGGCCATACTGTGGGCCCGCTCACGACCTCTGCAATCATTCAGGCACGACGGCAACGCAGCCGCCACCTCCGCGTACCTCGCGGCGGTGCGGAACGGCGCCGGCGCTCCCGGGTCGGGTTCCCCCACGGACCCGGCTCACGCCGCGCGGCAACCCTCACCGGGGCTAGGCGCGGCCGCCAGGAACCAGCCCGGCTCGAGCCGGGCGGCGCACGATGTGCGCGGCACGGGTCACCCCCGGCGCCGGCGCAGACCAGACAGGGAGAGACGGATGGCAAAGGGCGACCCCGGGGTCACCAGCCGCGGCCGGCGGGCCGCACCCCGTTCCAAGCGTGCCGCCGCAGCAGGCGAGCCGGAACTCGTACAGCTGCTCACGCCCGACGGCGAGCGGATCGAGAGCGCACTCGGCCCGGACGGGACCGAGTACCGCGTCGACTTCACCGACGAGGAGTACCGCGGGCTCTACCGCGACCTCGTGCTGGTCCGCAAGCTCGACGCAGAGGCCACGGCGCTGCAGCGCCAGGGCGAGCTGGGCCTGTGGGCCAGCCTGCTGGGCCAGGAGGCGGCGCAGGTCGGCTCCGGCCGCGCGCTGCGCACCCAGGACATGGCCTTCCCCACCTACCGGGAGCACGGCGTCCTCTACTGCCGGGGCATCGACCCGATCATGCCGCTCGGCCTGTTCCGCGGCGTCGACCAGGGCGGATGGGACCCGAACGAGTTCAAGTTCAACATGTACACGATCGTCATCGGGGCGCAGACCCTCCACGCGACCGGGTACGCCATGGGTGTCGCCATGGACGGCAAGACCGGCAGCGACGACGGCGAGGCGGTGATCGCGTACTTCGGAGACGGTGCCACCAGCCAGGGCGACGTCAACGAGGCGTTCGTCTGGGCCAGCGTCTTCAACGCCCCGCTGGTCTTCTTCTGCCAGAACAACCAGTACGCCATCTCGGAGCCGCTGGAGCGGCAGACCCGCGTCCCGCTGTACCGGCGGGCGGGCGGCTTCGGCTTCCCCGGCGTCCGGGTGGACGGCAACGACGTGCTGGCGTCGTACGCGGTGACCCGGCACGCGCTGGACACCGCGCGGCACGGCCAGGGCCCGAGCCTGATCGAGGCCTACACCTACCGGATGGGGGCGCACACCACCTCCGACGACCCGACCCGCTACCGGATCGCCAGCGAGGTCGAGGCCTGGCGGGCCAAGGACCCGATCGCCCGGATGAAGGCGTTCCTGACCAAGCAGCAGATCGCCGACGAGTCGTTCTTCACCGAGATCGACGAGCAGGCCAAGGCCGAGTCGGTGCACCTGCGCGAGCGGGTGCTCGCCATGCCCAACCCGGAGCCGGTGACGATGTTCGACCACGTCTACCCCAACGGGTCGCCGGAGCTGGACGAGCAGCGGGCACAGTTCACGAAGTACATGGAGTCGTTCGAGGGGAGCGCGCACTGATGGCCACGGAGACGCTCACCCTCGGCAAGGCCCTCAACACCGGTCTGCGCAAGGCCCTGGAGAACGACCCGAAGGTCGTAATCATGGGCGAGGACGTCGGCAAGCTCGGCGGCGTGTTCCGGATCACCGACGGCCTGCAGAAGGACTTCGGCGACCAGCGGGTGATCGACACCCCGCTCGCCGAGTCCGGCATCATCGGCACCGCGGTCGGCCTGGCCATCCGCGGCTTCCGGCCGGTCTGCGAGATCCAGTTCGACGGCTTCGTCTACCCGGCGTACGACCAGATCGTGTCGCAGGTGGCGAAGATGCACTACCGCTCGCAGGGCAAGGTCCGGATCCCCATGGTCATCCGGATCCCGTACGGCGGCGGCATCGGCGCGGTCGAGCACCACTCGGAGTCGCCCGAGGCGTACTTCTCGCACACCGCCGGCCTGAAGGTGGTGACCTGCGCGAACCCCCAGGACGGCTACTCGATGATCCAGCAGGCGATCGCCTCGGACGACCCGATCGTGTTCCTGGAGCCGAAGCGCCGCTACTGGGAGAAGGGCCAGGTCGACGTGGACGCCCCGCTGGCCGAGGCGTACCCGCTGCACGCCGCCCGGGTTGCCCGGCCGGGCACCGACGCCACCGTGCTGGCGTACGGCCCGATGGTCCGCACCGCCCTCGACGCGGCCACCGCCGCCGCCGAGGACGGCCGGGAGTTGGAGGTCATCGACCTGCGCTCGCTCTCCCCGCTGGACCTGACCTCGGCGTACGAGTCGGTGAAGCGCACCGGGCGGTGCGTGGTCGTCCACGAGGCCCCGGGCAACCTGGGCCTCGGTGCCGAGATCGCGGCGCGGATCACCGAGGAGTGCTTCTACTCCCTGGAGTCCCCGGTGCTGCGGGTCACCGGCTTCGACACCCCCTACCCGGCCGCCCGGGTGGAGGAGGAGTACCTGCCCGACCTCGACCGGGTGCTCGACGCCGTCGACCGCACCTTCGGCTGGTGAGCGCGATGTCCCGGATCAAGGAGTTCAACCTCCCCGACCTGGGCGAGGGCCTGACCGAGGGCGAGATCCTCGCCTGGCTGGTCAAGGTGGGCGACGTGATCGAGCTGAACCAGCCGATCGTCGAGGTGGAGACCGCCAAGGCGGCGGTCGAGATCCCGGCGAAGTGGGCCGGCCAGGTGCAGGCGATCTTCCACCCGGAGGGGGCCACCGTCGAGGTCGGCACCCCGATCATCGCGATCGACACCGACCCGGGTGCCGGGCCGATCGAGGAGTCCACGACCGCCGGCCTGCCCACCCCGTCGGCGGCCTCGCTGGCCGCCGTCGAGATCGCGCCCGAGGAGGGCATGGTCGAACCGGGCCTGATCGGCGGCGCGGCACCGGGCGGGCGGACCGCCGTGCTGGTCGGCTACGGCCCGCGGAACGCGCCGGCCAAGCGCCGCCCGCGCAAGGGTGTCGTCCCGACCCAGGCCGCCGCGGCCCCGGTCCAGGCCGCCCCGGTTCCGGCTCCGGTGTCGCCCGCTCCGGTGGTGAACGGCACCGGCCGGGCCGGTGGGCCGGTGCTGGCCAAGCCGCCGGTCCGCAAGCTCGCCAAGGACCTCGGCGTCGACCTGGCCGCGCTGGCCGGCTCGGGCCCGCTGGGCTCGATCACCCGGGAGGACGTCCAGCGGGCCGCGTCGGCCCCGGCGGCGGCCGAGCCGCTGACGGTCGCGGCCCCGGCGGCCGCCAACTTCGGCGCCGACCGCGAGCAGCGCATCCCGGTCAAGGGGGTACGCAAGCTCACCGCGGAGAACATGTCCCGCTCGGCGTTCACCGCGCCGCACGTCACCGAGTTCCTGACAGTCGACGTGACCCGGGCGATGAAGGCCCTGGACCGGCTCCGCGAGCGGCGCGAGTGGCGGGACGTCCGCGTCTCGCCGCTGCTGCTGGTCGCCAAGGCGGTGCTGCTGGCGGTCAAGCGCCACCCGATGGTCAACTCGACCTGGGCCGGCGACGAGATCGTGGTGAAGGACTACGTCAACCTGGGCATCGCGGCGGCCACCGAGCGCGGCCTGATCGTGCCGAACATCAAGGACGCCGGCCGGCTCTCGCTGCGCGAGCTGGCGGACGCCCTGACCGCGCTGGTGCAGACGGCGAAGGCCGGCCGCACCTCCCCGGCCGACATGTCCGGCGGCACGCTGACCATCACCAACGTCGGCGTCTTCGGCGTCGACACCGGTACGCCGATCCTGCCCCCGGGCGAGTCGGCCATCCTCGCCTTCGGGGCCGTACGTGAGCTGCCGTGGGTACACAAGGGCAAGGTCAAGCCGCGCCTGGTCACCACGCTGGGCCTCTCCTTCGACCACCGGATCATCGACGGCGAGCTGGGCTCGAAGTTCCTCCGCGACATCGGGGACTTCCTGGCCGATCCGGAGGCGGCGCTGCTCGCCTGGACCTGACGGTCCACGACACCAGGCAACGGCCGGTGTGCCACGGGTGAACGCCCGGCACACCGGCCGTTGCCGTTGGGGAGACGAAATCGTCGGCAACGGAAGGGCGGCAGCCTACGATCCTTCGGCACGTGGCTCAGCTCACCTAATAATCGATGGAAGTTGGCCGCGTTACGTGCTTCAATAAGAGACATCAAGGGGCTGACAACCGAATAGCCAGGAGGAGAGACCCAGATGAGCATGATCAAGCGAATCCGCACCCGCCGCGACGCCAACCGCCGCGCCCGCGCCATCGAGCAGGCGCTGCGCTCCGCCAACTCGCCCGCGGTCCGCGAGGAGCTTCTCGCCATCGCCCAGCGTCACATGAGCTGACGCCCCCCAACTTTCCTCACCTCCTCCAGTTCGAAGACCCGCCCGGTCAACCCGGGCGGGTCTTCGGCGTTTCACATCGATTGACACCGGGATTCCACCTCGCCGCACCGCCCGGTACGGTGGGGCTCGGTCGCCACCCGCCCACCGCCGGACCGATCGCACCAACAGAAACCGATCGACAACATCCGGTCACGGCAAGTGACGACCGGGGCTCCCCCAGGCGCCTCCCGGCGGCCACCCGATACGGTGCGGGGAGCCCGCACGGCCGGTTACCCGCCGGCAACGCCGGCAACCGGCCGACGGTCCCGATCGGTATCGGTGGCCGACATGTGATGGAGGAGGCGTACCCATGACGTCCGAGGCCCCGAACCGCCCAGGCCAGGAGCCGGGCGAGGCGTCGTCGGGCGCCGGCGGACCGGCACCGTACGGCGACCATCCGGCGCAGCAGGGCAACGGGTACGGCGGAGCTCCCGACCTCGGCTGGGCACCGCCGCCGCCGGCCGGGCGGCCCGCCCCGTCGGCCCCCGCCTGGGGCGCACCGGACGACCAACCTGCCGCCTGGGCGCCACCGGGTGGCCAGGCCACCGGCCGGGCCACCGCGCAGGTGCCGCCGCCCGCCGAAGGTTGGGGTGGCCCCGCGCAGCCGGGCTGGGGAGCCCAGGAGCCGGGCACGCCTGCCTGGACCGCCAGCCCGCAGGCTGCCTCCCCCGAGCAGGGCGCGCCCGCCTGGGCCGCCGGCCCGTCGAATGCTTCCGCCGAGCCCGGCCCACCCGCCTGGGGGGCCACGCCGGGCGGGCCCGCCTGGGCCGCCGCCGCTCCGCCGGCCGGTTCGCCCGGCGAGCAGCCGGCCTGGGCGCAGTCCGGCGAGGCGGGCACCCGCGGCGCCGCCTCGGCCACCGCCCCGCACGAGGCGTGGGCCACCGGCCAGCAGGACGACGACCCGGCGCGCTCGGACGGCTGGCCCGCCGCGACCGGCCCGCAGGACGACCGCTCCGGCGGCTGGGCCGTCGGGACCGGCGCCCAGCAGCAGGACGACGCGAACCGCTCGGGCGGCTGGGGCGCGGCCCCGCAGGAAAACCAGCCGGCCTGGGGCCAGCCGGCCGAGCACCCCGCCCCCGCCTGGTCGCCCGCCGAGCCGCCCGCCCGCGCCACCGCCAAGGTCTCCGTACCGGGTGCGCCGGCCGAGAACGCCTGGCCCGGCCAGGACGACCCGGCCCACTCGGGCGGCTGGGACACCGGAGCGGCCGCCCCGCACGACGAGCCGGACCGGTCCGGCGGCTGGGCCGCCGGCCGAGCCGCCGAGGCCGGCCAGCAGCCCGGCTGGGCCTCCGCCGCCGTCCCGCCGCCCGGCGACCGGCCCGAGTCCGGGGCCTGGCCGTCGGCGGAGTCGCCGGCCCGGGCCAGCGCCTCGGTCCCGCCCCCCGACTCGCCGGCCTGGGGCGACAACCAGGACGGCCCCGCATCGTGGACGCCCGAACGGCCGCCCATTCCGGACGCCGAACCGTGGGCGCCCGGCGAGGCGTGGGGCCGGGCTGCCGAGGCCCAGCCCGAGGAGCCGCCGATCTACCAGCCGGCCCCCGGTCCCGGCATCTCCCCGGCCAACGCCGTGCCCCTCCCGCCGCAGGAGCAGCGGGTGCCGGGCGCCGCGCTGGCCGCGGCGCCGCCCGCCGACTACCTGCCGCCCGCGCAGTTCGCCCCGGCCGACCGGGACCCGTACGAGGCGGAGCAGTCGGGCGGCTGGGGTGCGCCGGAATCGGCGCACGACGAGCACCAGTCGCCGGCCGGGCCGGTGGTGCCGGGCCCGCGTACCTCACCGGAGGCAGGCGGTCACGTCTCCGCCAGCGCCTCGGTGCCGGTGACCAGCCGCGTGACGCCCCCAGCCGACCAGGCCCTGCACGCGGCCGGCGTGCCGGCCCCGCAGCCCAGGGTGTACGGCCGGCCCACCCGCCCCGAGCCGGAGGAAGCCCCCGGAGCGGACCGCTTCCCGGAGCCGGGCCCGCGCTTCGACGAGCACGGCCCGCTGTCGCGGACGGACGAGCCGGACCATCCGCACGGCTTCGCCGCGGCGCCCCCGGTGCCGTCCGCCCCGCCGTCCTCGCCCGCTGCCCCGCCGCCGTTCCCGCCCGGCGTGCCGTCCTTCGCCAACCCGCCCGGCAGCACCCGCCCGGTGAACGGGGTGCACCCGCCGAGCGACGGGCACGCCGGCGGTCACCCCGACCCGTACGGCCCTCCCGGCGGTCACCCCGACCCGTACGGCCCTCCCGGCGGTCACCCCGACCCGTTCGGCGGCACCGGCCCGAGTGACCCGTACGGCGGACCCGGCGGTCCGCACGACCCATTCGGCGGGTCGCCCGCCGGGCCGGGTGACCCGTACGGCGCGCCGGGAGGCGGTCGCGCGGCGGTTGCCGCACCGGGGCAGGGACCAATGGGCGAACCGGGCCCGGGCGGGTTCCCGCCCCCGTTCCCGCCGCCGCCCCAGCAGGCGCCGCCAGCCTGGCAGCAGGGCCCGGCCAACGAGCCGGAGCAGGGCCGCTTCGACGCGTTCAAGCCGGATGCCGAGCCGAAGACCGAGGCGCCCACGCCGAAGGTCCGCAACGGCCGGGTGCTGGCGGTCGTGCTGATCGCGGCGGTGCTGATCCTCGCCGTCCCGCTCGGCCTGCTCACCCTGCTCGGCAAGATCGGCGGGGACAACAAGCCGGCCGGGTTCGACCCGGCCGTGGGCTCCTGCGTCAAGCAGTCCGGCGCCAACGGCGCCGCGGCCGCCGACTGCGGCGAGCAGGGCGCGTTCACGGTCGCTCAGAAGGTCGACGCCAAGGAGAAGTGCGCCGACCCGACGCAGCCGCACGTGGTGCTCTCCGGCGACGGGGCGAACCGGGTGCTCTGCCTCAAGCCGGCCGGTAAGTAGCAACTGTCCGACGGCGGGGTCACGGTGGTCCGTGGCCCCGCCGTCGTCCGTTCCGGATGTGATCCACCCCGCTAAATCCGGCCGTTGTGGTCCGCTCGATGCCGCTCGCGGTGACCGTGCGCCGCGTCGAGGCCGTCGGCGAGCGGCGCAACGTCGAGCGGACGGCGATCGTCGGCGTCGGCGACCTCTCGGCCCCGGTCGGCCCGCTGGAGGTCTACCGCCTCCGCGACGGCCGCTACCGCACCTCGTCGGCGGCGCTGGTGCTTGGCCAGGCTGTCTCCCGCGTGCCGTTGCCTGCACCACGTCGCGCGGGGTGGGCTCCGATGGTGCGGCAAGATGGAGTCATGGCACCTCGAGTACGTGCGCCCGAGCTGCGCGGTCGTCGTTGGCTCAACACCGGAGGCCGCGACCTCTCGCTCGCCGACCTCCGAGGTCGTATCACCGTCTTAGACTTCTGGACCTTCTGCTGCATCAACTGCCTGCACGTGCTCGACGAGCTGCGCCCGCTCGAGGAGAAGTACGGCGACGTCCTGGTCGTGATCGGCGTGCACTCGCCGAAGTTCGAGCACGAGAAGGACCCGGAGGCGCTCGCGGCGGCCGTCGAGCGGTACGGCGTGCACCACCCGGTGCTCGACGACCCCGAGCTGGACATGTGGCAGCAGTACGCGGCCAAGGCCTGGCCGACGCTCTCGGTGGTCGACCCCGAGGGGTACGTGGTCGCCACCATGGCCGGCGAGGGGCACGCCGAGGGGCTGGCCAGGCTGATCGACGAGCTGATCGCCACCCACGAGGCGAAGGGCACCCTGCACCGGGGCGAGGGCCCGTACGTGCCGCCGGCCGAACCGGAGACGGCACTGCGCTTCCCCGGCAAGGCCGTCGTGCTCGACGGTGGCAACCTGCTGGTCTCCGACTCGGCCCGGCACTCCCTGGTCGAGCTGGCCTCGGACGGCGAGAAGGTGCTCCGCCGGATCGGTTCGGGCCCGCGGGGAGCCGACGACGGCCCGGCGGAGAGTGCCACCTTCTCCGAGCCGCAGGGGCTCTGCCTGCTTCCCGGGCACGTCGCCGAGGTGGCTGGGTATGACCTGGTCGTCGCGGACACCGTCAACCATCTGCTGCGCGGCGTGAAGCTGGCCACCGGCGAGGTGGTCACGGTCGCCGGCACCGGGCGGCAGTGGCGCTCGACGGTCGACGACCACGCCCACGACGCACTTTCGGTCGACCTCTCCTCGCCCTGGGACGTCGCCTGGTACGACGACAAGGTCGTCATCGCCATGGCCGGCATCCATCAGCTCTGGTGGTTCGACCCGATCAAGCGGACCGCCGGCATGTACGCCGGCACCACGGTCGAGGCGCTGCGCGACGGTCCGCTGCCGGACGTCTGGATGGCCCAGCCCTCCGGCCTCTCGGTCTCGGCGGACGGCACCCGGCTGTGGATCGCCGACAGCGAGACCAGCGCCGTCCGCTACGTCGAGAACGGGGTGATGCACACCTCCGTCGGGCAGGGACTCTTCGACTTCGGCCACGTCGACGGCCCGGCCGACCGGGCGTTGCTCCAGCATCCACTGGGGGTGTGCGCGCTGCCCGACGGTTCGGTGCTGATCGCCGACACGTACAACGGCGCGGTGCGCCGCTTCGATCCGGAGACCGAGCAGGTCGCCACGGTGGCGGACGGGCTGGCCGAGCCGAGCGACGTGGTGCTCACCGCCGAGGGCGAGGTGCTGGTGGTCGAGTCGGCCGCGCACCGGCTGACCCGCTTGGCCCCGGGGGCGCTCACTGCGGCCGGCGCGAACACCGTGGACGGCCCGCGGCACAAGCTGGAGCGCAAGCCCACTGACGTGGCGGCCGGCGAGCTGACCCTCGACGTGATCTTCACGCCCGCGCCGGGGCAGAAGCTGGACGAGACGTACGGCCCGTCGACCCGACTGGTGGTGTCGGCCTCCCCGCCGGAGCTGCTGGTCGAGGGGGCCGGGACGACCACCGACCTGTCCCGCCGGCTGGTGCTGAACGGTGCCGTCGCGCAGGGCGTGCTCCAGGTGACCGCCCAGGCGGCCACCTGCGACGCGGACGTCGAGCACGCGGCCTGCCACCTGACCCGGCAGGACTGGGGCGTACCGGTGCGGGTGGTCGACGGCGGCACCACCCGCCTCCCGCTGATCCTCCGCGGCCTCGACGAGGCCTGACCGCGCCCAAGATCCGCGCAGTTTCCCGGAAACTGTCGCCTCCTCGCGTGCTGAGGGGACTCTTTCCCTGACGTTGCGCGAATCTTGACGCGGGCGACGGGCGACGGGGGTCAGGCGAATGGGCGGAGGGGCACCCCGGCGTCGATGAGGGCGGCCCGGACCAGCTCGGCGCAGCGCACCGCGCCGGGGGTGTCCCCGTGCAGGCAGATCGACTCGACCACACACGGGACGACGCTGCCGTCGACCGCGACCACGGTCCGCTCGGTGGCCATTCGGACCGCCCGGGTGGCCGCCTCCTCCGGATCGGCGACCAGCGCGTTCGCGGCGGTCCGGGGCACCAGCGAGCCGTTGGGCAGGTAGTTGCGGTCGGCGAAGCCCTCGGCCACCACGCGCAGGCCCGCACCGACGGCGAGCTGGGCGAGCACCGAACCGGGCGGGCAGAGCAGCGGCAGCTCGTGGTCGTACCGGCTGACGGCGGCGACGAGCGCGGCCGCCTGAGCCTCGTCGCAGGCCGCCGCGTGGTAGAGCGCGCCGTGCGGCTTGAGGTAGCGCACCCGGGTGCGGAACAGCTTGCAGAAGGCGTCCAGCGCGCCGAGCTGGTAGATCGTCTCGTCGTGCAGCTCGGCGAAGTCGTACGCGATGTGCCGCCGGCCGAAGCCGGCGAGGTCCCGGTAGCCGACCTGGGCGCCGACCGCGACCCCGCGGTCGGCGGCGGCGGCGCAGACCCGGTGCATCGTGGACGGGTCGCCACCGTGGAAGCCGCAGGCGACGTTGGCGGAGGTGACCAGGTCCAGCAGCGCCTCGTCGTCACCGAGCCGCCAGATGCCGAATCCCTCGCCGAGGTCAGCGTTGAGGTCCATGGAACGTCACCGTAGTCCCTGGGCGGGCCTGTGCGAGCGGTGTCACGTCGTCCACCACCCCGATCACCGGGTAGCCGCCGGTGGTCGGGTGGTCGGCCAGGAAGATCAGGGGTTGGCCGTCGGGCGGCACCTGCACCGCGCCGAGGACGAGGCCCTCGCTGGGCAGTTCGCCGGGCAGCGCGCGGGGCAGCGCCGCGCCGATCAGTCGCGCGCCGACCCGGTTGCTCGCCGGACTGATCGCGTACGGGGTGGTGAACAGCAGGTCGAGGGCGGCCGGGGCGAACCAGTCGTGCCGCGGCCCGGGGCGGACGGCCAGCCGCACCTCGTCGGGGAGGGGCGGGCCGGCGATGACGTCCACCGGGGCGGGGTGACCGGCGGGCCGGCCGAGGGGCAGCCGGTCGCCGTCGCGTACCGGGGGCGGGCCGAGGCCGGCGAGCGTGTCGGTGGCGCGGCTGCCCAGCACCGGCGGCACGTCGATCCCGCCGGACACGGCCAGCCAGGTACGCAGCCCGGCGCGGGCGGGACCGATCCGCAGCACCGCCCCGGCGGGCAGCGACAGCGGCCGGCCCAGGTCGCCCGCCCTCCGGTCGGCGTGGACGTCCACCTCGGCGCCGGTGAGCGCCACGGTGACGGCCCGGGTGACGCGGAGCGCGCAGCCGGTCAGGGTGATCTCCAGTCCGGCGGCGGTCTCCGGGTTGCCGACGAGCCGGTTGGCCAGGCGCAGTGCGGCCGGGTCGAGCGCGCCGGAGCGGGGCACGCCGAGGTGGGCGTACCCGGGCCGGCCCTGGTCCTGCACGGTGGTGAGGGCACCGGCCCGAAGCACCTCGATCATGCGAGCCGGACCCGGGTGCCGGGGGTGAGCCGGGCCGGCGGGTCGGCGTGCACGTCGAAGAGCACCAGGTCGGTCCGCCCGACCAGCAGCCAGCCGCCGGGCGAGGCGGTCGGGTAGATCCCGGCGTACGGGCCGGCCAGCGCGATCGACCCGGCCGGCACCCGGGTACGCGGGGTGGCCAGCCGGGGCACGGCCAGCTCCGCCGGCAGCCCGGTCAGGTACGCGAACCCGGGCGCGAACCCGCAGAACGCCACCCGGAAGTCGGTACGCCGGAGCCGGTCCACCACGGCGGGCACGTCGACGCCCCAGTGCCCGGCGACGGTGGGCAGGTCGGCCCCGTCGTACACCGTGGGGACCTCGACCTCGGCGGCGGCGGCCGGGACGGCGTCGGCCCGCGGGGTCCACCCGGCGATCCGCGCGGCGGCCGCCTGCGGGTCCGGTACGCCGTCGAGCAGCACCGTGGCCGCCGCGGGGACGATCTCGACGGCGCTGAGTTCACCTGCCGCCCGCCGGCGCCACAGCTCGGCCCGCCACGCCTGGACCTGGTCGGGGTCGTCGCAGTCGAGCAGCAGGGCGTGGGCGCCGACGGGTCTGATCCGCATCCCGTCATCCTCGCGGTTCGATCCGTCCATCGGGGTCCGCCGGCCGTTCAGGAGGCGGGACGGTACGCACTACTTGTAGGTAACCTACGGTGCCGTAACCTAATGGCGTGACCACCTCCGCACCGCTTCGGCTCAAGCCGGTCGACATCGGTAAACCCCGGATGCGCGGCTGGCTGCACACCTACGCGTTCTTCGTCGCGCTTGTCTGCGGCATCGTGCTCTGCTCCATCGCGGCCGCCCGTCCCGGCTGGGCACCCCTGGTGAGCTGCCTGATCTACAGCCTGACGGTGTGCGGCCTCTTCGGCACCAGCGCCCTCTACCACCGGCGAGTGTGGTCCGAGCGCGGCTACCAGATCATGCGCCGGATGGACCACTCGATGATCTTCGTTTTCATCGCCGGCACGTACACCCCGTTCTGCGCGCTGTTGCTCGACCGACGTCCGGCCGAGATCATGCTCGCCCTGGTGTGGGGCGGAGCGCTGTTCGGGGTGGCGCTCAAGATGATCTGGCCGCACGCCCCGCGCTGGGTCTCCGCGCCGCTCTACCTCGCGCTCGGTTGGGTCGCGGTGGTGATGCTGCCGCAGATTCTGCACGCCGGCGGGATCACCGCCCTGGTGCTGCTGATCGTCGGCGGCGCCATCTACAGCGTCGGCGCGGTCTTCTACGCGCTGCGCCGGCCGAACCCGTGGCCGACCGTCTTCGGCCACCACGAGTTCTTCCACGCCTGCACCCTGGTCGCGGCGATCTGCCACCACATCGCGATCTACTTCGCCCTGTTCGCCTGAGCGCGGTGGTCCGGCCGCCGGCGGATCCGACACCAGCACACCGAGCCGCTCCGGGCGGCCCTGGAAACGTGCGAGGGCCCCGCACCGGCGCGGCGCGGAGCCCTCGGCGGTCTCGGAATGGCTCAGGCCGGGTAGCCCGGGCGGCGCACCTCGCGGTACTCCTCCCGCACGACCCGGTCGTCCTGCACCGGCACGACGGGCTCGGCGACAACCCGCTCGCGCACCGGCCGGGCGACCACCGTACGGCGGCGGTTGTTCCAGAAGTAGAGCGTGATGAGCAGCCCGACGACACCGGCGAGCATGAGCACCCAGCCCACGACGTTCAGGTTGAGCCATCCCAGGTTGGCGTCGATGGCGAACGCGAAGATCGCGCCCAGCGCGATGAGGAAGATGCTGGCACCGATGCCCATGACGTCGCCTCCTTGGCGTTCTGCTGGCGTTTCCTACCGCCGCGGCCATGGCTGAGGTAGCGGCACCCATCGACTTACCCAGGCGGTCCGATCGCGAATCAGGCAAGCTGAGCGCATGACGGAGGGCAGGAACCAGGAGCGCACGTTGGTGCTGCTCCGGCACGCCAAGGCCGAACAGTCCCAGGACGTCCCGGACGCGGAACGCCCGCTGACCGCGCGGGGGCACGCCGACGCCGCGGCGGCCGGAGCCTGGCTGGCCCGGCACGCCCTTCTCCCCGACGTGGTGATCTGCTCCACGGCCCGGCGTACCCGCCAGACCTGGCACGGGGTGGCGCTGGGCATGACGGGCTCCCCGCCGGAGGGCGGACCGGCGGGCCCGGCGCCGGCGGTGCGCTACGCGGCGACCGCGTACGAGGGGCAGCCGGAGGATCTGCTGACCCTGGTCCGGGCGGTCCCGCCGGAGATCGGCACGGTCCTGCTGATCGCCCACAACCCGGGCATCTCGCTGCTCTCGGCACTACTCGACCCGGAGCGGGCGGATCCGGACGGGCTGCGTACCACCGATCTGGTGGCGCACCGCCCGACCACCAGCTGGACGAACCTGGGACCGGGCGGCGCACCCATCACCGCCCGGCACACCGCCCGCGGCTGACGCACGGCGAAGGGCCCCTTCTTCACGCCTCGGATGAAGAAGGGGCCCTCTCAGCACTGGTTCCGTACGCCTGAGATCAGGACGGCGGCGCCGTGGGCGGCGGCGGATCGGGTGGCGGGGGCATCATCGCGGTCGGGTGGGAGAGCCGGTTCTCCTCCACGATCAGCGTGCGGGCCCGCTTGCGCCGGTCCTGCCAGAACCAAAGCGTGGTGAGCAGGACGGCCAGCCCGGCCAGGATCAGCACCCAACCGACCGCACGCAGGTCGATCCACCAGACGTTGGCCCGGATGGCGAAGGTCA
Organism: Micromonospora sp. CB01531; assembly: GCF_001905095.1. Taxonomy (GTDB): domain Bacteria; phylum Actinomycetota; class Actinomycetes; order Mycobacteriales; family Micromonosporaceae; genus Micromonospora. The sequence continues at coordinate 131,735 of NZ_LWLS01000062.1, forward strand.
GGATCGCACCGACGGCGATGAGAAAGATTCCGCTTCCAATGCCCATGTGCGCTGCACTCCCCCGTGCGATGGCTCTTGGGCGTGTCCTGTCGTGGTCCGCGATGGTTACCCGTCAGGCGGCCGGCCTACCGGGCGGGCGGCGAAACAAACGGCGGCGGCCGGCGAGCTGTCCGCTCACCGGCCGCCGCCGTCGAACCGGTCGGATCACCCCACGGGGGATCAGAACGCCTCCTCCGGGAGGTCCATGATCTCCAGGTCGGCGCCCTCGATGATCCGCCGGTCGGCGCCGATGCGGGGCAGCACCTCGCGGGCGAAGAACCGGGCGGCGGCCACCTTGCCGGTGTAGAACGCCTTGTCGGCGGCGGAGACCTCGTCACCCAGCGCCTTCAAGGCCACGTCGGCCTGCTTCTGCAGCAGCCAGCCGACCACCAGGTCGCCGATCGCCAGCAGGAACCGGCGGCTGCTCAGGCCGACCTTGTAGAGGGCCCGCGCGTCGCCGCCCTGGGCCTCGCCCAGCCAGCCGGTCAGCACGCCGAGGATGTGCTGGATCTCGGCGAGCGCCTTGCCGAGCGCCTGCCGCTCCTCCTTGAGCTGGCCGTTGCCGGCCTCGGAGGTGATGAACTCCTGGATCTCACCGGCGACCGCCAGCAGGGCCTTGCCGTTGTCCCGGACGATCTTCCGGAAGATCAGGTCGAGGCTCTGGATCGCCGTGGTGCCCTCGTAGAGGGTGTCGATCTTGGCGTCCCGGACGTACTGCTCCAGTGGGTAGTCCTGGAGGAAGCCCGAGCCACCGAAGGTCTGCAGCGACTCGTGCCCGAGCAGCTCGTACGCCCGCTCCGAGCCGACGCCCTTGACCAGCGGCAGGAGCAGGTCGTTGACCCGCTTGGCCAGCTTGGTGGCCTGCTCGTCGCCGGCCGCCTCGGCGATGGCGACCTTGTCCTGCCAGCCGGCCGTGTAGCAGACCAGCGCCCGCAGACCCTCGGCGTACGACTTCTGCAGCAGCAGCGAGCGGCGCACGTCCGGGTGCTGGGTGATGGTCACCCGCGGGGCGCTCTTGTCGGTCGACCGGGTCAGGTCGGCGCCCTGCACCCGGTTCTTGGCGTACTCCAGCGCGTTCAGGTAGCCGGTGGAGAGGGTGGCGATCGCCTTGGTGCCGACCATCATCCGCGCGTACTCGATGATCATGAACATCTGCCGGATGCCGTCGTGCTTGTCGCCCAGCAGCCAGCCCTTGGCCGGAACGCCGTGCTCGCCGAAGGTCATCTCGCAGGTGTTGGAGACCTTCAGGCCCATCTTGTGCTCGACGTTGGTGGCGAAGACGCCGTTGCGCTCGCCCAGCTCGCCGGTCTCCTCGTCGAAGTGGTACTTCGGCACGACGAAGAGGGAGAGGCCCTTGGTGCCGGGACCGCCGACGCCCTCCACGCCGACTGGGCGGGCCAGCACGTAGTGGACGATGTTGTCGGAGAGGTCGTGCTCACCCGAGGTGATGAAGCGCTTGACGCCCTCGATGTGCCACGAGCCGTCCGGCTGCGGGATGGCCCGGGTGCGGCCAGCCCCCACGTCCGAGCCGGCGTCCGGCTCGGTGAGCACCATGGTCGAGCCCCACTGCTTCTCGATGAAGAGTCTGGCCCACTTCCGCTGCTGCTCGGTGCCCTCGACGTGCAGCACGTGCGCGAAGGACGGGCCGGAGGCGTACATCCAGATCGGGGCGTTGGCGCCGAGCACCAGCTCGGCGAGCGACCACCAGAGCGCGCGCGGGGCGTTGGTGCCGCCGAGGGCCTCGGGGAGGTCCAGGCGCCAGAATTCCGAGTCCATGAACGCCTGGTACGACTTCTTGAACGACTCCGGCAGCGGCGCGGTGTGCGTCGCGGGGTCGAAGACCGGCGGCTTGCGGTCACTGTCCGTGTAGCTGGCGGCCAGGTCCTCGCGGGCCAGGCGGTCGACCTCGGAGAGGAAGCTGCGGGCGGTGTCGACGTCCAGGTCCGTGTAGGGCTCCTGGCCGAACGTCCGGTCCGCCCCGAAGACCTCGAACAGGTTGAACTCGAGGTCCCGAAGGTTGCTCTTGTAGTGGGTCATGCTCGCTGGCCCCGCTTCCGGACAGATATTACCGATCAGTAACTGAGACTCTATTACTCACCGGTAGCCAGCGACAAGCCGATCACCGAAGTGACGGCGATTACACACCCCCGGTTCAGCCTGCGGCCACTCGCGCAGCAGTGCGGCCGCGACCAGCACGAGCAGCCCGTCGGCCAACAAGGATGCGCTCGCTGGACCGTCAGCTCTCCGCCGCGCCGACCTCCCAGCTCGGCACGGGCGCCTTCGCGCCGCTGGCCGGGCCGGCGTATTCCATCAAGACCAGCGCGATGTCGTCGTCGAGCCGGCCGTGCACCCACTCGACCAGGGCGGTCTCCAGCGAGGCCAGGCCGTCGGCCACCGTGCCGTGGCCGAGCAGCCGCCACGCCCGGTCGGCGGTCGGGAAGAACTCGCCGTCCCGGCGGGCCTCGCCCAGCCCGTCGGTGAAGAGCAGCAGCCGGTCGCCCGGTTCGAGCCGTTCCACCCGGGGTCGGACCACCGGCATGAAGCCGAGCGGGGGCGCGGGCGCGGGGGGTTCGAGCGGGATCACCGCGCCTCCGCGCAGCAGCAGCGGTGGCGGGTGTCCGCAGTTGACGATGGTGAGCGTGCCGCCCCGCTCCTCGACCAGCGCGGCGGTGACGAAGTCCTCGTCGCCCACGTTGCGGGCCACCGCCCGATCCAGATCGGTCACCACGGCGCGCAGGTCCGCCCGCTCGTACGCCACGTGCCGGTAGGAGCCGAGGACGATGCTGGCCAGCCGGACCGCGTCCAGCCCCTTGCCACGGACGTCGCCGATGATCATGCGGACGCCGTACGGGGTGTCCATCACCTCGTACAGATCGCCACCGATCACCGCGGTGGCCGTGGAGGAGATATACCGGGCGGCGACCGCGAGGGTGCCCACCTGTGGACCGAGCGGCCGGAGCACCGCCTGCTGGGCGACCGAGGCGAGCCGGGACAGTTCGGCGATCCGCTCCGACTGGCGCTGGCGGGCCGCCGCCACGGCGGTGGCGATCGCGGTGGCCAGCGCGATGCCCGCGACGTTGACCGCGGTGACCAGGGACATGGCCGGATCGGCGAGGGCGAAGGACCCACCGATCGCCGTGCCGAGGATGCCCGCCCCGAGCACCACCCGCCAGGAGGCCAGCGCGGCGGCGAGGAACGGGGCGGCGGCCATCAGCGCGAGGAAGTGCGCAGTCCGGCCGTCCGCCAGTTCCACGGCGGAGACGATTGCGAGCAGCCCGAGGGCCGCGCCGAGGCCGGCGCGGGATCCGGGGCTCAGCGGGCGGGGGCCCGACTGGAAGGGTTGCGTGCGTACATCGGACAGCATGCCTGATGGAGGTGAACGGGTGAATGAACCTGACCCGTCGTCCGACGGTATTCTGCCCGGCCGGACCGCTCCGGCGGCACGATCGCCGTCGGTCACCCGGTCAGCCGAGGATTTCGTACCGGACGGACACCTCACCGAGGTCGGTCGAGGCGATGGCCGCGAAGGCGGCGCGGGACAGGTCCAGGCACCGGCCGGCGATGAACGGGCCGCGGTCGTTGATCCGGACGACCACGGACTTGCCGTTGGCCGGGTTGGTCACCCGCACCTTGGTGTCGAACGGCAGGGTCTTGTGCGCGGCGGTCATGGCGTTCGGGTTGAACGTCTCGCCGTTCGCGGTCATCTGGCCCTCGTCGTAGAAGGACGCTCCGCAGGAGCCGCTGTCGACCACCTTCGGCGCGGGGGTGGTCTTCTTCGCGGTGGGCTTCGGGCTCGCGGTCCGGGTCAGGCTCCGGGAGGCCGCCTTGGTACGGGTCGCCTTCGGGCTGGGGGTGGCCTTCGGCGACGGGCTGAGGCTCAGCGATACGGAGGCACTCGGCGAGGCGGACGCGCTCGGGGACGACGTCGTGGGGACGACGGCGCTGGGCAGGGCCTCGGCGACGGCGGGCCCGGCCGCGGGCTCGCCCGAGGTGAGCCGCACCGCGCCGACGGTGCCGCCGACGGCGAGCAGCACGCCGACGGCCGCGGTGGCGGCGATGCCGGCGGGTGAGGAGAGCTTGCGGGTACGGAGATGCCTACCAGCCACCGCGCGGTCCTTTCGTCAGCGGAGCAAACCGGCTCGGACCGTAACGAGAGAAGTACTTCCGAAGTCAACGTGATCATGGTGCTATGCCCGCATTTACCCCGATACGTCTATCCGCTCGTGTGAACATTCCTCATCCGAACGGAGGAAGGGCCGCTGGCCGGGGCCGGTGCCGCATCGTCTGGCGTCGGTGCCCGAGGATGAGAGGCGTGCTGAGCCATCGCCTCGTCGAGCTGTTCCGCTGGGTCGACCCCAGTCCGGACAGCAGTCACCTGGTCAGCGACATCTCCGGCTGGTGGCGGGATCCGGTGGTGCTGGCCGGCATCGGACCGGCCCTGGCCGGCCTGTTCCCGGACGCCCGGCCCACCGTCGTGGTCGCCCCCGAGGTGACCGGGCTGCTGCTCGGCCCGCTGGTGGCGGTGGCCGCCGGCGCCGGCTTCCTGCCGGCGTACAAGCAGGACGGCGGGCGGCGGCGGGTCGGCCCGATGCGCTGGGCCGAGACGCCACCGGACTACCGGGGCCGGCGACTGCGGATCGGCGTGAACGCGCGCCGCCTCGGCCCCGGTGACCAGGTGCTGCTCGTCGACGACTGGGTGGCCACCGGCGCCCAGCTCGACGCGCTCCAGCGGGTGGTCCGGGACAGCGGGGCCGAGCCGGTCGGCGCTGCCGCGGTCGTGGCGACCTGCCCGCCGCAGGTGGCCGAGCGGCTCCGGCTGCGTACGCTGCTCAGCCCGGACCAGCTGCGCTGAGCGACAGCGGTCTTGACCTCAAGCACGGTTCAACGTCGAGGATCGCCACATGGACGACGGCATCCTGGACGAGGCGTACCAACGGCTGCACCGCACCGGCCCGGAGTTCGAGGGCTGGCTCTCCAACCACGGCCCGATGGCGGTCGAGGCGATGGTCCGGCACGGGCACGGCGCGCGGGTGCACCGCTGGCTGGACAACTACCTGCGCCAGCTGGACGAGCGGCCCCGCGGACTGCGGCCGATCGACGACTGGCGGACCGCGCTCGGCGACCCGAAGCGGGCCGGCGACTGGCTCGCCCACTTCGACCGAGAGGTGCGTGAACGCCCCTGGCGAGAGGTGCTGGGCACCTGGTGGCCGCGGCTGCTGCCGGGCATCGCGGCGGGCGCCACCCACGGCGTGATCCGGGTCGGGCACGCGGTGCGGGTGCTGCACGCCGACGGGGTGAACCGGGAACGGCTGGCCGAGCTGGGCCAGGCGCTCGGCTACTGGGCCGCACGCTGGCAGCCGGTGCCCGGGGCCGGCCCGCTCACCGGCCGGTCCGGCGTGGTGGCGGCGCTGGCCGGGGTGCCCCGGATCCCCGAGCAGAGCGGCGGCATCCGGGAACGGCTGAGCCGGCTGCCCGACGTACCGGACTGGCCCGGGGCGGTGGCGGCGCTGCGCCCGCCGGACGGCCCGGCGGAGGCCGAGCGGACCCTCACCGAGCTGGTGCACCGGGCGGGCCTGGACTACCTCCGGTTCGGACACGGCAACCCGGTGATGCTGGTGCACGCGGTGACCGCGCCGACCGCGGTGCTGCGTACCCTGCCGGCTCTGGATCCGGCGCTCTGGGCGCCGAGCGTCGCCGCGGCCTGGTCGGCCACGGCCGCCGTGACCTCGGTGTACGCCCCACCGGCGGCGGCCGCCCCACCGGCGGTCACGCCGGTAGGGCCGGCGGAGGTGTTCGCCCGGGCGGCCCGGCACGGCGACGCACACGTGGTGAAGCTGGCCGACGCGGTGCTGGACGCACACGCGGCGACCGGCGACGCCCGGGTCCTCGTGGCGGCCGGCTACGCCGGTCAGCTCATCTGACGAAGCCCTCGACGACGGTGCAGGGCCCGCCCTGTCCCAGGCTGGCGTCGAGGCGTGGGGCGGACGAAATCCCGCGACGGGCCGCCGTGCCGCCAGTAGCCTCGGCAGGATGTGGCCCCGCATCGGTGGACTTCGCACGCTCGCCCTCGGCACGCCCGGCGAGATGCGCGCCAACCTCAACACCCTCGTGCTGGCCGGCGTGAAGACCGCCACCGCCGGCCTGCTGACCAGCGAGTACGCCGACGAGAACGAGGAGCTGGAGCACGTCGGTGAACGGCTGGTCCTGGTCGACGACCACGACGCGCTGGTCGGCCTCGTCGAGGTCACCGGCGTGGAGGTGGTCCGCTTCGCCGACGTGTCCTGGGATTTCGCCCGCTCCGAAGGGGAGGGTGACCGGTCGATCGAGGAGTGGCGGGAGGGGCACCGCCGCTACTGGGCCCGGGAGGGCTTCGCGGTCGACGACCACTCCCAGGTGGTCTGCATCCGGTTCCGGCTGGTGTCCGCCGGGGACGGCGGCATCAGCGCCGGCGACCTGGGCACCTGACCCCCGCGGGGATCAGACCCGGCGCAGCTCGGGCAGCAGGCCGGCCGCCTCCACCAGCACCGCCTCGTCACCGGCGTACCAACTGCTGGCCCGCGGCCAGTGCGTCACCACGTCGGTGAAGCCCAACCGGCCGGCCCGCGCGACCTGCTCGGCGAAGAAGTCCGCGCTGCGGAGCGAGAAGACCGGCGCCGAGTCCAGCGACAGGTAGCGGTCCAGGCTGGCCAGGTCCCGGCCGGCCCGTTCCAGGGCCTCGTCCATCCGGCCGGCGAGGTCCGCGACCGACGACCACCAGCTCTCCAGGTCGTCACCGCCGAGCCCGGTGGTCACCCACCCCTGCCCGAACCGGGCGACCAGGCGCATCGACCGTGGCCCGTTCGCGGCGACCACGAACGGCACCCGGGGCTGCTGGACGCAGCCGGGATTGTTCCGCGCGTCCACGGCGGCGAACCACTCGCCCCGCCAGGTGGTGCCGTCCTCCCGCAGGATCAGGTCCAGCAGCTCGGTGAACTCGGCGAACCGGTCGACCCGCTGCCGGGGCGGCAGGGTCTCCCCGCCGAGCACGGTGGCGTCGAACCCGATGCCGCCCGCGCCGATGCCGAGCAGCAGCCGGCCGCCGGAGACGTCGTCCACGGTGGTCACCTGCCGGGCGAACGCCGCCGGGTGCCGGAAGTTCGGCGAGGCGACCAGGGTGCCCAGGCGGATCCGGGAGGTCACCGTCGCGGCGGCGGTCAGCGTGGTCATCGAGTCGAACCAGGGACCGTCGACCAGATCCCGCCAGCCCAGGTGGTCATACGTCCAGGCGTGGTCGAAGCCCCACTCGTCCGCCTGCCGCCAGCGCCGCTGGGACTCCGACCAGCGCTGGTCCGGCAGGATCACGATGCCAATCCGCATGATCGCCAGGGTACGGCCTGGCCGGCCGGACCGAGCGGACCGGCCGGCCCGGTCCGTACTACGCCGTCACCACGTCGGCGACCACGCAGGCGACGTTGTCCGGCGCGCCCGCCGCGTACGCGAGGTCGACCAGGCGCCCGACGGCGCTCTCCGGGCCGTCCGCCCCGGCGAGCGCGGCGTGCAGCGCCTCCGGGGCGACCACCGCGGAGAGCCCGTCGGAGCAGAGCAGGTACCGGTCACCGGCAATCGCGGTCCGCAGCGCCAGGTCGGCCTCGACCTGCGCACCCGTCCCCAGTGCCCGAACCAGCAGGGCCCGCTGCGGGTGTGCGGCGGCCTCGGCCGGGCTGAGCCGGCCCTGGTCGACCAGCGACTGCACGTACGTGTGGTCCTGGGTCAGCCGGACCAGCTCGCCCCCGCGCAGCAGGTACGCCCGGGTGTCCCCGACGTGCACCAGGGCGAGCTGTGAGCCGCGCCGCAGGATCGCGGTGAGCGTGGTGCCCGGCTGGTGCCCGTCGGTGGCGGAGGCACGTACCGTGCGGTCGGCTGCGGCCACCGCGTCGGCCAGCGTGGCGAGCAGTTCGGCGGCCGGCGCGGCGCAGAGTTCCAGCGGCCGGAGCGCGTCCACGGCGGCGGCGCTGGCGGCGGCCCCGCCCGGGCCGCGCATGCCGTCCGCCACGGCGAGCAGGGCCGGACCGGCGTACGCGGTGTCCTCGTTGGAGTCCCGGACCGCGCCCGTTTCGCAGCGGACGGCGTACCGGAGGGTGGGTTCGGACATGGTGGTGCCCCTCTCGGAGAGCTGGTCGACGAGGAGCGCGACGACGCGTCCGCGGGCTGCGGTGTCGGCGCTGACCCGGCGCCACCAGGCGTCGACCGCCCCGGCCGCCGCGTCGGGTCGCAGGCCGCAGACGGCCCGGATGTCCGCGAGCGGCATCCCGGCCCGGCGCAGCGCGGCGATCAGCCGGGCCCGGTCGAGCTGGGCCGGCGCGTAGTAGCGGTATCCCGAGTGCGGGTCGACGGCGGCGGGCGGCAGCAGCCCCAGTTCGTCGTAGAGCCGCAACGCCTTCGGCGTCAGCCGCGCCGCGCGGGCGAACGCCCCGATGGTCAGCAGCTCCACGGACGCATCCTCCTCGTGCCGGTCCCGGCGACCGGCACGGACCACGCTCGGGCTTGCCGCAAGGGCAAGGTCAAGTAGTGAGTTCGGCCAGCTCGTCGCCGGGCGTCAGCGCCTCGACCAGCGCCCGGATCTCGGCCCGCACAGCGGGCCTGGTGCCAGCCGGGTCCGATACCGTCAGTCGCCGGACGCGGGGTTGGCGTCGACCGCGGCGCGGACGAACTCGCGTACCCGGGCCGTGGTGTTGCTCTCCCGCCACACCGGCCCGCGGCGGATCGGCGGCGCGTCGCGGATCGGCACGTACGCCAGATCCGGCCGGGGATAGTAGCGGCAGGTCTCCGCACCCACCGGCAGCACCCCCCGGCCCATCGCGACCAGGGACAGCATCTCGGAGAACGTGTCGCCCACCGGCCCCTTCGGCACCGGGCGGCCGGACGGGGTGCGCTCCAGGGTGCGGTCCCGTTTGAACTCGGCGGAGGTCACCGCCGGATACTGAATTACCGGATGCTCGGCCAGCACCTCCAGCGACACCGACTCCTCGCCGGCCAGCGGATGGTCCGCGGCCACCGCCAACACCCGCTGCTCGCGGAGCAGCGCCGGGCCGTTCGCCATGCCGTCAAAGGGGTACGACGCGATGAGCACGTCGACCGTGCCGTCCCGCAGGCTCGACCGGGTGGTGGCCAGCGGCGCCTCGTGGACGTGCACCACGCACTCCGGGTGACGCTCGGTGAAGAGGCTGACGGCACGCAGCAGCACCGGCGCAGTCGACTCGCCGACGAAGGCCACCCGCAGCTCGCCGGAGAGGCCACGCCCGGCCTCGACGGCCCGCCGGACGGCGTCCTCCATGCCGGCCACCAGCGGGCGCAGTTCCTCGGCGAGGCGGGCGCCGATCGGGGTGAGCCGGACGACCCGGCTGGTGCGCTCGAAGAGTGGCGCGCCGATCCGACGTTCCAGCTTCCGGATCACGTGACTGATCCGCCCCGTGGTCACCCGCAGCCGCTCGGCGGTACGCCCGAAGTGCAGCTCCTCGGCCAGGGTCAGGAACGTCTCGATCTCGTACCGCTCCAGCACACCCACTCCCATCGTTGAATCCGGGTCAACGATCGTAGTCCGATCGCGGCTTGGTCGGCGGCGCCGTCCGGACGAGGGTAGAGGGCGACCCTTCGAGGAAAGGATCCCGATGGACGCCGTCACCGACTACCTGGCTGGCCTCGACGCCCCGCTGCGCGAGACCGCCGAAAAGCTCCGTACCGTCATCGACGCCGCGCTGCCCGAGGCCAGCGGCGCGATGTGGCACGGCCACCCGGTCTGGGGCCTCGGCGACCGGCCGGGGAAGACGCCGGTCTGCCTGGTCAAGGCGTACCCGTCGTACGTCACCTTCGGGCTGTGGCGGGGGCAGGACGTGGCGGACGCCTCCGGCCGGCTCACGCCGGGCGCGCGGCGAATGGCCTCGGTCAAGCTCCGGACCATTGACGAGATCGACCCGGACCTGTTCGCCGGCTGGCTCCGGCAGGCGTACGCCCTGGAGGAGGCGCAGTGAGCGCGGTGCGGGTGACGGCCTTCGACCACCTGGTCCTCACGGTCGCGGACGTGGAACGCTCGCTCGACTTCTACTGCGGCACCCTCGGCCTGGCGCCGGTACGGGTCGACCGCTGGCGGGCCGGTGAGGTGCCCTTCCCCTCGGCACGCGTCAGCCCCGAGACGATCATCGACCTGGTAAGCGGTGAGCCGACCGGGTCGAACGTCGACCACATCTGCCTGGTGGTGGAACCCGTCGACTGGTCGGCGGTGCTCGACTCCGGCGCGTTCACCGTGCTGACCGGGCCGGTGCCACGCTTCGGCGCCCGGGGCACCGGCACCTCGATCTACGTACGCGACCCCGATGGCAACACCGTCGAGCTGCGCTGCTACCCGCAGTAGCCGTCGTTGCCGGCGGACGGCTGTCCGTTAGCGTGGCGCGATGCCTCAACTCCAGCGACTCGACGTCCACCATGCTCCCGCGCTGCTCCGTTTCGAGCGGGAGAACCGGGCGTACTTCGCGCGGACCGTGCCGGACCGGGGCGACGACTACTTCAGGGAGTTCACCGCCCGGCACGCGGCGCTGCTCGCGGAGCAGGCCACCGGCCGGTGCCAGTTCCATGTCCTAGTCGACGACGACGACACCGTGCTGGGGCGGTTCAACCTGGTGGATGTCGCCGACGGCAGCGCCGAGCTGGGCTACCGGGTGGCCGAACGAGCGACCGGCCGGGGCGTGGCGCAGGACGGCGTCCGCCAGGTCTGCGAGCTGGCCCGCGACGAGTACGGGCTGCGCCGGCTGGTCGCCTCCGCCGCGCTGGCGAACCCGGCGTCGCTCGCGGTGCTCCGGCGTACCGGCTTCGTCCCGGCGGGTGAGGTGCTGCTCAGCGACCAGCCCGGCCTCCGGCACGTCCGCGACCTGACCGCCCCCGTCTGAGGGCCGGAGGCCGCCAGCGGGCCGGGGCCGGGCCGGCGCGGCCTGCCTGCGGGTCGCCTTGGCTGACACGGAGGATGAGCAGCACTTTCAACCACAGGGTTGACGGATGGGCGACTTCCGATCTACCTTTCAACCATTGGGTTGAAACCGAGGGGGGATGACCACGGACGCGCTGTCCCGAGCCTTCGCCGCTCTCGCCGATCCGACCCGGCGCGACATGGTCGCCCGGCTCTCCGAGAGCGACGCGACCGTAAGCCAGTTGGCCGAGCCGTACCGGATGACGCTCCAGGCCGTCTACAAGCACCTGCGGGTGCTGGAGGAAGCCGGGCTCGTCAGCCGACCGCGAGGGCCGCAGCCCCGGCCGGTGCGCCTGGAGGCTCAGGCCCTCGACCTGATGGACACCTGGATCGAGCGCCACCGGAGCCGCGTCGAGCAGCGCTACCGCCGCCTTGACGCCGTCCTCGCCGAGATGAAGAGAGACGAGCATGAACAGGATCACGGAGGCAGTCATCGAAGCCGACCCGCGGCTGCCGGTCATCCGGACGACTCGTGACTTCGCGGCAACGCCCGAGCAACTGTTCCGCGCCCACACCGATCCCGCGCTGTTCGCCCAGTGGGTCGGCCCCAACGCCATGGCCACCCGGATCGAGCACTGGAACGCGTGTACCGGCGGCAGCTGGCGGTACGTCTCGGTACGCGACGGCACCGAATACCGGTTCCACGGCAGCTTCCATGAGGTGCGGCCGGACCGGATCGTGCAGACCTTCACCTTCGAGGGCGATCCCGACGGAGTGGCGCTGGAGACGTTGTGGTTCGAGGACCAGGGCGACGGCCGTACGCGGCTGCGGACGCAGTCGCTGGTCGACAGCTTCGAAGGCCGCGATGCGTGGCTGCGCAGCGGCATGGAGGTCGGTATCAACGAGGGCTACGCGAAGCTGGACAGGATGCTGATCGATGACGCTGTCTGACCGCCCAGCCGAGCGACACCGGCAGGTTGCCGGGCTCTTCACCGACCGGGTCCGCGGTACCCGGTCCTGGGACGTGCCATCCCCGGTCGCCGGCTGGGCCGCCCGCGACGTCGTACGTCACCTGACCGAATGGTGCTCCGGCTTTCTTGCCTCCGGTGCCGGCATCGAACTGCCCCACGGACCGTCGGTGGACGAGAACCCGGTCGCCGCGTGGCAGGTTCACTGCGACGGTGTGCAGGCGGTGCTGGACGATCCGGAGACGGCGCACCGGAAACTCACCAACCCGCACATCGGCCACATGCCGCTGGCGAACGCGATCGACCAGTTCTACACGACTGACGTGTTCATGCACACCTGGGATCTCTCCAGGGCAACCGGCCAGGACGATCGGCTGGACCCCGATTTCTGCGCTCAACTCCTCGGCCAGATGGAGCAGATGGAGGAGGTTCTCCGCTCCTCCGGCCAGTTCGGCACCCGGGTCGACGTACCCGGCGATGCGGATACCCAGACCAGACTGATGGGTTTCATCGGCCGGGACCCGTTCTGGTCTGGGCGGTGAACCGGGCGCCCCTGACCTGACTGAACAACGTCGAAGGCCCTGGCTAAGCGGCCAGGCGTAATGGCCCGCTAATGGCCCGACCCGGCGGGCGGAGGCATCTCCCTAGCTAGGCCCTCGCCGTCCGGGTAACGCAGCTGAGCAGGCTTCCATTGTCGGGAATTTTCCTGATCATCGCCTCGGCGGCGGGATTCCTGACGCCAACGATCGATGATCAACGCGGCGGCTGACAATCACCTTCGATCAGTGGATTCCGGGTTGCGGACGACCGGTCTGTACGTCGCATCCCACGGACTGCATCCTTCCTGGATCGAGTGCGATCTTCATCCGCGCAGGGAGAAGCTACGACGCGGCGTTCGGCGGGGCTACCGTGCACGATGCTCAAATTCTCGTAGTAGCGGTGCAGGGCTTCATTCGTTCGCCAGGCGTCAAGCCTGAACCATCGACAGCCCTTTGATGCAGCGGCCTTGGTCGCCCAATCCAAAAGCGCTCCGCCAATGTTCCGGCCAGCACTGGCGCGGTCTACGATCATTCGATGCACATGTAGCGCAGTGTCGGGCCGATCTTACGGCTGCCAGAATTCCGGATCGGCGTAGTCATCAACCGTAACCGTGCCCACTAGCATGCCGTCATCTTCTGCTACATAGCACGCGCCTTGCTCTATAGAACTCATGAACCTGGGGCGCATCGTGGCATCGCTCGGTAGGAAAACACGGAGCGTTCGGGCTATTGCCGGCACCGTGCCGGTGTCGGCTCGTGTTGACCTCTGCATCGGGCACGCGATCGATGCCCGCCGTCGTCCGGTTGGGCGCGTGAAGTGGTGACGATCATCGTCCTATATTCGCGTCTTGCGGCGACGGGAACCTTGGCCGACCGTGGCTATTGGCGTCCTTCTAGTACGGCAGCCGCCGTTTGAGATCTTGCTG
>NZ_LWLS01000063.1 GCF_001905095.1 Micromonospora sp. CB01531
GGAGCGGGCCGAGGCCGCCCGGGCGGAGAGCGTCGCGGCGGGCGCGGCGGCGCGGCAGGAGGCGGCGGCCCGCGCCGGCGAGCGGGACGCCCTCGCCGCAGACCTGGCGGCCGCGCGGGAGGCCGCCGGCGCCGCCGAGGCTCGGCTGGCCGAGCTGACGGTACGGCTGCGCGCCGCCGAAACCGACCGCGACGCGGCGCAGCGGCGGGCCGCCCAGCTGGCCGACCAGGTCAGCGACCTGGCCACCGCCCTGGCGAGGCTCGGCGCCCGCGACACCTGACGTATTTTGGTTGAATGCACAACCACATGACGTTCCCGCCGCCGGTGGCGGCCACCGCCGGCAACCCCGACCCGGCGGCCCCGCTGGTCGTGCTGCTGCACGGCCGCGGCAGCCACGAGCAGGAGATCCTCTCCCTGGCCGGCCACCTGCCCGCCGGCCCGGCGTACGCGGCGGTCCGCGCGCCGATCGCCGAGGGCGGCGGCTACGCCTGGTTCGCCAACCGGGGCGTCGGCCGCCCGGTCGCCGCATCGTTACGCGCCGCCATGGGCTGGTTCCGCCGCTGGCTCGACGAGGTGGCCCCCGCCGGCCGGCCGGTGGCGCTGGTCGGTTTCAGCGGCGGCGCCGCGTTCGCCGGTGGCCTGCTGCTCGACGACCCGGCCCGGTATGCCGGCGCCGCGATCCTCTACGGCACCCTGCCGTTCGACGCCGGGGTGCCCACCACGCCCGACCGGCTGGCCGGGGTGCCCGTGTTCGTGGCCCAGGGCGAGCACGACACCGTCATCCCCCGCGAGCTGCTCGACCGCACCTGGGCGTACCTGCGCGGCGAGTCCGGCGCGGCCGCCACGGCCCGCCGTGACCCGGTCGGCCACCAGATCGCCCCGCCCGCCCTGACCGGCCTGTCCGACTGGCTGCGGGAGCGGCTGCCCGCCTGATCACGGGCTGGGACGGGGCGGCGCCGACAGCCCGGCGACGGCGATGATGCGGGTGTGGGAAAGACGTACGAGCGCATCGACGGTCGGCTGCGCACCTTCATCGAGGCGCAGCCGATGTTCTTCACCGCCACCGCCCCCCTGGCCGGCGACGGCACCGTCAACCTGTCCCCGAAGGGCCTGCGCGGCTGCCTCGCGGTGCTCGACGAGCACACGGTCGCCTACCTCGACTTCGCCGGCAGCAACGCGGAGACCATCGCCCACCTGCGGGAGAACGGCCGCATCACGCTGATGTGGTGCGCGTTCACCGGCCCGCCGAACATCGTGCGGGTGCACGGACGCGGCGAGCCGGTGTTCCGCGACGATCCCCGCTGGGCGGACCTGCTGCGCCACTTCCCCGACATCGACGCCAGCGTGCACGGGCTGCGGGCGATCATCGTGGTCCGCGCCGACCTGATCCGCGACACCTGCGGGTACGCGGTCCCGCTGATGACCTACGACGCGGACCGCGACCTGCACGGCCGGCGGTTCGCCCGGGAGGACGACGCGTCGCTGAGCGCCTACTTCGCCGGCAAGCCGCACATCGCCACCAGCATCGACGGGCTGCCCGGCCTGCCGCTGCCGCTGCCACCCACCCCGGCGGCCTGACCCCTGGCACGTCAGTGGATGCCGGCCATCAGGTGCCGGATGTGCCGGGTGAACATCACCGCGCTCACCCCCAGCACCACCGACGCGAGCCCGAAGGTGAGGAAGTACGTCGACTCCGACCAGGTCCCGGCCAGCCGGGCCACCTGGCCACCGATCGCGTCACCCACGGCGGTGGCGAGGAACCACAGCCCCATCATCTGACTGGCGTACTTGACCGGGGCCAGCTTCGTGGTGGCCGACAGGCCCACCGGGCTCAGCGACAGCTCACCGGCGACCTGGATGGCGTACACGGCCACCAGCCACCACGGCGACACCAGCTCGCCGCCGACGGCGGCCCGGGCGGCGGCGGCCATCAGCACGAACGACAGGCCGTTGAGGACCAGCCCGACGGCGAACTTCATCGGCGTGGACACCCGGTGCCCCAGCTTCAGCCACAGCCAGGCGGCCAGCGGCGCCCCGATGATGATCAGGATCGGGTTCACCGACTGCAGCCAGGACGCCGGGAACGTGAAGCCGAGCGCGTTCCGGTTGGTCTTCTCGGCGGCGAAGATGTTCAGCACCGACCCGGCCTGGTCGTAGATCAGCCAGAACGCGGCCGCGAACACGAACAGCCACAGGTACGCCTTCATCCGGCTGCGTTCGGTCCGGCTGATCTCCCGGTCGGTGAGGATCCGGGCGAAGTAGCCGATGGCCACCAGCACGGTGACCAGGGTGAGCAGGTTGACCACGGTGTTGACGGTGAACAGTCCGGTCACGGCGAGCGCGGCCAGCACCGCCAGCGCCACCACGACGACCACGCCGATGCGGGTCAGCGCCCGCCGCCGGTCGGCCCCGAGCAGCGGGTCGACCGGACGCGCGCCGGCCTCCCCGAGGTTCCGCCGGCCCAGCACGTACTGCAGGACGCCGAAGGTCATCCCGATCGCGGCGGCGCCGAACCCCAAATGCCAGTTGATCTTCTCGCCGAGGAAACCGGTGACCAGCGGCGCGATGAACCCGCCCAGATTGATACCCATGTAGAAGATGGAGAAGCCGGCGTCGCGGCGCGGGGAGTCCCGGTCGTACAGGTCGCCGACCATGGTGGAGATGTTGGGTTTGAGCAGGCCCGTGCCGAGCACGATCAGGGTCATGCCGGCGAACACGCTCCACCTTGCCGGCACCGCCATCACGTAGTGGCCGGCGGCGATGACGATACCGCCCCACAGCACGCTGCGCCGGGCGCCGAGCAGCCGGTCGGCGACCCAGCCGCCGGGCAGCGCCATCAGGTAGACCATCGCGTTGTAGGTGCCGTACACGGCGTTGGCGGTGGTTTCCGGGATGGCCAGGCCGTCGTCGGCGACGGCCGCGGTCAGGTACAGCACCAGGATCGCCCGCATGCCGTAGAAGCTGAACCGCTCCCACATCTCGGTGAGGAACAGCGTCGACAGCGCCCGGGGGTGGCCGAAAAACGTCTTCCCCCCGGGCGGTCGGGCGTCTATCGGCGCGTCACTGGTCATCGTCACCTCCCGCACACCTGCGGCGGCTAACATCCCCAATGACAGCCAAATCACTCCACCCATTCGACCCGGCCGGGGACGACCCCGCCGGGCACCTGTCATGGCCGGCTACTCTTGCAGGGTCCCGACCGATGCGGGCCGGTTCCGCGTGGGCGGGAATGGCCGGGCGGGCAGGGACCGTTACACCGAGAAGACCAGCACCACGAACGAGGGGAAGCCGATCATGGGCGAGCGCATGCTGCGCGGAAGCCGCCTGGGCGCGGTCAGCTACGAATCCGACCGCAACACGGAGCTCGCGCCGCGTCAGACCCGCGAGTACCTCTGCGCCAAGGGGCACCAGTTCGAGGTGCCGTTCGCCGTAGACGCCGAGGTCCCGACGACCTGGGAGTGCAAGTTCGACGGCAGCGTCGCCCGACTGGTCGACGGCAGCGAGCCGGAGCAGAAGAAGGCCAAGCCGCCGCGTACCCACTGGGACATGCTGCTGGAGCGGCGCTCCATCGCCGAACTGGAGGACATCCTCGCCGAGCGGCTCCAGGAGGTCCGCACCCGCCGCGGCCGCGCCTGAGCGCACCAACGACCGAAGCGCCCCCGGGGATCACCCCGGGGGCGCTTCGTCACATCTGCGCGGTTACGACCGGCCCGGCTCGATGATCTCCCCCTCAATGGGCCGGCCCGGCTCGACAACCGGCGGCTGCTGCTGCGGAGCCGGCGGTGGCTGCGGCGCGCCCCGGTACACCCGAACCCGGCGCGGGCCGAACAGGTCACCGGCGACCATCGACGACACCCGGCCCTCGGCGAGACGTTGCACCCCGACCCGGGTCAGCCGCCGCACCGGCGGCACCAGCAACAGCAGCCCCACCGCGCCGCTGAGCAGGCCGGGCAGCGCCAGCAGCAGCGCCCCCAGCAGACCCACCAGCCCGTCGGTGACCTGCCGCCCCGGCGGCTGCCCGGACTCCACGGCGGCCCGGAAACCCCGCCAAGCCCGAACCCCCTCCCGGCGCAGCAGCACCAGGCCGAGCAGGGACGCCGCGAACACCAGCAGCAGCGCCGCCCCGAACCCGACGCCCCGCCCCACCAGGACGAACACGGTCAGCTCCAGCACCGCGAGCAGCAGCAGGGCCGGCGGCACGTACCTCAGTCCTCGGCGCATCTCACCTCACAAGCCAGGGTGTCATCACGCCCCTCCAGCATGACACGCCCGCGCTCACGGCCACCGCGCCAACTCGGCGGGGGCGCCCCGACGCACCGACGGACGCCGGTCCCGCAGCCCCCAGCTGGTGATCCGCCACAACGCCTCGGCCATGATCAACGGGCTCATCTTGCTGTCGCCGTGCTCCCGCTCGACGAACGTGATCGGCACCTCCACGATCCGCACCCCAGCCCGGTGGGCCAGCCGGGACAGCTCGACCTGGAACGCGTACCCCTGCGAGCACACCGAGTCCAGGTCGATGGCGTCCAGCGCGGTCGTCCGGTACACCCGGTAGCCGCCGGTGGCGTCGGAGACCGGCATGCCCAACGCCAGCCGCGTGTACAGGTTGGCGCAGCGGGACAGCAGCAGCCGCCGCAGCGGCCAGTTCAGCACCCGCGCGCCGCGGGTCCACCGGGAGCCGATCACCACGTCGGCGTCGCGGGCCGCGGCCAGCAGCGCCGGCAGGTCCTCCGGGGCGTGCGAGCCGTCGGCGTCCATCTCCACCACGGCGTCGTAGCCGCGCTGCCGGGCCCAGGCGAAACCGGCCAGGTAGGCCGCGCCGAGGCCGTCCTTGCCCTGCCGGTGCAGCACGTGCACGTGCGGGTCGGTACGGGACAGCCCGTCGGCGATCGCGCCGGTGCCGTCGGGGCTGTTGTCGTCGGCGACGAGGATGTCCACCGCCGGCGCGGCCTCGCGGACCCGCGCGACGATCGTCCGGACGTTGTCGGCCTCGTTGTAGGTGGGGATGACCACCAGCACCCGGCCCACCCCGGGATGGCCGGCCGTGCGTTTCCCGGCTGCCACGCCCACCTCGTACCGCCCTTCCCTCGTCCTACCCCGGGGTGACCTCCCGCCGCCGACGCAGCACCGCCGCGCCGGCCAGCGCCGCCACGGCCAGCGCCGCGAGAGCCACCTCCGGCCACACCCCCGCCCGGGTGGCCGGGGTACGCCCGTGCCCGAGCTGCAACTGCCGGACCACCACTGCCGCGGCGTTGAACCCGGTGGCCCCGTCTACCCGCCCGACGGGGGAAACGAACCCGGACACGCCGACCGTGGAGGCCATCAACGCCGCACGGCCGTGCTCGACGGCACGAAGCCGCACCATGGCCAACTGCTGGCGGGCCTCCGCCGCGTCGAAGGTGGCGTTGTTGGTCTGCACCACCAGCAGCTGCCCGCCGCCGGTGACGGTGTCCCTGACAAGGCCGTCGTAGGCGACCTCGAAGCAGATCACGTCGCCGAGGGTGATCGCTCCGGCGTTGAGCACGCCGGGGGCGGCGCCGGGCACGAAGTCGGCGCGGACCCGGTCGACCTGGTCGCTGACCATCCGGGCGATCTTGCGTAGCGGCACGTACTCGGCGAACGGCACCGGATGCCGCTTGACATACAGCTGCCCGAGGTCCGGGCCGGTGCCGGGCCGCCACACCAGCCCGGCGTTGCGGACCTGCCCGGCGTCGGGGCCGAGCAGCACCGCGCCGATCAGGATCGGCGCGCCGATCGCGTCGGCGGCCTGGGAGATACGGTCCGCGGCGTCCGGGTTGCGCAGCGGGTCGATGTCACTGGAATTCTCCGGCCACACCACCAGGTCGGGGCGGCGTTGCGTACCGGCGGTGACCTGCTGCGCCAGTCGCAGGGTCGCGTCGACGTGGTTGTTGAGCACGGCCTGCCGCTGGGCGTTGAAGTCCAGCCCGAGGCGGGGCACGTTGCCCTGCACGATGGCGACGGTGACGGTGTCCCCGCCGCCGCGCACCCCGACCGGGACGGCCGACCCGGCGGCGAGCAGGGCCGCCAGCGCGGCGGCGAGCCCCGCCACGGGCCGCCAGTGCCCGGCGGGCCGGCGCCAGTCCCGCCAGGCGGCGGTGACGAGCAGCCCGCCGGCCAGCGCGACGGCGCAGGTGACCAGCGGGGCGCCGCCGAGGGCGGCCAGCCGCAGCAGCGGGGAGGTGTCCTGGCTGAACGCCAGCCGCCCCCACGGGAACCCGCCGAACGGGGTGCGGTCCCGCAGCGCCTCCTGCGCCACCCACAGCACCCCGGTCAGCAGCGGCCACGCCGCCCGGTGCCGGTCGACCAGCGGGGACACCCAGGCGGTGGCCGCGCCGAGCAGCGCCACGTAGCCGGCCTGCAGCAGGGACAGCAGGATCCACGGCAGGGCGCCGGTGTGCAGGTTGGTCCACTCCAGCAGCGGCGCGAACAGCGCCAGCCCGGTGAGGAAACCCAGCCCCGCGCCGGCGCGCAGCCGCCGCCGGTGCGCCGCCGCCGCGAGCAGCGCCACCCCGACCGGCGCCAGCGGCCACACCCCGTACGGGGGGAACGCGACCAGCAGGGCCAGCCCGGCCGCGACGGCCAGCGGCGCGGCCACCCGCAGCGGCAGCGGACGGGGCCCCGCCACCTCGTGTGCCCCGTGCGGGACACGCACCTCTTCCCGGTCCAGCGTCGTCACCGGCACCTCACCACGATCACGCGCCGAAGGCTACCCGCCCGGCCCGGCCGCCGGCCCGTGACCCGGGGAGGCAGCCCACGGCAGGATCGGGGCGTCGTGGATGAAACACGCCAGCACGGTGGTGGCCAGGTCGAGCAGGCACCGGTGTTCGCGGCGGCCAGGCCGGCCGCCGCGCGTCCAGGTTCGGCGGCTTTTCCACGCGGCGGCGGCCGGCGCTGCCAGACTCGGCAGCATGAGCGCAGGCCAGTGGCGGGGTCGCATCCTGCCTGCCGCGCCGGGGTCCGGCGTGACCCGCCTGGAGTTGTTCTACGACCTGGTGTTCGTGCTGTCGTTCCTCAACGTCACCGTCCTGCTGGCGGCGAGCCTGAGCGTGCGCACGCTGCTCGCCGGGCTCGTGGTGCTGGCCCTGCTGTGGTGGTGCTGGGTCTCGTTCGCCGCCCTCGGCAACGTGGTCCGCACCGACCAGGGGGTGCTGCCGCTGATCGGCGTGGTGACGGTGGTCGCCCTGTTCGTGCTCAACCTGAGCCTGCCGCAGGCGTTCACCAGCCGTCCCGGTGGGCCACCCGGCCCGCTCGTCTTCGCCGCCTGCTACCTGATCATCCGGGCGGTGCAGGTGCTGGTGGTGCTGACCCGCGCCGACGCCCCAGGCCGCGCGGCGCTGCGGTTCGGGCTGCCGCTGCTGGCCAGCGTGACGCTCATCGTGGTCGCCGGAGCGCTGCCGCAACAGCCGGGGGTCGGGCCGACCTGGCTGCGGGTGGCGCTGTGGGCGGCCGCCGTGGTCATCGAGTTCACCGCCGGGGGCCGGATCCGCAACGTCGGCCTGGCAGTGGTCTCCGCCGCCCACTGGGCGGAACGGTACGCGCTGATCCTGCTCATCGCGCTCGGCGAGTCGATCATCTCGCTGGGGCTGGGCCCCAAACCGGCCGTCGGCCTGCCGCTCAGCTGGGCGGTGATCGTGGCGTCGGTGTTCGGCGTCACCACCATCGCGGCGCTGTGGTGGATGTACTTCGACACCCTGGCGCCGGCCCTGGAACAGAAGCTGCACCGCACCCGCGACGTCGACAAACGGACGGCCTTCGCCCGGGACGTCTACGCGTATCTGCATCTGCCGTTGGTCGTCGGGATCATCCTGTTCGCCCTGGGCCTGAAACGCTATCTCGCCGTGATCGCCGACCCGCATGTCGACCCGTGGCGGGTGCGGGCTGTCGGCCTGGACAACCGGGTGCTGTTCGCCGGCGTGATCATCTACATCGTGGGCCTGCTGGCGCTGTGGGTGCGGGCCACCCACCGGGTCCGGCTGCTGCCGACCGTGACGGTGGTGGCGCTGGCCGTCGTGCTGCTGCCCGCGGGCCTCCTGCCGGCGGTCGCCGGCCTGGCGGTGCTCGCCGCGGCCTGCGTCGCGCTGGTGCTGGCCGGGCTGCGCACCAGCGACCCGCTGCGCCGCCACGTCCGGCAGGTCGCGCTACAGGAGCAGATCGCCACCGAGCAGGAACAGTCCGAGTGGCGCCGCCGCCACCTGTGACAGCGCAACGAAAATCGGGGCGCGGCTCGCGCCGCGCCCCGATGCTCCCAGGCCCTTCCCGGCCGGTGGGGCGAGAATGAGCGGCGCCGACCTTCGGACCGACCGGACGCGGACTGGCTGCCCCCGCCTGGCCGTTGTCTACTGGCCGTGCCTTTCACCCTGCCCGTACACCGGTAACCGCGGCCGGTTCGCGCCGCCCCGCCGACCCCCGCCCGCTGGACCTGGCCGCCGCAACCACTCGGGTCGCTCGGCCAGCGGACGAAGGGACGAAGCGAACAACAGCCGCTTCCCGTGGTAGGACTCAAAGACGGTACGGCGTGCACCCCCGCCGCTGTCAACCCACCCCGGCCTGTCGTGTGTTGCGCCACGGCGTGTCGCGTCGGCGCGTCTCGATCCGTGCCGGGTGGCGGCTCAGTCTCCGCCGAGATGCCGGCGCAGCAGCCGGGCCGCCGCTTCCGGGTGGTCGGCGGCGAGAAGCCCACCGGCCGCGAGGACGTAGTCGACGTCGACGACCGCGCGGGCCGCCCGGGGCAGCGGCCACCCCCCGGCGTGGTCGGTGAGCACCGCCGCCAGCACCGCGGCCGCGTCGCCGGCCGGCGCGTGCCGCAGCACCCCACCGGAGCCGACCATCAGCTTCACGTCGCGCAGATCCCGGCCGGCGCGTTCCCCGGTGGCCGCGCCGCGGGCATGCCGGCGCAGCGCCACCGTCGCGGCGAGCCCGGCGATGCGCCGGTCGGCGGCCCGGTCGACGTCGTCGGCGGGCAGGAACCCGGGGTCGGCGGCCCGCACCGCCGCCGCCACGGCCAACTGCTCCTCCTCCCCGAGGGTGAGCAGACGTTCCTCGGCGGCGGCGCGGACCACACCGGGGGCGCTCCACCGCATGCCCAGGTCCCCCTCCACGGTGCGGGCCCGCCACAGGGTGCCGGCGACCTCCCGGCCCGGCCCGCTGTCCCGCTCGTCGGGGGTAAGCACCGAGTACACGTCGGTGGTGGCGCCACCGACGTCGACGACGGCCAAATCCCCGCCGAGCGCGTCGGCGAGGACCTCCACCCCGGTCAGCACCGCGTCGGGGGTGGCCGCCCGCACCAGCCGGGCGAACCGGCCGCCGCGGGACAGCTTCTTCCCCCCGATCACGTGCCGCAGGAACACCTCCCGGATCGCCGCCCGCGCCGGTGCGGGGGCGAGCACCCCGATGCGGGGCAGCACGTTGTCGGCGACGGTCACCGGCACCTTCGCGGCGGCGAGCAGCGCGTACAGGTCGTCGCGGACCTCGACGTTGCCGGCGAGGACCACCGGCACCCGAAAGCGCGCCTTCGCCAGCCGGGTCGCGTTGTGCGTCAACGTCTCCGCGTCACCACCGTCGGTGCCGCCCACGAGCAGCACCACGTCGGGACGGGCGGCGCGCAACGCGGTCAGCTCGGCCGCGCCGAGCCGCCCGGCGGCCACATGCACCACGTTCGCCCCGGCCGACAGCCCCACCCGCCGACCGGCCTGAGCGGTGACGAGCGGCTCGTAGCCGACGACCGCCAGCCGCAGCCCACCACCGGCCGACGAGCACACGTACCAGGGCAGGTCCCGCACCCCGGCGCGGGCGGTGGCCACGCCGACAGCGGCGTCCAGGCCGTGCAGCACGTCCGTGCCAACAGTGGTCGGCGCGGACGCCGCCGCGACCAGCCGGCCGTCGTCGAGGTCGACCACCGCGGCCTTGGTGTACGTGGACCCGACGTCGGCGCAGACGGCGGCGTTCACGCCGCCGAGGGAACGACCACGGTGCCGGTCGCGGTGACCGCCACGATCGGCTCGGCGAGCACCTCAGCGGCGGACTCGCTCCTGTCGGGACGGCCCCGGCACACCACCCGCGCCTCGAAGTCGATGGTGCGGCTGCGGGTGCCCACCCGGGTCACCGTGGCCACCACCTCCAGCACGTCCCCGGCCTTCATCGGCGCCCTGAACTGCACATCCGAGTAGGAGGCGAACAGCCCCTCGTCACCGTCGGTGCGGATACACACCTCGGTGGCGACGTCCCCGAACAAGCCCAGCGCGTACGCCCCGTCGACAAGGTTCCCCGCGTAGTGGGCATGCGAGTACGGCACGTACCGCCGATGCGTCACCGTCAGACCGACACGGGAATCACTCATGCTCTCGCCTTCTTGTTCGTGATCAGGGCGTGGACCAGATAACTGGCCACCTCGCCGGGGGTGGTGCCGCGGCCGAAGATCCGGTCGACACCCAGCTCCCCGGTCATCGTCTCGTCGAAGCGGGGCCCGCCGACGATCAGCAGCGGCCGCTTCCCGGCCGGCATCGCCTCCCGGAACGCCGCGGACATCTCCCGCGTGTTGTGCAGATGCGCGTCACGCTGCGTCACCACCTGCGACACCAACACCGCGTCGGCCTTCTCCCGCCGGGCCGCCTCCACCAGCTCCGGAACGCTGACCTGCGCCCCCAGGTTGCTGACCTTCAACTCCCGGTAGTACTCCAGGCCCTTCTCCCCCGCGATGCCCTTGACGTTGAGGATCGCGTCGATACCGACGGTGTGCGCGTCCGTGCCGATACACGCCCCCACCACCGACAGCTTGCGCCGCAACTTCTGCTTCACCACCGCGTTGACCTCCTTGGCCGACAGCAGCGGGAAGTCCCGTTCCACCACCTGCACCTGCGACAGGTCCACCAGATGGTTCACCCGCCCGTACACCACGAAGAAGGTGAACCCGTCGCCCATCTGCTTGGCGTGCACCAGCATCGCCGGGTCGATGCCCATCTTGTTGGCCAGCTGCACCGCCGCGCCCTCGGCCCGCTTGTCGTGCGGCACCGGCAGCGTGAACGACACCTGCACCATGCCATCGCCGGTGGTGTCCCCGTACGGCCGGACGATCTTCTTTTCCGCCGGGGCCGTCACGGACGGTCTCCTTCCAGGATCTCGGTGGCCGGGTTGTAGTAGTCGGCCTCGTGCTTCGCGACCCCGTCGAGGCCCTTGCCGCGGTCCGCGGGCCGCTTCATGATCCCGAACGTGCCCTCGGCGATCGCCGTGAGCAGCGACTGGTCGCCGATACGGTCGAGCAGGTCGACGGCCTCACCGAGAACCCGGTGGGCACGCTGCTGGATGAACCCGCCCGGCGCGGGCACGAAGTCCTCGTGCAGCCCACCGGAGGCACCCAGCACATACCGCACGTTCTGCAGGGCGATGTCCCGATCGGACAGCCACGGCGTCACCACCGCCTCGGTCATCATGCCGACCAGCAGGATCCCCTGCCCGGTCATGGCACCGACCAGGTTGAAGAACCCATCGAGCAGGTTGCCGCGGAACACGTCCCCGGTCATGTGCTTCGTCGGCGGCATCCACTTCAACGGCGCATCCGGGAACAACTCCCGGGCCAGCAACGCATGCGCCAACTCCAGCCGGAACGACTCCGGCAGATCCGGGTTGATCTCGAACGCGTGCCCCAGCCCCAACTGCCAGTCGGCCAACCCCGCCTCGTGCGCGAAAAACTCGTTGAGCAGCTGCGACACCGTCACCGTGTGCGCCTCGTCGACCGCGTCGGCGGTCGTCAGGTAATTGTCCTCACCGGTGTTGATGATGATCCCGGCACGGGCGTGCACCTGCCGCGAGAACCGCTGGTCGACAAACGTGCGGATCGGATTGATGTCACGGAACAGGATCCCGTACATCGAGTCGTTGAGCATCATGTCCAGCCGCTCCAGACCGGCGAGGGTCGCCATCTCCGGCATGCACAGACCCGACGCGTAGTTCGTCAACCGCACATACCGGCCCAGCTCCCTCGACGACTCGTCCAGGGCGGCCCGCATCAGCCGGAAGTTCTCCTGCGTGGCGTACGTGCCCGCGAACCCCTCCCGGGTAGCGCCCTCCGGCACGTAGTCCAGCAGCGACTGCCCCGTCGAACGGATCACCGCGATGATGTCCGCCCCCGCCCGCGCGGCGGCCTGCGCCTGCGGGATGTCCTCGTAGATGTCGCCCGTCGCCACGATCAGATAGATCCACGGCCGCTGCTTCGGATCCCCGTACCGCTTCACCAGCCGGTCCCGCTCGGCGCGGCGCCGGTCAATCCGCCGCACGCCCGCCGCGACCGCCCGACGGGCCGCCTTCCCAGCCGCGGTCGCCGCCCGGCCCGTGGGCTGGGCAAACCGCACCGACCCCGCCGCGGCCTTCTGCGCCAGCAACGTCACGTCACTGATCTGCTCCCGCGCCAGGGCGTCGAACACCGGCACGGCCACCCCGTGCCCCAGCCCCACATCAGCCACGACCGCGTCGACGAGCCGGTTCACCCACGGAATCCCGTCCGGGTCCGCGCCGGTCACCCCGGCCAGCCGCAGCACCGCCCGCTCCACCGACACGGTGGTGTGGCTGCGCGCCAACTCCACCACCGGCTGCCCGGCGCGGCGCGCCAACTCCCGCGCCCGCGCCACCAGCGCCGGATCCAGCTCAAGCTTGCCGCTCACGCACTACCTTCCTCATAGATCAGCTCACCGCGCAGCACCGTGGCCCGGCACACCGGCAGCGGCGTCGGATCGTCCGCGCCACGCAGCTCCGGATCCTCGGCCTGCAACACCGGCAGACCCCTGTCCACCCCGGCCGGGGTGGACCACACCGCGAACGTCGCCGGCGCGCCCAGGGCCAGGACACCCTCGTTGTCCAGATGCACCGCCCGCCACCCGCCACGGGTGTGCGCGGCGAACGCCGCCCGCACACTCATCCGCTGCACCGGGTTGTGGTGCGCCGCCGCCGCCCGCACCGACCCCCACGGGTCCAGCGGCGTCACCGGCGAATCCGACCCGAACGCCAACGTCACCCCGACCCCGTGCATCGCACCCATCGGGTTGGACTCCAACGACCGCGACAACCCCAGCCGCGACTCGTACATGCGGCCCGCGCCGCCCCACAGCCGGTCGAACGCCGGCTGCATCGACGCGACGATCCCGTACTCCACGAACCCGGCGATCAACCGCTTGTTCATGATCTCCGCGTGCTCCACCCGGTGCCGGGCCAGCCGCAGCCGATCCACCCCCAACTTCTCCGCCGCCTGCGCGAACCCGTCGAGGACCGTGGAGATCGCCGCGTCGCCGATCGCGTGGAAACCACCCTGCAGCCCGTGCGCCGCGCAGTCCAACAGGTGCTCCCGCACCTGCTCGGCGCTCACATACCCGTGCCCGCACCCGCCCGGCTCCCCGTCCAGGTACGCCTGCGACACGTGCGCCGTCCGCGACCCCAGCGCCCCGTCGGCGAACAGGTCACCACCGGCCCCGACCGCGCCCAACTCCCGCGCCCGCGCCGCGCCCAGCAGCTCACCCCAGTACCCGTACACCTCGGGCAGCCCCGCGCCGGAGATGCCCAGCAGCCCGGTGAAGTCCTCCTCGTCGGAGATCTCCGGACCGCCGCACTCGTGCACCGCGGCGATGCCCAGCGACGCGGCGTGCGCCAACGCGGCCCGCTGCGCGGCGACCCGCTGCGGCCGGGTCACCGACGCGAACGCCGCCGCCCGCACCACGTGATGCGCGTCACGCCGCAACCAGCCCGACGGGTCATACCCGGCGGCGACCACCACGTCCGGGCAGGCCGCCAGCAACGCCCGCGACACCAGCGCCGAATGGATCGACGCCTGCGACAGATACACCCGCCGCCCCCCGGCCGCCCGGTCCAGCGCCGCCGCATCCGGCAACGTCCGCTGCGCCCAGGACGACTCGTCCCAGCCGTGCCCCAGCACCACCGCGTCACCCGGCAAGCCCGCCGCGAACCCCGCCACCGCGTCCAGCAGCTCACCCGCCGACCGCACCCCGGACAGGTCCAGACCCGACAGGGCCAGCCCGGTGTCGGTGGCGTGCACGTGGGCGTCCACGAACGCCGGGGTCACCAGCGCACCCGCCAGATCCACCACCCGGCCGGCAGCCGGCGCGTCCGCGTCCGCCCCCAACCAGGCGATCCGGCCGTCCCGCACCAGCAGGGCGGTCGCGCTCGGATCGGCCGGACAGTGCAGCACGCCGCCGCGGTACAACGTCGAGGGGTTCGTCATGGTGTCAGTCTGCCGCCAACCGCGCCTCGAACAGACGACGCACCCCCGGCTCGGCGCGCAGCAGCTCCAACGCCAACTCCGCGTGCCCCGGCACGTACCCGTTGCCGACCAGCATCGTCACGTCCGCCGCCAGGCCCTCCGCGCCCAACGCCGCCGCCGCGAAGCTCGTCGCCATCGAGAAGAAGATCACCGTGCCGCCGTCCTCGGTGGCCAGCACCGCCCCGTGCTCACAGCCGGGCACGTCCACGCACACCACGGTCACGTCCGCCGGCGCACCCAACGCGGTGGTCACCGCCGTGGACAGCCCCACCGGGTCCCGCGCGTCGGCCAACGCGACCACGTCGGCCAGCCCGGCCGCCGTCAGCGCGTCCCGCTCCGCCACCACCGGCACCACCCCGACCGTCCGGCCGGCACCCGCCCGCCGTGCCGCGGCCAGCGACAGCGACCCGCTCTTGCCGGCGCCGCCGATCACCGCCACCCGCACCGGCCGGGCGTCACCGGCCCTCAGCCGGCGCTGCACCTGCTCGTCGACCACCCGCGCGGTCAACGCCGGCGCCCCGCACACGTCCAGCACCGCCAGGGACAGCTCCGGGTGCAGGTCCGCCGGCAGCACCGCCGCGATCGACCGGGCGAACAGGATCGCGTACCCGTCGCACGGCACCTGCTCGCTGCGCCCGTCCCAGCGGGCCAGCCCGTCCAGGATCGTCAGCGGCGTCAGCGTCAACGACACCAGCGTGGCCACCCGGTCACCCGGCGTGAGCCCTAGCGGGGACCGCCGACCAACCTCCTCGACCGTGCCGATCAGCATGCCGCCCGAACCGGTGACCGGATTCTGCATCTTCCCCCGGGCCGAGATGATCTCCAGCACCTCGGCGCGGACCTTCTCCCCGTCACCACCGTGCTTCTCCGACAGCTGCCGGAAGCTCGCCGCGTCGAGGTTCAGCCGCTCCACCCGGATCCGCACCTCGTTCAAGGCGATCCGCGGATCGGCGTCCAGCCGCCAGGCCGCCTGCGGCAGCACCCCCGCGGGTTCCACGACACGGTGCAGTCCCACCGGTGACGTCACGCCGACCCTCCTCCGTCCAGCCGCTCGAAGCCCCTGGCCAGGACTCGCGTCGCGGGAAAACTTCCGGCAGACTAATTTCTTCACCGGATATTTTCCAGTAGCCTTCGTGACCGTTGATCCACCCGCACCGACCAGCAGGAGGGGCCGTGACCCAGACCCAACCGGTGGAGGCCATCCCAGCGCCCCACCCCGCACCGGCCGCGGTCCCCACCGCCGGACAGCCCTACGAATACCGCCGCCGTCCTCTCGTCGAACCCGACTGGACCCGCTTCCCCGGCTGGCGCCACGTCACCCGGGAACAGTGGGAGAACGCCCAGTGGCAGCGCGTCAACTGCGTCAAGAACATCAAGCAGCTGCGCACCGTCCTCGGCGACCTCGTCGACGAGACCTTCTACGCCGACCTCGAGGCCGACCAGAAGGCCCTGGCCACCATGTCCATGCTGGTGCCCCCACAGATGCTCAACACCATGGTGCCGTTCGCGCCCATGACCACCGAGGCCTTCCTCGCCGACCCGGTCCGCCGCTACATGATCCCCGTCGCCTCCGACCGGCGCACCGACTGGCCCTCCCACCCCTACGCCAGCCGCGACAGCCTCCACGAGCACGACATGTGGGTCGCCGAAGGCCTCACCCACCGCTACCCCACCAAGGTCCTCGCCGAACTGCTCTCCACCTGCCCGCAGTACTGCGGCCACTGCACCCGGATGGACCTCGTCGGCAACTCCACCCCCGCCGTCGACAAGCTCAAACTCACCCTCAAGCCCGTCGACCGCTACGACGCCCACATCGCCTACCTCAAGGCCCACCCCGGCGTCCGCGACGTCGTCGTCTCCGGCGGCGACGTGGCCAACGTGCCGTGGAAGAACCTCGAGTCATACCTGATGCGGCTGCTCGAGATCGAAACCATCCGCGACATCCGGCTCGCCACCAAGGCCCTCATGGGCCTCCCCCAGCACTGGCTGCAAACCGACGTCGTCGAAGGCCTGGAGCGGGTCGCCCGCACCGCCGCCCGCCGCGGCGTCAACCTCGCCATCCACACCCACGTCAACCACGCCCAGTCGCTCACCCCGCTGGTCGCCAAAGCCGCCCAGACCGCCCTCGACGTCGGCGTCCGCGACGTCCGCAACCAGGGCGTGCTCATGCGCGGCGTCAACGCCACCACCCCCGACCTGCTCGACCTCTGCTTCGCCCTGCAGGGCGAGGCCGGCATCCTGCCGTACTACTTCTACATGTGCGACATGATCCCCAACGCCGAGCACTGGCGGGTCCCCGTCTGGCACGCCCAGCAACTCCAGCACGACATCATGGGCTACCTGCCCGGCTACGCCACCCCGCGCATCGTCTGCGACGTCCCCTTCGTCGGCAAACGCTGGGTCCACATGCTCACCGAGTACGACCGCGACCGCGGCATCTCCTACTGGACCAAGAACTACCGCACCTCGATCGAGTCCGCCGACCTCGAAGCGCTCAACAAGCGCTACGCCTACTACGACCCGATCGACACCCTGCCCGAAACCGGCCAGGCCTGGTGGGCAGCCCACCGCAACGACTGACCTACGCACCACCCGTCGTCCGGCACCCGCACCACGGGTTGCCGGGCGACGGCGTTCCCGCCGGCTGGATCAGCCGCCCCGCGGCGCGTACATGATCACCGCCACCCCGAGCAGGCAGATCGCCGCGCCCACCACATCCCACCGGTCCGGGCGGAACCCGTCCACCAGCACACCCCACGCCAGCGACCCCGCCACGAACACACCCCCGTACGCGGCCAGGATCCGACCGAAATGCGGGTCCGGCTGGAACGTCGCCACGAACCCGTACACGCCCAGCGCCAGCACCCCGCCGGCCACCCACCACAGCCCCCGATGCTCCCGCCAGCCCTGCCACACCAGCCACGCCCCACCAATCTCGGCCAGGGCAGCCAACACGAACAGCACCAGGGAACGCGCAACCGTCACGCCGCGACCGTAACCCGGCCACCCGGTTGGCCGGCCACCCGCCCACCACACACCGGTGCCCCCGGCACGTCGTACGCGCCAGGGGCACCACCAGGCCGGGGTCAACTCGTGAAGGAGCGACCACTCACGTCCTGCTCGCTCTCCTGGACGCGCTCGCCGGGCCGTCCACCGCGGGCCTCCTCCTGCCGCCCCACCTGCTCCGCCCGCGACCGCTCCTGCCGGGTCATGTCACCCATCCGAGCCCGGGCCGCACCGGCCACCCGCTCGACCCTGTCCTTGGCCTTCTCGGTGCTCATGTCGCCTCCTGCGTCGTTCCCACAGACCGGGGGCCTTCGCCCCTCCCTACCCGCGTCCCCGTCCCTCCGCCCGGAAAACCTCCGCCGGCTCCGGACGAGGCACCTCGAAACGGAACCGGACAACCGGGCCCGGGCGGCGCATCCCGCCCAGAACCAGCCCGTACCCGGGTAGCGGAGGCGACCCAGGACACGCGGCGGCGGGCCCCCGGAGACCGGGAGCCCGCCGCCGTGCGGGTCACTTCTCGAAGTTCTTCACGTTGCGGCCGGCCTCCTTCTGCCGGTCCCGCGCCATGCGCTGCTCGCTGGCGCCCTGTGCCCGCAACCGCTCGTTGTCGGTGGCGTCGCCGATCCGTTCCTTGGCGAGGCCGCTCATCTCCTGGGCCTTGTTCTTGGCCTTGTCGGTGAAGCTCATGGCACTCCCCTTCGCTGGCAACGGTGCCCGGGCCGTTCGGCCCGCTCCCTGACCGCGTCCCCGTGGTCGTCGAGCTGAAACGCCGTTGTTGAACGCGGCGGTGGGCACCATCCCTAGAGCGTCCTAGGACACTAGGTGAACGCGAAACCGCCGTGGCTGGTTAACTGGACGAATGGGAGAGATCCTGCTGATCCGGCACGGGGAGACCACCTGGAGCGCCAGCCACCGGCACACCTCGTACACGGATCTGGAGCTGACCCCCGACGGGGAGCGGCAGGCCCGCGCGCTCGGCGTGCTGCTCGCCGGCCGCCGCTTCGCCCGCGTCCTGTCCAGTCCCCGGCAGCGGGCCACGTGCACCACGCACCTCGCCGGCCTCGACGCCGACGCCACCGACCCCGACCTGGCCGAATGGAACTACGGCGAGTACGAGGGACGCACCACCGCGGACATCCACGAGGAGAACCCGCACTGGAACCTCTGGACCGACGGTGCTCCCGGCGGCGAGTCACCGGCCCAGGTCGGCGAACGCGCGGACCGGGTGCTGGCCGGGATCGCTCCCCTGCTCGACCGGGGCAGCGTCGCCCTGGTCGGCCACGCGCACAGCCTGCGGGTCATCGGCGCCCGCTGGATCGGCCTGCCCCCGTCCGCCGGTGGGCTGCTCCGGCTGGACACCACCACCGTCTCCGTGCTCGGTCACGAGCACGGACGGCAGGTCATCCTGCGTTGGAACCAGCCGGCTCCGCCGCCGCCCGGGAACGACCCCGACCAGGCAGGTCGGCATTGATCTTCGGCGGGCGGTTCTCGTAGGGCGTGGAGAGGACCACGGTGGTGCGCGTGGTGACGTTGGCCGCGGTACGGATCTCCTGCAGCACCCGCTCCAGGTCCGCCGGCCCGGCCACCCGCACCAGCAGCAGGTAGAAGTCCTCCCCCGCCACCGAGTAACACGAGTCGATCTCGGGCAGGTGGGCCAGCCGCTCCGGCGCGTCGTCGGGCTGCGACGGGTCGAACGGCCGGATCGCCACGAACGCGGTCAACGGCAGGTCCAACGCCTCGAACGAGACCCGCGCGGCGTACCCCTTGATGACGCCGCGCTGCTCCAGCCGGCGGACCCGCTGGTGCACAGCGGACACCGACAGCCCCACCTTCTCGGCGAGGTCGGTGTACGACAGCCGACCGTCCCCGGTCAGCGCGGCGACGATGGCCCGGTCGATCTCCTCCACGCGGTGCAACCTACCGGAGAGAACGCTCCCCTGCCGCATCCGGCCCGCCGGGCGTCACGCTCGGTGGGCCGGATGGTCGCCCTCCGCGCCCGTCAGCCCATCCGGAGCGACCGGGCGATGACCAGCCGCTGGATCTGGTTGGTGCCCTCGACGATCTGGAGCACCTTCGCCTCCCGCATGTACCGCTCGACCGGATGGTCGGCGACGTAGCCGGCGCCGCCCAGCACCTGCACCGCGTCGGTGGTCACCCGCATCGCCACGTCGGTCGCGAACAGCTTCGCCTTCGCCGCCTCGATCGAGTACGGTCGGCCGGCGTCGCGCAGCCGCGCCGCGGCCAGCGTGAGCGCGCGGGCCGCCGAGATCTGGGTGGCGGCGTCGGCGAGGATGAAGCCCAGTCCCTGGAACTCGATGATCGGACGGCCGAACTGCTGGCGCTCCTGCGCGTAGCCGGCCGCGTAGTCCAGGGCGGCCTGGGCCAGACCGACCGCGCAGGCGGCGATGCCGAGCCGGCCGGAGTCCAGCGCGGACATGGCGATGGTGAAGCCCTGCCCCTCGCCGCCGACCAGCCGCTCCGCCGGCACCCGGGCCTCGTCGAAGGCGATCTGGGCGACCGGGGAGGCGTGCAGCCCCATGGTCCGCTCGGCGGCCTGCGGGTGGATCCCCGGGTTGTTCCGGTCGGCCAGCAGGCAGGAGATGCCCTTCGGGCCGGGACCGCCGGTGCGGCAGAAGATGTTGTAGAAGTCGGCGACCCGGGCGTGGGTGATCCACGCCTTGGTGCCGGAGACCACATAGTCGTCGCCGTCGCGGACCGCCTTGGTGGTCAGGGCCGCCGCGTCCGAGCCGCCCTGCGGCTCCGAGAGGCAGTAGGCACCGAGCAGTTCCCCGCCGATCATGTCGGGCAACAGCTTGCGCTGCTCGTCGGTGCCGAACTGGGCGAGCGGGTAGCAGGACAGGGTATGCACGCTGACCGCCTCGGCGACCGCGAGCCAGCGGCTGGCCAGGATCTCCAGCACCTGCAGGTAGACCTCGTACGGCTGGGCGGCGCCGCCGTGCTCCTCGGCGTACGGCAGGCCGAGCAGCCCGGCCCGGCCCAGGGTGCGCAGCACCTCACGGGGGAACTCGGCGCGCTCCTCGAAGCCGGCGGCCTTCGGGGCGAGCTCCCGATCGGCGAGTTCGGTGGCGAGGTCCAGCAGGTCGTGGGCCTCGTCGGTGGGGAGGATCCGGTCGACAGTCATAGCGCGATGAGCTCCGTGGGGGTGGTGTTGAGCCGTTGCCCGCCGTCCGTCGTGCAGACGACGATGTCCTCGATCCGGGCGCCGTGCCGCCCGGCGAGGTAGATACCGGGTTCGACCGAGAAAGCCATGCCGGCCTCCAGCGGTCGCGGGTTGCCGGCCACGACGTACGGTTCCTCGTGGGTGTCCAGGCCGATGCCGTGGCCGGTGCGGTGCAGGAAGGCGTCGCCGTAGCCGGCGGCGCTGATCACGTCCCGGGCCGCCGCGTCGACCGCCTCGGCGGTCACCCCGGGCCGCACCGCCGCCACCGCCGCCCGCTGGGCCGCGTGCAGCACCGCGTAGTAGTCGGTGAACTCGGCCGGGGCGGGACCGCTGGTGACGTACGTGCGGGTGCAGTCGGAGCGGTAGCCCGACGGCATGGTGCCGCCGATGTCGACCACGACGGGCTCCCCGGCCCGGATCGGCCGGTCGGACGTGCCGTGGTGCGGGCTGGCGCCGTTCGGCCCGGCGGCGACGATGACGAAGTCCACGTTGACGTGGCCGGCCGCGCGGATCGCGGCGGCGATGTCGGCGGCGACCTCGGCCTCGGTCCGGCCGGGACGCAGCCACTCCCCCATCCGTCGGTGCACCGCGTCGATCGCGGCGCCCGCCTCGGCGAGGGCCGCCACCTCGGCGGGCGACTTGCGGATCCGCAACTCCCGCAGCACCTCGGACGCGAGGCGCTGGGCGGCGTCGGGCAGCGCGGCGCGCAGCGCGAGCACCTGCTCGGCCCACATCCGGTCGGCCAGCCCCACCGTCGCCACCGGGCCGGGCAGCGCCGCCCGGACCAGGGGGTACGGGTCGGTGCCGTCGGCGTGGTCGACGATCCGCACGCCGGTGGCCGGGGCGGGGGACGCCTCGGCGGCCGGGCGCTCCAGGACCGGCACGATCAGGGTTGGTTCGCCCGCGGCCGGGAGCACCAGGCAGGTCAGCCGCTCCCCCTCGTGCGCGTCGTAGCCGGTCAGGTAGCGCAGGTCGGAGCCGGGCGTGAGCAGCAGCGCGTCCAGGCCCGCTGCGGCGGTGGCGCGCTGGGCGGCGGCCAGCCGCGCGGCCGGGTAAAGTTCGTCGGTCCCCACCCCGTGAGCTTAACGGTCGTTTGGGCCGCGGTGGGAGTCAGTCGGCGCGGGTCGGGGCGTGCCGGGCGATCGGGTTGGTCAGCTCGCCGACCAGTTGCAGCGCGCCGGACGGGTCGGCCAGGTCGACCATCTGCTGGTTGTCGCGCAACTGCAGCCGGTTGAGGCAGGACCGCGCGAACCGGGACGCGAACAGGTCGTACCGCCGGAACCGCTCGGCCAGGTGCGGCACGGCCGCCTGATAGTCGGCCGCGCACTCGGCCACGGTCCGCCAGAACGTCTCCTCGTCGAGGAGGCCGTCGGCGGCCAGCAGCGCCGCGAGATGGCGAAGGAAACAGTCGAAGACGTCGGTGAAGATCGACAACAGCCGCAGCTCCTCGGGCACGGCCGCGCGGATCCGTTCCACCGCCGGCGGCAGCGGCGCGTCGGGGCTCAGCACGGCGATCTCCTCGGCGATGTCCTTGAGGATGAACCGTTCCACGACCCCGTCGTGCAGCACGAGGATGACGTTCTCGCCGTGCGGCATGAAGACCAGGTCGTGGGCGTAGAAGGCGTGCAGCAGCGGGACCAGGTAGGCGTCCAGGTAGCCGCGCAGCCACGCCTCGGGCGGCCGGCCCGAACGGGCGATCAGCGCCCCGGCCAGGGGGCGGCCGGCCGCATCGCGGTGCAGCAGCGCGGCCATGGTGGCCAGCCGCCGCCCCGGCGGCAGGCCGGGCAGCGGGCTCTCCCGCCACAGCGCGGCCAGCATCTTCCGGTACGGCGAGTGCCGGTCGGTGGCCGCCTCGTACTGCCGGTGCCGGTAGCCGACGGCGGCGCGTTCCCGCAGAATCGACAGCCCGGTGCGGGTGAACACCTCGTCGCCGGCGATCAGCGCGGCGAGCCAGTCGTTGATGGCCGGGGTGGCCACCATGTACGCGGCGGACAGCCCACGCATGAAGCCCATGTTCAGCACGGACAGGGCGGTCTTGACGTAGTGCCGGTGCGGCGCGGTGACGTTGAAGAAGGTCCGCACCGACTGCTGGGCGTGGTACGCGTCCGGGCCCTCACCGAGGCAGACCAGCCGGCGGGCGGCGACTTCCCCGGCGAAGGTGACCGCGAGCTTGTTCCACCACTGCCACGGGTGCACCGCACCGGGATGAGGTGGTGGTCGGCGAGGTCGAGACCGAGATCGGCGAGGGTGGCGGCGAACCGGGCCAGCGTGCCGGCGTCCAGTTCGGCGCGGATCAGGTGGTCGTGGTCCAGGCCGGCGCCGGCGCTGAAGGTCGAGTGGTCGCGGTGGGCGGCCAGCCAGACCAGCCGCACCTCGGCGGCCACCTCCGGGGCGTACCGGTGGTGGTCGTCGACGCCGAAACCGAGCCGGCCCCCGTTGGCCACGAAGCACGGGTGTCCTTCGGTCATCGCGGCCTCGACGCTCTGGAAGTCCGCCTCGACGAGGTCGGCGGCGGACGGCTGGGCGCGGCGGCCGGTCGGCGAGGGCGGCCAGGGTGGCGGTGACCTCCTCCAGGTACAGCGGCAGGGTCCGGTCGGTCAGCCCGAGCGCGTCGCGCAGCTCCAGGCAGAGCTCGACGGCGTCGAGCGGCGCGTCCCGACCGTCGCGGGTGCGGCGGATGCTGTCCGAGTCGATCTCCCAGTGGTCCAGGGCGCGCCGCGCCGCGCTGAACCGGTACGCGACGTCCCCGGCGCGCACCAGGTATCCGCCGTCGACCGCCACGGGGATGATCAGCCGTTCATGGGCGAACTCGGCCAGGGCCTTGCGGACCAGATGGCGATTGGCGCGCGCCCAGAGCTGCGGGGTGAGGTGCGCGACGGCCTGGGTCGGGGTCATGCGGCGGGTCCTTCCGGGTGGCCCGTGGCGGCGCGGAACCGCTCCCGGGTGCAGGTGCTGAGCAGGGCGGTCTTGCCGGGCAGGGCGACCGGGCCGACGACGGTGAAGCCGACCGCCGCGTTGAGGGCGTGCACGGCGGTGTTGCGCACGTCCGGTTCCACCACCACCCGGCGCACCGCCGGGTCGGCGAAGAGCCAGGCCAGGACGGTGGTGATGACCGCCTGGGTGAAGCCGGCGACGGGGGTGTCGGTGGGGGCGCAGAGGAAGTGCATGCCGACGTCGCCGGGGCGGGCGTCGTACCGGCCGACCAGTTCGACGTGCGCCGGGTCGTAGCGTTCGGCGAGGAAGGTGGGGGTGCCACGCCACAGCCCGAGGTAGGCGTCGTGGTGCGGGTGGGCGGCGATCCGCTGGTATTCGGCAGTGACCGCGGCCGGGTCGGCGTCGGTCATCTGCCAGAACACCGCCTTCGGGTGGGTGACCCAGCGGTGCAGCAGCGCGGCGTCGGCGACCGGGTCAAGGGCACGCAGGCTGAATGCCCCCAGCCGGGGATCCTGTCGGGTGTAGACCGTCACGCCGGCACCCCGAACTCCTGGAAGGCGATGCGGCGCTCGATCGGGTAGTGCTCCCGGCCGAGCAGCTCCCGGATGATCAGCGAGTTGCGGTAGGCGCCCATGCCCAGGTCGGGGGAGGTGACGCTGTGCGTGTGGGTGCCGGCGTTCTGCAGGAAGATGCCCCGGCCGGTGTGGTCGATGCTGTAGTTGCGGGCGACCGCGAAACGGCCGTGGCCGTCCCAGCGGATCCGGCCGCGGACCGGGGCGAGGAAGTCCGGCACCCGGTAGCGGTAGCCGGTGCCGAGCACCAGGGCCTCGGTGTGCAGGGTAAGGTCGCGGCCCTGTTCGAGGTGGCACAGGCCGAGCGTGTAGCCGCCGGTGGCGGGGTCGCGGCGGGCGCTGGTCAGCTCGGTGTTGGTGAGCAGCCGGACGGGCAGCGGGCCGGCGGCGCTGCGCGCGTAGAGCAGGTCGAAGATCGCGTTGACCAGGTCGCCGTCGATGCCCTTGAACAGCCCGTGCTGTTCGGCTTCGAGCCGGTAGCGGGTCGGCTCGGGCAGCGAGTGGAAGTAGTCCACGTAGTCGGGTGAGGTCAGCTCCAGGGTGAGCTTGGTGTATTCGAGGGGGAAGAAGCGGGGCGAGCGGGTCACCCAAGTGAGCTTCCGTTGGTCCGGGTCGAGGTCGGTGAGCAGGTCGTGGAAGACCTCGGCGGCGCTCTGCCCGCTGCCGAGCAGGGTGATGCTGCGGCGACGGCGCAGCGCGGCCCGGTGGTCCAGGTAGCGGGAGGTGTGCACGGCGTCAAGGCCGGCGCAGGCGTCCGGCACGTACGGCGGGGTGCCGGTGCCGAGCACGAGGTGCCGGGCCCGGTGGGTGGCGGTCCGGCCGCCGGTGGCGGCGTGCACCACGTACCGGTCGTCGGCCGGGTCGTACTCGACGGCGGTGACCTGGTGGCCGAAGCGGAGGTTGCCGAGCTTGCCGGCGGCCCAGCGGCAGTAGGCGTCGTACTCGACGCGCAGCGGGAAGAAGCTCTCCCGGATGTAGAACGGGTAGAGCCGGCCGGTCGCCTTGAGGAAGGCCAGGAAGGAGTACGGCGAGGTCGGGTCGGCCAGGGTGACCAGGTCGGCCAGGAACGGGGTCTGCAGCCGGGCGGTGTCCAGCAGCATGCCGGGGTGCCAGGCGACGTCGGGGCGGGCCTCCAGGAACAGCCCGTCCAGGTCGGCGATCGGCGCGGTGAGGCAGGCCAGCCCGAGGTTGTAGGGGCCGAGCCCGACGGCGATGAAGTCGCGGTCGCTCACCGTGCCCGCCTTCCGTTCGCGACGGCGGGGCTCGCCAGCCCACTCCGCGCGCTCACCGGGCGTACCCGCCGGCGTGGGCGGCGATCAGGTCCAGCACCTGCCCGACGTCGGCGACGGTGGTCTCCGGGTTGAGCAGGGTGAACTTCAGGAACTGTCGGCCGTCGACGACGGTGGCGGCGACCATGGCCGCCCCGGAGGCGGCCAGGGCCGCGCGGGCGTGCCGGTTCGCCTCGTCGGCGCGGAACCGGTCCACGGGCAGGTAGCGGAAGACCACGGTGCTCAGCGGCGAGCCGGCCAGCGCCTCGAAGCGCGGATCGGCGTCGACCAGCGACCAGGCGGCGGCGGCCCGGTCGAGCACCTCGTCGAAGAGGGCGCCGACCGCGTCCGGGCCCAGCACCCGCAGGGTCAGCCAGAGTTTGAGCGCGTCGAACCGGCGGGTGGTCTGCAGGCTCTTGTCGACCTGGTTGGGCTGGGTGGATCGGGCCGGGTTGAGGTAGTCGGCGTGGTAGGTGGCGTGCCGCAGGGTCCGCCGGTCGCGGACCAGCACCGCGCTGGAGGAGACCGGCTGGAAGAACGACTTGTGGAAGTCGACGGTGACCGAGTCGGCCCCCTCGACGCCGGCCAGCAGGTGCCGCCGGGTCGGCGAGACGAGCAGCCCGCAGCCGTACGCGGCGTCGACGTGCAGCCACACCCGGTCGATGGCGCACAGTTCGGCGAGCTCGGGCAGCGGATCGATGCTGCCGAAGTCGGTGGTGCCGGCGGTCGCCACCACCGCCATCGGCACCCCTCCGGCCTGACGGCAGCGGTCCAGTTCGCGGCGTACCGCCTCGGGCCGCATCCGCCGCCCGGCGTCGGTGGGCACGGCGACCACGGCCTCCGGTGCGAGGCCGAGCAGGTCGGCGGACTTGCGGACGCTGAAGTGTCCGGCCGCGGAGACGAGGACCCGCAGCCGAGGCAGCAGCTCCCGACCGGCGCCGTGGCGGGCGCAGGCCTCCTCGCGGGCCAGCAGCAGGGCCTGGAGGTTGGACTGGCTGCCTCCGCTGGTGAACACGCCGTCGGCGGTGGACCCGAGGCCGAGCCGCCCGGCGGTCCAGCCGATCAGGCGGCGCTCGATGAGCGTCGCCCCGCCGCTCTGGTCCCAGGTGTCCAGCGAGGAGTTGACCGCGCTGAGCACGGCCTCGCCGAGCAGCGCCGGCAGCGCCACCGGGCAGTTGAGGTGGGCCAGGTAGCGGGGATGGTGGAACCAGACGGCGTCGCGCAGGTAGACGTCCTCGAGTTCGTCGAGGGCGGCGATCGGGTCGCCGAGCGGCCGGTCCAGGTCGATCGGGTCGATGCGGCGGGTCAGCACGTCCGGGCCGACGCCGGTGCACGGCCCGTCGACGCCGGCCACCCGCCGGGCCACCCGGTCGACGCCGGCGGCGACGAGC
The DNA here is from genome assembly GCF_001905095.1 of Micromonospora sp. CB01531. Lineage (GTDB taxonomy): Bacteria > Actinomycetota > Actinomycetes > Mycobacteriales > Micromonosporaceae > Micromonospora. Next base: position 26,634 of record NZ_LWLS01000063.1, read on the forward strand.
CGACGGTAGCGTTCGGCCGAGCCGGCGTGCAGCAAGTCGACGCGGGCGGCCGGCCCGGGTCGGGGCGGCGCCGCCGCGACAGGGTGCGCCTGTGTGGTCATGGTGGGTCCTCCACGGATCGTGGGCAGCCGGCGCCGGCCCGTCGGCGCGGGGCGGCGGGCTGGGTCAGACGAGGATGGGAACGGTCAGGCGGTGGCGGTCTCGGCGCGGAGGTCCTCCTCCGACGCGCCGCGGCGCCAGTAGCCGGTGAAGGTGACCCGGGCGCGGTCCAGGCGGCGCTCGCCGACCAGGTGCCGGCGCACGGCCCGGACCATGCCGGCCTCACCGGCGATCCAGGCGTACGGGGTGGTGCCCGGCAGCCGCGCGGCGCGCAGGGCATCGGCCAGCAGGGTGGTGCCGGGGGCGGTGCCGCCACGGACCAGCCAGGTCACCTCGGCGCGGGCGGCGCTGGGCAGCGGTTGGATGTCGGCGGCGCCCGGGACCTCGACGAAGGCGCGGGCCGGGGTGCCGGCGGGAAGCCAGTCGAGGATGCCGGCGACGGCGGGCAACGCGGTCTCGTCGGCCACCAGCAGCACCGCGTCGGTGCCGGCGGGTGGCCGGAAGCGGACGCTGCGCTCGTCGGGCACGGCCGGGCCGAGCAGCAGCACCCGATCGCCGGGCCGGGCCCGCCCGGCCCACCGGGTGGCCGGGGCGGTGTCGCCGTGGCGAACGATGTCGATGTCCACCTCGGCCAGCTCCGGGCGTTGGGCGCGGATGGTGTACGAGCGCATCACCGCCCGGACCTGCGGGTCGAGGTCCCGCCAGGCGGCGTGCCAGTCCTCCCCCGCCTCGACCGGCACGACCGGGGCGGCCTGGCCGGGGTGGGGCAGGAAGAGGGAAACGCTCTGATCCCGACCGCCGCCGGGGAAGCCGGCGAGGTCGTCACCGCCGAGAGTGACCCGGACCAGGCAGGCGCCGACGGGGCGGATGGCGACGACCCGGGCGGCGTAGAAGCGGTACCGCAGGGCGACGGCGGCGGTGGTCACGTGGTGACCTTCCTGGCGTCGCGGATCGCGCGGGCCAGGTTCTCCAGCAGCGAGGCCGCCCCCGCGTACGAGAAGCGGGGCACCGCGTCCCACGGGGTGACCTGGCCGGCGCGGACGGCGGGCAGTTGGGTCCAGGTGGGCTTGGCGGTGAGGTCCTTGGCCTGCAACGCGGTGGAGCGGTTGTCGAGCAGGATCAGGTCGGCCGGGAACTTGCCGGCGTTCTCCCAGCTCAGGGCCTCGAAGTAGTCCCCCTGTTCGAGCTTGGTGGGCAGCACGAGGTCGACGCCGAGTTCGGCGAAGTACATCAGGTCGGTGCTGACCTTCGGGTTGGAGACGTAGAACAGGTCGGGGCTGCCGGAGGCGGCCATCACCCGGAGGCCCGGGTTGGCCTTCACGGCCTGGCGGACGGCGTCGGCGGCGGCGGCGAACCGGGCCTTCGCCGTGGTGACCTTCGATGCGGACAGGTCGGCGCCGAGGGACTCGGCGAGTTGGGCGTACCGCTCGATGGGCCGGGTCATCGGCACCCGGGCGGTGGCCACCGCGATGCTCGGCGCGAGCGGGAGGATCTTGGCCTTGCTCTCGTCCGGGACGTACCAGAGCGCGCCCGGGTCGTACATGTGGGTGACGAGCAGGTCGGGGCGCAGCGCCGCGTACTTCTCCAGGTTGAACTCGCCCCAAGCGTTGCCGAGGAGCTCGACGCGGTCCACGTCGAGGTCGCCGGCCTGCGGGTCGCGGGTGCCGTCGGCGCGTCGGGTCTCGCCGAACACGCCGACGATCTGCGTGTCGAGTCCGAAGTCGACCAGGGCGGCGGCCACCCCGGTGAAGGCGACGACCCGCGAGGGCCGCCGGGCGACGTCGACCTGCTGCTGGCGGTCGTCGGTGAAGGACCAGGGGCCGCCGCTCGGCGCGGTGGCGGTGTCGCCGCCGCCACCGCAGCCGGCGAGGAGGGCGGTGAGGCCGGCGGCGCCGCCGGCGGCGAGCAGGCCACGGCGGGAGAGCCGGCGGCCGGACAGGGCTTCGGGCATGACGGTGTCTTTCGGTACGGGTCGGAAAATGACGATGGACAGCGAAGTTAGGTTAACCTAACCTAACTTGCTGTCAAGCCCGTTCCACCAACCGGAGTCCACACTGTCCGTCATCGCCTCACCACGAAGCGCCGCCCCACCCACGCCGCAGCGACGTCGCGGCGCACCCGCCACCGGCCTGGCCGTCGGGCTGCTGCTGCTCGGCACGGTCGCCGTGCTCAGCATCGCCGTCGGCGCGAAACCCCTGCCCCTCGCGGACGTGTGGCACGGCCTGACCGACCCCGCCTCCCCCGACTACGCCGTCGTACACCGGATGCGGCTGCCCCGTACGCTGCTCGGCCTCGTCGCCGGCGCCGCGCTCGGCGTCGCCGGCGCCGCCATGCAGACACTGACCCGCAACCCGCTCGCCGACCCCGGCCTGCTCGGCATCAACGCCGGCGCCTCCGCCGCCGTGGCCACCGCCACCCTCGCCCTCGGCGTCACCGCCCTGAACCAGCAGGTCTGGTACGCGCTGCTCGGCGCCGCCCTGGTCACCGTCGGCGTGCACGCCGTGGCCGGCGGCCGGCACGCCACCCCCACCCGGCTGGCCCTGGCCGGCGCGGCACTTAACGCCGCCCTCTACTCGTACGTCAGCGCGATCATGCTGCTCGACACCACGTCCCTGGAACGGCTGCGGTTCTGGACCGTCGGCTCCCTCGCGGGGGCGCGCACCGACACCGTCCCCCAGCTGCTGCCCTTCGTCCTGGCCGGACTGCTGCTCGCCCTGCTCGCGGCCCGGCCGCTCGGCGCGCTCGCCCTCGGCGACGATTCCGCCCGCGCCCTCGGCGCCCGCCCCGGCCTGGTCCGGGCCGCCGTCGTCGCGGCCGTCACGCTGCTGTGCGGGGCGGCCACCGCCGCATGCGGTCCGCTCGTCTTCGTCGGGCTGCTCGCACCACACCTGGTCCGCGCCCTCACCGGCCCCGATCCGCGCCGGCTGCTGCCGTACTGCGCCGTGTTCGCCCCGGTGCTGCTGCTCACCGCGGACATCGCCGGACGCGTGCTCGGCCGCCCAGGCGAACTCCAGGTCGGCCTGGTCACCGCCGTGCTCGGCGGCCCGCTCTTCCTGCACCTGGTCCGGCGCGGACAGCTGGCCCGCCCATGATCGTGCTGCGCCTCCCCGGCGGGCTGTCGCTGCGCCTGCACACCCGCGCCCTGGTCGTCGGCGGCGCCGGCACGCTGCTCGCGGCGAGCCTCGCCGTGCTGGCCGTCGGCGCGGGCGACTACCCGATCAGCCCCGCCGAGGTGCTGCGGGTCCTCGCCGGCGGCGGCACCCCCGCCGAACGGTTCGTGGTCACCGAGCTGCGCCTGCCCCGACTCGCCACGGCACTCGCCGTCGGGGCCGCCCTCGGCCTGGCCGGCGCGGTGTTCCAGTCGCTGACCCGCAACCCGCTCGGCAGCCCCGACATCCTCGGCGTCACCCAGGGCGCGGCCACCGGCGCGCTGGTCGTGGTCGTGCTCGGCGGCAGCAGCATCGCCCTCGGCGCGGCGGCCGCCGCCGGCGGACTCGCCAGCGGCGCGCTGCTGGCCGCGCTGGCCGGCCCGCGCGGTCTGACCGGCCACCGGCTCGTCCTGGTGGGCATCGGAGTCACCGCGATCCTGACCGGCGTCAACGGGTGGCTGCTCACCCGCGCCCCGCTGACGGACGCCGCCCGCGCCGCGCTCTGGCTCACCGGCAGCCTGGACGGACGCGGCTGGGCCAACGCCCTGCCGGTGCTCGCCGCGCTGGCGGTGCTCCCCGCCGTGCTGCTCGCCCGCGCGCCGGCGCTGCGACTGATCGAGCTGGGCGACGACACCGCCGCCGCGCTCGGTGTCCCGGTGCGCCGGGTACGCCTGGCCGCGCTCGGCGCGGCCGTGCTGCTGGTCTCCCTGGCCGCGGGGGCCGCCGGACCGGTGTCGTTCCTCGCCCTGGCCGCCCCCCACCTGGCTCGCCGGCTGACCCGCGCCCCGGGACCGAACCTGCTGCCCGCGGCCGCCCTCGGCGCCGCCCTGCTGGTCGCCGCCGACCAGGTGGCACAGCACGCGGTCGGCGGCCATCAACTGCCCGTCGGGGTGGTCACCGGCGTGCTCGGCGGCGGCTACCTGGCCTGGCTGCTCGCCAGCGAACGCGGGAGCCGGCGGTGACCCGACCGGACGAGAAGGAGATCCGCACCATGCGACCCGGCACCGCCCGGCTGGTCGGCGAGACGCTGACCCTCGTCTACGACCGGCGCACCGTCGCCGAGAACCTCACGGTGGCCGTTCCCGATCGTTCCTTCACCGTGATCATCGGCCCGAACGCCTGCGGCAAGTCGACCCTGCTGCGCGCGCTCGCCCGGCTGCTGCGGCCCACCCGGGGCACGGTGCTGCTCGACGGCGCCGACATCCACCGCCGCCCCGCCAGACAGGTCGCCCGTACGCTCGGCCTGCTCCCCCAGTCGGCGGTCGCCCCGGACGGCATCACCGTCGCCGAGCTGGTCGACCGCGGCCGTTACCCGCACCAGGGTCTGCTGCGGCAGTGGTCCCGCGAAGACGAGCGGGTGGTCGTCGAGGCGATGGCCGCCACCGGGGTGGCCACCCTGGCCGACCGCCCGGTCGACGAGCTCTCCGGCGGGCAGCGCCAGCGCGTCTGGATCGCCATGGCGCTGGCCCAGCAGACGCCCCTGCTGCTGCTCGACGAGCCGACGACCTATCTGGACATCGCACACCAGGTCGAGGTGCTGGACCTGTGCGCCCGGCTGCACGAGGAGCAGGGCCGAACCCTGGTGGCCGTGCTGCACGACCTGCACCAGGCGGCCCGGTACGCCACCCACCTGGTGGCGCTGCGCGACGGGCGGGTGGTCGCGGCCGGCGACCCCCGCCGGATCGTCACCGCCGAACTGGTCGAGGAGGTGTTCGGCCTGCCCTGCCGGGTCATCGAGGACCCGGAGACCGGCACCCCGCTGGTGCTGCCGGCGGCCCGGCGCCGGCCGGCCCCGACGGCCGGCTGATCGACCGACACCCCGCGGGACCGCGCCCACCCACGTTGCTGCCGCCGACCTACGGGTAAGCGACCAGGGACCGGACCGAAGGAGGAGCGATGGGACGCGATCCCGCCCAGATGAAGACCGGTGAACTACGCAAACAGGCGGAGCGCGCCGGACTCGACAACATCGACCAGATGAACAAGAACGAGATGATCCAGGCGCTCGGCGGGTCGGCCAACGCCAACCAGGGCGGCGGCCAGCGGCAGAAGGACCCGCGCCCGCAGGGGGTCAGCCCGCAGGACTACAAGAAGATACCGGGCAACCAGACCTGACCCGTCGCCCCGGTGTCCCAGCCACCCTCGGTGGGACACCGGGGCGAACTGGTTGGATCTTGCGCGCCCCGGTCACCATGGACGGGTGCTGCGCTTCGTACTGAACCTGTTGTGGCTCGTCTTCGGTGGCGGCCTCGTCCTGGCCCTGGGCTACGGGGTGGCCGCCTTGATCTGCTTCGCGTTGGTGATCACCATCCCGTTCGGGGTGGCGTCGCTGCGCCTCGCGTCGTACGCGCTGTGGCCGTTCGGCCGCACCGTCGTCCCCAAGCCGGGCGCCGGGATCGCCTCCGGCCTCGCGAACGTGCTGTGGGTGCTGCTGGCCGGCTGGTGGCTCGCGCTCTCCCACATCGTCGCCGGCGTCGGCCTCTGCGTCACCATCATCGGCATCCCGTTCGGGGTGGCGAACTTCAAGCTCGTGCCGGCGGCGCTCTGGCCGCTGGGCCAGGAGGTAGTCGACACCCCCTGAGCACGCTCGACCCAGTCCAGATCGCGTATGTGGCGGCATCCCATGCCTGGGATGCCGCCACATACGGTTGGTCACTACCGCCAGCGCATCCTAGGAGGCTGGCTTGCTGGCAGACCGCTTGGTTGCCCGAATGGCCTTCGGGTTTCCGATGGCATGGCTACGGTCGGAGCAGTGGGCGCTCATATCGGGGTGATCAAGGCACTCAAGGCGGATCCCACCATGTCGGGGCTGCGCCGGTCACTGGAGGCGTACTACGGCGACCCGGCCCGGGACGCGGCGATGGACGCCTTCTACGCGCGGTTCGTCCGCCCCGGCGACCTGGTGTTCGACGTCGGGGCGCACGTCGGCGACCGGCTCGGCAGCTTCCGCCGCCTCGGCGCCCGGGTGGTGGCCGTCGAGCCCCAGCCGCTCTGCGTCCGGGCGCTGCGCGCGCTCTACGGCGACGACGACCGGGTCATCGTGGTCGAGGCCGCCTGCGGGGCGCACGAGGACCGGGTCCGGCTGCACGTCAACTCCGCCAATCCGACCATCTCCACGGCCTCCCCCCAGTTCGTCCGAGCGGCGGCCGGCGCCGGGGGCTGGGCGCACGAGACCTGGGACGCCGAGATCGAGGTCGCCACCACCACACTCGACCGGCTCATCGCCGCGCACGGCGTACCGGCCTTCGTGAAGATCGACGTGGAGGGGTTCGAGGACGTCGTGCTGGCCGGCTTGAACCAGCCGCTGCCGGCACTGTCGTTCGAGTTCACCACGATCGCCCGGGAACTGGCCCCGCGCTGCCTCGATCGGCTCACCGGGCTCGGGTTCACCCGGTTCAGCGTCGCGCTCGGCGACGAGATGGGCCTCGCCCTGCCGGACTGGCTGCCGGCGGCGGAGGTGGCGGCGTACCTGTGGGCGCTGCCGCACGAGGCCAACTCCGGCGACGTGTACTGCGTGTCCGAGGACCACCGCCGGCGCCGGGGCACGCCGTAGGCCGAGCGCGCCGATCGGGCGGCCGGAGGACATCGAAGCTGCTCAGCGGGCTGATCCTTGCGGCACCCCACGCCGGCGCGTGAGCCACTTTTTTAATCTTTTGAACTTAGCCATGTTTCGTTACCTGGCCGTGATTGACGTGACCGGCGCCACTTCGATTCACTGCGATGCAACCGGTTCCGCAACCGGTTCCGGAATACCCGCCTCACCTCTGCGACCCGGGAGCGTCACGTGCCGATCACCATCGCCGACGTCGCGGCCCGGGCGGGGGTGAGCAAGACGACCGTCTCCCGGGTGCTCAACGGCAAGGGCGAGGTGCACGTCCGTACCGCGGACCGGGTCCGGGCCGTCATCAACGACCTGGGGTACGTGCCGAGCGCCCGCGCGGTCGGACTCGCCCGCGGCCGGACCGGGGTGGTGGGGATGCTGGTGCCGGCGCTGACCTGGCCATGGATGGGCGAGGTGCTGCAGGGTGCCGTCGACATGGTGGAGAGCGCCGGCTACGGGCTGTTGCTCTTCACCTGCAACCGCGGCGAGGAGTCGCTGCGGCAGTTCGCCTCGCAGGTCTCGGCGAAGTCGTTCGACGGGCTGCTGGTCATCGAGCCCGAGGGCAGCCTCGACTACATTGCCGAGCTGCACGGTGGTGGCCTACCGGTGGTCCTCATCGACGACCGCGGTCATCAGCGGCCGTTCCCGTCCGTGGCCACGACCAACCGCAGGGGTGGCGAGTCAGCCGCGCGCCACCTGCTCGAACTGGGTCGGCGCCGGCCACTGGTGATCAAGGGCTGCGAGGAGTTCGGCTGCACCCAGGAGCGGCTGGCCGGATTCGTCGCGGCGTACGAGGCCGCCGACCTGCCGCTGGATCCGCGGCTCGTGGTCGAGGGCGACTTCACCTTCGACTGCGGCAGCCGCGCCGTCCGGGGGCTGACCGAGGCCGGCATCGACTTCGACGCCGTCTTCGCCCACAACGACCTGTCGGCCGGCGGCGCCCTGCAGGCGATCCGCGAGGCGCGGCGCCGGGTCCCGGAGGATGTCGCGGTCGTCGGTTTCGACGACGTCCCGTACGCGGCGCACACCGAACCACCACTGACCACGGTGCACCAACCGATGCGCGAGATGGGAGAGGCCGCGGCCCGGATGCTCCTGTCGTACTTCGAGGGTGTGCCGCTGCCCGACACCCCCCGCGTCATTCCCACCACCCTCATCGTCCGCGGCTCGACCGGAGCGCCCGCGCCGGCCGACCGCCGAGCCGTCGGGCCGCGCCGGCCCGTGCCGGAGCCGTTCCAGCAGCAGATCCGCTGACCCCGGCGGGACGTCCCGCACGTCCCGCCGCGGTGACGCACACCCCGCTCCGCCGACGAACCCACCGAACCCACCACGACCGGGAGGAACACATGCGCGTCAGACGCAGCCTCGCTCTCGCCCTGGCGAGCGTGACGGCGTTGGCAACGCTCGCCGCCTGCGGCGACAGTCCGAACGCGAACAAGAACAAGGGCCAGGCGGCCACCGTGCTGAACGCCGGCATGCCGAACGGCCCGCAGGCCGAGAACCACAATCCGTTCCTCACCACCTCGGCCGCTGCCTCGCTGGGCTACCGCTGGCAGATCTACGAGCCGCTGATGATGTGGAACCCGGTCAAGCCGAGCGACCCGATGAAGCCGTGGCTGGCCAGCAAGGCCGAATGGTCGCCGGACTACACCTCGGTCAAGGTCACCATCAGGGACAACGCCACCTGGTCGGACGGCCAGAAGCTCACCGCCGAGGACGTGGCGTTCACCTACAACCTGGTCAAGAAGTACCCGGCGCTGAACGACCAGGGTGTGCCGTACACGGACGCGACGGCGAGCGGCAACGAGGTCACCATCAAGATCGCCAGCCCGCAGTTCGTCAACCAGCAGAAGGTCCTGTTCCGGGTGCCGATCGTCCCCAAGCACATCTGGGAGAAGATCAGCGACCCGACGACCGACCCCAACAAGCAGCCCGTCGGCAGCGGCCCGTACACGCTGAAGTCCTTCACCCCGGCCACCACGACCCTGACCGTGCGGGACGGCGGCTACTGGCAGGACCTGCCGAAGGTCAAGGAGCTGCGCTTCACGTCGTACACCGACAACAGCGCGCAGACCACCGCCCTGGCCAACGGCGAGTCGGAGTGGAGCTTCGTCTTCATCCCCAACTACCAGGCCGTCTTCGTCGACAAGGACCCGGCCCACCACAAGGTGTGGGCGCCACCGGTCCTGGGCATCCACGGCCTGTACGTCAACACCACCAAGAAGCCGTTCGACGACCCGGTGCTGCGCCGGGCGATGAACATGGTCATCGACCGCGAGGACATCTTCAACACCGCCGAGGCCGGCTACTTCCACCCCCTCGTGAAGAGCGTGACCGGTCTGCCCAGCCCCGCCGGTGACACGTTCATCGCTGCCGAGTTCAAGGGCCAGGAGCACAAGGTCGACGTCGACGGCGCCAAGGCGCTGCTCACCGGCGCCGGCTACCAGCTCGACGGCAACACCCTCAAGGACAAGACCGGCAAGCCGGTCAAGCTGACCCTGACCGACCCGGCCGGTTGGTCCGACTACCAGACCAGTCTCGAGATCGTGCGGGACAACCTGTCCAAGATCGGTATCTCGGCCACGGTCGACAAGGCCAACCAGGACGCCTGGTTCCGCAACGTCGAGCAGGGCAACTTCGACGCGACCTTCCGGTGGACCGAGGGCGGCGCCACGCCGTACGACATCTACCGGACCATCATGGACGGCTCGCAGCTGAAGCCGATCGGCACCGCCTCCCCGGCCGGCAACTTCGGCCGCTTCAACAACCAGCAGGCGACCGATGCCCTGCGGTCCTACGCCAACGCGACGGACGAGGCCGCCCGTACCGCCGCGATGAACACGTTGCAGAAGATCTTCGTCGAGCAGATGCCGATGATCCCGGTCGGCGCGGACAACATCGGTGGCGCGTACAGCACGAAGAACTGGACCGGCTGGCCGGACGACGCCAACCCGTACGGCGCGCTGCAGCCCACCCAGCCCAACGCGCTGGACGTGGTCCTGCACCTCAAGCCCGCCGGCAGCTGACCCACCGACACCGCCTCCCCGGTCGGCCACGGCCGACCGGGGAGGCCTACTCCCACGTTCGCAACGGTCACCGCGCACCCCTCGGTGACAGACACCCCGAAGACAGGAAACTCGGCATGACGTTGAGCGAAAGCACGGCGGCGCCGGTAAACGAAGTGGTGCTGGAGGCCGTCGGCCTGACCAAGCATTTCCCCGTCCGCAGACGGCTGCGCGACCTCGTCTCCCGGGCGCCGGCAGCCGTCCACGCCGTCGACGACGTATCGTTCGCGCTACGCCGTGGCCAGGTGACCGCGCTGGTCGGTGAGTCCGGATCCGGCAAGTCCACGGTGGCCCGGCTGCTGGCCCAGCTCTACCGCCGCACCGCCGGCGACGTCCGGCTGCACGGCGTGTCGACCCGGGTCCACGGCGGCCGGGCGTTCCGGTCGTACGTACGACGCGTCCAGCTGATCCTGCAGGACCCGTTCGCGTCGCTCAACCCGGTGCACACGATCCGCTATCACCTGAGCCGGTCGCTGCGCATCCACGGCAACGCCGGCCGCACCGCCGAGGACCTGGACCGGGCGCTCGCCGATCTGCTCACCCGGGTCAGCCTCACGCCGCCCGAGCGCTACCTGGACGCGTTCCCGCACGAGCTCTCCGGCGGTCAGCGGCAGCGCGTCGCGATCGCCCGGGCGCTCGGCGCCGCCCCGGAGGTGCTGCTGGCCGACGAGCCGGTCTCCATGCTCGACGTCTCGATCCGCCTCGGCGTGCTCAACCTGCTGCGGGACCTCAAGGAGCGGCTCGACCTCGCCATCCTGTACATCACGCACGACATCGCGTCGGCCCGGTACTTCGCCGACGAGACGATCGTGATGTACGCCGGCCGCATGGTCGAGGGCGGCGACAGCGAGACGGTCACGCAGCGCCCGGCCCACCCGTACACCCGCCTGCTCATCGAGTCGGCACCCGACCCCGACAGCATCACCGGCGCCGCAGCCGCCACCGCACACGACCGGGGCGACGGGGAGCCGCCGAGCCTCATCCGGCCGCCGGCCGGCTGCCGGTTCCACCCGCGCTGCCCGCACGCCATGCCCCGCTGCTCGGTCGACCTGCCGCCCCGGCTGGAGATCGCCGACCGGCCCGGCCACTGGGCGGCGTGCTGGCTCTACGACCCGGCCACCGTCGCCGCCGAAGACGCCGGTGCCGTCCCGCCGCCCCCGGCGTCGGCCCTCGGGGACGGCACCGCCACTTCGGGGGAGAGTCGATGAAGTTCCTGCTCCAGCGCATCGCCTTCTACCTGTTCACGGCGTGGGCGGCGATCACGCTCAACTTCTTCATCCCGCGCATGATCCCGGGCGACCCGGTCCAGGCCCTCATCTCGCGAAACCAGGGCCGGATCAGCGCGGACGCCATCCAGTCGCTTCGCGTGCTGTTCGGACTGGACAAGAACCAGAGCCTCGCTGAGCAGTACGTCGACTACTGGACGCAACTCCTCCACGGCGACCTCGGCCTGTCGTTCACGTTCTTCCCGACGCCGGTGTCGACGGTCATCGGCGACAGCCTGCCGTGGACGGTCGGCCTGGTCGGCATCACCACGATCGTCAGCTTCCTTCTCGGCACGGCGCTCGGCGTCGGCGCCGGCTGGCGGCGCGGCTCGTGGATCGACGCCCTGCTGCCGGCCACGACGTTCCTCTCCTCGATCCCGTACTTCTGGCTGGGTCTCGTCGCGATCGCCCTGTTCGCCGGGCCGGGCAGCTTCTTCCCGTCGTCCGGCGGCTACGAGCCGGGTCTCGTGCCGGCGTTCGACCAGTACTTCATCCCGAGCGCGATCCGGCACAGCATCCTGCCGGCCGCCACCATCCTGGTCTCCTCGATGAGCGGCTGGCTGCTCAGCATGCGCAACATGATGGTCACCGTGTCGTCCGAGGACTACATCACGGTCGCCCACGCGAAGGGCCTGTCGGAACGCCGGGTGGCCCTGAGCTACGCCGCCCGCAACGCGCTGCTGCCCAACGTCTCGGGCTTCGCGCTGTCGCTCGGGTTCATCGTCGGCGGCACCCTGCTCGTGGAGATCGTGTTCTCGTACCCGGGTCTCGGCTTCCAACTCTTCCAGGCGGTCGGCTACAAGGACTACCCACTGATGCAGGGGATCTTCCTGATCATCACGATCTCCGTGCTGGTGGCGAACCTCATCGCCGACGTCGCGTACCTGCTTCTCGACCCGCGGACCCGAAAGAGTGGCTGAACGATGACGATCTCACCGTCGAGTATCGAGCAGGTCATCCCCGGCCAGGGCGCGATGGCCCAGCCGTCGGCCGCGCCGGGCCGGACGAGGCGGCGCCGGTTCCGCTTCCTGACCAACGCCAAGACCGCGACCGGCGTGGTCGTCCTGGCCGGCTACGGCCTCTTCGCGATCATCGGGCCGTGGGTGGCCCCGTACGACCCGGACGGTCGCAGCGGCGACATCCTGCAGGCGCCGTCGGCCAGCCACTGGTTCGGCACCACGCATCTCGGGCAGGACATCTTCAGTCAGATCCTGGTCGGCACCCGCAGCGTGGTTCTTGTGGGCCTGTTCGCCGGCGTGTTGGCGACGATGCTGTCCATCGTCATCGGCGTGACGTCCGGCTACCTCGGTGGGTTGGCCGACGAGGCGGGCTCGGCGCTGTCCAACGTGTTCCTGGTCATCCCGGCGTTGCCGCTGATCATCATCGTGACGTCGATCGTCGACCAGGCCAGCGACATGTTGGTCGCGCTCATCATCGGTTGCACCTCGTGGGCGTGGGGCGCCCGGGTGCTGCGAGCCCAGACGCTGTCGCTGCGCCGCCGCGACTATGTCGAGGCGGCGCGGGCCACCGGCGAGCGGACCTGGCGCATCATCCTGTTCGAGATCCTGCCCAACCTCACCGCGATCATCGCGTCCGGCTTCGTCGGCACGGTGATCTTCGCGGTGATGTCGGAGATCACGCTCGCGTTCATCGGCATCTCATCGGTCTCCTCGTGGAACTGGGGCACGATCCTGTTCTGGGCACAGGGCCAGCAGGCCCTCGCCCAGGGCGCCTGGTGGTGGTTCGTACCGGCCGGGCTGGCCATCGCGCTGCTCGGCACCGCCCTCGCGCTGATCAACTTCGGCATCGACGAGTTCGTCAGCCCTCGACTGCGCAGCGGCGGCCGGGCCCGGATCCGTACCGCCGACGGGCGCACGGCACGGATGCGGGTGGGCTTCACCCCCGTCCTGGCGCCGGCCGCAGCCGTCCCGGCCCCGCGCCGGCGGCCCGCCGTCGCAAAAGAAGGAGGGCACCGGTGAGCGCGAGGAGTGCAGCGAAGCGGAGCCCCACAGCCGCGAACGAAAGAAGGCACCGATGAGCGAACCGGTCCTGGAGGTCCGCAAGCTCCGCGTCGACTACGGGCTCGGCGACGAGGCGGTACACGCCGTCCGCGACGTCGACCTGACCCTGCACCGGGGCGAGGTGCTGGGGCTGGCCGGGGAGAGCGGCAGCGGCAAGTCCACGCTGGCGTACGGGCTGACCCGGCTGCTGCCACCACCCGGGGTGGTCAGCGGCGGGCAGGTGGTCTACCACCCGCTCGACGGCCTCCCGGTCGACGTGCTGACCCTGACCCCGGCAAAGCTGCGGCAGTTCCGCTGGGCGGAGACGTCCATCGTGTTCCAGGGCGCGATGAACTCGCTCAACCCGGTGCACCGGGTCTCCACCCAACTGCTCGACGTGATCAAGGCGCACGAGCCGAGAAGCACGGCGGCGGGCCGGCTGGCCCGGGCGCGGGAGCTGCTGCGCCTGGTCGGCATCTCCGCCGACCGGCTGGACAGCTACCCGCACCAGCTCTCCGGCGGGATGCGGCAACGGGTCATGATCGCCATGGCGCTGGCGCTGGAACCGCAGGTCGTCATCATGGACGAACCGACCACCGCGCTCGACGTGGTGATGCAGCGGCAGATCCTCGGCCAGCTCGCCGAGCTGCGGCAGCGGCTGGGCTTCGCGGTGCTGTTCATCACCCACGACCTGTCGCTGCTGGTCGAGTTCTCCGATCGGATCGCCATCATGTACGGCGGCCGGATCGTCGAGGAGGCCCCCGCGGTCGAGCTGTACCGGCGGGCCCTGCACCCGTACACCGACGGGTTACTGCACTCCTTCCCGGCGCTGCGCGGCCCCCGGCGCGAGCTGACCGGCATCCCCGGCTCCCCGCCGGACCTGCGCGCCATGCCGAGCGGATGCGCGTTCCACCCGCGTTGTCCGAAAGCGTTCGGCCCGTGCGACAAGGAGTTGCCGCCGCTGGGCCCGCCCGGCGACGACCGCCCGGGGCGCGCCGTCGCCTGCTGGCTGCATCCCGCCGCCGAGCCGGTCCCCCGCTGACCACCACCGCCCGACTGAACATTCGCGACCGCGAGGAGAACCATGGACACCGACCTCACCCGCCCGGCGACCACCGACGGCTCCAGGTCGCGGCGCGGCGTCAGACCCGCCGAGCTGGAGTCGTCGCCCGGGCAGGCCGACCCGATCGACACCCTCCCGCCGACCTTCCGGTGGGGGGTGGCGACCTCGTCGTACCAGATCGAGGGGGCGGTGGCCGAGGACGGACGCACACCGTCCATCTGGGACACCTTCTGCCGCGTTCCCGGGGCGGTGGCCAACGGCGACACCGGCGACGTGGCCTGCGACCACTACCACCGGATGCCGCAGGACGTCGGGCTCATCGCCGACCTGGAGCTGGACACGTACCGCTTCTCGGTGGCCTGGCCGCGGGTGCAACCGGGCGGGCGCGGGCCGGCCAACCCGGCCGGGCTGGCCTTCTACGACCGGCTGGTCGACGAGCTGCTCGGCCGAGGCATCGACCCGTGGGTGACCCTCTATCACTGGGACCTGCCGCAGGAGCTGGAGGACGCGGGCGGCTGGCCGCACCGGGACACCGCGTACCGGTTCGCCGACTACGCCGAGCTGGTCTTCGCCGCGCTCGGCGACCGGGTGAAGACCTGGACGACGCTCAACGAGCCGTGGTGCTCGGCGATGCTCGGCTACGCGTACGGCCAGCACGCCCCGGGCCGGCGGGACCTGGGCGACGGGATCGCCGCCGCCCACCACCTGCTGCTCGGCCACGGGCTGGCGGTGCAGCGGCTGCGGGCGGCCGCGACCGGCCCGATCGAGCTGGGCATCACGGTCAACCTGGCCACCGCGGACCCGGCCACCGACAGCCCGGCCGACCGGGACGCCGCCCGGGCCTCCGACGGGCTGGGTAACCGGCTCTACCTGGACCCTTTGTTCCACGGGCGCTACCCGGTGGACGTGGTGGCGGACCTGGCCGCCGAGGGCGTCCAGCTCCCGATCGAGGACGGCGACCTGGCGGTCATCTCGTCCCCCATCGAGGTGCTCGGCGTCAACTTCTACTTCGGGCAGCTCTTCTCCGGGGTGGACGAGCGGGGCCGGGAGCGGGACGACGAGGGTCGGCCGGTGCGGCGGGTGGTCCGGCGGGACCTGCCGCGTACCGCGATGGACTGGGAGATCGTGCCAGCGTCCTTCACCGACCTGCTGGTACGGCTGAGCCGGGACTACCCGGGCGTGCCGCTGGTGGTCACCGAGAACGGGGCGGCGTTCGACGACCGGCCGGACGCCGACGGGTTCGTGGCCGACGACGATCGGGTGGCGTACCTGGCCGAGCACCTGCGGGCGGTGGCCCGGGCGCGGCAGGCCGGGGCCGACGTGCGGGGCTACTTCGCCTGGTCGCTGCTGGACAACTTCGAGTGGGCGTACGGCTACGACAAGCGGTTCGGCATCGTCCGGGTGGACTACGACACCCAGCGGCGTACCCCGAAGCGCAGCGCGCACTGGTACCGCGACACGGTGCGACGGGTGCGCGGGCAGCGCTGATCCACGGCCGGGGCGGCCGCGCGGGATCCTCCCGGGCGGCCACTCCGGCGCGCCCGGACACGCCGCCGGGCGTCGTCGCCGGCCCGGCGGCTCAGCGGACCGGCGTCCGCGGACGTGGTGCCGGCCGCGCCGGGGTCACCCGGGCGGCCGGCTCGCGCCGCACGCCGCCGTCGCGCAGCAGCCGGGCCATCGGCAGGGTGGCCGCGCCCATCGCGACCGCGTCCGGTCCGAGCCGGCACAGCTCGATCGAGGCCTGGGCGTACGGCTGGCGCAGCGCGTGCCGCGCGGTGGCCTCGCGGATCTGCGGCAGGTAGCGCTCGCCGAGGGCCAGGCCGGCCCAGCCGCCGAGCACCACCCGCTCCGGGTTGAAGAGGTTGACCAGGGTGGCCACCCCGGCGCCGAGGTAGCCGACGGTCTCGTCGAGCACCTTCGCCGCCGTCCGGCCGGTGGACCGGAGCAACTCGCCGAAGGCGCTCTCCTCGTCGCCGCCGGCGGCCGGGCGGCCCCGGTTGGCCTGCCGGAACCGGTCGAGGACGCCCTCCGCCCCGACGTACGCCTCCAGGCAGCCGAGGTTGCCGCAGCGGCAGCGGCGCCCCCCGTACACGATGGTGGTGTGGCCCCACTCGCCGGCGCTGCTGTGCGCGCCGCGGTAGCCCACCCCGTCGGCGACCACGCAGGCCCCGACCCCGGAGCCGACCAGAGCGATGACGGCGTGCCGGACGCCGCGGCCGGCACCGAACCACATCTCGGCCTGGCCGAGTGTCTTCGCGCCGTTGTCGATGTGAACCGGGACGTCGTTGCCGGCCCGCAGCATCGCGCCGAGCGGCACGCCGTCCCAGCCGAGCGTCTGGGCATGCACGACGGCGTCGGCGGTGCGCTCGACGGTCCCGGAGACGGCGACGCCGAGGCCGAGCACGGCGGCCGGGTCGACGCCGGCCTGCTCGATCACCGCGTCCAGGCCGTGCAGCAGGTGGGTGGCCACGTCCTGCGGATCGGGCTCGGCGGCGGCGATCGGGTACTCGGCCTTGGCCAGGGCGGTCATCGCCAGGTCGAAGAGCTCGACCTGCACCCGGGTCTCACCGACGTCGGCGCCGACCAGGTAGCCGTAGCCGGGGGCGACGCGCAGCAGCACCCGGGGGCGGCCGCCGTCGGACTCGACCGACCCGGCCTCCTCGACGAGCCCCTCGGCGATCATCTCGCCGACCAGGTTGCTCACGCTGGCCAGGCTCAGCGCGGTGGTCTGGCCGAGCTCGTGGCGGCTGAGCGGGCCGTCCAGCCAGATCCGGGTGAGCAGCAGCGACCGGTTGGCACGGCGCATGTCGCGCACGGTGGTGCGTCTGGCGTCCACGTCCGCCGCCGTCCTCTCCCCGGTGCCGTCGTCGGGCGGCACCGTTCACGCCATGAACCAAGCGCTGACAGCGTACTGCGCATTTACATTTAACAAAGTTAACTGATAGCCTCCGACGCATCGATGAGGAGGTATGTCATGCGACTTCGACGTGGGCTGACCGCCCTGCTCGGCGGCGCCGTACTGCTCGCCGCCACGGCCGCCCTGACGGCCACCACCGGCCTCGCCGCGACCGCCGGCCAGACCGCGCTGGCGGCCTGCTCCGGCGTACCGGCCTGGGCCGAGGGCGTCACCTGGACCGCCGGCAGCCGGGCCACCTACACCGGCCGGCTCTACCAGGCGCTGCAGACGCACACCCCGCCGCCCGGCGCCGGTTGGACCCCACCGGCCACCCCGGCACTCTGGTCCGACCTCGGCGCCTGCGACGGCGCCCCGTCCCCCACGCCGACCACGTCGTCCCCCTCCCCCACGCCGAAACCCACCCCGACCCCCACGTCGACGCCGTCGCCCACGCCCACCCCGTCGAGCCCGCCGCCGGGCGGCGACACCTGCGCGCTGAAGTCCCGGCCGGCGGGCAAGGTGCTCCAGGGCTACTGGGAAAGCTGGGACGGTGCGGCCAACGGCGTGCACCCCGGGCTCGGCTGGATCCCGATCACCGACTCACGCATCCGGACGCACGGCTACAACGTGGTCACCGCCGCCTTCCCGGTGATCCGCGCCGACGGCACGGTGCTCTGGGAGAACGGCATGGACGCCGGGGTCAAGGTGCCCACCCCCGCCGAGATGTGCCAGGCCAAGGCCGGCGGCCTGACCATCCTGCTGTCCATCGGCGGCGCGACCGCCGGCATCGACCTCAGCTCGACCGCGGTCGCCGACCGGTTCGTCGCCACCGTCGTGCCGATCCTCAAGCGGTACAACTTCGACGGCATCGACATCGACATCGAGACCGGCCTCACCGGCAGCGGGAACATCAACCAGCTGTCCACCTCGCAGGCCAACCTGGTGCGGATCATCGACGGGGTGCTTGCCCAGATGCCCGCCGGGTTCGGGCTCACCATGGCCCCGGAGACCGCGTACGTCACCGGCGGCAGCGTGACCTACGGATCCATCTGGGGCGCGTACCTGCCGATCATCAAGCGGTACGTGGACAACGGCCGGCTCTGGTGGCTGAACATGCAGTACTACAACGGCAGCATGTACGGCTGCGCCGGCGACTCGTACTCCGCCGGCACCGTGCAGGGCTTCGTCGCGCAGACCAACTGCCTCAACGCCGGACTGGTCGTGCAGGGCACCACCATCCGCGTCCCGTACGACCGGCAGGTCCCCGGCCTGCCGGCGCAGTCCGGCGCCGGTGGCGGGTACCTGGCCCCGCCGCTGGTGGGGCAGGCGTGGAACACCTACCAGGGCGGCCTGAAGGGGTTGATGACCTGGTCGATCAACTGGGACGGGTCGAAGGGCTGGACCTTCGGCGACAACGTCAAGGCCCTCCAGGGTCGCTGACCCGGGCCGGGGCCCCGCCCACCGGGCGGGGCCCCGGCGGGGCCCCGGCCGCCGGAAGCGGGGCGGACAGGGCGGGCGGACGCGTGCTTGACTGCACCACGTGGAGCCGGACGTCCTCCTCGACCGGCTCGACGAGACGGCGGCCCGGGGAGGTGATCATGGTCGACAGCCGGGGGCGGGGCCGACGGAACACCGACACCGCTTGGGCGCTCGCGGTGACCGCGGTGGTCCTCGGTGGCTGGTCCGCCGCTGTGGCGTTGCTGTTCATGTCCGTCGTGCCGCTGATTGCCGCCGGCGCGTTTCTGAGCCACGCCAGCGCGGCGGAGCAGCGGCGCCTCCAGTTGGCGTTCCTCACCTCGGTGGCCCTGGTGATCGCGGCTCCCGCCCTGGCGGGGTGGCTGGCCTGGCGGCGCCGCTGGCTACTGGCCACGTACTGGCTCGGCGGGCTCGCCGGGGTGCTGGCGGTGCTGCTCTGCGGCTGGCTCGGCCTGCACGTGCTCGCCTCGCCGTAGGAGAGCGGGCCCGTCCAGGGATCAGGCGCGCCCGGTGGGCTGGGACAGCGCCCGGGTGACCACGGTCAGGTCCGCCGCACCGAGCCCCTGGCCCACGACGCGCTGCCACTCCGCGGCCAGGCACTCCGCGGCGAGGAACCGGCCCTCCTCGACCTCCCGCAACACCAGGTTCACATCCTTGAGCGCCAGGGTGAGGGGGTACTGGGTCGTGTAGTCGTCCCGGCCGATCCGGTCCAGCTTCTCACCGGCCCAGGGTGACAGCAGCGGGCTGCCACGCAGGGCGCCCAGCACGGTCTCGCGGTCCAGGGCGAGGGCGTCACCGAGCGCGACCGACGCGGCGAGCCCCTCGGCGACGAAGGCCAGCAGCAGGTTGTTCACCAACTTCAGCCGGGACCCGGCGCCGACCGGCCCGACCCAGACCGTTTGCTGCCCGACCGCGTCGAAGACCGGGGCGACCCGGTCGCGGACCTCCGCCGGCCCGGAGGCGAAGACGACCAGCTTCCCCTGCTCGGCCGGGCCGCGGCTGCCGGCCACCGGGGCATCCAGCAGAACGATGTCGGGACGCTCCGCCGTGACCTGCCGGGCGAACCGTTCGGTGTCGGTGACGCCGATGGTGCTCATCTGGGCCCAGACCGCGCCCTCGGCCATCGCGGCCAGCATCCCCTGGTCGAAGGCGATGGAACCGAGGGCGTCGGCGTCGGTCACCATGGTCACCACGACGTCCGCCCCGCCGGCCGCGTCGGCGGGGCTGGCGGCCACCTCCGCGCCCTGGTCGCCCAGCCGGCGGGCCGGCTCGGGGTGGCGGTTCCAGACGACCGTCGGCAGACCGGCCCGCAGCACGTTCCCGGCCATGGGCGCGCCCATCCCGCCGAGCCCGATCATCGCCACCCGTGGCTGCGCCATCCGTCCCCCGTTCCACCTCACCGGCAGCGTAGGTCAGCGCGGGTGGCCGTGGCCCCGAACGACGAGATCCGCACGCAACCGGCGTGACCCGTCACAACGGACGGACCAGTTCCCCGAACCAGCGCCGGCCCGCCTCGAACGTGTCCCGGACGGCCAGCCCGGCGGCGTGCGCCGTGTCGTGCACGGCCACCGTGTCCAGCCGGGCCCAGCGGAACGCCCCGCTCCGGCACACCTTCCCCTGTGGCAAGCGGGAGGCCAACCTGACCTGCCCCCGCCACAGGCCGGGCCCGGGAGGTTCCAGCTCGACGACGACCGAGCCGCCGGCCCGGATCAGCTCCCGGCACCGGCCGAGCAGGAGGCTCGGGTCGCCGCCAATACCGATGTTGCCGTCGATGAGCAGGACGTGTGCCCAGCGTCCCTCGCCGGGCAGCGGCCCGAACACGTCCCGGTGAAGGGCGACGGCACCGCGGGCCCGGGTGAGCCGCACCGCGTGGGCGGAGACGTCGACCCCGACCGCGGCGTGCCCGGCGCGGGCCAGGGCGAGGGTGAGGCGCCCTGGGCCGCAGCCGACGTCCAGGGTCGGGCCCGCGCACCGGGCGACCACCGCGGCGGTTGCCGGCTCGGGCGGACCGTGCCAGCGCCGGACCGGCAGCGCGGTGCGCCGACCGTCGTCCTGCACGAGCCAGTGTGCGCCGGGCTGCGCTTCGAGGGCGGCGGCGAAGACGTCCTCACCCCCGCCCGCCGCGGCCGCCCACCGGCCGTCCGTGCCGAGGGTGTGCAGTGTCACCGGTGCCCGCCGGGCACCAGCGTGGGGTGCAGCGCCGATATCTGGTACGCGAACCGGGTGTCCGGCGCCTCGGCGGCCACCGCGAGCGCGTCGGGCCAGGTGTCGGCGTCGCGCAGCACCGGCAGGGTCAGGGTGCGCAGCCCGCGCCGGTCGAGGGCGGACCAGGTGCACTCGCCGGTCTCCGGGGTGGACATCGGCACCGCCCGCAGCGCGTCGGCCTGGCGGGGATCGCGCAATCCCAGCGCCCACCATCCGCCGTCCACCGCCCGGCCGAGCACCGCGTCGGCCAGGTCCAGCCGCTGGAACGCCGCGAGCAGGTGCCCGGCGGTCACCTGCGGAGTGTCCATGCCGATCTGCAGCACCGGCTGTCCGGGCCAGGCCGCTGCCACGTCGGCGTGGGCATTGGCGATCCGGTCGGCCAGGTCCCGACCTCGCTGCGGCAGCACGGTCCAGCCGGTGAGCGCCGCGGTCAGGCCGGCTCCGTCCTCGCCGTCGGCGAGGCGTCCGCTTACGGCCAGGACCGGCGTCACCCCGGGCACGGCCCGGACGGCGTCGAGGGTGTCCCGGAGCGCGGCGGCGGCGATCCGGGCGGCCTGACCGGGGGTGGCCGGTGGGCAGAGCCGGGTCTTCACGGCCCCCGGCACGGGCGCCTTGGCCATCACCAGCAGCACCGTCACCGGAGTCCGCCCACGCTGCGCAGGACTCCGGCGAAGTCGCGGGTGGCGCGCAGCGTGCCGCGTACCGAGCCGGAGACCTTGGAGCGGGTGCCGGCGGCCCGTGGGGCGTAGCTGACGTCCAACTCCTGGATCCGCCAGCCGGCGGCGGCGGCGCGGATCAGCAGTTCGAGGGGGTAACCGAAGGCCCGGTCGGTGACGCCCAGGGTGAGCAGCGCCTCGCGGCGGGCCACCCGGATCGGGCTGAGGTCGCGCAGCGGTACGCCCCGGTGCCGCAGCAACGCCGCGATGAGCGCGGTGCCGGCGCGGGCGTGCCACGGCCAGGCCCCGGCGGAGACAGGCCGTCGCCGGCCCACGGTCAGGTCGGCGGCGCCGCCGGCCACCGGGGCGACCAGGGCGGGAAGTTCGGCGGGGTCGAAGGATCCGTCGGCGTCGAGCACGCAGACCAGATCCGCCTCGGCGGCCACCAGCCCGGTGTGCACGGCGGCGCCGTAGCCTCGGCGGGGCTCGGGCACCACCCGGGCCCCGTGCCGGTCGGCAACCTCTGCCGAGCCGTCCCGGGAGCCGTTGTCCACCACGATCGCCCGGTAGCCGGGCGGCAGCGCGGTGAGCACGCCGGGCAGGGCGGCGGCCTCATCGAGGCACGGCAGGACAACGTCGATCGGCGGGGACATACCGACGACGCTAGGCCGCCACCTGGGCTGCGGCAGGAAGATCGGACCTTACGGATCTGTTACCGGGAGACCGATTCTTACCGGACGGTGACGATCCGGCGGTTCGCCGGTCACCCATCGAGGGAAGGCCGTACCGTCCGGACGGCATGAGAACGACCACAAGGCGGCCCGTCGCGCCCGGGCGGGCGCCGACCCGCCGCCGGCTCGCCGACCTGACGGTGCTGGGCGTCGAGGCGGCGCTGGTCATGCTGGCCGCCGCGGTCGGCGCGGTCCTCAACGCCCGCGGCGTGGGCCTGCACGCGGACGCCGCCCCCCTGTACGCGACCTGGCGGCCGCACCTCGGCTGGGGCACCCCGGCGGCGGTGCTGGTCGCGGCCGGGGTGGTCGGCGTCGGGGTGCGGTGGGCCGGCGCGGCGCGCTGGGGCCCGCTGCTCGGCCTCGCCTACCTGGCCTCGGTGGCGTGGGCGCTGTCGCTGGCCCTGGTCGACGGCTGGTCGGCCGGGTTGACCGAACGGCTCACGCCGCAGGCGGAGTACCTGCACGAGGTGCCCGGGGTCCGGGACGTCCCCGCCACGCTGGCCGGGTTCACGGGGCGGATCCTGGACTTTCAGCCCGACTCCTGGTCGACCCACACCGCCGGGCACCCGCCCGGCGCGCTACTGGTCTTCGTTGGGCTGGACCGGATCGGGCTCGGCGGGGGCAGCGCTGCCGCACTGGCCTGCGTGCTGGTGGGCGCGAGCGTCACCGTCTCGGTGCCCGTGGCGCTGCGGGCGCTCGGCGCCGACGCCGCGGCCCGCGCGGTCCTGCCATTCCTGGTGCTGCTCCCCGGGGCCGTGTGGGTGGGGGCGTCGGCGGACGGGCTGTTCGCCGGCGTGGTCGCGGCAGGTCTGGCGCTGCTGGCGGTACGCGGCCGGCTGGCCCCGGCCGTCGGTGGGCTGGTGCTGGGCTACGCGCTGTACCTGTCGTACGGCTTCGTGCTGGTCGGCCTGCTGGCGCTGGTGGTGCTGGCACTGCGTCCGGCGGACCGGATCGCCGCACTGCTGTCCGCGGTCGCGGGAGTCGCCGGGGTGGTGGTGGCGTTCACGGCGGCGGGATTCTGGTGGTGGGACGGCTACCAGCGAGTGGTGGAGCGGTACTACCAGGGCTGGGCGGCCGACCGCCCGTACGGCTACTGGGTCTGGGCGAACCTGGCGGCGCTGGTGCTGTCCGCCGGCCCGGCGCTCGGGCCGGCGCTGCGCCGGGCGGTGCTGGCCGGAGTCGCGGCGGTGCGGCGGCGCGGCCCGGGCGCCTGGCTCATCGGGCCGGTGGCCGCCGCCGGGCCGACGGTGCTGCTGCCGGTCGCTGCGGCGGCGGTGGTGCTCGCGGCTGACCTGTCCGGGTTGAGCAAGGCCGAGGTGGAGCGGATCTGGCTGCCGTTCGCGGTGTGGCTGCTAGTCGCCACCGCGCACCTGCCGGCGGCGGCCCGCCGCTGGTGGCTGGCCGGGCAGGCGGCGACCGCGCTGGTGGTCAACCACCTGCTGTGGACGGTCTCCTGACCTGCCGCGCGGCCCGGCGTCGTCCGCGCTGCCGCCCCCGCGGGCAGCGCGGCGGGTCAGGCATGCACGGCCGCCGGCTCGCGCAGCGGGTCGGTGGCGAAGGCGGTGACCCCGTCGGCGAAGCCGACCCGCGCGGTGTAGCCGAGCAGGTCGGCCGCCCGACGCGGATCGGCGACGACGTGCCGCACGTCGGCGACGCGGGCGCCACCGACGACCAGCGGCGCCGGCCCGGCCATCGCGGCGGCCAGGGCCGCGGCCAGGTCACCGACCGTGCGCGGCTCGCCGGAACAGACGTTGACCGGCACCAGCGGCTGCGGCGGCGGCGTGGTGAGGGCCAGCAGGTTGGCCCGCGCCACGTCGGTGACGTGGACGAAGTCCCGCCGCTGGCGGCCGTCCTCCAGCACCCGCGGCGGCCGGCCGGCCGACAGCTCGGAGCGGAAGATCGAGGCCACCCCGGCGTACGGAGTGTCGCGGGGCATCCGGGGCCCGTAGACGTTGTGGTAGCGCAGGGCCCACACTCCGCCCCCGGTCTGCCGCGCCCAGGCGGCGGCCAGGTGCTCCTGGGCCAGCTTGGTGGCGGCGTACGTGCTGCGCGGCTCCAGCGGGGCGTCCTCGGGCACCAGTGCGGGGCTGACGATGCCGGCGCACCGCGGGCAGGTCGGGTCGTAGCGGCCGGCGGCCAGGTCGGCGGGACGGCGCGGGGCGGGTCGCACGATGCCGTGCCGGGCGCACTCGTAACGGCCCTCGCCGTAGACGACCATGGAGCTGGCGAGCACCAGCCGGCGCACCCCGGCCCGGTGCATCGCGGCCAGCAGCACGGCGGTGGCGTAGTCGTTGTGGCTGGCGTACCCGGGGGCGTCCGACGGGTCGAGGCCGTGCCCGACCATCGCGGCCTGGTGGCACACCGCGTCGACGCCGGGCAGCAGCCGGTCGAGCAGGTCGGGGTCGCGGACGTCGCCGACGATCGGGTCGTGCCGCCGGGACCACTCGGGCAGTTCGCCGCCGTGTGCCTGGGGCAGCAGCGCGTCCAGCGCCACCACCTCGTGCCCGTCGGTGGCGAGCAGGTCGGCGACCTGCGACCCGATGAAACCGGCCGCGCCGGTGACGAGTACCCGCATGCCGGTCAGGGTAGGTCGGTAGGCGGTCGCGTGGGGTCCGGTCGGCCAAGCCGTAAGGACCTGGCAACATCGCGGTCCGCGGGCCGGTAAGCGTTCCGTAATTCGGCAAACCGGGTCCGACCGCCGAGGCCGCCCGTAGCCTGCCGGAGAGGGATCCGGTCGGCCGGCCGCCGCCGGGCGTCCCGGCGTCGGCAGTCGCGAGGAGGACCGGTGAGCGCGGAGAGCTCTCCCCCGGCCGGGGGTTCCCCGGTCGCATCGGGGCGCGTGCCACCCGGCCGGCCGGCCTACGGTTTCCCCCGGCGGTGGTGGGCGTTCCTGGCCGAGCATCCCCCGCCCGGCGCGGCGACCGTGAACCGGCGGTGGCGCAGCCCGCTGCGCGGCCCGTGGCTCACCGCCATGTTCGGGGTGGTCCTGCTCGTCGGCCTACCGCTGGTGTTCCTCACCGGGTTGCTGGACTACCTCGCCTACTCCCCCCAGTTCGGCCAGGCGTTCCCACGTGACGTCGGGTGGCTGCGGCTGCCGCAGTTCGACTGGCCGACCCGCCCGTCCTGGCTGTTCCGGCTCACCCAGGGCCTGCACGTGGCGCTCGGGATCACGCTGATCCCGATCGTGCTGGCCAAGCTCTGGTCGGTGCTGCCGAAGCTGTTCGACTGGCCGCCGGCCCGCTCGGTGGCGCAGGTGCTGGAGCGGCTGTCCCTGCTCCTGCTCGTCGGTGGGATCCTCTTCGAGATCGCCACCGGCCTGCTCGACATCCAGTACGCATACCTGTTCGGCTTCGACTTCTACACCGCCCACTACTTCGGCGCCTGGGTCTTCGTCGCCGCGCTGGTCACCCACGTGGCGCTCAAGCTGCGGCGGATGCGCACCGGCCTACGGTCCCGCTCGCTGCCCGAGGAGCTGATCACCTACCGCGCGGCGACCCGGCCCGAGCCGCCGGACCCGGACGAACTGGTGGCCGCCCGGCCCGGGCCGCCCACGATGAGCCGGCGCGGCGCGCTCACCCTGGTCGGTGGCCTGTCGCTGCTGCTCGCCGCCCTCACCGTGGGGCAGCACCTCGAGGGGCCCTGGCGGCGGACCGCGCTGTTGCTGCCCCGGGGGCGGCAGCCGGGGGCGGGCCCGACCGGCTTCCCGGTGAACCGGACCGCGGCCGCGGCCGGCGTCCGGGCCGCGGACACCGGGCCGGGCTGGCGGCTCGCCCTGCGCGCGGGCGGCCGCACCGTCGCGGTGGACCGTGCCGGCCTGCTGGCCATGGCCCAGCACACCGTCACGCTGCCGATCGCCTGCGTGGAGGGCTGGTCGACCGTGCAGACCTGGACCGGGGTACGGCTGCGCGACCTGGCCGCCCTCGTCGGCGCGGACGGGATCGCCGCCGCGCACGTGCGGTCCCTGGAGAAGGCGGGGCTGTTCAAGCAGGCGACCCTGCAGGCCAACCAGGTCCTCGACGCGGACTCCCTGCTCGCCCTGCAGGTCAACGGCGTCGACCTCTCCCTCGACCACGGCTACCCGGCGCGGGTCATCGTCCCGGCCCTGCCCGGCGTGCACTGCACGAAGTGGGTGGCGGAGATCGAGTTCCGGAGCCGTACCGGTGGGTGACCTGGCGGCCCGGTTCCGGGCGGCGTACGGGGCGCCGGCCGGGCACCTGCTGCTGCTCGTCGGCGCCTTCACGGTCGCCGGGTGGGTGGCGCTGCGGCTCGCCGCGGAACCGACCTCCGGCCGGATGCTGGTCTGGTTCGTCGGCGCGGCGATCGCACACGACTTCGTGCTGTTCCCGATCTACGGGCTGGCGGACCGCGTGCTGCAGCGCGCGCTCGGCACCCACGGCGTGCCGGCGTCGGGTCCCGCATTGCTGAACCACGTCCGGGTGCCGGCCCTGGCCTCGGGCCTGCTGTTCCTCGTCTACCTGCCGGGCATCCTGCGGTTGGGCCGGCCGACCTACCTGGCCGCGTCCGGGCAGGACCAGCGGCCGTTCCTCGCCCGCTGGCTGCTCATCACGGCCGCCCTGTTCCTGGCCAGCGCCGTCGGCTACGTGCTGCGCCGGTGGTGGGCGCAGCGCCGCTGAATCGTCGGCCGCCGTCGGCGAATGGACCGGCCCGCCGAAACGATCATGGAGAGCTGAAGTGTCGACCGCGAAACGTATGAAAACGGGGCTGATCGCGGCGCTGGCACCGATTGTGGTGCTCGGCGTCTTCGCTCAGCCGGCACGGGCGGACGTGTCCGCGCCTCGTGTTCATGTCGTCCCACGCGGAGCTGAGGGACTGACCGGGACAGGACGGTAGACCGTGGGCCGCGACGCCGGACACAGCGTCGCGGCCCACGCCGTCGAACAGGGCATCGAACTCCCGCCGGGCGGTCCGCGCCCCGCTGGGGGGCTCAGATGCCACCGTCGACGTGCAGGGTCTCCCCGGTGATGTAGGAGGACTGGTCGCTCAGCAGGAAGGCGACGGCGTCGGCGACCTCCTCCGGCCGCCCGTAGCGCCGCAACGCGATGATCTGGCGGTGGCGTTCGACGTACGCCCGCCGTTCCGCCGAGGAGTCCCGTGCCGCTTCCTCGGTCTCGATGGTGCCCGGAGCCACCACGTTGACCCGGATGCCCTGCGGGCTCAGTTCCTTGGTCAGCGAACGCATCAGCCCGACGAGGCCGGCCTTCGCCGCGGTGTAGTGCGCCCGCAGCGGGATCCCGACCGTGGCCGCCCGGGACCCGATGGCCACCACCGACGTGCCCGCGGTCATCAGCGGCAGTGCCTTGTTGACGAGGAGGTACGCCGCGGTGAGCGTCGTGTCCACCACCCGGTGCCACTCCTGGGGCGTCAGCTCGGCGAACCGCACGGGGCTGATCACTCCCGCGTTGTGCACCAGGCCGTGCAGCGTACGATGGCCGCTCCCGGCCTCGTCGACGAGCCGCTCGACGTCCTCGACGTCGGTCACGTCGGCCCGGATCAGCCGGTGGCTGCCCGGCGTCTCCTTGAGTTGGTGGGCGAGCGCCTCGACGTGCTCACCCTCGGTCCGGTAGCAGGCGACCACGTTCGCGCCGGCGGCGGCCAGTCCGAGGGTGATGCCCCGACCGATGCCGCGGGTGCCTCCGGTGACGATCACATTCTTGCCGGCGAGTTGACCGATCATGGCTCTCCCTCTTCTCGCGCTGGGGCGACTGACCGAGCTGTTCCCGCGACTGTTCGACGGGGAACCGGAACCTCCATCACCGGGTTGGCCGGCGCGCCGGCATGCACCGTCGGCTGCGGTCCACTCGATGATCTGCGTGGTCAGGCGCGTGTCGGCCTCGGTCTGTGCGTTGAGGTGTCGCTCCGCGACCGCGTCGTCCAGACAGGACCATCGGTCTTCAGCTCGAACTGTCGGCTAGCGCGGCTCGGTGTCGTCCGGCTTGTCCCGATGTTCCCAGAACAGGGATATGAATGCCAGACGGAAAGGCTTTCGGTACTTTGCGGCCCTCGTCCGGAAGCCCGGTTGGTACCGAGCGCGGCAGGTCACCTCGCCACGAGCCGCGGCGACAGACGCGTGCTCATGGCCGGTCACCCCCACCCGCGGAGCTGACCGCTGGCCGCTGCCGCAGGTCGAGCGTCCAGTTTCTGGCCGACGAGGTCGTGGCCGAAGCTGTGGTGCCGCTCCTCGTCGCTGCGGACGAAGCCAACGGCCTCATAGATTCTGCGTGCGGACACCAGCACGTCGTTGGTCCACAACGTGACCTGCCGGTAGCCGGCCGCGCGAGCGAAGGCGACGCACGTCTCGACCAGGCGGGTGCCGGCGCCGAGGCCACGCGCGGTCGGGGTGACCAGCAGGATCCGCAGCTTGGCCACCCCGGGCTCGCCGTCGGCAACGCAGAAGACGCATCCCACGCGTGCCCCGTCGACCTCGGCGATCCAGGCCGCCTCCCGGCTCGGGTCGTGATCCGTGGCGTAGTCGGCAACGATCCTGGCCACCAGCGCCTCGAAGTCGGTGTCCCAGCCGAACTGCTGGTCGTACACCTCACCGTGGGCCATCACCACCCAGCCCAGGTCGCCGGGGCGGTCCGCCCGGCGCACCACGACTCGCGGCTGACGGTCCTGCTGCGACATGGGCCACCCTCCCGGATCCCTGACCAACGGCTCCCGCCACTGACACAACTGT
Source organism: Micromonospora sp. CB01531 (assembly GCF_001905095.1). Taxonomy (GTDB): domain Bacteria; phylum Actinomycetota; class Actinomycetes; order Mycobacteriales; family Micromonosporaceae; genus Micromonospora. The sequence continues at coordinate 55,537 of NZ_LWLS01000063.1, forward strand.
TTCAGTAGCGGGTAGGCTACCCCCATGTCCCAGGACCCGACAACGCCGTCCCCCCGGCAGATCGAGCTGTTGGAGGCCGCCTACCGGTACGTGCTCGAGCACGGCCTGGCCGACCTGTCCCTGCGTCCGCTCGCCGCGGCCATCGGCTCAAGCCCCCGGGTGCTGATGTTCCTCTTCGGAAACAAGGACGGCCTGGTGCGGGCACTGCTCGCGCGGGCCCGCACCGACGAGCTCGCGATCCTGGACCGCCTCGGACAGGCCAGCCATGGCACGCCCATCGGCCTGGTCCCGGCCGTCGAGCAGGTCTGGGCGTGGCTGGCCGCCGAGGAGCATCGGCGGCTGCTGCGGCTGTGGGTCGAGGCGTACGCCCACTCCCTCGTCGAGCCCGACGGCGCGTGGGCCGGGTTCGCCCGCGCGACCGTGCACGACTGGCTCGCCGTCCTGGCCGCCTGCCAACCACCGCCCGAGCGGAACACCGAGGCGGGCGCCGTCCGCCGCACCCTGGCGCTGGCGGTGCTCCGCGGCGCTCTGCTCGACCTCCTCGCCACCGGTGACCGACACCGGGTCACGGCCGCCGTCCGACACCAGCTCGCCCTGTTGCCTCATCCACGGGGATTTGGCGAGCACGGCGGCTCCCGATACTCGCAGAACACGACATGAGAGCCAGACCGAGGGGTTCTCGGTACCCGGCCGCCATCAAGATCTACCGGAGTACTGGTCGCCCCGCCGTCTGGCCCGCGTCACGCCGGGCGGCTGCTCGCCGCCCGGCGTACGGGATTGCCGGCTGATCCCACCGGTGGGGTCCTCGGTGGACCTCCGCGGCTACCGCGTCGGCCGCATGGCGCGGGGCGGGACGAACGTGGTGAACACCGGTGGCATGGCCGCGTCGGTGAAGGTCCGTCCGAGGTCCAGCACCAGTTGGTACGGCTCACCGAGAGCGCCCGCCGTCTCGTTCATCGTCCGTGGTCCGGTGTCCGGCCAGCGGCCGGTCTCGATCCGGGTGAACAGGGTGCGCAGCATGGTGATCTCCTCGGCCGCGCTGAACGAGCAGTGCCCACCCCGGTCGACGTAGAGCTGCCGCAGCTTGCCGGGGTCGCCGGCGCGCCGGACCTGGTCGGCGTACCAGCGTTCCTGGTGGGGCGGCGCGCCACCGTCGCCCATCGTGTGCATGGTGACCACCGGCACCGGGGTCCGCCCGGACGGCACGCCGACGCGGAGCAGGTAGTCGACCGCGGCCGGGTCGGCGGCGATCCGCGGGGCGCCGGCGAGCCGGTCCAGGTCGGACCGCAGGTCGAGCCCCGCCGCTTGGTAGGCCTGCCGCACCTGAGGGTGCTGTGCCGACCGGACGAGCTGCTGGCGGTAGTCCACCCCGACGTTCGAGGACGGATTGCCCGCGGCGCGGCGCTCGAGGTCCAGCCGTCCCGGCGGGCCGAACCCCAGGCTGTACGCGTACTGCAGCCACTCGGCCTGGTTGCCGATCCGCTCGGCGGGGTCGGTGGGGCGGGGCTCGTGTGCCGAGTACCAGCCGGTGACGTTGTTCAGCGCGGCGGCCAGCGCGATCCTGGCCCGGCCCTGCTCGGTGCCGAGCGCCTCCTGGATGGCGTCGGTGAGGGCCTGCGCGTCGGCCGCCGGGTCGTCGGGGCGTACCAGGTCGATGTCCTGGCCGGGCGCGAGCAGGGTACGGACCGCGAACAGCACGTCCAGCCCGGTGTTGAAGAGGGCCTGGGTGTCGTACGCGCCGCACATCGCCGCCACGCCGGCGAACCGCTGCGGGTGCCGCTCGGCGAGCTGGACGGCGATCCCCGCGCCCATCGACTGCCCGGTGGCGATCGTACGCCCGGGCACCCCGACGTGGTCCTCGAACCAGTCCAGCAACGCGATCTGGTCACGCAACCCGCGCTCCACCGCGTAGCCGAAGCCGCCGTCCGCGAACTGGGACGCGGCCATGGCGTAGCCGTGGTCGAGCAGCCAGGCCTCGGTCTCGGACCGGTCCGACGGCCGGTTGGTCAGGCCGATGCCGAAGGACGGGAAGCCCTCCGGAAGGTACCCGTGGCTGTACAGCAGCAGGGTGCCGTTCCAGCGGTGCGGCAGTTCGATCCGGAAGTCGGCGCCGCCGATGGTGCCGGTGATGGTGCGCCGGCCGGGTTCCGTGATGGCTGCCGCGGTGGCGACCGCCGGGGGCGCGGCCACGCCCACCGCAGCCACCAGGGCGGCGGTCAAAGTCAGTCGTCTCGTCACGCGGGTCATCGCACGCATGGCCTGCTCCACTCCCCTCGTCCTGGCTCAGCCGTAGAGCGGGGCGCCGGTCTCCAGCAGGGACTTCAGGTCGCTGAGGATCTCCGCCCAGCCACCGCCGGCACCCTCGACGTCGCCGTTGACCTGCGCCATGGTCTGCGGCGCGCCGGCGAGTTCGTGGATCACGGTGAGACAGGTGACCCCGTCGTGCCGCTCAGCGATCTCGTACGTCAACCGGGTGGCCGGCTCGTCGAGCCAGGTGGGCCGCCAGGTCTGCACCAGCCGGACCGGCGGGTCCACCTCGATCACCTCACCCTCGACCGGCACCTCGGGCATGCCGGCCTGCTGGTGCTCCTTGATGGCGAAGGCACGGTAGCGGCCGCCGGGCCGCAGGTCGTAGTCGGCGATGCCCTGGTAGCCGTACCGCCGGGTCCATTCGGGCTTGGTGATGGCGTCCCAGACGGCCTGCGGCGTGGCCTTGATGTACACCCGGTAGACCTTGGTGGTCCCGGTCGTCGTCGTGGTGGTCATGTCCTGTCCTCCGGTTCGTCGCGTTCGAGCTCGGCCTTGAGGTCCAGCAGCGCCCTGGTGTGGCCTTCCGTGTACTTGTCGATCCACCGGTCGTGGATCAGCCGGATCGGCACCGGGTTGAGGAAGTGCAGCTTCTCCCGGCCCTGCCGCCTGGTGACCACGAGGCCGGCGTCCTCCAGCAGGCGCAGGTGCTTCATGACCCCGAAGCGGGTCATCTCCAGCTCGGACTCCAACTGCGTCAGCGTCTGGCCGTCGCGTACGAAGAGGGAGTCGAGCAGGGCTCGTCGGGTCGGATCGGCGAGCGCCTTGAACACCAGGTCCTCGTCGTTCACGAGAATCAGGATAGGTGACCGAATGGTCACATGTCAACGCCCGCCACTTGAGACGATTGCCGCCCAGGCGGAACGGGGGATGATCATGACGCTCTTGCCGGACGGCTCGGACATGTCGTATGCCACCCGGATGGTCAGGTACGGCACGGTGTCGACCGCGCTCGCGCTACTGAGCGACCGGCGGCTGCGCCGGCTCGTGGACGAGGCCCCGGTCGTCGGCTCCGGCATCGGCGGCACCTCCGCGCTGCTGAACCTCGACGGCGTGCCGGTGTTCGTGAAGCGGATCCCGCTCACCGACCGGGAACGCCGGCCGGACGCTGTCATGTCCACGGCGAACCTGTTCGACCTCCCCGCCTTCTGCCAGTACGGGGTGGGCAGCCCCGGCTTCGGCGCGTGGCGGGAACTGGTCGCGAACACCATGACGACGAACTGGGTGCTCACCGGGCGGACCGAAGCCTTCCCGCTGATGTATCACTGGCGGGTGCTGCCCGGCGCGCCGCCGGTCGCCGAGGAGCACGCGGACGTCGACCGGGCGGTCGCCTACTGGGGTGGCTCGCCGGCCGTACGGCACCGACTCGACGCGCTCGCGCGCGCGTCGGCGAGCATCGTGCTCTTCCTCGAGCACGTACCGCAGAACCTGCAGGACTGGCTGGCCACGCAACCGGTCGGCGTCGAGGGGACCGACGCGTACTCGATGGTGGAACGGGGCCTGCGCGCCGGCACCGCCTTCATGCACGGCAACGGCGTGCTGCACTTCGACGCCCACTTCCGCAACATCCTCACCGACGGTCGGCGCCTCTACTTCGCCGACCTCGGCCTCGCGACCTCGCCCCGGTTCGACCTGTCCGCCGACGAGTCGGCGTTCCTCCGCCACCACCTGAGCCACGACGCGTGTTACGTGGTGACGCAACTGGTCAACTGGCTGGTGACGAACGTCTGCGGGGTCGCCGTCCCCGACACCGGCGGGCCGGCCGAACGCGACGAGTACGTCCGGCGGTGCGCCGCGGGCGGCACGCCGGCTGACGTGCCGCCCGCCGCGGCGGCGATCATCACCCGGTACGCCCCGGTCGCCGCGATCATGAACGCCTTCTACTGGGATCTGTTCGGCACGGACCGGGCCACCCCGTATCCCGCCGAACGGTTGCGTACGCCCTTCGCGTCCGTGCTGGCCGCCGGCCCCGAGGCGGGGTAAGGCCGGTCCGGCGCCGGCACCCGGAGACGCTCAGTGGGTGGACGCCGGCTGCCCGGAGTCGGCCACCCAGGTCGGGTGGGCCTGGACGAACGCCGCAACGGTGTCGTCCCGGAACGCGTGCAGCAGTTGCATGCTGGTCGGGCTGAGGATCTCGGCGCTGCCGACCCCCGGGACGGTACGGCTGTTGAAGGTGCCGTTGTTGGTCTTGATCGTGGTGATCGCGTCGGGGCGGACACTCCGCATGGCGAAGGCCCAGTCCTCCAGCGGGATGCCACCGTCATCGACGGTCATGGCCTTGCCGACCGCCGACAGCAGCCCGGGCAGCTTGGTCGGTGAGTTCAGGCCCTTGGTGATGACCTGCTGCAGCACCGCCTTGACGAACTGCTGCTGGTGGCGCTGCCGGCCGTAGTCGAAGTCGTGGTTGGCCAGCAGGTCCCGCTGCCGGACGAAGTCGAGCGCCTGGGACGGGTTCAGGCAGTGGTTGCCCTTCGGGTAGACGTTCGGGGTGACCCCGGGGATGCGGTGGTTGACCGTGCCGTCGGGATTGATCTTGTACGGCGCCGCCGTCTTCCCGGTCGCGTCGTCCTTCCCCAGGTGGATCGAGGTGGTGGTCTCGTCGACGTACATGCAGACCTGGCCGAGCGTCTGGACGATGTCCTTGAACCCCTGGAAGTCGATGATGGCGCCGGCGTCCGGGGTGATGCCGGTGACGTCACGCACGGTCAGCGCGAGCAGCTCGAAGCCGTGCGACAGCGCGGGCGCGCCGGTGAGTCCCCGGCCGCCGAACGCGAAGGCCGCGTTGATCTTGTTCTGCCCGCCGGCGTACGACGTCGCGCCGTTGTCGTAGGCGGGGATGGTCACCAGCGAGTCGCGCGGCAGCGAGACCATGTACGCCTGACTGTGATCGGCCGGGATGTGCATCAGGATGATCGAGTCGGCGCGGGTGAGCTGGCTGGGATCCTGGTTCGGGCGGGCGTCGACGCCCACGAGCAGGATGTTCTTCGCTCCGGTGATGTTCTGGTGCTGGCGCGGTGCCGCGGCGGCGCCGAGCAGGTTCTGCTGGGTGATCTTGCTGGTCGCGGTGTGCAGCAGGAAGAGGCTGCCGCCCAGCGCCACGCCGCTGAGCGTCATCAGGGTCGCGCCGACCGCCACGCACCAGCGGGCCCAGCGCGGCCAACACCGACGGGCCGGAGCCGCGGGCGGGACCGGCTCCACGGGTGTGCGATTGTCGGAACGCGCGGCGGCGTGCGGCACGAGTGCCTCCTCCGGACGGGGGCCAAACCGGACCAAATGTAGGCGCCCGATGAACGCAGCGTCACCCTCCGCGGCTGTGAATCGCCTGGGAAGTCCACGAGAAGGGCGGCCGACGGGCCGGCACCGGGGTAGTACGGCGTGGCCGACCGGTCACCCGGCCAGCCAGGCGCGGATCTCGGCGTCGTGCTCGCCGGGGCCGGGCGGCGGGAGGTCGTAGCGCGGCGGGGTCGCGGAGAAACCGATCGGATGGCGGACGCCGGGTACGCCGTCGACGGTGACCACCGGGTCGAGCCCGAGTTGCCGGGCCAGGGCGACGCCGCCATCGATCGTGTTGATCGGCGTGCACGGCACGCCCGCCGAGCGCAGGTCCTGGAACCACTCGTCGCTGGTCCGCTGGAGCAGCCGGGCGACCAGCAGGGGGCGCAGCACGGCGCGGTGGGCGGTGCGGTCCTGGTTACGCCGGAAGCGGGGGTCGTCGGGCAGGTCGGGCAGGTCGAGGACCTGGCACAGGGTCCGGAACTGGCCGTCGTTGCCGGCGATCACGACGAGTTCGCCGTCGGCGGTCGGCAGCGGCTCGTACGGGAAGATGCTCGGGTGGGCGTTTCCCATCCGGGACGGCACGACGCCGGCGGCGACCTGGGCGCTGGCGTGGTTGACCAGGCCGGACAGCGCGGAGGAGAGCAGGTTCACCTCGACGTGCTGCCCGGCCCCGGCCTGCTGCCGGTGGTGCAGGGCGGCGAGGATCCCGACGGCCGCGTGCAGGCCGGCGATCACGTCGAACACTGCCACCCCGGCCTTGTAGGGCGGACCGTCCGGCTCTCCGGTGAGGCTCATCAGCCCGGACGCCGCCTGCACCATCAGGTCGTACCCGGGCAGGTCGGCGCCGGCTCCCGCGCCGAAGCCGCTGATCGAGGCGTAGACGATCCGGTCGTTGGCGGCCGCGACGCTGTCGTAGTCGAGGTCGAAGCGGAGCAGCGCGCCGGGCCGGAAGTTCTGGATCATGACGTCGGCGCGGTGGGCCAGTCGCCGGGCGAGCGCCAGGTCCTCGGGGTCGGTGAAATCGAGGGTGATGGCGCGCTTGTTGCGGTTGACGCCGAGGTAGTAGGTGGAGATGCCCTCGCGGACCGGCGGCATCCAGGTCCGGGTGTCGTCACCGCCGGGTCCCTCGACCTTGACCACGTCGGCACCGAGGTCGGCGAGGAGCATGGTCGCGTACGGCCCGGCGAGGATCCGCGAAAAGTCCGCGACGAGTACGCCGCGTAGCGGCCCGGTCCGCTCCTCCCCCATCGCGTCCGCCTCTCCTCCGTCCCGACCCGTGTCGGGGCACCCGCACCAGGAGGACAACGATGGCACATGATCGACGAGCGTGCCCGAACCGGACCGGCCGTCGGGGCCCGAGCCGTCGGGGTGCTGGCCGTCGGCGGGCGGGCTACGCGGTCGCCGGGGGCTCGGGAACCAGGTGGGCACCGCCGACGACTATCTGTACATGGCGTGTGAGCAGTGGCGGGAGATCCTGTCGGCACAGCTGGACGGTGAGGCGTCGGCGGCCGAGACCGCAGCGGCCGAGGGGCACCTGGAGTCCTGCGCCGGCTGCCGGGGGTGGTTCGAGGCGGCGGTGGCGGTGACCCGGCGCGCGCGTACGCACGTGGTGCCGCAGGTCCCCGACCTGGTTGACGCGGTGCTCGCGGCCGCTCCCCCCGCGCCGGCCCGGTCCGGCTGGCCGGAGCGCGTGGCGCTCGGGCTGTGGGCCGTGCTGGGGCTGCTGGGGGCGGTGCAGCTGGTGCTCGGGATGGCGCAGGTCGGCCGGGACGCCGCGGTCAGCCACGTGCACACCTCCGGCCAGCACCTGTGGCACGAGTCCGCGGCGTGGAACGTGGCGGTGGGCGCCGGATTCCTCTATGTGGCGCTGCGCCGGTCCGCGCCGGCCGGGCTGCTGCCGATGCTCAGCGCCTTCGTCGCCACGCTGGTGCTGCTGTCGGTGAACGATCTGATCACCGGCCAGGTGGCGGTGCAGCGGCTGATCAGCCACGGGTTCCTGCTCGTCGGCTGGGTGGTCATGATGCTGCTGTCCCGGCCCCGTTGGCGCCCAGGCGGCACGCCGCCGCGGCAGGGCCGGTCGTCGGGCTCGCAGTGGTCGCTACGGCTGGAGGAACAGCCGGAGATGGCGCCGCTGCGGCTGCTGCCGCCGTACTCGGCGCAGGCCCGCGACCGCCGGGCGGCCTGACCGGCTGCGGTGGACCGGGGCGCTACGGCGCCGCGCCTGGGCCCGGCGGTGGCGCGCGCCCGGCCGGCAGATCTCGGCCGCTCAGACCACGCGGCTGCCCTGGGCGTCACCCCGCCAGGCGGCGACCAGGTCCTCGCGGGCCCGGGCGACCCGGGACCGGATGGTGCCGACCGGGCAGCCGCACACCTGGGCGGCTTCTGCGTAGGACAGGCCGACCAGCTGGGTGGCGACGAACGCCTCCCGCCGCTCGGGCGTCAGGGCGGCGATGAGCCGCCGCAGAGCCACGGCGTCGTCGCCGCCGGAGGTGACCGCCCCGGCCGCCTCGGCGGCCCGCTCCCAGTCGGTCATTGCGGACACCCGCGGGCGGGTCGCAGCGGCCCGTACGTGGTCCACGGCGACCCGGCGGGCGATGGTGAACAGCCAGGTCCGGGCCGAGGACCGGCCGGCGAAACCGGGCAGGCTGCGCAGCGCGCGCAGGAACGTCTCCTGAGCCAGGTCGTCGGCCTCGGCCGGGCCGGCCAGGTGCGCGAGGAACCGCCACACCGGGACCTGCAGGGCCCGGACGAACGCGGCGGCGGCCTGCTGGTCACCCCGGCCGGCCTGGTGCGCCCACCGGGTGACCTGCGCGTCGTCGGCGTCGGCGCTCATCCGTGGCCGGCCGGCCGGTCCGCCGTCGTCCTGATCGACGGTACGGGAGCTGGCCTCACTCGGTTCATACCTGCCATCCTCCTCCGACCGCACGGCCGACCGGTCACGGACCCGGCCGGGTCGCGCGCCCTGTATTGGTCGCTCCGTGGCGGCGAGAAGTTCCCGGGACGGCGCCGCTTCTTCGTCACGGCCCGGCCCCGGCCCACTCACGAGGCGGTAGCGGTGCACGGGCGAGGCCAGCAGTTGGCCGATCCGTGGCATGAGGACGAGTCCAGGAACCCGCAACTCTTCCAAATCAGCCCCTTCTAGGAAGAAAAGGACCGGCTACTCCCCGCCTCGTGTCCGTCACCTGCAGCAGCCGTTGTACGAGGTGTGACGGCGCAACGGTCAGTCATCGCCCCCAGGTCCGCCGCGAAACCGTCCCGCAGGCAGGTGCCGTGGGCGCAACGCGAGAAGGACCGGCGGCGGCGCGCGTACGACGCCGAGGTCGAGGCCTGGCGCCGACGCGAGGAGCAGCTGGTGCGGCTGGGCATCGAGGCCGCCGGCTTCCTCGGATGCACCCAGCCCCGTACCGGCCTTCCGGTGGAGCTCGACGACGACGAGGTCCTCTACCGTGTACTGCCGAACGCGGAGCTGGTCGAGGCGGAGGCGCGGCACATCGCCGGACTGCCGGCACCCGCCCTGACGGTCGGGGCAACCCCTGTCGGGGCGACCGCCGTGCAGCCGTCCGGCCCCGTGCTGCCGAAGGGGCTGCGCGTGGTGGACGCCGGGATGGCGGTCGTGACCGACCGCCGGATCGCCTTCGGCGGGCGTACCGGCCGGCGCGAGTGGACGTACCGCGACCTGCTGGGCCCCGGCCACCATCCGGAGGCCCCGGTCACCCTCCTGCACGTCGCGGACGGGCACCGGCCGGCCGGCCTGCAGGTGCCCACCGCCGCAGCGGTGAACTTCCGCTTCTACCTCACCCTCGCCTTCGCCGCCGCCACCGGGCAGCGGGCTGCCGTGGCCCCGCAGCTCGACGCCCTGCTGGCCGCCCACCGCGCCGCGCGCCCGCTGCCCCCGCCACCGGTGGCGCCCCAGGGCGCGCCCACGGCCCTGCTGCCGCCGGAACGGATGGCGGCCGCCGCCGCTGTCGTCGTCGCGATGGCGTTCGCGGCGCTGACCAACGGCACGGCAACCCCGGGCACGACCGACCTGCCGTACCGGGCGGCGCCGGGTGCGAGCGCCGGCACCGGCGACCAACCCGAGGGCATCGGTGACATCTTCCCGAGTCCGTCCGCCCGCCAGGGGGCGCCCGGGGGTCGCCCGGTGCCCTCGCCGGCGGCCGTGTCCGTGGCCCTGGCCACCGACGCGACGCCAGCGGCGAGCCGCCCCGGCCCGCAGGCCACCGTGGGGCGGCGGTCGAAGCCGCCCGCGGCCCCGGTCAGCAGAACCCCACCGGCCGGCCAACCGGCGCCGCCCACCGCCGCACCACCAGCCGAACCACCGGCCAGGCCCCCGGCCACGACGCCGCCGTCGAGCGCCGCCCCCGCGCCCGCCCGGAGCAGCGCGGCGCCGTCCGCCGACCCGGCGGTGGTGCGGGTCTGCCTGGATCCCCTCCGGCTGCCGGTGGTGGACTCGCTGCTGTGCCCACCGACCGGCGACTGAGCGACCGGCACGGCGCCATATCGCTCAGCGAGCGCCCCGGGTCGCGAGGTCAGGAACTCGGCGGGGTGAGCAGGTAGTCGTCCGCCTCCGGGCTCCACCGCAGCTCGACGACCCCGCTGGTGGCCGCCGCCTTGCCGAACTGCAGGAAGCTGCGGTAGCCGAGCTTCTTCTCGCTGAAGTCCGGCCGGGCCCGGCGGAGCTGGTTCTTCAGACCGGACAGCGCCACCGCCCCGTCGGCGCCGGCCAGGTCCGCGACGACCGAGCGCAGCAGCGCGAAGGCCGCCTCCCGGTCGCCACGCTCGGGCAGCGCCACCTCGGGATCACCCTTGGCGGGCCCCTCGGACAGCTCGATCACGTTGTGCTCGGCCAGGTAACGCAGGAGTTCGCCGAAGGTGCGGAAGCCGTAGTCGGACTCGCTGAACGTCGGATCCTTGCGCAGCAGGGTCCGCTTCAGCCCGGAGGCGGTCACCTCGCCGCTGGAGCTGCCCTGGAGCCCCGCCACGGTCTGGGCCACGAGGACCGCGAGCCGGTCGACGTCGCGCGCGGGTTCCTCCGCCGGCTGCGGCTCGGGCTGCGGCTCCACCGGCGGCCGTGCCTCCGGGCCGGGCGTCCGCCCGGGTCGGCCACGCCGCTCGGCGGGCGGGGGAAGGTCGACCCCTTCGAGGCGCTCGTAGTAGAGGAACTCGTCGCACGCGGGTGGCAGCAGCGCCGACGTGGAATTCTCCACCCCGACCCCGATCACCCGCTTGTTGAGCTCGCGCAGCTTGTGCACGAGCGGTGTGAAGTCGCTGTCCCCGGTGCAGATCACGAACGTGGAGATGTAGTCGCGTTCGAAGGCGAGCTCCACCGCGTCGACGGCCATCTTGATGTCGGCGGCATTCTTCCGCGAGGCGCCCATCCGCTGGGGTATCTCGATGAGTTCGACGTGGGAACGGGTGAGCATCCGGCGGTCCTCGTCGAAGTACGACCAGTCGGCGTACGCCCGGCGCACCACCACTCGGCCCCGTTCGGCGAGCGCGTCGGCGATGGGCCGGAAGTCGAACATCCGGCCGCGGTGATGGTCGCGTACGCCCAGCGCCAGGTTCTCGTAGTCGAGGAACAGCGCGATGCGGTCTTCCTGATCCACACCGGCCAGCGTACGCGCGGTGGGAGGCTGCCCCCGGTCGGCACGGCGAAGCCGCTCGGGTCGGTGCGCGGCCGCATCGGGGCCCACCGGACACGGGTCCGGCCGCTACGATCGCGGATGCATGCCGGGGAGCGCAGGAGGTCGCCATGGCGGACGTCAGGTCGGGAGTCAACCCCGCTTCGGAGGAGTCCGCAGCGTCGACGCGGATCGACCCGTCGGTGCCTCATCCCGCCCGCCGCTACGACTACTGGCTGGGCGGCAAGGACAACTTCGCGGCGGACCGGCAGTCCGGTGACGCCGTCGCGGCCGCCTACCCGGCGATCCGGACCACGGTCATCGAGAACCGGCGGTTCATGCAGCGGGCCACCCGCTACCTGGCCGACACCGCCGGGGTCCGGCAGTTCCTCGACATTGGCACGGGGATCCCGACCAGCCCGAACCTGCACGAGATCGCCCAAGGCGTCGCCCCGGAGTCGCGGGTGGTCTACGTGGACAACGACCCGATCGTGCTCACGCACGCGCGCGCCCTGCTGACCAGCGCGCCCGAGGGCGCCACCGCGTACGTGGACGCCGACCTGCGCGACCCGGAGCGGATCCTGGGCCACCCCGACGTGCGCGCCGCCCTCGACTTCGACCGGCCGCTGGCGCTGATGCTGGTGGCCATCCTGCACTTCCTCACCGACGCCGACGACCCGTACGCGATCACCCGGGGGCTGGTCGACGCGCTGCCCTCGGGCAGCTATCTGGTGGTCTCGCACGCCACCACCGATCTGGTGCCGCGGGACGTCGCCGCCACCGCGGCACCGGTCACTACGACCAGCATGATCGACATGGCGTTCCGGAGCCGGGACCAGTTCGCCTCGTTCTTCGCCGGCCTCGAACTCGTACCGCCGGGCATCACCCCGGTCACCGAGTGGCAGCCGGACGATCCGGCGGAGGTGCGCGCCGCGGCCGCCCAGGCGTCCATGTACGCGGCGGTGGCCCGCAAGCCCTGAGCCGGCGTGGGCCCCTACCCGGCCGCGACCGGGCGCCCGGAGAAGACCCGCCGGGTCGGTGGGGTCAGAACGTCCGGCGGCTGAAGATCGGAATCAGCACCGCGGCGACCGCGACGTGCATCGATCCAAAGACAACCTTGGTCGCGCCGCTCGCCCCGACGGCGAACAGCGGCAGGAACGACGCCAGCAACACGACGACGGCGAGCGCCGTCCAGACAGCGGCCGCATGGCGGGTCAACCGGTCCAGCACCGAACGGGTGGCCCAACCGAGCAACGCCGCCACGAGTGTGAAGACCGTGACGATCGGCAGGCCGATGACGCCGGGCGGTTGGCCGTTGCGGGGATCGATGTGCAACTCGACGTCGATGAGCTGGGCGACGGCCCAGACCAGTGCGGCGGCGACGAGGGAACCGCCGACGGCGAGGGCGCCGGCGCGCAGCCGAGTGGTTCTCGAGGACACGGAGGTGGCGGTCATTGCTGGCTCCTTCGTGGACTGAGGCTGATCCTTGCCGGCCCGGCCGCCGGCAGCGCCGAGCCCGAAAAGCACGGTACCGGTGAATTGTGAATTCACATGGCTGGCACAAATCGACATCTATGGCGACAGGCGAGGGTCGGACGCTGGTCAGTTACGGCGGGCGAAGGGATTCCGGCCCGTGGCCGTCAGGTAGAGCGGGAAGAACACCAGCCAGATGAGCAGACAACCCACGAACCACGCCTCCGGGCTTTCCAGCCGGGAGGGCCCCAGCGACACGGAGACCGGGTTCCCGCACCGCAGCCGTTCCTTCGCGTCCGCGTAGACCCACACGTCGGTGGCGAGCACCACGAGCAGGACGAGAATCGACACCAGTACGGCAGCGGGCAGCCCGTTCATTCCGGCCGATCTCCTGGTCACGCGGTTGCGCCGTCATCGTACCCGGGCCGGCCTGCCGGTCACCTCCGCCGGCCACGCCGGCCACGAAGCGCGCTTGCGGGCACGCCGTAGCGTCGACGGCATGAAGGCGCTGGTGGTTTCTCTCGTCGTGGTCGCGGTGGCTCTCATCGTGCTGTTCGTCTTCGTCGACTGGCGCGACCGGAAGCGCCTCTCGTCGCCGGAGGATGCGGAAGCGGCCCGTGACGCCAGGTCGACCCAGGAGCGGTACGCGGCGGAGCGCCACGGTGTCCAGGGCGAGGTCTGGCGGCGCGGCCAGGGTTCCTCCGGCATGTGAGCGGGCCCGGGCGGGACGTGTCGCCGGACGGGTCACCCTAGGCGCTGGCGCCGGAGTAGGAGTGCAGCGAGCGGCGCCAGGCGAGGGTGGCCACGACGACCGCGCCGACCGCCACCGCCGGCGCGATCACCAGCAGGTACGGGTCGAGCCGGCCCAGCAGGGCCGCCGCGGGGTACGTGGTGAGGAACGCCACCGGCACCACGGTGAGGACCGCCTGCACGGGATTGCGGTACAGCTCCACCGGAAAGCGGGACAGCTCGACGAAGGCGTACGAGACCCGGCCGAGCTCCTCGGCGGCCACCAGCACCACGGCGAGCGCCATGAGCAGCACGGTCAGGGCGTACAGCAGCAGCACGGCGCAGCCCAGCAGCAGCCCGAACGCGGCCAGCGCGACCACCGACACGCCGCGGCCGGACAGGACCACCCCGACGGTGGTCAGGGCCAGGCCCAGCACCGGGTCCAGCAGGTTGTTGACCCGCACTTGCCGCAGGCTCACCAGCAGTTGCGCGTCGAACGGCTTGGTGAGCAGGAAGTCGAGGGTGCCCAGGCGTACGTAGTCGGTCATCCGCTCCAGGTTGGGCTGCAACAGCGCCTGGCGCAGGCCGTTGAGGGTGAAGAACAGGCCGATCACGACGAGCACCTCGGCCTGCGTCCAACCGGCCACCGTCCCGGTGAAGCGGAAGTAGACCGACGCGCCGGCGGCCGCCCACACCATCCAGAAGGCGCTGAGCGCGACGTTCGAGAAGAAGTTGAGCCGGTACTCCACCTCGCCGGCCACCGCAGCCCGCCAGCAGATCGCGAGGACCCGGGCGTGCCGGGACCAGCCGCTCACCCGGCCACCGCCTGGTAGCGGCGGACGCCGTGCCGCCAGATGACCCGGTACAGCACGGCGAAGGCGGCGAGCCAGCCGAGCCCGACGGCGAAGCCGTACGCGGTCTCCCGCGCGTCGAGGCGGCCCATCAACAGCTCCACCGGGAAACCCATCGCGGTGCGGAACGGCAGCACCACCGCGACGCTGCGCAGCCAGTCCGGCATCAGCGCCAGAGGCGCGACCCAACCGGAGGCGAACGAGCCCAGCCCCCACCACAGCAGCCACGCGTTGGACGTCTGGGTGCTCCAGAACCCGATCAACGCGAACGTCGACGCCATGAGCAGGCTGACCGCGTACGCGAGCACGAGCGCGGCGGCGACGGCGGCGAGCCGGACGGGACCCACCGGGTAGTCCAGGCCCGGCACCAGCAGCGCGGCGAGCACCAGGGCCGGCACCAGCACCGTCAGGAAGATCAGGCGGTGGCCGAGGTCGTTGGTGGCGTACTGGTGGAAGGGGTGCACCGGGCGCAGCAGCCGCACGGACAGGTCACCGCTGCGCATGTCCGCGTCCCACTGCCAGACGACGTGGTCGCCGGAGAGGTTCCACAGCAGGGTCGCCGCCGCGTAGTAGGACAGGAAGTCGCCGGTGGTCCAGCCCTTCGGCGGGCCGCCCTCGGCGACGATGGTGAGCCACACCCCCATCAGCAGCAGCGGGAAGAAACCGGTGAGCAGCGACAGCGCGACGCGACCCCGGTAGGTCGCCGCCACCAGCGTCGCGCTGCGCACCAGCGGCGGGTACGCGGTGACGACGTCACGCATGGGCGAAGACCGCCCGGATGATGTCCTCCACCGGCGGGTCCTCGATCGCGACGTCCTCGACCGGCAGGGTGGTGAGCAGCCGGGCTGCGACCGCGGCGGTCTCGGCGCGCGGCACCGCCAGGGTGACCACGGCACCGTCCACCTCGGACACCTCGCCGAGACCGACCCAGGTCTGTGCCGGTACGGCCTCGCGCAGGGTGACCCGGACCAGCCGGTGCGGCGAGTGGGCCTCGACCAGCGCGGCGAGGTCGCCGTCGAAGCGCAGGGTGCCGTGGTCGATGACCAGCACCCGGCGGGCCAGCGCCGTGACGTCGCCCATGTAGTGGCTGGTGAGCAGGACCGTCGCGCCGTAGCGGGCGTTGTAGTCGCGCAGGAAGGTGCGCACCGCCGCCTGGCCGTTGACGTCCAGGCCGAGCGTGGGCTCGTCGAGGAAGAGCACGTCGGGCCGGTGCAGCAGGGCGCCGGCCAGTTCGCAACGCATCCGCTCGCCGAGGCTGAGCACCCGGACCTGCTTGGTCAGCAGCGGTTCGAGGTCCAGCAGGGTGACCAGTTCGTCGAGCGCCGACCGGTAGGGGGCCTCGGCGAGGCCGTAGATCGCGCGGTTGACCTCGAACGCGTCGGCGGCGGGCAGGTCCCAGAACAGGGCGTTGCGCTGGCCCATGACCAGCGAGATCCGGCGCAGGAACGCGGGCTCCCGGCGGTGCGGGGTGTGCCCGAGCACCCGCACGTCCCCGGCGGTGGGGTGCAGCAGGCCGGTCAGGCACTTCAGGGTGGTGGTCTTGCCGGCGCCGTTGGGGCCGAGGAAGCCGACGACCTGGCCCGCCGGGATCGTGAAGCTGACCTGCTCGACCGCGCGGACGGTGACGTGTTCGCGCCGGACGAGCGAGCGGAGCGAGGCGCGCAGGCCGGGTGGTCGCCGGTGCACCCGGAAATGCTTGGCCAGGTCGCGCACCTCGATCATGTGGACGACCCTAACGGGGCGCGGCGACGGATCGACATCGAATATTCCGGATCGGCCACGGCGCCGGGCCGGGCGTCGGCTCACCCGATCCGGTGAACGCCGTCGTCACCTAACGGCGGCACCCACTTACGGCCGCCCGGCGGGACGGGATACACCGGGGGTGACCGCTCGCCGGAGCGGTCGCTGCCTGCCCGGAAGGTGGTCGAGCACGGTGCGGACCGACCGCTCCAGCCCACGCCTCGCCAACGTCGAGGCGGTCGCAGACGCGATCCTCTACGAGGGCTACCTGCTCTACCCCTACCGGCGGTCATCGGGCAAGAACCGGGTCCGCTGGCAGTTCGGTGTGCTGGTGCCCCCGGCGTGGGGCGCGGCGCACGGCCTGGTCGACTGCGGCGTGGCGGGCTCCGCCGAGTCGCCATGGCAGCAGACCGAGTGCCTGATGGAGGCGCCGGACACGGCGACGGTCCGCGTCCGGTTGCGGTTCCTGCACCTGCAACGCAAGGTGACCGAGCGCCGGACGGCCGACGGCGGCTACCGGCCCGTCGACCGGATCGAGGTCGGTGACCGCACGGAGCTCAGTTTCGACGAGGCGGTGCCCCGGGAGTACGACGTCGAGGCGTCGGTCGGCGACCTGTGGCGGGGCCACCGCCTCGGCCTTCGGGTGCCGGGCGGGGAGGACGTCGAGCCGCTGGTCGACGACCGGGGTGAGCCGGTCGGCCGGGTGGTGCGCCGGCGCTGGCCGTTGTCCGCGTCGGTCACCGTCTCCGCCACCCCGGCCGAGGCGCCCTTCCCGTTGCTGCGGCTCGGGATCCGCGTCGAGAACACGGACGGGAGCACCCCGCCGGACAGTGCCCGGGACGACGCGTTGCGCTGCTGCCTGCTGGCGGCGCACACGCTGGCCACGGTCAGCCGGGGGCGGTTCCTGTCCCTGCTCGACCCGCCGGAATGGGCGGCGCCCGCGGCACGGGAGTGTCGCAACGTGCACACGTTCCCGGTGCTCGCCGGCGATCCCGGCACCGTCGACATGGTGCTCTCGTCACCCATCATCCTCTACGACCACCCGCAGATCGCGCCGGAGAGCCCGGGCGACCTGCACGACGCGACCGAGATCGACGAGATCCTCTCGCTGCGTACGCTCACCCTCTCGGATGCGGAGAGGCGGGAGGCGCGGGCCACCGATCCCCGGGCGGCCGCCATCCTCGACCGGGTCGAGGCCCTGCCGCCCGAGGTGCTCGAACGGTTGCACGGCGCCGTCCGCGCCCTGGCACCCGTACGCCGGGACGGCGATGCCGGCGCCGACCCGGAGCGGCCGTGGTGGGAGCCGGGCGCCGACGCGGGGATCGCGCCGGAGACCGACAGCGTGCTGGTCGCGGGCACCCTGCTGGCGCGGGGCAGCCGGGTCCGGTTGCGGCCCCGCCGGCGCGGCACGGACGCGCACGACATGTTCCTGAACGGCCGCACCGCCCGGGTGGAGCAGGTGCTGCTCGATGTGGACGGGTCACGGTTCCTGGCCGTGACGGTGGACGACGATCCGGGCGCGGAGCTGCACCAGTGGTACGGGCGGCTGCGCCACTTCCGGCCCGAGGAGGTCGAACCGTTGGCGGGCGAGGTGACGGCGCCGTGAGCGGCCCGGACCACGGGCGGATCCTGGTCGCCGGGATCGGCAACATCTTCCTCGGCGACGACGCGTTCGGGGTGGAGGTCGTCCGGCGCCTGCGGGACGAGATCCTCCCAGCGGGGGTGGATGTGTCCGATTACGGGATCCGGGGGATGCATCTGGCCTACGATCTGCTGGACGGCCGCCACGACGTGCTGGTTCTGGTGGACGCGTTGCCGTTGGACGAGCCGCCCGGGACGTTGGCCGTGCTCCGGGTGGACCTGGACGACCCGGGCTGGACGCTGCGGCCGGCCGACGTGCTGGACGCGCCGGCCGCCGATGCGCACGGCATGGATCCCGAGTCGGTGCTGCGGCTGCTGCGCGGCCTGGGTGGAAGCGTCGACCGCGTCCTCGTGGTGGGTTGCCAGCCGGCCGCCCTCGACGAGCGCATGGAGTTGTCGGCCCCGGTGGCCGCCGCGGTCGATGAGGCGGTTCGGACGGTGGCCGGGATCGTACGGGAGGAAGCCGCGCGGCTCGCCCGCGGCGAGGGGACGGCACGAGGCACGCCCGCGGAAGGCAGCGAACGGGGGGTGAGCACGCATGCATGAGACGGGTCTGTCCCAGGCAATCGTGGACGCGGTGGTACGCCGGGCCGCCGGCCGTCGGGTCACCGGACTGCGGGTGCGGATCGGTGGGCACCCGGTCGACCCCGATGTCGTCACGCAGGGCATCCAACTGGCCGCCGCCGGCACGGTCGCCGCGGACACCGCCGTCGACCTGGTGCTCGAACCGATGACGGTGGCGTGCCACGAGTGCGGTCGCAGTGGGCCGGTCGACGACCATCTCGCGATGGTGGCCTGTCCACGGTGCGGGGGCGTGGACATCGCCGTGACCGGCAGCGACGACGTGGTGCTGGAGTCGATCACGGTGGAGAACCTCGAAGTGGGTGCGCTCTGATGGACGCCAACGACGTTCTCCGGCACGACCACCGCGTGGTGGAGCAGCTGTTCCGGGACTATCAGGCAGCGGAGTCCGACGCGCAGCGGCGCGGCGTCGTGGAGATCCTGGTTCGCGAGCTGTCGAAGCACGCCGCGCTCGAGGAAGTGCCCTTCTACCCGTTCGCCGCGCAGGTGCTGGCCGACGGGCAGGTCGACCGGCACCTCGCCGGGCACCGACCGATCAAGGGGCTGCTCCTCGAACTCGACCGCTGCCGGGCCGGCGACAACGCGCAGGACGAGCTGATGCAGCGGCTGGCGTCCGCCGTCGCCCGGCACGTGCAGGACGACGAGAACGAGCTCATGCCGCAACTGTGCGCCCAGGCCGACGAGCAGGCCCTGCGCGAGCTGGGCCAGGAGATCGACCAGGGCAAGCAGCGGGCCCCGACGCGCCCGCACCCGCACGCGCCGGACAAGCCGCCGGCGCTCACTCTCGCGGCGCCGGTGGCGGCCATCTACGACCGGCTGCGGGATCGGATGCAAGGGAGGCCACGCACATGAGTCAGAGCAGGGGCGGCACCGCGGTGATCCCGAAGGAGAGCGGGTTCGACGAGGTCACCATTCTCTGGATCTCCGAGGGCATGAGTTGTGACGGCGATTCCGTGTCGATGACGGCCTCCGCTCAGCCGGCGATCGAGGACATCGCCCTCGGACTCATTCCCGGTCTGCCGAAGGTCAACCTGCACAACAAGGTGTTGTCACCGGCGGCCGGCGGCGAGGAGTTCCTGGCGCCGTACCGGAAAGCGGCCCGTGGGGAGATGACCGAGCCGTTCATCCTGGTCATCGAGGGCTCGATCCCGAACGAGAACATCAACGGCGACGGGTACTGGACGTCGTTCGGCAACGACGAGAAGACCGGCGAGCCGCTGACCTTGAACTGGTGGATCGACCAGCTGGCGCCGAAGGCGTGGGCGGTCGTCGCGGCCGGCACGTGCGCGACGTACGGCGGCATCCACGCCATGGCGGGCAACCCGACCGGGTGCATGGGCCTGGCCGACTATCTCGGGTGGGACTTCCGGTCCCAGGGCGGCCTGCCGATCGTCAACGTGCCCGGCTGCCCGATCCAGCCGGAGAACTTCATGGAGACCCTGACCTGGGTGCTCTACCACGCGGCCGGCTCGGCGCCGCCCCCGCCGCTGGACCACATGCTGCGACCGCAGTGGCTGTTCGGCAAGACCGTGCACGAGGGCTGCGACCGGGCCGCCTACTACGAGCAGGCGGACTTCGCCAAGGACTACAACTCGCCGAAGTGCCAGGTGAAGGTCGGCTGTTGGGGGCCGGTCATCAACTGCAACGTCCCGAAGCGCGGGTGGATGGGCGGGGTGGGTGGCTGTCCCAACGTCGGCGGCATCTGCATCGGCTGCACCATGCCGGGCTTCCCCGACAAGTTCATGCCGTTCATGGACATGCCGCCGGGCGGCAGCCTGTCCACCCTGCTCATCAAGCCGTACGGCGCCCTGATCCGCCGCCTGCGCGGCATCACCAACGTCACCGCCAACCGCGAACCGAAGTGGCACCACAACGGCCCCGAGCTCACCAGCGGCTACAACCCGCGGTGGCGCCCGTACGCGCCGGCGGACCCCCGCCGACAGGCGGCAGAGGAGAGGAACCGACCGTGACCGCGACGAAACCGAAGCCGGCCGCCGGCAAGAAACCCGGCGAACTGGTGGAGATGGCGTGGGATCCGATCACCCGGATCATCGGCAATCTCGGCGTCTACACGAAGATCGACTTCGCGAACCGGTTGGTCGCCGAGTGCCACACCACGTCGTCGCTGTTCCGCGGCTACTCCGTGTTCATGAAGGGCAAGGACCCGCGCGACGCCGGCTTCATCACCAGCCGGATCTGCGGCATCTGCGGCGACAACCACACGACCTGCTCGGTCTACGCGCAGAACATGGCGTACGGCATCAAGACGCCGCCGCTGGCCGAGTGGATCATCAACCTCGGTGAGGCCGCCGAGTACATGTTCGACCACACGCTCTTCCAGGACAATCTCGTCTTTGTCGACTTTTGCGAGGCGATGGTCAAGCAGACCAACCCCAGCGTGCTCGCCCGCGCGGAGGCCACCGCGGCGCCGGGCCGGGACATCCACGGCTACCGGACGATCGCCGACATCATGCGGGCCTACAACCCGTTCGAGGGCGAGGTCTACAAGGAGGCGCTGAAGGTCAGCCGGACGACGCGGGAGATGTTCTGCCTCATGGAGGGGCGGCACGTCCACCCGTCGACGGTCTATCCCGGCGGCGTCGGCACCATGCCGCAACCGACACTGTTCACCGACTACCTGAGCCGGCTGATCAGCATCCTGGACTTCATCAAGAAGGCCGTCGCCATGAACGACGACATCTTCGACTTCTGGTACGAGGCGCTGCCCGGCTACGAGGAGGTCGGCCGCCGCCGGGTCCTGCTCGGCTGCTGGGGCTCGTTCCAGAACCCCGACGTCGTCGACTACAAGTACGAGACCATGACGAACTGGGGGCGGGCGATGCACGTCACGCCCGGCATCGTCGTCGACGGCAAGCTGCTCACCACGGATCTGGTCGACATCAACCTCGGCATCCGGATCCTGCTCGGCAGCTCCTACTACAAGGACTGGGCCGGCCAGGAGGAACCGTTCGTCAAGTACGACCCGCTCGGGAATCCGGTCGACATCCGCCACCCCTGGAACCAGACCACCCTCCCGGATCCCGGCAAGCGCGACTTCAACGACAAGTACAGCTGGGTGATGAGCCCCCGCTGGTTCGACAAGAACAGCGGCGAGCATCTCGCGCTGGACACCGGCGGCGGCTGCTTCGCCCGGCTGTACACCACAGCACTGGCCAAGATGGTCGACACCCCGTACGTCAAGTCGACCGGGCACAGCGTGCAGATCTCGCTGCCGAAGAGCGCGCGGCTGCCCGAGATGACGCTGGAGTGGAAGATCCCGAAGTGGTCGAACGCGCTGGAGCGGGACCGCTCGCGGGCCTACTTCATCGCGTACGCCGCAGCGATGTCGCTGTACTTCCTGGAGCGGGCGATGGAGCGGATGCGCGGCGGCGACATGCGGGTCTTCGCCGAGTTCGACGTGCCGGACGAGGCCATCGGCTGCGGCTTCCACGAGGCGGTCCGGGGCATCCTGTCGCACCACGTCGTGATCCGCGACCGCAAGATCGCCAACTACCACCCGTACCCGCCGACGCCGTGGAACGGCAGTCCCCGCGACAGCTACGGCACCCCAGGGCCCTACGAGGACGCGATCCAGAACACGCCCATCTTCGAGGAGAACGGCCCGGACAACTTCAAGGGTGTGGACATCATGCGGGCGGTGCGCAGCTTCGATCCCTGCCTGCCGTGCGGGGTGCACATGTATGTCGGCGGCGGGCAGACCCTCAAGAAGATCCACTCGCCGATGTTCGGCGCGTCGCATGGCTGAGCAGCCGGACCACCCGCGGCTCGACGACGCGGTCGTCGAGCCACGGCTGGCCCGCCTGGACGCCGTGCTCGGCCAGCTCGAACAGACTCCCGGCCGCACCGCCGAGCTGGCGCTGGAGGCCGTCGAGCTGCTGACCGAGGTGTACGGTGAGGCGCTGGCCCGGGTCACCGACCTCGCCGCCGACAGCCCCCGCACGCTCGACCGGGTCACCGGCGACGAACTGCTGCGGCACCTGCTGCTGTTGCACCGCGTCCATCCAGATCCGCTGGACCGGCGGGTGGCCCGAGCGGTCGACGACCTCCGGCCGCAGCTACGCGCGCAGGGCGCCGAGATCACGCTGGTCGGCGTCCAGGACGAGGTGGCCCGGATCAGCCTGTCCGCGAGTTCGTGTGGTGGCGCGGCGCTGCGGGACCTCGTCCGGCAGCAGGTCCTGACGTTCGCGCCGGAGCTGTCCGCCGTCGACGTGGTGACGCCCGCGCCGGCTCCGGCGTTGATTCCGGTCGCCAACCTGTGGCAACGGCCGGACCGGACCGATGCGGCGGCGCTGGGCGACGCGGGGCCGGCCGCGGCGCCGCTGGCGTTGGGTGGCCCGACATGACGGCGGGCGCGCTGCAGCGGGCGATCCGCCGCGCGGGGCAGCGCGCGGCGGTCGAGCGCTGCGGGATGTGCGCCGGACGGGTCGCCCCCGAGCACCGGCACGTGTGGGACGAGCAGGACGGGGAACTGTTGTGCGCCTGCCCGCCGTGTTCCCTGCTGTTCGAGCGGGAGTCGGCCGGCGGCGGCCGGTACCAGCTCGTCCCCGCGCACGGCCGGCGGTTGACCGGCCTGTCCGCCGACGAGCTGGGGGTGCCGGTCGGTCTGGTGTTCTTCGTGAAGCAGCGCGACGGCCGGGTGCTCGGGCACTATCCGAGCCCCCTGGGCACGACCGAGTCGGAGATCGATGCCGACGCCTGGCGGGCGGTCGAGGCGCGATCGCCCGCACTGGCCGAGCTGGCGCCCCGGGTTGAGGCGTTCCTGGTCTGGACGGGCACGCAGTCTGGCGGGGGCCAGCAGTGGGTGGTGCCGGTCGACGACTGCTACCGGCTGGTCGCGCTCATCCGGCGGCACTGGACGGGCATGTCCGGGGGAAGCTCGGTGTGGCGGGCGATCCCCGGGTTCTTCGAGGAGCTCGACCGACGGCACGGTCGGCACTCCGGCGACGAGCGATGGAGGAGGCGGTAATGGGCGAGATCCGAGTGGGCGATCCCGACGTCGAACTCGACGCGCCAGCGCACACCAAGGGTGTCGAGGAGGGCAACTCGCGACGGCGCAAGCAGGCCGGCCATCACGACGACGGGACGGTGGACGAGCGCCGCTCGACCGGCATCCGGCCCAAGAAGCACGGCCCGATCCTGCCGATCATGCCGAACCTGCCGCCAGGCTGAAGCGGATCCGGGCCGGGCCCGAAGGAGGTGAGTCATGCGGAAGCTGCTGGCGCTGCTGGCCGGCGCCGCCGTCGTGGGGCTGTTCTGGAAGGAACTGCCCGCGCTGCGGCGCTACATCAAGATCGAGAAGATGTGAGCAGGAAGGGCCGAACAAGCCGATGTGTCTAGGTATCCCGGGCGAGATCGTCGAGATCAAGGCCGGTCACGACGATCTCGCCGTCGTCGACGTCGTGGGCGTCCGGCGGGCGGTCAACATCGGCCTGCTTGAGGCGGACCAGGTCGGCGTGGGCGACTGGGTGCTCGTCCACGTCGGGTTCGCCATGTCCAAGATCGACGAGGCCGAGGCGGCCGCCACGTTGGCGCTGCTGACTGGCCTCGGACAGGCGTACACCGACGAGTTGCAGGCGCTCGCCGAATCCGACATCAGCTAGGGGATCACCAGATGCGTTTCGTCGACGAGTACCGCGACGCGGACAAGGCCCAGGCGTTGGCCACCCAGATCGCCGCATTGTGCGAGCCGGGACGGCAGTACAAGTTCATGGAGGTGTGCGGCGGGCACACGCACACCATCTACAAGCACGGGATCGAGGACTACCTGCCGGAGAACGTCTCGCTCGTGCACGGACCGGGCTGCCCGGTCTGCGTCATCCCGATGGGCCGGGTGGACGACGCCATCGCCATCGCCCACGAGCCGGGCGTCATCATGACCGCGTTCGGCGACATGATGCGGGTCCCCGGCGGGAACGGCTCGTTCCTGGACGCCAAGGCGGCTGGCGCGGACATCCGGATGGTGTACTCGCCGCTGGACGCCCTGAAGATCGCCCGGACCAACCCGGACCGCAAGGTGGTCTTCATGGCGATCGGGTTCGAGACCACCTCCCCGTCCACGGCGATGACCGTGCTGCGGGCGGCCGCCGAGGGTGTCGACAACTTCTCGGTCTTCTGCAACCACGTCACCATCCTTCCGGCGATCAAGGCGATCCTCGACTCGCCGGACCTGCGCCTCGACGGCTTCCTCGGGCCCGGGCACGTCTCCACCGTCATCGGCTGCCGGCCGTACGAGTTCATCGCCCGCGACTACGGCAAGCCGCTGGTGTGCGCCGGGTTCGAACCACTGGATCTCCTGCAGTCGGTCTACCTGCTGCTCAAACAGCTCGCGGAGGGCCGCTGCGAGGTCGAGAACCAGTACACCCGGGTGGTGCCCTGGGACGGCAACCTGCGGGCGCTGGAGGCGATCGGCCGGGTCATGCAGCTGCGCCCGTACTTCGAGTGGCGCGGCCTCGGCTTCATCTCGCACTCGGCGCTGCGGATGCGGGACGAGTACGCGGCATACGACGCCGAGCGGATCTTCGAGGTGCCCGGGGTACGCGTCGCGGACCCGAAGGCCTGCCAGTGCGGCGAGGTGCTCAAGGGAGTGCTCAAGCCGTGGGAGTGCAAGGTGTTCGGCACCGCATGCACGCCGGAGACACCCATCGGCACGTGCATGGTCTCCTCCGAGGGCGCGTGCGCGGCCTACTACAACTTCGGCCGCTTCGCGCGGCAGCGGCTGACGGAGGCGAGCGCGGTATGACGACCGAACGCACCGCCGGCTGGGCCGAACGCGCGGTGGCCGAGGCCGAGGCGACGACCGGTCACCGGTCGGGGCGGCTGTCGCCGGAGCAGCAGGTGCTCCAGCGCATCGAGCGGGCCCGCCAACGCGCGCCGAGAATCCGGGAGAGCCGACTGACGCTCGCGCACGGCGCGGGTGGGAAGGCGACGCACAGCCTGGTCGAAGGGCTGTTCGTGGAGGCGTTCCGCAACCCGACGCTGGAGGCGCTCGACGATGCCGCCGTGCTCTCCGTGGGCACCGGCCGGCTGGCCTTCACCACCGACTCGTACGTGGTGTCGCCGCTGTTCTTCCCCGGCGGCGACATCGGCGATCTCGCCGTCAACGGCACGGTGAACGACCTCGCGGTCAGCGGCGCCCGGCCGCTGTACCTGTCGGCCGGGTTCATCCTGGAGGAGGGCTTTCCCGTCGCCGACCTGCGGCGGATCGTCGCCTCCATGGCTGCCGCGGCGGAGCGCGCCGGGGTCCAGGTGGTCACCGGCGACACGAAGGTGGTGCAGCGGGGCAAGGCCGACGGCTGTTACGTCAACACCGCCGGCGTGGGTGTGCTGGAGCGGCCGGTGACGCTCGGCACCGCGCAGGTCCGCCCCGGTGACGCGGTCGTCGTCTCCGGGCCGATCGGCGACCACGGGGTGACCATCATGCTCGCCCGCGGCGAGTTGGACATCGCCGCCGACCTGACCTCGGACACCGCGGCGCTACCCGGTCTGGTGGCCGCGCTGCTGGACGCGGCGCCCGGGGTGCGGCTGCTGCGCGACGCCACTCGGGGCGGCGTCGCGACCATCCTCAACGAGGTGGCGCAGGCGGCCCGGGTCGCCGTCGTCGTCGACGAGGCCGCGGTGCCGGTACGTCCCGCCGTGACCGGCGCCTGCGAACTGCTCGGCATCGACCCGCTCTACGTGGCCTGCGAGGGGCGCCTGGTGGCCGTGGTGGACGGCGCGCAGGTGGAGGCCGCGGTGGCGGCGCTGCGCGGCCACCCGCTCGGCGACGGCGCGGCGGTCATCGGCCGGATCACCGCCGACCCACCCGGGATGGTGCTGCTCCACACGGCGTTCGGCGGCACCCGGGTGGTCGACATGCTGGTCGGGGATCCGCTCCCGCGGATCTGCTGACCGCGGTCGCCGGCGGCACGATCCACGCCGCGTGCGCCTGTGCCCGCGGCTCAGGGCCGGCCGCGGGCACAGGTGGCTGCGGCGTGAGGTCAGGTGGCCGGCACGGCCCGGGCCGCGGCCACCGCGGCCTGTCCGAGCGAGATCCCACCGTCGTTGGGCGGCACCCGGGAGTGCACGAGCACCCGGAATCCGTCGCGCTCCAGCCCGCCCACCACGCGGTCGAGCAGCAGCACGTTCTGGAAGACCCCACCGGAGAGCGCGACCGTGGCCAGGCCGGTGCGCTCCCGGACGGCTCCGGCCGCCGCGACCACGGCGTCGGCCAGGCCGTGGTGGAAACGGGCGGCGATCCGGCCGGGGTCCACCCCGGCGAGCAGGTCGTCGACCACGTACCGGACCAGATCGCGGCCGGCATCGAGAAGCGGCACCGGGCCGGTCGCCGCGACCGGGTAGCCGCCCCGCTCGTCGGGATCGGCCCGCTGCTCCAGGGCGATCGCCGCCTGCCCCTCGTACGTGACCCGGTCGTGCAGGCCGAGGATCGCCGCGACGGCGTCGAACAGCCGGCCGGCGCTGGAGGTGCGCGGCGAGTTCGTCCCGGTGCGCCCCAACGTGACCACGGTGGGCCAGTGCCGCTCGTGCCGGCGCCGCACGGCCAGGTCGGGCACGGCGTCGCCGTAGATCTCGTGGAGATGGGCCGCGGCCATCCGCCATGGCTCGTGCACCGCAGCGGTGCCTCCGGGCATGGGGACCGTGGCCAGGTGGCCGACCCGGTCGAAGCCGGTCAGGTCCGCGACGAGCAGCTCCCCGCCCCAGAGGGTGCCGTCCGGGCCGTAGCCAAGACCGTCGAAGGCAACGCCGATCACTGGTCCGGGTTCTCCGTTGTCGGCCAGGCAGGACGCGATGTGGGCGTGGTGGTGCTGGACGCCGAGCAGCTCGACGTCGTTGCGCTGCAGCGCGTACTTGGTGGACAGGTACTCGGGATGCAGGTCGTGGGCGACGACCTCCGGCCGGACGTCGAAGAGCCGGGTGAAGTGCGCGATCCCGTCGGTGAACGCCCGCAACGTCTCGTAGTTCGCCAGGTCGCCGATGTGGTGCGACACGAACGCGCGCCGCCCCTTGGCCACGCAGAAGGTGTTCTTGAGCTCCGCGCCACAGGCCAGCACCGGCCGGTCGAACCGCCAGGGCAGGGTGATCGGCGCGGGCACGTAACCACGGGACCGCCGCACCGCCAGCTCGCGGCCCCGGAACACGCGTACCACCGAGTCGTCGGCGCGGACGTGGATCCGCCGGTCGTGGGTGAGGAAGGCGTCGACGATCGGGGCCAGCCGCCGGCGGGCGTCGTCGTCGCGGTGCGCGATCGGCTCGTCGGAGACGTTGCCGCTGGTCAGCACGATCGGCATGCCGAGCCGGCCGAGCAGCAGCTGGTGCAGCGGCGTGTACGGCAGCATCACGCCCAGGTCGCGGTTGCCCGGCGCCACCGACGCGGCGACCGGGGCGTCGGCGCGGCGGGGCAGCAGCACCACGGGACGGCGGGCCCCGGTGAGCACCGGCACGGCCGCCGGCGCCACGTCGACCAGGGCGCGCGCCGCCCGCAGGTCGGCGGCCATCACCGCGAACGGTTTCTCCTCGCGGTGCTTGCGGGCGCGCAGCGTCGAGACGACCCGCTCGTCGTCGGCCCTTGCGGCCAGGTGGTAGCCGCCGAGGCCCTTGACGGCGACGATCCGGCCGTCCCCCAGCCACCGGACGACGGTGTCCACGGGGTCGCCGGAGACCGGGGCGCCGTCGGCGTCGACGAGCCGGAGGGCTGGACCGCAGGCGGGGCAGCACACCGGCTCGGCGTGGAAGCGGCGGTTGCCGGGGTCCGCGTACTCGACGGCGCAGTCGGCGCAGAGCGGGAACTCGGCCATCGTGGTGGTGCGGCGGTCGTACGGGACGTCCTCGACGATGGTGAACCGCGGGCCGCAGTTGGTGCAGTTCGTGAACGGGTAGCGGTGGCGCCGGTCCGCCGGGTCGGACAGCTCGGCGAGGCAGTCCGGGCAGGTGGCGGTGTCGGGGGAGATCAGGGCTTCCCGGCCGGTGCCGGTGACACTGGTGACGATGGTGAAGCCGGGCTGGCCGGTCGGCGGGACCGGCTCGGTGGTGAGCCGTTCGACCTGGGCGAGGGTCGGCGCGCGGCGGCTGAGGTCGGCCACGAAGTCGGCCAGCCGGTCCCCGTCGCCTTCGACCTCGACGAAGACGCCGGCGGTGTCGTTGCCGACGAACCCGGCCAGGTCGTACTCGGTGGCCAGCGCGTGCACGAACGGCCGGAAGCCGACGCCCTGCACGATGCCCTCGACGCGGACGTGCACCCGCCGCACACTGGTCAGTTCCATGGTTCCGGATCAGCGGTCGTCGGCCAACGCCTGCTGGGTGAGTTCCCAGAGCACGTGGTAGACCGTCGTCTGCGCCTCCTGGACCCGGTGCACCGAAGGCGACGGCACCACGAACAGGTGGTCGACGAATTCGGATTCCGCCATCCGGCCGCCGTCGTACCCGGCGATGCCGATGGTGAGCATGCCGCGCCGGGCCGCCTCCTCGAACGCCCGCAGGACGTTGGTCGACCCGCCGCTCGTGGACAGCCCCACCACGATGTCCCCGGCGCGGCCGAACGCCGCCACCTGGCGGGCGAAGACCACCTCGAACCCGACGTCGTTGGAGAGTGCGGTGATCAGTGCGACGTCGTGGGTCAGCGAGATCGCCGGCAACGGGCGGGCGGCCGTCGGCGGGTGCAGGAACAACTGCGCGAGGTCCTGCGCGTCGGTGCTGCTGCCGCCGTTGCCCAACGCGAACAGCGTGCCGCCGGCACGGAAGGCGTCGGCGCACCGGCCGGCGCAGTCGACCAGCCGCTGCCCGTGCTCGGCGACCAGGGAGTCGCGGAGGGCGACGATCTCCGCCGCCTTCTCGGCGGTGGACCTCGCCACCGCGGCCAGCACCGCGTCCACGTCGGTCGGCCGGGTGTCGAGGAACGGATAGAGCGACCCGATCGCACCCTCCACCCCCGCGCTCATGACGGCACTCCACTGCGCTCCATGCCGCCATGAGGCACCACCGCACTGTGCTGACGACTCGCTCGCTGACGCTCGCTCATGACGGCACTCCGCTGCGCTCCGTGCCGCCATGAGGCACCACCGCACTGTGCCGATGATTCGCTCGCTGACGCTCGCTCATGGGCGCCTCTCCACCACGGCGATGGCCTCCTTGGCATGTACGAGCACCACGTCGCCCGGTCCCGCCTCGACCAGGGCCACACTGACCTCCTCCGGGCCGGCGTCCGTGTCGACCACGGCCAGGCCGTCGGCCAGCAGTTCCCGTACCCGGACGGCAACGGCCACGTCGGAACAGGTGATGCACACGTCGCCGTGGCACGCCGGTACGGCTGGCGCCGGCGGTGGGTGCGCGGTCACCGGACCAGCTCCGGTGCCAGCAGTCCGGGCTGCTCGAAGAACACGTGCACCAGCTCCCACAGGATGTGGTAGGTCGTCACGTGCACCTCCTTCACGATGCACGGGTCGTCGGAGCGGGCGACCACGACGTGGTCGGCGACGGCGTCCCGGGCGAGGTCGCCGCCGTCGCCGCCGACCAGCCCGACGGTGAGCAGGCCGAGGTCGCGGGCCGTCACCAGGCCGCGCCGCACGTTGGCGCAGCGACCGTCGACGGACAGGCCGAGCGCGATGTCCTGCGGGGCGGCGAGCAGGCGCAGCTGGGCCGCGAACACCTCGTCGAAGCCCTCGGCGCGGGCGATCCCGGTGAGGGTGGCGGCGTCGTTGGTCAGCGAGATCGCCGGCAGTGCCCGCTTGCCCACGATGACCGGGTGGACGAACTCCACCACGACATGCTGGGCGTCGGTCGCCGGCCCGCCGTTGCCGAAGACGATCAGCTTCCCGCCCCGGTGGAAGCGTAGGGCCATGTCGTAGCAGGCCCGCGCGATCCGCCCCGCGTCATCGGCGAGCGCCTGCCCGGGCGCCACCCGGCGGGCGAACGCGCGGTCAACTGCCGGTATCACGGGCGACTCCATGCTCCTCCGTTCAGTGGCGGGCGGCGGCGTACCGCTCAGGGTGGCCGGCCCGCGTCCCCTCGAAGGCACCCGCCGCGCGTCGCAGGCAGGCACCGATGACCTGGTCGAGCTGCGCCAGTCGGACCGTCCAAGACCGGAGATCGTGGCGGCCCTTCGCGGTGAGTTCGTAGCACCGGCGCGCCGGTCCGGCCCCGGTCGTCTCCCACACGGAGATCACCGACCGGTCGCGCTCCAGGCCGCGCAGCACCCGGTAGACGTGGCCGGGTTCCACATCGGGCATCCCCATGGCACGGAGCCGGTCGATCAGGTCGTACCCGTGACCGGGCCGTTCGAGGATCAGGAGCAGGAGGAACGGATGCAGCAGACCGCGCAGCTCACGTCCGTGCATGCCAAACCCTCCCCGACGCAGGGCATCCCTTCTGTGGCAGCTAAACACACTTACTGCAGAAATACGGAGGATTGCCCGGTTCTCGGCGACCCACAGCAAGCGCCGCGACCCGCGGCCGGATGCTCCGGCCGCGGGTCGCGGTGCCATCGTGCGAAAGGTGTACGCCCCGATCAGCCGCCGCTGTTGGAGCGGGCGGGGGCGGGCGCCGACCCGCCGGCCACCACGCCCGGATGCGGCGTGGCACTGACCGTCGGCTTCAACCCGGCCGGTACGGGCAGCGCGCTGCCCTTGGCGAACTCGTCCCAGCCGACGTTCCAGGCGGTCCAGCCGTTGCCCTGATCCAGCGTCACCTCGGTGCCCTTGACCGTCACCAGGTCACCGACCTGCGTGATCCGCATCAGCCAGTCGGCGTTGGCGTTGGAGACGTTGGTGCAGCCGTGCGAGACGTTGGTATAGCCCTGGTCCCCCTCCGACCATGGCGCGGCGTGGATGAACTCGCCGCCGTTGGTGAGCCGCTGCGCGTCCTCGACGTCGACGATGTAACCGCCGTTCGGGTCACCCATCGTGTTGAACGTCGTGTACTCGAACTTCTCCATGATCACCATGTTGCCGCTCGAGGTGGGCGTGCTGGACTTGCCGAGACTGACCGGGACCTTCCGCAGCAGTTTGCCGTCCTCGTAGACCGACATCTGCTTGCTGGCGTTGTCGATGTCGAGCGAGACCTGCCGGCCGATCTTCGAACTCCCCGAACGGTCCGCGTCCCCGATGGCGTCCTTGCCGATCGGCAGGCCCTCCAGCGCACTCCGCACGCTGATCTTGGTGCCCGGCTTCCAGAAGTCCGGCGCCCGGTACTCGACCTGCTTGCCGTCGGCCAGCCACGACCAGGTACCCGGCTGCGGCGGATCCGTCTTCACGAACAATCGCCGCTGCACGTCCGCCCTGGCCTCTTTCGGAATTGCCGGGTCGAACGTGACGACTACCGGCATGGCCGTCCCGTACGTCTGATCCCCGGTGAAATTCAGGACACTTGTGACTGCCGTTCTGGTCGATTTGGCCATCGTCGTGAACGTCGTCTTCTGCGTGGTCGTCCGCCCCTTTTCACCGGTCGCGGTCACCTCCGCCGTGTACGTCCGCGAATTCTGCAACGGCCGCGTCGGCACCCAGCTCGACCCGTCCTCCCGCGGCTCGGCCGGCACCTGCGCGCCCTTGTCATCGGTCAACCGCACGCCGGTGATCTTCCCGTCCTTGACGGCGGTCCCCACCTCGGCGCTGACCGGCACGTCCCGCGCCTGGTCGCCGGGCGTCACCGTCAGCTGCGGTGGTGCCGCCTGCTTGGCACCCGGCAAGCGGTCGGCGGTGCACCCGACGAGGACCAGCGGTGTGGCCGCGATGGTCACCGACAGCAGCCTCAATCGCCGCCTCAGCTCCATATTGTCCCCCCGTTCATGGCTTTCCCTCCGCCCACATTCTCACTGGGACGCGAAGCCATATGCGCGATTTCGGCAGACTGCTTGGATCAGGCTCACGGAAACATCTCCCGTGGTTTCACCAACCGGCAGAAATGGGCCGGACACTTTCGGTTCGCGACGCATTCCGACAGAAAGAGCGAAACGCTGCTCGCCCATCCCGTCCCGACCCGCTACGCCCGGCGTTTCCGCTTGCGCGACCTCGGTCCGGAAGCCGCACCCGATTCCCGGTGATCCGGATCGGCTCCGACTCGGTCGCCGTGCGCCGGTTTCGTCAGGAACACACCGATCATCGGGCGGCTCGGCGCATCCACCCCCGACGCCACTGTGCTTTAGACTGCCACGAAACCGGACCTTCAGGAGAAAGCTTCACGAATGTGGACAAGATAACCCGAAGGTGGGCGGCCACCCCGATGCCCGGATTCTCGCCGCTCCCGGGACCAGTTTCGGCAACCCGACCGGGCCCGCCTGGTCGGCGATTACGGTGCATTGACGTGACCATCTTTCGCATTGCCGCCGTCGCGTTCAGCGCCTTCCTGGCCGCGCCCACCGTGGTGGTCGGGTCACCGGGGCGGGCCGAAGCCGCACCGTACGTGCCCTGCCCGGCGGTGAAGCCGCCGGTGCCGCCGCCCGCCGCACCGGCTCCGCCACCGGTCGGTCCCGACGATCAGTCGATCGGTGGAGATTCGCTGGCCACGACGGGTCTAGCCATTCCCGCAGGTGCTCCGATGGCACCGGCGGTGACCGCCACCTCGTGGCTCGTGGCCGACCTGAACACCGGCGCGGTGCTGGGTGGCTGCGGCCCGCACGAGCGCCGCACGCCGGCCAGCGTGCAGAAGATGCTGCTGGCCGCGGCCCTGATGCCGCGCCTGGACCCGACCCAGATCGTGGAGGTGACCCGGGCGGATCTGCAGGATCTCGATCCGGCCAGTTCCCTGATGGGGGTGGTCCCGGGCGGCCGTTACTCGGTCGAGAGTCTGTGGCTCGGACTGCTCCTCAGGTCGGGAAACGACGCGGCCAACGTGCTGGCCCGCGTGGGCGGCGGCCCCGCCGGCCGGCCGGGCGGCGTACAGGCGATGAACGACGAGGCGCACCGGCTGCAAGCGAACCAGACCCACGCGGCGACCCCCTCCGGCCTGGACGGCCCCGGTCAGTACACCAGCGCGTACGACCTGGCGCTGATCGCGCGGGCCACCTACGCCCGTGAGGACTTCCGCCGGTACATCGCCACCCGGGTGGCGCAGATTCCGGCCGAGGCGGGAACCGAGGGCTTCGCCATCACCCACGACAACACCCTGCTGGACCACTACCCCGGGACGCTCGGCGGGAAGACGGGCTTCACCGACCTGGCCCGGCAGACGTACGTGGGTGTGGCCGAACGCAACGGCCGGCGGCTCGCGGTGACCCTGCTCGGCGCGGAGACCGCACCGCTGGGGAGTCTGGGCGAAGCGGCGGCGCTGCTCGACTGGGGCTTCGCCCTCTCCCCCGACGCGTCCGTCGGCCGCCTGGTCACCCCAGACGAGAAGAAGGACGACCATCCGCTGGTCGCCGGCAAGAGCGAGCGGCAGGGCCGCACCGGGATCCTGTCGGCGTTCTCGCTGCCGGTCGTCCTGGGCCTCAGCGCCGCCGTCGTACTGATCGTCCTGGCCCTGGCGGCCGGGCGGTGGCGCAAGGCTGTGCGCCGGTCAGCCGGTCAGCCCGCCGGACGATCGGGGCGTGACCGGGTCGGTTCCGAACCGTAGGCGAACCACACCGCCGCGCCGGCCGATGTCGCCGAATCTGGCTACGCTCGCGGGCATGGGAGATCCGTTCCGGGTACGCATCACCGCCCGCGGTTACGAGCTCGACACCCAGGGCCACCTGAACCAGGCCGTCTACCTGCAGTACGCCGAGCACGCCCGGTGGGAGTGCCTACGGGCCGCCGGCATCTCGCAGGACCGGCTCCTCGCCAGCGGGGTGGGACCGGTCGCCCTGGAGGTCACCGTGCGCTACCTGCGGGAGCTGCGGGGCGGGGACGAGGTCGACGTGTCCTGCGGTTTCCGTTGGGGCGAGGGGAAGACCTTCCACCTCGACCAGGACTACACCCGCGTCGACGGCACCCCGGTGGCGAGACTGACCGGGGTGGGTGGGCTGATCGACCTGTCCGCCCGGCGACTGGTACCCGACCCCCGGAAGCGGTTCCGGGAGCTGGCCACCGACCCGAGGCCGCTCAACCTGTGACGCCGCGGGTCTCCCGTCGACGGCGACCCGGCCGCCCGCTGGCCGGCTTCTTCCCGCGACCGCGCCGTTCACGCCACCAGCCGCGGCGGGCACGGGTCGTCCAGGGTCGCTCGGTCTTACCGCCACCGGAGGAGATGCCCGTTGCCTACGCTTCGGGAAAGGACTCTGCCGGACGGGACCGCGGCGCACCTGCCGCCGGATGACCGGAGACCAGGAGCTGGTCCGCACAGGGAGATTCGCGAATGAGACTGCGGGAGGTACGCCACCAGACCGGACGGGTGCTGGTGGTGGTCTGCGACAAGGAGGAGGAGGCGGTCACCACCATCGGCGCGGCGCTGCGGGAGCACGGGCTGCTCGCCGCGCGGGTGTCCGCGGTGGGCGGGTTCGCCGACGCCGAGGTCGGCTGGTTCGACCGCAACGCCGGTGACTACCGCCGCATCCCGGTCGCGGAGCAGGTCGAGGTGCTCTCGCTGCTCGGCGACGTCGCCGCCAAGGACGGCGAGCCCGCGCTGCACGTGCACGCGGTGCTGGGACGGGCCGACGGCAGTACGGTCGGTGGGCACCTGCTGCGCGGCCGGGTGTGGCCGACGCTCGAGGTCATCATCTCGGAGGTGGCGCCGGAGTTGGCGAAACGGGTGGATCCGGAGACCGGTCTGGCCCTGATCTCCGCGGCCCGTTGAGCCACGGGGTCACCGCGTCCGCAGCCGGGTGACCAGGTCGCGTACCGCGTGCTGGTAATCCTCGTCGTTCGGGTCGAACGTGTGTCCGTGCACCGGTGGCGGCACGGTGTCCCCCGGTGGGGTCAGCAGGCCGTGCGGGTCGCGCACCCGCTGATCCACGAGGCGGGCCGCGGCTTCCCGTGCCGCCGGTTCACCCGCCGCCGGTGCGGCCGGTTCCGGGGAGAAGACCCAGCCGCCGATCCAGTCGGTGTCCCGCCACAGGTTCCGCCAGCGCCACCGCACCCGGTCGCCGATGTCGTGCAGCGTCCCGGGGCCGAGGTACGCGGGGAACACCACGCTGTAGAGGCGGCGCAACGGATTGGCGTCGGTCAGCAACGCGACCCGGTCGAGGCACGCCGGCTCCAGTTGCAGCACCACGGCGGCGGCCAGCAGCGCGCCGTGGCTGTGCCCGGACAGCACCACAGCGTCGTGGTGCCGGGTGAGGTACCGGATCCGTCGGGTGAACTCCGGCACCGCCCGTTCGCTGTAGCAGGGCGGGGCCAGCGGGTGCGTGGTGCGGGGCCAGAACGTGGCCAGATCCCACAACACCCCCACGATGCGAACCGCCCTCAACCGGTGGGTGTACGGCGCGGCGACCGCCATGGCGACGGCGAAGAGCCCGGTCAGGTTGGTGCCGAGGTGGCTGAGGTACACCGCAGACCGGGCCAGCGACTCACCACCGATGCGCAGGCCCAGCTCTCTGGGCTCGATGCTCGCCAGGGAGAGCCCGGCGGAGCCGAGGATCAGCACGAAGATCACGGCGTACGCGGCGGGCAGCGGCCAACTCCGGTCGGTCTGCTGCGCTCGGGCGATGACGTCGCGCACCGCGCGGACCCGTGGCTGCGGCTCCGGCGGGGCGTCCGGGAAATCACGGCGCAGGATCTCCATCGCGCCCTGGCGCCGTCGACGCAGCGTCAGCCGGCTGCGCAGGAGGGCGGCGAAGGCGGTCACCAGGACGGCCACGAAGAAGCCCAGCGCGGCCCAGCGATACACCACCGGCGGCAGCAGTGGCGGGACGCCGCCGGGCAACAGTCGGCGGGGGGTGGGGTTCAGGTTCCGGTCGAGGGAGTACGAGGCCGCGTAGAGGACGGCGGACGAGTAGGCCACCCCGAGACCGATGGCGAAGGCGGCGACGACGGGGGCGCCCAGCCCGCCCAGGTAGGCGGGAACACGCTTCCGGCTCCGCTGGCCCAGGACCACCGCGGCGAGGATCAGCATCAGGGCCGCCTGAGCCACGTAGAGCCAGCCGACCAGAGCGGCGTAGCCGGGCAGTTCGGTCCCGGTGGCCCACCCGGACCGGGGCACGGCGGCGTAGCCGACCGCCAGCGCGGTGACCACCAGCATCGCTGCGCGTACGCCTGGATGAGCCTGCCGATCGGTCCGTCCGTGGGGTGGCCGGGCCGGGCCGCAGAGCAGCGCCGCCGCGGCGACGAGCACCATGGTGGCCAGGGCGAGCAGGGCGTAGCCGACGATCCGGTTGTCGTGCGGGGCGATCGCCCCCAGTAGGACGACGTCGATGGTGCCGAACGCGATCGTCACGTGCAGCGCCCGCAGCCGGCGCAGGAGGGCCCAGTTGTCCCAGAAGTCGGGGACGTCGAGGCGCAGGGCGCCGCACCCGCCCGGCACCGTGGTCGCCGAGGCGTCCTCGGGCAGCCGCCACGATCGCGCCCCGAGCCACGAGACGGATCGCCACGGCGGCGATCGGCACCAGGGCGGACAGCGCGAGCCGCTGCGCGGGCTGCAGGTCGGACAGCCACGAGATCGTCCGGCGGTCCGCGGCGCAGTGCTGGTAGGTGGCGCACTGCCAGGCGACGAGGTCGAGCGCCACGCCGACGACCGCCAGCACGTACATCGCGGTCAGCGTGGCGGCGAGCAGCCGGCAGATCGGCGACGGACCCGGCCGGTGCGGGTGGGAGCATCCAGATCGCGATGTTGCTCAGCATGAACGGCAGCAGCAGCACCAGGGAGATGGAGCGGGCGACCCGCCCGCCGGTCAGGCCGCCCCAGCGGTACGCCTCGATGAGCGCCCCGCCCGGTCCGCTCGGATCGCCGTAGCCCGCCTTCGGACGGAAGAAACCGGCGTTCTCGTCGCCGGCGACCCGGGTCACGATCGGCCGGTCGAGGATCCCCTCCGCGCTGGGTCCCCCGACGCCCGGTACCCGCACCTCGGTCGTCCCCACCGGCACCCGCCGTCCCGTCGCCCGCTCGCGGGTACCCGCTTACCCGTTGCGCACCGCCCCACGCCCACCGGACCGGCCCAGGGCTTTCGCGAACTTCGGCACGGGCGCGCCGCCGCGCTGCCAGATTTGACGGATGGGTGATCGCCGGGGTGTCCGAAGCCGGGGTGGCCGGGCGCGCCGGGCGGCGGCGACCGCCGCCGGGTCCAGGTTGCGGTCGCTGGGCCCGGGCCTGGTGTCGGGGGCCGCGGACACGGATCCGACCACGGTGGCGGCGTTGGTCGTGGTCGGGGCGACCACCATGTTCGGGCTGGCCTGGCTGACCCTGCTGATGATGCCGGCGCTGGTGGTGGTGCAGGTGCTCGCCACCCGGGTGGGCGTGCTATCGGGGCGGGATCTGCAACGGGCGGTCCGCGACGGCTACGGCCGGGTGCTGAGCATCCTGTTGTTGGTCTCGATCCTGGGGGTCAACGTCGTGACGATTGCCGCCGACGTCGCCGCCGGGGCGGCGGCGATCGGCCTGCTGGTCGGGGTGGAGTCCCGCTGGCTGGCGCCGGCCTTCGCCGCAGGGGTCCTCGCCCTGCTGCTGCTCGGCAAGTACGACGAGGTCGAGCGGGTCCTCAAGGTGGTGATGCTGGGCCTGCTCGCGTACGGCGCGGCGGCGGTGCTGGCTCACCCGGACTGGCTCGCGGTGGCCCGGGGCAGTCTGGTCCCGTCCATCCCCTTCACCGAGGCCCATCTCGCGGGGGCGCTGGCGATCCTCGGCACCACCCTGACGAGCTACATGTACGTGTGGCAGACGGTGGAACAGATCGAGGAACCGCGGGCCCGAGAACAGCTCCGGTTCCGCGAGTTCGACGCGCAGGTCGGCGGCGGCCTGGCCGCGGTGATCTTCTGGTGCATCCTGGTCGCCAGCGGCGCCACGCTCGGCGCGCACCACCAGCAGGTCGAGACCGCCGAGCAGGCCGCCCAGGCGCTGCGTCCCCTGGCGGGGCCGCTGGCCGGCGTCCTGTTCTCGTTGGGGTTGCTCGCCTCGGCGATCATCGCGGTACCGGTGATCATGGCCAGCGGCGGGTACGTCACCGCCAGCGCCTTCGGCTGGCCGCGAGGGTTGAGCCGCACTCCCCGCCAGGCGCCCCGGTTCTACGCGGTGGTCGTCGCCCAGACCTTGGCCGGCGTCGCCCTGGCCAGCACCGGGATAGGTCCGATCCGGCTGCTGTTCCTGGCGAGCCTGATCGGCGGCATCGCCACCCCGTTGGGGCTGGTCCTGCTCGTCCTGGCCGCCGGAAACCCCAGGCTGATCGGCGCCACCCCGATCCACCTGAGCCTGCGGGTCGCGGGGTGGGCGGTCGCCGCGTTGGTGGCCGCCGTCAGCCTGCTCTTCCTCGCCCAGCAACTCCATCTCGTGCCGGGGGCGTGACGGGTGCCGGGCCGGATTCCTGCGGTGCGCCGCGGTAGCCGCGCCGTGCGCGCGGACGTTGAACCCCACAGGAGGCTGCGCCGGTGGAGGGAACGGTGGTGTGACGTGGGCTCGGTGGCAGCCTGGCGGACGTGCGCCGCCGCGCCTGCGCCCGGACGGGGGCACGGATGGACCTGATGCGGTGGTTCGCGGGGATCGCCGGGCTGGCCGTCCTGGTCCTCGTCGCGAGCAGCATCCTGGGCAGTCTGGTGGTGCCCCGCGGGTTGGGGTCCGCGTTGGTGCGGGTGCTGTGGCGGTCGATGCGATGGGTGCTGCGCCGCACGTCGGCCCCCTTCCACAGCTACGAGGTGCGCGACCGGTTCCTCGCCTGGCTCGCACCGGCGGTGCTGATCGCGATGCTGTGGTCCTGGCTGGCCGGGCTGCTGGTCGCGTACGGGCTGCTCATGCACGCGGTGTCCGGGATCTCGTGGCCGGACTCGTTCCGGGAGGCCGGATCCAGTCTGTTCACCCTCGGCTTCGCGTCCGGCAAACGGTCCACGCTCAACCCGCTGGACTTCATCGCCGCGGCGAGCGGACCGGTGGTCATCGCGCTGCAGATCGCCTACCTGCCGACGTTGTACGGCGCGTTCAACCGCCGGGAGCAGGAGGTCACCCTACTCCAGTCCCGCGCCTCGCAGCCCGCCTGGGGACCCGAGCTGCTGGCCCGGCAGGCCCTCGTCGGCACCGTCGACGAGCTGCGCGGCCTGTACGAGGACTGGGAGCGGCTGGCCGCCGACATCGGCGAGACACACAGCAACTACCCGGTGCTGCTGTCGTTCCGTTCGCCGCGCCCGTACCGCGGCTGGGTGGTCGCCCTGATCGCGGTGATGGACGCCGCCGCCATGCACATCTCCCTTGCCCCGTCCGCGGCGGTCGTCCCCGCCGCGCGGCTGATGCTGCGGTCGGGGTTCACCGCGCTGCGCGAGATCGCTCGGGTGGTCCGCATCCCGTTCGACCCCGACCCCGACCCCGACGGTCCGCTCCGGCTGACGTTCGAGGAGTACGCCGAGGCCGTGGCGCACGTGCAGAAGGCGGGCTTCGTCACGGAACGTTCGGCGGAGGAGTCCTGGCCGCACTTTCGCGGTTGGCGGGTCAACTACGAGAGCATCGGCTACGCGTTGGCCCGCAACCTCGACGCCGTGCCGGCCCTGTGGAGCGGCGGGCGGGACTTCCCGCACGAACCGGTAGCGCCCCAGAGGCCCGTCGATCGGCGGCCGCAGCCGTCCCGGGACCATCCCTCCTGACTCGTGCCCGGTGGGCGTACCGGGCCGGCGACTTGATAGGCAAGTGACTGCTTGCATATACTCGGCACGGTGAAAGACGGTGACGTGTTCAGAGCGATCGCCGACCCGACCCGCCGCAAGATCCTCGACGAGCTGACCGAACGCGACGACCAGACCCTGTTCGAGATCTGCTCCCGGCTGACCATGCGGCACCAGATCACCTCCTCGCGGCAGGCGATCTCGCAGCACCTCGAGCTGCTGGAGGCCGCCGGGCTGGTGGTGTCACGCCGCGACGGGCGTTACAAGTTCCATTCCATCAATCCCGCCCCGCTCGAACAGATCGTCGAGCGGTGGCTCAACCGCCGGACGAAGGAGTCCTCGTGAGGATCAACCTGACCAGCGTGCTCGTCGACGACCAGCGGAAGGCGCTGCGGTTCTACACCGAGGTGCTGGGGTTCGTGAAGAAGACCGAAATCCCGATGGGCGCGGTCAGCTGGCTCACCGTCGTCTCGCCCGACCAGCCGGACGGCACCGAGCTGGTGCTCGAGCCGGACGCCCACCCGGCGGCGAAGCCGTTCAAGGCGGCGCTGGTCGCCGACGGCATCCCGTACACGTCGTTCGCCGTGGACGACGTGCACAAGGAGTATGACCGGCTGCGGGAGAAGGGCGTCGTCTTCACCCAGGAGCCGACGGCCATGGGCCCGGTGACCACCGCCGTGTTCGACGACACCTGCGGCAACCTGATCCAGATCGCCTCGCAACAGTAGGCGTCGGGCCGCGGGCCGGAGGTGGCTATCCGGCCCGCACCGCAAGCTGGTCGAGCTGCGGCAACCCGACGCCGAGTTCCCGCAGCCGGGCGCTCGCCACCTCGACGGCATGCAGCTGGCCGACCGTGTCGGCGACGAACAGCCACTGGCTGTCCGGCGACCAGACCATTCCCTGCGGGAGGAACCCAGCATCCACCGCCAGCTCCACCGGGACGTTCCCGCCGGAGCGCAGGTCGAGCAGATGGACCCGGGGCAATGCGCCCGACGAGGTCACCCAGATGGCGGCCCTTGTCCCGTCCGGCGAGATCAGCCCACGGCTGACCTCGTTCTCCGGCAGCCGCAGCGGCACCGCACGTCGGGCCCCGGTGCGCTGCTCGATCAGGACGGCGGCGCAGCGCAGGCGCTCGTCGCACTCCCGGGCCAGCCAGTGTCTCGGGCCGACGGCGAGCACCTCGCCGGTGGTGATCCGCCGGACACCGGCGGGGCGCAGCGAGTAGACCCCGCCGGTCGCGCCGACGAGCGGGTACCCGGCACCGTCCGGCTCGGCGAAGCCCTGCATGCTCCGAGGGAGCACGAGCGCCTGCCCGGTGCGCCGGCCGTCGAAGCGGACCAGGAGCATCCGCCCGGCCTCTTCCTCGCTCACCCACACCGAGGTCGGATCCGGACCGGGCAGCGCCGCGCCACTGCGGCTGAACTCGTCTTTCGCTTCGGCCGCGGGTCCCCCGTCCGGCACCACGTAGCCGGGCACCGCGTCCAACGGCCGGACGACCACCCGGTCGGGGCCGACCAGGAAGTTGACCGGGCCGGTGCTGCGCAGCATCGGCACGGGGGTGGTGGTCACCCGGCCGCGGGCGAACTCGACGCGGACCACCGATTCCGGCCCCCGTCCGTACAGCTGCCAGCCGGCGTCGATCCCGAGCAGGGGGTGGCCGAGCTCGGTGACCGCTGGGGCGGCCGGCCTGGGGGTGGCCCCGCTCGGCGATGCGGCGGCGCTGGTCGCGGACGGTGACGGGGTCGCCGGTGGCCGATCCGCCCGGCTGTCGGCGCCGGTGCGCGCATAGACGGCCAGCCCGACGCCGGCGACGAGCACCAGCGGCAGCCACTTCCGCCAGGGGCGCCGGGGGCGGTCGTCGCGGACCGGCCCGCCGATCTCGATGATGTCACCCGGGGGGTCGTTGGCCGTCACCCTGCCATCATCTCCCGCGGCGTCGCCTGGCGCTGACCCCCGGCCCACGGTTGGCCGCCCGTCCACGCCGTGTGAGGATGCGGCGCATGCGTGCGGTGATCTTCGACGAGTTCGGTGTCCGACCCGAGGTCCGCGACGTCCCGGATCCGGTGCCGCCGCCCGGTGGCGCGGTGATCCGGGTCGAGGCGACCGGGCTGTGCCGCAGCGACTGGCACGGGTGGCAGGGGCATGATCCCGACATCCGCCTGCCCCACGTCCCAGGCCACGAGTACGCCGGGGTCGTCACGGCGGTCGGCGCCGGCGTACCCGGCTGGCGACCCGGCGACCGGGTCACCGTGCCCTTCGTCTGCGCGTGCGGGCAGTGCCCGGCCTGCCTCGCCGGGGACCAGCAGGTGTGCGAGCGGCAGACGCAGCCCGGCTTCACCCACTGGGGCTCGTTTGCCGAGTACG
Source organism: Micromonospora sp. CB01531 (assembly GCF_001905095.1). Lineage (GTDB taxonomy): Bacteria > Actinomycetota > Actinomycetes > Mycobacteriales > Micromonosporaceae > Micromonospora. The sequence continues at coordinate 97,771 of NZ_LWLS01000063.1, forward strand.
TGGCGGTGCGGAACGCCGATACGTCAACCTGGTCCGGCTCCCCGACGAGCTGGGCTACCCGGCTGCGGCGGCCCTCGGCTGCCGGTTCGCCACGGCGTTCCGGGCGGTGGTCGGCCAGGGGCGAGTCGCCGCGGGCGAGTGGGTGGCGGTGCACGGCTGCGGCGGCGTGGGACTGTCCGCGGTGATGATCGCGGCGGCGTGCGGTGCGCAGGTGGTGGCCGTCGACATCGCCCCCGGCGCGCTGGAACTCGCCCGACGCTGCGGTGCCACCGTCTGTCTGGACGCGCGTGCCCTCGCCGGCCCCGGTGCGGTGGCCGCGGCCGTTCGCGACGCGACCGACGGCGGGGCCCACCTGTCGCTCGACACCCTGGGCAGCCACGCCACCTGCGCCGCCTCGATCGAGAGCCTGCGGCGGCGCGGACGGCACGTGCAGGTGGGGCTCCTCCCCGCCGCCCAGGGCCGCCCGGCCCTGCCGATGGACCTCGTGATCGCGTACGAGCTGGAGCTGCGCGGCAGTCACGGCATGGCCGCGCACGCCTACCCGGAGCTGCTCCGGCTGGTCACCGCGGGCGTGCTGCGCCCCGCCGAGCTGGTCACCCGCACCATCGACCTCGCCGAGGTGCCGGACGCGTTGGCCGCCATGGACGGTCCCGCGCCGGGCGGAATGTGCCTCATCCGACCGGCGTGAGTGGGCGGGCCGCAGGCGGTGGCACACCGGTGGGTGCCGCCGCGCCGGATCCGCTCAACCGGCTCGGGTGCCCGCCGCCGCGGCGGGCCCGGCGTCCGCCGGGTCCGCGACGGGCCGACGGGCCGGCGAATGACCGACCTCGGCGGCGGGCGGTGCCTCCGGCGCCCGTGGCGGCCACCGGGTCAGGCCGACGCCGAGCAGGACGACGACCATGCCGACGGTCATCCGGATGGTGACCGGCTCGTCGAGCAGGAGCGCGCCCAACGTCACCGAGACGACCGGCAGCAGATAGCCGACGCTGGCGGCGTTGGTGGCGCCCTCGTGAGTGATGATCTTGTAGGTGAGGTGAAAGGTGACCGCCGTGCAGCCGAGGGCGAGGACGACGAGGGCGCCGACCGACGCCATGGTCACCCGCGGCGCGTCGAGGCCACCGACGGGCAGGAACAGCGCGCTCCAGCCGGTCGCGGCGAGCAGTTGGGCGCTGGACAGCACGATCGTCGGTACGCCTCGGCCGACCAGGGTCCGTCCCAGGTAGGCGAAGGCGGCGGCGTAGCTGACGGCCGCGCCGAGGATGGCCAGGGCGTTCCAGCTGACCAGACCCCCGTGGCGCCACGGAGCGAAGATGGTCACGACTCCGGCGAAGCCGAGCAGGAGACCGCCGAGGCGGATCGGGCGCAGGTCGCGCTCCGCGCCGATCGCGAGGCCCAGCAGCAGAGACCAGAGCGGTGTGGTGGCGTTCAGCACCCCCGCGGTCCCCGAGTCGACGGTCCGCTGACCGAGGCTGAACAGCGCGAACGGCAGGGCGTTGCAGAGGAACGCCGCTACGGCCAGGTGCCGCCAGATCGACGGGTCCGTGGGCAGGCGATGGCCGGCCAGCCGGCACGCCAGCAGGAGTGCCGCGGCGCCCAGGGCGCACCGGACGAAGGTCACCTGGGCTGGGGTGAACCCGTCCAGGGCCACGGTGATCCACAGGAAGGTGGAGCCCCACAACAGGGCCAGTACGCCCATCCGGAGCAGGTTCCGTGCGCCGCCGCTGATCATGGCTCTCCCGTCGAGGCGTGTTGTCGCGTCGTGCCGGCTCCACGGTGCCCCGACCGGATCTGCAGGACAAGTGAACGTTTCTACCTGACCGTTAAGCTCTGCTACATGCTTGACGTGCGTCGCCTCCAGGTCCTCCGCGCGGTCGTGACCAGCGGCTCGGTCACCGCGGCCGCGACCCATCTCGGTTACACCCCGTCGGCGGTCAGCCAGCAGATCGCCGCGCTGGAGCGGCAGACCGGGGTCCGGCTGCTGGAGCGGATCGGCCGGGGCGTCCGCCCCACCGCGGCAGGCCGGCTGCTCACCGAGCATGCCGGCATCATCGGCCGGAGCATCGCCGACGCGGAGACCGCGCTGGCCGAGCTCCGGGCCGGCCGCACCGGGCTGCTGACGGTGCGCTACTTCGCCACCGCCGGAGCCGCCCTGATCCCGCCCGCGCTGGCCCGGTTCCGCCAGCAGCATCCGGACGTACGCGTCGAGTTGAAGCTGATCGACCCGGACGACCCGCTGCCGGAGGTGGCGCAGGGCCACGCGGACCTGGCCATCCTCGTCCGCACGGGCCCGCCGGTCCGCGACGGCGTCCACCTCGTCCACCTGCTCGACGATCCGTACCTGGCCGTCCTGCCCCGCCATCACCGCCTCGCCGCGAAGGAGGCGGTCGACCTGGCCGATCTCGCCGCGGAGCCCTGGGTCAGCAGCGAGCCGGCCGGGCCGTGCCGGGAGGTGGTGCTGGCCGCCTGCGCGGCGGCGGGTTTCCATCCGCGGACCGCGGTGGAGTGCGACGACTACCCCACCGCGCAAGGTTTCGTCGCCGCCGGGCTCGGCGTCAGCGTGATCCCGCGGACCGCCCTCGACAGCCGCCACCCTGAGGTGGCCGTACGGGAGATCCGGAACCCGCGGCCGGTCCGGCGGATCCACGCGGCGGTCCGGGAGACCTCGCTGGAGCAGCCGGCGCTGCGCGCCCTGCTCACCGCGCTGCGCGGCGCGGCATGCGGGCGCGACTGACCGCGGCGGCAGACCCAGCCGCCGCCACCGACCCGGCGGTTCACGTCGGGTCGCCGCCGCCCGAGATGGCGTCTGCCTGCTCGGGCGGCGGAGGTTCGTCCTCACCGTCCCGCCGCCGGCGGCGTTCCCGCCTGCGCCCGAGCAGCGCCGCGACGAGCAGCGACCCGGCGGCGGTCGCGCGTCCCCAGCGGCGCAGGGCCACCCGGAGCGCCCGGGCCGGCGGCGGGGGCGGCCCCGGTACCACGACCCGGTCCACGCCCGGGTAGGCCAGCCGCGCGGTCTCGACCGCCTCCTCCTCCGACGTGACGGCCCGGTTGTTGGTGAGGGTCAGCTGTCCGGCCTCGTTCCGGTAGCGCCACCGCCACACCTCACCCTGCGGCCACAGCTCGATCCGCTCCCCCGGGCGGTGGCGGACGGGTACCTCGGGTTCGTCCTCGCCGGTCGGGCGCCGCGGCGCGGGGCGGGCCCCACGGCGCAGGTCGGCCCGGGTGAGTTCCCCGAGGGAGGCGGCCTCGCCCCGGCACAGCGCCCGCGCGATGAGGAACGCGAGCACGCCGGTCACGATCGGCAGGACCAGCACCAGGACGCGGAACAGCGCCAACAGGTCGTAGACCGGGACCCGGAGCAGCCGGGCGAGGATGTCGTCGCCCGCGGCCACCACGAGGACCACGTAGAAGGTCAGTGCGCCCACGCCGATGCCGACCCGGACCGGATGGTTCCGGGGCCGGTCGAGCAGCTGATGCGGGCGGCGGTCGCGGGTGCACCATCGTTCGATGAACGGCCACAGGTAGAGGGCGACGAAGCTCAGCCCGCCGAGCACGACGCCGGGGAAGAACGGGGCCGGCACCAGGTACCCGCCGATCCGGAACTCCCATGGCGGGAACAGGCGCAGCGCGCCGTCGCCCCAGGCGACATACCAGTCCGGCTGCGCCGGCGAGCTGGACTCGGCCGGCGCGAAGGGACCGTACAGCCAGACCGGGTTGATCTGGACCAGCCCGCCGAGGGCGAACAACACCGCCAGCACCCAGGCGAAGAGGGCGAGCGTGCGCAGGGTGTAACCCGGCCAGAACCGGGAGCCGACCACGTTGTGCTCGGTTCGCCCCGGGCCCGGGAACTGGCTGTGCTTCTGCCGCACCAGGATGCCCAGATGCAGCGAGATGAGGGCGACGAGGATCGCCGGTACGAGCAGCACGTGGGTGATGAATATCCGCGGGATCATCTCGTCGGAGGGGAACTCGCCGCCGAGGGCCAGCGCGGCCAGCCAGGTCCCCACCAGCGGGATGGACTCCACCACCGAGGTGATGATCCGCAGACCCAACCCGGACAGGAGATCGTCGGGCATCGAGTAGCCGGTGAAGCCGTTGGCCAGGGCGAGGGCGAGCATGGTCACGCCGATCAGCCAGTTGAGCTCGCGCGGCTTGCGGAAGGCCCCGGTGAAGTAGATCCGGGACAGGTGCAGCACGATCGCCGCGACGAAGGCCAACGCCGCCCAGTGGTGGGTCTGCCGGATCAGCAGTCCGGCCCGGACGTCCCAGCTCAGCCGCACCGTCGAGGCGTACGCGGCGGAGGTGGTGGCGCCGTCCAGCGGGGCGTAGGAGCCCTGGTAGACCCGGTCGGCGGAGCTGGCGTCGAAGAAGAAGGTGAGATAGACGCCGGTGAGGATCAGCGCGATGAACGAGTAGAGTGCGATCTCCCCGAGCATGAACGACCAGTGGTCGGGGAAGATCTTCGCCAGCGCCCGGCGGGTGATCGGGGAGAGCCGGAGCCGGTCGTCCAGCGCCCGGGCCAGCGGACCCATGATCATGGTCGGCTCCAGAATCCGGCGCCGGGCGGCGCGGTGAAGTCGCCGGTGGCCCGCAGGAAGCCGTCCGGGCCAACCTCGATCGGCAACCCCGGCAGGGGCCGTGCCGCGGGGCCGGCGATCGGCCGGGCGCCGGCCAGCAGGTCGAAAGAGGACTGGTGGCAGGGGCAGAGCACGCGGCCGGCGCCCTTGAGGTAGAGCCGCACCGGGCAGCCGGCGTGGGTGCAGAGCAGCGACCAGACGACCAGGCCGCCCAGGTGCCCGCCGGCGGGCTGGCGGATGAAGCGCTCCGGGTTGAGGCGGACCGCGAACGCGGGCGCGTCCCCGACGTCGATACTGCCCTCGGGAAAGACCGCGACCATCGTGTCGGCGGGGACGTCGTCCGGCCGTAACGGTCGTCCCTGGTCGTCGACCAGCCGGATACCCGGTCCCCACGGGGTGTCCTTCAGCGACCGCGTCGGGCGTTGCCGGTCCCACGGAAGCAGGGAGCGCAGCGGGAACAGCGCGGCGACGCCGAGGGCGGTCAGCGCGAAGCCGAGCGCCGCGAGCAGCCCCCACCGACGCGTCGGGCTCTCCGGCGCGCGGAACACCGCCGCGGTCATTGCCTGCTCGGCGGGGGGCGGAACGAAGCCCTCGTGCTCCTCGACATAGCCGCCGACCGGCACCAACCGGCGGGACCAGACCGCGAGCCCCACCGCCAGGCCGGCGAAGGCGACCGCCAGGCACACCCCTTCCCACTGGGTACCGCCGTTCAACCCGTACGTGACCGCGAAGCCGACCGCCCCGGCGGCGCTCACCAGGAACGCGACGGCGATCCGGCGGCTCGCGGCCCGCTCGCTCTTCGACGGAGTCTGGCCGCTCACTCCCCCGCCCTCCGGCCCAGCCATCGCACGGCGCCCACCAGCAGGGCGAGCACCACCACCCAGCCGACCAGCCCCTCGGCCAGCGGCCCCAGCCGGCCGATCGGGTTGCCGCCCCGGTCCAGTCGCTCGGAGCGCAGCCGCTGCACGTAGCTGGTCAGGTCGTTCACCTGCCGGTCGGTGAGCACCTGGCTGGGGAAGGCCGGCATCAGCCCGGGGCCCACCCGGACCGCCTCGGCGACCTGGGTAGCCGTGGACTCGTAGAGCGGCGGAGCGATCCAGCCGTTGGTGAGGACCGCACCGGAGCCGCCCGCCCCGTGGCAGGGCGCGCAGTTTGCGGCGAAGAGTGCGCGGCCCGAGACCACGTCGCCGGGCGCGACCCGGGGGATCTGCGGGCCCCCGCCGCCGAAGCTGGCCACGTGGCCGACCAGCGCGGAGATGTCGTCGGCGGAGAAGACCGGTGCGCGGCGGGTGGCCTGCGGCACCTCCTGCGAGAGCGGCATCCGCCCGGTGGAGAGTTGGAAGTCCACCGAGGCCGGTCCGACGCCGATCAGGGACGGGCCCCGCTGCGATCCCTGTCCCTGCGGCCCGTGGCAGCTCGCGCACTGCTCCAGGTAGAGCTGGGTGCCCCGGTCGGCGGCGGGGGTGGTGGCGGTTGGGGTCGGGGTGGGTGCGGGCGCGAGTGCCACCGGCCCCGCGGCCAGCACCAGGACGGACCCGACCGCGAGGGCCCGGCGGGGGTGCGGGGTGGGCAGCGTCACCGCTCGTGGTCGCCGCATCGGTCAGTCCAGGGTGTAGAGGTACGCGGCGATGTCCTTTGCGTCGATCGCGCTGACGCCCAGGTTCGGCATGGCGGTGCCCGGTTCGACGGCCTGCGGATCGGTGATCCACCGTTGCAGGTTGTCGGCGTTGTTGGGCAGCTCACCGGCGATGTAGGAACGGGCGCCGAAGCGGGTCAGCGGCGGGCCGACCAGCCCACCGGCCTGGTCGATGCCGGGAATGGTGTGGCACGAGCCGCAGCCGTACTGGGCGATGAGCTTCGCACCCCGGTCGGGTCGGCCGACGCGGGACTCGGGCGGCGGTGGGGGCGGCGCCGAGGCGCAGCCGGTCACGGTGACGACCGGCAGCGCCGCCAGCACGGCGCCCAGCATCCAGAGACGACGGCTCATCGCACCATCCCTTCCGTTGCGGCGCCCGTCGCCGCCGGCTTCGGGTGCCGGCCCGGCCGGCCGGCAACCAGGTGGTCGGGCCGGTCCCGGTCCATCCGCAGTAGCCAGGCGAGGAAGACCGCCAACGCCGCCACCAGCACCGCCACGTCCATCGGCGCCCACATCAGCAGCCCGGCGAGCTGCTGGTCGGCGACCGGGTCGGGGCCGAGGACGCGCGTCGGGTAGACCGGTTCGGGAGCGAAGGTGAGGACCGCGCCGAGGGCGGACGCGGGCAGCATGGTGCCGACCAGCAGCAGCAGCGACACCGGAGCGGGCGCACGGTGGCGCACCGGGCCGAGCACCGGCGCCCACAGCAGCCAGGCCGCCGCCACCAGGCTCACGTGCTCGGCGGCGTGCAGGACCGGGCGGTCCACGGCGGCGACGTACGGGCCCGGCAGGTGCCAGAACCACAGGACGAGGGTCTGCGCCGCGGCGGCCAGCAGGGCGTACCTGGCCGGTCGGCGCAGCCGCCGCACCGGGGCCGCGGCCCGCCAGCGGGCCAGCAGCTGGCGCAGCGGCCGGGGCGCGGCGACGGTCAGCGGCAGCCCGGCCGCGCCCGCCGCGAGCAGCGGGCCAGCCACCAGCAGGAGCAGCATGTGCTGGGCCATGTGGCCGGCGAAGGAGGACTCCGCCAGCCGGTGCACCGGCCCCTGGTCGGCTGCCAGCACCACCAGCAGCCCACCGCCGAACGCGGCCACCCGCCAGCCCGGCACGACCCGGCCGGGGCCACGGCGCGCCCACAGCTCCTGCACGCCCCGGCCGTAGCCGGCGGCGAGCAGGCAGAGCCCCGCGACGACCAGCATGGTCAGCAGGCCGTCGGTCACGTCGCCCGGGCCGGGCCCGTGGGCCCGGTAGCCGCTCAGCCCTGACATGGCGGGAACACCAGCACGGCGACGCCGCCGAGCGCGATGATCGTCAGGAACAGCAGGTTCGCCCAGACACCCACCACGGCGAGCATCCGGGACCGGTCGAGGGCCCGGTCGTGGGCGCCGGCCGCCCGCGCCTGCCCGGTACGCCTCAGCACCAGGGTGGCGACCAGCAACGATCCCAGGGTGGCCACGCCCGGGACGAACACGGCGATGCTGAGTGCTTGCCAGAGCGGTACGCCCGCGATGCGTTCGGACTTGGCGGCACAGGCGAGTTCGTCCAGGCTCCACGCGGCGATCAGGTGCACCGCCCAGGCGACCGCGCCGCCGAGCACGCCGTACCAGAGCAGCAGCCCGCCGGTCAGGCGGGCGTGTGGGCCGGGCCGCGTGGTCATCACAGCCGCGGGGAGAGGTAGATGGTGAACAGGATGGCGACCCACACCGTGTCGACGAAGTGCCAGTAGATCGCGGCGTTGCGGACCCGTTCGTGGCGGTGGGACCCGAAGCTGCCGCCGCGCAGGGAGGCGGCGAGCAGCCACCCGATCATCATCAACCCGACGGACACGTGCAGCCCGTGGAACCCGGTGATCACGTAGAACAGCGACCCGTAGACGTTGGTGGTCATGGTGAAGTGCTGGAGGTCGTCCTGGTACTCGATGACCAGCAGGGCCATGAAGGACAGCCCCATCACCAGGGTCGCGGCGAGGCCGGCACGCAGGCGCCAGGGCTGGCCCCGCCGGATGCCGTGTTCGGCCCAGACCACGGGCAGGCTGCTGGGCACCAGCACCCCGGTCATCACCAGCGGGATGAGCAGCTTCGGCTTGTCGATGCCCTCGGGCGGCCAGCTGGGGCCGTGCTGGAAGCGGAGGTAGAAGTAGCTGCCGAGCAGGCAGGCGAAGAGGGTCGCCTCGGTGGCCACGAACATCACCATGCCCCACCAGCCGGTCGGCCGGCCGACCGGCTCCTCCGTGGTCAGCGCCTCGACACCGGTGGCCGCGGCCACCACCCCGCCCCGGTCCGTCATGACGCGATCCCGATTTCCTCGTCGGGCCGCCGAGGCGGCCAGAGCCACGCCGCGATCGTCGCCGCCACCGCCAGCACGGCGGCCACCGCGACCGGGTACGCGCCCAGCAGCAGGGCGGTGAAGAAGACCAGCAGCACGCCGGCGAGCACGAGCGGCTTGAACGAGGGCTCCGGCATCGGCGCCGCGCGCTCGGGGCGCGCGTCCAGTTCGCTGGTGAACAGGGTGCGCTTGCCCTCGCTGAGGATGCGGTCCTTGGTGGCGCCCGTGGTGGTCGACTCCACGGTCCGTTCGTCCCAGGTGGGGTGCAGGCTGTGCACGCAGGGAATGACCGGGAAGTTGTATGCCTCGGGTGGTGAGGCGGCGGACCATTCCAGGCTGTCGCCCTCCCACGGGTCCGGCCCGGCCGGCCGGCCCCGCCGGATCGCGTGCACCACGCCGATGAGCACCAGCAGCAGCCCGAGTGCCAGCACGTACGACCCGATGCTGCTGATCAGGTTCCCCACGTCCCAGCCCAGGTCGCTGCGGTAGGTGTAGACGCGCCGAGGCATGCCGAACAGGCCGTAGAGGTGCATGGGGAAGAACGTGACGTGCATGCCGGTGAAGACCAGCCAGAACGCCCACCGCCCGAGCCCCTCGTGGTACATCCGGCCGGTGATCTTGGGGAGCCAGAAGTAGATGCCGGCGAGTATCGGGAAGAGCGCCCCGCCGAGCAGCACGTAGTGGAAGTGGGCCACCACGAAGTAGGAGTCGGTGACCTGTTGGTCGAAGGCGGTCAGCGCGAACATGGCGCCGGTGAAGCCGCCGAGCACGAAGGTCACGATGAACCCGATGACGAACAGCAGCGGGGCGCGCAGCACCAGCCGGCCGAGCATCATGGTGGCCAGCCAGGCGAAGATCTGGATCCCGGACGGGATGGTGATGATGGTGCTGGCCGCGCTGAAGAAGCTGTACGACAGTTGCGGCAGCCCGGTGGCGAACATGTGGTGTACCCAGACGCCGAACGAGACGATGGAGATCGCGACGATCGCCAGCACGATCAGCGGGTAGCCGACGACGCCGCGGCGGGTGAACGCGGGGAGCACGGCGGAGACGATGCCCAGCCCCGGCATCACGATGATGTAGACGTCGGGGTGCCCGAAGATCCAGAACAGGTGCTGCCAGAGCAGCACGTTCCCGCCGCCGCCGGGGTCGAAGAAGTGGGTGTCGAACCGGCGGTCGAGGAAGAGCAGCGCGTTGTCCGTGTTCAGCGCGGGCAGGGCGAAGACCACCATGAAGGCGGTGGCCACGATCGCCCAGACGAACAACGGCACCCGGTTGAGCGACATCCCCGGCGCGCGCAGCTTGAGCGCGGTGACGATGAAGTTGATCGCGCCCGAGGTGGTGGAGATGCCGAGGAAGAGCAGACCCAGCGCGTAGACGTCCATGTGCAGGCCGGGGTTGTGCTGATCCTGGTTGAGCGGCGCGTAGGCGAACCAGCCGTTGTTCGGCGCCGCCCCGAACGGCAGGCTCGCCCACATGAACAGCCCGGCGAAGAGGAACACCCAGTAGCCGAAGGCGTTCAACCTGGGGAACGCCATGTCCCGCGAGCCGATCATCAGCGGGACGAGGAAGTTGCCGAAGCCGAACAGCATCGGCGTGGCGAACAGGAAGATCATCGCCGTGCCGTGCATGGTGAAGAGCTGGTTGTACTCCTGCGGCGACAGCACGCCGGACTCGGGCCGGGCGAGTTGGGTGCGCATCACCAGGGCGCTGAGCCCGGCGAGGACGAAGAAGAACGCGGCGGTGACCAGGTACCGTCGGCCGATCTTCTTGTGGTCCACGGTGGTGAACCAGGCGCGCAGCGAGCGGGGTTCGTCCCAGTGCTCGGCCAGCCGGGCCAGGTCTTCGCGGCCGATGCCGGGTGGTGTGCTGAGGGTTGTGGACATGGTGGCCCTTACTCCAGCGACCGAAGGTAGGCGATGAGGTCGGGCAGTCGGGCGGCGTCGACCGGTTGCGGGGGCATGGCGTTGCCGGGCTTCACGGTCTGCGAGTTGGCGATCCAGCCGCCGAGGTGGCCGGCGTCGTTGGGTACGGCGCCGGCGCCGATGCTCCACCGCGACCCCACGTTCGACAGGTCGGGCCCGACCCGCCCCTGCGCGCCGGTGCCCCGGATCGAGTGGCAGGCGGCGCAGGTGCCCTGCACGAACGTCTGCTGGCCACGCCGTTCGGCATCCGTCTGCGGCGCCCGGGCCGGGGCGTCGAGCCGGTCCAGGAAGGCGTCGAAGTCGGCGCGGGGTTGCGCCACCACGAGGAACGCCATGTGGGCGTGCTGGGTGCCGCAGTACTCGGCGCACTGGCCGCGGTAGCTGCCGGCCTGCCGCGCCTCCAACCAGGTCTCGCGGGTCTCGCCGGAGATCAGGTCGGTCTTCGGCATCAGCTGCGGCACCCAGAAGCTGTGCAGCACGTCGTCGGTGCGCAGGCGCACCTTGACCCGCTCCCCCACCGGGATGTGGATCTCGTTGGCGGTGGCGCCGGATCGGCCCGCGTAGCGCACCTCCCACCACCACTGGTGGCCGATGACCTCCACGGTCAGCGCGTCCCGGCCCGGTCCGGCGCCGAGCGCGGCGAGGTCCCGCAGGCCGACGCCGTACACGGCCACGAGGATGATGAACGGCAGCCCGGCGCCGGCGATCGTCACGAAGCGCAGTGGCTGGCCGTGGCGCACCCGGGCGGTGCCCCGCCGGAACACCAGCGCCCACGCGAGCAGCGCCATGACCTCGGCGAACACCGCCACGGAGATCCAGAACAGCAGCCACCAGAGGCCGTTGACCCGGGCCGCTCCGGTCCCCTGCGGATTCAACGCCGACGGTGACCCGCCGGAGCAGCCGGCGAGCAGCAGCAGGCCGGCCAGCAGCAGCATCGGCCCGGGTCGGCGCTGCCGCCGGGCCGGGCGCGGGGCGGTCTCCGCTGTCCTCCTCATCGGCAAGGACCTTAGTCCCGGTTGACCACCTTCACGCCTTTTATTCCCAACAGAGGGATATAGAGCAGTAAGCGCCTTATGGTGAACCCCATCCCCACCTTCGGTCAAGCGCCCCTGGGACGCGGACAGGGAGATCATGCAAGCCTCCACGGTGGACCTCGTCGCGGACACGGCCAGCGCGGCCGCCGCGCGTCGGACGATGGCCTGGATCGCCGGCGGGCTCGCCGCGGCGGCCACGGCGGCCGGCGCGTGGCTCGCGCCCCCCGACGAACTGCAGGGCGACGCGCAACGGCTGATGTACGTGCACGTCCCCGCCGCCTGGGTGGCGTACGCCGCGTTCGCGGTCGTGCTCATGGCCAGCGGGGCGTACCTGATCGGCGGTGACCTGCGCTGGGACCGGTTCGCCCGGGCGGCGGCCGAGCTCGGCGTGGTGCTCACCGCCGCCGCCATCGCCACCGGATCCGTCTGGGGGCACCTGGTCTGGGGCACCTGGTGGGCGTGGGATCCCCGCCTGGTCAGCACGGCCCTGCTGCTGCTCGCCTACGCCGGCTACCTCGCCCTACGACGGGCGCTCGCCGAGCGGACCGGGGCACGCGACGGCGGCGACCACCGGGTGGCGAAGCCCGCCGCCGTCGTCGGGGTGGCCGGGTTCCTCCTCGTGCCCGTGGTGCACTTCTCGGTCGTCTGGTGGCGCTCGCTGCACCAGCAGGCGACGATGCTGGCCCCGCACCGGCCGCCGATCGACGCCCGGATGGCCACCGCGCTGCTGCTCGCCGTGGCCGCCGCAACCCTCGCCGCGTGCTGCGTGCTGCTGCACCGGGTGGTCCGAATGGAGCGCCGCCTGGCGCCCGAGCCCGCCCCCACCGCCGAACGCACCCCGGTGAGAGTCGGATGATGCCTCGCCGGACGGGCCGGATGGCCCTCCTCGCGGTGCTGCTCGCCGCCGGCGGACTGCTGGTCACCAGCGCGCTCCGCGACACCGTCACCTACTACCGGACCCCGGCGGAGCTGCTCGACGACCCGGACCTCGCCGGGCACCGGGTCCGCCTCGGCGGTGACGTGGTGCCCGGATCGCTGCGCCACGACGGCGACCTGGTGAGGTTCCGCCTCGCGGCAGCGGGTCGCGAGATCGCCGTCGAGCAACGCGGCGCGCCTCCCGAGACGTTCCGGGAGGGAACCGGGGCGGTCGTCGAGGGCACGCTGTCATCCGACGGTGTGTTCCGCTCGGACCACGTGGTGGTCCGGCACGGCAACGAGTACCGGCCGTCGTCCCCACCCGTGGCTCCGGTCGATGCTCGGTGACCTCGGCACCGCCAGCCTCGCCGTCGGGCTGGCCTGCGCGACCCTGACCGCCCTGCTCTGGCTGCGGGTGGCCCTGTTCGACGCGTCCGTACGCACCGCCCGGCTCGGCAGCACCGCCACCCTGGCCGCCGCCGCGGTGGCCTGCGCCCTGCTGGAGACGGCGCTGCTCCGGCACGACTTCAGCGTGCGGTTCGTGGCCGAGAACGGCGGCCGGCACGTCCCGCTCTACTACACGCTGACCAGCCTGTGGTCCGCGCTGGACGGCTCGCTGCTGCTGTGGCTGCTGGTCCTCGGCGGGTACGCGGCGCTGCTGGCCCGGCGCGCGTACCCGCCCCGGCTGCACGCGTACGCGATGGTGGTCGTCAGCGTGGTCATGCTGTTCTTCTTCGCGCTGTCCAGCTTCGCCGCGAACCCGTTCCGCCCGGTGAGCCCGGTGCCGGCCGACGGCCCCGGACCGAACCCACTGCTGCAGCAGCACCCGGCCATGGGCGTACACCCGCCGCTGCTCTACGCCGGCTACCTCGGTCTGGTCGTACCCTTCGCGTTCGCGCTCGCGGCGCCGCTGGCCGGGCGGGCCGGACGCGGCTGGGCGCGGATGGCCCGCCCGTGGGCGCTGGTGGCCTGGGCCGCGCTCACCGGCGGCATCGGCCTCGGCGCCTGGTGGTCGTACGCGGTGCTGGGCTGGGGCGGTTACTGGGCCTGGGACCCGGTGGAGAACGCCTCCCTGCTGCCCTGGCTGACCGCCACCGCGTTCCTGCACACCACGCTGGTACGCGGCCGGGCCGCCTGGCACAGCGCGCTCGCCTGCGCGAGCTTCCTGCTGGTGCTGCTGGGCACCTTCCTCACCCGGTCCGGCGCGGTGGCCAGCGTGCACGCCTTCACCGACTCACCGCTGGGTCCGATGCTGCTCGGCTTCGTGCTGCTGGCGGTGGTGGTGTCGACCGTCCTGACCGGCCGGCGGGCCCCCGAACCGGCCCGCACCGGACGGCCGCGGGCGCTCTCCCGGCCCACCCTCGTGCTGGTCAACGGGGTACTCCTGGTGACCATCGCCGCGGTGGTGCTGATCGGCACGATCCTGCCGCTGCTCTCCGCGCCGTTGGACGGGACCCGCGTGTCCGTGGGACCCGCCTACTACCAGCGGACGGCGGTGCCGCTGGCGGTGGTGGTGCTGCTGGTGCTGGGCGCGACGCCCGCGATGCGGGTCCGCGACCGGTCGGCGGCGCTGCGGCGGCTCGCCGTGCCCGCCGGCGCCGGCCTCGGCACGGTGGCCCTGATCGGACTGCTCAGCCGACCCGGTCCGGCCGCGCTCACCGCGTTCGGCGCGGCGGCGTTCGTCCTCACCGGCCTGGCCGGGGACCTGGTCCACCGGCTGCGCCGGTCCGGCCCCCGCCCCGGCCGGCTCGCCGGGCTGGTCGCGCACGCCGGGCTCGCCCTGGTCGCGGTGGGCGTCGCCGGGTCGTCGGCGTACGGGCGGGACGCCGAACGCACGCTGCGGGTCGGCGAGACCCTACGGGTTGGTGACGTCGCGGTCCGCCTGGTCGGCGTGGACCGGACCGGCGGCAGCGGGAGCATGGCGGTGCGGGCCCGGCTGGTGCTCACCGCGTCAGGCCACGCCGGCCCGACGATCACCCCGGCACTGCGCTACCACCCGGCCCGGGACACCGCGGTGACCGTGCCGGCGATCGGCACCGGCCTGCTGCACGACACGTACGTCACGCTGATCGCGGTCAGCGAGGACAGCGGCAGCGCCACCGTGCGGCTCGCGGTGAACCCGCTCGTCGGCCTGCTCTGGGCCGGCGGAGCGCTGACCGCCACCGGCGGGCTGCTCGCCGCCGCCCGCTCCGCACGACGACCGGCCGCCCGCGCCGGCCGGCCGGTGCCCGCCCCAGTGGCCGTCGGTTCCGGAGCGGCACGGTGAGGCGCCCCGCCCTGCGCCGCCCCGGATGGCTGCGCGGCGGGCCGGCGGTGGTCCTCGTGCTCACCGCTGTCGTCGGCACTCTGGTCGTCCTCGGCCTGCGCGCCCCGGCCGCCCCGAGTCCGGGCGAGGGGTTGGCGGTGGCGGGCACACCCGCCCCGGCGCTGTCCGGCCCCACCCTGGACGGTGGCCACTTCGCGCTCTCCGACGTCCGGGGCCAGGTGGTGCTGGTCAACGTCTTCGCCTCCTGGTGCGGGCCGTGCCGGGACGAGCTGCCGCTGCTGGTCGACGCCGAGCGTGAGTGGTCGCCACGCGGCGTGCGGCTGGTCGGACTGAACATCCGCGACGGTGCCGAGGCGGTCCGGGCACTGCTCGACGAGACCGGCGCGAAAGGGCTGACCGTGGTGCCGGACCCGGACGGCACCCGGGCTGTCGAGTGGGGTGTGCGGGGCGTGCCGGAGACCTTCGTGGTCGACCGGGACGGCCGGCTCGTCGACCGGCGCCAGGGCGTGGTGACCCGGCAGTGGCTGGAGCAGCGGATCGCGCCGCTGCTGGCCGGATGAGGTGGCGACGCGCCCCAGGGCGTGTCTCCCGGAGAGGCGCCCTGGTGGCGCTCGTGCTCGTCGCACTGGCCGCCGCGGCCGGCATCGGGCTGGCCCGGTCGGCGAGCGACCACGGCCGGCAGGATCCGGTCCGCGCGGTGGCTGCCGGGCTGCGCTGCCCGGCCTGTCAGGGCGAGTCGGTGGCGGACTCCCGGTCACCGATCGCGGTGGCGATGCGGCAGGTGGTGGCGGACCAGCTCGCCCAGGGGCAGGACCGCGACGAGATCCGGCGCTGGTTCGTCCAGCGGTACGGCGCGGACGTGCTGACCGACCCGCCGGCCCGCGGGGTCCGGCTGCTGCTGTGGGGCGTACCCGCGCTGGCCCTGCTGGCCGGCGGCTACGCGGCGGTGCGGACGCTGCGCCCCCGCGCCGGCCGGGCCCGTCCGGCCGCGCCGTCGATGCCGGACGCCCGGGGCGCGCGGCGAGCCTGGCGGGTGGCGTCGGTGGGGGTGGTGGCACTGGTGGTGTCCGTCGCGGTCGCCGCCGACCGGCTCGACCCGCCCGCGCGGCCAGTACCCGCCGACCCGGTCGCGGTCGCCGTCCAACTCGCCCACGACCTGGAAACGCAGAACCGGTACGACGCCGCGGCGCAGATGTACCAGGAGGCGCTGCGGGAGCGGCCTGACGACGGCGTCCGGCTACGGCTCGCGTTCGCGCTGCTGCGGGCCGGTGACAGCACCGGCGCCCAACGCACCGCCCGGGAGGTCCTGGCCCGCGAGCCGGACTCCCCCGACGGCCTGCTGGTGCTGGGACTGGCGCAGCGGACCACTCAGGCCGCCGAGGCGGCGACGACGCTGCGGCGGTTCCTGGCCGTCGCGCCGGCCCACCCGGCCGCTGCCGAGATCAAGCGGCTTCTCGCCGCGCAGCCGGCACCTGGCGGACCCTGACGGCGGCCCCTCCCGTGGAGGGTGAAGGTACGGCGGTCAGTCCACCTCGACCCAGTCGAGGGTACGCTGGACGGCCTTCTTCCACCGGGCGTAGCCGTTCTCCCGCTGCTCCGGCGACCAGGCCGGCTGCCAGCGCCTGCTCTCGTTCCAGTTCGCCCGCAGCTCGTCGGTGTTCTTCCAGAATCCGACGGCGAGGCCGGCGGCGTACGCGGCGCCGAGGGCGGTGGTCTCGGCGACCACCGGACGGCTGACCGGCACGCCGAGGATGTCGGCCTGCAACTGCATGCACAGGTCGTTGACGGTGACCCCGCCGTCGACCTTGAGGCATTCCAGGTGCACCCCGGAGTCCTGTGCCATGGCCTCGGCGACGTCGCGGCTCTGGTAGCAGATGGACTCGAGGGTGGCCCGGGCGATGTGGGCGTCGGTGTTGTAGCGGGACAGGCCGACGATGGCGCCGCGGGCGTCGGAGCGCCAGTACGGTGCGAACAGCCCGGAGAAGGCGGGCACGAAGTACACGCCGCCGCTGTCCGCCACCTGGCTGGCCAGGATCTCGCTCTGCGACGCGCTGCTGATGATCTTGAGCTGGTCGCGTAGCCACTGCACGGCGGAACCGGTGACCGCGATGGAGCCTTCGAGCGCGTACGCTGGCGCCTCGTCGCCGAACTGGTAGCACACCGTGGTGAGCAGCCCGGCCTCCGACCGCACGATCTCCCGGCCGGTGTTGAGCAGCATGAAGTTGCCGGTGCCGTAGGTGTTCTTCGCCTCGCCCGGGGCGAAGCAGACCTGCCCGACGGTGGCGGCCTGCTGGTCGCCGAGGTCGCCGGTGAGCGGGACCGGGCCGCTGAACGGTCCGTGCGGCCCGGTGCTGCCGTACGAGCGCGGGTCCGACGACGGCCGGATCTCCGGCAGCATGGCACGGGGAATGTCGAAGAAGGACAGCAGCTCGTCGTCCCAGTCCAGCGTCTCCAGGCTCATCAGCATGGTACGGCTGGCGTTGGTGGGATCGGTGACGTGCACGCCGCCCTGGACACCGCCGGTGAGGTTCCACAGCAGCCAGGTGTCGGTGTTGCCGAAGACGGCCTCGCCCCGCTCGGCGGCACCGCGGACCCCGTCCACGTTCTCGAGGATCCACTGGATCTTCCCCCCGGAGAAGTACGTCGCCGGGGGCAGCCCCGCCTTGCGCCGGATGACGTCGCCCTTGCCCTCGCGTTCCAGCGCCGCGGCGATGCGGTCGGTGCGGGTGTCCTGCCAGACGATGGCGTTGTAGTAGGGCCGGCCGGTACGGCGGTTCCACACCACGGTGGTCTCGCGCTGGTTGGTGACGCCGAGCGCGGCCAGGTCGACGGCGGTCAGACCGCGGGCGTTCATCGCGGTCCGGATGACTGTCTGGGTCCGCTCCCAGATCTCCAGCGGGTTGTGCTCGACCCAGCCGGCCTGCGGCAGGATCTGCTGGTGTTCGAGCTGGTGGCGGCCCACCTCGTTGCCACCGTGGTCGAAGATCATGAAGCGGGTGCTGGTGGTGCCCTGGTCCACCGCACCGACGAAGTCAGCCATACCGCATCTCTCCTTGTCGTGGTCGCCGCGGGGTCGCGGGCCGGCGGAGGTCAGTGGTGACACTAGCTACTTCGGCGGGAAGGTCACCGCCTGCTCCTTCCGTCCTGTTGGGTCCGCCTGCGCCGCAGCCGTCCGACGCGCCGTGATTCGGGACGGGGAGCCTCGCATGGCTGCTACCGCAACGGGTACCGCCCGCCCATGGGACGCTACGACGACGAGGTCGTCGGCCTGGCGGCGCCGCTGGCCGACCCCGGAGACCTGGACGCACTGCTGGACCGGGTGGGCGACGCCCGCGTGGTGATGCTGGGCGAGGCGAGCCACGGCACGCACGACTTCTACACCTGGCGTGCGTGGATCACCCGCCGGCTGATCGAGGAGAAGGGCTTCTCGTTCGTCGCCGTCGAGGGCGACTGGCCCGACTGCGACCGGGTGGACCGCAGTGTTCGCTGCGGGCCCGACGCACCGGCGGACCCCCGGGATGCGCTGGCCACCTTCGAGCGCTGGCCGACGTGGATGTGGGCCAACGAGGAGATCGTCGACTTCACCCGCTGGCTGCGCACCCGCAACGAGCGGGTGGACGAGCCCGACCGCGCCGGGTTCCACGGGCTGGACGTGTACTCGCTGTGGGAGTCGCTGCGCGAGATCCTCGTCTACCTGCGCGAACACGACCCGGAGCAGGTGCCGGCGGCGCTGGCGGCGTACGGCTGCTTCCAGCCGTACGAGGAGGACGCGCAGCAGTACGCGCTGGCCACCCGCCTGGTGCCGACGAACTGCGAGAACGAGGTCGTCGACCTGCTCGTCGGGCTGCGCGAGCGGGCCGCCGCCGACGGCGCAAACCGCTTCGGCGCCTGGCAGAACGCGGAGGTCGTGGCCGGGGCGGAACGCTACTACCGGACCATGGCGCGCGGTGGGCGGGAGTCGTGGAACGTCCGCGACCGGCACATGGACGACACCCTCGACCGCCTCCTGCGGCACTACGGGCCGACGGCGAAGGGGGTCGTCTGGGCGCACAACACCCACGTCGGGGACGCCCGGGCGACCGACATGACCGACGCGGGCGAGGTCAACATCGGCCAGCTCGCCCGCGAACGGTACGGAGCCGACCAGGTGGTGCTGGTCGGTTTCGGCACCCACCACGGCACCGTGGTCGCGGGCGACGCCTGGGGTGCGCCGATGGAGGTGATGCCGGTGCCGCCGGGCCGCCGGCACTCGCTGGAGGAGGTCCTGCACGGTGCCGCGCCGGCGCAGGCCCTGTTCGTGTTCCCCGGCGACGAGCCGCTGGACCTGCTCACCGACGAACTCGACCACCGGGCGATCGGTGTCGTCTACCACCCGGAACGGGAGAGCTTCGGCAACTACGTCCCCACCGTGCTCGGCGACCGGTACGACGCGTTCTGCTGGATCGACGAGTCCCAGGCGGTCCGGCCGCTGCGCCTGCGGCCCACCGCTCTCACCGAGCCCGAGACGTACCCCTCGGGCGTCTGATCCCGCGCGGTCGACCGTTTGGGCCCAGGGGCTGCGGGAACGCAGATCTCTCCAACCGGAGTCGCTTCAGGCTCTTGAGCATACGGGAGGCTGACATGGCCGATCGCGAGAAGCTTCACGACCTGCGCCAACAGGCCCACAACGCCGGCATCGAGGGCAACTCCAAGATGACCGAGGGCCAGCTGCGGCAGGCGCTCAACAAGGTCAGCAAGGGCACCAATCCGCAGGAAGCCAAGCGGCAGGCCAAGGGCTGACACCAGCTCGTTCGCGGCGGCGCCGGGCAATGACGCCCGGCGCCGCCGTAGCGTCCGCACTGCTCCTGCCGCCAGGCGCGGAGGTCCTGATGTACGACGACGGTTTTGAGGAATTCGACCTCGCCACCAACGGCACGACGATCCACGGACGTCGCGGCGGCCAGGGGGAACCGGTCCTGCTCCTGCACGGCATCCCCGAGACCCACCTCATGTGGCGGCACGTGGCGCCGGCGCTCGCCGAGCGGTTCACGGTGGTCGCCACCGACCTGCGCGGGTACGGCGCCAGCGGCAAACCGCCGACCTGCCCGGACCACACGCCGTACAGCATGCGGGAGATCGCCCGCGACCAGGTCGAGGTCATGGCGAAGCTGGGATACGGCCGGTTCAGCGTGGTCGGCCATGACCGGGGCGCGCGGTGCGCGTACCGGATGGCGTTGGACCATCCGCGGACGGTCACCCGGCTCGCGGTGCTCGACGTCATCCCGACGGCGGACACATACCGGAACGTGGACCGGGAGTTCACCCGCGCCTTCTGGATCTGGTCCTTCCTGTCCGCCCCGGAACCAGTCCCCGAACGGCTGATTGCCCAGGCCCCCGACGTCATCGTCAACCACATGCTCGACGCGTGGTCCGACCGGCCGGAGGCCTTCCCGGCCGACGTCCGCGCCGCCTACGTCGACGCGTTCCGGCACCCCGACACCGTCCACGCCGTCTGCGAGGAGTACCGGGCGTCGATCACCCTCGACGTCGCGCACGACGAGGCCGACCGCGGCCGGCGGCGGATCAGCTGCCCGGTCCTCGCGCTGTGGAGCGGCACCGGGTTCCTCGCCGGCCGGTACGAGCCGCTGAAGGTCTGGCGGCAGTGGGCGGACGAGGTGCACGGTGGCCCGATGCCGGCGGGGCATTTCCTCGCCGAGGAAGCGCCTGCGGAGACCGCACGCCGCCTCCTCGATTTCCTCTCCATCACTCCGACGAAGGCTTAGCATCGCGGAGTGTCACCGGATCGTCGCGGCGCTCTGCGCGCCGCCGCCACTGCGGCCGCCGGACTTGTCGGACTGGCTGGCTGCAACCTGACGCGCCGACCGTCGGTCGCCCGGTCGGCCACGTCGGGGACCGGCACCACGCCGCCCACCTCCCCGCCCCCGCCGGCCGCAGGGGCCTCCGCTCCTCCCGCCCTACCGGCGGAGATCAGCAGCGGACCACGGGAACGGCCCAACGTGGCGCTGACCTTCCATGGCCAGGGGGAGCCGGCCCTCGCCCGCCAGTTGCTGGCCGAACTGGAGCGGGCCGACGCCCGGGTCACCGTCTTCGCGGTCGGTACGTGGTTGGCCGACCAGCCCGCGATGGCGCGGCGAGTCCTCGACGGCGGCCATGAGCTGGGCAACCATACCGAGAACCATGCCGACATCAGCCGGCTGCCCCCGGGCGAGGCGTTCGCTGAGATCAACCGGTGCGCCCAGCGGATCAAGCAGCTCACCGGCTCGATCGGCGTCTGGTTCCGCCCGTCGCAGACCCAGCACGCCAACGCCATGGTCCGCGCCCAGGCCAGCCGGGTGGGCTATCCGACGTGCGTGTCGTACGACGTCGACTCGCTCGACCACACCGACCCGGGTGCACCGCTGGTGGTACGGACCACGATGAGCCAGGTCCGGCCGGGTTCGATTGTCAGCCTGCACTTCGGCCACCGGGACACGCTGGCCGCCATCGGCCCGATCCTCGACGGGCTGCACCAGCGGGGTCTGCACGCCGTGTCGATGAAGAAGCTGCTGACCTGATGCCCGTCGTCGTGTGGCCTCGCCGCCTCCTGTGGCGACGGCGGTGGCCGCCGGCCGCACCGGGATGCGCTGGCCCTGGCGCCGGCGCGGGTAGCCGGCGCCAGGACCGATTGGTGACGGCGTAGGGAATCACCCGATTACCCGGCGTCCGCCGCGCCATAGCGTCGACCGCATGGCCCGTCACCTGTTCGCGTCGGTCCGCCCCGCGTGGCGTCCCGCCGCACCACGTTCCCGAGCCCGTGCCGCCCGAGGGCGGCGGCTGATGCCGCTGCTGCTGCTCGCCCTGCTCGTTCCCGCCGCCTGCGACAGCTCGGCCGACTCCTCCGCGTCGGGGGGCGCCGACGCCGGCTCGGGAGTCGACGCGGGATCGGACGACCTCGGCAAGCTCGCCGACTCGGTGCCGACGTGCCCCTTCACCGCCGACCGGGTGTCCGAACTGCTCGGCAAACCGATGAAGGACCAGGGCAACTGCGCGTTCGGCGACGGCAACGGCGTCGCCAGCCTCACCATCACCATGGCGTCCGAGTTCGCCGGTGCGACGACCTACGACTACCAGCACGAGCAGGCCGGCGAGCAGTACGACAAGGTGGTGGACCTCGGTGACCGGTCGTACCTCGCCGCCAAGGACATCGCGGGAGAGGCCGTCGTGGTCAGCCCCAAGGGCAGCTACACCATGATCATGAGCAGCTTCAGCATGGACGTCGCGACCTATGAGCAGAAGCTGCGTCAACTGCTCGACGCGCTGCCGGCGTGAGGGGGACCCAGATGCGTGGCAGGCACCTCGCGGTGCTCGGTGTGGCCGTGGTCGCGCTCCTGCTGTCCGCCGCTTGTAGCGGCTCGGACGACAAGCCCACCGCGGGCGGCAAGCCGGCCCGGACGGCCGCGGCGGAGCCGGCAACCGGGGAGACCAGCCCGGCGGCCGAGGAGAGCAGCCCGGCCTCCGCGCTGCCCGACGCCTGCACCCTGGTGTCCAAGGCGGACGCGGAGAAGCTGGCCGGCACGCCGGTGGACGACGCGGTGGCGGCCCGGGAGAGCTGCACCTACACCGCACCGGTCACCGGCCCGACGGCACAGGTCGAGGTGTACGTCGGTGACGGCGCGAAGAAGTACCTCGACATCGAGCGTGACCTCGGGCACGACGTGCGGCCACTGTCCGGGGTGGCGGACGAGGCCCACCTCACGTTGGAGGCGTTCTTCATCAGGAAGGCCGACGTGTGGGTGGCGGTCCGGCTGGTGCGGCTCAACGACCCGGAGGAGAACCGCAAGCCGCTGGAGGGCCTCGCCCGCGCCGTCGCCGGGCGGATGTGAGGTGGCCGATGCGACCCGGTCGCGGGCGGACTCTGCTCGCCGCCGCCGTCGCGGTCCTGATCGCGCTGACCGGCTGTGACAGTCTCCGGCCGGCGGTGCGGACCGACGCGACGGTCGGCGAGGCGGACCTGCGCTACGGGGACGCGCCGGCGCCCGCTTCCGGGGTCACGCTGCAACCTGACGTCGTCCTGGTGGGTGGGGGCGGCCGCTCGGTGCGTTCGGTCAGCGCCGACGGGCTGACCTGGCGCATCGACGCGGCCGCGAGGAACGCCCGGCAGCTCGAACCCGGCAAGGTCATGTTCATCACCGGCCGTGGCGTCGGCCGGGTGCTGGACATCGCCGAGGACGGCGGTGACCTGCTGGTGACCATCGGCCCGGTGGACATCACCGAGATCATCCGGGACGGCACCTTCGAGAAACAGGGTGTCCCCCTCGACGATCCGGTCACCTACCCCGCCGGCGAGCCGTCGTGGGCCGAGGACCAGCCGACGCCACCGAGCACCTTCGGCCGGAGCCGCCCGGTGCGGCGGCCGCCGCTGCTCGGGTCGTCCGACCCCCCGGTGCAACCACCCCCGCAGCGGGGCGGCCAGGTCGGCACGAGAACCCACGGCTACCAGGTCTACTCCAGCTGCTGTACCGACGGCGTGGGCGCCCATTTCGCCTACGACGACGGAGGGGTCCGGCTCGTCGGCACGGTCACGCTCACCTTCAAGCGACCGGACGCCGCCTTCCACCTCGCCATCGGCGCCGGAAAGGTGACGCGGGCGGAACTGGAGATCAGCGGTGGGTTCGGGATCAAGGTCGACTTCGAGGGCGGCATCCAGGACGGGCAGAACCACAAGAAGGTGTTCCCGATCCCGGTCGACATCTCCTTCCCCATCGGCCAGGTGATCGGGATTCCGCTCTCGTTCACGGTCAGCCAGACCCTCGAGGTCGCCACCGCGTTCGGCGCCAAGGCGGGCACGGTCAAGGGCTCGGGTGAATACTCCCTGGCCGGCAAGCTGGGCTTCGGCTACGTCAACGGCAGCGTCGGGCCGCGGGTCACCGAGCAGTTCCAGCGCCGCAAGAGTCTGCTCAACTCGCTTACCGGGGTACCGGTCGGGGTCATGGGCCTGGTCATCCGCCACGGCGTCCGGTTCACCGTCGGCCTCAGCGCCTTCCTGTTCACCGCCGGCGTCTACTTCGAGCTGACCACGTCGTACGGCGCGACGCTCGGCTCCGCCCTCGGCGCGCCGTACGCGCAGTGCCGAGGGGTGGGCATCGGAGTGAAGGCGGTCTTCGGCGTCGGTTACCGGATCCTCGAACCCGTGGTCAAGGTGATCAACAAGATCCTCAGCCTGTTGACACCGAGTAGGGCGCCGACGATCCCACCTGTCGCGGCGGCGAGCGGACCGCGCTGGAGCGCCGACGTCTACCGCAACGAGGAGGTCATCCCGAACGTGGCGGTGTGCGGACACGCGCTGAAGTGAGCGACCACCTCGCTCGGCGGGATGGCACGGCTGTGCCATCATCCCGCCATGGACGCCTCCCTCGTCGGCCGTGACGCGACCCTCGAGCAGACCTGGCGCACACTGGTGGGCGGGGCGCCGGCGCTCCTGGAAGGCCCCAGTGGCATCGGCAAGACCGCGCTGTGGCGGGCCGTCGTCGCCCGGGCCCAGCGGTCCGGCTGGGTCCTGCTGGCCAGCGCGCCGACCGAGGCCGAGGCCGTGTTGCCGTACGCGGCCCTGGCCGACGTGCTGCGGCCGCTGGCCGGCCGGGTGGCGGCCCTGCCCCCGCCACAGCGGATCGCCGCCGAGGTGGTGCTGCTGTCCGCCGACCACGACGAGGCGATCGACGAGCGGGCGGTGGGTGCGGCCACCCGTTCGTTGTTCGAGGCCGCGATGGGTGGCGAGGTGCCGGTGCTGCTCGCCATCGACGACGCGCCCTGGCTCGATCCGCCGAGCGAGCGGGCGTTGCGGTTCGCGCTGCGCCGCCTTGTCCGCTGGCCGGCCACCCTGCTCACCCGCCGTACCGACGAGGCCGGGCCGCGCGCCCTCCCGCTCGGGCTCGACGACGACCGGGCCGGCGACCGCCGGCTCACCCGGATCGGCGTGCCGCCCCTCGGCCCGGCGGCGCTGCACCGCATCGTCCAGGCGCGGCTCGGGGGCACGCTCAGCCGCCCGTTGCTCGCCCGGATCACCCGGGACGCCGGGGGCAACCCGCTGCTGGCCATCGAGCTGGCCCGGGCGGTGCTGCGGTTGCCCCGGCCACCGCGGCCGGGCGAGGACCTGCCGGTGCCGTCGTTGATGCGTCAACTGCTCGCGGACGCCCTGCGGGCACTGCCCCGGCCCAGCCGCGACGCGGTGCGCCTGGCCGCGCTGCTGAGCGTGCCCACCCTGCCGGACCTGCACGCGGCCGGGGTGCCGGTGGACGCGTTCGACGCGGCGGAGGAGGCCGGCCTGTTGAGCGTGACGCCGAGCCGGATCAGCTTCGCCCACCCGCTGTACGCCGCCGCGGTGCGCGAGAGCATCCCGTCCGGCGTCCGGCACCGGCTCAACGGTGTGCTGGCCGAGGCGGTGTCCGACCCGGACGAGCGGGCGCGGCAGCTCGCCCGGTGCGCGGTGGCGCCGGACGAGGCGCTCGCCGCCGAACTGGCCGCCGCGGCCGCACGCCAACGCTCCCGGGGCGCTCCCGCCGTCGCCGCCGAGTGGTACGACCGCGCCGCCGACCTCACGCCCCCGACGGCCGCCGCGGATCGGGACCGGCGGCGCCTGGACGCGGTGCAGTGCCGCATCGACAGCGGCGACTACGCCGCGGCCGGTGCGGCCGCGGACGCCGCCGCCGGACAGCTGGCCGGCGCGGCGCACGCGGAGGCGCTGCTGCTGCGCGCCATGGTCGCCTGGTGCGTCGACGACCTCACCGGCGCGGTGGCCCTCGCCCGGCGTGCGTTGGCCGCGGCCGAGGGGCATCGCGACCTGGCCGGGCGCATCCACACGCACCTGACCCTGTTCCAGGACGCCCCGGAGCCCGCCCGCCGGCACGCCGAGGCCGCCATCGCGCACCTGTCCGACCGGGCCGAGCACCGTCCGCTGCTCACCGCCGCGCTGTTCCTGCTGTTCTTCCACGAGGTACGCGCCGGGCGTCCGGCCCGGACCGAGGTGCTCGACCGGGCGCTGGTCCTGGAGGCCGGTGAACCGTCCTGGCTCGCCGGGTCGATTCCGGCGATCTGGTGGAAGGCCACGGACGACCATGAGCGGGCCCGGGCCCGGCTGCACCACATGCTGGGTCGGGCCGTGGCCCGTGGCGACGAACCGTGGCAGCACGAGATGCTCACCCACCTGGGCGAGGCCGAGCTGCTGGCCGGCCGGTTCGACACCGCCGGGGAGCACATCGCGGCGGCCCGCGAGCTGGGCGAGCAGCTCGGCACCGGCCTGGTCGGCGAGACCTGGCTGGCCGGGATGCTGGACGCCTACCGGGGCCGGCTCGCCGAGGCCGACGCGGTGGCCGAGGGCGGGCTGCGCCGGGCCGACGAGTTCGACGACGCGTGGTGCCGGCGGATCCACCTGCAGCTGGCCGGGTTCGTGGCACTCTCCGCCGGCCGGATGGCCGAGGCCGCCGCGGCGTACGGGGCACTCGTCGCGGAGTTGGACGGCTCGGGGATCGCCGAGCCGCTCGCGCAGCGCTTCGAGCCGGACTGGATCGAGGCGTGCGTCGGTGCCGGTGACCTGGAGACCGCACGCGCCGCGCTGGTCCGTCTCGCCGAGCGGCACGCCCGGCTGGGCCGCCCGTGGACCACCCTCGGCCTTGCCCGCAGCCGGGTGCTGGTGGACAGCGCCACCGGAGCCGACCCGGCCGAGGCGCTGGCCGCGCTCGTCGCAGCGCGGGCGAGCGTGCCGGTGGACGTGCTGCCGCTGGACCGGGCCCGCTGCCTGCTGGTCGCCGGCCGGGCACACCGCCGGGCCCGCCGCCGCCGGGAGGCCCGCGAGGCCCTCGACGCGGCGGCTGCCGAGTTCACCGCCCTGGGCGCGGTCGCCTTCGCCGAGCGGGCCCAGCTGGAGCTGGCCAGGATCGGCCGGCGTGCGCCGGCACCGACCGTGCTGACGGCCACGGAGGAACGGGTGGCCCGGCTCGCCGCCCAGGGCCGCACCAACCGGGCCATCGCCGACTCGCTGTTCATCAGCCCGAAGACCGTCGAGGCCAACCTCGCCCGGGTGTACCGGAAGCTCTGCATCTCCAGCCGCGCCGAGCTCGGCGCGGCCATGGGCAGGCCGGCGCCACCGCCGGAGTCCATCTCCAGCTGACCGGAGCGGCCGCGGGACCGACACCGCCGGAACTATGTCCGGTTTTCGCCGTTGGTGGCGTGTTTGTCGGATAAGCTTGCGGGCATGATCGAGGTGGTGCCGTCAACGGCCGGCGCAGGACGGAGCGGGATGCCGGGTGGACCGGTGAGCACGCGCGAGATCGACCGCGGGTCGTGGCGCGCGCCGCGCCCTCACCGTCCAGCCCGATGCTGCCGCACCAGCCCGGAGAGTGGCCGCGCCGCCCGTCCGTCCGCACCGCGCAACGCCACGTCGACAAAGGCGCCCACGCCGACCTGCGCGGCGTGCGACAGGCAGGCGACCACCAGCAGCCGGTGCATGACGTGCCGGGGCTCATCCGGCACGGCCGGATCCAGCGGGTGGCGACCGGGCAGGAGTGCGGCCAGCAGCGGCCTGTCCACCTCCGGGAACCAGATGTCGACGCGGTCGATCTGCAGCGCCACCAGCGGCCACAGGTCACCCGCACCCGGGGCGAACTCCTCGGCCAGCAGCTCGGCGGTGCCCGTGAGGGTCCGGCACACCCAGGTTCCGGGCAGCCGGATCAGCCGGTCGGCCGCCGCGGCGAAGGCCTCGCGATCCATCCGGTTGGCCGCGTGGACGCCAGCCACGACGGCGTTCCACAGCTCCTGCTCCGCCGGGGTTGGCGGCTTCCACATCACCCTCTCCTCTCAGATACCGGGCCGGCAGGGCGAGGTGAGGGAGATTCTCGGTGCCGCGTCGCTGTCGCCACCGCCTCCACCCCTTGCTGGGGTGGCCGGCACGGGCCCGTAGGAGGGCGAGACCCGTGCCGGCCGCGGTGATCACCCAAAATCACCGTCTGTCGCCGCTGCGGGCCGGATAGGTTCCGGCCCGCAGCGGCGGTGGTCGTACCGCGCCGGACGGCACACCTGCCGCCGCAGAACCGCCCGGCTGGTACCACCCCGTGCCGGTGCCGCCGATCGGCTCTGCCCGCGTGCCTGCACCGGGCTTCCGGGGCAGGTTCGGCTGGGTCGAGTATATGGCACTTGAAGAAGTTACGAGCATTTTGCGAATATAAGCCGGGGAGTTGTTCTTATGCCCGAGTTACCCCTCAGCGGGATGGTGATCATCGGGTTGACCCGCCGGCAGCCGGCCGCCAGCCAGCCCCAGCCCGGCCGCCGCTGTGTCGAGGTGGTCGAGGAACCGACGCACCGCCGGCGGACGACTACGCCCGGCGACGGTGGCGGCGAACACCCGCCGGACTGAGGCGTCGTCGGGATGCAGCCGGAGCAGTGCCAGGTCGGGCGGGGCGGCCCGGACCGCCAGGGCGGGGATCAGCGCGACGCCCAGTCCGGCCGCGACGCAGCCCAGCTTGCCGGTCCAGTCAGCGGCAACGATGTCGATCCGCGGCCGGAAGTCGGCCGGCAGGGTGGCGCGGAGCAGCGTCTTCTCGGCGTCCGCCGAACCGGCGATGAACGCGTCGTCGGCGAGGTCGCGCAGCCGCACGGTGCGCCGGTGGGCGAGCCGATGCGTGCGGGGCACCGCCACCAGCAGCACCTCGTCGACCAGATGGTGCAGGTCGAACCGCTCGTCGTCGAGGGGCTGATCGGCGGCGGCGCTCAGCACGGCCACGTCGGCGTCGCCGGCGAGCAGGCCCGCCAACAGACCCGGCGTCAGCCCCTCGACCAGGGAGAGCGCGACCCCCGGATGGGCGGACCGAAACGACGCCAGGGCGCGCGGCACGAGCGCGGCGACGGCCGTGGGGAACGCCCCGACCCGCAGCCGGCCGGCGGTCAGGTCGCGCAGCGCGGCGAGGTCGCGGCGGGCGGCGGCAAGCCGGTCGAGCACCGCCTCGGCGTGACCGAGCAGGCAGCGGCCCTGCTCGGTCAGGGCGACACCGCGCGGCAGCCGGTCGAACAGGGTGGCTCCGGTCTCGGCTTCCAGGGCGGCGATCTGCCGGGACACCGCCGACTGGGTGTAGCGCAGAGTCCGGGCCGCAGCCGTGATGGACCCGTGCTCGACGACGGCGCGGAAGACCTCAAGCGCGTGGGGCTGCATTCCGCCATGTTCTCTCAGCATGGCTGGCATGTTCAACATTCGCTGGTGGCATGGCCGGCCGCCGCCTAACGTTCCGGATCATGGAAGCCATCGCACTGCTGGGCGCGGGCACGATGGGCAGCGCGCTCGGTCGCCGGCTGCTCGCCACCGGGCACCGGCTCACCGTCTGGAACCGCACCCCCGGCCGGACGCGGCCACTGGTCGAGGCCGGTGCGCGGACCGCCGCCAACCCGGCCGAGGCCGTCCGGGACGCCGACGTGGTCATCACCATGCTCACGGACGCGGCCGCCGTGCGGGAGTCGCTGTTCGGCGCCGACGCGGCGGCCCGCGCCCTACGTCCCGGGACCCACCTCGTGGAGATGTCCACGATCGGCCCGTACGCCCTTCGTGAGTTGGCCGGACAGTTGCCGCCCGGCGTACGTCTCGTGGACGCACCGGTCGCCGGCAGCGCCGCAGCCGCGGAGGCCGGCCGGCTCGTGGTCCTGGCCGGCGGCGCCGAGGCGGCCGTCGACCGCGTCGCTCCGGTGCTGGCGGCCCTCGGCACGGTCCGCCGGTGCGGAGGCCCCGGCCGCGGCGCGGCCATGAAGCTGGTGCTCAACACCGCCCTGGTCACCGCGGTCGCGTCGGTGGCCGACGCCCTAGCCGTCGCCGACGCCGTCGGCGTGGACCGCCGTACGGCGTGCGAAGCGCTCGCCGGCGGACCGCTCGGCGGCGCGGTCGCCCGGGTGACCACCACCGAGGCCGCGTTCGCCATCGCGCTGGCCGCCAAGGACGCCCGGCTCGCCCTCGACGCGCTCGGCGACGCGCCGGCGCCGGTCCTGCGGGCCGCCGCATCGGTGCTGGCGGCCGCGCCCCGGCCGGACGCCGACATCGCCACCCTCACCGACGTCCACCCCGTGGACGTCACCAACCCCGACAAGGAGCAACCGTGACCGTGATCCTGGACAACCCCGCGACCGTTCCCGCGCCGTACGGCGATCGCTTCGCCCACGTCGCCCGCTTCGACCTGCCGGGCGGTGCACTGCTCGTGCTCTCCGGTCAGGTCGGCGTGGACGACGCCGGTGCCGTGGTGGCGCCCGGCGACGTACGCGCCCAGAGCGAACGGATCTTCGAGCTGATCGGCGGTCTGCTGGCCGCGCACGGCGCGACGTTCGCCGATGTCATGCATGTCCGCACGTTCATGACCGACCTCGACGACCTGGCCGGCTACGGGGCGGTCCGCAGCCGGTACTTCGCGGGCGCCAAGCCGGCCAGCACCACCGTGGAGGTGAACCGGTTGTTCCTGGACGGCGCGGTGCTGGAGGTCGAGGTGACCGCCGCGGTGACCAGGAACTGACCGGGTCATGGCTGATGGCCCCCTCCCCCGGCCAGGGCTCGGCTATGGTCGGGCTGTGCCCGCCCACGACCTGCGGCAGCGGGTCGCCTCGGCCCGGGTCGCCCGGCTGACCACCGTCGGCGCCGACGGCGGCCCGCACCTGGTGCCGGTGTGCTTCGTCCTGCTCGGCGACGCGGTCTACCACGCGGTGGACCGCAAACCCAAGCGCCACCGCCGGCTGCGGCGCCTCGAGAACATCCAGGCGACAGGGAGGGCCTGCCTGCTCGTCGACGAGTACGCCGAGGACTGGTCGACGCTGTGGTGGGTGCGCCTGGACGGGCACGGCCGGGTGGTCGCGGACCCGGCGGAGGAGGCCGCCGCCCGCGCGGCGTTGCGCGACAAGTACCCCCAGTACGTGGCCCGGCCGCCGGACGGGCCGGTGGTCGCGGTCACGGTGACCCGGTGGTCGGCGTGGTCGGCCGCCGAGGGAACGGCGGACCCGGCGGCGTGAACCGAGCCGGGACGCCGCCGGGCCGGGTCACCGACCGGGGGCGAGGGCGTCGAGCACCTCGTCGGCGCGGCGCAACGACGCGTACGGGTCCGCCCGTGGTGAGCCGATCTCCGGGTCGAAATTGAGGTCGACGAACAGTTCGGTGATGCCGGCACCGGCGAGTAGGCCCAGGTCCGACCGGATCTGGTCGAGCGTGCCGGTGAGCGGCTCACGGTCGGGCAGGCTGGCCGCGCGCACCCGAACGGCACCTCGGCAGACGAAGCGCAGCGCCTCCGGGTCCCGGCCCGCGCCGGTCGCGGCGGCCTTCACCGTCGCGACCGCCTCGCCGATGCCCTTCAGGTCGGCCTGGCTGCCACTGACCCAGCCGTCGGCGAGCCGGCCCGCCCGGTCCAGCGCGGCGGGCGCGTGCCCGCCGAGCAGGATCGGCGGGTGCGGTCGCTGCACCGGCTTCGGCTGCATCCGCGTCGGCGGGACCTGGTAGAACACGCCGTCGTGCGCCGCGACCTCGTCCTGCCAGAGGGTACGGAGCACGGCGAGGAACTCCTCGGCCCGCCGGCCCCGTTGATGCCGGCTCGCGCCGGTGGCCTGATATTCCTCGTCCGCCCAGCCGAGACCGAGTCCGACGTCGAGTCGCCCCCCGGCGAGGATGTCGAGGGTCGCGGTCTGCTTGGCCAGCACCACCGGTGACAGGAACGGCATGTTGAGCACCGCCACACCGAGCCGGATCCGGCCGGTGTGGGCGGCGAGGAACGCCAGCGTGGTCAGCGGATCCTGGACGCTGTGATAGGTCTCGCTCCAGCCGAGGTCGGCGGGTACCAGCAGGCGCTGGAACGTCCAGAGCGAGTGGTAGCCGAGTTGTTCGGCCCGGCGGACGACGTGGATCATGTGCTCCGGCGTGGCCCACGACCCGGCGACGGGCACGGCGAATCCGATCTCCACCCCGGCACCGTACCCAGATCCGCCGCAGTGCGGCGCGACAACCGGTCCGACGACGACCGTACGGCCGGGGTGCCGGCCCGCGACTAATTCTCTGAGAAGACGAGGTCCATCGTGTCGGTACGCCCGGACCAGCGGAGGTCGAGGTGCCAGCAGCCGGCCCGCGGCACGTCGATGATCGACGGGCCGGGACCGCCGGTGACCTCGTGGGTCACCCGGGTGTCGGTGCCGTCCAGCGTTGCCGTGATCACCAGGGTTTCCGGCGACCTCGTGTCGGACGGCGTCGGGGCGGGCCGGGCGACCCAGAGGATCTTGTTGTTGTGCCCGTCAGCCGGTTGCTGCGACAGCGGGTAGCCGAAGAGCACCCCGAGAATCTCGCCCTTCGCGCCGAAGACATGCGGCGGTCCCGAACCGCCGCCGCTGAACCCCTCGTCCGCCCAGTCGGGCAGGGGTCCCATCTCGATCGGGGAGGTGCAACCGCCGGCCACGCGCGGCGAGGCCGTGCTGGCCGGCGCGGCCGACCGCTCCGTGGTGGTACACCCCGCCAGCAGGAGCACCGACCCCAACACCAGCCTGCTCCATGAGCCCATCACACACCCCCGGACGATCCCGCTTGCCGATGGCCCGATTCCCTCAGCCACTTCAAGGACACCGGCAGGGGCCCGCGGGTTCCGGCGAACGGCACCTGTAGCTACTCGGCGAGCCGTTGGCTGCCGCCAGGGGATCTGCGACCATGAACCATGGCTTCCCGATGGCAAAGCGGGGCCGATCTGCTGGCCGGCGCCGCGGCCTTGATCGCGGTGCTGATGCTCGGCCTCTACCTCGAAGTGATGCGCCAGCAGAGCGACCAGCCGCTCGCCTGGGTGGTCACCGCGCTGGCGCTGGCCGCGGTTCTCGCCGGCTACGGGGCGTTCTACGCAGCGCCCCGGCGGGGCTGGGCGCTGGCGGCTTCAGGTGTCCTGCTGGCGGCGCTGGGGCTGCTCGCCATCCTGTCGATCGGTCTGCCCATCCTCGTCGCAGGCGGGCTGGCCCTGGTCGCCGCCGTCCGGAGCCGGCGTCGCCACTCCCCCGCCCGCTGATTCCCTCTCGCATCGGCTGTCGAGGTGGCGCCTGCCTCGACCGGGTAATCAGCAAAGGCGCCCAGCCGGACTTGGTTGCCGTTGTCGTCCTGCCGCCAGAGCTCCCACACCGCCACGCGACCGCCGTAGTTGCCTGTCGCGCACACGGCTCCCCTGCCGGCGGCCCCGGTCGCCGTGCGTCCACACTTCGTGCTCTACCGCCAGTGCCGTCTGATCTCGGTCATGGCGACTTCCCGCCACCGTCGAACCCTGTCGCTTCGTCGAGCGGAGCCGATGCTGGCTGGACCGGAACCGTCCGCGATGCGGACGGTGGTTGGACGACAACCCAGGGAGCGTACATGAGGAAGAGCGCCCTTTGGCTGGTCACCGCAGTCTCCAGTATGGCCCTCATCGAGGGGCCCGGACTGCCGGCCGCCGCAGCGGACCCAGCCCTCGCGACGACCGCGTCGCAGACCTACACCTACGACCTCGCCACCGGCACCACAAGCGACCCGGTGGCCCAGGCGAAGATCGACAAGATCACCGCACAACTACCTGCGGACTGGCGTGCCCGGCTCGCTGCCGTGCGGGCCGAGTCCGGCATCGAGCCCTCCGGCCTGCAGAACGCCATCGCCGCAGCCATCGATCCCGACGACTACGTGTGTAGCGACACCGCGTTCAGCGCCTGGGTGGACGAAATCGTCGGTGGCATTGACTTCGGCACCCTGTTCGTCCTGCTCATCTTCGGGGTCCTCGACTACCCGACCTACGACGCGGTGCTGTACGGCTCGTCGGCGAACCAGGCCGACTACGGCCTGCCCGCGCAGTACCAGAACTCGATGTCGGTGGCCTTCCGCGCCGCGAAGAAGTTCTGGGACGTGCCGCTCGACGATGTCGACTTCCTCGCCATGCAGAACGACATGCTGCAGGATCCGGAGCGAGTCGCCCGAATGGTCACGCTCTTCTGGGGTCTGAGCCCTGAGGAGGCCCTCAGCATCGCCGAGCAGCTCATCGGGATCATCAACTCCGCTCCGGGCCTCGCCGGCGGAAACAGCCCGCTCTTCACCCTCAACGCGTTCGCGTTCAGCGCCGTGGACGAGACCGAGCCGCCCTTCGCCAACCTGCCCGACAAGATGGTCTTCGGCGAGGGCATGTTCACTGCGCTTGAGGTGTTGGGCATCAGCGACGCCGGCCCGCGTGCGGTGCTCGGTCACGAGATGGCCCACCACGTCCAGTACGAAGCCGGTCTGTTCGACAGCCCGCTCACCGGTCCGGAGGCCACGCGTCGCACCGAGCTGATGGCCGACGCCTTCGGCACCTACTTCGTCACCCACGCGCGCGGGCTGGCCCTGAACACCCGCCGGGTCCTGGAGGCGGAGCGGGCCTTCTACGAGGTCGGGGACTGCTCGTTCACCTCGGGCGGCCACCATGGCACCCCGAACCAGCGACTCAGGGCCTCAACCTGGGGTGCGGACCTCGCCAGCGCTGCGCAGAAGCAGGGTCACATTCTGCCTACGCTCACCATCGATCTGAAGTTCGAGGAGCAGTTGCCGGTGTTCGTCGCGCCGGACGCGAACGGGTGAGCTTGCGCTCCTGAGCAGGCGGGCCGTCCGCGCTACGGGCGGCCCGCCGTGCCCTGCGCCGCCGATGCTGTTCGGCTTCGCCAGCTTGCGATCGCGGCTCCCGTTCAGAGCCAGCCGCGTCGCGCTGCCTGCACACCCAGCTGAAACCGGCTGCGGGCGCCGAGTGACTTCTGCAGGGCGGCGATCCTCCTGGTGACGGTACGCTCGCTCACGCCCAACT
This sequence comes from Micromonospora sp. CB01531, assembly GCF_001905095.1. Lineage (GTDB taxonomy): Bacteria > Actinomycetota > Actinomycetes > Mycobacteriales > Micromonosporaceae > Micromonospora. The sequence goes on from NZ_LWLS01000063.1 coordinate 132,239, forward strand.
CCCGCGCGACCGACTCATCGGTAAGGCCCGCACCGAGCAAGGTGAGGAGATGCCGGTTCGACTCGCTGGGGCCGGCATCGAGCGCGCCGTCCGCGGGAATGGCCGAGATCGGCACGCCAAGTGCCCAGAACGACTCGAAGACGCCGATCAGGGCGTCGAGGAAACCGCCGCCGAGTATCACCAGCCCGTGCAGACGCTCGGCACCGGGCATGGGTGCGGTGAGGACCGCCCTTCGGTTGTCGGCGATGGTGAGATTGCAGGGGACGTTCGGGAAGACTCTCGCGGACTCTCCCACCAGGATCGCCTGTTGGACGAGCGCCATCGCCGTGGGCTGCCGAAGGATGTCCGCGCTGTAGACCACGCGGTACGTGACACCCCGACTCATCGCCTCGAAGGACCCCGGCGCCTGCGCCAGCTGGGGTGGGTCGTTGCCGACGGGCCCGACCGAGAGTGCCATGACCTCGCCGCGCACCTCACGGTGCAACTTCTCCTGCGCCGCGTACGTGCTGTCCGTGGTGGTGAGCACCTCCAGGTAGACGGGCAGGGGTGACTGCTCCGCCCACAGCCGCCCCAGCACCTCGGAGCTCTCGCGGGCCGCTGCGGCGGTACGCAGATGCTGTTCGGCGAGGACCTCGAGGGTGAACCGTGGCGGCAGCGGGACGCACCTGTCCCCGTTGAGCTCCACGAGGCCGAAGCCGACCAGCTCGTCGAGCGCGGCATCGACGGCAACCACATCGGTCTCGAGCCGTGCGGCGAGCTCCTCGCGGTGTCGAGGACTTCCCTGCACCAGGGCGAGGTAGGCGCGTTCGGCCACTTCAGACAATCCGAGATCACGCAGTGCACCCACCACAGCTGTCTATCACGGATCTTGGGCCGGGCTGTTCAGCCTTTTCGGGCTGCGGCAGGTCCGATTGGTGATACGGGCGCGTCCGGCATGCGCGTCATCTCTCGGCGATCCGCACCCGGAGCCGGCGTGGCGCCGGTTCGTGGCCGGCTGGACGGGTTCGCCGCCCGCCCCTCGATCCCAATCGAGGCATTGCTGGCGACGACCCGACATGTCAGGTGCTCGCCAGGTGCAGCCATAGCGCGCCGCCCCTGGTCTTCACGAAGCTTTGCTCCACCGGTACAGACCCCTGGTACCGGCAGAAGGAGGCCAGATCAATGCCAATAAAGAGACCGACGTTGGTCGGCGCCGCGCTCGCCGCCACCCTTGTCGTGGGCGGCGGCACCAGCGCGTACGGCCAGCCGCCGGCGCCCGTAGCCGGGGTCACCGGCGTACCGGCGTCGGCAGCACCCGCCAAGCACGTCACCCTCGTCACCGGTGACGTGGTCACGGTGACCAACGTGGATGGCAAGCCGGCGGTCACGGTGAACCCGCACAGCCCGGACAGCCTCTTCCGCAGCTACTCGGTCGGCACCGACGTGTACGTGGTGCCGCTGGCGGTTCAGCCGTTCCTCGCGTCCGGCCAGGTGGACCAACGGTTGTTCAACGTCACCGGTCTGATCGCGCAGGGCTACGACGACGCGAACAGCGCGACGATCCCCCTGATCGTGCGATACCCCAAGCAGGCGGCGGCCAGCAGGGCGGTAGCGCCCGCCACCCCGGCCGGCAGCCGTGTGACGCGGAACCTGCCCAGTGTGCGGGGTGCCGCCGTCACCGCCGACAAGAAGCAGGCCGCCACGTTCTGGGAGGCCGTCGATGACGACACCGCCAAGGGTCGCACCCCCAAGGCGAAGCTCTCCGGTGGCATCGAGCGCATCTGGCTAGACGGGAAGGTGCATGCCCTGCTCGACGCGAGCGTGCCGCAGATCGGCGCGCCCGACGCCTGGGCTGCCGGGTACGACGGCACGGGCGTGAAGGTCGCCGTGCTGGACACCGGAGTGGATCCGAACCACCCCGACCTCGTCGGGCAGATCGCCGACACCCGAAGCTTCGTGCCGGGCCAGACCGTTCAGGACGGGCACGGGCACGGCACCCACGTCGCCGCCACGATCGCCGGCACGGGCGCGGCGTCCGGCGGCAAGTACCGCGGTGTCGCGCCCGGCGCCAAGCTCCTGGTGGGCAAGGTGCTGTCCAACGAAGGCAGCGGCGGCGAGTCGGAGATCATCGCCGGGATGGACTGGGCGGCCCACTCGGGCGCGAAGGTCGTGTCGATGAGCCTGGGCGGCACGGCCCAGGACGGGTCCGACCCGATGGCCGAGGCGGTGAACCAGCTGACGGCCGAGACCGGCGCCCTGTTCACCATCGCTGCCGGCAACTCCGGGCCGGACGCGACCACGGTCGGCTCGCCCGGCATCGCCGCGGCGGCCCTGACCGTCGGCGCAGTGGACGACACCGATGCGGTCACCTACTTCTCCAGCCGTGGCCCGTTGGCCGACGGACGTCTCAAGCCGGAGATCACCGCGCCGGGCTGGCAGATCGTCGCGGCCCGGGCGGCTGGCACCAGCATGGGCACGCCGGTGGACGACCACTACACCTCCGCCAGCGGCACCTCCATGGCTACGCCGCACGTGGCCGGCGCCGCCGCGATCCTGGCCCAGCGGCACCCTGACTGGACTCCGGAGCGGTTGAAGAACCAGCTGGTCAGCACGGCGAAGACCACGCCGGACACGTCGGTGTACGCCCAGGGAGCCGGCCGGACCGACGTGAGCCGCGCGGTACGGCAGCCGGTTTCCGGGCCGGGCGTCGTCGACTTCGGCAACCAGGAGTGGGACTCGACCGGCCAGGTCGTCAAGCCGATCACCTACGTCAACGACGGCGACCAGGCGGTCACCCTCGCGCTGACGGTGAAGGCCGCCGGCGGCGACCTGCCGGCGGGGGCGCTGGCGCTGGGCGCCGACACGGTGACCGTGCCCGCCCACGGCACCGCCGACGTGAACGTGACGCTCGACCCCGGCACGGCGGCGTCCGGAGCGTACGGCGCCCACGTCACCGCCGCCTCCGCCGACGGCGGGACGGTCGTGGCCACGGCGGTCGCATTCGTCAAGGATGTCGAGCGCTTCAATCTCAGCGTCAAGCTGGTGGACCTGGACGGCAAGGCGCCGGCCTCGACCTACAGCGCGGTGTGGGTCTTCGATCTCAACACGGCTCGGCCCGCCGATGTGTACTTCATCCTCGGCGGCGAGGGTACCGTGGACCTGCGGCTGCCGCGCGGCCAGTACGCCTTCGCGTCGGCGACGTACCGCTTCACCCCCGACTACAGCCAGGTACGGGATTACGTCTACGGCGCGGAATCGGGGGTTCACCTCGATTCCGACCGAACCATCACCTTCGACGGACGCAAGGCCGACCTGGTCGCCGTCGAGACGCCCAAGCCGAGCCAGCCCAAGCGAACCCTCATGGGGCTGACGCTGCTGAAGGACGACCGGTCGCTCAACTACGGGCTTCAGGACGGTGTTGCCGGCTACACGAGGATGCATGCCATCCCGTCACAGCTCAAGAAGGAGAACCTGGCGCACCGGCTGAGCTGGTCGCTGACCGCGCCGGAGCTGGCGGCGCAGATCGTCAGTCCCGGAGCCTTCCCGATCGCACCGGAGTACGTCGACGGCTGGATCGGCTCGGCGCGCCTCGACGGCACGCACGTGCTGCACGTCGTGAACGCCGGCATCGGACGGCCGCAGGACTATGCGGGCAGGGCGGCGAAGGGCAAGCTGGCTCTGGTGCGGCGCAGCGACGACCTGAATTCCGGAGCGCAGATCACCAATGCGGCGGCAGCCGGCGCCAGCGCGATCATCATCTACAACGACGCGCCCGACCGCTGGGGCATCAGCAGCTACGCGCGGACGGCAACCCCGATCCCGGCCATGACTCTCGCGGGTGACCAGGGTGCGCGGCTGGCCGACCGGGCCGCCCGCGGAGACGTGATGATCCAGCTCAAGGGAACCGCGGTCAGCCCTTACACCTACGAGGTGCTCAAGTACCAGGAGGGCATCCTGCCCGACCAGAGCTACCAGGTCAGCGCCAGCGAGCTGGCCACCGTGGATGCCGCCTTCCACGCCTCGACGCCCAACACCGAAGGCGGGTACGGCAGGTTCCTCATCGGGCCGCAGCAGAACTTCCTGGTCATGACCTTTGCCCGGATGACCCTGCCCCGGTCCGTCACGGAGTACGTCACCGCCGGCGCGCCGACGCTGGAGCTCATGTCGCCGACCCCGGTGTGGGAGGCGCTGCCCGCGTACCAGCAGACCAGCCTGACCGTGCTGAAGCCGGGCCAGCGGGCGACCCGGACCTGGAACAAGGCGGTGGTCCGGTCGGCGATCACGGCCAACCATCCCGGCGGTGCCGTCCGGGACCGCAATGTCGGGGTGGTGCTCCCGGTGGGGCTCCTCGACGAGGCGACCGGCCAGCTGTTCGGGTACCGCCACAACGCCGACAAGGAACTGACCACCGTGTACCGCGACGGCAAGGCGCTGGGGTCGGCGCCCTCCGCGCAGGTGGCCTTCCCGATGACGCCCGAACGGGCTCAGTACCGGGTGGTGACGGACGTACAGCGGAACCAGCCCGCGTGGACGACCTCCACCAAGCTCAACACCGCCTGGACGTTCCACTCCGCGTACGACGGCGACCACGAACAGACGACGGGGCTGCCGGTGATCTCGATCGACTACGGCCTGAACGTCGACCTGAACAACAGTGTGCAGGCCCAGTCGGCGGTCGACGTCCACCTCGGCTTCCGCTACCCCCAGGGCGTGGACGGGCTGCGGATCGCCGAGACGAAGATGTGGCTCTCCTACGACGACGGCGCCACCTGGCAGCAGGCGGCGGTCACCGCCACCGGCGACACCGCCGCCACGGGCACCATCAAGAACCCGGCACTGCGCGACACCAACGGTTTCGTCACCCTGCGGGTACAGGCCACCGACGCTGACGGCAACGCCGTCGAGCAGACCGTGACCCGCGCCTACCAACTGCGATAACCCCACCCGCACCTCGAGGATCGCCCCCCGCCCGCGTCGCGGACGGGGGGCGACCCGCTCCGCACGACCGTCAGGAAGGAATCAGTCCCGACCGGGCGGCGTACCACGCCAGTTGCATCCGGCTGTCGGTCCCGGCCAGCTTCATCAGCCGTTGGATCCGGCGCTGCACCGTACGTTCGCTCGTCCCGAGCCGGCTGGCCACCGTCTTGTCCGGCATGCCGGAGAGCAGGTAGGTCAGCAACGCGACGTCAACGTCGTCCCAGGCCGGCATCCCCTCGGTGACACCCGCGGCGGTGGGCCGCAACGGCGTGGCGGTCTGCCAGACGCGCTCAAAGAGCGCCACCAGCAGGCGCACCAGCGCCTGCCCCCGGACCAGGAGGAACCCGGGGTGGATGCTGGTCTGGTCGGGCAGCATCGGCAACAGCACCGCCGCGCGGTCCACGATGATCATCTTGCTGGGCAGTTCGGCGGCGATCCTGATCTCGTAGCCGTGCTTGAGGAACCTGCTGATCTCGTCAGGAGTCCGCGGATCGTCGAGGGCGGCACGCTCGTACACGTAGCGGTAGCTCGGCACCTCGACAGAGACGTCGAGCTCGCCGTCCAGCACGTAGGGCGGCCGAAAGAACGCCAACACCTCCCGTTGGGCGCCCCGCTCCATGTTGTCGATCCAAGTCGCGAGCTGTTCCGGAGTGGTGAGCGCCTCCACCTCGCCGACAGCAGCGGCCGCCCCCGTCTGGTACACCTCCACCAGTTGGGCCAGCCTTCCCTGGACCTGCTGCAGCGCGGTCTGCCGTTGCACGATCAGGGCGCCGAGCCCGACGTCCGGCGGTACGACCGTGTGCAGTTCGCCGTCGTCGCGGGTCACCAGGCCGAGCGCGACCAGCCGCGCCAGCACAGACGCCGCAGCCGGTGCCGGCAGCCCGAGCGCCTCCGTCACCTCGACAGGCGTCGCCCGGCGTCGCCGCAGCAGCTCGACGTAGACGGCCTCATCCTGCTCGCCGATACCCAGCTCGTGCAGCATTCGTCACCCGTTCCAACCCCTCGTTGCGGCACTGCCCGGGGACACTATGCCGCACACCAACGGCTGGGGGCAGCAGCGGGAAAGCGTCATCCCCACTGGTCGGGAACCGGCTCGACACATAGCGCTTCCATCTTCTCTCCTCCGTTCCTACAGTGGTGGATCACCGCCCCTCGAGACCGTGAGAGTCACATGAGCATCCGCGTGTATCGCAACGCCGCCATCCACACGGGAGACCGCGCCAACCCCTTGGCCGAGGCCATGGCCGTGGACCGCGGTCGCCTGCTGGCCGTCGGCCGGGAGGCGGAGGTGCGGGCGGCCGCGGGCCACGGGGTGGAGCTGATCGATCTGGAGGGCGCCGCGGTGCTGCCCGGGCTCTACGACGCCCACATCCACACCGCGCAGTACGCGCAGAGCCTGGGTGCCGTGGACCTGCGCGAGGTGCGCTCCCTGGACGACGCTCTCGCCATGGTGGCCGCGCACGCATCGCGGCTGCGACCGGGAGCCTGGCTGTTCGGCGGACGCTGGAACAGCAACACCTGGGATCCGCCGGCGCAGCCGGACCGGTACGCGTTGGACTCGGTCTGTCCCGTACTGCCGGTCGCGTTGCCCAACGCGGACGGCCACACGGTATGGGCCAACTCTGCGGCCCTGCGGCTGGCCGGCATCGACGCGAGCACGCCCGACCCGGTGGGCGGCGAGATCGTCAGGGACGCGAGCGGAGAGCCAACCGGCATCCTGCGCGAGGCGGCCTCGTACCCGCTGCGCGACCTGATGGTCTCCCCCGACCTGCGTGACCTGCTGCACGCCGCGCAGGACGAGCTGCTCGCGCTCGGCCTGACCAGCGTGCACGACATCGACGGTGAGGACTGCCGGACCGCCTACCTGGCGATGCGCGACGCCGGCGAGCTGAAGCTACGCGTCCACAAGGCGATCCCGATGGTCCACCTGGAGGCGGCCATTGCCGAGGGCCGCCGCACCGGGCAGGGCGACGACTGGTTCCGCACCGGGCCCGTGAAGATCTTCGGCGACGGCGCGCTCGGCTCGCACACCTGCCACATGAGCAGGTCCTTCGCCGGCGAGCAGGGCAACGTGGGCATCGCGGTCACCCCGTACGAGGAGCTGGTCAGGCTGTTCGCCAGGGCCGCGGGAGCTGGCATCGCGGTGGCCACGCACGCCATCGGCGACCAGGCCAACCGCCTGGTCATCGACGCCTACGAGGCCGTCGGCGGTACGCCAGGGCTGCGGCACCGCATCGAGCACGCGCAGCACCTGCGGCCCGCCGACCTGGCCAGGATGGCCAGGCTGGGCATCGTCGCATCAATGCAGCCGGTGCACTGCACCAGCGACATCGATCTGGTCGACTCCCTGCTGGCCGGCCACGAGCTGGCCTCCTACGCGTGGCGTGGGATGCTGGACGCCGGCGTCGCCCTGGCCTTCGGTTCCGACGCCCCGGTCGAGCACCCCAACCCGTTCGCCGCGCTGTACTCCGCGGTGACCCGTGCCCGCCACGACGGAACTCCGGCCGGTGGCTGGCAGCCTGAGCAGCGGCTGAGCATGGCCGAGGCCGTCACCGCCCACACCCTGGGCGCGGCCCACGCCGCCGGCGAGGCGGACCGCAAGGGCGTCCTCGCGCCCGGCAAGCTCGCCGACTTCATCGCCGTGGACACCGACCCCTACCAGGAGTCGCCGGACGCGGTGCTCCGCACCAAGGTCATGACGACCGTCGTCAGCGGCGAGATCCGCTGGCAGCAAACCTGAGGGGCACCCGCGTTGCACGCCCGAACCGTCGCCGCCGAACAGCCGGATGCAAGGGCAGGCCGCACGCCCGCACACAAGAGCCGACCGCAGCGCCGACCGCATCCCCCCGGCATGCGACACCGGGCCTGGCCGCGTCGAGGCAGGTCCCGACTCCGGTCTACCGTTCCTGCTCGGATTCTGACTGGGCCACTCGGCGAGCGACCCGCCACAGGAACACCGCCAGCAGTAGCATCCACACGATGAACAGGCCGACACCGAAAAGGGAAGAGTTGCCTTCGACGGTCCGGCCGAGCACGCTGAAGATCGCGCCCAGGGCGAACACCCCAGCCGCGACGAGCCCGCCGACGCCGAGCCACTTCGGCAGCAGCCCGGTGCGAAGTGCGCTGAGGGAAGCCGTGGCGGTGAGCGCGGTGATGCTCCACACGATCGGGGTGCGTCCTTGTAGCTGGTTGAGTGCCAGCACTGCTGACAGGTCGCCCGCGTCGGCCGCGCCGACGAGGGCGGTCTCGGCGGCCTGGGACACGAACCCGAGCGTGACGAGCACCGTGCCGCTGATCGCGATCGCGTGGCAAGCGTGTCCTGACCAGCGCTACGTATGACCGCGGCCAAGGCCGCGACGAACGCGATCGCCGCCAGCAACGCCACGCCGACAGCGACCTCGCTGGCCACCAGTGCCGACCGGTGCGCCACGTTGAACGCGGCGACGGCGGCGGGAGTGTCCCCGTCGGGGCCGAGCCCTTGCAGCAGCCGATGGACCACGTAGAACACGTCGAAGCCGAGCGCCCCGAGGGCTGCCGTACGCAGCGCGCGAGGACCGGTGACACCGATAGCAATGCCGGACGAGGAAGCGAATACGATGGACATGCCTGCGATGCTGTCGCAATCGGGCGGCCGGGATCGTCCGCCGGCGGGAGACAGTCGCTCGCGCGGCTACTGCGGCGGCATACTCCGCTGAGCGTATCCACCCACGGTGACCAGGCCGGTCTCGTAGGCGAAGATGGACAGCTGGGCTCGCTCGGTCACGTACCCCCGTTTTGACCATGGCCCGAACGACGTCGTTCCGGAGCACAGGGTGGTGGGCAAAGGACGCCACCACCACGACGGCGGCACGGACGAGACACCGCCCGACGCTCGCTACTTCGGGCGGAGTAGGCGGCAGTAGTACCGGCATGCGGCGGTTGCCTACCGCGGGCGGACGATGCCGTGTGCCCGCGTCGCAACGATCGGTGGCATGCCAGAAACGCCGCTGTCCCCAACCGTCGCCGATGCCGTCCTGACCCCCGCAGCGGAGCACCTGCCGTTGCGCCGGGGCCCCCTGCTGGTCACGTCGCTGCTGGCCGTGACGGCCGGTGCCCTGATCTACCTCGCTCCGCTGGCCGCAGTGTGGCGCACCGCGTGGCCGTACGCTCTGCTGTTTGCCGCGCTGGGCATAGCGCAGTTCGGTACGGTTGCCCGCGTGCTGGCCCGCCCGGCGTCGCGTCGGGTGGTGTTGGCTGCCGGCGCGGCGCTGGCCGTACTCGTCGTGTGGTTCCTGACCCGCCGCACGCCGGTCCTGCCTGGTCCCTCGCCGTGGATACCGGCGGACTCGGTGATCGGGTTCGTCGACTACCTCTGCGCGGGGCTGGAGGTCATCGGCGTTGCGGGATTCGGCATCGTGTGGGTACGGCGCGCGGTGGCCCTCTCCGGCGCCGATGCGCAGGCTCGGCGCCGGCCCCGGCTGCGCCGGGTGGCGGGGGCGGTCGCTGTCACGCCGGTGACGCTGGTCGTGCTCCTGGCCGCGTTCGTGGGGTTCAGCGGGGCCAGCGACGGGTTGGCGGGAGCGGGGTTCCCCGGCGACACCGTGCCTCCACGCCATTTGCCCGCCGGCAAGCGCAGCACAGTGGAGTACTGCCGGATCGACGGGGTCCCGCTGGCCATGGATATCTACACCCCACCGGCCGGTGCTGCGACGCCCGGCCGGGGTGCCCCGGTGGCGATGTACATCCACGGCGGTGGCCTGGTACTCGGCGACCGGAAACTCTCCGGGCTGGGCGCGTCACTGTCCAGCCATCAGGCGGCGCTGTTCACGCCGCTGCGGGAACGGCTGAACGCCAACGGTTACCTCGTCGCCTCGATCGACTACCGGCTGACCCCCGCCGCCCCGTGGCCCGCCCCGCTCGATGATGCCAAATGTGCGGTCCGGTTCCTCCGGGCCCAGTGGCGTCCCTGATAGTGGTGTAACGCGGT
>NZ_LWLS01000064.1 GCF_001905095.1 Micromonospora sp. CB01531
GGCCCGGCCCGCCGACCCGGACGAGCGCCCGGCCGGCCGGGCGACCCCGCCCGCCGCCGAGCCGCACCGGCCCGGTCCGGCCGTGCCCCCGCCGGGGCGGACCGGCGAGCCGGCGGTGGCCCGGGCGGCCGCGGTCGTACCGACGCAGGAGCCCGCGCGACCGGGACCGGGAGACGGAGCCGGACCTGCGCTGCGGCGAGCCGAGACGGAGCCGGCCGAGGCGGCCACCGCCGGCAGCGGCCTGCGCGGCGCCCGCTCCGAGCTGCGCCGGCAGATGCGCGAACGGCGGCGCCTGCGGTTGGGCATCCTCGTCCTGGTCAGCCTGGTGCTGCTCGGTGCGGTCCCGCTCTACTTCGGGGTGCGCACGCTCAGCCACGACCCGGTCTTCGACACCCTCGACGGGCTGGACGTGCCCTCGTGGGCGGCGGTGAAGACCGTCGACAACGTCAGCGGCAGCCGTTGGTGCCTGCAGGACTGCCGGCTGCGGGAACGGACCATCGAGTCGCAGCAGGGGCCGAAGGAGACCGCGCAGGCGTACGAGCAGGCCCTCGCCAGGGACGGCTGGCAGCGCTGGAAGGTCGCCCGTTGCCCGGAGCAGCTCCCGGACCAGCCGGCCAAGGGCAGCTACACCTGCTGGCGCCGGGACGAACTCACCCTCGACCTCTGGGTACGCGAGCCGGCCTGTGTGCCGCCGCCGGTGGACGGGGCGCCCGCGCCGTCTCCGGCCCCCTCGCCCGCAGCGGAGACGTGCACCGGGTCGTTGGTGTCGGTGAAGGTCCGCAACGCGATCGACGACGAGCGGACTGGGCCGCAGCCGAGCACTGATCCGTCACTCACCGGTGAGGATCCCTTCCCGACGCTCACCGACGATCCACTCGGCGAGTTGACACCCTCACCGTCGTGAGCACCTCTCCATCACGGACGGTAGGGTCTGGGGCTGGCGGGTCCGGCGCTGCGGTCGGTCATGACGGGCCGGGCCGAGGCGGAGTGGACAGGACGGTCGCGCGTCTCGGGGCGTCGGGCCCCGGGACCCTGGTCGAGGAGGACAGGCGTGGAACCTATGGAGGTCGCGGCGCTGGTCGCGGCAATCGCATTTGCGATGCTCGTGTTGATCCTGACGCTGCCCATCCTGCGGCTGCGGCACACCGTGGACGCCGCCACCCGGATGATCAACGACCTCAACGACCGTTCCGCACCGCTGCTGGGTGACGTCAACACCACGGTGAAGAACGTCAACACCGCCCTCGAGCAGGTGCAGACCTCCCTCGACGGGGTCAACCTCCAGCTCGCCAAGGTGGACACCATGACCAGCCACGCGCAGAACGTCACCGCCAACGTGGCGAACCTCGCCGCCGTGGTCTCCGCCGCCGCCGCGAACCCGCTGGTCAAGGTGGCCGCCTTCGGCTACGGCGTGCGCCGGGCCGCGGCCGCCCGCCGGCACGCGGAGAACGAGCGGGAGGCCCGGGACATCATCAAGCAGCGGCGCCGCGCCGAGAAGCGCGCCAACCGGTGACCCGGCGAGCGGGAGGGCTGTGACATGAAGCGGTTGTTCTGGCTCGGCATCGGGCTGGCCGTGGGGGTGCTGGTGGTCCGCAAGGCGACCCGCACCGCGCAGGCGTACACGCCGGCCGGCATCGCCAGCGGCCTGTCCGAATCCGCCGGCAGTCTCGTCGAGTCGGTCCGCGGCTTCGTCGAGGACGTCCGGATCGGGATGGCCGAGCGCGAGCAGGAGATCCACGAGGCCTTCGCCCGCGGCGAGGTGTACGACGACCAGTTCGCCGAGTTGCGGGAGGACCCGCGGATCGGCGACCGAGAGATTTTCCCGGAGGAGCACCAGCGATGAAGACGGCGGAGATCAAGCGGCGGTACCTCGCCCACTTCGAGGCGAACGGCCATGCCGTGGTGCCGTCCGCTCCGCTGCCCGCCATCAGCGACCCGAACCTGCTGTTCGTCAACGCCGGCATGGTGCAGTTCGTCCCCTACTTCCTGGGTCAGCAGACCCCGCCGTTCTCCCGCGCGGTCAGCGTCCAGAAGTGCATCCGTACGCCGGACATCGACGAGGTCGGCAAGACCAGCCGGCACGGCACGTTCTTCCAGATGAACGGCAACTTCTCGTTCGGTGACTACTTCAAGGAGGGGGCGATCCCGTTCGCCTGGGACCTGGCCACCAAGCCGGTCGACCAGGGCGGCTTCGGGCTCGACCCCGAGCGGATCTGGGCCACGGTCTACCTGGACGACGACGAGGCGTACGAGATCTGGCGGCGGACCGGCGTGCCGGTCGAGCGGATCGTGCGGCGCGGCAAGGCGGACAACTTCTGGTCGATGGGAATCCCCGGCCCGTGCGGCCCCTGCTCGGAGCTCTACTACGACCGGGGCCCCGCCTACGGGCGAGAGGGCGGCCCGGAGGTCGACGAGGACCGCTACCTGGAGTTCTGGAACCTCGTCTTCATGCAGTTCGAGCGGGGTCCCGGCGTCGGCAAGGAGGACTTCCCGATCCTGGGCGATCTGCCGGCGAAGAACATCGACACCGGCATGGGCCTGGAGCGGATGTCGTCCATTCTCCAGGGCGTGGACAACCTCTACGAGATCGACGAGGTCAAGCCGATCCTGGACAAGGCCGCCGAGCTGACCGGCAAGCGGTACGGTGCCCGCTCCGGCCACGCGGCCAGCGAGTCGCACCCGGACGACGTCCGGCTGCGGGTGATCGCCGACCACGTGCGCACCGCGCTGATGCTGATCGGCGACGGGGTGACCCCGTCCAACGAGGGGCGCGGCTACGTGCTGCGGCGGATCATGCGCCGGGCCATCCGCGCCGTCCGCCTCCTCGGCTACCAGGACCGGGCGCTGCCGGAGCTGCTGCCGGTGGCCCGGGACTGCATGGCCCCGTCGTACCCGGAGCTGACCGCGGAGTTCGGCCGGATCTCCCAGTACGCGTACGCGGAGGAGGACGCCTTCCTCGCCACGCTGCGTGCCGGCACCACGATCCTGGACACCGCGATCGCGGATACCAAGTCCGCCGGGCAGGCCTCGATCTCCGGTGACAAGGCGTTCCAGCTGCACGACACGTACGGCTTCCCGATCGACCTGACCCTGGAGATCGCGGCCGAGCAGGGCCTGCAGGTCGACGCGGAGGGCTTCCGCCGGCTGATGGCCGACCAGCGCAACCGGGCCAAGGCGGACGCGCAGGCGCGAAAGACCGGCCACACCGACGTGTCGGCGTACCGGTCGGTGCTCGACGGCGGCGGCCCGGTGGAGTTCACCGGCTACACCGAGCTGAACCGCGAGTCCCGGGTACGCGCCGTGCTCGCCGGCGGTGCCGAGGTGGCGGCGGCGGTCGAGGGGGACACCGTCGAGCTGGTGCTCGACACCACCCCGTTCTACGCCGAGGGTGGCGGCCAGCAGCCCGACCAGGGCCTCATCACGGTCGGCGGCGGCCAGCTCGAGGTCTTCGACGTGCAGCAGCCGGTGCCGGGGTTGATCGTGCACCGGGCCAAGGTGGTCCGGGGCGAGGTGCGCGCCGGGGAGACCGGGTACGCCGAGATCGACGTGTCCCGCCGGCGGGCGATCTCCCGCTCGCACACGGCCACCCACCTGGTGCACCAGACCATGCGCAACTTCCTCGGCGAGTCGGCCACCCAGGCGGGTTCGCTGAACGCGCCGGGCCGGCTGCGGTTCGACTTCAACACCCCGACCGGGGTGGCGCCGAGCGTGCTGCACGACGTCGAGCAGCAGGTCAACGAGGTGCTCCTGGCCGACCTGGAGGTGCACGCCTTCATCACCACCCAGGAGGAGGCGCGCCGGATCGGCGCGATGGCGCTGTTCGGCGAGAAGTACGGCGAGCGGGTCCGGGTCGTCGAGGTGGGCGACTACGCCCGGGAGCTGTGCGGCGGTACCCACGTGGCCCGCTCGGCCCAGCTTGGCCTGGTCAAGATCCTCTCCGAGGCGTCGGTCGGTTCCGGTGTGCGCCGGATCGAGGCCCTCGTGGGCATGGACGCGTTCGGCTTCCTGGCCCGCGAGCACCTGCTGGTCTCCCGGCTGGCCGAGCTGTTCCGGGTCCCCGGCGACCAAGTCGCCGACCGGGTGGAGCAGACCGTCACCCAGCTCCGCGACGCGGAGAAGGAGCTGGAGAAGCTCCGCGCCCAGCTGGTGCTGGGCGGGGCGGCGGCACTGGCCGCGCAGGCCCGGGACGTGCGGGGCGTCGCGTACGTCGGGACCGAGGCGCCCGAGGGCGCGGCGGCCAACGATGTGCGGACCCTGGCCCAGGAGGTCCGGGGCCGGATCGACCCGGCCCGGCCGGCGGTGGTCGCCGTGGCCGCCCGGGCGAACGGCAAGGCGTCCCTGGTGGTGGCAGTCAACCAGGCCGCCCGGGCTCGGGGCCTGAGTGCGAAGGATCTGGTGAAGGCGGCCTTCTCCGGCCGGGGCGGCGGCAGCGACGAGCTGGCCCAGGGCGGTGGTCTGCCCGCCGCGGAGGCGCCGAACCTGCTCCAGACGGTGGAGAAGGCGATCGCCGAGGCGTGATGGTCGCATCGATCGAGGTCAGGGCGGACCGAACGGTCCGCCCTGACCTGTACCGGCGGGAAGGTGTCCGGTAGATGGCTGAACCGACCCGCGGGGTTCGACTTGGGGTGGATGTCGGGCAGGTCCGGGTGGGGGTGGCCCGGTCGGATCCGCACGGCATCCTGGCCACCCCGCTGGTCACCCTCGCCCGTGACCTGACCGCGGCGCCGGACGCGGTGCCGACCGACATGGCCGAGCTGGTCCGGCTCGCCGCGGAGCACGAGGCGGTCGAGATCGTCGTCGGACTGCCGGTCAACCTCGCCGGAAAGCATGGCCCGGCGGCGATGAACGTATCGGCGTACGCTGCCCGTTTGGCCGATGTAATGGGGTCGATTCCGGTGACGCTGACGGACGAGAGGATGTCGACCGTGGTCGCGAGCCGTAGGCTGGCCGAACGGGGCGTCCGGGGAAAGCGCCAACGGGCGGTGGTCGATCAGGCCGCCGCGGTGGAGATTCTGCAGAGCTGGCTGGACGCACAGCGGAGGCGGACGCAATGATCGACGATCTTGACGTGGTGTTCGACGAGCAGGAGAGGGGGGAGAAGGGCCGGCACCGGCGCAGCGCGGTACGGAAGCGCAACGGCGGCTCGCGCGGCGGCCGGGGCAAGACGGTCTTCGCCCTCCTGATGGCGCTCGTGCTGCTGGGCGGCATCGGCGGCGGCGCCTACGTCGGTTTCGACCGGATCCGCAGCTACCTCGTCACCCCCGACTACGACGGCCCGGGCTCCGGCGAGGTGCTGGTGCAGGTCAAGGCCGGCGACACCCTCACCGACATCGGCAACACCCTCTACGACGCCGGGGTCGTGAAGAGCACCAAGGCGTTCATCGAGGCCGCCGAGGCGAACTCGCGCAGCAAGAACATCCAGGTCGGCAGCTACAAGGTCCGCAAGCAGATGAAGGCCGCCGACGTGGTCACCCTGCTGCTGGATCCGAAGAGCCGGGTGGTCAACGGGGTGACCATCCCCGAGGGCACCATCAGCCTGAACATCTACGCGATCCTCTCCAAGGAGACCAAGATCCCGGTCGCCGAGTTCAAGAAGGCCGCGGCGGACCCGGAGAAGCTGGGCGTGCCGGCCTTCTGGTTCAAGCGCGAGGACGGCAAGAAGGTCCAGAAGAGCATTGAGGGCTTCCTCTACCCGTCCACCTACGAGATCCCGCCGAAGGCCACCGCCGAACAGATCCTGAAGATGATGGTGGACGAGTTCCTCAGGGTCACCCAGCAGCTCGACTTCGTCGATCGGGTGCAGAAGGAGCGGCAGATCTCCCCGTACGAGGCGCTGATCACCGCCTCGATCGCCCAGGCCGAGGCGGTCGATCCGAAGGATCTGTCCAAGGTCTCCCAGGTGATCTACAACCGGGTCTACCGCGGCAAGATCGGCTGCAAGTGCCTCGGCATCGACAGCGGCATCAACTACTGGTTCCGCCTGCAGGGCAGGGACCCGAAGGACTCTGACGACCTGCTGCAGAGCGAGATCAACGACCTGAAGAATCCGTACAACACGCACGATGTGGCCGGCCTGCCGATCACCCCAATCAGCAATCCAGGTGAGGCCGCGCTCAAGGGCGCGCTGGAGCCGCCGAACGGGGACTGGATCTACTTCATGACGATCGACAAGAAGGGCACGATGGGCTACGGCTCCAACGACGCCGAGTATCTGCAGCTCAGGAAGACTATGTGCCAGAACAAGGTGTTGACCGGGTCGAACTGCCGATTCTGAGCGCCGCTGTACCGGTTCCTCTGCGACGGCCCGGGAGGCGAGCAGGCGGGCGGGAGCCGGGTCCGGCGGCCGTTCCAGGTCTTCGTACGCGAGCGGTCGGCGAGCGGTTGGTAGCCTCCCCGAGGGCAGTGACTTCTCCGAAGGGGACCGGGTTGGTGACACGACGGGCGGCGGTGGTGGGGAAGCCGATCGCCCATTCGCTCTCCCCGGTGATCCACAACGCCGGGTACGGGGCGGCCGGGCTGACCGGGTGGTCGTACACCCGGATCGAGTGCGCGGCCGAGGAGTTGGCCGGCCTGGTCGCCGGCCTGGGCCCGGAGTGGGCGGGGCTGTCGGTGACCATGCCGGGCAAGGAGGCGGCGCTCGCGGTGGCCGACGAGGCCTCGCCGGTCGCCGCCGCCGTGGGTGCCGCCAACACCCTGGTACGCCGCCCCGACGGCACCTGGTATGCGGACAACACCGACGTCACCGGCATGGTCGACGTGCTGACCACGGCCGGCTGCGCGGCCGGCGCCACGGTGACCGTGCTCGGCGCGGGCGGCACCGCCCGGGCGGCGATCGCGGCGGCGGCCCGGATCGGCGCGGCCGACGTGACGGTGGTGGCCCGCCGGCCGGAGGCGATCGACGAGCTGCGCCCGGTGGCCCGCGCGGTCGGGGTGCCCCTGGCCGGCGCCGACTGGGACGGCGCCCCGGCGCACGCCCGCGCCGATCTGGTGATCTCGACCGTGCCGAAGGGGGTGGCCGACCCGCTCGCCGGGCACTTCGACTGGCGGCCGGGGTCCGTCTTCTTCGACGCGCTCTACGATCCTTGGCCCACCCCGCTCGCCACGACTGCGCTCGCCGCCGGCTGCCGGGTGGTCTCCGGGCTGGACCTGTTGCTGGCCCAGGCCGTTGGCCAGTTTGAGCAGTTCACTGGCGTCGACGCGCCGGTCGACGCGATGCGTGCGGCGCTGGCTGCGGCACGCGTCTGATTCCGGCCGGGCGCCCGACCGGCCCGACCGGAGTGCGGCAGGTCGATACGCTGCTGCGACAACCGTCGCCGAACCAGGGAGTGCTTGTGACCGGGCACCCGTCCCAGCACGACCGTCCGGCCATTCGCGGATCCCGCCGGCCCGTGGTGCTCGCCGTCCTCGGTGCCGCCCTGGTCGCCGGGCTCGTTGCCCTGGCGCTGCCCCGGGTTGCCGCCGAGGTGCTGCCGGCGGCTCGTCCGTCCGCGCCAGCCCCGGCCGACCGCCCCGGTACGGACGTACCGGGCTGGCGGCTGGTCTGGTCGGACGAGTTCGACGGGTCGACGGTCGACCGGGCCAGGTGGAACGTCCGGAATGGCGAGGCGCGCGACATCGACCTCGGCTGCAACGTCGACGACGCGGAGAACGTGATCGTCTCGGGCGGCGTGCTGACCCTCCGGGCGCAGCGGAAGACCACGGTGTGCGGCTCGCAGCTCCGGCAGTACACCGAGAGCTACCTGGACACCATCGGCAAGGCCTCGTTCCGCTACGGCCGCTTCGAGGTGCGCGCCGAGTCCCCGAACGGGCCGGCCGACTCGCAGGGGCTGTGGCCGGCGTTCTGGCTGCGGCCGGACGACGGCGGCAAGGGTGAGATCGACGTGGTCGAGCTGCCCGGCGGTGCGGCGTACCACCGGGCCGCCACCCAGGCCATCTTCTACGACTACACCCCCGTCAAGCAGGACCAGCGCTGGGAGTTCCCGAGCGGGCATCCGGGCGATGGCTTCCACACCTACACCACGGAGTGGGAGCCCGGGGTGATCCGCTGGTACATCGACGGCCGGCAGGTCTGGCAGCGGGACCGCGGCACCACGCCGTGGTTCGACGAGGCCTTCGACAAGCCGTTCAACCTGCGGCTGAACTTCCAGGTCGGGGGCTGGCTCGGCGATCCCGACGCGGCCACCCGTTTCCCGGCCGACTTCCGGGTCGACCACGTACGCGTCTGGCAGCGCTGACCGTCAACACCGGCGCCGCCGCGCCCGGACCGTTGCCCGTCGCCAATATCGTGACCGCCAGCGTGCCGGGCGCAGGGCTGGCACAGGGGAGGACATGACGTGGTGGAGGACCCACGGATCCGCCAGGACGGCCTCGGCTGGGTGAGCCGGGCGATCTTCGGGGAGGCGCGGCTGTGGCTCGGGGTCGACCCCGGCTCCGCCGTGCCGCCCCCGGGACACCGGGTCGTCGCCCGGTACGCGGTGGTGCCCTCGATGGAGCGGGCCAAGTTCCTGCTGCCGTTGCCGTCGCGCCGGGTCGGGGCGGCGTCGACGCTGGCGTACAACGCCCTGCGGCCGCCCCGGGTCCGCGTCAACCGGTTCGCCGTCGGCGTGCTGGCCGGTCTCGGGGCCACCCAGCTGGCCCGGATGCCGGTGCTGACCGTCGCCGTCCCGGCCACCGCCGATCCAGCCGAGCTGCTGCTCACCGCGTACCTCGCCCGGATCGAGGGCCGCCCCCTGCACGCCGCGATCGGCATCCGCCCACCCGATCCGCACCACAAGCCGACGCTGCAGCTCTTCGACGACCGGGGCGCCGCGCGGGCGTACGCGAAGGTCGGCTGGAACGAGGCGACCCGGGCGATGGTCCGCGCGGAGGCCGACGCGCTGCGGGAGCTGCCGCGGGGCGCCGGTGAGTTTCCCGAGGTGCCCCGGCTGCTGCGGGAGGTCGCCTGGGACGACCTGGCGGTGACCCTGGTCGAGCCGATGCCCGCAGGCGTGCGCCGGCTGGCCCGTCCGGAACGGCCGGAGGTGGCCGCGATGCTCGCGGTCGCCCGGCGCGGTGGCCCGCCGGCCGCGTCCCGGCCGCTGGCCGACTCGCCGTTCCTGGCCGACCTCACCGCCCGCGCCGGACGCGCCGGTGGGCCGGTCGTCCCGGCGCTGGCGGCTCTCGCCGACCGGGACGGGGCGACCACATTGGAGTTCGGCCACTGGCACGGTGACTGGGTGCCCTGGAACCTCGGCACCCACCGGGGCCGCCTCTTCGCCTGGGACTGGGAGAACAGCGGCATCGGGCGGCCGGTCGGCTTCGACCTCGCCCACCAGGCGTTCCAGAGTGCACTGTCGCTGCGTGACCGGCCGGTGGCTGAGGCGGCGGGCGAGATGGCGGCGGTGCTGGAACGGTACGGCGCTGCCTTTGGTCTCGACCCGGCGCGCCGTCGCCTGGTCGCCGACGCCTACCTCGTCGAGTTGTGGCTGCGTAGCGCGGAACTCGCGGCCGGGGGCGGCGGCTGGAGCAGCAAACTGCACCCCACCCTGCTGCACCTGCTCGCCGACCGGTTGGGGCTGCCGCGAGACTGAGCCGGTCGGTGCCCGTTGTCGGGGAGGCGACTGACAAACGGGACAAAACGCGGCAGAAGCCGCCGCCCTCGCTACCGCCGGCGAAGAAGCTCCACTAGGGTGTCAGCACTCGATCACCACCTGTCACGTGGTGGCGGGTTCGATCCGGCCCGGGTGGCGTGGGCGCCCCGGGCCGTGGGCACGGGGAGGTCCGGCCGGTGGCTGGCATGGCAGAGGGCGGGCAGCGGCGGGCACGCGTCGCGCGGCCCGGGACGGGCGCCGATTCGCCCGCCCGGCGGCCCGACGGCGGTGACCGCCGGTGATCCTGATCTACGTCTGCGGGGTGCTCGCCGTACTCGTGCCGGCGATCCTCGTTCCGTGGCTGGCCAGCCGCTGGGCCCCGGCCGTGGCGGGAAGCCGGGCGGCCGGGCGGCTGCGCGTCGCCGTCGCCGGCCTCACCGCCGCGTTCGGCCGGCTCGGCGCCGCCGCGGTCGTGCTGCTCGCCGGCTCAGCCGCGGTCGTCGCCGTCTGCTGGCCGCTGGGCGAGGCCCTGTCCCGGCTCGAACCCCATGTCGACCATCCGGTGTTCGAGTACGTGCACGCGCGGCGGGTCGACGGATGGGCCGACGTCAACTCGTTCGTCACCGCGATCGGTGACCGGTACCCGCTCAAGTGGGTCACCGTCGTCGCCGCCCTCGTCCTCGCCGTCGCCTGGCAGCGTCGGCGCTGGTGGATGCCGCTTGTCGCGCTGCCGCTCCAGTTCGTCGTGGAGCAGTACACCCAGGAGATCCTCAAGCTGGTGGTCGACCGGGGCCACCCGCCGACCGACCTGGGCACCTATCCGTCCGGTGGTTGCGCGCGGGTGCTGATGACCTTCGGCACGATCCTGGTGCTGGCCGCGCTCACCTGGCGGATGCCCCGCCGAGTCCGCGTCACCCTGGTCACCGCGCTGGCGATGCTGGTCACCGTGGAGGGCTACACCCGCGTCTACGCCGAGAAGCACTGGCTCACGGACGTCGTCGGGGGCTGGATCTTCGGAGCCCTGCTCACCGGCGTGATGGTGCTCGCCGTCCTGGTGGCGGAAGGGCGGGTCCGGACCCCGGAGCGGTCCACCGCCCCGGCCCCGCGCGACGACGTCACGATCGGCACCTGACCCGAGCCCGGGCCGCCCGTGACCTCCTCCCGCGGTGGCCCGGAACCGCCCTGCCGCCACCCTTCGAACGGAGTTGGGCAAGACGTGACCACCCTTCTCGTCGCCTCCACCGGTGGGCATCTCGCCGAGCTGTACGACCTGCGGCCGAGGCTGGGCCTGCGGGAGGACTGCGTCTGGGTGACCTTCGACTCGCCGCAGAGCCGTTCCCTCCTGGACGGTCAGGAGGTCATCCACATCCCGCCCGCGACCACCCGGGACGCGATGGGAGCGGCGCGTAACCTGCTGGCCGCCCGACGGGTGCTGCGCGGCGGCCGGTTCACCCGGGTGGTCAGCACCGGCGCCAGCGTGGCCATGTCGTTCTTCGTGCCCGCCAGCCGGCGCGGGCTCGCCTGCCACTACATCGAGAGCGCGACCCGCACGGAAGGCCCCTCGCTCACCGGCCGGTTGGTCGCCTGGGTGCCCCGCACCCGGCTCTACACCCAGTACCCGGGCTGGGTGGGCGAGCGGTGGCGGTACGGCGGCACCGTCTTCGACGGCTACCGCGCCAGTCGCCTCGCCACCCCGCGCGCGGTGTCCCGGGTGGTCGTCGCCCTCGGCACCCAGCACTTCGGCTTCCCCCGGCTGCTGGCCCGACTGGTCGAGGTGCTGCCGCCGGAGGTGGAGGTGCTGTGGCAGGTCGGGTCCACCCGGATCCCCCAGCTGCCGGCCGGCGCGCGCCCGCAGGTCCCGTACGCGGAGAT
The DNA here is from genome assembly GCF_001905095.1 of Micromonospora sp. CB01531. Lineage (GTDB taxonomy): Bacteria > Actinomycetota > Actinomycetes > Mycobacteriales > Micromonosporaceae > Micromonospora. The sequence continues at coordinate 11,442 of NZ_LWLS01000064.1, forward strand.
GCAGCAGGCGATGCGGGAGGCCGACGTGGTGGTGACCCACGCCGGCGTGGGCTTGGCGCTGGCCGCGATGCGGGCCGGCCGTCGGGCCGTCTACGTGCCGCGCCGGCGCTGCCACGACGAGCACATCGACGACCATCAGGTCGAGCTGGCCTGGGACCTGAACCGCCGCGGCCTGGTCCTGGCCCGGGAAGCCGACGCCGTGACGTTCGAGGACCTGACGGAGGCGGCATCGTGGACGGTCGAGGCGAGCGGTGCCGTCGCGCCGTTCCAGTGGACGGACCCGGCGTGAGGCCGCTCTGGCCGGACCACCTCGTGCCCGCCTCCACCGGTCGACAACGGAGCCACGTCCACACCGGAGGCTCGGGACGCGACTCGTACGTCGGGACCGGACCGAGCCGGTGACCGGGCGGACCGGTCGGTTGATGGTGCCGAATGTCCGTTTCCAGCAAACTAGTCGTGTTCTCACTACCTCATTGGGGGCGCCAGTGCTTCACAGAACGTCTCGACAGGTGTGGCGGTGGCTCGCCGTGCTCGCCGCGCCGGTGCTCGCCGTCGGGCTGCTCGCCGCGCCGGCCCGCGCGGCGGGCCTCACGCCGGTCACCAGCACGCTCACGTCGGCGAATCCAGCGGACGAAACACCGCACGCCCAGAACGGCGACACCAAGGCGTTCGCCGAGATCGGCACCACCGTGTACGTCGGCGGATCGTTCACCTCCGTGAAGGCGACGGGCGGCGCGTGGACCACCCGCAACTACCTCTTCGCGTACGACCGCACCACGGGCGCGCTGAAGACCGGCTTCAACCCGGTGCTGGACGGCGCCGTGCACGCCCTGGCGGTCAGCCCCGACGGCAAGCTCATCGTCGGCGGCGCCTTCGTGAACGTGAACGGGGTCAGCCGCAAGAACCTGGTCGAGCTGGACCCGACCAGCGGCGCGACCGTGGCCAGCTGGGCCGGGCGCAGCGACGGCGGTCTTGTCCGGCGCACCATTGTGGTCGGCAACAAGCTCTACATCGCCGGAGCGTTCCACTGGGTCAACGGCACCCAGCACTCGCTGCTCGCCCGACTGGACGCCACCACCGGCGCGATCGACCCGACCTTCCAGATCGACGCCAGCGTGGCCCGGGCCAGCAGCGAGCTGGTCTGGGGTCTGGCGGTGTCGCCGGACGGCCGTACCCTGGTGGCGGTCGGCAACTTCACCCAGGTCAACGGGCAGGCCCGTAACCAGGTCGTGGTGGTCGACCTGGCCGGCACTCCGGTCGTGGCGAACTGGAGCACCCAGCGGTACGTGGCGCCCTGCTACGACTGGTCGTTCCCGTTCTACGCCCGGGATGTCGACTTCTCCGACGACGGCACGTACTTCGTCGTCATCGCCGACGGCGGACGGGGCGACGGGGCGTACTGCGACGCGATCGCCCGGTTCGAGACCGTGGATCGGGGTGCCGGCATCGACGCCACCTGGGTCAACTACACCGGCACCGACTCGGTGACCTCGGTCGAGGTCACCGACAACGTGGTCTACGTGGGCGGGCACTTCCGCTGGCTGAACAACGCCAACGGCAACGACTCGGCCGGTGCCGGCGCGATCAACCGGTTCGGCCTGGGCGCGCTGGACCCGATCAACGGCATGCCGCTGGTCTGGAACCCGGGCCGCTCGGGCGCCCCGGCGGGCACCACCACCTGGGGCCCGATCATGTGGGAGCTGTGGCGCGGCAGCACCGGCCTGTACGCCGGCTTCGACTCCGATGGCGTCGGCAACGAGTACCACGGCCGGATGGGGCTGTTCCCGCTGGCCGGCGGGCGTACGGTGGCGGCGGTCAACGCCCCGTCCGCCGCGTCGGGCTTCCTCTACGTCTCCTCCGCCAACGGGCAGGCGACCAAGGTCCCGTTCGACGGCACCACGCTCGGCACCCCGGTCAGCACCAGCCAGCCGAACCTCACCGCTGCCGGAGCGTCCTTCTCGATCGGCAACAAGCTCTACTGGTCGAAGACCGATGCGAGCGCGCCGAGCGGCAGCTACCTCGATGTGTCGATCTTCTCGGGCGGTTCGGTGGGCGCGCCCTGGGTGAGCAGCGGCTACAACGACTGGTTCAACGCGGCGACGATGACCGGGGCGTTCTACCTCGACGGCCGGATGTACTACACCAAGTCCGGTACGAACAGGCTGTTCTACCGGTATCTGGAGCCGGACGGCTACATCGTCGGCTGCACCGAGTTCACCCTGCCCAGCACCGGCCTGGCCTGGGGTGGGGTGCGCGGCCTGGCCTGGGTCAGCGGCAAGCTCGTCTACGGCAATCAGGACGGCTCGCTGCGCGCGGTGCCGTTCGACGGGACGGCCGTCGACGGCGCCGCCTCGGTCCAGCTCGCGGCGGCGGGCGGCGGCGTGAACTGGTCGAGCAGGACGCTCTTTTTCGCCACCTCCTGACGGTCCGATCCGACCGGGCGGTCCCGCCACCTCGTGGCATGGCGGACCGCCCGGGACGGCTCGGGCCGCACTGCCGCAACCGGTACCCGGCCGGTGACAATGAGACAGTCACCGCGGGTGGTCCCGCTCCGGCCCGAGGCGGTTCCCATTCCTCATCGCGCAAGGACCTGACTGATGGACGTGACCGACGTCGCCCTCGCCCGACAGCACCCGGTCGGCCTCGTCGAGCTGGCCCGGGTTCCGCTCCGCCGGTGGCGGACCGTGCTCGGCGTGGCGGCGGCGGTGCTGCTGGCCGTGCTGGTGTACCTGTTCGTGCTGCCGGCGACGTACACCGCGACGACAGCCGTGGTGATCCGCCCAGTGGTCACCGACCCGTTCTCGGTGCCCTCCGGCGGCGCCGACCGCGCGGTGAACATGACGGCCGAGAGCGGCATCGCGACCAGCAACGACGTCATCGACAAGGTCGCCGCCATCACCGGCCGGGACACCAAGGAGGTGGCCGACGCGCTGGAGGTGGAGACCCCGGTCGGCGGCCAGGTGATGCGCTTCAACTACGCCGCGCACAGCGAGCGGGAGGCGGTCCAGGGCGCCAACGGGGCGGGCCAGGCGTACCTGGACCTGCGCCGGGGTATCTACGAGAACCAGCGCGCGGCGGTGCTGAAGTCCTATGACGACACGATCGCGGTGGTCACGGCGCAGCGCACCACCACCCAGCGGTCCCTGCCGAGCCAGGCCGCGGACAGCCCGTCGCCGCGCACCAGCGCCCTGCTGGACCAGCTGCGGGCGCTGAACGACCAGCTCGCCACGCTCGCCGAGCAGCGGTCCAAGATCGCCTCCGCGGACCTCAGCCCCGGGTCGATCACGAGCGCGGCCCGCGAGCCGATCCCGTCCAGCCGGGACGCCGCGCCGGTGATCCTCGTCGCGGGCCTGCTCGGCGGCTTGCTGCTCGGCGCGCTGGTGGCCTTCGCGCGGGAATCCCTGGACCGACGGCTGCGCACCACGGCCGAGGCGGTGGCGGCGATCGGTGCGCCGCTGCTTGGCACGGTCCGCCGCAGCCGCGGTGGGCACCCCGACGAGCCGGACCTGCGGTACCTCGCGCTCGCGCTGGCCCGCTGGGTGGACGGCCCGCACCGCGGCCCGCTGGTGCTGCTGTCCTCGTCGGCGAACGACGGACGCGAGCAGGTGACCGGCGGGCTGGCCGCCACGCTCGCCGTCGCCGGTCACGAGGTGCAGCTCGGCGTCACGCCGGAGAGTCTGGACCGGATCCGGCCGTTGATGCTGGACGCGCAGCGCCGCAACCCGCCGGTGGAGCCGGCGCGCGTCGTCCGGCAGCGGCAGCCGGCGACCGCACCGGCGGCGGCTGCCGGCGGCACCGCCGGACCCGAAGAGACGGTCGTCATCCCCGCCGTGCGGAAGCCGCGCCCCTACCCGACCGCGGACGGGCCGAACGGCGAGGTGTATCGGTCCGCCACCAACGAGGAGAAGACCCAGGCCATCCCCGCCAGCCGGCCCGCGGCGGCCGGCGCGGGCACCCGGACCGACGGGCAGGAGCTGCGGATCGGCTCCGGCACGGTCCGGCTGGTCGAGCTGAACGCCCTGCCCGGGGACGGCCTCACGGTGCTCGACGCACCGCCCGCACTGCACGACGAGCGGGGCGTGCGGGCCGCCCGGGAGGGCCGTGCGGTGGTGGTGGCGGCCCGGGACCGGACCCGCATCGCCGAGCTGGTCCGCCTGGTCGAGCGGCTGCGTGCGGTGGGCGTGGAGCCGTTCGGATTCGTACTGACGGGAGATGGGCGTGACTGACCACGACCAGCCGGCCGTCCCGGCGGGCGAGGCGTACCCGCCGGTGACCGTGGTGGTGGCCACCCGGGACCGCCCGGGGCTGTTGGAGCGAGCCGTGGGCGCGGTGCTCGAACAGGACTATCCCGGGCCGGTGGAATGCCTGGTCGTCTACGACCACACCGACATCCGCCCGCTGGACCTGCCGGTGCCGGACGGCCGGGCACTTCGCTACGTCAACAACTCCCATTCGCGGGGCCTGCCGGGTGGCCGCAACACCGGTGCGGAGGAGGCGGCCCACGACCTGCTGGCCTTCTGCGACGACGACGACCACTGGCTGCCGGGCAAGCTGCGCCGCCAGGCGGAGCTGCTGGCCGTCCGGCCGGACGCCGCCGCGGTCAGCTGTGGCATCCGGCTGGAGGGCCCGGGCATCGCCAAGCAACGGCGGCTCGACGCCACCGAGGTGACCCTGTCCGACTTCGTTGAGGACCGGATCATGGAGGTGCACTCCAGCACCATCCTGCTGCCGCGCTCCACCTGGGACGCCGTCGGCCCGGTCGACGAGGACCTGCCCGGCGGCTACGGCGAGGACTACGAGTGGCTGTTGCGGATCGCCGCGCACGGTCCGGTGGTCATCGTGCCTGAGGTCCTGGTGGTGGTGGACTGGCATGGGGGTTCGTTCTTCTTCGGCCGCTGGGCGATGATCGTCGAGGCGACCCGATACCTCATCGACAAGCACCCCGAACTGGCCCGGAGTCGGACCGGGCTGGCCCGGCTGCACGGGCAGATCGCCTTCGCCCTCGCCTCCGGGCGGTGCCGCCGGGAGGCGGTCCGGGAGTTGGGCCGGGTGCTCCGGCTCAACCCGCGCGAGAAGCGAGTGCTGGTGACCGTCCCCGTGGTGCTCGGTCTGCTGTCCGGGGAGCGGGTGCTCCGGCTGGCCCAGCGGACGGGACGGGGTGTCTGACCGGCCGGCCGGGATCCTCCCGCCGGTGAGCGCCTCGCGACCGGCGGGCGGCGGCGCGTCCGGGTCGCGGCCGATGCCTGCCGCGCCGCTGCCGGTCTGGCCGCTGACCCTGATGTTCGCCCTGATGCCGCTGTGGTGGGCGCTCGGCGCGTTCTATCTCGGCTGGTCGGTGTTCGGCGTGTTGCTGCTCGCCCTGCTCGTCGCGCGCGGCCGCGTCCCGCTGCCCGCCGGCAGCGCCTGCTGGCTGCTGTTCCTCGCCCTGGTGCTGCTCAGCGCCAGCCGGCTGGACCGGGCCACCGCCTACCTCACCTTCGGGCTGCGCTTCGGCTTCCTGGTGACCGCCCTGATCGTCGGCGTGTACGTGCACACCCTGGTGCGGGAGGGCGCCGCCTGGGAGCGGGTGCTGCGCCCGCTGGGCTGGTACTGGCTCGGCATCGTGGCGCTGGGCTGGCTGGCCGTGCTCGCCCCCACCTTCGCGCTGACCACGCCGGTGGAACTGGCGCTGCCGTACGCCGTCAGCGGGCAGCGGTACATCCAGGCGCTGACCCACGTGCGGCTCAACGAGTTCAACCCGGTCTCCCGGGCACCGATCTACCGCACGGCCGCGCCGTACCCGTACACGAACAACTGGGGCACCGCGTACGCCCTGCTGGTGCCGTGCGTGCTGGCGTACCTGACCTCGGTGCGCACCGGCCGGTTCCGGCGGGTGCTCTGGCTCTCGCTGCCGCTGTCGGTGGTCCCGGCGTTCCTGACGCTCAACCGCGGCATGTTCCTCGGCCTCGGCGCCGGCCTGCTCTATCTCGCCCTGCGCGCGCTGCTCCGGGGCAACGCCCGCCTCATCCTCTCCATCGCCGGGCTGGTGTTGCTGGTCTGGATCGTCAGCCTCGTGGTCCCGGTCCAGGACATGATCAATGCGCGGGTCAGCACCACCGACACCAACGTCGACCGGATGGACCTGTACCTGCGTACCTGGCAGGCGGTCGAGCGTTCGCCGCTGCTCGGCTACGGCGCGCCGAAGAGCGTCGACACCACGCTGGCCGAGGAGCCACTCGGCACCCAGGGGCTGATCTGGCAGATCCTCTACAGCCACGGCATCCCGGCGTTGGTCGTCTTCCTGTCCTGGCTGCTGCTGGCCGCCCGACGGCTGGCCGCTGCGGTATCGCCGGCCGGCTTCTGGCTGAGCACGGTCCCGGTGATCGCCCTGGTGGTCATTCCGGTGTACGCGTACATCGACCCGAACCTGTCAGTGATCTTCTTCGCCGTCGGCGCCGGGCTGGCCGCGGTCGCCGGGCCGGTCAACCGGGCCGCGCTCGGCCCGTCCGCCATGTCCCGCCCGGCGCCGTTGCGGTGGCGGACCAGGGGCTTCGGCCGGGCGGCGGTGCCAGGCAGGCGGAAGCCGTCCGCGCGGGCCGGGGTGGCCAGCGTGCCGCTGCGTACCGCCGTCCCGGCAACCGGCGCGCCCGACCCGGCCGAACACGCGCCGTCGCCGGTCGTGCCAGAGCCCCGGGCGCCGGCCGACCCGGTCGTTTCGCCACCGCCCGACACCGCCGTGGATCGTCCGGCGCCCGAGGCGCCGCAGCAGGGAGGGACGCCGTGACCGGTACGACGGCCGTGCCGGGCGCGCCCGCGACCGCCGGCGAGCGGGAGGTCCGCCGCAGCACGCGCAGCGGGATGGTCGGACTGGCCGGGGCGGCCGCCAACGGCCTGCTCGGTTTCGTGCTGACCGTGGTGATCGTCCGCGGACTCGGACCCGCCGGCTCCGGCGCGATGTTCACCGCGATCGGCGTCGTCACCGTCCTGGGTGCGCTCTGCTGCGCGGGCGCGGACACAGCGCTGGTCTGGGCCCTGCCCCGGCGCACGGCGGGCCGAACCGGCGACGCGGCCCGCCTGTTGCCGGTCGCGCTGTTGCCGGCGCTGCTGTTCACCGTCGGTCTGGCGGCGGCCGGCGTCGCCCTGCCCGGGCTGCTCGCGCCGGTGTTCTTCGATCCCGGCACGACCGGGGGCGAGGAGTTGCTCCGGCTGGCCTTCGCCGGTCTGCCGTTCGTGGTGGCGATGACCCTGCTGCTCGCCGCCGTCCGCGCGGTCCGCCCGGTCGCGGCCCTGGTCGCCGTGCAGTACGTCCTGCTGCCCGCGGCCCGTCCCGCGCTGGTGCTCGCCGCGGTCGCCGCCGGGGCGGGGGTGACCGCCGTCTTCGCCGGCTGGCTCGCCCCGGTGCTGCTGGCCGGGCTGGTCGGCGCGGCGCTGCTGGTCCGCCCGCTCGGCCTCGCTGCCGGTGCTGCGCTGAGCCCGGTCGGCGAGGACTGGCGCGCGCTCTGGGGCTTCGCCCTGCCCCGGGCTGCGTCGGCGGCCATCGACGCCAGCAGCATGTGGCTCACCGTGCTGCTCACCGCCGCCCTCGCCGACCAGACCGAGGCCGGCGTGATCGGCGCGGTCGGCCGGTACGCCCTCGCCGGACTGCTCGTCATGCAGGGCCTGCGGGTGGCCGTCGCGCCGCAGCTGTCCCGGTTGCTCGGACAGGGCCGCCGGGTCGAGGCGGTCATGGTCTACCGGCGGATCACCAGCTGGATCATCGCGCTGTCCTGGCCGGGGTACCTGCTGCTGGCGATATTCGCCCCGGGTTTCCTCTGGCTGTTCGGCGCGGAGTTCACCGCCGGCGCGTCCGCCATGGCGGTCCTTGCGGGCGCCATGATGGTCAACTCCGGCACCGGCATCGTGCAGACCCTGCTGCTGATGAGCGGCAGCAGCAAGCTGCACCTGCTCGCCGCTGCGACCGGCCTGGTGCTCAACGTCGGGCTGGCCCTGGTGCTGATTCCCCCCTACGGTGCGCTTGGCGCGGCGGCGGCCTGGACGGCCGGCATCGTGGTGGAGAACGTGATCGCCACGGCGGCCGCCCGCCGGGTGGTCGGTGAGCCGCTGCTCACACGGGAGGTGCTGCGCGCGGCGGTCGCCGCCGTGCCGGGCACCGCCGTCGTGGCCGGGACAGGGGCGGCGGTCGCCGGTCGGGGCGCGGCCGGCCTGTTCCTCACCCTCGGGGTGGTGGCGCTGCTCGCCGTCGCGCTGCTGCTGCACCCCGAGGTACGCCAGCGGACGCGCACCACCGTGCCCACCCTGTTGGGGCGGCCACCCCGATGACGAGGAGGACAGGATGACGACGCTGCGGGACCGGGTGAAGACGCTGGTGCCCGCCCCGGTGCTAAGCGGGGTGCGCAGCTCGCTGGTGCGCTACGGGGAACGGACCAGCGACCGGAGGCCGCTGCCGGACTTCCTGGTCATCGGCACCAAGCGCGGCGGGACGACGTCGCTCTGGCGGTACCTGCTGGAGCACCCCCTGGTGCCACGCCTCTTCCCGGCATGGAACACCAAGACCTCCCACTACTTCGAGGACACCTACTCCCGGGGCGAGGCCTGGTACCGCTCGCACTTCCCGACCGAGCGGCAGCGGCGGGCCCTGGAACGCCGGCACGGCGGGCCGACCCGGGTGGGGGAGGCCGCGCCGCTGTACATGTTCCATCCCCTCGCTCCGGCCCGGGTGGCCGAGCTGATCCCGGCGGTGAAGCTCATCGTGCTCCTGCGTGACCCGGTGGAGCGGGCGTACTCGCACTGGAAGGAGCGGCGCACCGAAGGCGTGGAGCCGCTCGGCTTCGCCGAGGCCCTCGCGGCCGAGGAGGAGCGCACGGCGGGGGAGCGGGAGAAGCTGATCGCCGACCCGACGTACGTCAGCAACGCCTACGACTGGTACAGCTATCGGGCCCGGGGCCGGTACCTGGAGCACCTGGAGCCGTGGCTGGACCGGTTCGACCGGGAGCAGCTGCTCATCCTGCCCAGCGAGACGTTCTACCGGGAGCCGGCCGCCGCGTACGCGCGGGTGCTGGACTTCCTCGGGCTGCCGCCGTACCAGCTCGACCGGTACGAGGTGTTCAACGACCGGCGCAGCAGCGCCATGGACGCCGCGGTGCGCGACGAACTGACCCGGTACTACGCGCCGTACGACGGGGCCCTCGCCGACCGCCTGGGCCTTACCTTCGACTGGGGACGCTGACCGTCCGCAGGGCGGGACGCGGTGGGCGGAGCATCGGGGCGGACACCGGGCGTGACAGACTGACCGCTGTGTTGCGCTGGCTGACTGCAGGTGAATCGCACGGACCCGCCCTCGTCGCGATGCTGGACGGGGTGCCCGCCGGCGTCGAGCTGACCACCGCGGAGATCTCCGGTGAGCTGGCCCGCCGCCGGCTCGGCTATGGCCGGGGCGCTCGGATGTCGTTCGAGCAGGACGAGGTCGAGATCATCGGCGGCCTGCGGCACGGCGTGACGCTGGGCAGCCCGGTGGCGATCCGGGTCGGCAACTCCGAGTGGTCGAAATGGCGCACCGTGATGGCCGCCAACCCGGTCGACCCGGTGGAGCTCGCCGGGCAGGCCCGCAACGCCCCGCTCACCCGTCCCCGACCGGGCCACGCCGACCTGGCCGGGATGCAGAAGTACGGCCACGTCGACGCCCGGCCGATCCTGGAGCGGGCCAGCGCCCGGGAGACCGCCGCCCGGGTCGCCGTGGGCACGGTCGCCAAGGCCCTGGTGAAGCAGGCGCTCGGCGTGGAGATCGTCTCCCACGTGGTGGAGCTCGGCCCGGTCGCGGTGAAGCCCGGCCTGCGTCCGACCCCGGAGGATGCCGCGCGGATCGACGCCGACCCGCTGCGCTGCCTCGATCCGGAGGCCAGCGCCCGGATGGTCGCCGAGGTCGACGCCGCGAAGAAGGCCGCCGACACCCTGGGCGGCGTGGTCGAGGTACTCGCGTACGGGGTGCCGCCGGGCCTGGGCAGCCACGTGCAGTGGGACCGGAAGCTCGACGCCCGGCTGGCCACCGCGCTGATGTCCATCCAGGCCATCAAGGGCGTGGAGATCGGCGACGGCTGGCAGCAGGCCCGCTCGCGCGGCTCGGAGGCGCACGACGAGATCCTGCCCACGGCCGCCGGGGTACGCCGGGTGACCGACCGGGCCGGCGGCCTGGAGGGCGGCATCACCACCGGTGAACCGCTGCGGGTGAAGGCCGCGATGAAGCCGATCTCCTCGCTGAACCGGGCCCTGTCCACGGTCGACGTCGCCACCGGGGAGCCGGCCACCGCGATCAACCAGCGCTCCGACGTCTGCGCGGTGCCGGCCGCGGCGGTGGTGGCCGAGGCGATGGTGGCCCTGGTGCTCGCCGAGGCCGCGGTGGAGAAGTTCGGCGGCGACTCGGTCGCCGAGATGCGCCGCAACCTGGCCGGCTACCTCGATGCCCTGGTGATCCGGTGATCCGGCCGGTCTGCGTGCTGGTCGGGGCGCCCGGGTCCGGCAAGACCACGGTGGGGCTGGCGCTCGCCGCCGCGCTCGGCGTGGCGTTCCGGGACACCGACACCGACATCGAGCAGCTCGCCGGCAAGCCGATCCCGGAGATCTTCGTCGACGAGGGGGAGGACCACTTCCGTACCCTCGAACGGGCGGCGGTGGCGGCGGCGCTGGCGTCGCACCCCGGGGTGCTCGCCCTCGGCGGGGGCGCGGTCCTCGCCGAGGAGAACCGCGCCGCGCTGATCGGGCACACCGTCGTGCACCTGTCGGTGGAGCTGCCCGACGCGGTGAAGCGGGTCGGCCTGGGCGCCGGCCGGCCACTGCTGGCGCTCAACCCCCGGGCCACCCTGAAGCACCTGATGGAGCAGCGCCGGCCGCTCTACGCCGAGGTGGCGACCGCCACCGTGGTCACCGACGGGCGTACCCCGGAGGAGCTCGCCGTCGAACTCGCCGCCCTGCTCACGGCCGACGGGCGGGCGGCGCGATGACGGACGGGGTGACGCGGATCCCGGTCGGCGGCGAGCGGCCGTACGAGGTGCTCGTGGGTCGTGACCTGCTCACCCCGCCGCCGCGGCTGCTGCCCGGCGCGGAACGGGTGGCCTTCCTGCACGCGCCGGCGTTGAAGGGCCTGGCCGAGGGGATCGCGGAACGGGTGCGGGCGGCCGGTGTCGCGCCGCTGCTGATCGAGGTGCCGGACGCCGAGGCGGGCAAGCACATCGACGTGGCCGCCGCCTGCTGGGACCGGCTTGGCGAGGCCGGCTTCACCCGTACCGACGCCGTGGTGGGGGTGGGCGGCGGCGCCGTCACCGACCTGGCCGGTTTCGTGGCGGCCTGCTGGCTGCGCGGGGTGCGTTGGGTGCCCGTGGCGACCTCGCTGCTGGGCATGGTCGACGCCGCGGTGGGCGGCAAGACCGGGATCAACACCGCGGCCGGCAAGAACCTGGTCGGCGCCTTCCATCCGCCCGCCGGGGTGATCTGCGACCTGGCGACCCTGGACACCCTGCCCCCGGTCGACCTGGCCGCCGGGATGGCCGAGGTGGTCAAGTGCGGTTTCATCGCCGACCCGGTGATCCTCGACCTCGTCGAGCGGGACCCTTCCGCCGCCGTCGACCCGGCCGGACCGGTGGCCCGTGAGCTGATCGAACGGGCGATCCGGGTCAAGGCCGACGTGGTCTCCGGGGACCTGCGCGAGTCCGGGGTACGCGAGGTGCTCAACTACGGGCACACCCTGGCCCACGCGATCGAAAAGGTCGAGGGATACCGCTGGCGGCACGGTCACGCCGTCGCGGTGGGCCTGGTCTACGCGGCCACCCTGGCCCGGCTCGCCGGCCGGCTGGACCCGGCCACCGCCGAGCGGCACCGCGCGGTGCTGGGCCTGCTCGGCCTGCCCACCAGCTACCGGGCCGACGCCTGGCAGCGCCTGCTGGCGACCATGCGGGTGGACAAGAAGGCCCGCGGGAACACGCTGCGCTTCGTGGTGCTGGACGGGCTGGCCCGCCCGGCCATCCTGGAGGGCCCGGACGACGAGCTGCTGCACGCCGCCTACCGGGAGATCAGCTCATGAGGGTGTATGTGCTCAACGGGCCGAACCTGGGGCGGCTCGGCACCCGTCAGGTCGACGTGTACGGCGTCACCAGCTACGCCGACCTGGTGGCCCTGTGCGTGGACACCGGCCGGGAGCTGGGGCTGGACGTGGTCGTCCGGCAGACCGACGCCGAGCACGAGCTGCTGGGCTGGCTGCATGCGGCGGCCGACGAGGGGGCGGCGGTGGTGCTCAACCCGGCCGCCTGGTCGCACTACTCCATCGCGGTCCGGGACGCCTGCGCCATGCTCCGCGGCCCTCTGGTCGAGGTGCACATCTCCAACATCCACGCCCGCGAGGAGTTCCGGCACCACTCGGTGGTCTCCGCGGTGGCGACCGGGGTGATCTGCGGCCTGGGCGTGGACGGCTACCGGCTCGCCCTGCGCCACCTGGCCACCCGGCTGGCCGGCGACGCCTGACCCGTCCCGGCGGCTCGCCCCCTGCCGCCCGCGTCGGCGCGCCCGTCCGAGCACGATTGGCCCGCGCCCGTGCGCCGGCAGTGACTCTCCGTGTTCGTCATCTTCGTCACGTCCGGTTGCCGCGTCTGTGCACTGCTGCGGGTGGTCACCGCCCTTTGCTCTGCAGCCATCCGCGCATCACCCGGCTGAGCTGCAACGACCGGCCCCGGCCCCGCCCGGATCGTCGCCCGGGTTCGTCACGGAGCGTGTGTGTTGCGCCGATGGCTGCAGAGCAAAGGCGGGTGCGGTCGGTGCCTCCGGTGGACCCGGCTGTCGCTCTGAGTGATGTTCGGCACGTTCGGTCGCCCGCCGGGCGGGCACCCGGCCGGCCCCGCGAGCAGCGCGGCGGACCCGGTTCGACACAGCTAGTAGACTTCTTGGGTCTGTCCGCCAATTGATGATCAAGGCAGGAAATGGCCACCACCAACGACCTCAAGAACGGCCTGGTCCTCAACCTCGACGGCGAGCTGTGGGCCGTCGTCGAGTTCCAGCACGTCAAGCCCGGTAAGGGCGGCGCGTTCGTGCGTACCACGCTCAAGAACGTGCTGTCCGGCAAGGTGGTCGACAAGACCTTCAACGCGGGCACCAAGGTCGACACCGCGACCGTCGACAAGCGCACCATGCAGTACCTGTACGCCGACGGCGAGGACTACGTCTTCATGGACCTGGAGACGTTCGACCAGATCACCGTCCCCGGCGGCACCGTCGGCGAGGCCGCCAACTACCTCCTCCCCGAGGCCGAGGCGACCGTCGCCACCCACGAGGGTGTGCCGCTGTACATCGAGCTGCCGACCTCGGTCGTGCTCGAGATCACCTACACCGAGCCCGGTCTGCAGGGCGACCGGTCGACCGGCGGCAACAAGCCGGCCACCGTCGAGACCGGCGCGACTGTCCAGGTGCCGCTCTTCATCACCACCGGCGAGAAGATCAAGGTCGACACCCGCGACGGCCGTTACCTCGGCCGCGCCTGATGGCCGAGGCTCCCAAGCAGCAGATGCCGGCGCGCCGCAAGGCGCGCAAGCGGGCGCTGGACGTGCTCTTCGAGGCCGACTTGCGGGACCGCCCGCCGGTCGAGGTGCTGGCCGGGTACATCGAGCGGATCGAGAAGCCCCGCCCCGAGCACCTGGGCTACGCGGTGGGCCTGGTCGAGGGCGTCGCGGCGCACCTCGACCGGATCGACGAGCTGATCGCCAGCTACGCCGAGGGCTGGACGCTCGACCGGATGCCGGTGGTCGACCGTAACCTGGCCCGGATCGCGGTCTACGAGCTGCTCTACGTCGACGAGATCGACGACGCGGTGGCGATCAGCGAGGCCGTCGAGCTGGCCCGGCAGATGTCGACCGACGACTCGCCGCGCTTCCTCAACGGCATCCTCGGCCGGATCGCCGAGTACGCCACCCGCTGACCGGCGGCGTCACCACCGACGACGAAGGGCCCGTGCCGTCCGGCACGGGCCCTCGTCGTGGCGACAGCGGGTCAGGACGCGAAGAACGCGCGCGGGTCGGCGACCAGCACGCCGTGCTCGGTGAGCCGCTCGATCAGACCCGACGGCGAGGCGTCGTAGACGATCGCGAGGGCCCGCAGGTCGTCGGCGCGGATGGAGAGCACCCGGCCGTTGTAGTCGCCGCGCTGCTGCTGGATGGCGCGGGCGTACCGGGCGACGTACGCGAGGTCCTCGGAGGCCTCGTCGTAGAGCCGCTCCAGGTCCAGGACGATCTTGCTGGTGGGTTCGTGGCGCACCCCGCTGCCGTCGGGCAGCAGCTCCGAGACGGGAACGCGGTAGAAGTCGGCCAGCTCCGCCAGGCGGGACACGGTGACGGCCCGGTCGCCACGCTCGTACGAGCCGACCACCACAGCCTTCCACCGCCCGTTCGACTTCTCCTCCACCCCCTGCAGGGACAGGCCCTGCTGCTGGCGGATGGAGCGCAGGCGGGCGCCCAGCGACTTGGCGTATTCAGAGGGCATTCGGACACTCCCAGTGCTGCTCGGGGTTCTCCCAGCTATCGCTACGGAGCGTGACGGTACGGGGATTGGGACACCGGGTCAAGTGCTCGTGACGTTACCGTTGGGGCAGGCGGGGGACTTGTCCCGGTTTCGCCGGCCTGACCCGGGGGTCAGTACCGCCGACGGTCCGCCCGGTGACCGCTGGTAACGTGGCGTGAAGCCCCGGTCCGGGCCGCCTGCGGCCCGCCGGAAGACCAGACATCCTTTAACGACCCGTCCCGTGAGGCGGGGAAGGAGGTCCGCCGTGGCCTACCCACCGGCTGCCCGAACGTCGCCGCCGCGACAACCCTCGGTGAAGGTCATCCTCACCGCCGCCGACGTGTCGCGGGTGGTCGACCGCATCGCCCACCAGATCCTGGAGAAGACCCAGGGCGCCGCCGAGACCGTGCTGCTCGGCATTCCCACCCGCGGCGTCCCGCTGGCGAGGCGCCTCGCCGCCCGGATCAGCACCTTCGAGGACGTGACCGTCCCGGTCGGCGTGCTCGACATCACGCTCTACCGCGACGACCTGCGCCGGCATGCCACCCGCGCGGTCGGCCCGACCGACCTGCCCCCGGGCGGGATCGACGGCCGACGGGTGATCCTCGTCGACGACGTGCTCTTCTCCGGCCGTACCGTGCGGGCCGCCCTCGACGCGCTGAGCGACGTCGGCCGCCCGGCCTCCGTGCAGCTCGCTGTCCTGGTCGACCGCGGCCACCGGCAACTACCGATCCGCGCCGACTACGTCGGCAAGAACATCCCGACCGCGCTCGCCGAGAGCGTCAAAGTCACCCTCGCCGAGACCGACGGCGCCGACGAGGTCAAGCTCTACGGGGGTGGCCAGTGAGCGCGAGGAGTGCAGCGAAGCGGAGCCCCGCAGTCGCGAACGAAGGGTGGCTCGTCGCATGATCAGGCACCTGCTCTCCGGCGGCGACCTGGACGCGGCCACCGCCACCCAGATTCTGGACACCGCGACCGAGATGGCCACCGTCGCCGGTCGCGAGGTCAAGAAGCTACCCGCGCTGCGCGGCCGGACCGTGGTGAACCTCTTCTACGAGGACTCCACCCGGACCCGGATCTCGTTCGAGGCGGCCGCCAAGCGGCTCAGCGCCGATGTGATCAACTTTTCCGCGAAGGGTTCCAGCGTCACCAAGGGCGAGAGCCTGAAGGACACCGCCCTCACCCTGCAGGCCATGGGGGCCGACGCGGTGGTCGTCCGGCACCCGGCCTCCGGCGCCCCGCACCGGCTGGCGAACTGGGTGGACGGGTCGGTGGTCAACGCCGGCGACGGCACCCACGAGCACCCCACCCAGGCGTTGCTCGACGCGTACACGATGCGCTCCCGGCTTGGCCGGCTCGCCGGCCTGCACGTGGCGATCGTCGGCGACGTGCTGCACTCCCGGGTGGCCCGCTCCAACGTGCTGCTGCTCTCCACCCTCGGCGCCAAGGTCACCCTGGTCGGCCCGCCCACCCTCATCCCGGTCGACATCTCGCCGGCGCTCGCGCCAGGCACCGACGTCTCCTACGACCTCGACGCCGTTCTACCCGGTGTGGACGTGGTGATGATGCTGCGGGTGCAGCGGGAGCGGATGAACGACTCCTACTTCCCCTCGGCCCGCGAGTACGCCCGCCGTTACGGGCTCGACGGGCCACGCCTGCGCCGGCTGCCCGAGCACGCGATCGTCATGCACCCCGGCCCGATGAACCGGGGCATGGAGATCACACCCGAGGTCGCCGACTCACCCCGCTCCACCATCGTCGAACAGGTCGCCAACGGGGTCTCCGTGCGGATGGCCGTCCTCTACCTGCTGCTCGGAGGGAACAACCGGTGACCGCGTACCTGATCCGGAACGTGAGTGTGGTCGGCAGCGCGCCGACCGACCTGCTGATCCGCGACGGCGTCGTGGCGGAGACCGGCGCGGGGCTGACCGCCCCGGACGCCACGGTGATCGACGCCACCGGCCTGGTCGCCCTGCCCGGCCTGGTCGACCTGCACACCCACCTGCGCGAGCCCGGCCGGGAGGACGCCGAGACCGTCGAGTCCGGGTCCCGGGCCGCGGCCCTCGGCGGCTACACCGCGGTCTGCGCGATGGCCAACACCTCGCCGGTCGCCGACACGGCCGGCGTGGTCGAGCAGGTCTGGCGGCTCGGCCGGGAGGCCGGGCTGGTCGACGTGCAGCCGATCGGCGCGGTCACCGTCGGCCTGGCCGGCGAGCGCCTGGCCGAGCTGGGCGCGATGGCCGACTCGGCGGCCCGGGTCCGGATCTTCTCCGACGACGGGCACTGCGTCGCCGACCCGAAGCTGATGCGCCGGGCCCTGGAGTACGTCAAGGCGTTCGACGGGGTGATCGCCCAGCACGCCGAGGAGCCGCGGCTCACCGAGGGCGCGCAGATGCACGAGGGCGAGGTCTCCACCCGGCTCGGGCTGACCGGCTGGCCCGCGGTCGCCGAGGAGGCGATCATCGCCCGGGACGTGCTGCTGGCCGAGCACGTCGGCAGCCGGCTGCACGTCTGCCACGTCTCCACCGCCGGCAGCGTGGAGGTGCTGCGGCACGCCAAGGCGCGTGGGGTGAAGGTGACCGCCGAGGTAACCCCGCATCACCTGCTGCTCACCGACGAGGTCGTGAGCGGGCGGAGTGAGCTTGCGAGCCCCGCACTCGCGAACAACTGGAGCCCCGTGGCTCCCTACGACCCGGTCTACAAGGTCAACCCGCCGCTGCGGACCGCAGCCGACGTCGCCGCGCTGCGGGCCGCGCTGGCCGAGGGCGTGATCGACATCATCGCCACCGACCACGCCCCGCACGCGGTGGAGGACAAGGAGTGCGAGTGGGCGTACGCCCGGCCGGGCATGCTCGGCCTGGAGACGGCGCTGTCGATCGCCCTCGACGTGGTCGGCCCGCAGTGGGACCTGATCGCCGAGCGGATGTCCCGCGCCCCGGCCCGGATCGCCGGGCTGGACGGACACGGCCTCGATCCGGCCCCCGGCGTGCCGGCCAACCTGACCCTGGTCGACCCGGCGGTCCGCCGCGTCATCGAACCGGCGGAGCTGGCCAGTCGCAGTCGCAACACCCCGTACGCCCGCATGACGCTGCCAGGTCGCATCGTGGCGACCTTCCTGCGCGGCGAGCCGACGGTCCTGGACGGAAAGGCAGTCAAGTGACCAAGCGCAGGCCCGCGATCCTCGTCCTCGAGGACGGGCGCACCTTCCACGGCGAGGCGTACGGCAGCGTCGGGGAGACCTTCGGTGAGGCGGTCTTCAACACCGGTATGACCGGCTATCAGGAGACCCTGACCGACCCCTCGTACCACCGGCAGGTGGTGGTGCAGACCGCGCCGCACATCGGTAACACCGGCGTCAACGACGAGGACGACGAGTCCGGCCGGATCTGGGTCGCCGGGTACGTGGTGCGGGACCCGGCCCGGATCGGCTCCAACTGGCGGGCCACCGGTGGCCTGGAGGACCGGCTCGCCGCCGAGGGCGTGGTCGGCATCAGCGGCGTGGACACCCGGGCGCTCACCCGGCACCTGCGCGAGCGGGGCGCCATGCGGGTGGGCATCTCCAGCGTCGACGACGACCCGGCCGCCCTCCTCGACCGGGTGCGCCGGTCGCCGCAGATGGTCGGCGCGGACCTCTCCGCCGAGGTGACCACCGCCAAGCCGTACGTGGTCGAGGCGCAGGGCCCGCACCGGTTCACCGTCGCCGCGCTGGACCTGGGCATCAAGCGCAACGTGCCCCGCCGGCTGGCGGCGCGCGGGGTGACCACCCACGTGCTGCCCGCCACCGCCAGCATCGAGGACCTGCTCGCCACCGGCGCGGACGCGGTGTTCTTCTCCCCGGGCCCGGGCGACCCGGCCACCGCCGACGGTCCGGTGGCGCTGGCCCGGGAGGTGCTGACCCGGCGGATCCCGCTCTTCGGCATCTGCTTCGGCAGCCAGATCCTGGGTCGGGCACTCGGCTTCGGCACCTACAAGCTGGGCTACGGGCACCGCGGCATCAACCAGCCGGTGCTCGACCGGGCCACCGGCAAGGTCGAGGTGACCAGCCACAACCACGGCTTCGCCGTCGAGGTGCCCGGTGCGCGGGCCGGGGCGGTGGTCCCCGACCAGGTGATCGACACCGCCTTCGGCGGCGTCCAGGTGTCGCACGTCTGCCTCAATGACAACGTGGTCGAGGGGCTGCGGGCCAAGGATGTGCCCGCCTTCACCGTCCAGTACCACCCGGAGGCGGCGGCCGGCCCGCACGACGCGGACTACCTCTTCGACCGCTTCGCCGAGCTCATCGAAGGCGGAAAGAATGCCTAAGCGGACCGACCTCAAGCACGTCCTGGTGATCGGCTCCGGGCCGATCGTGATCGGGCAGGCCTGCGAGTTCGACTACTCCGGCACCCAGGCCTGCCGGGTGCTGCGCAGCGAGGGGATCCGGGTCAGCCTGGTCAACTCAAACCCGGCGACGATCATGACGGACCCCGAGTTCGCCGACGCCACGTACGTCGAGCCGATCACCCCGGAGTTCGTCGAGCTGGTCATCGCCAAGGAGCGTCCCGACGCGCTGCTGCCCACCCTGGGCGGCCAGACCGCGCTGAACACCGCGGTCGCCCTGCACGAGGCCGGGGTCCTGGAGAAGTACGGCGTCGAGCTGATCGGCGCCGACATCGAGGCGATCCGGCGTGGTGAGGACCGGCAGCTGTTCAAGGACATCGTCGCCAAGGCCGGCGTCCGGATCGGCCTCGACGACCCGTCCTCGCTGGTGCCCCGTTCCCGGGTCTGCCACTCCATGGCCGAGGTCGAGGAGACCGCCGCCGAGCTGGGCCTGCCGGTGGTGATCCGGCCGTCGTTCACCATGGGCGGCCTCGGCTCCGGCATGGCGCACACCGACGAGGACCTGCGGCGGATCGCCGGGGCCGGCCTGGCCGCCAGCCCGGTGCACGAGGTGCTCATCGAGGAGAGCGTGCTCGGCTGGAAGGAGTACGAGCTCGAGCTGATGCGCGACCGCCACGACAACGTGGTGGTGGTCTGCTCGATCGAGAACCTCGACCCGATGGGTGTGCACACCGGCGACAGCGTCACCGTGGCCCCGGCGATGACCCTGACCGACCGGGAGTACCAGCGGCTGCGCGACCTCGGCATCGCGGTGCTGCGCGAGGTCGGGGTGGAAACCGGCGGCTGCAACATCCAGTTCGCGGTGAACCCGGCCGACGGCCGGATCGTCGTGATCGAGATGAATCCCCGGGTGTCCCGTTCCTCGGCGCTGGCCTCGAAGGCCACCGGCTTCCCGATCGCCAAGATCGCGGCGAAGCTGGCCATCGGCTACACCCTGGACGAGATTCCCAACGACATCACCCTGAAGACCCCGGCGGCGTTCGAGCCGACGCTGGACTACGTGGTGGTGAAGATCCCCCGGTTCGCGTTCGAGAAGTTCCCCGGCGCGGACCAGGAGCTGACCACCACCATGAAGTCGGTCGGCGAGGCGATGAGCCTCGGCCGCAACTTCACCGAGGCGCTGAACAAGGCGATGCGCTCGATGGAGACAAAAGCAGCCGGATTCTGGACCCGACCCGACCCGGCCGACGCGACCCGGGAGAGCACGCTCGCCGCGCTGCGCATGCCGCACGACGGCCGGCTCTACACGGTGGAGCGGGCGCTGCGGCTCGGCGCCTCGATCGCGGAGGTCGCCGAGGCGTCCGGCGGGATGGACCCCTGGTTCCTGGACCAGATCGCGGCGCTGGTCGAGCTGCGCGCCGAGATCGTCGACGCCCCGGTGCTCGACGCCAACCTGCTGCGCCGGGCCAAGCGGGCCGGGCTGTCCGACCGGCAGCTCGCCGCGCTCCGCCCCGAGCTGGCCGGCGAGGACGGCGTCCGGGCCCTGCGCCACCGCCTGGAGGTACGCCCGGTCTACAAGACGGTCGACACCTGCGCCGCCGAGTTCGAGGCGACCACGCCCTACCACTACTCGACGTACGACCAGGAGACCGAGGTCGCGCCCTCGGACCGGCCCAAGGTGATCATCCTGGGCTCCGGGCCGAACCGGATCGGGCAGGGTATCGAGTTCGACTACTCCTGCGTGCACGCCGTCCAGGCGCTGCGCAGCGCGCCCATCGGCACCGCCCCCGCATCCGGTTCCAGCGCAGAAGGCGCCGGCTACGAGACCGTGATGGTCAACTGCAACCCGGAGACCGTCTCCACCGACTACGACACCGCCGACCGGCTCTACTTCGAGCCGCTGACCTTCGAGGACGTCCTGGAGGTCTGGCACGCCGAGGACTCGTCCGGCCGGGCGGCCGGCGGCCCTGGCGTGGTCGGCGTGATCGTGCAGCTCGGCGGGCAGACCCCGCTCGGCCTGGCCCGGCGGCTCAAGAACGCCGGGGTCCCGGTGGTCGGCACCTCGCCGGAATCGATCCACCTGGCCGAGGAGCGGGGCGCGTTCGGCGCGGTGCTGGCCCGGGCCGGGCTGCGCGCTCCGGCGCACGGCACGGCCACCTCCTACGACGAGGCGAAGGCGATCGCCGACGAGATCGGCTACCCGGTGCTGGTCCGCCCGTCGTACGTGCTCGGCGGGCGGGGCATGGAGATCGTCTACGACGACGCCACCCTGCGCGACTACATCGGCCGGGCCACCGACATCTCGCCCGACCACCCGGTGCTGGTGGACCGCTTCCTCGACGACGCCATCGAGATCGACGTGGACGCGCTCTGCGACGCCGACGGCGAAGTCTACCTGGGCGGCGTGATGGAGCACATCGAGGAGGCCGGCATCCACTCCGGCGACTCGTCCTGCGCGCTGCCGCCGATCACCCTGGCCGGATCGCACCTGGCCCAGGTACGCCGCTACACCGAGGCGATCGCCCGCGGGGTCGGCGTGCGCGGCCTGCTGAACGTCCAGTACGCCCTGCAGGGCGACATGCTCTACGTGCTGGAGGCGAACCCGCGGGCGTCCCGGACGGTCCCGTTCGTCTCCAAGGCGACCGCGGTGCCGCTGGCCAAGGCGGCGGCCCGGATCGCGCTCGGCGCCACCATCGCCGAGCTGCGCGCCGAGGGGATGCTCCCGCCGACCGGGGACGGCGGCACCATGCCGGCCGACGCCCCGATCGCGGTCAAGGAGGCGGTGCTGCCGTTCAAGCGGTTCCGTACGCCGGCCGGCAAGGGGATCGATGTGCTGCTCGGTCCGGAGATGAAGTCCACCGGCGAGGTGATGGGCATCGACACCAACTTCGGGCACGCCTTCGCCAAGTCGCAGTCCGCCGCGTACGGGTCGCTGCCGACCGCCGGCAAGATCTTCGTCTCGGTGGCGAACCGGGACAAGCGCGGGATGGTCTTCCCGATCAAGCGCCTGGCCGACCTGGGCTTCGAGATCGTCGCCACCACCGGCACCGCCGAGGTGCTGCGCCGGCACGGGATCGCCTGCGAGCAGATCCGCAAGCATTTCGAGGCCGGTGCGGGCGAGGACGCGGTGTCGCTGATCCTCGGCGGCGACGTGGCTCTGGTGGTGAACACCCCGCAGGGCTCGGGCGCGAGCGCCCGCTCCGACGGGTACGAGATCCGCAGCGCCGCGGTGACCGCGGACATCCCCTGCATCACCACGGTCCCCGGCGCCGCGGCCGCGGTCATGGGCATCGAGGCCCGCATCCGGGGCGACATGCGCGTCCGCCCCCTGCAGGACCTCCACGCCACCCTGCGAGCCGCCCAGTGACCGCCGGCACCCTCGCGGTGATCATGAGGGTGGCGGCGGTCGGGGAGATCGACATCGCCGTCAACCTCATGATCGACGGGGCCCGGGGCCGGGGAGGCGCGGGGTGATCTTCGAGCGGGTGGTGCGGCCGCGGTTGTTCCGGATCGGGGGTGGGGACGCCGAGCGGGCGCACGAGTGGACGTTGGAACGGCTGGCCTCCGTGTCGCGGCGGCCGGCCGTGCTGGCGGCGCTGCGGGCCCGCTACCTCCGGTCCGCGCCACGCACCGTGTTCGGAGTGGACTTCCCGAACCCGGTCGGGCTGGCGGCCGGAATGGACAAGAATGGAGTCGCGTTGCCGGCCTGGCCGGCACTCGGCTTCGGCTTCGTCGAGGTCGGCACCGTCACCGCGCACGCCCAGCCGGGCAACCCCCGACCCCGGCTGTTCCGGCTGCGGGACAGCGAGGCCGTGGTCAACCGGATGGGCTTCAACAACGCCGGCGCGGCGGCCCTCGCGGCCCGGCTGGCGGCGCTGCCGCGCCCGATCGGCGTACCCCTGGGGATCTCGCTCGGGAAGTCCAAGGTGACCCCGCTGGACGAGGCGGTCGAGGACTACCTGGCGTCCTACCGGGCGTTGCGGGAGCACGGCGACTACTTCGCGGTCAACGTGTCCTCGCCGAACACCCCCGGCCTGCGGTCCCTGCAGGACCGGTCCCACCTGGACGCGCTGCTGGCGGCGCTGGTGGGGGAGAAGCCGGTGCTGGTGAAGATCGCCCCCGACCTGACCGAGCCGGCCATCGCCGAGTTGCTGGGGGTCTGTCTCGAGCGGGGCGCGGCCGGGGTGATCGCCACCAACACCACCCTGGCCCGCGGCGGGCTCGCCCCGGCCGACCGGGCGCGGGGTGCGGAGACCGGCGGCCTGTCCGGCCGGCCACTGGCCGGGCGGGCCCGCGAGGTGGTCGCCTTCGTGCACCGGGAGACCGGCGGCCGGCTGCCGGTGATCGGGGTCGGCGGCGTCCTCGACCCGGACGACGCGACCCGGATGTTCGACGCCGGCGCGAGCCTGGTCCAGCTCTACACCGGTTTCATCTACCGGGGTCCGGCCTTGGTCCGGTCGGTCGCTCGGGCAGCCGGGCCGGCGACGGTGCCGGCCGGCCACCGGTGAGGCGCAGGCCGGGCGGGGGAAGCTGCGCCCGGCCCGACGCGCGGCCCGGCCGCGCGGAGACGAAGGAGAGGCCGATGACGCCCGAGGAGATCCTCGCCACCGACCGCAGGCACGTCTGGCACCCGTACGCGGCGCTGCCGCCGGCCAGCCCGCCCTACTTGGTGGAGAGCGCCCGGGGCGTACGGCTGCGGCTGGCCGACGGCCGGGAGCTGGTGGACGGGATGTCGTCCTGGTGGGCGGCGATCCACGGCTACCGGCACCCGGTGCTGGACGCGGCCGTCACCGACCAACTCGGCCGGATGAGCCACGTGATGTTCGGCGGCCTCACCCACGAGCCCGCGGTACGCCTCGCGCGGACCCTGGTCGAGCTGGCCCCGGACGGCCTGGAGCACGTCTTCCTGGCCGATTCCGGCTCGGTCAGCGTGGAAGTGGCGGTGAAGATGTGCCTCCAGTACCAGCGGGCCACCGGGCGGCCGCGGCGCCGCCGGCTGGGCACCTGGCGGGGCGGCTACCACGGCGACACGTTCCACCCGATGAGCGTCTGCGACCCGGAGGGCGGCATGCACCACCTCTGGGGGGACGTGCTGCCCCGGCAGGTCTTCGCGCCGGTGCCGCCGGGTGGCTTCGACACCCCGCCCGACCCGGCGTACGAGGCGGCCCTGGTCGACGCGGTGGAACGGCACGCCGACGAACTGGCCGCGGTGATCGTGGAGCCGGTGGTGCAGGGGGCCGGCGGGATGCGCTTCCACCACCCGCACTACCTGCGGGTGCTGCGCGAGGTGACCCGGGCGCACGGCATCCTGCTGGTCTTCGACGAGATCGCCACCGGGTTCGGCCGGACCGGGACGATGTTCGCCGCCGAGCACGCCGGGGTCGCTCCGGACGTGCTCTGCGTCGGCAAGGCGCTCACCGGCGGCTACCTCACCCTGGCCGCCGCGCTCTGCACCCCCGAGGTGGCCCACGGCATCTCGGCCGACGGGGTGCTGGCGCACGGTCCGACGTTCATGGGCAACCCGCTCGCCTGCGCGGTCGCCAACGCCTCCCTGGGCCTGCTGGCGGCCGGGGACTGGGCCGGGCAGGTGGCGAGGATCTCCGCCGGGCTGCGGGCCGGCCTGGCCCCGCTGCGCGACGCCCCGGGCGTGGCCGACGTCCGGGTGCTCGGCGCGATCGGCGTGGTCCAGCTCGACCACGAGGTGGACATCCCCCGGGCGACCGCCGCCGCGGTGGCGCAGGGCGTGTGGCTGCGGCCGTTCCGGGACCTCGTCTACACCATGCCGCCGTACGTCACCGACGACGCGGACGTGGCGCGGATCGTGGCCGGCATCGAGGCGGCGGTCAAGGCGGGCTGAGCCGGCCCGCTGGCCGCGCCCCGGCGGCCCGCCAAGGACACGCGCCGGCACATCTCGGGCGGCCCTCGACGGGACGCGTGGGCGGCCCGGCGGCGGCGCACAGCACGGACGGCCGACCCGGGGACGGGCGGCGACAGGGTGACACCGACGCACGCCGCGGCGCAATGCCGCGCGACGGAGAGGGAGAGACGCGATGGAGACCTTCGGCGCCCGCCTGTACCGGGCCGTGGCCGAGCGGGGACCGCTCTGCGTGGGTATCGACCCGCACCCCGGGCTGCTGGCCCGCTGGGGGCTGTCTGACGACGTCGCGGGCCTCGACCGGTTCAGCCGGACGGTGGTGGAGGCGATCGGTGACCGGGTCGCGGTGGTCAAGCCGCAGTCCGCCTTCTTCGAGCGTTTCGGGTCCCGCGGGATCGCCGTGCTTGAGTCAACTATCCGACAGTTGCGGGAGGCGGGCGCGCTCGTCCTCCTCGACGTCAAGCGGGGCGACATCGGTTCCACGGTCAGCGCGTACGCCGCGGCGTACCTCGATCCATCCAGCCCGATGTATGTCGATGCGGTCACGGCGAGCCCGTACCTGGGGGTGGGGTCACTCGCGCCGATGTTCGAGCTGGCCGCCGCGCACGGTGGCGGCGTCTTCGTCCTGGCGCTCACCTCGAATCCCGAGGGCGCCGCCGTGCAGCGGGCCGTCGCGGCCGACGGGCGCACCGTGGCGCAGACCGTGATCGACGAGATTTCCCAGCTCAACCGGGGTGCCGAGCCGCTCGGCAGCCTCGGGCTGGTGGTCGGCGCGACCATCGGGGACACCGGTCACGACCTCTCCGCCGTGCACGGTCCCCTGCTCGCCCCGGGGCTCGGCGCGCAGGGTGCCACGGCCGCCGACCTGCGCACCGTGTTCGGGTCCAGCCTGCCCTCGGTGCTGCCGTCGTACTCCCGCGAGGTGCTGCACGCCGGGCCCGAGGTGGCCGCCCTGCGGGCCGCCGCCGAGCGGGTGCTGGCGGAGTGCCGGACGACCCTCGCCACCTCATGACTGACTGACGGCTCGGTCACTTTACGTTGATCTTCGCGCGCCCACGTTGCCGAAAACTCCGTTGCCCGCTAGTTTTCCCCGCGCTGGGAACCACGGACCCCTTTGGTTGCCAGCGACACCACGTTTCACAGAAGCGACGGTGCGCTCCGCCCGTCGCGCTAGGGACCTGAGGAGAACTGGTGCCGCTCCCGTCACTGACCCCCGAGCAGCGCGCTGCCGCGCTGGAGAAGGCCGCGGAGATCCGCAAGGCCCGTGCGAAGCTGAAGGAGGACCTCAAGCAGGGCAAGACCAGCCTCGCCACCGTCCTCGAGCAGGCCGAGTCCAACGACGTCGTCGGCAAGCTGAAGGTGTCGGCCGTCCTCCAGGCGATGCCGGGCATCGGCAAGATCCGGGCCACCCAGATCATGGAGAAGCTCAAGATCGCCGACAGCCGTCGCCTGCGCGGCCTGGGCGAGCAGCAGCGCAAGGCTCTGCTTGGAGAGTTCGCCGCCAACTGAACGCCGTAGGCGTGTAGAAACAAGCGGTGAGCACGGATGACGAGGCGCGCCCGGCGGCTCGGCTCACTGTCCTGACCGGACCTTCGGGTGCCGGGCGGTGCAGTGTCGTCGAGCAGGTCCGGGCGCGCTTTCCGTTGGTGTGGGTGCCGGTGGTCGCCACCACCCGCCCCCCGTGCCCCGGTGAGGTGGACGGCGTCGACCGGCTCTTCCTCGACCCGGCCGGGTTCGACCGGATGATCGCCGCGGACGAACTGCTGGAGTGGAGCCGGATCGGGCCGTACCGGCGGGGCGTGCCGCGGGAGGGTGTCCGGTCCCGGCTCGCCGAGGGCCGGCCGGTGCTGCTCCCGCTGGACCTGCCCGGTGCGCTCGCCGTCCGGGCCGCCGTGCCGGACCCGCAGCTGGTGCTCCTCGCCCCGCCCGGACACCGGCCAGACCCGGCCGTGGCCGCCGCCCTCACACACGCCGTGGCGCACGACCGGACCGAGCGTGCGGCGAACGAGCTGGTAGGCTTGCTCGGTTCTTCCTTCCTGGCTCCGGCCCAACCGCGCCCGAGCGGTTGAGAGGCCACCGCCTCCGGGCGGTGCATCAAGACGCAGAGGTTTATTCGTGGGATCCATCGCCACCAACCCCGAGGGCATCACCAACCCGCCGATCGACGAGCTCCTCGAGAAGACGACCTCGAAGTACGCGCTGGTGATCTTCGCCGCCAAGCGCGCACGCCAGGTCAACGCCTACTACAGCCAGCTCGGTGAGGGCCTGCTGGAGTACGTCGGCCCGCTCGTGGAGACCACCCCCCAGGAGAAGCCGCTCTCCATCGCCATGCGCGAGATCAACGCGGGCCTGCTCACCGCCGAGCCGACCGACCAGCCGTAGCACCCGCCCGCGTCGATGTCCGCCGAGATCGTCCTCGGGGTCGGCGGCGGCATCGCCGCCTACAAGGCGTGTGAGCTGCTCCGGCTCTTCACCGAGTCGGGTCACCGGGTCCGCGTCGTGCCGACCGCGTCGGCGCTCCGGTTCGTCGGGGCGCCGACCTGGGCCGCGCTCTCCGGCCAGCCGGTCGCCGACGACGTCTGGTCGGACGTGCACGAGGTGCCGCACGTGCGCCTCGGTCAGCACGCCGATCTGGTCGTCGTGGCTCCCGCCACCGCCGACCTGCTCGCCAAGGCCGCCCACGGGCTCGCCGACGACCTGCTCACCAACACCCTGCTGACCGCCCGCTGCCCGGTGGTGCTCGCCCCGGCCATGCACACCGAGATGTGGGAGCACCCGGCCACCGTCGCCAACGTGGCGACCCTGCGGTCGCGGGGCGTGCGGGTGATCGAGCCGGCGGTCGGCCGGCTGACCGGCAAGGACACCGGCAAGGGCCGGCTGCCCGACCCGGCGGAGATCTTCGCGGTCGCCCGGCGGGCCC
Source organism: Micromonospora sp. CB01531 (assembly GCF_001905095.1). GTDB lineage: Bacteria > Actinomycetota > Actinomycetes > Mycobacteriales > Micromonosporaceae > Micromonospora. Next base: position 39,065 of record NZ_LWLS01000064.1, read on the forward strand.
TCGCCCGGGGCGTCGCCGCCCCGGCCGACCTGGCCGGCCGGCACGTGGTGGTCACCGCCGGCGGCACCCGCGAGCCGCTCGACCCGGTCCGCTTCCTCGGCAACCGCTCCTCCGGCAAGCAGGGCTACGCGTTCGCCCGCGCCGCCGTCGCCCGGGGCGCCCGGGTCACCCTGGTCTCGGCCAACGTCACGCTCGCCGAGCCGGCCGGCGTGGACCTGGTCCGGGTCGGCACCACCGAGGAGCTGCGCAAGGCGACCCTCGAGGCGGCCGCGGACGCGGACGCCGTGGTGATGGCCGCCGCCCCCGCCGACTTCCGGCCGGCGACCTACGCGCCCGGAAAGATCAAGAAGGCGGACGACGGCAGCGCCCCCACCATCGAGCTGGTCACCAACCCCGACATCGCGGCGGAGCTGGGCCGGCGTCGCCGGCCGGAGCAGGTGCTGGTCGTCTTCGCCGCCGAGACCGGCGACGCCGAGGCGAACGGCCGGGCCAAGCTCGCCCGCAAGCGGGCCGACCTGATCGTCATCAACGAGGTGGGCGTGGACAAGGTCTTCGGCGCCGAGACCAACGCCGCCACGGTGATCGGGGCGGACGGTGCGGTGCACCGACTGCCCGAGCAGCCCAAGGAGGACCTGGCCGACGCGGTCTGGGAGCTCGTGGTCGCCCGGCTGATTGAGCAATCCTGACGGTTGGTCACCGCGCATTCCAGGGGTCACCCTGGGAGACAGGTGACTAAACTGCCGCCGAGCGACCTTTTCAAAGAGTTTTCACATGCTTAGGAGTGCCGTGACACGTCTCTTCACGTCCGAATCGGTCACGGAAGGCCACCCGGACAAGATCGCCGACCAGATCAGTGACGGCATTCTCGACGCGCTGCTCACCCAGGACCCGCACAGCCGGGTCGCGGTCGAGACCCTGATCACCACGGGCCAGGTCCACGTCGCCGGCGAGGTGACCACCAAGGCGTACGCGGACATCCCGACCATCGTCCGGGACACCATCCTGGAGATCGGGTACGACTCGTCGAAGAAGGGCTTCGACGGCGCCTCCTGCGGTGTCAGCGTCTCCATCGGCGCCCAGTCGCCGGACATCGCGCAGGGCGTGGACAACGCGTTCGAGCTGCGTACCGGCTCGTCGGAGAGCGCGCTCGACGCGCAGGGCGCCGGCGACCAGGGCATGATGTTCGGCTTCGCCTGCTCGGAGACGCCCGAGCTGATGCCGCTGCCGATCGCGCTCGCCCACCGGCTGGCCCGCCGCCTCGCCACGGTGCGCAAGGACGGCACGATCCCGTACCTGCGACCGGACGGCAAGACCCAGGTGACCATCGAGTACGACGGGCTGCGCCCGGTCCGGCTCGACACCGTCGTGGTCTCCAGCCAGCACGCGGCCGACATCTCACTCGACTCGCTGCTCACCCCGGACATCCGGGACCACGTGATCACTCCCGAGCTGGAGGGCCTCGGTCTCGACATCGACGGCTACCGGCTGCTGGTCAACCCGACCGGGCGCTTCGAGATCGGCGGCCCGATGGGTGACGCCGGCCTCACCGGCCGCAAGATCATTGTCGACACGTACGGCGGCTACGCCCGGCACGGTGGTGGCGCCTTCTCCGGCAAGGACCCGTCCAAGGTGGACCGCTCGGCCGCGTACGCGATGCGCTGGGTGGCCAAGAACGTGGTCGCCGCCGGCCTCGCCGAGCGCTGCGAGGCGCAGGTCGCGTACGCGATCGGCAAGGCCCACCCGGTCAGCCTCTTCATCGAGACCTTCGGCACCGAGACCGTGCCGGTCGCCTCGATCGAGAAGGCCGTCGCCGAGGTGTTCGACCTGCGTCCGGCCGCGATCATCCGGGACCTCAACCTGCTCCGCCCGATCTACCAGCAGACCGCCGCGTACGGCCACTTCGGCCGGGAGCTGCCGGACCTGACCTGGGAGAGCACCGACCGGGCCGCCGACCTCAAGTCGGCTGCGGGAGCCTGACCGCGACCAGGCGCAGCGACCGGCGACCCGCCGACGGGTCGCCGGTCGCTCGCGTCTGCGTGGACCTGCCCCTGGCCCATCTCGACCGGCCGTTCGACTACCTGGTCCCCGCCGAGCTGGACACCCAGGCGCGGCCGGGGGTGCGGGTAAAGGTGCGCTTCGCCGGCCAGCTCGTCGACGGCTGGCTGCTGGACCGGGTGGCGGAGTCCGACCACCCCCGGCTGGCGTACCTGGAGAAGGTGGTCTCGCCGGTGCCGGTGCTGGCACCGGAGGTCGCCCGGCTGGCCCGCGCGGTCGCCGACCGGTACGCCGGCAGCCTCGCCGACGTGCTCCGGCTCGCCGTGCCGCCCCGGCACGCCCGGGTCGAGAAGGAGGTCACCGCAAGCGCGCCGCCCGGCGACGCCGGACACCCGGCCGGCGGCGACCGGACCAGCGTGGACCCGCGCGGGTGGCGGGACTACCCGGCCGGGCCGGCCTTCCTGCGGGCGCTCACCGACGGGCGGGCGCCGCGCGCGGTCTGGTCCGCGCTGCCCGGGGAGGACTGGGCGGCCCGGTACGCGGACGCGGTCGCCGCCACCGTGGCCGGTGGCCGGGGCGCGCTGGTCGTGGTGGCCGACGCCCGGGACCAGGACCGCCTCGACGCCGCCCTGACCGGCACCCTCGGGCCGGGCCGGCACGTCTGTCTCTCCGCCGCGCTCGGCCCGGCCCGGCGCTACCGGGCCTTCCTCGCCGCCCTGCGGGGCGACGTGCCCGTGGTGATCGGCACCCGGGCGGCGATGTTCGCCCCGGCCGGCCGGCTCGGCCTCGTGGCGATCTGGGACGACGGCGACGACCTGCACGCCGAGCCCCGGGCGCCGTACCCGCACGCCCGGGAGGTGCTGCTCACCCGGGCCCAGTTCGGCGCGGCGGCGGCGCTGGTCGGCGGGTACGCGCGCACCGCGGAGGCGCAGCAGCTGGTGGAGACCGGCTGGGCCCGTGAGGTGGTCGCCGACCGGGCGACCGTACGCGCCCGGGTGCCGGCGATCGCGCCGACCGGGGACGACCCGCAGCTGGCCCGGGACCCCGGCGCGGCCTCCGCCCGGCTGCCCAGCCTGGCCTGGACCACCGCCCGGGACGCGCTCCGCGCCGACCTGCCGGTGCTGGTCCAGGTGCCCCGCCGGGGCTACCTGCCCTCGGTCGCCTGTGCCGACTGCCGGACGCCGGCCCGCTGCCCGCACTGCGCCGGGCCGCTCGCGTTGCCGGCCGCCGACGGGCTGCCCGCCTGCCGCTGGTGCGGCCGGGTCGCCGCCGCGTACGCCTGCCCGGAGTGCGGTGGACGGCGGCTGCGCGCCGCGGTCACCGGCGCCCGGCGGACCGCCGAGGAGCTGGGGCGCGCCTTCCCGGGGGTGCCGGTCCGCACCTCCGGGCGGGAGGAGGTGCTGAGCACGGTGCCGGGCGGGGCGGGCCTGGTGGTCGCCACGCCGGGCGCGGAGCCGGCCGCCGAGGGTGGCTACGGGGCGGTGCTGCTGCTCGACTCGTGGGCGCTGCTCACCCGGGCCGACCTGCGGGCCGGGGAGGAGGCGCTGCGCCGCTGGCTGGCCGCGGCCGCGCTGGCCCGCCCGGGCGCGACCGGCGGCCGGGTGGTGGTGGTCGCTGACGGCGCCCTCGCCCCGGTGCAGGCCCTGCTGCGCTGGGACGCGGCCTGGTTCGCCGTCCGGGAACTGGCCGAGCGCCGTGAGCTGGGTTTCCCCCCGGCGGTGCGGATGGCCAGCGTCACCGGTGTGGCGGACGCGGTGGCGGACCTGCTCGCCGGAGCCCGGCTGCCGGACGGCGCGGAGGTGCTCGGTCCGGTCCCCGCCGACGAGGGGCGGGAGCGGATGCTGGTCCGGGTGCCCCGGGCCCGGGCGGCCGCGCTCGCCGAGGCGCTGCACGCGGCGGCCGGACAACGCAGCGCCCGCAAGGCCGCCGACCCGGTCCGCCTCCAGGTCGACCCCCTCAGCCTCTTCTGATCACCCCGCACCCCGCCTCCCACCGCCCCGCGCGCCGCCGGCCGCGCCGCTCGCCACGAGGCAGACCGAGGCACGCCTCCAGGGGGAAGCGTGGCCGTCCGGCGTCGGATGGCCACGCTTTCCGGGAATCTTCGGGTGTTTCGGCAGGTCCGGGAAGGCGTGCCGCACACCTCGTCCGGCAAATGGGTAGAGACTGCGTGATAGCATCGCCCGTCATGCCCAGGGGCGCGACGCAGGCGGGAGCGCGTTGACGACGGAGCCAGGTCGCGGCGCGGCGTCAGGCGTGCCGAGCTTGGGGTTGTCGGGGGCGACGCCAAATCGATGATGTCAATCAGCCGGTGAGCAGGGGTGGACCAGTCGTGACCGTCCGTCAATCGATCGTCTTCAACGGTGACCTCGGCAGCGGCAAGAGCACCGTCTCCGTCGAGATCGCCAAGCGGCTGGGGCTGCGCCGGGTCAGCGTCGGTGACCTCTACCGGCAGATGGCCCAGGAGCGGCAGATGACCGCCCTCCAACTCAACCTGCACGCCGAGCTGGACCAGGCCGTCGACGGGTACGTCGACCAGCTCCAGCGGGACATCGCCGCCTCCGGCGAGCGCCTAGTGATGGACTCCCGGCTGGCCTGGCACTTCTTCACCGAGGCGCTCAAGGTGCACATGATCACCGAGCCGACCGAGGCGGCCCGGCGGGTGCTGGCCCGCCCGTCCGGCCCGGCCGAGAGCTACACCTCGCTGGAGGAGGCCCGGGCCAAGCTCCGGGAGCGCAGCGAGAGCGAGCGCGGCCGGTTCCTGGTCCGGTACGGCGTCGACAAGGCGCGGCTGCGCAACTACGACCTGATCTGCGACACCACCCGGGCCACCCCGGAGCAGGTGATCCAGCGCGTCATCGACGTGTTCGAGGGACGGCTCGGCGAGAACGTGCTGCGTGAGGGCCAGCCGTTGCTGCTGCTGGACCCGGCCCGGGTCTACCCGACCGAGGACATCGCCACACTGCGGGGCCTCTGGGACTCCGAGTTCGTCGGTGACGTGGCCGAGGCCGGCGACGAGGCCCTGGAGCCGCTCACCATCGGCTACACCGGGGAGTACTTCTTCGTGGTCGACGGACACCGCCGGCTCAGCGCCGCCCTGCAGAACGGCTTTCCGCTGGTGCCCGCCAAGCTGGTCGCCGAGGTCGACGAGCCGGTGGTCGGCGGGATGAGCGCGGTCGACTACTTCGCCGCCCAGGTCAACCCCAGCCTGATCCACGACTGGGCGGCCGCCCACGGGATCGCGCTGCCGCTGCCCGAGCACGCCCTGCTCGGCGGGGACGCGGTGCTGGCCGGGGAGCCGGGCGCCGGCGCCTGAGCAGGGGACGTCCTGGCCGGGCCGCCCGGGCGCCCCGGGTGAGCCGGCTGGGGCGGCAGGAACGACTCCGTAGACTGGTACGGCACCACTCGTTTCAAACAAGGAGCCACTCCGCGTGACCGTTCAGCCCATCCGTCTGTTCGGGGATCCGGTGCTGCGCACGCCGGCCGACCGGGTCGTCGACTTCGACGCCGAGCTGCGCAAGCTGATCGCCGACCTGACCGACACGATGCGCGAGCAGAACGGTGCCGGCCTGGCCGCGCCGCAGCTCGGGGTGGGCCTGCGGGTGTTCACCTTCGACGTCGACGACGTCCTCGGGCACCTGGTGAACCCGGTGCTGGAGTTTCCCGACGAGGAGGAGCAGGACGGCCCGGAGGGCTGCCTGTCCATCCCCGGGCTCTACTTCGACACGAAGCGCCGGCAGAACGTCATCGCCAAGGGCTTCAACGGCTACGGGGATCCGCTGCAGATCGTCGGCACCGGCCTGATGGCCCGGTGTGTGCAGCACGAGACCGACCACCTCGACGGGGTGCTCTTCGTCGACCGCCTCGACCCGGCCGGCCGGAAGGCGGCCATGAAGGCGATCCGCCAGGCCGAGTGGTATGACGCGGGTGCCCCGCCGACCGTCAAGCTCAGCCCGCACGCCGCCGGCAACCCGTTCGGCCTCGGGCGGTGACCGGGTGCGTCTGATCTTCGCCGGCACGCCGGCCGTCGCCGTTCCCGCCCTGGACGCCGTCGCCGCGTCCCGTCACGAGCTGCTGGCCGTGGTGACCCGTCCCGACGCGCCCGCCGGCCGTGGCCGCGGCCTGGTCCGCTCGCCGGTCGGCGCCTGGGCCGACGCGCACGGCGTCGAGGTGCTCACCCCGGCGAAGCCGCGCGAGCCCGAGTTCCTGGACCGGCTCCGCGAACTGGCCCCGGACTGCGTGCCGGTGGTCGCGTACGGGGCGCTGGTGCCGCCGGTGGCGCTGGAGATCCCCCGGCACGGCTGGATCAACCTGCACTTCTCGCTGCTCCCCGCCTGGCGGGGCGCGGCCCCCGTACAGCACGCGGTGCTGCACGGCGACGAGGTGACCGGCGCCAGCGTGTTCCAGTTGGAGGCGGGGCTGGACACCGGCCCGGTGTACGGCACGCTTACCGACGAGATCCGCCCCACCGACACCTCCGGGGATCTGCTGGAGCGGCTCGCCCACACGGGCGCGGGTCTGCTGGTGGCCGTCCTCGACGCGCTCGAGGACGGGACCGCCCGGGCCGAGCCGCAGCCCGCCGATGGGGTGTCCCTCGCGCCGAAGCTGACTGTCGAGGACGCTCGGATCCGCTGGGCCGACCCGGCGTTCGCCGTGGACCGGCGGATCCGCGCCTGCACCCCGGCCCCCGGCCCGTGGACGACCTTCCGCGGCGACCGGGTGAAGCTCGGCCCGGTCACCCCGGTGGCCGGTGGCCCGGAGCTGAAGCCCGGCGAACTGCTGGTCGAGAAGTCCCGCGTGTTGGCCGGCACGGCCACCGTCCCGGTGCGGCTCGATGAGGTGCGGGCGGCCGGCAAGAAGGCCATGTCGGCGAGCGACTGGGCGCGCGGTGCCCGGGTCGTCGCCGGCGAGGAGTTCGCGTGACGGGGCCGTCCGAGCCCCGGGACGAGCGCTTCTCCGCCGGCGGTCCGCGGTACGCGTCCGACGACGCCGGCCGCTCCGGCGGTGGGCGCGGCGCGGGGCGGTACGCCGGTCCCGAGCGCTCCCGAGAGGGCCGCCGGCCCGTCGGCGGGGAGCGGGCCGAGCGCCCGGCCCGGCCGGGGGAGCGGTCGCCTCGTGAGGGGCGCTTCGGCGCCGGTCGCCGGCCCGGCCGGCCAGCCGTCGACCTGCCGCGGCACGTGGCGTACCAGGCGATCGCGGCGGTGCACCGGGACGACGCGTACGCCAACCTGGTGCTGCCGGCCATGCTGCGCGACGAGGGGATGGCCGGCCGGGACGCCGCCTTCGCCACCGAGTTGACCTACGGCACGCTGCGGCACACCGGCACCCTGGACGCGATCATCACCGACGCCGCCGGCCGGGACGTGCAGCGGATCGACCCGCCGGTGCGGGACGCGCTGCGGCTCGGGGCGTACCAGCTGCTGCACACCCGGGTCCCGGCGCACGCGGCGGTCTCCTCGACCGTGGACCTGGTCCGGGCGGTCGGCCCGGGTGCCACCGGCTTCGCCAACGCGGTGCTCCGTGAGGTGGCCACCCGCGACCTCGACGGCTGGGTGGCGAAGCTCGCCCCGTCGGAGCAGACCGACCCGATCGGGCACCTGGCACTGGCGTACAGCCATCCGCAGTGGATCGTCCGGGCCTTCGCCGAGGCGCTCGGCGGTGATCTGGGTGAGACGAGGCGGCTGCTCATCGAGGACAACGAGCGTCCCCCTGTGCACCTGTGCGCCCGGCCCGGCCTGATCGATCCGATCGAGCTGGCCGACGAGGTCGGCGGGGCGCCGGGTGCCTTCTCGCCGTACGCCGTCTATCTGCCCGGCGGTGCGCCGGGGGAGCTGCCGGCCGTGGCCGAGGGACGCGCCCACGTCCAGGACGAGGGCTCCCAGCTGGTGGCGAACGCCCTGGCGGTCGCGCCGCTGGACGGCCCGGACGGCCGCTGGCTGGACCTGTGCGCCGGGCCCGGCGGCAAGGCCGGCCTGCTCGGCGCCCTCGCCGCGCAGCGCGGCGCCCGGCTCACCGCGGTCGAGGTGGCCGAGCACCGGGCGCGGCTGGTCGCGCAGGCCACCCGGGGCCTGCCGGTGAACGTGCTGAACACCGACGGGCGGACGGTCGGCTCGGATCCGAAGCTGCCCGAGGACCACTTCGACCGGGTGCTGGTCGACGCCCCGTGCACCGGGCTCGGTTCGCTGCGCCGGCGACCCGAGTCCCGCTGGCGCCGGCAGCCGTCCGACCTGCCGCCGCTGACCCGCCTGCAGCGGGAACTGCTCACCGCGGCGCTGCGCGCGGTCCGTCCAGGCGGGCTGGTCGCGTACGTGACCTGCTCGCCGCACATCGTGGAGACCCACGTGACGGTGACCGAGGCGTCCCGCCGGGCGGGGTTCCCGGTCGACTTCGTCGACGCCCGGCCGCTGCTGCCGGCGGGTATGCCGGGGCTCGGGGACGGGCCGACCGTGCAGCTGTGGCCGCAGCGGCACGGCACCGACGCGATGTTCCTGGCGGTGCTGCGGCGGGGTTGAGCAGCCACGTCTGGTGCCGCCTGGAGCAGGCCCTGACCGACCTCTGCCCCGTGCCTGCCACCCGCAGGGCCGCTGCGGCCCGGCAGCTGTTGGCTGCTGGACCGGCGCGGTGCCACCCGCCGGCTGCCCGGTCGCGTGTCTCTTTTGCGCGCTACGAACTTGATGACGTGAACGATTCAGGGCGGTGTGACGCGGGCTGGCGGCTGACGTGAGTCATCTGCGTCATCAAGTTCGTACGCACGGCGAAGCCATCTGGCCGTGCCGGGCGGCAGTTCCTTGACGGGCTCTGGGAGCTGATGTCGTCAACGGCTCAGCCGGTTCGTCAGGTGGGGTGCCGGACGTGGCCTGGCCGGTGAGTCGTTGTGATGTCAGCGCCAAAGGCGGACTGCGGTTGTCGTCCGTCGGCGCGGGCCCCCACCCGCCGCGCGGGGGTGGGGCATCCCGGCTGGGGGAGTGGGCATGCGGGATGTGACACCCCGTTGACTATCTGATCGACACATGTAACTGTTCCGATCACCGGTCCGTCGACGCTGAGGGTCGCACCGGAGCCCACGCGTCGCGCCCACCCCGCCCCGCCGACCCCCACGAGGAGTCCACATGAGACGCCGCACCCCGACCGCGGGCCTCACGCTCGCCCTCTTCGCCGCCGTGACGGCGACCCTGGCCGGTGCCCCCGCCTCCGCCGCCCCCGCGCCGGTGGCCGCTGCGCCGATGGCCGCCGCGCCGGCCCTCGCCCTCGCCGCGCCGGACATCTCGGTGACCAACGTGCAGGCCCACCTCACCCAGTTCAACACCATCGCCACCAGCAACGGGGGCAACCGGCGGGCCGGCTCGGCCGGCTACACCGCCTCGGTCGGCTACGTGAAGGGCAAGCTCCAGGCCGCCGGCTACACCGTCACCGAGCAGACCTGCACCACCTGCACCTACCCCGGCAGCAACCTGATCGCCGAGTGGCCGCAGGGCCCCACCGACCAGGTGGTCATGTTCGGCGCCCACCTGGACGGCGTCTCCGCCGGCCCGGGGATCAACGACAACGGCTCCGGCTCGGCGACCCTGCTGGAGAACGCGCTGGTGCTCGCCGCGCAGAACCCGACCATGACCAAGCGGGTCCGGTTCGCCTGGTGGAACGGCGAGGAGCAGGGCCTGCAGGGCTCGAAGCACTACGTCAACCAGTTGACCACCACCCAGCGGGGCTACATCAAGGGCTACTACAACTTCGACATGGTCGCCTCGCCCAACGGCGGCTACTTCATCAACCGGGTCACCTCCACCACGGCCGCCCCGCTGAAGGCGTACTGGGACTCGCTCAACCTCCAGCCGGAGGAGAACACCGAGGGGCAGGGCCGGTCCGACGACTACTCGTTCGCCAACGCCGGCATCCCCACCTCCGGCTACGCGGCGGGCGCCAGCTACACCAAGACCGCGGCGCAGGCCAGCAAGTGGGGCGGCACCGCGGGGGCGGCGTACGACGGCTGCTACCACCGCTCCTGCGACACCACGAGCAACATCAACGCGACCATCCTCAACCGCGCCGCGGACGGGGTCGCGTACGCGATCTGGCAGCTCGCGGTCGGCGGCACCCCGACCAACGACTTCTCCGTCGCGGTGAGCCCGACCTCGGGCAGCGTGGCCCGGGGCGGTACCACCACCGCGACCGTCAGCACCGCCACCACCAGCGGCGGCGCCCAGACGGTCGGCCTCTCCGCCACCGGCGCACCGAGCGGGGTCACCGTCTCGTTCAGCCCGTCCTCGGTGACCTCGGGCGGCTCGGCCACGATGACGGTCTCCGCCTCGTCGACCGCCGCCACCGGCACCTGGACCATCACGGTGACCGGCACCGGCTCGGTCACCCACAGCGCCAGCTACACCCTCACCGTGACCGGCACCGGCGGCTGCGCCGGCGGGCAGCTCATCGGCAACAGCAGCTTCGAGTCGGGCACCACCCCGTGGACCGCCAGCTCGGGCGTGATCACCAGCTCGTCGAGCCAGCCGGCGCGCACCGGGTCGTACAAGGCGTGGCTGGACGGGTACGGCACCAGCCACACCGACACGCTCTCGCAGTCGGTGACCCTCCCGACCGGCTGCGCCAGCTACACGCTGGCCTTCTGGCTGCACATCGACACCGCCGAGACCACCACGACCACGGCGTACGACAAGCTGACCGTGCAGGTCGGCACGACCACGCTGGCGACGTACTCGAACCTGAACGCCGCCGGCGGCTACCAGCAGCGGACTTTCAACCTGGCCGGGTACGCCGGGCAGACGGTGACGCTGAAGTGGACCGGCGTGGAGGATGCCTCCCTGCAGACCAGCTTCGTCGTGGACGACGTGACGCTGCAGGTCGGCTGACCGGTCGACGGGGCGGGACCGACCGGGGTCGGCCCCGCCCCGCGCGGCTCACCGGACCGGCAGGGCCTTGCTGCCGGCGCCCTTCAGCGATTTCGTCAGCGTGCGGTCCGACACCCAGAGGAAGCACTGCACGCCCCGGTCGCCGTTCGTCCACTCCTCCTCGAAGGGGTGGTAGATGATCGTGCCGGACCGGTACCGCATGTCGCTGTTGTTCGGCACCTTGACGTACTTCGCGATCAGCCCCTGGCACGCCTTGTGCGCCCGCAGCGAGGTGCGCTCGAACTCGGCGTACGTGATGTCGGGGAACTGGTAGACCCCGACGAACTCGGCGTGGTGCTTGGCCGTGCAGGCGACCGGCTGCATCTGCTCGATGTCGTCCTTCTTGAGCTTCGGGTTGTAGCAGCCGAGGGTCAGCGGGGATCCCGGCGCCAGGGCGCCGCGCAGGCTGGCGGAGCGGGCGGTCACGCTGCGGTCGTCCAGGCTGGTCACCTCGGAGAGGTCGCAGCGGAACCAGCGGGACCCGCCGGCCCAGGCCGGCGGCGACGGGAAGACGACGGAGAGTTGCAGCCGTCCCGACCGCCAGTCGGCCCCGACCACCTTGCTGACCCGCCCGTCACACTCCGCGTGCGCGGTCCGCATCCCGGTGGACCCGGCGCGTGGGGGTGCCCCCCGGTCGGCGTCCGGGCCGGTCAGCGTGCCCACGTGCAGCGTCTCGCCGCGGTGCGACGCGGTGCAGTCGACCGGGTTGTAGCCGCTGAGGTAGCCGATGTCCTGGATCGTGGGATGGCAGACCCCGGCCTCCGGCACGAAGGCCTTGGCCGCCGGAACGGCGGGCCAGTCGTCGGTCAGGTCCCGGTCCACCCCCGCCGGCGCGCCGCATCCGGCGAGCGCCAGTGCCACCGTCATGCCGACGGCGAGCGCCGTCCCCCATCGCCGCATCGCGCACCGACCTCCCCGTCGCCGACCGCCTGCTTCGACCGTTTCCGGCTCGGCGCGCGCCGCGCCGCGACCCCGGAACGGTCGACTGCCACGGCGGTGCAGCATACGGCACCGGCGCTCAGCTCACGGGGAATCCCTCCGGGCCGGCAGTCGTGACCGTCCCTGTTGGAGTGTTGCCGGCTTCCGGTCGTTCGGCCAGTGGCGGATGGCTTTCGTGCCAAGTTCCCGCATTCGACGCGTTGGTGCCGCACCAGGGGTCACGGCTGGATCACAGCGTGTCTCCGTCGGTGCCGCGCTGCGAACGGCGGGTGACCGCGTTCGTACACTGGCCCCGTGACCGTACCGCCGCCGATCGTCGCGCCCAGCATCCTGGCCGCCGATTTCGCCCGCCTCGCCGACGAGGTCCGCGCCGTCGAGCACGCCGCCGACTGGTTGCACGTGGACGTGATGGACAACCACTTCGTGCCGAACCTGACCATCGGGCTGCCGGTGGTGCAGAGCCTGCGCGCGGTGACCGAGCTGCCCTTCGACGTGCACCTGATGATCGAGGACCCGCGCCGCTGGGCCCCCGGGTACGCCGACGCCGGCGCGTACAACGTCACCTTCCACGCCGAGGCGTGCGACGACCCGGTGGCGCTGGCCAAGGACCTCCGCTCGGCCGGCGCGAAGGCGGGGCTGGCCATCGACCGGGACACCCCGATCGAGCCGTACCTGGAGCTGCTGCCCAGCTTCGACACGTTGCTGATCATGACGATCAAGGCCGGCTTCGGCGGCCAGCGGTTCATCCCGCAACTGCTCGACAAGGTGCGCACCGCCCGGCAGCACGTCGACAGCGGCCACCTGGAGCTGCGGATCGAGGTCGACGGCGGGATCGCCGCCGACACCATCGAGCAGGCCGCCGCGGCGGGTGCCGACGCCTTCGTCGCGGGCACCGCGGTCTACGGCGCCGACGATCCCGCGGAGGCGGTACGCCGCCTGCGCGCCCTGGCGGAACGCGCGGTCCCCGGGGCCTGACGTGGACCCGGCCGGCGAGCGACCCGACGTCATCCTGGTCGTCGACGACGACGAGGACATCGCCCGTTTCGTCGAATTCAACCTGCGCCTGCACGGTTTCGAGGTGCTGCACGCCAGCGACGGCCAGGAGGCCCTGGACGTCATCGAGCAGCAGCGGCCGGACCTGGCCGTGGTGGATCTCATGATGCCCCGGATCGACGGCCTGGAGCTGACCCGGCGGCTACGCGCCGACCCGATGACCTCGGCCCTCCCGGTGATCATGCTGACCGCCAAGGGAATGACCTCCGACAAGGTCAACGGCCTCAGCGCGGGCGCCGACGACTACCTGGTCAAACCCTTCGACACCGCTGAACTGGTCGCCCGGGTGAGCTCCACGCTGCGCCGCAACAAGGAGTTCCGCGAGGTCTCCCCGCTGACCGGGCTGCCCGGCAACAGCCGGATCCGGCGGGAGATCAGCGACCGGGTGCGCAACGGCGCCGACTACGCCGTCGGGTACATCGACATCGACCGGTTCAAGAGCGTCAACGACCGGTACGGCTTCGTCCGCGGCGACGAGTTCATCTCGGCGCTGGCCCGCAGCCTGCACCGGGCGGTGGTGTCGATCGGCCTGCCGCCGGCCTTCCTCGGCCACGTCGGCGGTGACGACTTCGTCATCGTCTGCACCCCCGAGCAGGTCCGCCCGCTGACCTTCCGGGCGGTGGAGGACTTCGAGAAGGGCGCCGACGCCCTCTACGACCCGATCGACCGGGAGCGCGGCTTCGTCGAGCTGAAGGACCGGCGGGGCAACATCCGCCGGGCCGCCCTGGTCACCCTCTCCATCGGCGTCTCCCTCTCCGATCCCGGGAAGCGCTTCACCAACCCCCTGGAGGCGATCGCCGTCGCCTCGGAGATGAAGACGGTCGCCAAGAGCCAACCCGGGTCGTACGTCGCGGTCGACCGCAGGCGCGGCGTTACGTGATCGTGCGGTCTTCCCTGTGAGGTACCTCGCCTATGTGGCGCGGCCCCCCACCCGCCGTGTAAGACTTCCGATGTACCCACCACGCGCTGGCGGGGCTCGGTGAAATTCCGAACCGGCGGTGATCCACGGTCCGACCGTGGTAAGCCCGCGACCCGGACGGCTCTGCCGCCCGGTGGACCTGGTGAGAATCCGGGGCCGACGGTTGGGGCGCGGCTCGTCCGCCCCCAGACAGTCCGGATGGGAGACAGCGCGCGGGACGGGGAGGCCCCTGCCGGCCGCTGACACCTTCAGCCGGCGCGTGGGCTTCCCGGGGTCGGCGCTGCCGTCCCCGGATCCTCGCCGCCGCCTGTCCGCGGCATCCGTGCCGACTCCCAGCCCCGCCCGCGCGCGACCGGCGAGCGAGAGGGCAGGGGCAGGCGATGGCGAGCGTCTCCGTCGACGAGGCGATGCGTCGTGCGATCGTGCTGGCCGCCCGCGGTCTCGGCACCACCAGCCCCAACCCGGTCGTCGGCTGCGTGCTCCTCGACGCGGACGGCGAGATCGTCGGCGAGGGATTCCACGCGTACGCGGGCGGCCCGCACGCCGAGATCGTCGCCCTCGCCCAGGCCGGCACGCGGGCCCGCGGCGGCACCGCCGTGGTCACCCTGGAACCCTGCGACCACACCGGCCGCACCGGCCCGTGCAGCCACGCGCTCATCGCCGCCGGGGTCGCCCGGGTGGTGGTCGCCGTCCCGGACCCCAACCCGGTCGCCTCCGGCGGCGCGGCCAGCCTGCGCGCCGCCGGGATCCAGGTCGAGATGAGGGTACGCGCAGAGGAGGCCGAGGCCGGCAACGTCGCCTGGCTCACCTCGATGCGCCGCGGCTGGCCCTACCTGATCTGGAAGTACGCCGCCACGTTGGACGGGCGCTCGGCGGCGGCCGACGGCACCAGCATGTGGATCACCTCCGAGGCGGCCCGGATCGACGTTCACGCGCTGCGCGGCACCGTCGACGCGGTGATCGCCGGAGTGGGCACCGTGCTCGCCGACGACCCCCGGCTCACCGCCCGCAACCTGCGCGACGGCACCCTCGCCATCCGGCAGCCGCTGCGCGTGGTGGTGGACAGCTCGGGGCGTACCCCGGCCGACTCCCGGGTCCGCGACGGCGCCGCCCGGACCTGGATCGCCACCGCCGCGGAGGTCGGGGCCGGCCCGGACGGCCGGGTCGACCTGCCGGCGCTGCTCGCCGAGCTGCACCACCGCGGCGTGCGGGCCGCCCTGCTGGAGGGCGGTCCACGGCTGGCCGGCGCGTTCCTCGCCGCCGGCCTGGTCGACAAGGTCGTCGGGTACGTCGCGCCGAAGCTGCTCGGCGCCGGGCCGACCGCGTTGCTCGACGCGGGCGTGACGACCATCGCCGACGCCATCGATCTGGAGATCACCGACGTTACGCAGGTCGGCCCCGACCTGCGGATCACCGCGCTGCCCCGAAAGAGGGAGGGCTGAATGTTCACCGGCATCGTCGAGGAGCTGGGTGAGGTGGTCCGGACCACCGAGACCGGGGGCGACTCCGCACTGGTCGCCATCCGTGGCCCGCTGGTCACCTCGGACGCCCGGCACGGCGACTCCATCGCCGTCAACGGCGTCTGTCTGACCGTGGTCGACGTCGACGGCGGCGTCTTCACCGCCGACGTGATGGGGGAGACCCTGCGGCGCACCGCGCTCGGCGCGTTGCGCCCGGGCGACCCGGTCAACCTGGAGCGGGCCGCCGCGCTCGGCAGCCGGCTCGGCGGACACCTGGTGCAGGGGCACGTCGACGGGGTGGGCGAGATCGTCTCCCGGGAGCCGGCCGCCCAGTGGGAGACGGTCCGCTTCCGGCTCCCCGCCGCGCTCTCCCAGTACGTGGTGGAGAAGGGCTCGATCACCGTCGACGGGGTCTCGCTGACCGTCGCCGACGTCGGTGAGGACTGGTTCGCGGTCGGGCTGATCCCCACCACCCTCAAACTCACCACGCTCGGCGCCAAGGGGCCTGGCGACCCGGTGAACCTCGAGGTGGACGTGCTGGCCAAGTACGTCGAGCGGCTGCTCGCCGGTGGCGCGCCCGGCCCGGGCGGTGACCGCTGATGGGCCCGCTCGGCTGGCTGCTCGACGCGCAGCTCCAGGTCGCCGGTTCGCCGGTGCTGGTCCGGGAGATCGTCGGCAACGTCTTCGGCCTCGCCTCGGCGCTGCTCGGGCTGCGCCGGCTGGTATGGGCCTGGCCGATCGGCATGATCGGCAACGCCCTGCTGTTCACCGTCTTCCTCGGCGGGGTCTTCGTCACGCCGCAGGCGCACGACCTCTACGGCCAGGCCGGCCGGCAGGTCTTCTTCTTCGCGGTGAGCCTGTACGGCTGGTGGCGCTGGTCGCGCAACCGCCGGGCCGGCGGCGGGGAGCAGCCGGCGGTCGCCCCGCGTTGGGCCACCGGCCGGGAGCGGCTCGGTCTGCTCGCCGCCGCGCTGGTCGGCACGGCAGCCGCGTACCCGGTGCTGGCCGCGCTCGGCTCGTGGGGGCCGCTGCCGGACGCCTGGATCCTGGTCGGCAGCCTGCTCGCCACGTACGGCATGGCCCGCGGCTGGGTGGAGTTCTGGCTGGTCTGGATCGCCGTCGACGCGGTCGGCGTACCGCTGCTGCTGCGCGGCGGCTTCTACCCGTCGGCCGCCATGTACCTGGTCTACGGCGGGTTCTGCGTGGCCGGCCTGGCCGCCTGGTGGCGCGCCTCCCGGGCCGCCCCGCCCGCCCGCACCCCGATCCCGCCGAGGTATTCGGAGGCCGTCGCATGACCAGCTTTGGGAGCATCGAGCAGGCGGTGGCGGACATCGCCGCCGGCCGGCCGGTCGTCGTGGTCGACGACGAGGACCGGGAGAACGAGGGCGACCTGATCTTCGCGGCCGAGCTGGCCACGCCGGAGCTGGTCGCGTTCATGGTCCGTTACACGTCCGGTTACATCTGCGTACCGCTGACCGAGAGCGAGTGCGACCGGCTGGACCTGCCGCCCATGCACCACACCAACCAGGACCGGCGGGGCACCGCGTACACGGTGACCGTGGACGCCCGGGAGGGGGTCAGCACGGGGATCTCCGCGGCCGACCGGTCGCACACCATCCGCCTGCTCGCCGACGCGGCGACCGACCCGACCGACCTGGCCCGTCCGGGGCACGTGGTGCCGCTGCGGGCCCGCGAAGGCGGGGTGCTGCGCCGGGCCGGGCACACCGAGGCGGCGGTCGACCTGACCCGGCTCGCCGGGCTGCGCCCGGCCGGGGTGCTGTGCGAGCTGGTCAACGACGACGGCACCATGATGCGCCTGCCCGACCTGGAGAAGTTCTGCGCCGAGCACGGGCTGGCCCTGGTCACCATCGCCGACCTGATCGCCCACCGGCGGCGTACCGAGAAGCAGGTAGAGCAGGTTGCCGTGGCGCGGATGCCCACCCCGTACGGGGTGTTCCGGGCGTACGGCTACCGCAGCGAGCACGACCCGGCCGAGCATGTCGCGCTGGTCATGGGCGACCTCGGCGACGGGCGGGACGTGCTGGTCCGGGTGCACTCCGAGTGCCTCACCGGGGACGTCTTCGGCTCGCTGCGCTGCGACTGCGGCCCGCAGTTGCAGGCTGCCCTGGCCCGGGTGGCCCAGGAGGGCCGCGGGGTGGTGCTCTACGTGCGCGGGCACGAGGGGCGCGGCATCGGCCTGCTGCACAAGCTGCGCGCGTACCAGCTCCAGGACCAGGGCCGGGACACCGTGGACGCGAACCTCGAGCTGGGGTTGCCCGCCGATGCCCGAGATTACGGGACCGGCGCGCAGATCCTCTACGACCTCGGCGTCCGCTCGATGCGGCTGCTGACCAACAACCCGGCCAAGCGGGCCGGCCTGGAGGGGTACGGCCTCACGGTGAGCGGCCGCGAGGGGCTGCCCGTGCGGTCCAACCCGGAGAACGTGCGTTACCTGCGGACCAAGCGGGACCGGATGGGCCACCTCCTGGAGGGGCTGGACGAGGTGACCGAGGCGCCGATGGGCCGCCCGGTCGCCGGTGACGAGATCGGAGCGTAGGCATGGCGGGTTTCGGGGAACCGGGCGTCACCTCGGTGGACGCGGCCGGGCTCACCGTCGGCATCGTGGCCGCGCGCTGGCACGGCGACCTCACCGACCACATGGTCGACCGGGCGGTCGCCGCCGCCGAGGCGTGCGGCGCGCGGGCCGTGGTGGCCCGGGTGGCCGGATCGGTGGAGCTGCCCGTGGTGGCCCAGGCGATGGCCCGCCGGTACGACGTGGTGGTCGCCCTCGGCGTGGTGGTCCGGGGCGCCACGGCGCACTTCGACTACGTCTGCAAGTCGGTGACGGAGGGGCTGACCCGGGTCGCGCTCGACGAGGGCAGGCCGGTGGCGCACGGGGTGCTCACCGTGGAGACCATCGAGCAGGCCCGGGATCGGGCCGGGCTGCCCGGCTCGGCGGAGGACAAGGGCTGGGCGGCCACGGTCGCGGCGTTGGACGCCGCCCTGGCCATCCGCGGCCTCGACGCCACCAACGGCCACCGGGTCGGCTTCGGCGGCTGACGCCGCCGCCCCGCAGGCCGCCGCGAGGTGGCCGGCGCGGAATCGCCGAGGTGGCGGTGTCCAGGCCGTCCGGGCACCGCCATCTCGCCGACCCGCAGTGGAGCTAGCTAGCCCGCGGCCCCGGACGGCGAGCCGACGGTGACCGGCGTGGGCGTCGCCCCTTGCGGCGTGGCGGCGGGCGGGGTGAGGCGGCGGCCGGTGAGCAGGTAGCTGGCCGCGGCCACCAGCAGCGCGCCGATCACCCCGTACAGCAGCCGGTAGTCGACCAGGCCGACCAGGAGCGCGCCCGCCCCGATCGCCACCGCCTGTGGGCCGCTGGCCAGCGCGTCCAGCGCGGCCGAGACCCGGCCGACCAGGTCCCCGGGGGTACGTCGCTGGATCAGCGTCATCGTGCCCACCATCGCGGCCGGCAGCCCGAGCCCGATCAGCACGCTGGCGGTGACGGCGAGCCCCAGGGCCGGCCGGACCAGGGCCAGGCTGCCGGCGGCCAGCGCGGCCACGCCGAGCGCCATGGTGCCCAGTTCCCCGATCCGGCGCACCAGCGCCGCCGAGGCGAGGCCGCCGACCAGCCCGCCGATCCCCTGGAGCGAGACCAGCACCCCCAGGAAGGCCGGCTCCCGGCCGAGGCCCTGGTCGACGTACGCGAACCACAGCGTCTCCCCGAACCCGAGCCCGATGGTGGCGACCACCACCGCCACCAGTGCCCGGCGCAGCGCGGGCTCGGCCATCAGGTGTCGGACCCCGGCGACCAGGGCACCGCGCCCGCCGGCGGCGGCCAGGACGTCGGCTCCGCCCGGGGGCGCCGCCCCGGTCGGCGCGGCGCCCGGGTCGCCGCCGGTCACCGTCCCGAACCCGTCACCCGCGCCCGCTGCCGGAGCCGGGGCGCGGCGCAGCCCCAGCCCGACCGCGCCGGCCACCACAAAGCCGAGCGCGCAGGTGGCGGCCAGCGCCGGTCCGCCGAGCAGCACGTAGAGGCCGGCACCGAGCAGCGGACCGGCCAGCCGCAGCCCCTGCTTGACGGTCTGGGACGCGCCGTTGGCGTCGGGCAGCAGCGCGGCCGGGACCAGCTCCTGCACGAGCGCGGTGATCGTCGCGCCGAGCGCGATGTAGGAAAGCCCGTAGCCGGCGGCGACCGCGTACACGATCCAGAGCCGGCCGTCGTCGTGGACCGCCAGCAGCGGCAGCAGCAGCACGGCGGTGGCCACGTTGAGCGCCACGAAGAGCGTTCGGCGGGGCGCCCGGTCGACCACCCAGCCGACGAGTGGGGCCAGCACCATTGGCGCGGTCAGCGCGACGAAGGTGGCGCCGGCCAGCCCGTCGGAGCCGGTCAGCTCCTTCACCCACACGGCCAGGGCCAGGAGGAGGACCGACTCGGCGACCATGCTGACGGTCAACGCGATGAAGAACAGCCGGAAGTCCGGCCGGCGCAGCAGGTGTCTCATCGTTCCCCGTTCCGCTCCGCGTCGGCGTCGCCGACGACCGGTCCGTGTTCCGTGTCCTTCCCGGCGTCGGCGCCACCGACGACCGGCCCGTCGACCTCGGGTACGCCCCACGCCATCAGCCGCACCGGCCGGGAACCCGGCGGGCGGGCCGCCGGGTCGGTGAGCCGGTCCAGACGGCGCCCGAACAGCGACCGGAGTTCCTCCTTCAGCTCGCCGAGTTCGTCGGCGGTGTACCAGCCGATGAACTGGTTGAAGAAGCCGGCGTCCCGCCAGGCGGGGGACTGCTGCCGGCGGACGGCCATCCAGTCCCGGAGCTTGCGGTATTCGAGGTCGAGCAGGATCTGGGCGGCGGCGTCGCCGGCCCGCGCCAGCTCCGGGCTCTCCTCGCCCTCGCCCCACCGGTGCCCGTCGGTGACCAGCCGCCACGGTCGCTGCCGCCCGGTGCCACCGCCGGCCTCGGCGACGAAGCCGTACCGGGCGAGCTGACGCAGGTGCCAGGAGCAGTTCGCCGGGCTCTCGCCGACCCGTTCGGCCACCTCGGTCGCGGTCAGCGGGCCGTACAGGCCGACGGCGTCGAGGATGCGCAGTCGCAACGGGTGCGCCAGGGCGCGGAGGGTGTCGACGTCGGTGATCTCGCGGGGCTGCTGCTCGGCCATGCGTCGAAGCGTCCCTTTCGAAAGGCGACCTTCGAAAGCTCTGTTTCCATGATGTTCGTGATTGACTTCCGACATGACGACCGTGAGGTACGGGGACCTGCCCCGGCCGCGCCCGGCCGTCAGAGCCGGCCGGCCTCGATGATTCGGCTGAGGAACTGCCGGGTACGCGGCTGTGTCGGCTCGCCGAGCACCTGCGCCGGCGGCCCGGCCTCCACCACCCGGCCCCCGTCGAGGAAGCAGACCTGGTCGGCGACCTCGCGGGCGAACCCCATCTCATGGGTGGCCAGCACCATGGTCATCCCATCGGCCTTGAGGTCGCGGATCATCGTCAGCACCTCGCCCACCAGTTCCGGGTCCAGCGCGGACGTGACCTCGTCCAGCAGCATCAGCCTGGGCGAGTTGGCCAGGGCCCGGACGATCGCCACCCGCTGCTGCTGCCCGCCGGAGAGCCGGTCCGGGTAGGCGTCCGCCTTCGCGCCCAACCCCACCCGGTCGAGCAGCTCCCGGGCCTGGGCGTCGGCCTCGGCCCGCGCCCGCCGGTGCACCCGCCGGGGCGCCAGGGTGATGTTCTCCAGCACGGTGAGGTGCGGGAAGAGGTTGTACGACTGGAAGACCATCCCGATCCGGCGGCGGACCAGGTCCGGGTCGACACGGGGGTCGGAGATCTCCTCCCCGTCCAGCTCGATGCTCCCGTCGTCCAGCTCCTCCAGCAGGTTGACGCAGCGCAGCAGGGTCGATTTGCCCGACCCCGACGCCCCGATCAGCGCCACCACCTGATGCTCGTCGACGGTCAGGTCGAGCCCGTCGAGCACCATGTGGCCGCCGAACTCCTTGCGCAGCCCACGGCAGGTCAGCACCGGCATCTCAGCCTCCGGACTGGCGTCGGGCCGAGCGCAGCGTCACCCAGTCGGTGACCGCGATCAGCGGGATGGCGAGCAGCACGAACAACACCCCGGCCAGGATGTAGGGGGTGTAGTTGAAGGTCTCCGCGGTGGCGATCTGGGCGGCGCGGACCGCGTCGATCGGCCCGGCCAGGGAGACCAGGCCCACGTCCTTCTGCAACGCCACCACGTCGTTGAGCAGTGGCGGGGCGACCCGGCGGACGGCCTGTGGCAGCACCACGTGCCGCATGGTCTGCCGGTAGGTCAGCCCGAGCGACCGGGCGGCGGCGAGCTGGCTGGGGTGGATCGACTCGATGCCGGCCCGGAACACCTCCGCCAGGTAGCCGCCGTAGGTGAGCACCAGCGCGAGGCCGCCGAGCACCAGCACCGGCGGCATGCCCTGCAGGCGCAGCCCGGGCACGCCGAGAGTGAGCACGTACAACACGATGATCAGCGGCAGGCCGCGGAAGGTGTATGTGTAGCCGGCCGCGAGCGCCCGCACCGGGAAGAAGACCGGGCCGCGCAGCGTCCGCAGGAGCGCGATCAGCAGCCCGAGCAGCAGCGCGCCGGCGGCGCAGCAGACCAGCAGCCGGACGTTGAGCCACAACCCGGCGAGCACCGCCGGCAGGGCGTCCCGGGCGATCGAGGGGTCCAGGAACGACTCGCGGACCCGGTCCCACCCGGGCGCGCCGGTGACCGCGAGGACCAGCAGCGTGCCGAGTGCCGCCGTCGAGGAGGCGGCGACCAGCACGCTGCGCACGGTCTGCCGCCGCCGGTACGCGGTCCGCCTCAGCTGGGCGGCGGAGGGGGTGTGTTCGAGCAGGCTCACGTCAGCTCGGTCGCTCCGGCCACCTGGGCGAGCCACTTCTGCTCCAGCTGCTTGAGCGTGCCCGCCTCGTCGAGCTTGCCGACGGCCGCGTCGAGGCACGGGGTGAGCTGGGAGTTCTTGTCCAGCAGCAGCCCGAACGCCTCGGGTGCGCCGACCTGCGGTAGCTGACCGACGATGGTGGCGTCGGTGAGTTCCGCCCCGGTGATGTAGAAGGCGGTCGGCAGGTCCACCACGAGCCCGTCGAGCTGGCCGTTCTGCAGGGCCTTCTTGGCGTCGTCGTTGCTGTTGTAGACCTGCGGCTTCGGGGCCGGCTTGATCACGCCGGTGATCGCCTGGTAGCTGGTGGTGCCGACCTGGGCGCCGAGGGTGGCGTCCTTGAGGTCGGCCAGGGTCTTCGCTCCGGCGATCTTCGAGGACTTGAGCGCGATCACGGTCTGCCGCACCCGATAGTAGGGCGCGGAGAAGTCGACCGCCCGCTTGCGCTCCTCGGTGATGGAGAACTGGTTGACGTCGAAGTCGAAGCTCTTCGCGCCGGGAGCGATGGCGGCGTCGAACTTGACCCGCGTCCAGGTGACGTCCTCGCGGGCGTACCCGAGCTGCTCCGCCACCGCGTACGCGACGGCGGCCTCGAAGCCCTCGCCGTTCTCCGGCTTGTTCTCGCGGAACCACGGCTCGTACGCCGGCTCGTCAGTGGCGATGGTGAGTTTGCCCGGGGTCCGCGTCGGCAGGCTGTCCTTGGCGCAGGACGCCGCGGCCGCGCCGGTGGGGCTGGCGGTGGTGGTTTTCCCGTCGTCCTGCGGGGCGCAGCCGGCCACCGCGACGGCGGTGGCGGCGGCGAGGGTGAGCGCGACGATCCGTGAGCTGCTGGCCATGGCGGACAGCGTAGAGCCAGGCGTGTTCGGGGCCGAAGCGTGTCCCACCGTGGTGGTAGGGAATTCCGTCACACCGGTCCGCGCGCCGTCCCGGCCGGTGGGCCCGGCCCGACCCGCCGCACGCGGCCCGGCCGGTGAACTGGAAGAATCGCCTTCCGTGAAGACGTTCGAGGAGTTGTTCGCCGAGCTGCAGGCCAAGGCCGCCGCCGGCACCCCGGGCTCGGGCACGGTCGCCGCGCTCGAGAAGGGGGTGCACTTCATCGGCAAGAAGGTGGTCGAGGAGGCGGCCGAGTCGTGGATGGCCGCCGAGCACGAGGGGCCGGAGCGGGCCGCCGAGGAGATCTCCCAGCTGCTCTACCAGGCCCAGGTGCTGATGCTCGCCACCGGTCTCGAGCTCAAGGACGTCTACCGACATCTGTGAGTGCCCGTCCGCTGATCATCTCATCGATCGAAGGAGCACTCCGTCATGCTGCGTGTCGCCGTACCCAACAAGGGCGCCCTGGCCGAGTCGGCCGCCCAGATGCTGCGCGAGGCGGGCTACCGCCAGCGCACCGACCCGAAGGACCTGGTCTGCCGGGACGAGCCCAACGACCTCGAGTTCTTCTACCTCCGCCCCAAGGACATCGCCACCTACGTCGGCTCCGGTGATCTGGACGTCGGCATCACCGGGCGGGACCTGCTGGTCGACTCCGGCGCGCCGGCCGAGGAGGTCGTCGACCTGAACTTCGGCCGGGCCACCTTCCGCTTCGCCGCCCGCCCCGACGACGTGGACTCCGTCCAGCAGCTCGGCGGGCACCGGATCGCCACCGCGTACCCCGGGCTGGTCGAACGGCACCTGGCTGAGCTGGGCGTCAAGGCCGAGGTGATCCGCCTGGACGGCGCGGTGGAGAACGCCATCCGCCTCGGCGTCGCCGACGTGGTCGCCGACGTGGTGGAGACCGGCGCCACGCTGCGCCAGGCGGGCCTCGTGGTCTTCGGCGAGCCGCTGCTGCGTTCCTCGGCGGTGCTGGTCCGCCGGGCCGGCGCCCCCGGCTGCGCCCAGGCCGACCAGCTGCTGCGCCGGCTGCACGGCGTGCTGGTCGCCCGGCGCTACGTGATGCTCGCCTACGACGTGCCGGCCGGCCTGCTCGACCGGGCCAGCACGCTGACTCCCGGCATCGAGTCGCCGACCGTCTCCCCGCTGCACCGCGAAGGCTGGGTGGCCGTGCAGGCGATGGTCCAGCGCGACGACGTGCACCGGATCATGGACGAGCTGTACGAGCTGGGCGCGCGGGCCATCCTGGTCACCAACATCCACGCGTGCCGGCTGTGAGGGCGCTGCCCGCGCCGGCCGCCCTGGGCGTGGTCGTCCTCGGTGGGATGGCCTCGGCGGCGCAGGGCGTGGTCAACTCCGAGCTGGGGGAGCGGGCCGGCAACCCGGTGCTCGGCGCGGTGGTCAACAACCTCGGCGGCTGCCTGCTGGTCCTGGTGGGGCTGTTCGCCGTCCCGTCGATGCGGGCCGGGCTGGCCGTGCTGCGGCGCGGCGGCCTGCCCTGGTGGGCCTACCTGGGCGGGCTCGGTGGCGCGGCGATCGTGGTGATCGGCACGTACGTGGTGCCGGTGCTGGGGGTGGCCGTGTTCACGATCGCCCAGGTCGCCGGCGGCAGCCTGGGCGGGCTGGCCGTGGACCGGGCCGGGGTGTCCCCGGCGGGGCGGCTGCCGCTCACTGTGCCCCGGGTCGCCGGGGCACTGCTCGGCGTCGGCGCGGTGGCCCTGGCCCAGCTCGGCCGCCCGGTCGGCGACCTGGCGGTCGGGCTGGTCCTGCTCGCGGTCGCCGGCGGTCTGGCGGTCGCCCTGCAGTCCGCGCTCAACGGCCGGGTCTCCGCCGCCAGCAGCACCGCCGCCGGGCTGGCGGTCAACTTCGCCGTGAGCACCCCGGTGATCCTGGCGGTCGCGGCCGTGGTCGGGGCGTTCGCCATCCGACCGGCCTGGCCGGGGCAGTGGTGGCTCTACATCGGCGGCCTGCTCGGGGTCGGCATCGTGCTCGCCCTGCTGGTCGGCGTCCGGGCGGCCGGGGTGCTGCGGACCGGCCTGGCACTGGTCGCCGGGCAGCTCGGCGGTGCCCTGCTGCTGGACGTGGCGCTGCCCGGCGGGGCGGGCGCGCGGCTGCCGGTGCTGGCCGGCGCGGGGCTCACCGCCGTGGCGGTGCTGCTGGCCGGCGTACGCCGGCGGACACCGACCCGTGTGGCAGCGGACCCCGCGTCCGAGCCGGATGGCAGACTGGTCGGGTGAGCGAGTGGAGCGAGCGAACCATCAGGCTCAGCAGCGTGGCGCCTCGCGCCGCGAAGCGAAGCGAGGCGGCGGCGTGAGCGATTCGGTGGTGACCGTGCGGCCGCGTCGGATCCGGCTGGTCTGCTGGGCCTCGGCGGCCACCCTGGTGGTGGTGTTCAGCCTGGTGGCTACCTCCCTGACCGGGGCCACCGGCGAGGGTTACGGCACGTTCCAGCGGGGCGACCAGTTCGCCATGATCGGGCTGGGCGTCCTCGGCGCCCTGGGCGCCCTTTTGTTCACCCGCCCCCGGGTGGTGGCCGACGCCAAGGGCATCCGGGTGCGCAACGTGATCGGCTCGTACGAGCTGCCCTGGGAGGTCGTCCGCGGGGTCCGCTTCGACCGGGGTGCCCCCTGGGCCAGCCTGGAGCTGCACGACGACGACCTGCTGCCGATGGTGGCCCTGCAGGCCGCCGACAAGGAGCGCGCGGTCGAGGGGGTGCGGGCCCTGCGTCGCCTGCACCAGGCCCACCTGGCCACCCTCGCCAACGCCTCCCGCTGACCCCGCCGCCCTTACCCGCCCAGGCCGTTCCCGGTCGAAGACCGCAGATTCGCGGAAAGAGTGGGCATCCGCCCCGGAGTGGGCACCCTTTCCAGGGATGAGTGGCCTGGTCACCCGGCGAGGCGCGGGTGGGGCTGGTTTGGGGACGGGTGGGCCGGGGGTGTAGTGTTGCTGAGTCGACCAGACTGCCCCCGTCGCTGACGTGTGGGTGGTCCTGAAGCGGAGCGCCTGCTCCCACCCGTGTCGCCACGCGGCGGCCGGGTCCGGTCACCGGTTCCGGGTACGTCCCGGCGCCGGATGCGCGATCATGTGATCGTGCCGACCGGTCGAGCGGGCCCTGGCATGTGCCGGGGCCCTCTGCTTTCCGGGTCGGCTCCCGCCCGGGAGCCCGCGGAGTCGGCACACATGCAGAAAGACTCGACTCGAGGAGGCCCCATCAGCGTCGAACCACGCGTGAACGAGCAGATCCGGGCACGTGAGGTCCGACTGGTCGGCCCTGAAGGTGAGCAGGTGGGCATCGTCCCGCTGGAGCGCGCCCTTCAGCTGGCCGCGGACGTCGACCTGGACCTGGTCGAGGTTGCGCCGATGGCGCGCCCGCCGGTGTGCAAGCTCATGGACTTCGGCAAGTTCAAGTACGAGAGCGCACTGAAGGCGCGCGAAGCGCGGCGTAACCAGCAGCAGACCGTCATCAAGGAGATGAAGCTCCGGCCGAAGATCGACCCGCACGACTACGAGACCAAGAAGGGTCACGTGGTGCGGTTCCTCAAGGCCGGCGACAAGGTCAAGGTGACGATCATGTTCCGCGGTCGCGAACAGAGCCGCCCGGAGCTGGGTTACCGGCTCCTGCGCCGGCTCGAGTCCGAGATCTCGGAGCTGGGGTACGTCGAGGCCGCGCCGAAGCAGGACGGCCGCAACATGATCATGGTGCTCGCGCCGCACCGCGCCACCAAGGCCGCCGCGGTCGCCGCGACGGCCTCCCGGGGCGGGGCGCCCCGGGAGCGGGCCGCGGAGGAATCCGTCGCTCCGGAGGCTGGCGAGACCGCAGCAGCCGGTGAGACCGGCACGACCGCTGACACCAGCGGCCAGTAACAGGGGAGAGACGTTCCACATGCCGAAGATGAAGAGCCACACGGGTATGGGCAAGCGGGTCAAGGTGACCGGCAAGGGCAAGATCGTTGCCCAGCAGGCCGGCCTCCGCCACAACCTGGAGAAGAAGGCCTCCACCCAGACCCGCCGGCTGACCGGCACCGTCGAGCTGGCCAAGGCCGACGTGAAGCGAATCAAGAAGCTGCTCGGCCGCTGACGCGCGCCACCTGAACCGAAGAAGGAGTTGAGATGGCACGCGTCAAGCGGGCTGTGAACGCCCAGAAGAAGCGTCGTACCCTGCTCGAGACCGCGAGCGGCTACCGCGGTCAGCGCTCCCGCCTCTACCGCAAGGCCAAGGAGCAGGTGCTGCACTCGATGCAGTACGCCTACCGGGACCGCCGCGACCGCAAGGGCGACTTCCGGCAGCTCTGGATCCAGCGGATCAACGCTGGCGCCCGGGCCAACGGCATGACCTACAACCGGCTGATCCAGGGCCTGCGCCTGGCCGGCATCGAGGTCGACCGCAAGATCCTGGCCGACCTGGCCGTCAACGACGCCGCGGCGTTCGCCGCGATCGTCGAGCTCGCCCGCGCCGCCGTGGCGGCCGAGGGCACCGGTGGCGCCGCGGCCCAGGCCGCCTGACCCACCCGCACCAGCAGATCGAGGCGTCTCCCATGCAGTCACCGTCGCGCGGGAGGCGCCTCGACGCTGTTCCCGGCCCGTTCACCCCGCGTACCCCCCGGATCGTCGCCGCCCGCCGGCTCCAGCGCCGCCGGGACCGCGAGGCCACCGGCCGGTTCCTCGCCGAGGGTCCGCAGGCCGTCCGGGAGGCCCTGGGCCGCGCCGGCACCGTCGTCGAGCTGTTCGGCACGCCGGCCGCCCTCGACCGGTACGCCGACCTCGCCGCCGAGGCCGCCCAGGCCGACGTGCCCGTGTCCGAGGTCACCGAGGAGGCCCTCGCGGCGCTCGCGGAGACCGTCGCCCCGCAGGGGTTGGTCGCCGTCTGCCGGCACCTCGACGTACCGCTCGAGAAGGCCCTGGCACGCGGGCCGCGCCTGGTCGCGGTGCTCGCCGAGATCCGCGACCCGGGCAACGCCGGCACCGTGCTGCGCACCGCCGACGCCGCCGGCGCGGGCGCGGTGGTCTTCGCCGGGGACGCGGTCGACCCGTACAACGGCAAGTGCGTGCGGGCCTCCGCCGGCAGCCTCTTCCACGTCGACGTGGTGCGCGCCCCCGACCCGGTCGCGGTGGTCGATGCGCTGCGCGCCGCCGGCCGCACCGTGCTGGCTACCACCGGGTACGGCGACACCGACCTCGACGACCTGGCCGATGCCGGCCGGCTCGCCACGCCCACCGCCTGGCTCTTCGGGTCCGAGGCCCATGGCCTGCCCCGGGAGCTGACCGAGGCGGCCGACGCCCGGGTCCGGGTGCCGCTGCACGGGCGTGCCGAGAGCCTGAACCTGGCTGCGGCCGCGGCAATCTGCCTGTACGCTTCAGCCAGAGCACTGCGCCGACCGTCGGGTCCGCGCGGTCACACAGCAGGGGAGTCGTCCGGATGATGAACGCGCCACGGCGTTCGTTTAGCCAGCCCGCCGGTGTCGGCGGGCGGCGGGCGTGACCCTTCCTCCTGCATACCTCCCACCGGCGGGCTGCGGCGAAGCCGCGCGTCCGTAGACTCGCCTAGCCGCCCGTGAGGGCCGGCGCCGCCGTGAGGGAGTGCCCGTACGCCATGAGCTACCGCAACGATCCGTACGACCCGAAGCAGGTCGCCCTGCTCGACCCGGACGCCCTGGCCGAGGCCGTGGCCGAGGCCGAGAAGGCGTTCGCCACCGCCACCGACCCGGACGCGCTGCACGCGCTGCGCCCCGCGCACCTCGGCGACCGGGCTCCGGTCTCGCTCGCCCGCCGGGAGATCGGCGCGCTGCCGCCGGCCGCCAAGGCCGACGCCGGCAAGCGGGTCAACGAGGCCCGCCGCGCCATCGAGACCGCGTACGCGGCCCGGCAGGAGACGCTGGAGCGCGAGCAGGCCGAGCGGGTGCTGGTCGAGGAGCGGGTCGACGTGACCCTGCCCTACGACCGCCGGCCGCGTGGCGCCCGCCACCCGCTGACCGTACTGATGGAGCAGATCAGCGACCTGTTCATCGGGATGGGCTACGAGATCGCCGAAGGCCCCGAGGTCGAGCTGGAGTGGACCAACTTCGACGCGCTCAACATCCCGGCCGACCACCCGGCCCGTGGCCTGATGGACACCTTCCACATCGCCCCGCAGGACGGGTCAGCCGGCGCGGCGTCCGGCCTGGTGTTGCGTACCCACACCTCGCCGGTGCAGGCGCGCACCATGCTCACCCGCAAGCCGCCGATCTACGTGGTCGTGCCCGGCCGGGTCTACCGCACCGACGAGTTGGACGCCACCCACGCGCCGGTCTTCCACCAGGTCGAGGGCCTGGTGGTGGACAAGGGCATCACCATGGCGCACCTGCGCGGCACGCTGGACCACTTCGCCCGGGCGATGTTCGGCGAGGGCGCGAAGACCCGCTGGCGGCCGCACTACTTCCCGTTCACCGAGCCGTCGGCCGAGTTCGACGTCTGGTTCCCGGAGCACCGGGACGGGCCGCAGTGGGTCGAGTGGGGCGGCTGCGGCATGGTCAACCCGCGGGTGCTGCGCGCCTGCGGCATCGACCCGGAGGTCTACTCCGGATTCGCCTTCGGCATGGGCATCGACCGGACCGTGATGGTCCGGCACGGGGTCAGCGACATGCGGGACATGGCCGAGGGCGACGTGCGGTTCACCCGCGCGTTCGGGGCCTGATCGGCGCCACGAGCTACGGAGACGGTGGTTAACAGTCATGCGAGTTTCTGTCAGTTGGCTGCGGGAGTACGTCGACCTCCCCGCCGACCTGCCCGCCGGCGACCTGGAGCAGGCGCTGGTCGACCTGGGTATCGAGGTCGAGTCCGTCGTGGACCTGCGGGAGACCGTCACCGGCCCGCTGGTGGTCGGTGAGGTCCTGGAGATCGAGGAGTTGACCGGCTTCAAGAAGCCGATCCGGTTCTGCAAGGTGGACGTCGGTGCCGCCAACGGCACCGGCGAGCCGCAGGAGATCGTCTGCGGGGCGCGTAACTTCGCCCCCGGCGACCGGGTGGTGGTGATCCTCCCCGGCGGCGTGCTGCCCGGCAACTTCGCCATCGGCGCGCGCAAGACGTACGGGCGCAACTCCAACGGCATGATCTGCTCCGCGAAGGAGCTGGGCCTGGGCGACGACCACTCGGGCATCATCGTGCTGCCCGAGGACACCCCGGCCAAGCCCGGCGACGACGCCCGCCCGGTGGTCGGCCTCGACGACGTCGTGGTCGAGATGGAGATCACCCCCGACCGCGGGTACGCGCTGAGTGTGCGGGGCATCGCCCGGGAGCTGTCGCACGCCCTCGGGGTGCCGTTCCGCGACCCGGCCGACGTCCCGGCGCCCGGCGCCACCGCCGCGCCGGCGTACCCGGTCGAGGTGCGGGACACCGTCGGCTGTGACCGGTTCGCGGCCCGGATGGTCCGCGGCGTCGACCCGACCGCGCAGACGCCCGGCTGGATGCAGCAGCGGCTCACCGTCGCCGGCATCCGCAGCATCTCGCTGCCGGTCGACATCACCAACTACCTGATGCTCGAACTCGGCCAGCCGATGCACGCCTTCGACGCCGACCGGATCCGCGGCCCGCTGGTGGTCCGCCGGGCCGAGCCGGGGGAGAAGCTGACCACCCTGGACGGGGTCGACCGCACCCTGTCCGCCGAGGACATGGTGATCTGCGACGCTGGGCTGCCCAACGCCCTCGCGGGCGAGGGCTCCGGCGTCCCGATCTCGCTCGCCGCCGTGATGGGTGGCGAGACCAGCGAGGTGGTCGCCACCACCAGCGACGTGCTGTTCGAGGCGGCGCACTGGGACCCGGCGATGGTCGGCCGCACCGCCCGCCGGCACAAGCTGTTCAGCGAGGCGGCGAAGCGCTGGGAGCGGGGCGTCGACCCGGCCCTGCCGCTGGTCGCGCTGGAGCAGGCGGTACGGCTGCTCACCGAGCACGCGGGCGGCACGGTCGGTGCGGAGATCCTGGACATCGACCACGTCCGGCCGCGTACCCCGGTCACCCTGCCGGCGGACCTGGCGTCGCGGCGGGTCGGGGTGGCGTACCCGCCGGAGCGGGTGGTCGAGCTGCTGGAGCAGGTCGGCTGCACGGTCACCCGAGGTGGCGACCGGCTCGGTGAGGACCCGGGCGAGGTCGGGGTGGCCGCCGCCGGGCGGGCCGAGGTGCTCACGGTGACCCCGCCGAGCTGGCGGCCCGACCTCACCGACCCGGCCGACCTGGTCGAGGAGGTGGTCCGCCTCGACGGGTACGACCGGGTGCCGTCGGTGCTGCCCACCGCGCCGCCCGGCCGTGGTCTCACCTGGCCGCAGCAGCGCCGCCGGGCGGTCGCCCGGTCGCTCGCCGAGCGCGGGTACGTGGAGGTGCTCGCCCACCCGTTCGTCGCCGGAGAACTCGCCGACCAGCTCGGCCTGCCCGCCGACGACCCGCGCCGCCGGGCGGTGCGGGTGGCGAACCCGCTGTCCGAGGAGCAGCCGCTGCTGCGTACCACGCTGCTCGGCCCGCTGCTCGGCATCCTCAAGCGCAACGTGAGCCGGGGCCTGCGCGACCTGGCGATCTACGAGATCGGCACGGTGTTCCACCCGCGCCCCGGCGCCGGCACCCCGCCGGCCATGGGCGTGGACCGGCGCCCCACGGACGAGGAGTTCGCCGCCGCCGACGCGGTGGTGCCGGACCAGCCGCAGCACGTCGCCGTGGCGCTCACCGGCGAGCTCGAGCCGGCCGGCTGGTGGGGCCCGGGCCGGGCGGCAGGCTGGGCGGACGCCGTGGCGGCCGGCCGGGCCGTCCTCGACGCCGCCGGCATCCCGGCCGACCGGGTCACCGTCCGGTCCGCCGAGTACGCCCCCTGGCACCCCGGCCGCTGTGCCGAGCTGCTGGTGGACGACACCGTCGTCGGGCACGCCGGTGAGCTGCACCCGGCCGTGGTGGCGGCGCTGGAGCTGCCCCGCCGCACCTGCGCCATGGAGCTGGACCTGGACGCGCTGCCTCCGGCGCCGATGGTGGCCGGCCCGGCCATCTCCACCTTCCCGCCCGCGCTGATCGACGTGGCGCTGGTGGTGGACGACTCGGTGCCGGCGGCCGAGGTCGAGCGGGCTCTCGTCGAGGGGGCCGGCGAGCTGCTGGAGGGCGTCCGGCTGTTCGACGTGTACGCCTCCGAGCAGCTCGGCGCGGGCCGCAAGTCGCTGGCGTACAAGCTGACGTTCCGGGCCCCGGACCGGACGCTCACCGTC
This sequence comes from Micromonospora sp. CB01531, assembly GCF_001905095.1. Classification (GTDB taxonomy): domain Bacteria; phylum Actinomycetota; class Actinomycetes; order Mycobacteriales; family Micromonosporaceae; genus Micromonospora. The sequence goes on from NZ_LWLS01000064.1 coordinate 71,314, forward strand.
GAGGAGGCGGTGGCCACCCGGGACGCGGCGGTGGCCGAGGCGGCGCGCCGCTTCGGCGCCACGCTCCGCGGCGCCTGACCGGGGCCGCTCGTCCGATCGCCGGTGGTGGCCGACGCGAACGCGTCGGCCACCACCGAGGGCCGGTGTCAATATCGTCGACCGGCCAGGGGCTTTGACAGCGGCCCTGGGCCGGGCGTGCGGTCGCTCAGTGCTCGGGGTGGCGGCGGACGAAGTCCTGGTAGGTCTCGTTGGCGAGTTCGATCTCGCGAACCTGCGCGGCCAGCTCGGCCCGGCGGACGTCGGCCGCCGCCCGGGCGCGGGCCAGCCGCAACTCGTGCCGGCGGTCGCGGATGCGGGACCAGCTCCGGACGGCGGCCCAGGCGATCCAGCCGCCGGAGGCCGCCAGGCCGGTCACCGCGAAGGCGAGCAGGAAGTCCATCTCGGCATTCTCTCCCGCCCGGTCAACCGATGTCCCGGCGCGCCGCCAGCCAGCTGCCCAGGCCGAACATCACCAGCACGTAACCCAGCAACACCACGGCCGGCACCAGCGCGCCGGCGGACTCGATCACGCCGGGGGTGCCCCCGTCGAACTGCGACCGCGCACCCAGCGCGCCGGCCAGCGCGCCGGAGCTCGGTGCCAGCAGCATCTTCTGCACCGCCGTCAGCGGGCTCAGCACGAGGGCGAGTCCGCTGATCGCGTTCTCCAGGACCAGCGTCCAGATCAGACCGACCGCGATGGCGGTGGTGGCGCTGCGGAACGCGATCGCCAGAAACCAGCCCACGCTGGCGTGGGCGGTGCAGATCAACCAGGCAGCTGCCACCGCGCCGGCGAGATCGGCGACGGTCGGCCAGTCGGCGGCCCGTCCCTCGGCGGCCGCCAGCGACCCGGTGGTCACCGCCAGCAAGCCGAAGGTGAGCACGGCGATCAGCAGGGTCAGGCCGCACAGGACGACGGCGTGCCCGGCCATCACCTGCGCGCGCCGGGGTCGCTGGGTGAAGAGGAGGTTCCACGTCCCCCAGCGGTACTCGTTGCCCACCACCAGCGCGCCGAGGATGACCACGATGGCGCCGCCGAAGAGCGGGAACAGCCCGATCCCGGTGGGCACGAGCTGCCCCGGCAGGACGGTGGCCAGCAGGGACTCGGCGGCGTCCGTCTCCTTCGGGTCACCGGCCAGCGCCAGGTGCACGAGGTACGGCACACCGATGCCGAAGGCGAGCGCGAGGGCCGCCCAGGTCGCGGTGACCGTCCAGACCGCCGGCCGCTTCCGGTCGGCGAACCAGGCCGCCCGCACCGAGGCCATCATCGGGTGCCTCCCGTCGTGATCGTCTGTTCCTGGCGGGCGTGCCGCTCGGGCGCGGTCAGTTCCAGGAAGGCTTCCTCCAGCGAGTGGCGCAGCGGGCGCAGTTCCCGTACGTCGATGCCGGCCTCGACCAGCCGCCGGTTGAGGGCCGCGGCGAGCTCCGGGTCCGTGGTGACCCGAAGTTGCCCGTCGACCGGGTCCACCGCCCGGACCCGGTCGTGTGCGCGCAGGCACGCCGCCGCCTCGTCGATCGGGTCGGCGTCGATCAGCAGCACCGCCTGGCCCAGCGTTCCGCGCAGCTCGTCGGGCGTGCCGTCGGCGATCAGCCGGCCGCGGTCGATGACCACGATGCGGTCGCAGATCTGCTCCACCTCGCCGAGGACGTGGCTGGACAGCAGCACGGTGCGCCCGCCCCGGCCGAGCGCCCGGAGCAGCTCGCGGATGTCGGTCACCCCGCCCGGGTCGAGGCCGTTGGTGGGCTCATCCAGGATCAGCAGGCTCGGTTCCTTGAGCAGGGCCGCGGCCACGCCGAGGCGCTGCTTCATGCCGAGGGAGTAGGTCCGGAACTTCGAGCCCGCCCGCTCGGTCAGCCCGACCTCGGCCAGCACCCGGTCGGCGGCGGTGTCCGGGACGCCCGCGTACCGGGCGGCCAGCCGCAGGTTGTCCCGGCCGGACAGGTGAGGGTAGAAGGCCGGCGACTCGATGAGCGCACCCACCTTGGCCAGCTGCTCCGGCGTGCCGGGCGATCGGCCGAGGACCCGGATCGAACCGCTGGTCGGCCGGACGAGCCCGACCAGCATGCGCATCGTGGTGGTCTTGCCGGCCCCGTTGGGGCCAAGGAAGCCGAGGACCTCGCCCTCGCGCACCAGCAGGTCAAGGCCGTCGACCGCGGTGACCCCGCCGGGATAACGCTTGGTCACCTCATGAACTTCAATGGCAAAACGGTCATTTCTCAACGTGGCACCGCAATCGAGCGATGCCGAGCAAAGCGCCGCTCGACCTGAATTTCCTTTGCGTTCATCCGCAGTCCCTCGAATTCCCTACCGCACCACAGGGTTAATTGGGTAACGTCAATTAACTGTTCGTTTCGGGCGGACTGGGTCGGTGGCGACCGATTTGGCCCGCGGTCGCGCCCTCGTAACCCGCCATCGCCAGCGGCCAGAATGCCGTCATGAAAGGCCCTCTGACCTGCGGCGGCGTAGGCGGCGCCCACAGACTAGCGGAGGTTGATCGGCTCCGGAAGGTCGCCCGGGGCGGCGGTGTGGCGTTTTTGTCTTAGCCGCAGCTCACCGCCCCTCAATTTACTTCCGCCACTGCCTGACCCGAAACATTCTGTTGACTTAATACTTGATCTTGGGCAACATGAAGGCACTTTCGAGACCGCCACAGGAGTTGCCATGGGGGACGCATGAACCAGCCGTCGGACGGTGGAACAAGCCTGGAAATGCGTCCCAAGCTGCGGCACGACGTGGTCTTCCTGGACGCCCCTGCCGGCGCCTACCTGCGCGGCCCGGACAGCGCATTCCTGATCAAGGGCAAGTCGGCCTTCCGGTGGTTGACATCGCTGAGTCCCTACCTGACCGGCGAACACACGCTCGGGCAGCTCACCGCCGCCCTCGACCCGGGGCAGCGGCAGACCGTGCTCACCCTGGTCCGTGCCCTGATCTCCCGAGGGTTCGCCAAGGACGCGGTAGCCCGCAGCGAGCTGTCCGAGCCGGTCGCCCGCCGCTTCGCCGCCCAGATTGAGTTCATCGACCACTTCGCGGACGACCCCACCGGCCGGTTCCAGCGTTTCCACGCCGCCCGGGTGGCGCTGTGCGGCGAGGGAGAGACGTTGCTCGCCGCGGCGAGCGGCCTGCTCCGCAACGGGTGCGTGCGGCTGGACGTCCACCCGGACGACGACCCCGCCCGGTACGCCGAGGCGCTGCGCCCCGAGCTGGCCGAGCTGCGCGCCGACGGCCTGCCGGCGGAGGTCAGGTTCCCCACCGGGGGCCCCGACCCGCGGGCGGTCGACGCGGTGGTCTGCTGCACCGGTCCCGCCGGCCTGGCCCGCCTGGCCGAGCTGGCCCGCGCCGCTCACCGGGACGGTCCGCTGCTCGTACCGGTGATCTGGGACGACCGGCGGGCGGTGGTCGGGCCGACCGTCGGGGCGGGACAGGCTCCCTGCTGGCACTGCGCTCAGCTCCGGCTCGCGGCTGGCGACGACCCGGCGGCGGCCGCGGAGTTCTGGCGACAGCTCGCCGTCGGCGACCCGGCCGCAGCGGCGGCGCTGCCCGAGGTGATCGCGCGAATGCTCGGCAACGCCGCCGCCTTCGAACTGTTCCGGGCCCTCACCGGCGCGGTCGCCCCGGACACCGCCGGTGGGGTGCTGCTGCTCGACGCGGCCACCCTGGAGTCCAGCCGGGAGCGGGTGCTGCCGCACCCCGGGTGCCCGGTCTGCCGGGACGTCGAGGTGACCGAGCCGGGGCCGCCGGCCGGCTCCGACGACGAGACCTACCAGCGGGCCGAGGCGTTGGTCTCGCCGAACGCCGGGGTCTTCACGCGGTTCGTCGACGACCCGCTGGAGCAGGCCCCGCTGAAGACGGCCCGCCTGCGGCTGCCCGGCCGGCGTGGCCCGCGTGAGGTGAGCGCCTTCGATGTGCACACCGTGATGGGCGCCCGACTGGCCGCCTACCGGGCGGCGGTCCGCGACCACGCCGCCCGGTACGCGGACCCGGCCGCGGCGATCACGGCCTCCGCGGCCGAGCTGCGCGAGCGGGGCGAGCACCCGGTGCCCTGGACGGACCTGGCGACGGCGACCGTCGTGCCGCCCGACGACCGGCCGGTGCGCTGGCTGCCGGCCGTCGTGCTGGGCCGGGCGGAGTCCGTGTGGGTGCCCGCCGCGCTGGCGCTGCCCACCTCCGTGTTCAACGCCGAGGGCTGGGCCGAGTCGACGGTGGCCGGCGCGGCCGCCGCCGGGACCCTCGACGGGGTCATCGACCAGGGGCTGGCCGACGCGCTGGCCTACCGGGCGCTGACCGCCGCGCTGCGCGGCCGGGGCGGGCCGCGGGTGGTGAACGAGGAGGACCTGGTCGGCGACGACGACACCGCCTTCGTGGTCAAGGCCGCCCACCGGTTCGGCCGCCGGCTGTCGGTGTTCGCGCTGGCCGGGGCCGATCCGGCGTACGCCGTGCTCGCCGTCGCCGAGTCGCCGGACGGCGGTGCCCGAGACTGGGCGCTGGCCGGCGGGTTCGACCCGGTCGCCACTCGGCTGGCCGCCGTCCGGGACGCGGTCGGGCGTGTTCAGGTGCGGCACTTCGAGGACGCCGCCGCCGACCTCGGCGACCCGGTGCTGCGTGACTTCGACCCGGCCGCGCTCACGGCCGGCGCCACCCCCGCCGGCCCGGCCGGACCGGCGACCGACCGGGCGGCCGTGCTGGCCGCGCTGGACGAGCAGGAAATGAGCGCCCTGCTGATCGAGACGACCACCCGGGACGTCCGGGCCACCGGGGCCTTCCGCAGTGGGGTCGTCCTGCTGCGCCGGTCCGCCCCGGCGGCCGACTGAACCACCACGTCAGTGGTTTCGGCGAGGCACGCACCATGGAGGGAGGTGAAAAGATGCCGATCACCCTGAACGACGAGCTCCGCGAGCTGGAGACCGAGACCTTCGAGATCGAGGAGGTCGAGGACGGCGGCGAGGCGCTCGCTGCGACCAGCTCCAGCTGCTCCTGCTCCAGCTGCTGCAGCTGCAGCACCTCGAGCTGCTGCAGCACCAGCACCAGCACCTCCAGCTGCGGCTGACCGGGTGAACGGGGTTGCCCCCGACGCTGACGACTTCCAGTCCCCGGTGGGACGCCGCACGAACGACGCACCATCCGCCGCCGGCTCGGCCGGCGAGTAGCCCTGCGTGCCTCCGCTGGATCCACCGTGGTGGTGCGACGCGGACCCACCGACGACTGGCGCCACCGCGGCTCAAGGAGAGGCCCGTGCCGACACAACCCCCGACATCCGGCCTACTGCCCGACTCGGTCCGCAGCGAGCTGCGCGACCTGCAGACCGAGACGTTCGAGGTCGAGGACATCGCTGAGCTGTCCGCCGACCTGATGGACATCTGCAGCAGCAGCACGAGCACGTCCAGCTGCTCCAGCTGCAGCACGTCCAGTTGTTGCAGCTGCACCTCGTCGAGTTGCAGCAGCACCAGCTGAGCCACGGCGCCGCCGGTCGCTCCGGACGCCCGGCCGGCACCGCGGCCCTGATCGACCGAGGGGAGGTGGAAGGAAATGCCGGAACTCACTGAGGAACTCCGCGCGCTGGAGACGGAGACGTTCGAGATCGAGGACGTCGACGCCATCGACGCGATGGTCATGGACTGGTCCAGCTCCAGCTGTTCCTGCTCCAGCTGCTGCAGTTGCAGCACGTCCAGCTGCTGCAGCAGCAGCACCAGCACCGGATGCGGCGGCGGCTGACCCAGCCCAGCGCCGTAACCGTCCCCGCCGGCGGGCCACGTCGGCGGGGCGCCGGTCCCAATCCCATCAGCACAGGTCGCGACCGCAGACAGGTGAACCGCATGATCGTCGATGTCCGGACCACCTCCACCGGGTGGGACAGCAGCCTCAAGCAGCTCGGCGAGGCGTTCCACGAGCGACGCCAGGACCAGGTGCGGCAGCCGGCCCGCCCCGCCGCGCCGCTCGACGGGATCACCGTCCGGATCGCCGCCCTCGGCCTGACCGACGCGTACGCCGACGGCGACGAGGGCCTGACCGGCGACGTGGTGCCGATCTGGCTGCACGGTGCGACCGCGCTGGTCGGGCCACGCTGGACGGACACCGACGACGCGGCGGGTGCCCGGCCCGGCCCGTGCCCGCTCTGTGTGCAGCGGCGCTGGCAGGCCATCCGGGTGCGCGAGGAACGGCACGCCCTGGAGCACCAGGCCCGGGTCGGCACCGTGGCCCCGCTGCCCCACCTGACGCCGTTCGCGGTCGATGCGCTGTGGCAGCTCCTGCTGGACGCCTGCCGCCCCCGCACCGACCGGCCCGGCGTGGGACGCCTGCGGCAGCTGCGGATGGACACCCTGGAGACCACCGTCGTCGAGGTGCTGGCCGACTCCGAGTGCCCGGCCTGCGCGACCGTCCGCCCGGACACCGCGGAAGCCGCGGTCATCCCGCTCACCAGCCGGCCCAAGCCGGACCCGTCCGCGTACCGGCTGCGGTCGGCCGGCGAGCTGGACCTCCCGGTCGCCGCGCTGGCGAACCCGGTCGCCGGGGCGCTGGGCGGCAGCGCCCTGCGCGCGTACAACGCCACCGCCACCGCGCCGGTGACCGGCTACTTCCGGATCCGCAGCCGCTACGACCTGCACGAGATGTGGTGGAGCGGGCACGCCAACAGCTACGGCAGCAGCGAGACGTACGCCCTGCTGGAGGGGCTGGAGCGGTACGCCGGCCAGTTCCCCCGGGCGCGGCGGACCACGGTCGTCGACAGCTACGCCACCCTGGCCCCGGACGCACTCGACCCGGCCGGTCTGGGCTACCACCCGGCATTCTACCACGGGCATGGGCTCTACTACGCCCCGTACTCGCCGGACGCGCCGATGCCCTGGGTCTGGGGTTACTCGCTGCGCGACCGCACCCCCCGTCTCGTGCCCGAGCAGCTCGTCTACTACCTGGACCGCCGCACCGACCACCGCAAGTTCGTCCAGGAGTGCTCCAACGGCTGCGCCAGCGGCAGCTGCCCGGAGGAGGCGTTGCTGCACGGCATGCTCGAACTCATCGAGCGGGACGCCTTCCTGCTCGCCTGGTACGGCTCGGCCCGGCTGGCCGAGATCGACCCGAGCACCTGCCGGGACGAGCGGGTGCACTTCATGCTCGACCGGGTTGACCTGCTCGGCTACGACATCCGGCTCTTCGACACCCGCGCGGACCTGCCCGTCCCGGTGGTCACCGCGGTCGCGGTCAAGCGCGGCGACGGGCTCGGTCAGCTCTGCTTCGCCGCCGGCGCCAGCCTCGACCCGGACGACGCGGTCCGCGCCGCGGTCTGCGAGACCGCCTCCTACGTGCCCGGCTTCGACGAACGGGTCGCCGCCAGCGAGCCGGAGCTGCGCGAGATGACCCGGGACTACACCAAGGTCACCGAGCTGAGCCATCACGCCCTGCTCTACGGGCTGCCGGAGATGACCCGCCACGCCGCGTTCCTCTTCGACGACCCGCCGCTGCGGTCGATGACCGAGCTGTACGGGGACTGGCTGTCGGCCCGGCCGAACCACGACGACCTGCGGGCCGACATGGAGTACCTCACCGGGCTGATCGCCGGGCTCGGCGGCGACGTCGTCGCGGTCGACCAGACCTGCCCGGAGCAGGAGGTCGCCGGGGTGCACACGATGGCCGTGGTGGCGCCCGCCCTGGTCCCCATCGACTTCGGTTGGCAGCGGCAGCGGGTGCTCTGGAGTGACCGGCTGGAGCGCCACCTGGCCCGGGGCACGCACGGACGCGACCGGCTCGGTGCCACCGGCCGCAACCCTCACCCGCACCCCTTCCCGTAGGAGCACCGACATGCAGCAGGAGGCCCTCGAGGTCGTCCGGGAGTACGCGCAGGCGGTGTTCCGCCGGGCCCGGGTCCCGATGGAACCGCTCAACTACGAGGTGGACTGGGCCGACCAGCCCTCCCGGCACACCAGCTACCCCGGCGCCCCCCGGGTGCCGCTGCCGGTGGCGCTGCCCGACCTGCCCACCCTGCGCGACCTGTTCACCGGGGAGCACCTGCCGCCGCCCGGGGGCTGGACGCTGGACCGCCTGGCCACGCTGCTGCGCCTGTCGTACGGGGTGCTCGACCGGCGGCTGACCGTGAACTGGAACCAGGACCTGGCCAAGCGGGCGCACTTCGAGCACGCCGTCTGGGGGCGGGCCACCGCCTCCGGCGGGGGCATGTACCCGGTGGAGCTCTTCCTGGTCGCCGGGCCCTCCGCGCCGCTGCTGCCGGGGGTCTACCACTACGGCACCGGCCAGCACGTGCTGGAGCGGCTGCTGCTCGGCGACGTCAGCGGCACGGTCCGCGCCGCCGTCGGCGACCCGGCGGGCGGTGCGGACAGCTTCCTGGTGGCGAGCATCCGGTTCTGGAAGAACTCATTCAAGTACAACAGCTTCTGCTACCACGTGGTCACCCAGGACCTCGGCGCCCTGCTCGGCTCCTGGGACCTGCTCGCGCGCGGGCTCGGCGTGCCGCTGCCCCGGCTGCTCGGCTTCGATTCGGCGCCGGTGGACCGGCTGCTCGGCTTCGACAGCGACCGGGAGAGCGCCTTCGCGGTCGTACCCCTGGACTGGGCCGGCGCCGCCCCGGACGCCGGCGCCGACACCGCCCCCGACGGCAGCGGTCGTGCGGGCGGAAGCGGACCCAGCGGGGAGCGGCCGGCGGAGGTCCGGGTCCGGTACCCAGCGTTCGAGCGGTCCCGCCGGTTGCGGGAGTTCCCGGCCGCGACCGAGGTGCACCGGGCGGCGGCGGCCCCGGCCACCCCGGCCCCGGACGCCCTGGCGGACGCCGCGCCCCGCGAACTGCCCGGCGAACCGCAGGCCCTGCCCGCGCCGGAGCTGGCGCGGCTGGCCCGTCCCCTGTCGGCGGTGCTGGCCACCCGGTCCAGCAGCTTCGGCCGGTTCCGCCGGCCGCCCGAGCTGACCGCCGCCGAACTCGGCACCACCCTCGCCTTCGCCACCGCGGGCCGACACCACCCGGCCGACGCCGGGCTGCCCGGGGACGCCCCGGCCCTCACCCGCCTCTGGGTCTTCGCGAACCACGTCGATGGCCTCGACGCCGGCACCTACGCCTACTGCTCCCGGCGGCACGTGCTGCTGCCCGCCGCGCCCGAGCCCGACGGCGGGATGTCCGCCTTCCTGCAGCAGCAGTACTTCCTCACCAACTACACGATGGGGCAGGTCGGGGCGGTGCTGGCGATCGCCGGCCGGCTGGACGCCGTGCTCGACGCCGTCGGCCCGCGCGGCTACCGCATCCTCAACGCCGAGATCGGCGCCGTCGCCCAGCGGGCGTACTGCGCGGCCACGGCCCAGCGCCTGGGCTGCGGCGCGGTGCTGGGCTTCGACAACGTCGCCATGGACGAGGCCCTCGGCCTGACCGGGACCGACGAACGGACCGTGTTGTTCCTGCTGCTCGGGCGGCATCCGGACGCCACCGCCGACCTGATGTACCGGCTGTGACCACCCGCCTCGCGAAGACGTCGACGAAGGAGAGACCCGTGACCGTGTCCCTGCCCGCGCCAGCGGTCACCGAGCTGTCCTGGCGGATGCCGGAGGTGTTCATGCTCCGCACCGCCGGCCTGCCGCTGGAGGTCGCCGACCGGCTCGCCTTCGACCGCAGCGCCGCCTGGGCCCGCCGCGTCCTGGACCTGGAGGACCGGCTGCGGGCGACCGGGCCGCCGCTGGCCGACGCGCTGCAGGAGGCGGTGGCCCGCAACCTGGGCGACGACCAGCTGCGGCGGCGGCTGATCCGGCTGCGCCGGGACGTCTGGAACCTCCGCCGGCCCGATCCCGCCGACCCCGGGGCCTGGCCGGCCGGTCCGCTGGGCGGGGACACGCACCGGATGCTGGTCGGCTGGCTGGAGACCTTCGCCGCGTACCGGCGGGAGCTGGCCGACGGCGCGGCGGTGCTGGACGGTGAGCTGGCGGAACGCCGGGCCGTGCTGCACGAGCTGGCCGAGGATCCCGACCTTCGCGGCGGCATCCTGCTCGCATCGCCCTCGTTGGACCAGTACCTGCCCGCGTACCTCGCCGGGCAGGGCCGGCTCGGCAAGCGGGCCCGGCGGGTGGAACGGTCGCTGCTGGAGTACGCGCTGCGCACCACCGCCAAGACCAGCCCGTTCAGCCGGCTGACCACGGTGAACGTCGGCACCTTCGGCCCGGGCGCCGGCGCGCTGCTCGACGCCGTGCCGGTGACCGGGCGGAGCGAGGAGACGAAGTGGGGTGTGGCCCGGCTGAACCTGGCCGCGCTGGGCCGGTTGTCGGCCATCGTGCTCGCGGACGAGGGGCTGCGGGCGGACCTGCCGGTCGCCCTCACCACCGGCTGGCGCATCGAGCGTGGCCGGCTGCGTTACCTGCGCCGGCGGCGGACCAGTTCGGAGGACGGCGAGGCCGCGATCACCCTGGAGTCGATCCACGAGTCGCTGTTCGTGCTGCCCACCGGCCGGGTGCTGCACGACATCCTGGCCGCGCTCGACGGCGGCCGGGCTCGGCGGATGGCCGACCTGGTCGCCGAACTGGCCACCGCCGACCGCCCGGCGGCCGAGATGGAGCAGTACCTGCACCACCTGCTGCGGGTGGGCCTGCTGGTGGTGCCGAACCTGCACTTGGACATCCACGCCGACGACCCGGTCGAGGGCTACCGGCGGGCGCTGCGGGAGATCGGCCGGGACTGGGCGGACCGGCTCGCCGAGCGGGTCGGCACCGTCAACCGGCTCGCCGCCGGCTATCCCGACCAGGACGTGGCCGGCCGCCGCCGGGTACTCGCCGACATCCGGCGGGAGCTGGTCGCGGCCCACGCGGATCTCGGCCGCGCCGACGTCCCGGCCCCCCGGACCCTGGTGTACGAGGACGCGACGCTGCGCACCCGGGTGCCGGTCACCGCCGACCGGGGCCGTTGGGAGCGCGACGTCCTGCCCGGCCTGCGGGCGCTGGCCCGGATCATGCCGGTGTTCGACATCAACCTGCCGCGTCGGCTCGCCACGAAAGGCTTCTTCCGGGCCCGCTACGGGGCCGGTGGCCGCTGCGACGACCTGCTCACCTTCGCCCACGAGTTCCAACAGGACTTCTTCGAGCACTACTCCGGCCGGATGATGCGGCGCCGGGCGTTCGACGCCGACAACGCGTACGTGCGGCAGGAGAACTGGTTCCGGCAGGAGGAGATCACCGCGCTGGACGACGCCCGGATCGAGGTGGCCCGGCGGGTGAACGAGGCGTACGACCGGTTGCCGGCCGGCGCCGAGGAGCTGCGGCTGGACGACGACTTCATGGCGGACGTCGCCGCCATGGTGCCGGAGACGCTCGGCACGCTCGATCCCCGGTCGTTCTTCCTCCAGCTCGCCGATCAGGGCGACCGGCACCGGGTGGTGGTCAACCGGATCTACTCCGGCATGACGCTGCTGTTCTCCCGGTTCGCCCACCTCTTCGCCGACCAGGACCTCGCCGGCACGCTCCGCGCCGAGCTGGCCCGGCTGCAGCCGCCGGGCGCGGTGCTCGCCGAGCTGAAGGGCGGGTACGACGCCACCAACCTGAACCTGCACCCGGCGGTCACCCCGTACGAGCTGGTCTGCCCCGGAGAGATCAGCTTCCGGCCGGCCGGTGAGCAGATCCACATGGACGACCTCAGCGTCGAACACGACCCGGTCGCCGACCGGCTGCTGCTGCGCTCGCGCCGGCTCGACGCCGAGGTCATTCCGGTCTACCTGGGCTTCCTGCTGCCGATGGCGCTGCCCGAGGTGCAGCAGGTGTTGCTCACCTTCGCCTACCTGGGCATGGCCCAGCCGGACCTGTGGGCCGGCACCACCGTGCCGCTGCCCGGTCGCGGCATCGCCGGGTACCCGCGCATCGTGCACGGCGACCTGGTGCTGCAACGGCGGATGTGGAAGCTGCACCCGGACCACCTGCCGGCGGCGCGTACCCCGGAGCAGAGCGACGCCGACTGGTTCCTGCGCTGGCAGCGGTGGCGGCGCGACAACGGCCTGCCCCGGCGGGTCTTCGCCACGCCGGAGGGCACCCGGCTCACCCCGGCCGCCGGTGACGACGGCCAGGCCGGGGCGCAGCCGGGCGGCCGGCCGGACCACAAGCCGCTCTACGTCGACTTCGACAGCCACTTCTGCCTGCAGTTGCTGGAGGCGACCGGACGGGGGGCGGGCAGCCGCCTGGTGCTCACCGAGATGTTGCCGGAGCGCGACCAGCAGGTGCTCCGCGGCCCCGGTGGCAGCCACGTCACCGAACTGACGGTGGAACTCAACGGCGTCCGCGCCGGAAAGGTGGACCGATGAACCACTTCCCCTCCCCGGTGGAGCACGGCTGGCTCAGCGTCCACGTCTTCTACGCCAGCAACGCCAACCCGATGCTCGTCGAGGGCGTCCGGCCGCTGGTGGACGAGCTCCGGGCCGAGGGGCTGATCAGCCGGTACTTCTTCATCAAGTACTGGATGGAGGGGCCGCACGTGCGGCTGCGGGTGCTGCCGGCGCCGGGCGTCGACCCGGCGGTGGTCCGGGCGCGGGTGGACGAGGCGATCGGGGCGTTCCTGCGCCGCCGTCCCGCCCTCTACGAGGTGGACAGCGAGGGACTGGGCGACCTGTACAAGCAGATGTTCCTCGCCGAGTACGGCCGGCAACGGTGGGACGAGGAGTACGGGCCGGACGGCGTGATGCCGATGCGGGCGAACAACAGCTACCACCACATCGCGTACGAGCGGGAGTACGGCCGCTACGGCGGACCGGCCGGGATCGAACTCGCCGAGTGGCACTTCGAGCACTCCAGCGACGTGGTGCTGGACCTGCTGGCCACCACCAACGTGCACGTCCGCCCGGTGCTGCTCGGGCTCTCCGCCCAGCTCAGCATGATGATGTGCGCGGTGTTCCTCGCCGACGACCGGCGGGTCGCCGACTTCCTCGACGAGTACCGCCGGTTCTGGGAGGTCTCCTACTCGGAGCCGAGCGACGAGTACCACGCCAGCTTCGACACCAGCTACCGGCGGATGGACGCCGCGTTGCGCGGGCGCCTGGCGCAGATCCGCGCGGCCGCCCGGGACGGGGCCGGCGTCCGGCCCGGCGGTGTGGAGGGCCGCTGGTCGGCGCACTGCCGGGAGCTGCGGGACCGGGTCGTCGCCGCCGTCGAACGGGGTGACCTGGTGTTCCAGCGTGGCGGCGGCGAACCCACCCCGGTCCGCGACCTCGACGTCGCGCTGCCCATCCTGCTCAGCTCGTACCTGCACATGACGAACAACCGGCTCGGCGTGAGCATCCTCGACGAGATCTACCTTTCGTACGTGATGCGGACCGCGCTCCTCGACGACGTCGCTCCGGCCGGTCCGCGATGACCACGGTGGACGCGACCTGGACCCGGCCCCGGCTGCGGGCCGGGATCGTGCTCGGTCCGGGTCAGTGGCGGGGGGAGAAGCTCGTCCACCACGTCAAGGACCCGGAGACCGGCTGGTACTACCGGGTCGGGCCGCGCGAGCACTTCCTGTTGTCCCGGATGGACGGCACCCGGACGCTCGACGACCTGGCCACCGAGTACGCTGCCGCGTTCCGGCGGCGGCTCGGGCCGGAGAACTGGCAGCAGCTCTTCGGCATGCTGCACAAGCGGCAACTGCTCGACGGCGCCACCGATCCGGAGGCTGTCGCCCGGCTCACCGCGGCGGCCGCCGAGGGCGCGGCCAAGACCCGGCGCGGCCCGCTGTCGGCCCGTTGGCCGCTGTACGACCCCGACCGGTTCTTCGACCGGCTGCTGCCCCGGCTGGCGCCGCTGTTCACCTGGTGGTTCGTGCTGCCGGCGCTGCTGGTCGTGCTGGCGGTCGCCGGGTACGTGGCGCTGCACCTGCCGGCGCTGCTCGACGTGGTCGCCCGGGGCGACCGCCCGCTCCCCGCGATCCTGGCCGCCGTGGTGATCACCTGGGTGATCGTCTTCCTGCACGAGTGCGCCCACGGGCTGACCTGCCGGCATTTCGGCGGGCGTGGCACCGAGATCGGGGTGATGTGGCGCTTCCCGCTGCTGGCCCCGTACTGCAAGGTCGACGACATCGTGCTGTTCACCCCGCGCCGGCGGGTGGCGACCGCGTTCGCCGGCGTGTTCGTCAGCATGCTGGCGCTGGTGCCGTTCGCCGCCATCCGGCTCTGGGGTGCGCCGGGTGTGCTCCACGACCTGGCCGGCACGATGCTGCTCTTCGGCACCGCGACCGCCGCGCTCAACCTGGTGCCCTTCCTCCGGCTCGACGGCTACTACATGCTCAGCCACGCGCTGAACCTCGGCGACCTGCGGACCGACAGCTACCGGTTCTATGGCCGGCTGCTGCGCCAGGGCCCGGGCGCGGTCCGTGGCTACCGCCCCCGGGACCGGGTGGCGTACGCCCTCTACGGTCTCGCCTCCCTGGCGTTCGCGGTGACGGTGCTGACGTTGCTGGTGCGCTACTGGTACGTCTCGCTGGCCGGCTGGGTGGGTCCCGGGTGGGCCGTCGCCATCCTGGCCGCGGAGGCGGTGCTGCTGATGGCCCTGGCCGCCCGCCTCGCCCGCCGGCGCACCCGGAATCCCTCGACCTGACGCTCCCCTGCGCGATGGCGTGGAATACTGCCCAAAAGGGGAAAAGTAGGGCAGATCTGTATGGTCGTGCGGGGTGGGGCGGCTGAGCTGCCGGGGAGCCGCCAGCCCCCGCAGCGGGCCGGCTTCGTCGAACTGCTCTTCGACGTGGTGCTGGTCTTCGCCCTCACCCGCCTCTCCGACCGCCTGGTCCACCAGCTCGACTGGCACGGCTTCTACTCGGCGCTGGTGCTCACCCTGGCCATCTGGTGGCTCTGGTACCGGATGGCCTGGACGGCCAACCGGTACGACCCCACCCGTCCGATGATCCAGGTCATGGTCATCGTGACCATGCTCGGCGCCCTGTTGATGGGCGCCGCGTTGCCGGCGGCGTTCGAGGCTTACGGGGCCGTCTTCGCGGGGGTCTACGTCGCCGTCGAGGTTCTCCGGCATCTCTGGCTCGTGCTGTTCGGCGGGGACGGCTACGCGCGGGGGGTCAGCATCCGGATCCTCTTCTGGGCCTGCATCTCGGCAGTCCCGTGGCTCGCCGGGATCTTCGCCCACGGGAACATCCGGCTGGTCTGGTGGACCGTGGCGGTCCTCATCGACTACGTCGGCGGGCTGCTCGACTTCCCGACCCCCTGGCTGGGCCGCGCGGGCCTGCGCGGTCAGCCGATCGCCGAGGAGCACCTGACCGAGCGCTACCGGCAGGTGCTCATCATCGCCTTCGGGGAAACCATCCTGACGTCCGGCATCCAGATCAGCCCGTACGGCTTCCAGCGCGAGCGGACGGCCGCGCTGCTCGTGGCGTTCGTGATCACCGTGCTGCTCTGGCAGATCTACTACTACCGGGCGGGTGAGTTGCTCCCCGCCGCCATCGCGTCGTCCCGGGCCCCGGCCTACGTCGGTGAGCTCGCGTCGTACGCGCACCTGATCATGGTGGTCGGCGTTGCGGTCAGCGCCGTGGGGGACCGGCTGATCATCGCGGAACCCTTCGGCGAGACCAAGCCGTCGCGGTTCCTGGTCATCCTCGGCGGCCCGGCGCTGTTCCTGGTCGGCCGGGGGATGCTCGACTACGCCGCCTTCAGTCGCGTCTCCTGGTCGCGGCTGATCGGGCTCGCGCTGCTCGCGGTCCTGGTCCCGGTGGCGCACGCCATGCCACCCCTGCTGGTGGCCCTGGCTGCGGCCCTGGTGCTGGTCGGCGTCGCCACCGCCAACGTGATCTCCTGGCGGCTGTACCCGAGGGAGGCGGCGCCCCCCGACGTGCCGCCGAGGGCCTGACGGCAGGTTCATGCAGCCGTCTGTATGAACTTGCAGCGCATCGCCGATCCTGCTAGCCTGCTATGCATAGTCATGCGGAGGTGAGTATGGGTATCCGGGTCGCGGTCGCCGGGGCGAGTGGGTACGCCGGTGGTGAGCTGCTGCGTCTGCTCGCCGGGCACCCCGAGCTCGACCTCGTCGCGGCCACCGCCCACTCGCAGGCCGGCCAGCCCGTCGCCGCCGTACACCCGCAGCTCGCCGGGCTGGACCTGGTGCTCGGGGCGACCGAGCCGGCCACCCTGGCCGACGCGGACCTGGTCTTCCTGGCCCTGCCGCACGGCCAGTCGGCGGCGCTCGCCGCGGCGCTCCCCGCCACCGTCAAGGTGGTCGACCTCGGCGCCGATCACCGGCTGCGTGACGCCGACGCCTGGTCCCGCTACTACGGCGGCCCGCACGCCGGGGCCTGGACCTATGGGCTGCCGGAGCTGCCCGGCCAGCGGGCCGCGATCGCCGCGGCGACCCGGGTGGCCAGCACCGGCTGCTACGCGGTGGCCACCACCCTCGCCCTCGCCCCGCTGATCGCCGCCGGTGCGGTCCACCCCGCCGACGTGGTGGTGGTCGCCGCCTCCGGCACGTCCGGCGCCGGCCGGGCCGCCAAGGCCCACCTGCTCGGCAGCGAGGTGATGGGCGACCTGTCGCCCTACAAGGTCGGCGCCCACCAGCACGTGCCGGAGATCAAGCAGGCCACCGGGGCGACCGGCCTCTCCTTCACCCCGGTGCTCGCCCCCATGCCCCGGGGCATCCTCGCCACGGTCACCGCCGTCCCCACCGGTGACGCCGACCCGCGCGCGGTGCTGGCGCGGGCGTACGCGGACGCGCCCTTCGTGCACGTGCTGCCGGAGGGGGTGTGGCCGCACACCGCCGCCACCGCCGGCTCGAACTCGTGCCACCTCCAGGCCACCGTCGACGTCGACTCCGGCCGGGTGATCGTGGTCAGCGCCATCGACAACCTGGGCAAGGGCGCGGCCGGCCAGGCCGTGCAGAACGCCAACCTGATGCTCGGCCTCCCCGAGACCACCGGACTCCCCGTCTTCGGAGTAGCCCCATGACCGTCACCACCCCCCGGGGCTTCCGGGCCGCCGGTGTCGCCGCCGGCCTCAAGGCCAGCGGCGCCGGCGACGTCGCCCTGGTCCTCAACGACGGCCCCGACGCCGGGGTGGCCGCCGTCTTCACCGCCAACCGGGTCAAGGCCGCCCCGGTGCTCTGGACCCAGCAGGTCGTCCGGGGCGGCGTGGTCCGCGCCGTCGTGCTCAACTCCGGCGGGGCGAACGCCTGCACCGGCCCGGCCGGCTTCCAGGACACCCACGCCACCGCCGAGCACACCGCCACCGCGCTCACCGCCAGCAGCCCCCGGCTGATGCTCGGCGCCGGTGAGGTCGCCGTCTGCTCGACCGGCCTGATCGGCGAGCGGCTCCCGATGGACAAACTCCTGCCCGGCGTCCGCGCCGCGGTCCGCGGGCTGTCCCGCGAGGGCGGCCAGCCGGCCGCCGAGGCGATCATGACGACCGACACCCGGCCCAAGACCACCGTGGCCGGCGGCAGCGGCTGGACCGTCGGCGGCATGGCGAAGGGCGCGGGCATGCTCGCCCCGGCGATGGCCACCATGCTCTGCGTGCTCACCACCGACGCGGTGGCCGGGCCGGAGACCCTCGACGCCGCGCTGCGGGCCGCCACCCGGGTCACCTTCGACCGGATCGACTCGGACGGCTGCATGAGCACCAACGACACGGTGCTGCTGCTGGCCAGCGGTGCGTCCGGGATCGCGCCCACCGAGGCGGAGCTGACCGCCGCGGTCACCGCCGCCTGCCACGACCTGGCCCAGCAGCTCATCGCCGACGCCGAGGGCGCCACCAAGCAGATCGCCATCGACGTGGTCGGCGCCGCCACCGAGAAGGACGCGGTCGAGGTCGGCCGGTCGGTGGCCCGGAACAACCTGGTCAAGACCGCGCTGTTCGGCAACGACCCGAACTGGGGCCGGATCCTCGCCGCGGTCGGCACCACCGCCGCCGCCTTCGAGCCGGACGGGGTGGACGTCGCGGTCAACGGGGTGTGGGTGTGCCGGAGCGGTGCGGCCGCCGAGGACCGCGCCAAGGTCGACCTCACCGGCCGGGACGTCACCATCCGGATCGACCTGCACGCCGGCGAGGCCGCCGCGACGATCTGGACCAACGACCTGTCGCACGCGTACGTGCACGAGAACTCGGCGTACTCCACATGAGCCTCACCGCGGACCTCACCCGGGCCCAGGCCAAGGCCGAGACGCTGATCGAGGCCCTGCCCTGGCTGGCCCGCTTCTCCGGTGCCACCGTCGTGGTCAAGTACGGCGGCAACGCCATGGTCGACCCCGAGTTGCAGCGTGCCTTCGCCGCCGACATGGTCTTCCTCCGGTACGCCGGCCTCAAGCCGGTCGTCGTGCACGGCGGCGGGCCGCAGATCTCCGCCATGCTCGGCCGGCTCGGCATCGCCAGCGAGTTCAAGGGCGGCCTGCGGGTCACCACCCCCGAGGCGATGGACGTCGTGCGGATGGTCCTCGTGGGGCAGGTCGGCCGGGAGCTGGTCGGCCTGATCAACGCGCACGGCCCGTTCGCGGTCGGCCTCTCCGGCGAGGACGCCGGGCTGTTCACCGCGGTGCGCCGCCCGGCGTACGTGGACGGGGAGCCGGTCGACGTCGGCCAGGTCGGCGACGTGGAGTCGGTGGACGTGTCGGCGGTCGCCGACCTCATCGCCGCCGGCCGGATCCCGGTGATCTCCACGGTCGCGCCCGACGCCGACGGCGTGCTGCACAACCTCAACGCCGACACCGCCGCCGCCGCGCTGGCGGTCGCCCTGGACGCCCGCAAGCTGGTCGTGCTCACCGACGTCGCCGGCCTCTACGCCGACTGGCCGGACACGTCCAGCCTGGTCAGCGAGATCAGCACCGACGAGCTGGCGAAGCTGCTGCCGTCCCTGGAGTCGGGGATGGTCCCGAAGATGGAGGCCTGCCTGCGGGCGGTGGGCGGAGGAGTGCCCGCCGCGCACGTCGTCGACGGCCGGGTCGCCCACTCCACGCTGCTCGAGGTCTTCACCTCAGAAGGTTTCGGCACGATGGTCGTGAGCGCGAGGAGTGAGCCTGCGAGCCCCGCAGTCGCGAACAAGGAAGGCAGGGTCGGATGAGCACGCTGGTGGAGCGCTGGGGCGCGGCCATGATGGACAACTACGGCACCCCGCCGCTCGCGCTCGTCTCCGGCTCCGGCGCGGTCGTGGTCGACGAGGCCGGCCGGGAGTACGTCGACCTGCTCGGCGGCATCGCGGTCAACGCCCTCGGCCATGCCCATCCGGCCGTGGTGGCCGCCGTGTCCAAGCAGGTCGCCACCCTCGGGCACGTCTCCAACCTGTTCGTCGCCGAGCCGCCGGTCGCCCTCGCCGAGCTGCTGCTGGCCCTCGCCGGCCGGCCTGGCCGGGTGTTCTTCGCCAACTCCGGGGCCGAGGCGAACGAGGCCGCGTTCAAGCTCTCCCGGCTCACCGGGCGCACCCACGTGGTCGCCACCCGGGGCGGTTTCCACGGCCGGACCATGGGCGCCCTGGCGCTCACCGGCCAGCCGGCGAAGGCCGACCCCTTCCGCCCGCTTCCCGGTGACGTCACCCACGTGCCGTACGGCGACGCCGCGGCCCTGGCGGCCGCCGTCACCGACGCCACCGCCATGGTGATCATCGAGCCGATCCAGGGCGAGAACGGCGTCGTCGTCCCGCCGCCCGGCTACCTGGCCGAGGCGCGGCGGATCACCGCCGCCCACGGCGCCCTGCTGGTGCTCGACGAGGTGCAGACCGGCGTCGGCCGCACCGGGCACTGGTTCGCCCACCAGGCCGAGGGCGTCGAGCCGGACCTGGTCACGCTCGCCAAGGGACTCGGCGGGGGCCTGCCCATCGGCGCCTGCCTGGCCTTCGGACGGGCCGCCGAGCTGCTCGGCCCCGGCTCACACGGCACCACCTTCGGTGGCAACCCGGTCAGCTGCGCGGCCGCCCTCGCGGTGATCTCGACGATCGCCAGCGAGGGGCTGCTCGACCACGTCAAGCGGATCGGGGAGCGGCTACGGCGGGGGATCGAGGCGCTCGGCCACCCGCTCGTCGCCGAGGTACGCGGCGCCGGCCTGCTGCTCGGCGTCGTGCTCGACCAGCCCGTGGCCGGCGCGGTGGCGACCGCGTTGCGCGACGCCGGCTTCCTGGTCAACCCGGTGCAGCCCAGTGTGGTCCGGCTCGCCCCGCCGCTGATCCTCAGCGCCGCGCAGGTCGACGCCCTCCTCGCCGCCCTGCCGGCCGCGTTCGACGCCGCCGCGCCCGCCCCGGCGATCCCCGCCGAGAGTGCCCCGACCACGACGGAGGTCCCCGCATGATCCGGCACTTCCTGCGGGACGACGACCTCTCGCCCGCCGAGCAGTCGGCCGTGCTCGACCTCGCGGCCCGGATGAAGGCGGACCGCTTCGGCCACCGGCCCCTCGCCGGGCCGCGGTCGGTGGCGGTGCTCTTCGACAAGCAGAGCCTGCGCACCCGGTTCTCGTTCGACGTGGGCATCGCCGAGCTGGGCGGGCACCCGCTCGTGGTGGACACCCAGGTCACCCACTTCGGGCGGGGCGAGACCCTGGCCGACGCCGGTCGGGTGCTCTCCCGCTACGTGGCCGCGATCGTGCTGCGGACCCACGGCGACGACCGGATCGCCGAGGTCGCCGCGCACGCCACCGTGCCGGTGGTCAACGCGCTCACCGACGCATACCACCCCTGCCAGCTGCTCGCCGACCTGCTCACCGTCCGCGAGCGGTTCGGCGCCACCGCCGGACGGACCCTCGCGTACGTCGGGGACGCGGCGAACAACATGGCGCACTCCTATCTGCTGGCCGGGGCGACCGCCGGGATGCACGTCCGGATCGCCGGGCCGGCCGGGTTCCAGCCCGACCCCGAGGTGGTCGCCCGGGCCGAGAAGATCGCCGCCGGCACCGGCGGGTCGGTCCGCGTGCTCACCGACCCGGTCGAGGCGGTCCGCGCCGCCGACGTGATCGCCACCGACACCTGGACCTCCATGGGCCAGGAGTCCGACGGCCTCGACCGGACCACCCCGTTCCTGCCGTACCAGGTCAACGACGTGCTGCTCGGCCACGCCGCGGCCGACGTCATCGTGCTGCACTGCCTGCCCGCCCACCGGGGCGAGGAGATCACCGACGAGGTGCTCGACGGGCCGCGCAGCGGCGTCTTCGACCAGGCGGAGAATCGCCTGCACGCCCAGAAGGCGCTGCTGACGTTTCTCCTGGAGGCATCAACCCCATGACCGCCCCGCTGACCCGCGCCGCCCGGCACGCCCGCATCGTCGAGCTGATCCGCGACCGGGCCATCCACTCGCAGACCGAGCTGGCCGACCTGCTCGCCGGCGACGGCATCCAGGTCACCCAGGCCACCCTCTCCCGGGACCTCAAGGAGCTGGGGGCGGTCACCGCGCGCGGCGGCGACGGGCGGGGCGTCTACCTGATCCCGGAGGACGGCCACCGGCCGCTGCGCGAGGCCGAGGCCGCCCCGGCCCGGCTCGTCCGGCTGCTGCGTGAGCTGCTCAACGGGGTCGACTCCAGCGGCAACATCGCCGTGCTGCGCACCCCGCCGGGCGCAGCCCACTATCTGGCCAGCGCGTTGGACCGAGCGGGCCTGCCCGAGGTCGTCGGCACCATCGCCGGCGACGACACCATCCTCGTCGTGGCCCGCGAGGCCGTCGGCGGCGCCGCGTTGGGCGACAAGCTCGCCGCGTGGGCCCGCCGGGAAGAGAACGTTGAAGGGAGCACCACACCATGAGCGAGCGGGTCGTCCTGGCGTACTCCGGGGGTCTCGACACCTCCGTCGCCATCCCGTACCTGGCCGAGCAGACTGGAGCCGAGGTGATCGCGGTAGCGGTCGACGTCGGCCAGGGCGGCGAGGACATGAACGTCATCCGGCAGCGGGCGCTGGACTGCGGCGCCGCCGAGTCCGAGGTGGTCGACGCGCGCGACGAGTTCGCCGCCGAGTACTGCCTGCCGGCTATCCGCGCCAACGCCCTCTACATGGACCGCTACCCGCTGGTCTCCGCGCTGTCCCGGCCGCTTATCGTCAAGCACCTGGTGGCCGCGGCGAAGAAGCACGGCGGCACCATCGTGTCGCATGGCTGCACCGGCAAGGGCAACGACCAGGTCCGCTTCGAGGTCGGCCTCGGCGCGCTCGCCCCCGACCTGAAGATCATCGCCCCGGCCCGGGACTTCGCCTGGACCCGGGACAAGGCGATCGCCTTCGCCGAGGAGAAGGGGCTGCCGATCGACGTGTCGGCCAAGTCGCCGTACTCCATCGACCAGAACCTGTGGGGCCGCGCGGTCGAGACCGGTTTCCTGGAGGACATCTGGAACGGCCCGATCGAGGACCTCTACTCCTACACTTCCGACCCGACCGAGTCGCGGGACGCCGACGAGGTCGTCATCACCTTCGACGCCGGCGTGCCGGTCGCCGTCGACGGCGAGACCGTCACCCCGTACCAGGCGATCCTGGAGCTCAACCGGCGGGCCGGCGCCCAGGGCGTCGGCCGGCTGGACATGGTCGAGGACCGGCTGGTCGGCATCAAGAGCCGCGAGGTGTACGAGGCGCCCGGCGCGATCGCCCTGATCACCGCCCACCAGGAGCTGGAGAACGTCACCGTCGAGCGGGACCTGGCCCGGTTCAAGCGCGGCGTCGACCAGCGCTGGGGCGAGCTGGTCTACGACGGCCTCTGGTTCTCGCCGCTGAAGAACGCCCTCGACGCGTTCATCGACGATGCCCAGCAGCACGTCTCCGGCGAGGTGCGGCTCACCCTGCACGGCGGTCGGGCCACCGTCACCGGCCGGCGCTCCGAGGCCAGCCTGTACGACTTCGGCATGGCCACCTACGACACCGGCGACACGTTCGACCAGTCCCTCGCGAAGGGCTTCGTGCAGCTGTGGGGCCTGCCCAGCCGGATGGCCGCCGCACGGGACGCCCGGCTGGGTGGCGCCTGATCGTGAGCAGCACAATGGGTGGGGTGGACGACAAGAGCCTGACCGAGAACAGCGCCGCCACCAACCGGACGAGTCTCTGGGGTGGCCGGTTCGCCGGCGGCCCCTCCGAGGCGCTCGCGCGGCTGTCGGTGAGCGTCCAGTTCGACTGGCGCCTCGCCCCGTACGACATCGCCGGCTCCCGGGCGCACGCCCGGGTTCTGGCCGGCGCCGGCCTGCTCGACCCCGAGGAACTGGGCAAGATGCTGGCCGCGCTGGACGACCTGGAGGCCGCCTGCGCCTCCGGGGCGTTCCGCCCGACCGTCGACGACGAGGACGTGCACACCGCCCTGGAGCGCGGCCTGCTGGAGCGGCTCGGCAGCCTCGGCGGCAAGCTGCGCGCCGGCCGGTCCCGCAACGACCAGGTCGCCACCGACCTGCGGCTCTACCTGCGCGATCACGCCCGGGGCGTGGCCGCCCGCCTGGTCGAGCTGGCCGAGGCGCTGGTCGAGCAGGCCGGGCGGCACGTGGACACCGCGGCCCCCGGCATGACCCACCTCCAGCACGCCCAGCCGGTCACCTTCGGGCACTGGCTGCTCGCCCACGTGCAGCCGCTGCTGCGCGACCTGGAGCGGCTGCGCGACTGGGACCACCGGGCGGCGGTCAGCCCGCTCGGCGCGGGCGCGCTCGCCGGCTCGGGCCTGCCGCTGGACCCGGTGGCGGTCTCCAAGGAGCTGGGCTTCCGCACGTCCTTCGCCAACTCGATGGACGCGGTCGCCGACCGGGACTTCGTCGCCGAGTTCCTCTTCGTCACCGCGATGATCGGCGTGCACCTGTCCCGCCTCGGCGAGGAGGTGGTGCTCTGGACGTCGCACGAGTTCGGCTGGGTGGAGCTGGACGACGCTTTCGCCACCGGTTCGTCGATCATGCCGCAGAAGAAGAACGCGGACATCGCCGAGCTGGCCCGGGGCAAGTCCGGCCGGCTGGTCGGCGGGCTGATGAGCGTGCTCACCATGCTCAAGGGCCTGCCGATGACCTACGACCGGGACATGCAGGAGGACAAGGAGCCGGCCTTCGACGCGGTCGACACCCTGGAGCTGCTGCTGCCGGCACTCGCCGGGATGATCTCCACGATGACCGTACGCGTCGACCGCCTGGTCGCCGCCGCGCCGGTCGGCTTCTCCCTCGCCACCGAGGTGGCGGACTGGCTGGTCCGCCGGGGCGTGCCGTTCCGTGACGCGCACGAGATCACCGGCCAGTTGGTTTCGCTCTGCGTGGCCCGGGACTGTGCCCTGGACGAGGTCTCCGACGCCGACCTGGCCGCGGTCAGCCCGCACCTGGACCCCTCGGTGCGGGACGTGCTCTCGGTGCGCTCCGCCCTCGCGGCCCGGACCACCCCCGGCTCGACCGGCCCCGGCCCGGTCGCCGACCAGCTCGCCGTCGCCGCGGACAAGCTGGCCGGCTGGCGCGACTGGGCCGCCGAGCAGGTCGTACCCCGCTGACCCCAGCGACGGAAAGGAGCAGGCCCTCAGCATGCTGCTGAGGGCCTGCTCCTTTCCGTGTCAGGACTGCTTGGCAAACTCGACGAACGAGCGCCACGCCTGCGGGTCGAAGGCGAGCAGCGGACCGGCCGGGTCCTTGCTGTCGCGGACGGCAACCACGCCCGGCAGGTTGCCGGCCAGCGCAAAGCGGCGGGTGTGTCCCACCGTGACTGCGGTCAGGCCGTCGGTCGCTCGCGCTTGGGCAGCTTGGCCACCACCGCGTCGTACGACCCGTCGAGCGCCTCGCGCAGTTCCTCGTCGGGGATGCCGCCGTCGAGCCGCAGCGTGTTCCAGCCCGAACGGCCGATGTAGGGGGAGGCGCGGGCGTCGTCGGGGAACCGGTGCAGCCACTCGTCGGCGACCTCCCGGGACGGGCCGCACTTCAGGCCCACCCGCGCGTCGCCCTCCGCCGAGCCGAGGAAGGCGAAGATCCTGCTGCCGACCTTGACCACCTCGTCGCCCTCCCAGGGCTGGTCCAGCCAGGCACCCGGCTTCGCCAGGCAGTACGCCCGCATCTCGTCGCGCGTCATCGCGTCCTCCATCCCCGGTTGCCGGCACATTCTCGCGTGCCCGTGTGACAGCCGATCGGCGCGCGGCGGGTCGTGCGGGGCGACCGGGTTCAGTCGGCGGTGCCGGTGCGTACCGTGATCCGGTCGTAGCGCTGCCGGGCCGCCTGGGCGCTGCCCAGCCCGAGCCCATACGCGATCGCCTGCCAGGTCAGCCCCCGGCCGCGGGCCACCTGCACCAGGCCCGCCTCGAGCGCGTCCACCTCCGCCCGCACGTGCGGGACCAGGGTCAGCGCCGCCATCAGGTCCGCCTGGTCGACCGGCTCCTCGCCGGGCTCCAGCTCCGCGCCGCCGGCGAGGGCCATCACCAGCGTGGCCGCCTCGTACGCGTCTGGCACGTCGGGGTGTGCGTACCGCCGTCGGCGGGCATTGGTGCCGGCGTGGCGCTCGGCGATCCGCAGCAGCGCGGCGTAGTTGCGGTGCGCGCGGGCCTGGGCCGCGTCCGGAGCGGTGAACGGGTCGTTGTCCAGCGTGGGCATGTGTTCCATGAGACACCCTTGAACGGCATCTTGTCAACGGTGTATTGAAAAGATCGCCAGCGCCCGACCGGCTATCGTCGACCCATGACCAGTGCCGAGCCCGCCACCACCGCAGCCGACCTGGCCGACCTGCTGGCCGGGCCGGTCGTGCCGGCCGCCCGCGGGCTGCTCGGCTGCCTGCTCACCGCTGGCGGGGCCACCATCCGGATCACCGAGGTCGAGGCGTACGCCGGCACCGCCGGGGACCCGGCCTCGCACGCGCACCGGGGCCGCACCAAGCGCAACGCGGTGATGTTCGGCCCGTCCGGGCGGGCGTACGTCTACTTCACCTACGGGATGCACTGGTGCATGAACGTGGTCACCGGCCGGGACGGGGAGGCCTCGGGGGTGCTGCTGCGCGCCGGCGAGGTGGTCGACGGGCTGGGTGCGGCCCGGCCGCGGCGACCTGCCGTACGCCGGGACGTGGACCTGGCCCGCGGGCCCGCCCGGCTCTGCGCGGCGCTCGGCATCGACGGCGCGGTCTACGGCGTCGACCTGCTCGGCGACGGCCCGGTACGGCTGCGGCCCGCGGCGGCGCCGGTGCCGGCGGCGGCGATCGCGGCCGGCCCCCGGGTCGGGGTGACCGGGGCGCACGACGTGCCCTGGCGGTTCTGGATCGCCGGCGACCCGACGGTGAGCGCCTACCGCCGCCACGTGCCCCGCACCCGTCGCTGACGCCGGCGGCTGCCGGACGGCGGTGCGGGCTGGCCACCGGCCCGGTGAAGCGGCATTCTGTCGGACGGGGTGGCCATAATCACGACGCCAGGTCCCACCCGCCCGCGTCGTGCGCCTCTCGCCGGGTGCCGCCCGGACCCGGCAGCCACCCGCTCGGCACGGATCGGAGGACCGGCATGGCGACACTGCTCGCAATCGGCACCGGCAAGGGGCTCTTCCTCGCCACCAGCACCGATCGACGCGCCTGGGAGGTGACCGGCCCGCACTTCCCGATGACCGGCGTCTACGCGGTCGCCATCGACAAGCGCGCCGGCCGGCCCCGCCTGCTCGCCGGGATGACCAGCTCGCACTTCGGGCCGAGCGTGGCGACCAGCGACGACCTCGGCGCCTCCTGGCAGGAGCCCGACCGGGCGCCGGTGGCCTTCCCGACCGACACCGGCGCCAGCCTGGGCCGGGTCTGGCAGCTCGCTCCGGCGGGCGCCGACCAGCCCGCCGTGGTCTGGGCCGGTGCCGAGCCGTCCGCGCTGTTCCGCTCCGACGACGGCGGGCGCAGCTTCCAGCTCGTCCGGGCGCTCTGGGACCATCCGCACCGCGAGTCCTGGGGCGCCGGCTTCGGCGGCCAGGCGATCCACAGCGTGCTGCCGCATCCGGGGGACCCGGCCCGGATGGCGGTGGCCATGTCCACCGGCGGGGTCTACCGTACCGAGGACGCCGGGGCGAGCTGGACGCCCGGCAACACGGGCATCCGGGCCTACTTCCTGCCGGACGAGTGGCCCGAGTTCGGGCAGTGCGTCCACAAGATCGCCCGGGACGCCGGCAACCCGGACCGGCTCTACGCGCAGAACCACCATGGCGTCTACCGCTCCGACGACGACGGGCGCACCTGGAGCTCGATCGCCGCCGGCCTGCCCAGCGACTTCGGCTTCCCGACGGTCGCCCACCCGTCCCGCCCCGGCACGGTCTACGTCTTCCCGCTGGTCGCCGACGGGCAGCGCTTCCCGGTCGACCACCGCTGCCGGGTCTACCGCTCCACGGACGCGGGCGACAAGTGGGAGCCGCTCTCGGTCGGGCTGCCCGAGGGGCCGTTCTACCCGTCGGTGCTGCGCGACGCGATGTGCGCCGACGACGCCGACCCGGCCGGGGTCTACTTCGGCACCCGCTCCGGCGAGGTCTACGCCAGCCCGGACGAGGGTGACTCCTGGTCGCTGGTCGCCGCCCACCTGCCGGACGTGCTCTGCGTCCGGGCCGCGGAGGTGTGAGTGATCACCGTGCTGCTGCCCGGCCCGCTGCGCGGCGAGGCGGGCGGAGCGAGCCGGTTGACCGTCGCCGCCACCGGCACGCTGCGGGCCGTCCTCGACGAGCTCGACGGCGCCTGGCCCCGGTTGGGCCGCCGGATCCGCGACGAGCGCGGCGAGCTGCGCCGCTACGTCAACGTCTACGTCGACGGCGAGGACTGCCGGCACGCCGGCGGGCTGGACACCCCGGTCGGCGACGGCGCGGAGGTGCAGGTGCTCCCCTCCGTGGCGGGCGGCTGACGGGGCCGTACGCCGGTCACGAGTGCCGCCGGCGGGCCGCAACCGGCCGGCGGGCGGTGAGCTGGGCCACCCTGGCCACGACCCGCGACGGAATAGTTGACTCGTCAAATATGTTGTGGGGTGCGATCCGGGCCGCACCGGCCCGGACGTCACGCGAGGAGCTGGATCATGCAGTTCGGAGTCTTCACCGTCGGCGACGTCACGGTCGACCCGACCAACGGGCGGCTGCCGTCCGAGCGTGAGCGGATCAAGGCCATGGTGGCCATCGCACTCAAGGCCGAAGAGGTCGGGCTCGACGTCTTCGCCACCGGCGAGCACCACAACCCGCCGTTCGTGCCCTCGTCGCCGACCACCATGCTCGGCTACCTCGCCGCCCGGACCGAGCGGCTGCTGCTCTCCACCTCGACCACGCTGATCACCACCAACGACCCGGTGAAGATCGCCGAAGACTACGCGATGCTCCAGCACCTCGCCGACGGCCGGGTGGACCTGATGCTGGGGCGCGGCAACACCGGCCCGGTCTACCCGTGGTTCGGGCAGGACATCCGCAACGGCATCCCCCTCGCCATCGAGAACTACGACCTGCTGCACCGGCTGTGGCGTGAGGACGTGGTCGACTGGAAGGGCCGGTTCCGCAGCCCGCTGCAGTCGTTCACCGCCACCCCACGCCCGCTCGACGGGGTGCCGCCGTTCGTCTGGCACGGCTCGATCCGCAGCCCCGAGATCGCCGAACAGGCGGCCTACTACGGCGACGGCTTCTTCGCCAACCACATCTTCTGGCCCAAGGAGCACACCCAGCGGATGATCGGGCTCTACCGGCAGCGCTTCGAACACTACGGCCACGGCTCCGCCGACCAGGCCATCGTCGGCCTCGGCGGGCAGGTGTTCATGCGGAAGAACTCCCAGGACGCCGTCCGCGAGTTCCGGCCGTACTTCGACAACGCCCCGGTCTACGGGCACGGGCCGTCGCTGGAGGAGTTCACCCGGGAGACCCCGCTGACCGTGGGCAGCCCGCAGCAGGTCATCGACCGCACGCTCGGCTTCCGCGAGTACGTCGGCGACTACCAGCGTCAGCTCTTCCTGATGGACCACGCCGGGCTGCCCCTGAAGACCGTCCTGGAACAGCTCGACCTCCTCGGCGAGGAGGTCGTCCCGGTGCTGCGTAAGGAGTTCGACTCGCTGCGACCGGTGCACGTGCCGGAGGCGCCCACCCACGCCTCGCTGCTGGCCGCGGCGGGCGGCGCCAAGGACAACACCGTGCACGCCGTCGACGACGTGACCGGCAAGGCGCCCGAGGCGGCCCGATGACCCGGCGCACCCTGGCGGTGGTCTCCGCCGGCCTCGGCCAGCCCTCCTCGACCCGGCTCCTCGCCGACCAGCTCGCCGCGGCAGCCCGCGACGAGTTGGTCCGGAGCGGCGCCGAGGTGCAGATCCGCCCGATCGAGCTGCGCGAGCACGCCCACGACGTGGTGAACCACCTGCTCACCGGCTTCCCGTCGGCCGCCCTGCGGGAGGCGCTCGACACCGTCGCCGGAGCGGACGGCCTGATCGCGGTCACCCCGATCTTCAACGCCTCGTACAACGGGCTGTTCAAGTCGTTCTTCGACGTGGTGGACCGGGACGCCCTGGCCGACCGGCCGGTGCTGATCGGCGCCACCGGGGGCACCGCCCGGCACTCGCTCGCCCTGGAGCACGCGGTCCGGCCGATGTTCGCCTACCTGCGGGCGGTGGTGGTGCCGACGGTGGTCTACGCGGCGCCGGAGGACTGGTCCGGCGAGAGCGCCGACGGTGCCCTGCGGGCCCGCATCCGGCGGGCCGGGATCGAGTTGGCGGAGCAGGTGGACCGCCGCCCGGTCGCGACCGGCCCGGCCGACCCGTTCGCCCTCACCACCACCTTCGAGGACCTGCTCGCCGGCCGGGACCCGGTCTGACCGGCCTGTCCCCGGCGGTCCTCACTCCGCCCGCTCGTACGGATGGGCCACCAGCACCGGGCAGTGCGCGTGCAGCACCAGCGCCTGGCTGACCGACCCGAGCAGCAGTCCGGCGAAGCCGCCGCGGCCCCGCGACCCGACCACCACCAGCGCCGCCTCCCCGCTCGCCTCGACCAGGGCCTGCTCCGGGGAGGCGGCCCGGACCGGCCGCTCGACCACCGTCAGCACCGGATGGTCCGCGTGGACCTGGGCCGCCGCCCGGGCCAGCAGCTCGGCCGACTCGGCCTGCCCGGCCGCCGCGGACTCGGCCGCCTGCTCCGGCACCGTGCCGGCCCGCTCGGGCGGCCGGACGTGCACCAGCACGAGGTCGGTGTCGCGGCGGTCCGCCTCGTCGGCGGCTAGCCGGACGGCGAGCCCGCCCGACTCGGAGCCGTCCACGCCGACCAGCACCGGTCCGTCGACCGGGATCGGCTGCTCGGCCGGGCGGACCACCAGCACCGGGCAGTGCCCGTGCTGGGCGACCTGGCCGCTGACCGAGCCGAGCAGCAGCCCGGCGAACCCGCCCATCCCGCGGCTGCCCACCACCACCAGGTCGGCCCGGCGGGACTCCTCGACCAGCGTGGCGCCCGGACCGCCGGCCACCTGGCGTACCTCCACCCGCAGGCCCGGATGCCGGTCGGTCAGGTCGCCGGCCACCTGTTCGAGCATCTTCCGCGCCGCCTCGGTCGGTGCCGGCACGCCGAGGTCGTACGGGTTGAGTGGCACGCCGTAGCCGAGCGGGTGCAGGTAGCCGTGCACCAGGTGCAGCGGCCGGGACCGCTGGACGGCCGCCCGCGCGGCGTGCTCGGCGGCGGTCAGGCTGGTCGGTGATCCGTCGACCCCCACCACGACAGGTCGGTTCATCGGCATCCCTTCGATCGGCTCAGGCCGCCGGTCTTGTCGGTCATACGTCCACCCCCAGGCTGCTCCCGAGCGGGATCGGCCGGCAGAGGCGGTGCGCCTCCGCGACCCGGGACCTTCGGCCCTGACGATCCCGGCCGGGGCGAGGTCCAATGGATCCAGGACCGTCGACCCGCACCGTGGACGGGGGTGAGACTGATGACTCCGCTGGAGATGCTCCGCGCGCATCCGTTCCTCGCCGGGCTGCCGCCGGAGTGGCTGCCCCCGCTGACCGGTCACGCCCGCCCCGTCGTGTGGCACCCCGGGCACCGGCTGTTCCGCGCCGGGCAGCCGGCGGAGCGGTTCTGGCTGGTCCGCGGCGGCGAGGTGGCGCTGGACTTCCCGGTGCCCGGTCGCGGTGACGTGGGGATCGAGACGATCGGCGCGGGCGGGGTGGTCGGCTGGTCCTGGCTCTTCCCGCCGTACCGGTGGCAGTTCGGGGCGGTGGCCGTGCGGCGCAGCCTCGCCGTCGAGTTCCAGGCCGCCGGGGTACGCCGGCTGATGGAGTCCGACGACGCGCTCGGCCGGCAGCTCACCACCCGCTTCATGAGTGTGGTGGTGGACCGGCTGCAGGCCTCCCGGGTCCGCCTGTTGGAGCTGTACGGCTATCAGACGACGCTGCCGCCCACCGGCTGACCGCCGTCGGTCCGCCGCACGACCAGCTCGTCCACCTCCAGCCGGCCGATGCGCAGCTCCTTGATGACCGCCCGGCGGATCGCCAGCCGACCGATCGCCAGCGTGCCGACCGCGACGGCACCGAGCGCCGCCGCGGCGAGCGCCAGCGGCGCGGCCGCCGTCGGGCCCAGGGCCCGCGGGCCGGCCAGCATCGGGCCCGTGACGGAGGCTCCGGGGGTACGCATCGGGAATGCCGGCCGGTGCCGGCAGTGGGTCATCCTCTTCACCCGACGAATCCTCCGCTCCCACTCGGCGTCCGGGGCGGGGTCCGGGCGCCGGTCCACCGCCCGGGTGACGTCGCCCGTTCGCCAGCCGGTCCGAACCTGTCGGTCGGTCCGCGTATCCTCCGGCGGTGACCAGTGAGATGCGGCTCCGCCCGGTGCGCGACGACGACCTGCCCGCGTTCTTTCGCCACGAGCAGGATCCGCAGGCCAACTGGATGGCCGCGTTCGGCCCGAAGGACCCGGCCGACCGGGCCGCCTTCGACGACCACTGGACGCGCATCCGCGCCGACCCGCGCATCATCCTCCGGACCGTGACGGTCGACGGGGAGGTGGTCGGGCGCGTGACCGCCTTCCCGGTGGGGGAGCGCACCGAGGTCAGCTACTGGATCGATCCGCGCCGCTGGGGCCGGGGCCACGCGACCGCCGCGCTCGCCGCGCTGCTGCGTGAGCTGCCGCAGCGTCCGGTGCACGCCCGCGCCGCCAAGGACAACGCCGCCTCGCTCGCCGTGCTCCGCAAGTGCGGCTTCGTGGTGGTCGGTGCGGACTCCGGGTACGCCAACGGCCGCGGCACCGAGGTCGAGGAGTACGTGCTGGAGCTGCCCGCCGAGGCGGCTGACCAGCGCGACCACTAGTCTTCCCCGGGTGAACTGGCTGGAACTCGTCGGCTGGGCCGGCTCCGCGCTGCTGGTCTGGTCGCTGCTGCAGACGCGCATCCTGCGGCTGCGTGCCCTCAACCTCGTCGGCTGCCTCATCCTGATCGGCTACAACGCCGCCGTGCACGTGTGGCCCATGGTCGGGCTGAACGTGGTGCTCGCCGTGATCAACGTCTGGTACCTGCGGAAGCTGCTGGCCACCCGGCACGACGAGCAGACCTATCAGGTGGTCGAGGTGGGCACCGAGGACGCCTTCCTGGCCCACACGCTGCGGGTGCACGCCGCCGACATCGCCCGGTTCAACCCCGCCTTCCGCTGGGACCCGGCCGGTGCCGACCGCTCGGCGTTCCTCGTGGTCCGCGCCGACGAGGTGGTCGGCGTGGTGGTGTCGCACGCCGAGGCCGACGGGGTGGCCCAGGTCGACCTCGACTACGTCACCCCGCCGTTCCGCGACTTCACGCCGGGCGAGTTCGTCTACCGGCGCAGCCGCCTCTTCACCGACCGCGGCTTCCGCCGGGTGGTCAGCCCGCCCGGCATGGTCGCCCCGTACTACCACCGGCTCGGCTTCAACCGGGAGGGTGACGCGTTCGTGCTGGACCTGCCCGCAGCCCCGGCCGGGCAGCGCGGGTAGCCGGGGGAGCGGATCCGGCGCGCGGCGGAGGATCCGCCCGCCTGCCCGCCCGATGGGCACCGACCCGCCGGTGCCGACCGGGCCGCCTCAGCCGGTGCGGTCCGGCGGCCCGGACGGCGGGCCGAACGGGAAGTCCGGGACCGGCGGGACCAGCCGCACCCGGTCAGCGGGGAACTGGTGGGTGCTCCGGCCGAGGACCCGGGCGGCGGCGCGCAGCAGCCACGGTCCCGACGGGTGCAGCTCCGGCGCGATCAGGCGTCCGACCACCCGGGTCCACCAGTGGCCGGCGACGATCACGTCGGTGATACGCAGCTGGTCCGGCGGCCAGCCGCCGCGCACCACCACGTCGACCACCCGGCCCAGCCGCCGCCCGTGCAGGTCGTACGCCATCCGGCCGAGCAGCTCACCGGCGCGCATGATCCGCCCCCGGGATCCGGTCGATCATGTGCCGGCGCAGCCAGGACTCCGTGGGGGACGGCGGCAGGTCGGCCGCCCGGCAGCGCAGGCGTACCGCGCTGTCCACCTCGGCGACCTGGGCGAGCGGGATGCGTCGCGGCGGCACCGGCACCTCCTCGGCGAACCGCTCGGCGATCGACACCAGGAACCGCCCGATCCGGCCGCCGATCCGCTGCCCCAGCACGCCGTGCCCGGAGAGCAGGCAGTCCACGTACGGCACCCCCTCGGCGTCGATCGCGAACGCGATGTCGTCGACCCGGCCGACCAGCCGGCCGTCCCGGTCGACGATCTGCCGGTCGAGCAGCTGCTTGGCCAGCTGGAGCCTCACTGTCCCATCCTCGTGATGATCGCCAACGGGATCGCCGCCACCGACGCGGCGACGATGAGCAGCAGGAACACCGCCCCGAGCAGGTTGATCCACCGGCCGTTGACCCGGTCGCCCAGGTAGTTGCGGTCGTTGGCCACCACCAGGATCGGCAGGTACGTCAGCGGCAGCACCACCGCGCTGAGCACCAGCATGTACTCGGTGAGCTGCACCGGGTCGATGGTGGTCAGCAGCATCAGCACCCCGAGCAGCACGCTGACCAGCAGCACGGTGTGGAACCGGGCCGCCTCCCGGGGGGTGACCCGCTTGCCCCACTGCCAGCCGAAGTACTGCGCCACCGCGTACGCGGCGGACAGCCCGGTCTCCAGCGCGGCGCCGAAGGTAACCGCGAAGAACGCCAGCACCGCGACCGCCAGCCCGGCTCCGCCCAGCGCGGTCGCCACCGGCCGGGCCACCTGGTCGAGGCTGTTCAGCGCCGTCCCGGACGGGTGGTACGCCACGGCCGCGACGGCGAGCAGCGACAGCGCCAGGAACCCACCGACCGGGAAGCCGATCAGCACGCTCGACCGCGCGTCGGCCAGGTCGGCGGCGGTCCATTTCTCCTCCACCCCGCCGGAGGAGAAGAAGAACACCTCGTACGGGCTGACCGTGGAGGCGAACAGCGCCACCGCCACGAACCAGTACACCGACCAGCCCGCCCCGGCGGAGCTGACATACAGCGCCTCGTGGCCGAGGCGCACCCAGTCGGTGGGCAGGGCGAACAGTGCGACCGCGAATACCAGCAGCGCCAACCCGGCCAGCCCGAACACCCGCTCCATCAGCGCGAAGCGCATCCGCCACAGCACCAGCCAGACCGCGACCGCGGCCACCGGCACCCAGAGCAGGTAGCTGAGCCCGGTCGCCAGTTGCAGGGCCAGCGCCACCCCGCCCAGCTCCGCGGCGAGGGTGACCACCGTGACCAGGTAGGAGGCGACCAGGTTGAGCAGCGCCACCCGCGGCCCCAGCCGCTCCCGGACCAGGTCGAACACGGCCCGGCCGCTCACCGCCGCGATCCGGCCGGCCATCTCCGCGTACGCGCAGATGCCCAGCACCCCGACGACCAGCACCCACGCGTGGGCCATGCCGAACCGGGCGCCGGCCTGGCTCGCCGCCACCAGGTCGCCGATGTCGACGAAGCCGCCGATGGCGGACAGGACGCCGAGGGTGGCGGCGAGGAGCTTCCTCACGTCGGGTCGGGAGCGGGTGATCTCATCGACGCGACGATATCGGCGTCAAGTATCTCTTTTAGGGTGAATCGACCAGGCCGTCGCCCGCGCCGGCTCCGGCAGCGCCGTCGCCCGGCACCCGTCCGGGGTCAGGCGGCGGTGAGGTTCTGCAGACGCACCTGACCGCGGGAGACCAGCCGGCCGTCCCCGTCGGTGATCTCCACCAGCCAGAGCTGCTGGCTCCGGCCCCGGTGGATCGGGGTGCCCACCGCGGTGAGCTCGCCGTCCCGCACCGCGCGCAGGAAGTCCGTCTGGTTGGACACGCCCACCACCTGGCCCTTGTCGCCCAGCCAGAGCGCGCCGCCGATGCTGGCCGCCGTCTCCACCACCGCGCAGTAGACCCCGCCGTGCTGGATCCCGTACGGCTGGTGCAGCTCCGGGCGGACCTGCCAGCGGATCACCACCCGGTCTCCGCTGACCTC
Organism: Micromonospora sp. CB01531; assembly: GCF_001905095.1. Classification (GTDB taxonomy): domain Bacteria; phylum Actinomycetota; class Actinomycetes; order Mycobacteriales; family Micromonosporaceae; genus Micromonospora. The sequence continues at coordinate 106,515 of NZ_LWLS01000064.1, forward strand.
GTCGAACTTCAGGCCCAGCAGGGCCACGAAGCCCCCGGTCAGGTCCGGCTTCTCCACGGCAGCCCTCCTCGCTCTCGGTGGAGCGCCAGCCTAGTCGCCCGGGCGTGGGCAAACCCGGTACGGGTCCGGGCCGGTGATGGGGGAGAATCGGTAGCCGTGACCGACAGCAACCTCCCGCAGGGGCGGGACTCCCTGACCGAAGACCTGCAGTGGCGGGGCCTGATCCAGGACTCGACCGGCCTTGACGAGCTGCGCGAGCTGCTCGACGGCGGGACGGCCACCTTCTATGTGGGCTTCGATCCGACCGCGCCCAGCCTGCACGTCGGCCACCTCATGCAGGTCATCACCGCGCGCCGGCTCCAGCTCGCCGGGCACCGGCCGCTGCTGCTGGTCGGCGGCGCCACCGGCCAGATTGGCGACCCGAAGGAGACCGCCGAGCGCACCCTCAACCCGCCCGAGGTGGTGGCGGGCTGGGTCCAGCGCATCCACGACCAGCTCGCCCCGTTCGTCTCGTACACCGGGGATAACGCGGCCCGACTGGTCAACAACCTGGACTGGACCGGCGAGATGTCGGTGGTCGAGTTCCTCCGGGATGTCGGCAAGCACTTCCCGGTGAACAAGATGCTGGCCCGCGAGGTGGTCAAGGCCCGGCTGGAGACCGGCATCAGCTTCACCGAGTTCAGCTACCAGCTGCTGCAGGCCAACGACTTCTTCGAGCTGCACCGCCGGCACGGCTGCCAGCTCCAGTACGGCGGCTCGGACCAGTGGGGCAACATCACCGCCGGGGTCGACTACATCCGCCGGCGTGGCGCCGGGCCGGTGGAGGCCTTCACCACGCCGCTGGTCACCAAGTCGGACGGCACCAAGTTCGGCAAGACCGAGGGCGGCTCCGTGTGGCTCGACCCGGAGATGACCAGCCCCTACGCCTTCTACCAGTTCTGGGTCAACGCCGACGACCGCGACGTCGTCCGCTACCTGCGCTACTTCAGCTTCCGCTCGCGGGAGGAGTTGGAGGAGCTGGAGAAGGCGACCGAGGAACGGCCCCAGGCCCGCCTCGCCCAGCGGGCGCTCGCCGAGGAGCTGACCGCGCTGGTGCACGGCGAGCGGGAGATGGCCCAGGCGGTCGCCGCCAGCCAGGCGCTCTTCGGCCGGGGTTCGCTCGAGGAGCTGACCCCGGCGACCCTGCGCGCCGCGTTGACCGAGGCCGGCCTGGTCCACCTGGCCGAGCTGCCGGACGTCGCCGGCCTGCTCAAGGAGTCCGGGCTGGTGCCGAGCATGAAGGAGGCGCGCCGGGTGATCGCCGAAGGCGGCGCGTACGTCAACAACACCCGGGTGACGGACGTCGACGCGGCAGTGTCGGCGGACGACCTGCTGCACGGGCGGTACCTGGTGCTGCGCCGGGGGAAGCGTTCCTTCGCGGGTGTTGAGCTGCGCAAATAGTCGTATCTCGACAATGTGACGTGGGACGCGCCCAGCGGATTTGACGATCAAACCGCTGGGCGCGTAACTTTCTCTCTGCCAGCGCGGAACGGACGAAACAGGGCGAAAGCCCAAAAGGCCGGAGCGCGGAAATGACCGCCAGGATCGGATGGTTCTCTCCGTCTGACCTGGACCCGGGTGGTGCCCCGGATTCGCCGCGAGGCGGATTTGGCGAGGCGGAACCGACCGGGTAAGGTTACTGGCCGGCAGGGACACGGGCGAGCAAGCGCGGCGGCCGTCCTGCCGAAATCCACGAGGCGCCCGGCGCGAGCCGGTCGAATCGGGGTGCCCGGTAAAGGGGTGGAAGCACGACGAACCGCCAAACAGCGGTTTGACACGGCAGAAACCACCGGGTAACGTAGTAAAAGTGCCCGGCGCGAGAGCGGCGGTCGCGGTGAACGAAATGCCCCGGATGGTGGCCCTGCGAATGTGGGGTTGCTGGATGGTGTGTGGTTGTTCTTTGAG